>NZ_JBQUZB010000004.1:0-535119 GCF_056314065.1 Allorhizobium sp. DMC15
CCAACACGTCAACAACCAATCGCAACAAAAATACAAAAATCTAACATCTAACTGTTTTTAAAGGATAATTTCGTGAGAGAGCCGGCGCGACGCCATTTTGGGGCCCTTCGAGTTCTCCAAAGCGATCCAGGACCGCCTCTTGCGGCTCGGCGTTTGCAAGGGTGCTCCGGCTTGCTAGTGTCCGCTCCTGTTCTGGAGGTTGCTGATACCATGCTTATTCTCGATCGGGCCGCTACGGCCAAGTCTCTTGCCTTCCCCTCACTGATCGACGCGGTCGCACACATGTTCGCGGGCGCCTGTATCATGCCGGTGCGGCACCATCATTCTGTGGAGGTGCCCGGAGAGCGGCCTGCCACGCTTTTGCTGATGCCGGCCTGGCAGCCGGGGCGCTATATCGGCGTCAAACTGGTGTCTGTCTTTCCCGACAATCATAGACGCGGTTTGCCGGCCATTCACGGCAGCTATCTCCTGTCGTCGGGGGAGACCGGCGAGATGCTCGCCGTCATTGACGGGGGCGAACTGACGGCACGACGCACCGCCGCGACTTCAGCCCTTGCTGCACGATATCTGGCGCGGGACGACGCCTCGAGCCTTCTGGTCGTCGGAACAGGTCGCCTCTCACTCAACCTGATCGAAGCCCATAGTCACGTACGCCCGATCACCTCGGTCCTGATCTGGGGACGCGACATTGCAAAAGCTCAAGCCGTGGCTGCGGAGGCCAAGGCGCTCGGTTATCCCGCGGAGGCGGTCAGCGATCTGGAGACCGCAGCCCGTTCGGCGGACATTATCTCCTGTGCGACGCTGTCCACTGCGCCGCTGATCAAGGGTGCCTGGCTGAAAGCCGGCAGTCATCTCGATCTGGTGGGTGCCTTCAACAAGGATATGCGCGAAAGCGATGATGAAGCCGTGCAGCGAGCGAGCCTCTTCGTTGATACGCGCGCCGGCGCCTTTGCTGAAGCCGGTGATCTGCTCCAGCCGCTTGCGGCCGGGCTGATCACGCGGGAAGATATCGCCGCGGAGCTGACTGAACTCGTAACAGGTGCGCGATCGGGGCGGCAGTCCGCAGACGAGATCACGCTTTTCAAATCGGTGGGAGCGGCACTCGAGGATCTTGCGGGAGCGATCCTCGCTTATGAAACCATGTCGGGCGGTCACGCCCGGACATGAGCCAGCGTCCGCTTCCCTCTCTACCGATCACGCCACAGCTCGAGCCCGTCGGCCGGCATCTGGCGACCGAGAACCGATTGGTGCTGTCAGCACCGCCGGGCGCGGGCAAGACGACGCTGGTGCCGCTGTACCTGCTCGACCAGCCCTGGCGAGGTGACGGGCGGATCATCCTTCTGGAGCCGCGGCGACTTGCAGCACGAGCGGCTGCGGCCCGCATGGCCGACATCATCGGCGAAAGCGTGGGCGCGACCGTCGGATATCGCATGCGGCTCGACAACAAGATCTCGGCAAAAACCCGGATCGAGGTGGTAACCGAAGGCGTCTTCGTCCGGATGATCCTGGAGGATCCCGAACTCTCCGGTATTCGTGCGGTGATCTTCGATGAATTTCACGAGCGATCGCTTGATGCCGATTTCGGTCTGGCGCTCGCACTCGATGTACAATCAGCGCTGCGGCCGGATCTGAAGATCGTCGTGATGTCGGCGACGCTGGATGTGGAGCGGATCTTGGATCTGCTGGACCAGAAGCACGCGGTGGTCAGCGAAGGGCGCAGCTTTCCCGTGGATGTCCGCTATCGCGATCGGTCCGGCGACGAAAGGATCGAGGACGCGGTGACCTCGGCCATTTTGTCCGCACTCTCCAATGAGCCGGGCTCAATCCTCGCCTTTCTTCCCGGGCAGGCAGAAATCCGGCGCGTAGCGGAACGACTGGACGGGCGTGTGGCCGCGGATGTGATGGTGACACCGCTTTACGGCAATCTCAGCCAGACCGAACAGGATGCCGCCATCCGCCCGGCCGCGGCCGGCAAGCGCAAAGTGGTTTTATCGACCTCCATTGCCGAGACCTCCATTACAATCGATGGCGTACGTGTCGTGATCGACAGCGGATTTCAGCGGTTGCCGGTTCATGAAGCGTCAACCGGGATCACACGGCTCGAAACAGTCCGGGTTTCACGCGCGTCCGCGGATCAAAGAGCCGGCCGTGCGGGGCGCACGGAGCCTGGGGTCGCCGTCCGGCTCTGGCATACAGGCCAGACGGCTGCCCTTCCCGCCTTCACGCCGCCGGAGATCCTCGCGACAGACCTTTCCGGACTTGCACTCGACATGGCGCATTGGGGCGTGAGTGATCCGACCCAGCTTTCGCTGCTCGACCAGCCTCCGGCTGCGGCACTCGGCGAAGCCCGACGGTTGCTCATCCAACTCGGGGCATTGGACACGTCCCTGCAGTTAACCCCACGGGGCCGGCAGATGCGGGACTTCGGCCTGCCTGCCCGGCTCGCCGCCATGGTCTTGGCTGCCGCAGAAATGGGTTCAGTGCGGCCCGCAGCGGATCTTGCGGTCATGCTTACCGAGCAGGGTCTGGGCGGGAGCGATGTCGACGTCGAGGAGAGGATGCGCCGGTTCCAGCGGGATAGGGGCGAAAGAGCCACAAGCGCGCGTTCGCTCGCCGGGCGGCTCGTTGCTGCTTTGGGGAAGCAGGCCGTGCAGCGTGACGACCGCGCCGTCACCGCAGGCACTCTTCTTCTGCATGCATTTCCCGATCGCATCGCCAAGCGACGCGGTGGACGCGGTCGCTTTGTCATGGCGAACGGGCGTGGGGCCGAGCTGCCGGAGACCGAGCGGCTCGCCGGGGCTGACATGCTGGTCATTGCCGACCTCACCGGCAAGGCAGCCCAAGCAAGAATTCTCTCCGCCGCAGAGATTACTCGCGCACAGATCGAGGAAAGCCTGCCTGATGTGATCCAGACGCTCGATGAAAGCGGCTTCGACGTGGCGAGCCGTCAGGCGCGGGCGCGGCGGGTGACCCGCATCGGGTCCATCGTGCTGGAGGAGACCCCTTTGCCGAAGCCGAAGGGAGAAGCGGCAGCGCGCGCCCTTGCCGACGGGGCGCGACTGCTCGGACCTTCGGTCCTGCCGTTCTCGAAAGCCAGCGAGCAATTGCGCCAGAGGTTGGGCTTCCTTTTCCGGCTGCATGGCGAGCCATGGCCGGACACCAGCGACGAAGGCCTCGTTGCGCGGCTGGAAGACTGGTTCGTTCCATTCCAGTCCGGCGTCACCGGATTGCAGGACGTGTCGGCGTCTAGCCTCTATGACGGCTTGATGAGCCTTGTTCCGCCTGGGCTTCAGCGTGATCTCGAGCGGGAGGTTCCCACACATTTTACCGCCCCGACGGGGCATGCGCATCCTATTCGGTATGACGGCGCAGAGCCCGTGCTGCAGATCCGCGTCCAGGAACTCTTCGGGCTGCGCACCCATCCGTCGATTGGCGGCGGCAAATTGCCACTGCTCCTGGAGTTGACGTCACCCGCCCATCGACCCATTCAGACGACACGGGATCTGCCTGGTTTCTGGGCAGGGTCGTGGCGGGATGTGCGGGCGGAGATGAGGGGGCGCTATCCCAAACATCCCTGGCCCGAGGACCCGGCATCGGCCGAGCCGACCAGCCGCGCGAAGCCACGCGGCACCTGAATGGTGAAAGAGAGAGGCAGTCACGAATGAACATGGATCTTGCGACCAAATTCGGTCCCTCCAGCCGGCGGCTACGACTGGAGACACTGGTCCGACTGCGCTGGGTCGCTGTTGCCGGGCAATTGCTGACCGTGGTTCTTGTTGCCTATTGGTTCGAATTCTCCCTACCGCTCATGACTTGCCTGGGATTGATTGCGGCCCTGGCCGCGGCCAATGCCCTGTTGTCCGTCACCTTTCCTGCGACCTACCGGCTTGAGCCAGCGGCGGCATTTGCGGTGCTGTCGCTCGATCTTTTCCAGATGGGCGCGCTGCTTTTCATCACCGGCGGACTGAGCAATCCGTTCGCGCCGCTGATCTGCATTCCCGTCATTATTTCGTTTGCTTCGCAACCGAACCGTCATTCCATCGCGCTCTTCGTCACCGCGCTCGCCTTCATCACGCTCCTCGCGTTCACCCCTTTTCCCCTGCCCTGGTTCGAAGGACGGACGCCGGAGGTGCATCCGCTGCTGCAGCTCGGCATGTGGAGTTCAATCGTATCGATGATGGCCTTCGCCGCATTTTATGCTTATCGGGTCTCGCAGGAAGCGACGCTTCTCGCCGACGCGCTGACCGCAACGGAGCTTATCCTGCAGCGAGAAAAACATCTGCATCAACTGGATGGCCTTGCGGCTGCGGCCGCGCATGAACTCGGCACGCCGCTTGCGACCATCAGCGTGGTGGCGAAAGAGATGGAGCGGGAATTGGGCGAGGACGAGCGCTACCGCGAGGATGTGCAGCTCCTTCGCAGTCAAAGTGAGCGATGCCGGGATATTCTGCGACGGCTGACGACACTGGCATCGGAAGGCGAGGCGCATATCCGCGAAATGCCCCTTTCCTCGCTGATAGAGGAGGTGATCGCTCCACATAGGGACTTCGGCATTAAGGTCGAGTTGGTCGAGCCCTCGGGTCGCCTCGGCGAGCCGGTGGGCACGCGTAACCCCGCCATCCTTTACGGACTTGGCAATCTTCTCGAAAATGCCGTCGATTATGCCCGCTCGAAGGTCACCGTTACCGTCGACCACTCCCCGACGTTGGTGACAGTTACCATAGAAGATGACGGAAGCGGTTTTTCGCCCGGGGTGTTGCAAAGGATTGGCGAGCCCTATGTTACCAGCAGGCAGAGCGAGACCAGAGCCGGAGGGCTCGGTCTTGGCCTGTTCATTGCCAAGACCTTGCTGGAACGGTCCGGCGCGAGCCTGCAGTTCCAGAACAGCCAGACGTCGGGTTCCGGAGCGCGGGTCGTCGTGCAATGGCCTCGCGAGTTCATGGAGGCGGACACGCCCTTATGAACACATATGACTTTACCCCCTCGGCTCTCCTCGCCATAACATCGCGAGCAGGGGCCAATAACAGTCTCAAGGTTGTCGAACATGACTGATGCAGCATCTACAATCGCCAAGGCGACCCCGCAGAGTCCGCAGAACGCGGCTTCGGATCTGGGTCCGAACCCAACGCTGCTGATCGTTGATGACGATGCTCCTTTCCTGCGGCGACTGGCACGCGCAATGGAGGGCCGCGGGTTTGCAGTCGAACTTGCAGGATCGGTTGCCGAGGGGATCGCCAAGGCCAAGGAAGCACCGCCGAGCTACGCGGTTGTCGACCTCAGGCTCGGCGACGGGACCGGCCTGGATGTGATCGAAGCAATCCGGGAACGTCGCTCCGATACGCGCATCATCGTGCTGACGGGGTATGGAAACATTGCAACGGCAGTCACCGCCGTGAAACTCGGTGCGCTCGATTATCTGGCCAAGCCGGCCGATGCTGATGACATCTTCCTCGCTTTGACTCAACGTCCCGGCGAGAAGGCAGAGATCCCGGAAAACCCCATGTCGGCCGACAGGGTGCGCTGGGAGCATATCCAGCGGGTATACGAAAGTTGCGAGCGCAACGTGTCAGAGACGGCACGCCGTCTCAACATGCACCGTCGGACGCTGCAGCGGATTCTGGCAAAACGAGCACCGAAGTAAGGCGCGTCACAGGGGCGTGCGCGCCGCCCATTCGGCCAACATCAGCCGCTGTGCCGCAGTTCGGGAAAACTCCAGGGTGACGGACTTTCGGGTGGCCGGAGCAAGTCGGTGTTCCGGTGCTTCCCTGTGCATGTGGCCCGCATAGCCATCCGACAGCAGCAGTCCGCAATCTTCCGGAAAAATCTCCAGCGGCACGCCGGGATGCGTGGCGAAAAATAGCCGATCGCAGTAGCGGCGGTATTCCGGCCACTTCCGGTCGACGCGGAAATCCTCAATCGACGATTTGATCTCGATGATCCAGATATCGCCCTTGTCCGACAAGGCGACCAAATCGGCGCGCCGCCCATTCGACAAGGTCAGTTCCGGCAGGAGCGCGAAGCGCAATTCCGCCAGCAAAACCTGTATGCCGCGTCGCACCATCAAGGCGCGATCGGACTGCCGTCCATCAATTAACGGATTGTTAGTGGAAACAGAAAGTAAAGTCATGAATAGGTCCTGCCGGGGCGATCGTCATGTTGCAAAAAAACAATGACACGTCATTTTGCACCGCCGAAGACATTCGACGGTTACGTGGCCCTTGCATGGGCGACATTAATCCAAAATAAACCATAATCACAGATGGTCACGACACCATCTTCCAGCCAACACTGATGAGCCCCTCAATGCGCCTCCGTACACTCTCGATCGCGATCGGCCTCCTGACATCTGTCGGCCTCGCGAGCTGCACGACGACATCCGGCGAGACCGACAAGGTTGCCGAAACCACCAAGGTCCAGATCTTCAGTGATGCCTATGGGAACGTGACCGACGCCGGCTTCGCATTGCCCGCGATTCCGATCCAGAAGGTCGACAAGAAATTTCACCGCCAGATCGTCGATTACAAGACGAGCGAAAAACCCGGCACCATCGTCGTGAACACCCGCGAACGTTTCCTGTATTATGTGCTGCCCCGCGGCCAAGCCGTTCGTTACGGCATCGGCGTCGGCAAGCAGGGTTTTGCCTGGGAAGGCGAAGCCTATATCGCCTGGAAACAGGAATGGCCGACCTGGCATCCGCCGAAGGAAATGGCTGAGCGCAAGCCTGAAGTCGCCAAGTATGTCGAGAAGGGCATGGATCCCGGCCTGCGCAACCCGCTCGGTGCCCGCGCCATGTATCTTTTCAACGAAAAGGGCCAGGACACGCTGTTCCGCCTGCACGGCACGCCGGAATGGGCTTCGATCGGTACGGCTGCGTCTTCGGGCTGCATCCGTCTGATGAACCAGGACGTGATCGACCTCTACAATCGCGTGAAGCCGGGCCGCAACGCCAAGGTCGTTGTGCAGCAGTAAGCTTCCGATACTACAGTCCACAAAGAGGCCCGCCGGATCGCTCCGGCGGGCCTCTTTGTTATAGGTTTCAGTCGCCGGCGATCAGGCCGCCGACTTCGCCTTCAGCTCGATGCGGCGACGGTGGAGCACCGGCTCGGTATAGCCATTGGGTTGCTCCCTGCCTTTCAGAACCAGATCGAGAGCGGCCTGGAAGGCGACCGATCCGTCGTAATCTTTCGCCATCGGGGTGTAAGCCGCATCGCCGGCATTCTGGCCGTCGACAACGACGGCCATGCGCTTCAGCGTTTCGATGACCTGCTCTTCCCTCACCACGCCATGATGCAGCCAGTTGGCCATGTGCTGGGCGGAGATGCGCAGTGTCGCGCGATCTTCCATCAGGCCGACATTGTTGATGTCCGGAACCTTGGAGCACCCGACGCCCTGATCGATCCAGCGGACGACGTAACCGAGGATGCCTTGCGCGTTGTTGTCGAGCTCGCGCTGGATTTCTTCCGGTGTCCAATTCGGACGCGTTGCGACCGGAACGGAAAGAATGTCCGAGAGCTTGGCTCGCGCGCGGGACTTCAGGCTGTTCTGAACATCCGCGACATTGATGCTGTGGTAATGCGTAGCATGCAGCGTGGCCGCCGTCGGTGACGGAACCCAGGCCGTGTTGGCGCCGGCCTTCGGATGGGCGATCTTCTGCTCCAGCATCGCCGCCATCAGATCCGGCATGGCCCACATGCCCTTGCCGATCTGAGCGTGACCGGAGAGGCCACATTCCAGCCCGATATCGACATTCCAGTTCTCGTAGGCCGAGATCCAGGCCGCCTGCTTCATGTCGCCCTTGCGGATCATGGGGCCGGCTTCCATCGAGGTGTGGATCTCGTCGCCGGTGCGGTCAAGGAAACCGGTGTTGATGAAGACGACGCGCTGGCGGGCAGCACGGATGCATTCCTTGAGGTTGACCGTGGTGCGGCGCTCTTCGTCCATGATGCCCATCTTGATCGTGTTGGGCGCCATTTCGATCAGCTGCTCGACCGCCGAGAAGATTTCGCAGGCGAAGGCCACTTCTTCCGGCCCATGCATCTTGGGCTTCACGACGTACATGGAGCCGGCGCGCGAATTCTTGCGGCGACCGTTCGGGCCGATGTCATGCAAAGCGATTAGTGCGGTGATCGCCGCATCCATGATGCCTTCCGGCACTTCGTTGCCGTCCTTGTCGGTGATTGCAGGATTGGTCATGAGGTGACCGACATTGCGAACGAGCATCAGGGATCGGCCCGG
The DNA here is from genome assembly GCF_056314065.1 of Allorhizobium sp. DMC15. NCBI lineage: Bacteria > Pseudomonadati > Pseudomonadota > Alphaproteobacteria > Hyphomicrobiales > Rhizobiaceae > Allorhizobium > Allorhizobium sp. DMC15. The sequence continues at coordinate 8,236 of NZ_JBQUZB010000004.1, forward strand.
AAGCGTCACCTTGTCGCCGTCAACGCCGGTCAGTTCGACGTCCTTGCTCAACGCACGGGTGAAGGTCTTGCCAGCCTTCGTGACTTCCTCGGTCAGATCGCCCTTCATCAGGCCGAGCCAGTTGGAATAGACGGTGACCTTGTCCTCTGCGTCGACGGCGGCAACCGAATCCTCGCAGTCCATGATCGTCGTCAAGGCTGATTCAAGCCCGACATCGGCGATGCCGGCGGGATCGTCCTTGCCGATCAGGCTGTCCGGATCAACGAAGACCAGGGTGTGCAGGCCGTTGGTGCGGAAGTAGAGGCGGTATGCCTTTTCATTTTCGCGCTTGAAACCGACATATTGGTCGGGGCTGGACAGGCCGGTCCGTCCGTTGGCGGTTTCGACAAACAGCGCTCCGTTTTCGAAATCGAAGCCGGTGACATCCGCCCAGCTGCCGCCTGCGAGCGGCAGGCTCCGGTCGAGGAAGGCTTTCGCCCAGTCGACCACCTTGCCGCCGCGAACCGGATTGTAGCCCTTGCCCTTCTCCGCACCGTCGGCTTCGGAAATCGCGTCGGTGCCATAAAGCGCATCGTAAAGCGAACCCCACCGGGCATTGGCAGCGTTCAAGGCGTAACGCGCGTTCATGACCGGAACCACGAGCTGCGGCCCAGCGATCGACGAGATCTCCGGATCAACATTGGCCGTCTCGATCTTGAAGTCGGGGCCTTCCTGCAAAAGATAACCGATGTCGCGGAGGAAGCTTTCATAGGCCCCGAGATCGGAAGGGGCCCCGTTCTTGCGATACCAGGCGTCGATCTGAGCCTGCAGGTCGTCACGCTTGGCCAGCAGGGAACGGTTCTTCGGTGCCAGCTCGTGCACGATCTTGGAAAAGCCGGCGAAGAAGGCTTCAGCCTCAACTTCCGTGCCCGGGATGACCTCATTGACGATGAAATCGTAGAGGCGTTTGTCGATCGAAAGACCATGGGCGGAAACGGATGTCATGACGTCACTCCTCATACTGATGTCGCTGTTGACCACAGGATCGCTGAAATGCATTCTCAGTCAATCTTGCATAAATTAGAAATATTGTTTCCGTTTTGGAAAGTCAGTTGCGAGCCGTTCTGGGCCGGCCCGTTGCCGTGGCGATGATGCGGGCTTCGACGAGCTTCCGCCGCCCCTCGATCTCGGGTGCATCGAGCTCTTCTTTCAAAAGCAGCACGACATCGACCGCGCCACTGGCTTCCGCTCTTCTGCGCGCGATGTCACTGGCACGGGCGCGTGCCTTCTCCAGCGCGAGCGCTTCGTCCGTGACCCGCTCTCCCTCGCCGGCACCGGTGATGATGAAGAGACCTTCCTCCGGCGAACTGACGGTGACGGAGACACTGCTTCGGACCTGGCCGACGACCGCACCAACCGCATTGGCGACGTCGGCGTCTGCCGGAACAGCACAATCAGATGCCAGCATCTCAGCGATGGCGGGATAGTAGACGCCGGCGGAGGCTCCAAGACCGATGAGCGGCCGATCCAGGGAGAGATTAAAGCGCGCAATGCCTGCCTGGCGACGAAGCGCCCGGTCGATCAGCACGGACCGGGCGGGATCGACATCGGTCAGACCATCCTCGGCAAGAGCCGCAGACAGGATGACTTCCGCAGACTGGCGCGTCAGACGATCGACGACCATCTGGCTCAGCATCTCGATCGTCTGGGCGATCGGCTGACCCGCGCCATCCTTCTGACGAAGAGCGAGCGTCATGCCGAGCTCGGCGGCTTTCCTGTCCCATTGTCCCTGCCGGTCCAGGACATGCATGGCATCGGAAGGGGTCAGCCCGCAGATATGGACGAGGCCCCGGGCGACAAGACGGTCGAGCGTTGCCTTCTGCTGGGTGAAGCTGATCAGCTGGTCGAGCGGCAGCGGCACCGGACCGATCTTCTGGAAAAGAGCTGCCTCCTGGGGCTGCAGACCGGCTGCCAGGTGATCCGGAACGCCCGTGCGGACGGCGAAGCGGCCGTCATGGCGCCCGAGATGCGGCGCGCGCAGCTGGCGCTCGAGCACATCGGTGATGGCCGCTCCATGGAGGGCGGCTGCGAGGCTCAAGGGGACGAGACGGCGGGGGCCGAGGTCGATCTTCGCCGCGAGGCCCCGATCGTCGAAGCGGACTTCCGAATCGCCGCCGAGGCCGAAAGTGCGCATGGCGACCGCCTCCACCATGGTGCGGTAACCGCCGACGACTGCGCCATCCTGGTCGAGGCGCGGCTGGCCGGCCTCCATGACGGCGACGTCGGTCGTCGTGCCGCCGATATCTGAGACGACGGCATCATCGAGACCGGTGAGGTGACGCGCACCGACAAGGCTTGCCGCCGGGCCCGACAGGATGGTTTCGATAGGCCGCAGACGTGCTTCGGCCGCGGAGATCAGGGCACCATCGCCCCGGACGACCATCAGCGGCGCATGAATGCCGCGCTCAATGAGGTAGCGTTCGGCGGATCCGATCAGGCGGTCGATCATGGCGACCAGCCGGGCATTGAGCAATGTGGTCAGCGCTCGGCGCGGCCCACCCAGCTTGGAGGAAAGCTCGTGACTGCAGGTCACCGGCAGGCCGGAATGGCAGCGGATGATGTCGCGCGCCCGCTGCTCATGGGCGGGATTGCGGACGGCGAAATAGCCGGCAATGGCAAAGGAGGAGACATCGGCCGACAGCTCCGGCAAGGCGGCTTCCAGCGCGGCCGCATCGAAGGGCGTCTCGTTGCCATGGACATCGTGGCCGCCGGCGATGAAGAGGACGGGGTCCTTGCCCAGGGCTTCGGCCAGACCATCGCGCTTGAGGTCTTCCGGCCCGAAGCCGATCATGATCAGACCGGCACGACCGCCCTGCCCTTCGACGAGGGCATTGGTCGCGAGCGTGGTGGAGAGAGAGACCAGTCCGATGGCTGAGGGATCGATGGCCGAGGCCGAAAGGACGCTCTCCAGCGCTCCCGATATCCCGATCGAGAGATTATGCCGGGTCGTCAGCGATTTCGCCTTGGCCAGGATCCCATGGGCCTCGCTGTAGATCACTGCGTCGGTGTAGGTGCCGCCGGTATCGATGCCTAGCATGTAATCGGATGTCACGCAGTCTTCCCCATGGTGCCCGCCGGAATGGCGCGGCATCCCTTATGGCACAGGGCCTGTTACCAATTCCAGCGGGACAGCGGCAGGATCACGCCGCTTTACGGCTAGCGCGGCGTGACCCGCATCGGCAGGCCGCCGGCCGGCTGGGTCGTCAGCTTCTGGACGGGCCAGGGCCTGGTCTGCGGTGTGGTCGCAAACCTGTATTTCTGCATCAGAACGGCCAGTGCGATAACCGCTTCCTGCAGCGCGAAGGTTGCGCCGATACAGACGCGGGGACCGGCACCGAAGGGCAGGTACTGGAACCGGCCAATCTTTTCCCGCGCGCCGGGCAAGAAGCGGGAGGGATCGAAGAGACGTGGCTTTTCCCAGTAGAGTTCGTGGCGATGAAGCGTCCATGGCATGACCAGCACCGTTGTGCCTTTTGCGATCTCGACGACTTCGCCGTTCGGCGCCGTGTACCGATCGTCTGCAATGGCATCCCGGTTGATGGAAGGAGCTGGCGGGTAGAGCCGCATCGCCTCCTCGAAGGAGGCGCGGACATGCGGCATGCGATCGAGCCATTCCACGGGATCGACACCGGAGGCGATCACCTCGTCGATCTCCCGCTCCATGGCATCCCGGACATCCGGACAATGAGCCACACAGTAGAGCGTCCAGGCCAGAGCACGCGCGGTGGTCTCGTGGCCGGCACCGATGAAGGTCAGAATATTGTCCTCGATCTCTTCCGAAGTCAGCCCCTCCGGACCTTCGAGTTCGAGCAGAAGGGTGAGGAAATCATCCGGCGCCTCGCTGCGGTTGGTCTGGATGAGCAAACGGCGGTGATCCATGGTTCGGCGCACGAGTTCGCGGAACTTGCGCAACACGCCCAGCCCCCGAATGCGGGTCAGGCGCGGGATCCATTTGGGAGCCTTCAGCAGATCGAGCGGATCGACGCGACCCATGCTGTGGAGGAGATCGTCGACATCTCTCGCAAAATCGCCCTGCTCCGAGATGATCCCGCCCGAAAACAGGGTCTCGGACAGGATCGCATAGGTGAGTTCGGTCATGTCGACCGCAATGTCGCGCACGACACCCTCACCGTCCGAATGATAGCGATTAAGAAAAAGCTCGCTCTGTTCACGCATCTGCCGCGCGAAACCGCGCGCATGACGCGGCGTGAAGACTGGCGCCATGGCCTTGCGGGAGCGTTTCCAGACGGGGCCCTCTGCCGTCAGCAATCCATCACGCAGGATGGGCCGCAGCACGAGTTGCCGGATCTCCGACATCTCGTAATTCGACGCATTGTCGACGAGCACATGGCGGATGAGACCGGGATCATTGGCGATGATCGTTGTCTGGCCGAAGAAGCGTGTGACGATCCAGGGCCAGGTGTAGGACGGCTGTCCCCAGAGCTCGAGCGGGTTCTTCAGGACCGTGCGAATGATTTCCAGCCGGCTGGGCGGGACCGTCCGCGGCACGGGTGCCGGCGGCTCGAAGGTCGATTTGCGCAGACTGGCGTCCATGTGATGCTCCCTCGAAGGGTTGGAGCCCCCCTCAATGAGTTAGAGCAGCGCTTCCAACTCGTCCAGCCGATCGTTGATCAGCCAGCCGTAATAGTTCTCTTCCGGCCAATTCGCCGCACCACTGGCGCGCTTGGACGCAAGCGCCCGCGCCCGTTGCTGCGATCCACCGATGTTGAAGAGCGTGGCCGTGACACCCGGATTGCCCGAGATATCGACATCGGCAATCTGACGGTAGTCGTCGATCGACTTGCGGATCACGGCGGCCATGAAGGCGAGCGAGATATCGGGATCCATGATCGCCTTGTAGACGCCGGCCGCATCGTTCTCGTCGAGCTTGGCATAGCCGGACTTCTCATGCACGAGATCCGACAGCATCAGGGCCGTCAGCGGATTGATCTGCCCGAGGCCGAAGGTCTGGCCGGCATAGAAGGGCTGGAAGAAAACCGCGCTGAACCGGTTGTTGGGATAGGATTTGCCGCCCACGGTCTTGCCGCGGAAGCGATCCTGCCAGACGTCTTCGCGGCAGGTCCACAGACGATAGGAATCCGAATAGCCGTTGCATTCAGCAAATTCAGGCCGGCTGACGAATTCGCCGATGCTCTCGTCCTTGTAGCCGAAGCGGAAGCTGTTGCCGGCGTAGGAGGCCGCCTTCACGTAGTAGCTCTGCAGGCTGTCATAGGCATCGACATTGTAGGTGTGCTCGCCGACGATCGCGCCGACCATGTGAATCGGCGCAATGCCATAGGCCGCTGCCGTCTTCTTGATCTTGCCGACCAGCTTGGAGTCGGTCTTCAGGAGATCGCGGACCTTTTCATATTTCAGATCGAAGCTGGTCTTGCCCGCCTTCGTGCGGCGCACGGACGCGCCGGGTATCGCCGGCTGCTCAGCATTGCGATTTCCCGAGGGGACCTTGTCGTCAGCAAGCGACACGGCGGGCACAAGCCCAACGAGCGTAAAGGCGACGATGAGATTTCTGGCAATGTTCAGCACGATGGGCGGCCCCTGGACATTTGTCCTTCAACGGATTGGCGACGCAGGGCGACCGTCATCCGACAGCGGCACTCCTTACATAAGGGGCACCTGTATTGTCGATATGGGTCGCTTTCACTTTCCCGGCACGCCGGGGGCGAAAGCGACCCATAGATGCACAAAGATCACAGGATGTAGCGGCTCAGATCGGCATTGGCCGCGAGATCACCGACGTGCTCCTGCACGTAGCTCGAATCGATCATGACCTCCGAGCCGCTGCGATCCGGTGCATGGAAGGAGATCTCGTCGAGCACCCGTTCCATGACCGTCTGCAGGCGGCGCGCACCGATATTCTCGACCGTCTCGTTGAGCTGAACGGCGACATCGGCGAGCGCGTCGATCGCGTCTTCGGTGAAGTCGAGGTTCAGCTCTTCGGTCGCCATCAGCGCCTTGTACTGGCGGATCAGGCTCGCCTCCGTTTCCGTCAGGATGCGGCGGAAGTCTTCCTTGGTCAGCGGCTTCAGCTCCACACGGATCGGCAGGCGGCCCTGGAGCTCCGGCAGGAGGTCGGACGGCTTGGACACGTGGAAGGCGCCCGAGGCGATGAAGAGGATATGGTCGGTCTTGACCGGGCCATACTTGGTGGCAACGGTCGTGCCTTCGACGAGCGGAAGCAAATCGCGCTGCACGCCTTCACGCGAAACGCCAGCGCCCATCGCGCCTTCGCGCGCGGCGATCTTGTCGATTTCGTCCAGGAAGACAATGCCGTCATTCTCGACCGAACGCAGAGCTTCCCGCTGGATCACCTCGTTGTCGATCAGCTTGTCGGACTCGTCGCGGATCAGATCGCCGTAAGAGGCTTTGACCGTGGTGCGGACCTTCTTCGTCCGGTTGCCCATGGCCTTGCCGAACATTTCGGAGATGTTGAGGATGCCGATATTGGCCCCCGGCATGCCCGGAACCTCGAAGCCCGGCATGCCGGCCCCGCTGTCGGCAACCTCGATGTCGATTTCCTTGTCGTCGAGCTCGCCATTGCGCAGCTTCTTGCGGAAGCTGTCGCGGGTGGCGGGAGACGCGGTCGCGCCGACCAGGGCATCGAGCACGCGCTCTTCAGCCAGCTGATGCGCCTTGGCCTGCACCTCCTGCCGCTTCTTGTCGCGCACCAGGGCGATGCCGACCTCGACGAGGTCACGGATGATCTGCTCGACGTCACGGCCGACGTAGCCGACTTCGGTAAACTTGGTGGCCTCCACCTTGATGAAGGGGGCGCCGGCGAGTTTAGCCAGGCGACGGGAGATTTCCGTCTTGCCGACACCGGTCGGGCCAATCATCAGGATGTTTTTCGGCATGACTTCGTCGCGCAGGTCTTCCGAGAGCTGCTGGCGGCGCCAGCGGTTGCGCAAAGCGATGGCGACCGCCCGCTTGGCTTCATGCTGGCCGATGATATGGCGATCGAGCTCGGAGACGATCTCGCGCGGAGAAAAATTGGTCATTCAGTCTGCTCCTCACGATGCCGCGAACCCGCGCATCGTCGCTTGCGGTGGCACAGTCCCGGCAGCCGTCACTCGGCGTCGAGGGTCTCAACCACCATGTTGTTGTTGGTGTAGACGCAGATCTCGCCGGCGATCGTCAGAGCACGTCGGGCGATGTCCTCGGCCGAACGATCGGTATCCATCAGGGCGCGAGCGGCGGCGAAGGCATAGTTGCCACCGGAGCCGATCGCGATCGTGCCGTGTTCGGGCTCCAGCACGTCACCATTGCCGGTGATTGCGAGCGTGATCGACTTATCGGCCACCAGCATCATGGCTTCGAGATTGCGCAGATACTTGTCGGTCCGCCAGTCCTTGGCGAGCTCGACGGCGGCGCGCATCAGCTGGCCGGGATACTGCTCGAGCTTCTTTTCGAGACGGTCGAGCAGTGTGAAGGCATCGGCCGTTGCGCCGGCAAAGCCTGCAATCACATCGCCGCCCTTGCCGATGCGGCGGACCTTGCGGGCATTGCCCTTCATCACGGTCTGGCCGAGGCTGACCTGTCCGTCACCGGCCATCACCACCTTGCCGTCCTTGCGTACGGTAATAATCGTTGTCATCAGTCACCTGTCACCCGCTCTGCGGGCCTTGTGGAGCGGGCTGTCGGGCCCGGATTGTCGGTTCCTATGTAAGTGGGCTTTCGACGATTGCAATCTGCGGCAAAAGCGCTGACGCCGCATTGCGGCAGCGCAATGTAACTTCTGGATATTTCACCGCCCTGCTGTTATGGGAGGGCCGAGATCCTCATGGAGCAGCCAAATGGCAGAGCGTAAAGGCGAAGTTTCCCGCAAGACCAACGAAACCTCGGTCTCGGTTTCCGTCCATATCGACGGCACCGGCACGGGCAAGATTTCGACGGGCGTGGGCTTCTTTGATCATATGCTCGACCAGCTCTGCCGCCACTCGCTGATCGACATGGACATCGACGTGAAGGGTGACCTGCATATCGACGATCACCACACCGTCGAGGACACGGGTATTGCGCTCGGCCAGGCGATTTCCAAGGCGCTCGGCGACCGCAAGGGCATCACGCGCTATGCCTCGATCGATCTGGCCATGGACGAAACGATGACCAAGGCGGCCATCGACGTCTCCGGCCGTCCGTTCCTGGTCTGGAACGTTGATTTCAGCGCGCCGAAGATCGGCACGTTCGACACCGAACTGGTGCGCGAATTCTTCCAGGCGTTTGCGCAGAATGCCGGGATCACGCTGCATGTGCTGAACCATTACGGCGCGAACAACCATCATATCGCCGAGACCTGCTTCAAGGCAGTCGCGCGCGCGCTTCGCACGGCAACCGAAGTGGATCCGCGACAGGCAAACCGTATCCCCTCCACCAAGGGCACCCTGGTTTAAGGGGCGTCTTCCCCCACGGGGGAAATGCGACCTTGCTCCGGTTCGGGCGTTGAACCCGGACCGTCGAGCAGAAAGGACTGGACATTATGCGAGTAGCTATCATCGATTACGGCTCGGGCAATCTGCGCTCTGCCACCAAGGCATTCGAACGGGCCGCCCGCGAGGCTGGCCTTGATGCCGAAATCGAACTGACCGACAAGGCAGACCGGGTCGCCACTGCCGATCGGATCGTGCTTCCGGGTGTCGGCGCATACGCCGACTGCCGCAAGGGGCTCGACGCCGTACCCGGCATGCATGACGCAATCACCGAGGTCGTCGAGAACAAGGGCCGTCCCTTCTTCGGCATCTGCGTCGGCATGCAGCTGATGTCGTCGCGTGGTCTCGAGAAGACCGTGACCGAGGGCTTCGGCTGGATCGAAGGTGATGTCGTCGAGATGACGCCCTCCGATCCGTCCCTCAAGATCCCGCAGATCGGCTGGAATACGCTGACGCTCAACCGGCCGCATTCCCTGTTTGACGGCATTCCGACAGGGCCGGACGGGCTGCACGCCTATTTCGTGCATTCCTATCACCTTGCCGCGCGCAGGCCGGAAGATGTCATCGCGACGACCGATTATGGTGGCGCGATGACCGCCTTTGTCGGGCGCGACAACATGGTGGGTGCGCAATTCCATCCCGAGAAAAGCCAGGCACTCGGCCTGAAGCTCATCGCCAATTTTCTGACCTGGACGCCCTGAAGGGCACGGATACACTCATGATCCTCTTTCCCGCCATCGACCTCAAGGACGGCCAGTGCGTTCGCCTCAAGCTGGGCGATATGGACCAGGCGACCGTCTACAATCCCGATCCGGCAGCCCAGGCGCGCGCCTTCGAAGACCAGGGCTTCGAATGGCTGCATGTCGTCGACTTGAACGGCGCCTTTGCCGGTGAAAGCGTCAATGGCGCTGCTGTCGATGCGATCCTGAAATCCACGAAGAACCCGGTGCAACTCGGCGGCGGCATTCGCATGCTCGAGCATATCGAGAGCTGGCTGTCGCGCGGGCTGTCGCGCGTGATCCTCGGTACGGTTGCCGTGCGTGATCCGGCGCTTGTCATCGAAGCCTGCAAGCGCTTCCCCGGCAAGGTCGCCGTCGGTATCGACGCCAAGGGCGGCAAGGTTGCCGTCGAGGGCTGGGCGGAAGCCTCCGAACTCGGTGTGATCGAACTCGCTCAGCGTTTCGAAGGCGCAGGGGTCGCCGCAATCATCTATACCGATATCGACCGCGACGGGATCCTGACCGGCATCAACTGGGCCTCGACGCTGGAACTGGCCGCTGCCGTTTCGATCCCCGTGATTGCATCGGGTGGCCTCGCCTCGATCGAGGATATCAAGCGCATGCTGGAACCAGATGCTAGGAAGCTCGAAGGTGCGATTTCCGGTCGCGCGCTTTATGATGGGCGTATCGACCCCGCAGAGGCGCTGGCGCTGATCAAGGCTGCGAGAGGCTGAGGACAAGACAATGACACTCAAGGCCCGCGTGATCCCCTGCCTCGACGTCAAGGACGGCCGTGTCGTCAAGGGCGTGAACTTTGTCGACCTGATCGATGCCGGTGATCCGGTCCAAGCGGCAAAGGCCTATGACGCCGCCGGTGCAGACGAACTCTGTTTCCTCGACATCACCGCATCCTCGGACAACCGCGACACGATTTTCGACGTTGTCGCCCAGACGGCCGACCATTGTTTCATGCCGTTGACGGTCGGCGGTGGTGTTCGCGCCGTCGCCGATATCCGCAAGCTCCTGCTCTGCGGCGCCGACAAGGTGTCGATCAATTCGGCGGCGGTGAAGAACCCCGATTTTGTCGCGGAAGCCGCCGATAAGTTCGGCAACCAGTGCATCGTCGTGTCGATCGATGCGAAGAAGGTTTCAGCCGCGGGCGAAACGGATCGCTGGGAGATCTTCACCCATGGCGGACGCCAGCCGACCGGGATCGATGCAGTCAAATTCGCGGTGAAGATGGTCGAGCGGGGCGCCGGCGAACTGCTGGTCACGTCCATGGACCGCGACGGCACGAAGAGCGGCTATGACATCGGCCTCACCCGTACGATCGCCGACAGTGTCCGCGTGCCCGTCATCGCCTCCGGCGGCGTCGGCAATCTGGACGATCTGGTCGCGGGCATTCGTGACGGGCATGCGACGGCGGTCCTTGCCGCCTCGATCTTTCATTTCGGCACCTATTCGATCGCAGAGGCCAAGGCCCACATGGCTGCAGCCGGCATCGCCATGCGTCTCGACTGACGCGGAAGGACACGTGATGAGCAGTTTCACCCTCGCCGATCTGGAAGCCATCGTTGCCAGCCGCGCTCAAGCAGATCCGAGCCAATCCTGGACGGCAAAGCTTGTTGCAGGCGGTCAGGGCAAGGCGGCGAAGAAACTGGGTGAAGAGGCGATCGAAGCTGTTATGGCGGCCGTCAAGGACGACCGTGACAACCTCATCTATGAGAGCGCTGACCTGCTCTATCACCTGATGGTCGTATTGAAAATCGCTGACATCCCTTTACAAGCAGTGATGCAGGAACTCGAGCGTAGGACCGCTCAGACGGGCCTGAGTGAAAAGGCCAGTCGGCAGGATCCATGACCATAGCTATGCGGGACTCCGAAACGCCAGACGTCCTCGACCATTTCCAGGCGAACGGCTATTCCCCCTACCATTTCTTCGACAGCGAGGAATGGGCGCATTTCCGCGCCGATACGCCTCTGACGCTGACAGCCGACGAAGTGAAACGGCTTCGCTCGATCGACGACCCGATCGATCTCGATGAGGTCCGGCGGATCTATCTGTCGCTGTCGCGCCTCCTGTCGTCGCATGTCGAGTCCTCGCAGCTTTTGTTCGAGCAGCGCAACCGCTTCCTCAGCCTCTCCGACGTTTTCAAGACGCCCTTCGTGATCGGCATCGCAGGTTCCGTTGCCGTGGGCAAATCGACGACGGCCCGTGTCCTGAAGGAGCTTCTGGCGCGCTGGCCTTCAAGCCCGAAGGTCGATCTCGTCACGACCGACGGCTTTCTCTATCCCAACGCGCATCTGGTGAAGAACGGCATCCTGAACCGCAAGGGCTTTCCGGAGAGCTACGACATCGGCGCGCTCCTGCGCTTCCTGTCGGCGATCAAGGCCGGGCTGCCGAACGTCAAGGCGCCAAGCTACTCGCACCTGACCTATGACGTGCTGCCGAACGAGCACCGGATCATCGACCGCCCCGACATCCTGATCTTCGAGGGCATCAATGTCCTGCAGTCACGCAATCTGCCGGTTGACGGCAAGATCGTGCCGATGGTCTCGGATTTCTTCGACTTCTCGATCTATATCGACGCGGACGAGAACGCGATCCATCGCTGGTATGTCGACCGCTTCATGAAGCTCAGGCAGACCGCCTTCCGCGACCCCAATTCCTACTTCCACCGCTATGCCACGATCAGCGTAGACGAGGCGACGGAGATTGCCGAAGGGCTCTGGGCGAATATCAACCTCAAGAACCTGCGCGAAAACATCCTGCCGACCCGTCCGCGCGCCGATCTTATCCTGCGCAAGGGTGACAATCATCTAGTCGAAACGGTCGCCTTGAGAAAACTGTAGGCGATCGATCACCGGCTATGGATTGACCCGGCGGAGGGTCAGATTGATGCGGCCGCCGGACTTCAACAGGGTCGACGTTCCCGGATAGATCCGGTCGACGCCGTGGAAACAGAGGCGTCCCTCCCCTCCCAGCAGAAACACGTCACCGCTCTCCAGCTTCAGTGATTTGGTGCGATCGGTCCGTGCCAGACCTCCGATCCGAAAGAGGCAGGTATTGCCCAGCGAAATCGAGAGCACCGGGGCAGAAAGATCGGCCTCGTCGCGGTCCTGATGCAGCCCCATCTTGGCGTCGTCGGCGTAGAAATTGACCAGGCAGGCCTCGGGATCCTTCGGGTGACCCGAGATGTCCCGCCAGAGGTCCAGCAGCACTTGCGGGATGGCAGGCCAAGGGAGACCCGTCACCGGATGCGTCGCCTGATAGCGGTAGCCGCGCTCTTTGTCCGTCACCCAGCCGAGCGGACCGCAATTCGTCATGCGCACCGACATGGGTCGACCCGACCCCGGCATCACCGGGACGTAGAGCGGCGCTTCGGCCACGACCTGACGGATGATTTCGACGAGATCTTCCTGCTCCGGTCGTGAGAGACGGCCCGGCAGATATCGCAGGCCGGATTGCAGGCTGATTTCGGCTTTTGCTCCGGCCACCTTCTCAATCCCCCGTCGGCTTGCTGCGCATCTTCTTCACATCCGAGCGCCCGGATTTTTCCTTCAGGCGCCGCTCGATCGAGCCCTTGGTCGGTTTCGTCTTCTTGCGTGGCGGCGGTGGTGGCTTGGCAGCCTCGAGCAGCAGCTCCTTCAACCGCTCGCGCGCATCCTCGCGATTGCGATCCTGGCTGCGAAAGCGGCTCGCCTCGATCATCAACACGCCTTCCTTCGACAGGCGCTTGCCGGCGAGCTTGGCGGCATTCTGCTTGACGCGGTCGTTCAGCGAGGGCGATCCGAGCAGGTTGAAGAAAAGCTGGACGGCGGTCGAGACCTTGTTGACGTTCTGGCCACCCGGGCCGCCGGCCAGGACGAACTGTTCCGTCAGCTCCCAGCCTGCAATCGTGATGCGGTTGTTGATCTCTAGGGGTTCGCTTGCCATGTCTTCGGTCTCTTTCTCCGATCCCATATCGGCCGCGACGGCGGCAAAGGCAAGCACCAAGCAAAAGAGGCCCGGCAAAGCTGCCAGGCCTCTCTCCATCTCAGGAAAGCAGTGTCTTATTCAGCGGCCAGACGGATGCCAGGGGCTGCGTCCCGAACCTTGCCGTCGACATGGGCTTCGAACTTGGCGAAGTTGTCGATGAACATGCCGACCAGTTTCTTGGCCTGGGCGTCATAGGCGACACCATCGGCCCAGGTCGAACGCGGATCGAGGATCTTCGTGTCGACGCCGGCGACAGCGACCGGAACGGCGAAGCCGAAGTTCGCATCCGTGCGCATGTCGACCTTCTTCAGCTCGCCGGTCAGAGCGGCCGTCAGAAGCGCGCGCGTCGCCTTGATCGGCATGCGGTTGCCGGTGCCGTAGGCGCCACCGGTCCAGCCGGTGTTGACCAGCCAGCAATCGACCTTGTGGCGTGCGATTAGGTCGCGAAGCAGGTTGCCGTATTCGGTCGGATGACGCGGCATGAAGGGTGCGCCGAAGCAGGTGGAGAAGGTTGCTTCCGGTTCCGTCACGCCCTTTTCCGTGCCGGCGACCTTTGCCGTGTAGCCGGAGAGGAAGTGGTACATGGCCTGTTCCGGCGTCAGCTTGGCGATCGGCGGCAAGACACCGAAGGCATCGGCGGTCAGCATGATGATCGTCTTCGGATGCGGCGCGATACCGGTCTCCGATGCATTCGGAATGAAATGCAGCGGGTAGGCGCAACGGGTGTTTTCCGTCAGCGAACCATCGTTGAAGTCGGGTACCCGGTTCTCATCGAGAACGACGTTTTCAAGCACGGTGCCGAAGCGTTTGGTCGTTGCGTAGATCTCCGGCTCGGCTTCTGCCGAAAGACGGATTGTCTTGGCGTAGCAGCCACCCTCGAAGTTGAAGATGCCGTTTTCACCCCAGCCGTGTTCATCATCACCGATCAGCGTGCGGCTCGGATCGGCCGACAGCGTGGTCTTGCCGGTGCCGGACAGACCGAAGAAGACGGCGGCGTCACCCTCGGGACCGACATTGGCCGAGCAATGCATCGGCATGACGCCCTTGGACGGCAGCAGGTAGTTGAGCACGGTGAAGACCGACTTCTTCATCTCGCCGGCATAGGAGGTGCCGCCGATTAGAACGATGCCATTGGTCAGGTCGCAGGCGATGACCGTTTCGGTGCGGCAGCCGTGACGGACAGGATCTGCGCGGAAGCTCGGCAGATCGATGATCGTCAGCTTCGGCTGGAAACCTTCGAGAGCATCACGCTCCGGACGGATCAGCAGGTTGCGGATGAACAGCGAGTGCCAGGCGAACTCGGTCACGACCCGGGTCGGCAGGGCGTTGTCAGCATCGGCACCGCCGATCAGATCCTGGACGAAGAGATCCTTGCCTGCGGCATGGGCCAGCATGTCCTGATGCAGCACGGCAAAATGCTCCGGCGACATCGGCTTGTTGTTGTCCCACCAGATCTGGTCGTCGGTCTTGCTGTCGCGGACGACGAACTTGTCCTTGGCGGAGCGGCCGGTGTGCTGACCGGTCAGCGCACGCAAAGCACCATCAGCCGTCAGTTCGGCTTCGCCCCGGCGGACGGCTTCCTCATAAAGGGCAGCTTCCAAGAGATTATAGCGAACACTCGCAGCTTTGCCCAAGCCAGCTTCTGCGAGACCCGTTGCCGGGTTCCTGATGCCGAATTCCTCCATCATGCGCCGTCCTCTCGTATTGGCCACAACTCTCCGATGGCGCAAACGTAGCGGGATTACCGCTTCTGCGCAAGGCGGGAAATTCGAAATAATCAATGATATCAATAATTTAATCGATTTAAAACCGAAAGTGTCCGTTTTAAATCGTTTAGTTCCGGTTCCATTCCACGGAATTCGAGCGAGGGCGTCACCGAACGATTTGCTCAAAAGCGCCGATACACGCCCGGAGATTGCCTTTGCCACAATTTGTTCCACCTTTATACTCATGAAGCACTGTGACTGAACCGAAGCTGGGCTGGGGTAAAGCCAGGAGCAGCGCAAGCAAGATGACGGAGACTTATATTATGCAGACGATCGCCCTGGTGGATGACGACCGCAACATCCTGACATCGGTCTCGATCGCCCTCGAAGCCGAAGGATATAAGGTCGAGACCTATACCGACGGTGCATCCGCGCTGGATGGCTTGCTGGCTCGCCCGCCGCAGCTGGCGATCTTCGACATCAAGATGCCACGCATGGACGGCATGGAACTTCTGCGTCGTTTGCGCCAGAAATCGGACCTGCCGGTGATCTTCCTCACGTCCAAGGACGAGGAGATCGACGAATTGTTCGGCCTTAAGATGGGCGCCGACGACTTCATCACAAAGCCCTTCTCGCAGCGGCTCCTGGTCGAACGGGTGAAGGCCATCCTGCGTCGTGCCGCAAGCCGTGAGAGCCTAGCGGCAACGGGCGGTGGTGCAGCAAAACCCGGCAGCGAGCAACAGGCCCGCACATTGGAACGCGGACAGCTCGTCATGGATCAGGAGCGCCACACCTGCACCTGGAAGGGCGATCCCGTCACCCTCACCGTGACCGAGTTTCTCATTCTTCAGTCTCTGGCACAGCGACCAGGCGTGGTGAAAAGCCGCGATGCGCTGATGGACGCGGCCTATGACGAACAGGTCTATGTCGACGACCGCACCATCGACAGCCATATCAAACGCTTGCGCAAGAAGTTCAAAATGGTCGACACCGACTTCGACATGATTGAAACCCTCTACGGTGTGGGCTACCGCTTCCGCGAAGCGGCTTGAGGTCCCGGCTTCTCCGGGATCCGACCGGAGGCGGGCGAAAGGTTGAGGTTTGACCAGACAGGTGGATGACGGGAATCTGGAGGAGCTGGAGGGCGGCTCCGAGCAGCGGCGGCTGTTTTCCCATCCCTTCATCCTCATCCGGCGGATCTTTGGTCACGCCCTGTTTTCAAGCCTGACGCGACGGATAGTCTTCTTCAACCTTGCCGCGCTGATCGTTCTGGTCGGCGGAATCATGTATCTCAACCAGTTCCGAGAGGGCCTAATCGACGCGCGCGTCGAAAGCCTTCTCACCCAGGGAGAGATTATCGCTGCTGCGGTGTCGGCGTCCGCCTCCGTCGACACGAATTCGATCACGATCGATCCGGAAAAGCTGCTCGAATTACAAGCTGGCCAGAGCATCACGCCGGTCCCCAATGACGAAGATCTCGAGTTTCCGATCAATCCGGAGCGTGTCGCCCCTGTCCTGCGCCGCCTGATCTCACCGACCCGGATCCGCGCCCGTCTCTTCGACGCGGATGCAAACCTGCTGCTCGATTCGCGCCATTTGTATTCCCGAGGACAGGTGCTGCGCTTCGACCTGCCCCCGGTCGACAACGACACCTCGAGCTTCACGGACTGGATCACCCGTCTGTTCAACACGATCCTTCAGCCCGGCAACCTGCCGATCTACAAGGAAGCACCCGGCGGCGATGGCTCGATCTATCCAGAGGTGATGAACGCTTTGACGGGCGTGCGCGGAGCGGTCGTGCGTGTCACGGATCAAGGGGAACTGATTGTATCGGTGGCGGTCCCCGTGCAGCGTTCGCGGGCTGTGCTCGGGGTTCTGCTCCTGTCGACCCAGGCCGGTGATATCGACAAGATCGTTCACGCCGAACGTCTGGCGATCCTGCGCGTCTTTGGCGTGGCTACCCTTGTGAACATCGTCGTGTCGCTGCTTCTGTCCTCCACGATCGCAAATCCGCTGCGCAGGCTATCCGCTGCTGCGGTCCGAGTTCGTCGTGGGGCCAAGGAACGTGAAGAAATTCCGGATTTTTCGATCCGTCAGGATGAAATCGGCAATCTTTCCATTGCGCTGCGGGAAATGACGACAGCTCTTTACGACCGCATCGATGCGATCGAGAGCTTTGCCGCGGATGTGAGCCATGAACTGAAGAACCCGCTAACCTCGCTCCGGTCGGCGGTCGAAACTCTTCCGCTCGCGAAAACGGCGGAGTCTCGACAGCGTCTGATGGACATCATCCAGCATGACGTCAGGCGACTGGATCGCCTCATCAGCGACATCTCTGATGCTTCTCGCTTGGATGCTGAATTGGCACGCTCCGATGCCAAGCCGGTGGATCTCGAGATCCTGCTGTCCAGCCTGGTCGATATTTCCCGCGAGATCCGTCATGGCAAGAAAGCCGTGCAGATCGACTATGTGATCGACCAGAAGCCCGGATCCAAGCAAGGCTTCGTCGTCAATGGCCACGATCTTCGGCTCGGCCAAATCGTGACCAACCTGATCGAAAATGCCCGCTCTTTCGTGCCCGAAGAAGGCGGCTGCATCACGGTTCGCCTGTCACGCACCCGCACCCGCTGCCTCATCCAGGTGGAAGACAATGGACCCGGCATCCAGGCCGAAAACATCGACAGGATTTTCGAGCGATTCTACACCGATCGGCCCGAGGGCGAGAGTTTTGGCCAGAATTCCGGCCTTGGGCTGTCGATCAGCCGACAGATCGCAGAGGCGCATGGCGGGACGCTACGTGCCGAAAACGTGCTCGACAGCACGCGCGGCCGGGTCACTGGCGCCCGTTTTGTCCTTTCGCTTCCCGTCGAGGCCGGTACGTGAGCGGGCAGCCCGTCAATCGACATGCCACTGCCATCATTGTCGATGGGACCGGTCTCTTGTTCTTTGGTCCTTCAGGGTGCGGAAAGTCGGCACTTGCTTTCGATTGTCTGGCCGAAGCGGGCCTGCGTGGTCTCTCCCATGCGCTGATCGCCGACGATCAGGTAATGGTTTCGAAGCGAGACGGCGCTGTGATCGCCCGCCGACCTGAAGCGATCCGTGGCCTTCTCGAACTGCGTTACAGTGGGATCGTCACATTAGACAGCATCGAGGAAGGACAACTCCATTACGCGATCGCACCTGTCGCAGCCGATGAGAGCCAGCGTCTGCCACCGGACGACGAGCGTCTCTCACTTGCTCCGGACATCTCTCTCCCTGTCATCAGGGTGCCATTTTGGAGCCGATTTCCTCTTGCTCTCATCTTCGCACAAATCGTCACGAAGCAAGCAAAGCATTCGTAAGCACGCGGTTTTGGCTTGCACTTCCCGTTTTGATGGACAAGATGGCGTCGGATTGGTGGACGAGCCACCAGTGTTGCGCTATCTGGCGATTTTTTCCGCTAAGGGGCAGTAGAGAATGATCGGACTTGTGCTTGTCACACATGGCAAGCTGGCTGAAGAGTTTCATCATGCGGTGGAACATGTCGTCGGCCCCCAGAAATGCATCGAAACCGTTTCGATTGGCCCCGAAGATGACATGGACCAGCGTCGTCAGGATATTCTGGATGCTGTGCTGCGCGCCGATGACGGACATGGTGTGATCATTCTGACCGACATGTTTGGAGGCACCCCGTCCAACCTTGCCATCTCTGTGATGAACACTGGTCGGATCGAGGTGATTGCCGGGGTCAACCTTCCGATGCTGATCAAGCTTGCCGGTATCCGTGGCGACAACGACATGGACCGCGCATTGATCGAAGCTTCGGAAGCCGGCCGCAAATACATCAACGTTGCCAGCCGCGTGCTCAGTGGAAAGTAATGGAATGACCACCCCGCTTGCCCGTGACCTGCTGATTGTCAACAAGCGCGGTCTGCACGCACGCGCCTCTGCCAAATTCGTCCAGACCGTCAGCGGTTTTGACGCGACCGTCACCGTCTCAAAGGATGGAACGACCGTCGGTGGCACATCGATCATGGGATTGATGATGCTCGCAGCGAGCCCCGGTTGCTCGATCAGCGTCACGGCGTCTGGGAACGACGCTGGAGCCGTCCTTGATGCTTTGGCCGCTCTTGTCGCCGACCGCTTCGGTGAGGAGATGTAAAGCATCTCCACATAAGGACATAAAGACTTCTTTATGTCACGTTGCCTTCTCTTGCGATCCCTGCTAGGAACACTTCAATCGCCGCGATATGCATTCGCGGGTCGAGCGTTCCTCGGTTCTGCACCAAGCAGAGACCGGGCCCAGATCCAGCCGGAGACTCTCATGAGCAAACATGACTATGTCATCGCCGATATCGGTCTTGCCGATTTCGGCCGCAAGGAAATCAGCATCGCGGAAACCGAAATGCCCGGCCTGATGGCCTGCCGCGACGAATTCGGCGCGAGCAAGCCGCTGAAGGGTGCACGGATCACCGGTTCGCTGCACATGACGATCCAGACCGCTGTTTTGATCGAGACTCTCGTCGCGCTCGGCGCCGATGTGCGCTGGGCTTCGTGCAATATCTTCTCCACCCAGGACCATGCGGCAGCGGCCATCGCAGCTGCCGGTATCCCCGTCTTCGCGATCAAGGGTGAATCTCTGACGGATTACTGGGACTACACCGACCGCATCTTCCAATGGACCGACGGCGGCGTGTCCAACATGATCCTCGATGATGGCGGCGATGCGACCATGTACATCCTGCTCGGCGCCCGCGCTGAAGCCGGCGAGGACGTTCTCTCCAACCCGCAGTCGGAAGAAGAAGAAATCCTGGTCGCCCAGATCAAGAAGCGACTGGCCGCTTCGCCGGGCTGGTTCACCAAGCAGCGCGATGCCATCAAGGGCGTCACCGAAGAAACGACGACAGGCGTTCATCGCCTCTACGAACTGGCCAAGAAGGGCCTTCTCCCCTTCCCGGCCATCAACGTCAACGATTCTGTTACCAAGTCGAAGTTCGACAACAAGTACGGCTGCAAGGAATCGCTGGTCGACGGCATTCGCCGCGGCACCGACGTGATGATGGCCGGCAAGGTCGCGGTCGTCTGCGGTTATGGCGATGTCGGCAAGGGTTCGGCCGCTTCGCTGCGCGGCGCTGGCGCCCGCGTCAAGGTCACGGAGATCGACCCGATCTGCGCGCTCCAGGCTGCCATGGATGGCTTCGAAGTCGTGACTCTCGAGGACGTCGTGTCTTCGGCCGACATCTTCATCACCACCACCGGCAACAAGGACGTCATCCGCATCGAGCACATGCGCGAGATGAAGGACATGGCGATCGTCGGCAACATCGGTCACTTCGACAACGAAATCCAGGTTGCGGCTCTGCGAAACCTCAAGTGGACGAACATCAAGCCGCAGGTCGACATGGTGGAGTTCCCGAAGGGCAACCGCATGATCCTTCTGTCGGAAGGTCGCCTGCTGAACCTCGGCAACGCTACCGGTCATCCGTCTTTCGTCATGTCGGCCTCGTTCACGAACCAGGTTCTCGGCCAGATCGAGCTCTTTACCAAGACGGATGAGTACAAGCCGGGCGTTTACGTCCTGCCGAAGCACCTCGACGAAAAGGTCGCTCGTCTGCATCTCGAAAAGCTCGGCGTGAAGCTCACGACGCTTTCGGACGAACAGGCAGCCTATATCGGCGTTACGGCACAGGGTCCGTTCAAGGCAGAACACTATCGCTATTAAAATATAGCTGGATAATATCTACATCTAGTGGGCGGCGCCTTGACAAAGGCGCCGCTTTCTTTTTTGGCGCCCGGCCTTCCCGCTCCAATCCATCAGCGGTATTGTTTTGGGACATGATTCGTGGACTGCACGAGCGGTCCGCGAACACGGATGTCTTGTCGACGATGCGGCACATAATAAGACGGAGACAGACCGAGAATGTCGGTAGATCAACGCACCCCGCGTTTGCGGGATACGGCTATGACGGCCGGTATTTCCAGCCTCTTGCGGCATACTTCACGACGGACGATGTTCTGCGGAAACACGGCAACCGCGCGGCGAAGCCTTGTGAATTCCCTGCAGCGATTGCTTGCCTGCGGCAGCATGCTGGCCGGCATGGTGACGCCGGTTCTGGCCCAGGGTGAACCAGGGCATTCGATCATCGGCAGCTTCAATCGCGTCGATCTTGCCGGCTACGCGCTTCTGCTCGGCGCCCTCTCGGCTGCACTGGTCTCTGCCGGCTGGCTTGCACGACAGCGGAACCGCCTGGAAACCGAGCGCCTAGACCTGCGTTCGGAACTGTCCGTCAGCCAGCACAAGATTTCGCGCTATCAGGCTTTCATCGCCGACAAGAACCGCCGTGTCGTGATCTGGGATGGCCAGAACGGTAAGGCCGAGTTTCTGGGGCAACTGCCAGGTGAAACCGGCGCACCTCAAAGCGATAGCGACTTCCTGGCGTTCGGCCGATGGTTGACCCCTCATTCGGCGAGCGAAGTGGAACGCGCCATCGAGGCCTTGCGCTCCCATGCCAGCACGTTCGATCTGGTCGTGGAAACCGTTCGTGGCGAAGTCATCGAGGTGCAAGGTCGTCTCTATGGCGGCCGTGCCTACGCACTGTTTCTCGCACTCAACAATCTTCGAGCCGAACTCGCCGAATTGAAGATCGAGCGCAATCGCCTGCGCAATTCCATCGCTTCATTCGAGTCGCTGCTCGATTCGATCGAACAACCGGTCTGGCAGCGGGATCGAGACGGTCGCTTGACCTGGGTTAACCATGCCTATTGCGAGGCGGTGGAAGCCAGTTCTCCCGCCCAAGCCATACAGGAAGGCCGGGAAATTCTTGGCACACTGACCCGCGAGAAGATCAAGGCGACCACAACCCCGGAGTCGCCGTTCCGGGACACGGTTTCGACAGCGGTTCGGGGCGGCCGAAGCTTCTTCGAAGTGGTCGACGTGCGGGGGCCAGACGGATCCTGCGGCATGGCAATCGATGTATCATCGGCCGAAACGCTGCGCGAAGAACTCGTGCGCACGCTGAAGAGCCATGCGGAAACGCTCGATCATCTGGCGACACCTGTCGCCATTTTCGACGCCGATCGACGACTGCAATTCTACAATCAGGCCTTTGTTCAATTGTGGGGTCTCGATACGCCGTTCCTGGAATCGCGACCTGACCATGCCGAACTCCTCGACCGTCTCCGTTCGGCGCACAAGCTGCCGGAGCAGTTGAGCTGGAAAGCCTGGAAGGAAAGCTGCCTCTCCGTCTATCGCGCATTGGAGACGCAGACGGATCTTTGGCATCTGCCGAACGGCCAGACATTGCGCGTCATCGCCTCCGCACACCCGCAGGGCGGGGTAACCTGGATGTTCGAAAACCTGACCGAGCAGGTCAGTCTCGAAACACGGTACAACACGCTGCTCCAGGTTCAGGGTGAGACGATCGATCATCTGTCCGAAGGCGTTGCCGTTTTTGGACCGGACGGCCGTATCCAGCTGTCAAACCCCGCCTTCCGGGCGCTTTGGGGTATCACTGAAGCCCAGGCTGCCGTCGGAACGCATATCCGTCTGCTGGAAGCCGCCTGCAAATCTTCCTATGACAAGGCGGATGGCTGGAGAGCCTTCGGCAAGATGATCACCAGTTTCGAGGATGAACGTCCCTCGAGCCAGGGCACGCTGGAACTCTATTCCGGGTTGGTGCTCGACTATGCCGTCACCCCCCTGCCGAACGCTCAAACGATGCTGACATTCGTCAACATGACGGACAGTGTGAGAGCGGAGCGGGCGCTCAAGGAAAAGAACGAGGCGCTGCGCAAAGCAGACGAGCTGAAGAATGATTTCGTCCAGCACGTCTCTTACGAGCTGCGTTCTCCGCTGACCAATATCATTGGCTTCACCGATCTTCTGAAGACGCATGCGATCGGACCGCTGAATGAACGCCAGGCGGAATACATCGATCACATCTCCACGTCCTCCTCGGTCCTGCTGACGATCGTCAATGATATTCTGGATCTCGCGACGGTCGATGCCGGCATCATGCAGCTCGATTACTCCGAGATTGATCTGAGCGATCTTCTCGACGATGTCTCGATGCAGATGACAGATCGGCTGCAGGAAGGTGGCGTGACGCTGGAGATTTCGGCTCCCGCACAACTCGGCCACATCATCGCCGACCGTCAGCGTCTGAAGCAGATCCTCATCAAGATCCTGACGAATGCCGTCAATTTCGCGCCCGAGGGGACAGCCGTCAAAATGAAGTGCTGGCGCGAGGGGGCCGACTTCGTATTCTCGGTGGCCGACCGCGGATGTGGAATGGAAGCCGAGATGCTGTCCTCCGCCTTCGATCGCTTCTCCACAAATCCAAAGGGTGGCAAACGCAGCGGTCCAGGTCTCGGACTTTCGATCGTGCATAGCTTCGTCAATTTACATCACGGCCATGTCTCCATCGATAGCGCACCGGGAGAAGGAACCACGGTCAACTGCCGCATTCCCTCGGCCAGCATTCCCCAAGTCATCGCTGCAGCCGAATGACGGATCACTCGGACTTGGTCGAGCTCAGCCTGCCGGATGAGGCCGCAACGGTCGAATTCGGGCAGGATCTCGCGCTTCTGCTCCAGGCCGGAGACTGCATTGCCCTTTGGGGCGATCTGGGGGCTGGAAAATCGACACTGTGCCGCGCCCTGTTGCGCGCCTTGGCGGATGACCCCGATCTCGAAGTCCCAAGCCCGACCTTCACGCTGGTCCAAACTTATGAGCTCCGGCTACCGGTCTCTCATTTCGATCTGTATCGCCTCGCAGACCTCAGCGAACTCGACGAACTGGGCTTCGATGAAGCGCTGTCGAATGGGATCTGCCTGGTCGAATGGCCCGAGAGGGCCGGTAACGCGCTGCCAAAGGCCAGGCTCGACATCCGGTTTCAGTTTTCAAAAGACGGTGGCAGATCTGTCTCCGTCTCG
This sequence comes from Allorhizobium sp. DMC15, assembly GCF_056314065.1. Lineage (NCBI taxonomy): Bacteria > Pseudomonadati > Pseudomonadota > Alphaproteobacteria > Hyphomicrobiales > Rhizobiaceae > Allorhizobium > Allorhizobium sp. DMC15. The sequence continues at coordinate 32,036 of NZ_JBQUZB010000004.1, forward strand.
GGCACCAGTCCCAAGATCGCACGCTTGCGACGGATCCTTGAGATTCGGCGCTTTCTCGATGAGAACGGCCTTCCCCATGCGGCAAGACGCCACCTGACCGGGGACGCCTCAAGCCGCGCCTATGAACATGTCTATCCGTCAAACGGGGACGCACGGCTGGTGCTGATGGACGCCCCGGCGCGGCCCAACGGACCGCCGATCCGTGACGGAAAGCCCTATTCCCAGATCGTGCATCTCGCCGAAGACGTCTATCCGTTCATCGCGATCGACCAGGAGCTGCGGGCGCGTGGATTTGCGGCGCCGGCCATTCTGGCGGCAGATGGGGATGCTGGCATTCTTCTTCTGGAAGACCTCGGCTTGGAAGGGGTTCTCGATCCCGACGGGAAGCCGATTGCGGATCGCTACCGCGCAAGCGCGGCCTGCCTCGCCGCCATTCACGACTCAGGCGTTCGTCGAGACATCGCTCTGGCAGACGGACGGGTGCATGTGATCCCGGATTTCGACCGGCCGGCAATGAAGATGGAAGTGGAGCTGCTGCTCGACTGGCACCTGCCCTGGAAACGAGAGGGAGCGCCCGTCACGGGAGCCGAGCGAGATGCCTATCTCGCGATCTGGGATCGCCTCATCGACGAGTTGGCGACGGTTGAAAAATCCATTGTGCTGCGTGACTTCCACTCTCCCAACATCCTGTGGCGCGACGAACAGAGCGGTCATGCCCGGATCGGGCTCATCGATTTCCAGGACGCGATGATCGGGCCTTCGGCCTATGATCTCGTGTCCCTTGCACAAGATGCTCGCGTCACGATCCCGCGCCCGTTGATGGACCAGCTGATTGCTGACTATCTCAGCCTTCGGCACCGCAAAGCAGAATTTGACGAGGCGGGGTTCCTCAAGAGCTGGGCGATCATGGCCGCCCAACGCGCTTGCAAGCTGAACGGACTGTGGGTTCGGCTGATGAAACGGGACGGTAAGCCCGGCTACATGCGCCATATGCCGAGGACACTCTGGCATTTATCCGTCGCATTCGAACATCCTGTGCTCGCCCCCTTGCGCAGCTGGTGCGTAGAGGCTGGAATCGAACTTCCCGAATCAGCGGCGTAGGCCACATGCCCATCACCCAAGCCATGGTACTCGCGGCCGGCCTCGGCACGCGGATGCGACCCATCACCGAGACGACACCGAAGCCGCTGGTACAGATCGGTGGCAAGGCGATGATCGATTATGCACTCGACGCGCTGCGGGAAGCCGGGGTGACCACTGTGGTGGTCAATGTCCACCATCACGCAGACCAGATGGAGCGGCATCTTGCAACGGTCGAAGGACTGGATGTCATCATTTCCGACGAGCGCGAGCGCCTGATGGATTCGGGGGGCGGACTTGCCCGCGGGCTCCGCTACCTCAATTCCGAAGCGCCGGCCCTGGTGATGAATGCCGATCTTTTCTGGATCGGCGAACCTAAAGACCATCCCTCCAATCTCGTCCGATTGGGCAGGCGTTTCAACGCCGCCACGATGGACATGGCGATGCTTTGCGTCGAAGAGAGCCGAACGACCGGACACAACGGCAAGAACGATTTTTCCATGGCGGCTGACGGTGCGCTCACGCGCTTTCGTGCAGGCGATCCCGATCCCGTTGTCTATGCCGGCGCGCTCGTGATGATGCCGACGCTTCTGTCAGATGCACCCGAAGAGCCCTTCAACCTGAATATCTATTTCGATCGGGCGATTGCGGCACGGCGTCTCTTCGGCGAGCGGCTGAACGGGCATTGGTTGACGGTCGGCACCCCGGATGCGATCGCACCGGCAGAGGCAATGATCCGTCGCGCTTTGCGGGAGGGCTGAGCGTGGCTGCGGAGCTTCCCCGCGTTTTCACCATCCCGCCAGGGCGGCCCTTCCTCAAGACGCTGACGCAAGCGCTGCTCGACGGGCGCTTGGTGGACGGTTATCGCTACAATCCGGAAGATCCACTCTCCCTGGCCAAGGTAACGATTCTTGTGCCGACACGACGGGCGGCCCGTGTGCTCCGATCGGAGTTCGTCGATCTTCTCGGTGGCCGTTCCGCGATCCTGCCCCATATCCGGCCGCTCGGCGAAACCGACGATGACAGTGGCTTTTTCGATCGCGACGCGCCCCTGCTGATGGACCTTGCACCGCCCGTCAGCGGAACGGTGATGCTGCTTGAACTGGCACGGCTCATCCTGGCGTGGCGCAATCAATTGCCGGAGATCGTGCGCTCGATCCATAGCGACACGCCGCTTGTCGCACCCGCAAGCCCGGCCGATGCGGTCTGGCTAGCACGCGCGCTGGTCGAACTCATCGAGGCGGCCGAGACGGAAGGCTGCGACTGGGAGAACCTGAACAATCTGCAATCGGCGGATTTCGGATCGTGGTGGCAACTGACGCTCGCATTCCTGAAGATTGCCACGACTTTCTGGCCCGAGCGCCTGAAGGAACTGATGCGGTCGTCACCTGCGCGCCATCGCGATGCGGTGTTGCGGGCGGAGGCCGAGCGCATCCGGCGGACTGGATCGACGGGGCCGATCATCGTGGCCGGCTCGACGGGTTCCATCCCTGCAGCGGCCGAGCTGATTGCGGCCATTGCCGAGCGCGAGAATGGTGTGGTCGTGCTGCCGGGACTTGATCAGCAGATGCCGGACGAGGATTGGCAGAAGCTGCATGACCGCGGCTCTTCCTTGATCGCACCGAACCCTGCCCTTCGGGGGCATCCGCAATACGGCCTCGCGCAATTGCTCCGGCACATGGCGCTGGAGCGTGCCGATATCGTCTCACTCGCGCATGCCGAACCTGTTCTCGAAGATCGCGCGGAGATATTGTCGCGCGCCATGGCGCCGGCGGAAGCGACCGATACCTGGAAATCCTGGCGCGACGATTTTGCGACCGAGCGCGTGCTCTCCGCTTTTCAAGACGTTGCCCTGATCGAGGCGGCGAACGAGCGTGAAGAAGCCACCGCCATCGCGATTGCGCTCCGTCTCGGACTGGAGGAGGCCGACAACCCCGAGAGCCGCGTTGCGCTGATCACGCCGGATCGCGCTTTGGCCCGTCGCGTCATGTCGGAGCTTGCCCGCTTCGGGATCGAGGCGGATGATTCGGCGGGTACGCCCCTGACCGGGACGCTGGCCGCCACCCTCACACAGATCGTCGCCGAAGCCTGCCTGAGACCGGGCGATCCCGTCCCGATCGTTTCGCTGATCAAGCATCCGCTAGCTCGGTTCGGCCTTTCGGAAACTGACATGCGCAGGGCGGCAGACGCACTCGAAGTCATCGCCCTGCGCGGGGGCAGCCGAGTGCTCGATCTGGCCGAGATGAAGATCCTTTTCGAGCAAGGACTGGCGGAGCACCTGACGGATCGGCATAAGCCGCAATGGCGACTCTCGGTTTCACCCGAAGACATTGAACTGGCACGGGTGTTGGCACACAACATTACGGCTGCTGCAGAACCCCTCGTGTCCGCTGTCATTCGTTCTGTCGACGGAACGGCGCTGACGCAGAGTTTCACGCTGACTGACTGGGCTGAAAGAACCGGGCGTGTCCTGGAAGCCGTCTGCATTGATGACCGGCAGGATCTTGCCGCACTCTGGGGCAATGAGGGCGGCGACACATTGGCGCAATTGCTGGGCCAGGTGATGGAGGCCGACGGGCAGATCGAGGCCGATGGATCGCAATGGGTGGACATCCTCACGGCACTGATGGCCGGCCAGGCGGTCAAACCGCGGGCGATGCGGCATCCACGGGTCTTCATCTTCGGTACGCTTGAAGCACGCCTACAGAATGTGGACATGATGGTGATCGGCGGTATGAACGAGGGGAGCTGGCCGGGCCAGACGCAGAACAACCCCTTCCTGTCGCGCATGATGAAGACCGACATCGGCCTGGAACCGCCCGAGCGACAGACCGGTCAAGTCGCTCATGACTTCCAAATGGCGTGCGGCACACGGAAACTCATTTTCAGCCGCGCGCTTCGGCAGGGCTCTGCGCCGACGGTGGCCTCGCGCTGGCTCCAGCGCCTAAAGGCGCTTGGCGGGCCTGCACTTGAGGAAGCCATGAGGCGTCGTGGCCAGATCTTTCGGCGCTACGCCGATCTCATCGACCAGGGAGAGAGCCAGGCGCCGGCCCAACGCCCCTCCCCCCGCCCGCGACTGGAGCTTCAGCCCCGCTCCTTCAGTTTCTCCGAGGTCGGTCGCTTTCGGCGCGATCCCTATGCGACTTATGCCCGGCGGATCCTGCGGCTCGATGCCGTCGAGACGTTCAACCAGGATCCGGGTGCCGCTGAGCGCGGCACGCTCTATCACCGCATCGTGGATCGGTTCGTGCGGGAGAACCACGATCCCCTCCGCCTGGATGCCATTGATATCCTTCGCGGCATCACCGATGAGGAATTCCTGAAAGAGGCCCTGCCATTGCATCTCGACGTCGTGTGGCGGCAGCGATTCTATTCCGTTGCAGCCGAGTTCGTCGCCTGGGAACGGCGGCGGCGACCGGAGTTGAAGCGCATCCTCACGGAAGTGCGGGGAAATGTGGTACTGGAGCCGGTGGGTATCACCATCAGCGGCATTGCCGACCGGATCGACCTGAAAGGCGCCGGTCATGCCGACATCATCGATTACAAGACCGGACTGGCACCGAGCGTCGCGCAGGCACGCAGCCTGCTCGACCCACAGCTGGCCCTCGAAGCCGCCGCTCTGCTCGAAGGCGCCTTCAAACCTGCTGGGCAGATACGGCCCGACAATCTGATCTATGTTCGCCTGAGACCCGGCGATCGGTTTAGCGTCGATCAGATCAACAATGAGCTCAACGGGCGCGGCGACAACAAGAAATCGGCGGCCGACTTGGCCACGCAGGCCGTGGAGGAACTCGGACGTTTCGTGGCCGCACTTCATAGCGGCGAGCGGGGTTATGTCTCGCGGCTTATTCCGGCTGAACAGAACAGTTATGGCGGCGAGTATGATCACCTCGCGCGCGTTGCAGAATGGTCGACGGCCGATACCGAGGAAACAAGTGCCGATGACTGACACGAGTCTCGACATCGGTGCGCTTCCGAGCAGCAGCGATCCGGCGGTCTGGCTGGACTGGACAACGCTTGCGCAATCACGCGCCTCGCATCCGGGCCAGTCGGCTTGGGTGTCTGCCAATGCCGGCTCAGGGAAAACACATGTCTTGACGCAGCGGGTTATCCGACTGCTGCTGGCCGGTGCCCGCCCGTCTTCGATCCTCTGCCTGACCTATACCAAGGCGGCCGCTTCGGAGATGTCGAACCGAGTGTTCCAGCGCCTCGCCGAGTGGGCGACGCTCGACGACGCGGAACTCTCGAAGCGGATCGCCCGGATCGAGCAGAAGCAGCCGGATCGTGCCACACTCGCGGCGGCGCGCCGGTTGTTTGCCAAGGCGCTCGAAACCCCCGGTGGGCTGAAGATCCAGACCATTCACGCCTTCTGCGAAGCGCTTCTGCATCAGTTTCCGCTGGAGGCGAACGTTGCCGGGCATTTCAACGTGCTGGATGACCGCGCTGCCGTGACAGTGTTGTCGGAAGCGAGACGGTCTTTGCTCACGGCGACCTCGACGGAAAACGATGCCTCTCTTGCAGAGGCTTTCGCTCGGGTACTCAGTATTGCTGACGAGAGCGGTTTGGAAAGTCTGATCGGGGATATCGTGGCAAACCGCCATGCGATCCGCGAGTTCCGCCGCCTCGCAAGCAAATTGGGGGGGCTGGAGCAAGCCCTCCGGCAGCGCTTCGGCATTTTAACGACAGAGACTGAACTTAGCCGAGCTGAGGATTACTGGCCCCTCGACGGACTTTCGGGTCCGAGCTTTACCCATTACATCCGCCTTGCGCTGGAGAAGGGCGGGGAGAAGGTCCGAGCCGTTGCCGAGACCCTCGAACGGGCGCTCTTAGAAACCGATCCGTTGGTGCGGGTCAGCCTTATCGACAGTGCTTTTCTGACGGGAACAGAAAGCCCCAAAGCGGACAGTTCGCTGATTGCCGCCGCCATGACGAAAGCGGCACCGGAGCTTCGCGATGCCGTCATTGCCGCGCGAGAGCACGTCATCGCCAAGCGCGATCGGTTGCGGATCTTTCGCATGTACGAGGCCACCAAGGCGGCGCTAACCTTGGGCTTCCGGCTGGACGCCGACTATGAAGAGCTGAAGAAGCGGCGGTCGCAACTCGACTTCGAAGACCTGATTGTCAGAACCGCTCAGCTTCTGACCCGCAGTGACGTCGGTGCGTGGGTCCACTACAAGCTGGACCAAGGGATCGATCATATTCTCGTCGACGAAGCGCAAGACACGAGTCCGATCCAGTGGGCCGTGATCCGCTCGCTGCGCGAGGATTTCTTCAGCGGCGCCAGCGCGAAATCCGGTATCCGGACATTTTTCGCCGTGGGTGACGAGAAACAGTCGATCTACTCCTTCCAGGGGGCCCGGCCAGAACAGTTTTCGGCCGAGGCGAAGCAGACACAGGCGGCAGTGTCCCAAAGCGGCCAGACATTCAACGCCGTGCGGCTGCCCTTGTCCTTCCGCTCCACCGAATCGGTCCTGCAAGCTGTGGATCACGTCTTTCAACCCGCCGAAAACCGTCGTGGCCTGAGCGCGGCAGGCGACGATGTCGTCCACCGTTCGAGCCGGATCGGGCAGCCCGGAATTGTCGATGTCTGGGATATGATCGCGGCGGAAAAACAGGAGAAGACCGAGGACTGGACAGCGCCCTTCGATGCGACTCCGGAAAGTGCTCCGTCGGCCGTGCTCGCGCGTCGAATTGCCCACCAGATCCGAGACATGGTCGGGCGGCAGACGATCATCGAGGACGGAGAAGCGCGCCTCATTCGTCCGGGCGACATCCTCGTGCTCGTGCGCAAGCGCGACAGTTTCGTCAACTCGCTTACCCGTGCCCTTAAGCGCCCCTACAATATTCCGGTGGCCGGGGCAGACCGCTTGAAGCTGACGAGCCATATTGCGGTTCAGGACATGCTGGCCCTGGGCCGCTTCATGCTGCTACCGAATGACGACCTTTCCCTTGCAGCTCTCTTGAAGTGCCCGCTCTTCAACCACGGAGAGGACGATCTCCTGATGCTCGCTGCAGAGCGGCCCGAGGGCGAGAGCCTTTGGCATCGGTTGAAGAAGCAGGCGGAGCCGGAAGATTCGCCCTGGCGGCGGACCTTCGACCGTCTCAGCGCGCTCTTCGAGCAGTCGCGGGCATTTTCAGTGCACGATTTCTTTGCCCGAGTGCTCGGGCACCATCAGGGCCGGAAAGCCTATCTCGCGCGGCTTGGCTCCGAGGTCAGCGACATCCTGGACGAGTTCCTGAGTTTCGCATTGGCTTTCGAGACCGCCGGATTGCCTGGTCTGCAATCCTTCGTTTCGACGCTAGAAATGGAAGCACCGGAGGTGAAGCGGGAGCAGGACAAGGAGCGGAATGAGGTCCGCATCATGACGGTTCACGCCTCTAAAGGACTCGAGGCGCCAGTCGTCTTCCTCGTCGACGGGGGTTCCAAGCCGTTCAACAGCAATCACCTGGCAAAGTTTCGCCTGCTGGAAGCGGAAGACGGTGTCGCGACACCCTTCTGGATCCCGGGCAAGACGTTGACGAACTCCCTGACACAGCGAGACACCGAAAGGCTGAGGATGCTGGCGGAGGAGGAATATCGTCGGTTGCTCTATGTGGCGATGACACGGGCCGCCGACCGGTTGATCATCGCCGGGTACCGGGGAGTGAACGATCCCGGAGATATCTGGCACCGGATGATCCTCGACGCCCTCAAGACGGATGAATCCCGCTGCGTCCCGATGGAGTATCAGGGACCGGATGGCACATGGAGCGGTATACGCTGGAGCGTGCCGGACGCAGGTCGCGAATTTCCCCAGGCGCCGGAGCTCAACGAAGAACAGGCTGATATCGATCTGCCGCCGTCCCTTTGGCGGCCCCTTCCCCCGCCCGTTCAACTCCCCAGACCCTTGAGCCCTTCGACTGCGGGTAGCATTCTGGTCGATGATGACGGCGAAGACATGATCACCGCCTCGGCGCTCTTCGTGTCGGACGAAAAACCGGACATCGCGCTGCAGCGTGGCCGTCTCATCCATCGCATGCTGCAAAACCTTCCCGAGGTGCCGCAAGCAGAATGGGCCGATGCAGCGGAGCGTTATGCCAATCGTGCAGCTCGTTTCTGGCCGGCTCACGAACGCGAAAGGCTGGTCTCGACAGTCTTGTCGGTCCTCGAAAATCCGCACCTCGCCCCGCTCTTCGGCGACAAAAGCCAGCCAGAAGTTTCCGTGATGGGGACGCTGGTGCTGCGCGGTGAACAGCGCGCCGTTTCGGGTCGCCTCGACCGAATGGCTGTGCTTTCCGACAAGGTCGTAATTGCGGATTACAAGACCAATCGCAAACCACCGCGGGATGCAGCCGGCACCCCTCTTTCGCATCGCGCCCAGCTGGCTATCTACCGCGAGATCCTGCAACCCCTATATCCCAGCAAGGCGATCGAATGCTGGCTCATCTACACGGAAACCGGGGCCGTCATCGCCCTTGGGGATGAGCTGCTCGCACGGTCCCTTGCCGACCTCCAAACATCGTGAGATACCGCATATTGAAATAGTCGCAACGCGGCATCACATATCTAGTCAATTCAAGTTCTATAAGGAGAGCCCCATGGCTACCGTGAAAGTCGACAAATCCAATTTCCAGGCAGAGGTTCTCAACGCGTCCGAACCGGTCGTCGTCGATTTCTGGGCGGAATGGTGCGGCCCCTGCAAGATGATCGCGCCGAGCCTCGAGGAAATTTCCAACGAAATGGCCGGCAAGGTGAAGATCGCCAAGCTCAACATTGATGAGAACCCGGAACTGGCTGCCCAGTTCGGCGTTCGCTCGATCCCCACCCTTGCCGTCTTCAAGGGCGGCGAAGTGGCCGACATCAAGGTGGGTGCAGCGCCCAAGACTGCCCTTACCAGCTGGATTGCCGGCGCCGCCTGAGCTTCGCGACTGATTGTGAAGACAAAAAAGCCCGGTTTTGCCCGGGCTTTTTTCATGTGGGAATGGAGCCGTTTTCGGCCAAGACATTGCCTGCCAGATACAATGAGCCGCCGATCATGATGCGCGGCGGGATCGAATCGGCACTGCGGGCACATATGGCATCCAGTGCCTGAGCCACAGAACTCATCGGCAGGGCTTTAAGTCCGGCTTCTGCCGCGGACTGCGCCAGAGCAACAGGATCGAGGCCAACATCGGAGCCCTGGATCGGCACCGTATAGACATCGTGGGCAATGTCGATGAAGGCGCGGAAGTAGCCGATCGGGTCCTTGGTGTTGATCATGCCGACGATCAGATGCAACGGACGCGCCTGTTTTTCTTCCATGGCGGCCATGGCTTCGGCGATCACCTCGCCTGCTCCGGGATTGTGTCCGCCATCCAGCCAGATCTCCGCCCCTACAGGTGCGTGGTCAACGAGCGCACCGTCCGTCAGGCGCTGCAAACGTCCCGGCCACTCGACCGACAGCATCGCTTTTTCCGCAATCTGATCCGTCACGGCGAAACCTGCCGCCTTTACCGCACGAATGGCCGTTGCCGCATTTCCGATCTGGTGTCTGCCGGGAAGGCGGGGAAGTGGCAGATCCATCAAGCCGAATTCGTCCTGATAGACGAGGCGACCGAACTCTTCATAGCCGAGAAAATCCTGACTGAAGACCGTGAGCGGGCAGCCGAGGCGCTCGGCAGTGCTGATCAGAACATCCTTTGCACCGTCGAACTCCTGGTGACCGATGACCACCGGGACACCGCGCTTCATGATCCCGGCCTTTTCCGCTGCGATCAGTTCGACGCGATCACCGAGATAGGCCTGGTGATCAAGGGAGATCGGCTGGATGATCGATACGGCCGGCTTATCGATGACATTGGTCGCATCGAAGCGCCCGCCGAGCCCCACCTCGATCACCGCGACATCGGCGGGCTGTTCGGAGAACAGAATGAAGGTCACGGCCGTCAGAATCTCGAAGACGGTGATCGGTTTGCCCTCATTGGCATCGGCGACGCGCCGCAAGGCATCGGCGAAGAGTGCGTCATCGACAAACTTGCCGGGACCGCCCTTCACTCCCAAGCGATAGCGCTCGTGCCAGCGTACGAGATGCGGCGACGTATGCACGTGGACCGAAAGGCCCTGTGCTTCCAGAAGGGCCCGGCAGAAGGCCGTCGCCGACCCCTTGCCATTGGTGCCGGCCACATGAATTGCGGGCGGCAGCTTTGTTTGCGGATTGCCCAGCACGTCGAGCAGACGGCGGATACGGTCGAGCGAGAGATCGTATCCCTTGGGGTGCAACCCCAGGAGCTTTTCGATCTCTGCATCGGCCAGGCTGACGATGGGGGCTGTCATCACGTTTGTCCCGCTGCCGCGGCCTCGACGCTATTAAATTCAGGCCGATGCCTTGGTGGCCGGCACCGCGACTGCGGTGTCATTGGCTGGACGCTTGGTCATGATTTTTAGGACGCGCGCCAGCGTGTCCGGGATATCGTGACGCTTGACGACCATGTCGACCATGCCGTGTTCCAAGAGGTATTCCGAGGTCTGGAAGCCTTCGGGAAGCTTTTCGCGGATCGTCTGCTCGATAACGCGCTTGCCGGCAAAGCAGATCTCGGCACCGGGTTCTGCAATGTGGAGATCGCCCAGCATGGCGTAGGAGGCCGTGACGCCGCCCGTGGTCGGGTTGGTGAGGACCACGATATAGGGTTGGCCAGCTTCCTTCAGCATGTCGACGGCAACCGTCGTGCGCGGCAGCTGCATGAGGGAAAGAATACCCTCCTGCATGCGGGCGCCGCCCGAAGCCGGGAACATGACCAACGGGCACTTTTCCTTAATGGCGCGTTCGAATGCCTTCACGATCGCTTCGCCGGCGGCGATGCCGAGCGAGCCACCCATGAAGTTGAATTCGTGGACGACGGCGACGAGCTTCAGGCCCTGTACCATGCCGACGCCGGCGACGATCGTGTCTTCCTGGTCGGTCTTCAGACGGCTGTCCTTGAGACGATCCGTGTATTTCTTGGAATCTCGGAACTTCAGCGGATCCTGCGCGACCTTCGGCTGCGGCAGGGCCTCGTATTGGCCACCGTCAAAGAGGTCGGTCAGGCGGGCCTTGGCCGGCATCTTCATGTGGTAGCCCGAAGCCGGGATCACCCACTTGTTCTCTTCCAGGTCCTTGTGGAAGACCATCTCGCCCGTTTCCGGGCACTTGATCCAGAGGTTTTCCGGAACTTCGCGGCGACCCAGCATGGAATTGATGCGCGGGCGCACATAGTTGGTGATCCAGTTCACGCGGCTTACTCCTGATGTTTAAAGCCCATATGGGGTGCTTATTCGGCAGCAGCAAGGCGGGCGGAACGCACGCCGCTTGCCAGTCCGCGCACCAGCGTGGCGACGGCCTGAACCGTATCCGCCGTCGCTTTTCCATCGGCTGTGAGGTTGGTGGCAACCTGATTGACGATCGCCGTGCCGACCACGACACCATCGGCATTGGCACCGATGAGGCGCGCATGCTCGGCGGTCTTGACGCCGAAGCCGACACAGATCGGCAGGTCCGTATGCGCCTTGATGCGCTGGACGGCGCCGGCAACACGCGAAGGATCGGGCAGCGACGAACCGGTGATGCCGTTCATCGAGACATAGTAGACGAAGCCAGAGGTGTTCTTGAGAACCGTCGGCAGACGCTTGTCGTCGGTGGTCGGGGTCGCCAGACGGATGAAGTTGATATCGCGGCTTCGGGCCGGGATGCAGAGTTCGTCATCCATTTCAGGCGGCAGATCGACGACGATCAGGCCGTCGATGCCGGCTGCGAGTGCATCATCGAGAAAGCGTTCGACGCCATAGACGTAGATCGGGTTGTAATAGCCCATCATGACGATCGGCGTCTCATTGTCGGTCTTGCGGAATTCGCGGGCCAGATCGAGCGTACGCACGAGGGTCTGGCCGGCCTTCAAAGCCCGCTGACCGGCAAGCTGGATCGCCGGGCCGTCGGCCATTGGATCCGAGAAGGGCATGCCGAGTTCGATGACGTCGGCGCCGGCATCCGGCAGGGCCTTCATGATCGCAAGCGACGTGTCGTAGTCCGGATCGCCACCCATGAAATAGGTGACGAGAGCCGGGCGGCCTTCTGCCTTCAAGGCAGCGAAACGTTGGTCCATACGCGCAGTCATGATCAGAGCCCCATACCGAGAATCTTGCCGACAGTGAAGATGTCCTTGTCGCCGCGGCCGCAGAGGTTCATCACGATGATCTGGTCCTTGTCCATGCCAGGCGCGCGCTTGATGACTTCGGCGAGCGCGTGGCTCGGCTCGAGCGCCGGGATGATGCCTTCGGTGCGTGTCAGGAGTTGGAACGCGGCAAGCGCTTCGTCGTCCTTGATCGGGACATATTCGACGCGGCCCATATCCTTGAGCCAGGAGTGCTCCGGACCGATGCCGGGATAATCGAGACCGGCGGAGATCGAGTGACCTTCCTTGATCTGGCCGTCGCCATCCTGCAGCAGATAGGTGCGATTGCCATGCAGGACGCCCGGCGTGCCCGCGGTCAGCGAAGCGCAATGCTCCTCGCCTTCGAGGCCCTTGCCACCGGCTTCGACGCCGACGATGCGCACGCTCTCGTCATCCAGGAAGGGATGGAAGAGACCGATCGCGTTCGAACCGCCGCCGACGGCGGCAACCAGCATGTCCGGCAGGCGGCCTTCGGCAGCGAGCATCTGCTCGCGGGTCTCGCGGCCGATGACAGACTGGAATTCGCGGACCATTTCCGGATAGGGGTGCGGGCCGGCAGCGGTGCCGATCATGTAATAGGTGTCGTCAACATTGGTGACCCAGTCACGCAGCGCTTCGTTCATGGCATCCTTCAGCGTGCCATGGCCGGCGGTGACCGGCTTCACTTCGGCACCGAGAAGCTTCATGCGGAAAACGTTCGGCGCCTGGCGCTCGACGTCGGTTGCGCCCATATAGACGACGCAGGGAATGCCGAAGCGGGCCGCAACCGTGGCCGAGGCGACGCCGTGCTGGCCCGCACCCGTTTCTGCGATGATGCGGGTCTTGCCCATGCGCTTGGCCAGCAGGATCTGGCCGAGGCAGTTGTTGATCTTGTGCGAACCGGTGTGGTTGAGCTCGTCGCGCTTGAAGTAGATCTTCGCGCCACCGAGTTCTTCCGTCAGGCGTTCGGCGAAATAAAGCGGGCTCGGACGACCGGTGTAATGGGTGTTGAGATGCGCCAGCTCCGCCTGGAATTCCGGATCCGTCTTTGCCTTTTTCCACTCCGCCTGCAGGTCGAGGATCAGCGGCATCAGCGTTTCGGCAACGAAGCGGCCACCGAAGATGCCGAAACGGCCGTCTTCGTCGGGACCTTCACGGAAGGAATTGGGCTTGGGTGACTGGTTCACTTGACACTCCCTGAAACCGGCTGTGCACGACTTGCCTCGGCAACGGCCGCAAAAAACTCGTCCATCATCTGCAGATCCTTGACGCCCGGGGCGGACTCCACGCCGGACGAGATATCGATCGCCCGCGCCCCGGTCTCTCGCAGGGCTTCTGCGATGTTGGCCTTGTTGAGACCTCCGGAAAGCATGTAATCGACGCTGTCGTCAAGCGACCGCAGGAGACGCCAATCGAAGGTGACGCCGTTGCCACCGGGAAGATCGGATCCCGCAGGCGGCTTTGCGTCGAAGAGAAAACGATCGGCAATCCCGATATAGGGCTCGATCCGCCTCAGGTCATCGGCATCGCGGATGGAAAATGCCTTCATGATCGGGAGACCGGTCACGGCCTTGACCGTCAGCAGGCGTTCCGGGCTTTCGTGGCCATGGAACTGCAGGATATCCGGACGCATCAAGGCGATGATCTCGTCGAGATCGTCATTGTCGGCATCGACCGTCACCGCCACGCTTTTCACCCGGCCGCGAACGCGATCGGCCAGCGTACCTGCAATGTCGGGCTCGATGTTGCGCGGGCTCTTCTCAAAGAAGATAAAGCCGATATGGCTCGCGCCGCGGTCAGCCGCACGATCGACCGCCTCCGGCGTCTTCAGTCCGCATATCTTGATATCGGGTCTCATGGCAGCGAAGTCGCACGAAAACAAAAAAGAGTCGAGCCAATTTGCGACAAAGGCTGAAAGGTCTCAGGGTTCCCTCAGTCGAAGTCGATGGCATGCAGGGCCGAGCCGTGCCGCTTCAGCCAAGCCTTGGCCTCATCCATATCAGGGCAGAGCTTGCGGCAGAGTGCCCAGAAGGCCGGACCATGGTTCATCTCGCGCAGATGCGCGACTTCATGGGCCGCGAGATAGTCGATGACGAGCGGCGGGGCCATGACGATGCGCCAGGAAAAGCTGAGCTTGCCGTCCCAGGAACAGGATCCCCAGCGGCTGCGCGTGTCCTTCAGGGTCATGCTCTTGACCGGCTTCCCAACCGTCTTTGAATGAAGCGCCACAAGTTGCTCCAGATCGCGGCGCGCTTCCTTTTTCAGAAAGTCGGCGACACGCCTCGGCAGGTGATCCTCAAGACCGCTGACGCTCAGGACGTGGCCGATCTCGCTATCGATCGATTGGGTCAATCCGCGCAGCTGTCCCGTATGAACGATGCGATGCGGAATGCCCCGGACGAGAATCTCACCGCCATCCTCGATGCTTCCTGCGCTCTTCTGGCGCTTGAGCTTGGTGCTGAGCCAGCCCTGGTGCCGGTCGAGGAAGTCGTCGATATCGCGTTCGCGCAGTCCCGGTGGAATGGTCATTTTCAGCGCGCGTCCGCCGGGCTCGATCCTGAGGGTGATGCGTGTCGCGCGGCTGTTCTTGCGGATGGTGAGCGGGATGAACCTGCCGTCAACGGCGATCGCCCGCTCCAGCTGGATCGCCGGTGCTCTCTGCGGTGTCAGCTTTTTCAGCAGGGGGAACATGATTCGTGTTCTAGCCGATTCTGGGTCTTGTACAGCAACAAAAAAGGTCGGCGCGATGGCGCCGACCTCGTCTTTTCAGACCTATGTGCCGGATCAGTTGCCGGTGAAACCCTGGGTCGGACCGGACTGGTCCGCGGTCTTCACCTGCTGGCGATCGCGCATGAAGCGATCGAACTCTTCCTGGTCCTTGGCCCGACGCAGTTCGCGGGCATAAGTGTCGAATTCGGCGCGCATCTCGTCCAGACGGCGACGCTCTTCGTCGAGACGCTCGAGTTCGGCTTTACGCCAATCATCGAAGGCGACATTGCCGGTCGACGCGGAGGCACTGTAGGTGTTGGTGCGGCACCAGGCAAAGGCAGTGTCCGCCTTGCGGTTGGCTTCCCGCTTGAAACTCTGGAATTTCTCGCCGAACAGAATGTAGGCAAGCATGGCCAGACCGAGCGGCCAGAAGACCACGAAGCCCAGCACCATCAGGGCGACGGTTGCCGGAGTCCAATCCGGCCGAAGCAGTGCTGACTGGTTCATCATCGATAACCTCGTTCACGCGAAGGACGGAATGCCCTCCGATGGTTTCGATGTGGGAAATGACAGCCTGCCCTTCAAGAAAGAAGCGGACCCAATCGGAGAACCGACTGAATCCGCTTCTTAAATTCGAAATGACGAAAATGTCAGAGGGACTTGCCACCCTTGATGACGCGCTTGACCGGCGTTGTGGCCTTGGCCTTCTTGCCATGGGTCTGGGCGAACTGGATGATCCGCGGCGCGATTTCGCGACGGAAGCGCGAGCCGTTGAAGACCCCGTAGTGACCGACATCGGGCTGCATGTAATGCAGGCGCATATGGTCGGGGATGTTCGTGCAGATGGTCTGCGCGGCCTTCGTCTGACCGACGCCGGAGATGTCGTCGTTTTCGCCTTCGACGGTCAGCAGCGCCACGTTGCGGATGGCCGTCGTGTCGACCGGCTTCGTGCGGTGCATCATTTCACCCTTGGGCAGGGAGTGCTTGATGAAGACGGTGTCGACGGTCTGCAGATAGAACTCCGCCGTCAGGTCCATGACGGCCAGGTATTCGTCGTAGAAATCACGATGCTTTTCAGCCGAGTCCCCGTCATTCTTGACGAGGTGCATGTAGAAGTCCTTGTGGGCGATCATGTGCCGGTCGAGGTTCATCGACATGAAGCCCGAGAGCTGCAGGAAGCCCGGATAGACCTGGCGCATGAAACCGGGCTGCGGCCACGGCACCTGCATGATGACGTTGTCACGGAACCATTCCAGCGGCTTGTCCTGGGCCAACTGGTTGACCGCGGTCGGGTTGATGCGGGTGTCGATCGGTCCGCCCATCAGTGTCATCGAGGAGGGCGCACAGCTGTCCTGGTCCCCTTCCATTACCGCAACAGCGGCCAGAACCGGAACCGAGGGCTGACAGACCGCGACTACATGGGTATCCGGACCCAGGTGATGAAGGATGTCGATGACGTAGTCGATGTAATCATCGAGGTCGAAATCGCCCTCGGTGACCGGCACCATGCGGGCATCGATCCAGTCGGTGATGTACACGTCGGCGCTTTGGATCAGCGCTTCGACCGTTCCACGCAGGAGCGTGGCATAGTGTCCGGACATCGGCGCGACGATCAGGATTCTTGGTCCCTTATCCGCCCCTGCCGGCAGGTGACGGTTGAAATGGATCAAGTCGCAGAAGGGTTTGCGCCAGACGATTTCTTCTTCGACCGACACGCTTTCGCCGGCCACCGTCGTCGTCGGAAGGCCGAAGGCGGGCTTGCCGTAGCGGCGTGTGACGCGTTCAAACACTTCAAATCCCGCGGAGAACGACCGCCCGAGTGCCGTATGCGACCAGGGATTCAGGGGGTTGCGCCAGGCAAGGTTCATCGCATCGGCGGTGGCCCGAAACGGGGCCATGAAAGCATGATTGAGTTCGTAGAGCTGATAGAACATGGGTTCTGTACCTTTGTCCCGGACCGGCTGAGATCCGCGTTCATTCGCTACACTAACAGACTTTGTGCAATGCAAAAGCCCGGATTTTCCGTCGTTTTGCGATGCACCCAAATCCTTCGACACCAGATGATGCGCCAAGAGGCTTAAGGTTCCCTTCCCGTCGGAAGCAGGATCAAGACCACAGTGTTCAACGGAATTTGCTGAACGTGGCCTTTCCGAGCCTTGCGAATTGATGTTTGTTCCCTCGGTCATCCCAAGACACGAGTGAAGGAACAACATGACCTCGAGCAATCACCGCACATCCGAATACAATGTCGACCCGATCTTCCTCGATCGCTGGTCTCCCCGCGCGTTCGACGGAAGTACCATGCCGAAGGACGATCTACTGACGATCCTCGACGCCGCTCATTGGGCGCCGTCCGCGTTCAATTATCAGCCTTGGCGTTTCGTTTATGCGCTCAAGGGAACTGCCCAGTTCGACAAGTTTCTCGACATCCTCATCGAGTTCAACCAGGGTTGGGCGAAGAACGCCTCTGCTCTCGTCTTTATCTTTTCGGACACGCTGAGCCGCCCGGCCGATGGTTCGGAGCCGAAGTCCTATCGCAGCCACAGCTTCGACGCAGGTGCCGCCTGGGGTCTCCTCTCGCTGCAGGCGATCAAGTCCGGCTACTTCGCCCATGCCATGACCGGCTTCAGCTTCGATCGCGCCCTGGCGGAGCTGGGTGCACCGGAAGGTTTCCACATCAATGCGGTTGTTGCGATTGGCAAACCTGGCGACAAAGACGCCCTGCCCGAGAGTCTGCGCTCGCGCGAAACGCCGAACGATCGCAAGCCGCTGGCCGAGGTCGCATTCGAAGGCCATTTCTGAGTAATCCCGGTAATGGTTTCACGTGAATTACGTTAACCATGACCGGACTTGAATCGGCTCTTAAAGAAATGGCCGCGTCTTGTGACGCGGCCATTGTCATTTTCAGCTTCTCAATTGCCTCAAATATCGAGGTTCGCCACGTTCAGCGCGTTCTCCTGGATAAAGTCGCGGCGCGGTTCGACTTCGTCTCCCATGAGGCGAGAGAACAATCCATCGGCATCGGTCGCATCGTTGACCTTCACCTGAAGCAGCGAACGAACATTGGGATCGAGCGTGGTTTCCCACAACTGTTCCGCGTTCATTTCGCCCAGACCTTTATAACGCTGCATGGACAGCCCCTTGCGGCCGGTCGCGAAGATCGAGTCGAGCAAAGCACGGGGACCCGACATTTCCGTTCGGCCCTCTTTGCGCATCAGCACCGGCGGAGCAGCATAGATATCGCGCAGGCGGGAAGACATCTGGTCCATATGACGGGCGTCGGCCGATCCGATCAGGGCGACATCGACAGCGGCGACTTCCTTGACGCCGCGCACCATGCGTTCGAAGCGCAAGCCGCCTTCGTCTGTCACGAAACCCTGCCAGCCGCGTTCGGTCTCTTCGGCGATCATGTCCAGGCGACGGGCCACTTCGGCTGCCGTTGCTTCTGCCTGCTGGCGGTTACCGGTCAGTTCCGGATTCAGCGCACCGGCAATCGCGGCCTGCTCGATGACGTTGCGATTGTAACGCGAATGCAGGCCATCAATCAGAGAGCGGATGCGAAGCGCATCCTGAATCACATCCCTCAGATCCTGCCCTGCCCTCACCTCACCATTCGAAAGCGTCAACGTCGCTTCTTCGAGGCCCATGGTAATCAGGTAGTCTTCGAGCGCCTTTTCGTCCTTCAGATACTGAACCGACTTGCCCCGGGCGACCTTATAAAGCGGCGGCTGGGCGATATAGAGATGGCCACGCTCGATGAGCGCCGGCATCTGACGGAAGAAGAAGGTCAAGAGAAGTGTACGGATATGGGCGCCGTCGACGTCGGCATCCGTCATGATGATGATCTTGTGGTAGCGCAGCTTGTCCGCGTTGAATTCGTCCTTGCCGATCGAGGTGCCGAGCGCCGTAATCAGCGTGCCGATTTCCTGGCTGGACAGCATCTTGTCGAAGCGTGCCCGCTCGACATTCAGGATCTTACCGCGCAGCGGAAGGATTGCCTGGCTTTCACGCGACCGGCCCTGCTTGGCCGAACCACCTGCGGAGTCACCCTCGACGAGGAAAAGTTCGGATTTCGCCGGATCACGTTCTGAGCAGTCTGCGAGCTTGCCCGGCAAAGACGCGATGTCGAGGGCCCCCTTGCGGCGGGTCAGTTCGCGCGCCTTGCGGGCGGCTTCACGAGCAACTGCGGCCTCCACGACCTTGCCGACAAGGATCTTTGCTTCTGTGGGGTGTTCTTCAAACCAGGTGCTGAGCGCCTCATTGACCAGGTTCTCGACCACGGGACGCACCTCGGACGAAACCAGCTTGTCCTTGGTTTGCGACGAAAACTTCGGATCGGGAACCTTGACCGAGAGCACAGCCGTCAGGCCTTCACGGCAGTCTTCCCCTTGCAGGGAGACCTTTTCCTTCTTGGTGATGCCGGAGGAATCGGCATAGGACGTGACCTGACGCGTCAGAGCGCCACGAAAGCCGGCCATGTGCGTGCCGCCATCGCGCTGCGGGATGTTGTTGGTGAAGCACAGCACGTTTTCGTGGTAGCTGTCGTTCCACCACATCGCGACTTCGACGGTGATGCCGTCCTTCTCGCCCTTGATGGCAACGGGCTTTTCAACGAGGGGCTTTTTCGAGCGATCGAGGTAACGGACAAAGGCTTCCAGGCCGCCGTCGTAGAGCATCTCTTCCTGGCGGATGTCAGATTTGCGCTTGTCGGTCAGGAGAATGCGCACGCCGGAATTCAAGAAGGCGAGCTCGCGCAGGCGGTGCTCAAGCGTCGCGTAATCGAATTCGGTCTTGGTAAAGGTTTCGCTGCTCGGGAGGAAGGTGACCTCGGTACCCGAACGGCCTTCATAATCACCGATCACCTTCAACGGGCCATCTGCCACGCCATGGGTGAAGCTGATTTCGTGCAGCTTGTTGTTGCGGCGGATCTTGAGATTGAGCTTGACCGAAAGCGCGTTAACAACGGAAACGCCGACGCCGTGTAGACCGCCAGAGACCTTGTAGGAGTTCTGGTCGAACTTACCGCCAGCATGCAGCTGGGTCATGATGACCTCGGCTGCGGAAACGCCTTCGCCGGAATGGATGTCGGTCGGGATGCCGCGGCCGTTATCCGTCACGGTGACGGAGCCGTCTGCGTTCAGGGTCACCGTGACGATATCCGCATGGCCGGCAAGAGCCTCGTCGATTGCATTGTCGACGACCTCATAGACCATATGATGCAGGCCCGAGCCGTCATCCGTGTCGCCGATATACATGCCGGGGCGCTTTCGAACGGCGTCGAGCCCTTTCAGCACCTTGATCGAATCCGCGCCATATTCGGCCGGTCCGCCATTTTCCTCGATCGGCAAGTCGGTCATCAGCAATCTTTCCAGTCATTTCTCAAAGGTTCCGCTGAACCGAATCAGCGGCTTCAAGCGCCTCGACTATAGGGGTTTTAGCAGGAGTTCCAAAGGCGAGAGCGTCGTTTCCCGTGGATAGCGCGGGGAATCGGACCCGTTCACGGCCGTTTTTTGGCACCATCAACAATATCCTGCAGATTTCTTAGCATGTCTGGCGGCAGGTGGCGAATCACTCGGGCAAGATCGTTGGCAAAGGCGGTGTATTCTGGAGGCATGCCTGATGTATCGACGACTACGCGCGGGTGCGAAACGGATGCGACCGTGAAGAGTTCTTCCGCTTCATCCCAGATGATGTTGAAGTACCCGGCCACTCGTTGGAGGAAGTCGAAATTGGGAACCCCGCGCTTGCCGTGCTCCAGAGCCGAGAGATAGGCGGGAGATACGCCGATTGCAGAGGCCATTTCCTTCTGCGACACGCCCTTGCGCTTGCGCAGCTCTCTAACCGCGCGGCCGAACGGCGTCATCGCCGGCCCTGCCCCTGGCGCGACAGACGCACATACATGGCGCCTTCACCACCATGCTGGCGCGCAGCAGGTTCGTAGGACGATATCAGGAAGCGGAACTCCGGCAACGCGAACCACAGAGGCACCGCACGCTTCAATGCGCCGTCGCTGCCAAGCGAACTGCCCTTGCCGGTGATCACCAGAACGTGGCGAAGGCCGCGCTCGTGCGCACGGATCAGGAAGTCGAGCAGCATGCCATGAGCTTCACTCTGAATGAGCCCATGCAGGTCGATGCGGGCCTCGAGCGCCAAATGACCTCGCGACAGCTTCCGCTTCACTGGTTTTTCCAGCGGATGGTGGTGACGAACAGAGGTGTTTTTGTTGGAGCCAGAAGACTGCACATCTTCATTCTGACCGACCGACGCACGCGACAGCGGCGCCGGTTGCTCTTCGGGCATCGGCTCCAGTTCCCGCTCAAAGGCGACAAGATCCTCCATCCGACCGGGCATGGGTCGCGTCGAGCGCGCCACCTTGGCCCACAGAATTCGATCCTCCGGATTGAGCTTGGTCCCGCCCGTCACTCAGACAAACCTCTCCGCCGCCTGCTTCGGAACCAGCATATAGAAGTCTGCGGCGTTGCGCACGGCTCCAGCCATCTCACCGGCTTCAAAGCCCGATCCCGTGAAGATATCGCCTCTTGCCGGACCGATAATGGCCGAGCCGGTGTCGAGTGCCAGCATGAGCCGGCTGAAGTTGTGGCCCGCGTCCAGTCGCGTGAGGCCCGGCGCGTGGACGAAGAAAGGAAAGCCGAATGTGTGGATGTTGCGGTCGACGGCCAGCGAACGACCCGCAATCAGCGGCACTTTGGCCGCCGCGATGGGTCCCCGAGACAAATCGGCAACCTCCGCGGCCCGGAAGAAAATATAGGAGCGATTGTGCCAAAGGATCTCGTCGACACGCTCCGGGTGATCTGCAAGCCAGGCACGGATCGACTGCATGGAAATATCCTGCTCTGCGATCTCTCCGAGCTCGATGAGGCGTCGCCCAATGCCAGAGAACGGGTGACCGGCCTTGGCCGCATAGGTGATGCGGGCGATGCGCCCATCCGGATATCGCAGACGCGCGGCACCCTGCACATGGACGAAGAAGACGTCGACGCGGGATTTGGCCCAGGCGAGTTCCAGTCCACGATTTTCGAGGTAACCACGATCGATCGCCTCGCGGTCCGGATAGAGTGTCAACCCCTCTGCATCTTTCAGCGCGAAAGCATAACTCGGATCCATTCCAGTCGGTCGGTTTGCATCTGTGACATCGACGAGATCATCGGGACGGGCGTAGAAGGGATATCGATAAACTTCATCCTGCTGCGCACTAACCTCAATCTCGGGTTCGTAAAAGGCAGTCACCAGACCCGATCCCTCTTTCGGGCTTATATGAAACACCCTGCAATTGGCTTCGAAAAACCCGCGAGCTTCAGATGGACTTTTCGGAACAAACCGGCCCGCAGCCTCGAGCAGCGGGATAAGGTCGGCGGCGGACAAACCGAGCGCGCCACTGCGATATGGCTTGGAGTTTTGCAGATGTTTCAGGCAATCCGCCATTGCCGGCCACACAGGCGACGGATCGTCCCGCCCCCAGCCGGGAAGCTCCTCGAAGCCGACCGCCTTCAATCGGTATCCTTCCGGCGCGGCGCTCATTGTTCGGCTTCGGTCGCGATCAACTTCCAGTTCGGATCCCGTGAGCGCACGTCACGAGCAAATGTCCAGACGTCGTTGACGTCGGCCACGGCCTCGGCATCGCCATCAATCAAGGCACCGGCCTTGTCATAGGTGGCAGTGATCAGCTGACTGAGGATCCGGACCGTGACCTGCTCTTCGTTGTCCTTTGCCGAGGCTTGGGTAATTTCGGCTTTTTCGATCCCCACAAAAGTCGACTTCATCGTCTCGCCGCGCCCTTCACGGTCCGCGATGGCGCTTTCGAAGCCTTCAAACACCTCGCGCGAGAGGAGGCCCTTCAACGTTTTCCTGTCGCCGTCTGCATAAGCCAGAACGATCATCTCGTAGGCGATCTTTGCACCATTCAGGAATTCCTTGGGTGAGAAGCTTGCGTCATGGCGCAACAATTCCCGAAGCTGATCGTTCAACGGCGTTCCCACTGGAGCATAGGCGTCAACAGCAGAGAAGCGGTCTTCAGGATTTCCTTCGTCACGTCGCTGCAATGTCACGACCTTGCCGTCATCGGCGCCCTGCGGTTTGGCGGCTTCACGCTGGGCCAAGGTCTCGAACGGCGATTTTTCGTTTCCTGTCCGGCGGCCGAGAACGCTGCGCAGCTGAATAAAGATCAGCACTGCGGCGACCAGGAAGAACAAAGTGACAAAATCGCTAGATCCCATGAATACCGCCAGGCTTGATTGAATTCGCTTTTTCGAACTCCCATATAGTCTTGCGCGCCCCATGATTCAAATGGCGTGACGCATTCTTTGCAGCGAGTGTGCGCCAACTCATGCGGAATAACGATCACGATGGCGTTTGGAGTTCGCAATGCGCCTTCCGTTGGTGCTTTTCATCCTCGCACCACTTCTGGAAATCGCCAGCCTGATCCTGGTCGGGCAGGCCATCGGCGTTCTGTCGACCCTGGGCCTCGTGATCTTCTCGGCGGCACTCGGCCTGTTCCTGCTCAAACGACAAGGCCGAGGGATCCTGCAGCGCTTGCAGGAAGAAACCCGTCGTGGGGTGGATCCGGGCCGGGAGCTGGTACATGCGGCACTTTTGGTGGTTGCCGCCTTCCTCTTGATCGTGCCTGGTATTGTCGGCGACATCATCGGCCTTCTCTTGTTCATCCCGAAATTGCGGGATTGGTTCTGGCGGATGCTTAAACCGAGGATCGTGGTGACAGGGCAGTTCCGAACGCCCAATGGTGGAGGCAGCGGGTTCGGAGAAGAGACGGTAGTAGACCTTGACGAGGGCGAATTCTCCCGGGAACCTCGCGCCGACAGTCCTTGGAACGGGCCCAGAATCAGCCGCGACTGACACGCTACCGGGCTGATGCGAGGGTTGTAAGGACAGGGTTCAAATGTTAGATGGCCATAGCAATTCAATTCAAGGACATGGCCTATGGCTGACAACATTCAGGGAAATGCTTCTCCTTCCCTCAACATTCTCGCCCAGTATATCAAAGACTTTTCGTTCGAGAATCCGGGTGCGCCGCGTTCGCTTCAGGCCCGTGACAAGGCTCCGGCCATCAATATCAACGTGAATGTCAACGCCAACCCGCTGTCTGATACCGATTTCGACGTGGTTCTGTCGCTTAACGCAGAAGCCAAGGATGGCGACAAGGTCGTGTTCGTCACCGAACTGATCTATGGTGGCGTTTTCCGGATCTCCGGCTTTCCGCAGGAGCACATGCTGCCGGTGCTGTTCATCGAATGCCCCCGCTTGCTGTTTCCCTTCGCGCGCCAGATCATCGCGGACGCTACCCGCAATGGCGGCTTCCCTCCGCTGATGATCGACCCGATCGATTTTACCCAGATGTTTGCGCAGCGCGTTGCCGAAGAACAGTCTCGCGCCCAGGCACAGTCGGCACCCAACTGAGCCGACCAACATCCGAGACGTCAAAAAAGGGCCCAAGTGGGCCCTTTTTCAATTGGCGTATTTCGACCAGATCGCTTTTGATCCGAGGCCAGCCACGAGCTTGGCGTGTCCCTCCACTTCCTCTGGCGACAGGCGGTTGGCGAGCGGTCGCGGTCGATCGTAGGAAATATCGAGAACCTCGGTGACCTCCACGACCTCGCTACGTCGGGTATCAACCGAGGTCAGGCCGAGTGCCGCCTGACGCCCGCCCAGCATTTCGATGTAAACTTCTGCCAGCAATTCCGAGTCCAGCAAAGCGCCGTGCTTGGTGCGGTGGGAGTTGTCGATGCCGTAACGACGGCATAGCGCATCGAGCGAGTTGGGACCCATGGGATGTTTGCGTCGCGCAAGTGAAAGCGTGTCGATCACCAGGTCAGGTGAAACAGGCGGAAGACCAAGCCTTTCAAATTCTGCGTTGATAAAACCCATGTCGAAGTTTGCGTTGTGAGCAACCCATTTTGCGCCATCGAAAAACTCCTGCAGCTCGGACACTATGTCCGCGAAACTCGGCTTGTCCTGCAGGAATGCGTCGGTGATGCCGTGCACGGCCAGAGCATCCGGATGAACTTTGCGGTCCCCCGGATTGATGTAGACGTGGAAGGTACGCCCCGTCGGGAAATGGTTGAGAAGTTCGACGCCGCCAATTTCGATGACGCGATCAAACTTGTTTTCCAGACCAGTGGTTTCCGTATCGAAAACGATCTCACGCATTGTCGGTCTTTCCCGCTTCAAAATTACGAGCGCGCAGTGTTGCAAGAATGGACCTGACCTGTCTTCTGGCATCGTCGATGCCGCGACCGGTGTCCACGATGAAATCGGCCCTCGCGCGTTTCTCAGCGTCGGGGGTTTGGCGCGAAAGGATCAGCTCCAGTTTGTCCGGCGTCATTCCGGGGCGGGCCAGAACCCGGCGGCGCTGAATGTCTGGTGCACAACTTGCAACCACGATCTCGTCCACTCTGTTTTCTGCACCCGTTTCGAAGAGCAGAGGAATGTCGAAAAGCACAATCGGCTGTCCAGCACCCCTTTGTTCATTGAGAAACGCCCGTTCGCGCTTTTGGACAAGGGGATGGACGATTGCTTCCAGACGGCTGAAATTAGCCGGATTCTTTGCCAGATTCTCAGATAGCTTGGTGCGGTCGACCTGCCCCTCGACAACGGTTCCAGGAAAGGCCGCTCCGATGGCTTCCACCGCCTCACCGCGATAAAGCTCATGAACGGTACGATCCGCATCGTGAACTGGAACACCTTCAGCCGCAAACAATTCCGCGGTCGTGGTCTTTCCCATGCCGATGGAACCGGTCAGCCCTACGACGATCATCTGACTTCCTCGATATCTTCAAGGATGACACGGCGAAGCTCCGCAGTGACGTCGGGTCGTTTGCCGAACCATTTCTCGAAGCCAGGCACCGCCTGATGGAGGAGCATTCCGAGACCATCTACAGTCGCCAGACCCGCTCGTTCAGCTTTTTCCAGGAAAGGCGTCTTCAAGGGTACATAGACGATATCTGTGACGAGGGAGCCAGAGGGCATCCTTTCGAAGGGAAGATCTGGTGCTTCGCTGCCGTCCATTCCGAGTGACGTTGTGTTTACGAAGAGGCCAGCGTCTCGCATCAACTCGGGTAAGGCCGCCATTGGATGAGCACTGAGCCTCGGTCCGAAGCGGTCAACGAGCTCTTGTGCCCTTTCCACTGTTCGGTTGACCACACGGATTTCCCGCAGGCCTCGGTCACGTAGGGATTGCAAGATGGCGCGACTGGCTCCGCCCGCACCGAGGACTACTGCAACTTCCGTTCGATCCCACCCCGGCTTCTCCGAATCGAGATTGCTGACGAAACCGATACCGTCGGTGTTTGTGCCATGGACTTCTCCGTCATAAACCCAGAGGGTATTGGCGGCGCCGAGTTCTTCGGCCAAGGGCTCGATACGATCCGCCAAGCGACATGCGACTTCCTTGTGTGGGATCGTGATGTTTCCACCGACATAGCCGGAAACACCCTTCTTGAGATCGGTGATGAAAGCGGGAAAATCCTCTGGGCTGATTGCGAGCTTCTCGTAGGAACCCCGCAAGCCCAATCGTTCCAGCCAGAAACCGTGGATCAACGGTGACCGCGAATGTTTGATCGGGTAGCCGGCGACGAATGCCCTTGGATGTGTTTCACGTGAATCATGCATGGTTAATACCGAGTTTACGCAGCTCTTCGAGGAGCGGCAGCAGGGGCAATCCGAGAATGGTGAAATAGTCACCGTCGATGGCTTCGAAGAGCTGAATCCCCTCGCCTTCCAGCTGATAGCAGCCAACGCTTCCCAGAACCTTTTCTCCGTTGCGATCTAGGTAGGAGTCCAAGAACTGGTCGCTGAATGGACGCATGCGCATGGCTGCCACAGAAACGTGGCTCCACATCACCTCGCTGTCACGAACCAGACAGACGGCACTGTTCAGATGGTGGGACTTGCCCCTAAGCCTCGACAGCGTGGCCTTAGCCGCCATCTTATCCGCTGCCTTGTGAAAAAGGTTCGAGCCCAAAGACATCGTCTGATCACAGCCAATGACCGTCGCGCCGGGATGCCGCGCCGAAACTGAACGCGCCTTTGCCATTGCAAGATGCATCGCAACCGCTGACGGCGAGCGATCTTCCTCCGGCATGCCTTGCTCAAGCAGCCGCTCATCGACATCTGCCGCTTCGGCTTCAAAGGTCAGCCCGGCATTGGCAAGCAGATTTTTCCGGGTACTGCTGGCTGATGCCAGTATCAGGGAATGTGTCATCCTTACCTTTCCCACTCGTCCACCCTCGGCGCTTAACGCAGCTTTGGTCGCAGAGCAACGATGGCTGCGGCCGTCTCTTCGATCGAACGGCGTGTCACATCAATGACCGGCCAATTGTTTCGCGCGCACAGGGCCCTGGCATATTTGAGCTCCTCTGTAATGGAGGCACGATCCACATAGTCACTCCGGTCGTAGCCGGGCGTGTTTCCGAGCACCCTGTTTTCCCGCACCTGTGATATCCGGTCCGACGTGGCGATCAAACCGACCACGAGAGGTCGAGTGGCCGTCAGAAGGCTTTCCGGCAAGGGAACACCGGGAACGACCGGCAGATTTGCAGTCTTGATGCCGCGATTTGCTAGGTAGATGGAGGTCGGTGTCTTGGATGTCCTGCTGATACCGATAATGACAACGTCGGCCTGATCGTAGTCCTCCTGCGCCTGGCCATCGTCATGGTCCATCGTGAAATTCAGCGCCTCGATCCGAGCGAAGTAATCCGCATTGAGGACGTGCTGCGCGCCCACCCTCCCCCGAGACGGCGCACCAAGATACGACTGGAATGTCTCGATGATCGGCGCCAGCACATTGACGCAGGGCAGGCCGAGTTCATGACAGCCGGTCTCGACGAGTGCCGCGAGCTGATGATCCACGATCGTGTACAGCACGATGCCGGGTTCCCGGTCGATCGCTTCAATAAGGGCCTTCACCTGTTTGCGGCTGCGGATCAGCGGATAAACATGCTCGATGGCATTCGAGCTGCGGAACTGCGCGGCAGCCGCGCGGCCAGCGGAGATGAGCGTTTCCCCGGTCGAGTCAGAAATCAGGTGGAGATGGAAGAAGTTTTTCCTGTTCTCCACGCTCTTCTCCTCGGCCTGTTGATAGTTCGGGATAAACACAGGTAGCGGCGAGGCCGGGGTCAGGACAAGCGGAAAACTGCCTCTTTATCCACAAAGCGAAAAGGGGAAGGGTCGTTATAAGCGGATCTGTGGATTGTGGTGAAAGCGCGCAGTTATGAAATTTCTTAGACAGGTTCTGCAGGTTGCCGATAAGATTTGGACTCAGACCAAGCCATTGTTACCATTGACATAAATTTGGTTTTCCCCGCAGTTCACAGGATCGTGGTTCCATCTTTCGACCATGTTGAGCGGCCAGGCCTTGAGGCTCGAATTTCTGTGCACGGCCTTTAATCCTTGATAGTCACCGACTCTTAGAAATAGAAGAAGATTCAATATCTCTTTTCTTTATTGAAGGGGCGTGTGCCTTGAGCCAGAACCGCAAAGTCCTCGACGTGCTTGACGGCAAAACAGTCACTCCTCCGCCAATCTGGCTGATGAGACAGGCGGGGCGGTATCTGCCCGAGTATCGGGAAACTCGGCAACAGGCCGGAAGTTTCCTGGATCTGTGCTATAACCCGGAACTGGCGGCAGAGGTCACGCTACAGCCGATACGGCGCTACGGCTTTGATGCCGCAATCCTGTTCTCCGACATTCTGGTGATTCCGGACGCCTTGCATCGCAATGTGCGTTTTACGGAGGGGCATGGGCCGCAGATGGATCCTATCGATGAGGATGGGATATCAAAGCTCAACACGGAGAATGTTGATCGGCATCTTCAACCGGTTATCGAGACCGTGCGCCGTTTGCGCCGCGACCTTCCCGCAGAGACGACATTGCTTGGTTTTTGCGGTGCGCCCTGGACTGTGGCGACTTACATGATTGCCGGTCATGGGACCCCCGATCAGGCCCCTGCCCGCTTGTTCGCCTACCGACATCCTGAAGCTTTTGGGCGTCTTCTCGATTTCCTGGCTGATGTCTCCGCTGATTACCTGGTCGCACAGATTGATGCCGGCGCCGACGCGGTTCAGATTTTCGATTCCTGGGCTGGGGTGCTCGGGGAAGCCGAATTCGAGAAGTTTGCCATTGCTCCGGTTAGGAGAATGATCCAATCGGTGAAGCATCGGAGACCGTCAACCAAGGTGATCGCGTTCGCCAAGGGTGCTGGAATTCTTCTCAAAAACTATCGTCAGGCAACCGGTGCGGATGCCATCGGCCTCGACTGGTCGGTCCCCTTAAGCTTCGCTGCCGAACTGCAGAAAGATGGGCCCGTTCAGGGGAATCTCGATCCAATGCGTGTCGTGGCTGGCGGCTCTGCTCTGTCTGAAGGGATCGACGCAGTGCTTCAGGCTCTGGGTCAGGGCCCGCTGATCTTCAACCTCGGTCATGGGATTACTCCGCAGGCAGATCCGAACCATGTGACCGATCTCGTCAACCAGGTGAGACGCTTTGGCTGAACCACAGGTTAAACAGATAGATCAGAAGTCCGGACAGGGTGCTGCAAGGCGTGCGGCGCTGGCATTGATCTTCTTTGCTATCATCGGTCTTGGGGTGATGGTGGCGGGTCCGGATACGGCCTATCCATGGATCAAAGCGCTGCATGTGATTGCGATCATCTCCTGGATGGCTGGCATGCTGTATCTGCCTCGGCTGTTCATCTATCACAGCGATTCAGTGCCAGGGTCAGAGCAGGCGCGTACCTTTTCAGTCATGGAGCATCGACTGGTGACGGTCATCATGACGCCTGCGATGGTCGTGTCATGGGTGTTGGGGCTCTATCTTGCCTGGTCTGTTTTCGGCTTCCAGGGTGGATGGCTCCACGCGAAGCTTGCGGCGGTCGTGGCCCTCTCGGGCGTACATGGCTATTTCGCGAGGTCGGCCAAGCTGTTTGGCCAAGGCCGCTATGTCAGGACCCCGCGTTTTTGGCGTATGATGAATGAGGGTCCGACTTTGTTGATGATTGTGATTGTCGTGCTCGCAATCGTCAAACCCTTCTAGCGAATCGACGTCTACGCATTATTTTCGAGACATTCGGCTTTTCGCTTGCGGTCAAATGCGTGAATCGCTATTTTCGCGCCACTTCTCCTTTATGGCTTGCGTAACATTCAGTCATTTGCGGCCCTCGCATTCGTACCGAATTCCACCAGCTCGCCGCTCTCCTCAAAATTCCAGAATGACGTGGTCCTCTTCATGGCTGAAATGAAGCTACAAGAACTCAAGAGCAAATCTCCGACCGATCTCCTGACTTTTGCTGAATCGCTCGAAGTCGAAAATGCCAGCACGATGCGCAAGCAGGAGCTGATGTTCGCGATCTTGAAGATGCTCGCAAGCCAGGACGTTGAGATCATCGGCGAAGGGGTTGTAGAGGTTCTCCAAGATGGATTCGGGTTCCTGCGGTCGGCCAACGCAAATTACCTCCCCGGTCCTGATGATATCTACATTTCGCCTTCGCAGATCCGTCGTTTTTCGCTCAAGACCGGAGATACGGTTGAGGGTCCGATCCGCGGGCCGAAGGAAGGCGAGCGTTATTTTGCGCTGCTCAAGGTCAAC
The DNA here is from genome assembly GCF_056314065.1 of Allorhizobium sp. DMC15. Lineage (NCBI taxonomy): Bacteria > Pseudomonadati > Pseudomonadota > Alphaproteobacteria > Hyphomicrobiales > Rhizobiaceae > Allorhizobium > Allorhizobium sp. DMC15. The sequence continues at coordinate 62,582 of NZ_JBQUZB010000004.1, forward strand.
ACCATCAATTTCGAGGATCCCGAAAAGATCCGGCACAAGGTTCACTTCGACAACCTGACACCGCTTTATCCGAATGAACGGTTCAAGATGGAACTGGACGTTCCCACGTCAAAGGATCTTTCGGCCCGGGTGATCGATCTGGTGGCGCCTCTCGGAAAGGGGCAGCGCGGTTTGATCGTTGCTCCTCCGCGTACCGGTAAGACGGTCCTTCTTCAAAACATCGCCCATTCGATCACTGCCAACCATCCGGAATGCTATCTGATCGTTCTCTTGATCGATGAACGGCCGGAAGAAGTTACGGACATGCAACGCTCGGTGAAGGGCGAAGTCGTGTCTTCGACATTCGACGAGCCGGCCGTTCGCCACGTTCAAGTCGCGGAGATGGTCATCGAGAAGGCCAAGCGCTTGGTCGAGCACGGACGCGATGTGGTCATCCTGCTCGATTCGATCACCCGCCTCGGCCGCGCATACAACACCGTTGTCCCCTCCTCGGGTAAGGTCTTGACCGGCGGTGTGGATGCCAACGCCCTTCAGCGTCCCAAGCGTTTCTTCGGCGCCGCGCGTAACATCGAAGAAGGCGGCTCGCTGACCATCATTGCGACGGCTCTGATCGATACGGGCAGCCGCATGGACGAGGTCATTTTCGAAGAGTTCAAGGGTACGGGTAACTCCGAAATCGTGCTTGATCGCAAGGTGGCCGACAAGCGCATCTTCCCGTCGATGGATATTCTCAAGTCCGGCACGCGCAAGGAAGACCTCCTTGTTCCTCGTCAGGACCTGCAGAAGATATTCGTGCTGCGTCGTATTCTCGCTCCGATGGGCACCACTGACGCGATCGAATTCCTGATCGACAAGCTCAAACAGACGAAGAATAACGGTGACTTCTTCGATTCGATGAACACCTAAGTACGGGTGGCCCGCCTGGCGGTCCCCGCGCATGATCGACGAGGAGCGGTGTCTTGGCGGCTTTGTCGGATACGATCTATGCCCTGTCCTCTGGCGGGCTTCCCTCTGGTGTTGCCGTCGTTCGATTGAGCGGACGTCGTGCGATCGAGGTCCTCGAAACCCTCTGCGAAGGCCAACTGCCGCCGACGCGTGTCGCAGGGCTTAGAACACTCCGCTTGGCCGACGGCAGTTTTCTTGACGAAGCACTCGTGCTGATCTTTCGTGGGCCGAATTCTTTCACGGGCGAGGATTGCGCCGAGATCCATCTTCACGGAAGCCGGGCGGTCGTGGCCGCCACGCTTGGTTACTTAGCCGGATTCTCGACCGTTCGGATGGCCGAAGCTGGTGAGTTCTCTCGACGCGCATTCCAGAACGGGAAGCTCGATCTCGTCGAAGTCGAAGGCCTTTCCGATCTACTTGCCGCTGACACGGAAATGCAGCGGCGTCTCGCGGTTGAACAGTCGAGCGGTCACTTTTCATCTGTCTATGAGGGTTGGAGGGAGAAGCTCATCTTCGCGAGGGCGATGATAGAAGCTGAACTCGATTTCAGCGATGAGGGAGATATCCCGGGTTCGATCTCGGATCAGATATGGACGGACGTTTCCGGTTTGATCCGAGAAATGGAAGCGGTAGCCAATAGCCAGAAGTCGGGTGAGATCATTCGAGATGGCTTCAAGGTTGCGCTGGCTGGCCGTCCGAATGCCGGGAAATCGAGCTTGATGAATGCCCTGGTGCAGCGGGATGTGGCCATTGTCACTGATGTCGCTGGCACGACCAGGGACATTATCCGCTGTGAGCTCGATCTCGATGGCTACAAAGTCAATCTCTTCGATACGGCGGGATTGCGGGACACGGAAGAAATTGTTGAAAGAGAAGGCATTCGACGGGCTCATGAAGCTATCGCAGATGCGGATCTTGTCCTTCATCTTGTGGACCTGACTGACCTCGAGGCTGTTGAGGAAATCAGCGGGGTCTCCGTTTGGCGCGTGGGTACGAAAACGGACCTCTCTCCAGTAACTTCTGACTTCAACGCTAGCAATTTTGATGCTCTGGTTTCAGCTGTTACCGGAAGCGGACTTGTGGACCTTCGGGAGGCTTTGACTGCGGAGGTCAGGAGGCGGACCGCTGTGTCGAGCGTTGCGGTTCCCAGCCGTTTACGGCAGACGCAGAATATTGTATCAGCAGCGTCTTATCTCCGCGCTGCGCTTGAGCATAGGCACAAGCCATTGGAACTGCGTGCGGAGGATCTTCGCCTCGCTTCGGATGAACTCTATCGGCTGACTGGTCGTATCGATACCGAAATGCTTTTGGGCAAGATCTTCTCTGAGTTCTGTGTGGGGAAGTGATTCACGTGAAACAAATGCGCGAGGCCACTCATGGCAGCAAGTGAGTTCGACGTTATCGTCGTTGGCGGTGGACATGCCGGAACCGAGGCAGCCGCGGCTGCCGCGCGGATGGGAGCTTCGACCGCGCTCGTGACGCATAAACAGCACACGATCGGAATGATGTCATGCAATCCTGCGATTGGCGGTCTGGGCAAGGGCCACTTGGTGCGCGAAATCGATGCGCTTGATGGGATTATGGGGCGTGCTGCCGATCTCGGTGGAATTCAGTTCCGCATGTTGAATCGGAAGAAGGGTCCGGCTGTCTGGGGGCCAAGAACTCAGGCTGACCGCAAGCTCTACCGCAGTGCGGTCCAGGAATTGCTCTCAGAATATGAAAATCTGGCGATCCAAGAAGGTGCGGTCGAAAAATTTCTTCGAGTCGGTTCCGAAATAAAAGGGGTTGTGCTCTCCTCCGGGCAGGTTCTGCGTTCCAAAGCTGTTGTGCTGACAACAGGCACCTTTCTTCGAGGGCTCATTCACATTGGTGACAAGCGTTATTCCGCTGGACGGATGGGGGACGCACCCAGCCTTGGACTAAGCGACGACTTGGCAGCCCTGGATCTCAAACTCGGGCGGCTGAAAACCGGAACCCCAGCCCGGCTGGACAGGGCAACAATTGCTTGGGAACAGTTGGAAATGCAGGAGGCGGATGAAAACCCCATTCCTTTCTCCTTTCTGACCGACCGTATCTCCGTGCCGCAGATTGCTTGTGGTATCACCCGAACGACCGCCGAAACACATCGGGTGATCCGGGAGAACATTCATCGCTCGGCCATGTATTCCGGTCAAATCGAGGGTGTTGGACCCCGCTATTGTCCCTCAATCGAGGACAAAATTAATCGCTTCGGTGATCGCGACGGCCACCAGATTTTCCTGGAGCCAGAAGGATTGGACGATGACGCCGTCTATCCGAACGGAATTTCAACATCGTTGCCGGAAGACGTGCAAGATGCGTTGATTCATTCTATCCCCGGATTGGAAGAGGCACGCATCCTCCAATATGGCTACGCCATTGAATATGATTATGTCGACCCAACCCAATTGGATCTCTCGCTTGCGGTAAAGAAGGCTGACGGCCTGTTTCTCGCCGGCCAGATCAATGGAACGACGGGATATGAAGAAGCCGGAGCGCAAGGCGTCGTAGCTGGTATCAATGCAGCCCGTTATGCCGCCGGACACGAAGCGGTTCAGTTCCATAGGACGGATTCTTACATCGGCGTGATGATTGATGACCTGACAACGCGTGGCGTGACCGAGCCATATCGAATGTTTACATCCCGAGCCGAGTATCGCTTGTCTCTCCGGGCGGACAACGCCGATATGCGGCTGACACGCAAAGGTATTGAGATCGGCTGTGTGAGGGCGGAACGCGCGGAGCGATTTTCCCGGTATGCAGAGCAAGTTAGTGCCCTATCACAGCAGATACAGTTGCTTACCGCATCTCCAAAAGAGATGGAGAGTCGAGGTATTTCAGTAAATCAGGATGGGCGGCGACGGACAGCTGCCGAGGTATTGTCTTATCCGGACCGGACTTGGGACGACGTTGCCCGCATATGGCCCGAGCTTGCTGCGGTCGAACCGCGCATTGCGGAGGCGGTTTCCATTGACGCCCTTTATGCAGTCTACCTGGACAGGCAGATCGCAGACATCGCCAGCGTCCGGTCGGAAGAGGCGAGATCAATTCCTGCTGATTTCGACTATGACGGCTTGTCCGGTTTGTCCAATGAGCTGAAACTGAAACTCGGCCGCCACCGGCCGCAGAATGTCGCACAGGCGGCGCGCATCGAAGGAATGACGCCAGCGGCCGTTGCCTTATTGATTACCCTGCTCCGCAGAACGAACGAACGGCTTGCATCTTGACCAGATGGACATACGAAGAACTGAATGTTTCACGTGAAACGCGAAAAAGACTGGATGATTTTGCCGACTTATTTCTGAAGTGGGCCGCAAAAATCAATCTCGTTGCGCCCTCGACGAAAGATGCCTTGTGGAGTCGACATATCCAGGACTCGTTGCAACTCCGTAACATAATTTCTTCTCCATCCCGATGGATAGATCTGGGCAGTGGCGGTGGCTTTCCGGGTGTCGTGACCGCGATTCTCTTGGCGGAAGCGGGAGGAGGATGGGTCGATCTCGTTGAGAGCAACAACAAGAAGTGTGCGTTTCTCCGAATGGCCCTGCTCCAGACAAACGCGCGTGGTGCGGTGCACCCTCTTCGGATCGAGGACGCGCACAAGACGCTTCCGGCACCGGACGTCATATCTGCGCGTGCTCTTGCAGATCTCGACCGTTTGATGGACTTCAGCTATCCATGGGCCGTCCAGAACGCCACTATGAAGATGCTTTTCCATAAAGGACGGGATTATCAAACAGAGATCGATAAAGCGCGTGGTCGTTGGGCCTTCGATCTGGTAATACACGAGAGCGTCGTTGAGGCAGATTCCGTAATCCTGGAGATCGCCTCGCTGGAGCGTAGGGCCTAACAATTCAGGTGCCAGATGAGTCTCGCGAAGAACCGTATCATCACGATTGCCAACCAAAAGGGCGGAGTTGGCAAGACCACCACCGCCATCAATCTGGCGACTGCGCTTGCTGCGATCGGAGAGCGAGTTCTGATCGTCGACCTGGATCCCCAAGGCAATGCCAGCACCGGTCTGGGCATTGATCGTCGCGACCGTGTGCTCTCATCATACGATGTGCTGATCGGAAGCCATTCCGTGGCTGACGCTGTGCTTGAAACGGCCGTGCCTAATTTGTCCATCATACCGTCGACCATGGACCTGCTCGGCTTCGAGATGGAGATCGCTCAAAAGGCGGATCGCGTGTTCCGCCTGCGCCAGGCGCTGAGCCTGGATGACGCGAGGGCCTACAGCTATATCCTTCTCGATTGCCCGCCCTCGTTTAATCTCCTGACGATGAACGCAATGGCCGCCGCTAATTCCGTCCTAGTTCCTTTGCAGTGCGAGTTTTTTGCGCTGGAGGGCTTGAGCCAGCTTCTCGAGACCATCAATCAGGTCAGGCAGACCGTGAATCCCTCGCTCGATATCCAGGGTATCGTGCTGACCATGTTCGATTCGCGGAATAACCTGGCGCAGCAGGTGGTCAACGATGTTCGCGAGCATCTGGGAGAGAAGGTCTATACCACACTCATTCCCCGGAATGTTCGCGTCTCCGAAGCGCCGTCCTATGGAAAGCCGGCCATACTCTATGATTTGAAATGCGCGGGAAGTCAGGCTTATCTGCAGCTTGCCTCCGAGGTCATTCAGCGCGAACGATTGCGCAAGGCTGCGTAATTCGGCAGGTTTTTGAGACGAGGGTACGAGTAATGAGTGAAGACGTATCAAAGAGACGCCTGGGGCGTGGTCTCGCGGCTCTAATCGGAGAGATGGATCAACCCGTTCCGGTTGGAGAGACGCGGCCAAGCGTCAGTCCTGATCGCACGCTGCCTATCGAATTCGTTTCGCGCAGCCCGAAGAATCCTCGTCGCCACTTCGACGAAGCAGAATTGCAGGATCTTGCCGGTTCAATCCGTCAGCACGGCATTGTTCAGCCCGTTGTCGTCCGCACGATTGCCGGCGGCAACAGGTTCGAGATTATTGCGGGCGAACGCCGTTGGCGTGCTGCACAATTGGCAGGCCTAGTGGAAATCCCCGTCATCATCAGGGATGTCGATGATAGAACGGCTCTGGAGCTCGCGATCGTCGAAAACGTCCAGCGTGCGGATCTCAATCCGCTTGAAGAAGCATTGGGTTACGATCAACTGATCGCAGAACATGGCTACACGCAAAATGACCTCGGCGAGATCATCGGAAAGAGCCGTAGTCATGTCGCGAACAGTCTGCGTTTGCTGAAGTTGCCCGAGCCTGTCCGAGACATGCTGGCGGAGGGCAGCCTGTCAGCCGGTCACGCCCGGGCGCTGGTGTCCACGCCTGATCCGGTCGCTCTTGCCAAGGTTATTGCGACGAAGGGCATGTCGGTTCGTGATGCAGAGCGGCTGGCGCAGAACCATATCAAGTCTCAGGGAGCTTCACAGCCGGCAGAAGCCCGTGAGCCCAAGGATTCCGACACGATTGCTCTTGAGCGCAGCCTGTCCGATAGACTTGGACTTCAGGTTTCGATCAATCACAAAGGCGGCGGTGGCCAGCTGAAGATCAATTATACGTCCCTGGAGCAGCTGGAGGATATTTGTCGCCTGCTGGAAGCCCGCTAGGCGCGTCTGTTGCGCCTGGCTGCTTGCAGTGTCGTCGCAAGCAACGTCTGCACTGCGGCATTCTCCTCGAGCGAGGCGCGCTGTCGGCTTACGAGGATGGCTGCTTGTAAGCGCGACGCTTCGCGCCCCAGGTCTCCACTGTTCCAGTTCCGTAACGTTTTCTCGATGACGGGCTTTCGGCGAAAATGAATGCCTCGCCCCAGTGTCTGCATGACCTGCGAGGCTTGCTGTTGGCGTTCATCCATCTCCAACCGCATGTTTTCCAGCAGATGAAACTGTTTCATTGTCGACTGCAGAACCAGGAAGATAGCGGTCTTGGATGAAATCACTTTTTGAATGGCGTGCAGAAACCCATCGAGGTCCCCGTTCAGGACCGCATCGACCACCTCATCGGTCGAGGTACCACTCGCATCGCCGACAATGTCGATGACATCTTGCTCATCGATCAGCTCCGTATGGAGGCAGTAAAGAACGAGCTTGCGGATTTCATTCCGGGACGCGATGCGGTCGCCGCCAATGGAGTTCAACAACAGCTCTCGCGCGGCCGGTGTGATCCTAAGATTCGCAGACGCCAGTTCCTGGTCAATCAGTCCGCTCAAAGCGCGGGCGTCGTCCTGATAGCAGGCAATGGATGCCACCGTTCGGTGCGCCTCACCAATCTTGCGCAGGGCTGATCCCTTCTTCAGGTCACCAGCCTCAATGATGACGTGGCTTCCGGTCGGTGGGTTTGCGCCCAGGTGCTGCAGTGCGTCCACCAACGGCTTTTCATTCGCCGCGCCACGGACCCAGACCAGCTTTTCCCCACCGAACAGTCCGTAAGAATTGACCTCATCAAGAAGCCGACCCGGATCATTCTGAATGTCAGCGACGTCGAGACGAATCAGGGCGAAGCCATCCGATTGGTCTACACCGGTCTGTTCAGCGATCGCCTTGGCTCTTTCCGCCACGAGGCCCTTGTCGGGCCCATAGACGATGAAGATGCGATAATGCTTCGCCTGTTTCTGGAGAAAGCCGTCTACTTCGTGTGACTTGATCTCGACCATGACCGCCTTTTAGCGGCCTAATGCCATGGAGAGATCCGCATAAATCAGCTCTGCCAGTTCCCGTGCGGCTCTCGTCTCGGCATCGCGAACGGACCGCAGTTTTGCAAATTCCTGGCGCGGATAGTCGAACAAGGCCACGGCCTGCCGACGGCCGGCCTTTAGTATGGTGTCGTCCGATATGCGTTTGAGGGTGTATGTACCGGTCGCGACCGCCCTGCCCGAGTTTGGCGTGTCAGCGCCGCGTTCCAACAAGACCCCCTGCACAGCGGTGGAGACGCTCAACTCCACGCGATATTGCGGCGTCGAAGATTCAACGCCACCTGTTGTCAGAAAAATCAGCCGATTTCGCGTTTCCAAGCCGACACGGCTGTCTGCGGGCGAATAGGCGATTGCTGCCAGTGAACCACGGGTTCCACCATCGCCATCCATACTCTGGTAGAGAGGGCGCGCCTGGCATCCCGCCAAGAGCAAAGCTGCGGCAACCAACATCGTCCGACGAAGCATTTGTGATTTCCGAGGTTCAGAGAACAATGTTTACGATCCTTCCCGGAACGACGATGACCTTTTTCGGTGCTTGGCCGTTCAATGTGTTGCGCACCGCGTCGAGTGCAAAGACGGCTTCGGTTACGGCAGTTTGATCCGCGTCACGGCTGATTGTCAATTCCGCACGCTTCTTGCCGTTGATCTGAACCGGCAGCGTGACTTCATTCTCAGCGACCAGCGCGTCATCATAGCTCGGCCACGGTGTCTGGGCCACGAGCCCCTCATTTCCCAGCACCTTCCAGCATTCCTCTGCCAGATGGGGGGTCATGGGAGCTATCAGGTGCACGAGGATTTCAGCGGCATTGCGAAGCGCTTGTTTCAGAGAGGATTCCGCATTGCCAGTGGCAACCTGGGTCAGCGGCGAGGCCAGCGTGTTTACCAGTTCGTAGATCCGCGCGATCGCCTTGTTGAACGCAAGCTTGTCCAGATCAGCCTGGACCGCCTTCAGCGTTCTGTGAGCTGCGCGGCAGACTTCAAGGGCAGCGCCATCCTTAGCCGGATTCGGTACTACTGGACGCAATTCGTCGGCGGCCTCAGAGATCAGACGCCAGACCCGCTGAACAAAGCGGTGTGCTCCCTCTACGCCGGCTTCTGACCAGATCACATCGCGATCCGGCGGCGAGTCAGACAGAACAAAGAAGCGTGCCGTGTCGGCGCCATAAGACGAGATGATATCGTCGGGATCGACGACGTTCTTCTTCGACTTCGACATCTTTTCAATCGAGCCGATCCGGGCTTCCTGACCATTGGTCAGGAGGTATGCTCGCCGGTTGCCATCAACCTCTTCGATGCGCAGATCGGCGGGAGCCACCCACTCGCGCTCCAAACCCTCGCCGATGCTGTAGGTTTCGTGGACGACCATGCCTTGTGTGAACAACCCCTTGAAGGGTTCCTTGATGTCGACATGACCCGTCTCGCGCATCGCGCGGGTGAAGAAGCGCGAGTAGAGAAGATGAAGGATCGCGTGCTCGATCCCGCCAATGTACTGGTCGACAGGCAGCCACTTGTTGGCAGCCGCGACATCCGTCGGATTGTCTTCCCAGGGCGCAGTGAAGCGGGCGTAATACCAGCTGGAGTCGACAAACGTGTCCATCGTGTCCGTCTCGCGACGGGCATCCTTGCCGCAGCATGGGCAGGCGACATGGCGCCAGGTCGGATGGCGGTCGAGCGGGTTGCCCGGCTTGTCGAAGGTCACGTCATCGGGTAGGCGGACCGGGAGATCTTTTTTGGGGACCGGAACCACGCCACAGTCGTCGCAATGGATCACCGGAATCGGGCAACCCCAGTAGCGCTGACGGGAGATACCCCAGTCGCGCAGGCGGAAATTCACCTTACGCTCGCCCTGTGGAGCGTTCCCTAGCGACTGAGCCGACAGGCGATTGGCTACCTCTTCGAAAGCTTCTGTGGTCGACAGGCCATCGAGGAAGCGCGAATTGATCATCACGCCGTCGTCGGTGAAGGCGGTGTCGCCGACGGCGAAAGTGGCCGCGTCGCCGTCCTTCGGCATGACTACGGGAACGACGGGCAGATTATATTTGCGGGCGAAATCGAGGTCGCGCTGGTCGCCGGAAGGGCAGCCGAAAATGGCGCCCGTGCCGTATTCCATCAGCACGAAATTCGCGACGTAAACCGGCAGTTCCCAGTTGGGATCGAGCGGATGCTTGACGCGAATGCCGGTGTCGATCCCCTTCTTCTCAGCGGTTTCAAGCGCAGCAAGAGAGGTGCCGGCATGGCGGCATTCCTGGCAGAAGGCGTCGACGTCCGGATTGGTCGCCGAAACCTCCCGCGCCATCGGATGGTCTGCTGCAATTGCCAGGAAGGACGCACCGAACAGTGTGTCGGGGCGCGTCGTGTAAACGGTCACTTCCGTCTCGGTGCTGCCTGAAGCGACCTCCCAACGGACCAGCATGCCTTCCGAGCGACCGATCCAGTTCTTCTGCATCAGGCGGACCTTTTCGGGCCACTGGTCGAGTTCATCGAGTGCGTCGAGAAGGTCCTGGCTGAAGTCGGTGATCTTGAAGAACCACTGTGTCAACTCGCGCTGCTCGACCAGCGCGCCGGAGCGCCAGCCGCGGCCGTCAATCACCTGCTCGTTTGCGAGCACCGTCATGTCTTCCGGATCCCAGTTGACCTTGGAATTTTTGCGGTAGACCAGGCCCTTTTCAAGGAAATCCAGGAAGAGGTGCTGCTGGCGATGGTAATAGTCGACATCACAGGTCGCGAATTCGCGCGACCAGTCGAGCGACAGGCCCATGGATTTCAGCTGGCCGCGCATGGTGGCGATGTTTTCATAAGTCCAGGCTTTCGGGTGGACCTTGTTCTTCATCGCAGCATTTTCTGCCGGCATGCCGAAGGCATCCCAGCCCATCGGATGCAGCACGTTGTAGCCGCGCGCACGCTTGTAGCGGGCCACCACATCACCCATGGCATAATTGCGGACATGGCCCATGTGGATGCGTCCTGACGGATAGGGGAACATCTCGAGCACGTAGTACTTCTCGCGCGGATCCGCGTTGTCGGTCTCGAAGACTTTTTCCTCGGCCCATTTGGCTTGCCAACGGGGCTCGGCGTCGCGCGGGTTGTAACGTTCGGTGGCCATGGATTGCAGTTCCGGAAATAGCGTCAAAAGGGAGGGCTGACCTTCATCATGAAACCGACCAAGCGTCAAGTTTTTGAGGTGCTTCCCTGATCCGCGGTGGTGATGTCTTGTCAGGCTGCACAGAGACCCTTAACCCATTGCGCATGGACCCGCGCTCCAGTCGCGGGAATGCTGATAAGGAGCAGTCATGTCTGTCGAACAGAGGCTGGGCGAGGTTCGCTCGAAGATCATCATGGCAGCGCGGGAGGCCGGTCGTGAGCCGGATTCCATTACTCTTGTTGCCGTCTCGAAGACCTTTGATGCGCCGGATATTCAGCCAGCCATTGATGCTGGCCAAAGGGTCTTCGGTGAAAACCGGGTCCAGGAGGCTCAAGGCAAGTGGCCGGGGCTGAAAGCCAAGGCGCCCGATATCGAACTGCATCTGATCGGTCCCCTGCAGTCGAACAAGGCGGCCGACGCGGTCGCGCTGTTCGATGTGATCGAAAGCGTCGATCGCGAAAAGATTGCACGGGCGCTCGCTGCCGAGATGGCGGCGCAAGAGCGTTCGCTGCGCGTCTATATCCAGGTCAACACCGGGATGGAGCCGCAAAAGGCTGGTATTGCGCCGGATGATGTAGCGCAATTCGTGACACTATGCCGCGACCAACTGGGCCTGCAGGTGGACGGGCTGATGTGCATTCCTCCGGTCGATGAAAATCCCGGTCCCCACTTCGCGCTGCTTGCCAAGCTCGCCTTCGAAAACGGCCTGGCGAAGCTGTCTATGGGCATGTCCGGAGACTTCGAAACAGCCATCGGGTTCGGAGCGACCAGTGTTCGCGTCGGCTCGGCCATTTTCGGCAGCCGCTGATCGGGTGTTAGACCTTCGGCATAGCGCTTTGGTCTGGCTTCCCAGAATATGCCGGCAATCCTAATATTCCGATAGAGGCCGGGAGGTCTTCACTACCTCGGGAGGGTTGCCATGCAAAACAGTTATCAGGACATCTATGCCGCCTGGCAAGCGGCTCCGGACGCATTCTGGGCACGGGCCGCCGAAGACATCCACTGGTTCAGCCCGCCCGAGAAGATCTTCGACGGCGACCTGGGAGCCTACGGACGCTGGTTCGCCGGCGGTCAAACCAATACCTGCTACAACTGTATCGACCGTCATGTGGTCGCCGGTCGAGGGGCAGAGACCGCGATTATTTATGACAGCCCCATGACCGGGCAGACGGCGCGTTACAGCTATGACGCAGTCCTGAGCGAGGTATCGGCGCTTGCCGGCGTCCTCCGGAATCATGGCGTCGTGAAGGGTGATCGAGTGATCATCTATATGCCGATGATTCCTGAGGCCGTTTTCGCCATGTTGGCCTGTGCCCGGATCGGAGCCGTGCATTCCGTCGTATTTGGTGGTTTTGCCGCCCACGAACTCGCCACGCGTATCGATGATTCCGGTGCCAAGGTGGTGATCGGTGCCAGCTGCGGGCTGGAGCCAGGCCGCATCGTTCCCTACAAGCCGCTTCTTGATCAGGCGATCGACATGGCAAAGGTCAAGCCGGACTATTGCCTCGTGTTGCAACGCGACCAGTATCATGCGCCGTTGCGCTACGAGCATGGCGATGTGGATCTCGCCCAGGCGATCGAGCAGGAAAAGCTGACCGGAACCACCGTCGACTGCGTAGGGGTTTCTTCGACCGATCCTCTCTATATCCTCTACACTTCCGGAACGACGGGTCAGCCAAAGGGGGTCGTCCGGGACACGGGCGGTCACATGGTGGCGCTCAACTGGACGATGCGCAACATATACGGGGTGAAGCCGGGGGAAGTGTTCTGGGCGGCATCCGACATCGGCTGGGTCGTCGGTCATTCCTATATCGTCTACGGTCCCTTGCTCGCCGGCAACGCCACCGTCATCTTCGAAGGAAAACCCGTGGGGACGCCGGATGCCGGAACGTTCTGGCGGGTCGTCAATGATCATGATGTCAAAGTGCTCTTTACCGCTCCAACGGCCTTCCGTGCCATCCGGCGTGACGATCCCGACGGGGAGCATATGGGGCGCTATGACCTGTCGGGTCTGCGTGCGCTGTTTCTGGCGGGGGAGCGGGCGGATCCAGAAACGCTCAAATGGGCGGAGGCCAAGCTGAAAATCCCTGTCATCGATCATTGGTGGCAGACTGAAACCGGCTGGGCAATTGCCGCCAACCCGGCGGGGCTCGGTCTGCTTCCCGTGAAGCATGGCTCACCAACCAAGCCGATGCCTGGTTACGCGCTTGACGTGCTTGATGACGCGGGGCACCCCGTGGCGCGTGGCACGCTTGGGAACATTGCCGCCAAACTGCCTTTGCCGCCCGGCTGCCTCGTGTCTTTCTGGAATGCGGAAGAGCGGTTTCGATCTGCCTGCCTTGAGGAGTTCCCGGGCTATTACAAGACGGCCGATGCTGGCATCATTGATGAAGACGGCTATGTCTTCGTCATGGCAAGGACCGACGATATCATCAACTGCGCGGGGCACCGCCTCTCGACCGGTGGCATGGAGGAGGTATGTGCCATGCACCCGGATGTTGCCGAGTGCGCCGTGATCGGGATTGCCGATGCGCTCAAGGGACAGATCCCCTGCGGCTTTCTGGTGCTGAAGAAGAATGTTCACCGTGATCACGCGGTCATTGCCAAGGAGGTCGTGCAACTCGTCCGCGACGAAATTGGCCCTGTGGCGGCCTTCAAGATGGTGTTGATGGTCGATCGATTGCCCAAAACGCGCTCGGGAAAGATCTTGCGCGGAACCATGCAGAAGATCGCCGACGGTCTTCCCTGGAAGATGCCTGCGACAATCGATGACCCTGCCATCCTTGATGAGATCACTGCGGTGCTGCAGGCACATGGCCAAGTGCCGGCCCCGGCCAAAGTCGCCACCGGTTGACAGAAAATCCGTTCGGGCAAAAGAAAACCCCGGTCACCGCAAGGGGCCGGGGTTCTGTTTTTCGCCTGGTTTACAGGATCAGTACTGGTCGTCTTCTTCGTCGTTGCGGCGGTCTGACCTGAGAGACTGAAGCTTGGCAAAGACGGCGTTTGCGTCGATCTCTTTTTCCTTCTCTTCCTCGCGGTCATAGCCGAAGGGAAGATTTTCCGTCTCAAGGGTCGACTGGAGTGTGGCGCCGAGTTCAGCGGCGGTCGGCAGCGGCCGGCCCTTCGATGCCTTCTCCACTTCCAGGTCGAGGTCGATCTGGCTGCAAAGGCCGAGCGTCACCGGATCCATCGGTGCGAGGTTCGTCGAGTTCCAGTGGGTGCGCTCGCGGATCTGCTCGATCGTCGACTTGGTCGTGCCGACGAGACGCGAAATCTGTGCGTCCTTCAGTTCGGGATGGTTGCGTACCAGCCAGAGAATGGCGTTCGGGCGATCCTGGCGCTTGGATACCGGAGTGTAACGCGGGCCGCGACGCTTGGAATCCGGCACGCGGACCTTCGGTTCGGAAAGCTTGAGTTTGTGGTTCGGATCCTTCTCCGCCCTGACGATTTCGTCGCGCGACAGCTGACCCGTCGCGATCGGATCCAGACCCTTGATGCCCTGAGCTGCTTCGCCGTCTGCAATCGCCTTGACCTCGAGCGGATGCAGTTTGCAGAACTGCGCGATCTGGTCGAATGACAGCGCGGTATTGTCGACGAGCCAAACGGCAGTCGCCTTCGGCATGAGCAGTGTCTGGGCCATGGATACAATCCTTCTGAGGGTCCGCGCCGGTTGTCGCGGGCCGTGGGTTTAAACCACTATTTCCGGGAATTCGGCGTCCTTATAGCGAGAATGTAACGAAATTGCAATTCTCCAAGACGCGAATGACCTTTGTCTAATTGCTGGCTGAATTTCTCCTGATATGAATAGCCGCGATAGGCCGGGGAGGACGGTCCTGGTCGCCAGTTGTGGCCCGTCAACATGGGAGGAATTCATGTCAGCCAAAACCTATCCGGTGCTGAAGTCGGCAAAAGCTCAGGCGCTGATCGATGAGGACAAGTACCTCAAGTGGTACGAAGAAAGCATCGAGGACCCCGAGAAGTTCTGGGGCAAGCACGGCAAACGTATCGACTGGTTCAAGCCCTATACCAAGGTCAAAAACACCTCGTTTAAGGGCAAGGTGCCGATCAAATGGTTCGAGGATGGTCTGACGAACGTCTCCTACAACTGCATCGACCGTCATCTGAAGACGCATGGCGAACGGGTGGCCATCATCTGGGAAGGCGACAACCCGTATATCGACAAGAAGATCACCTATAACGAGCTTTACGAGCATGTTTGCCGGATGGCGAACGTGCTGAAGAAGCATGGTGTGAAGAAGGGCGATCGCGTTACCATCTATATGCCGATGATCCCCGAGGCGACCTATGCCATGCTGGCTTGCGCGCGCATCGGTGCCATCCATTCGGTCGTGTTCGGTGGCTTTTCGCCGGAAGCGCTCGCGGGGCGCATCGTCGACTGTGAATCCACTTTTGTGATCACTTGCGACGAAGGCGTACGAGGCGGAAAGCCGGTGCCGCTCAAGGAAAATACCGACATCGCCATCGACATCGCCGCCAAGCAGTATGTCATCGTCAACAAGGTGCTCGTCGTTCGCCGCACCGGCGGCAAGATCGGCTGGGCTCCGGGCCGCGACCTCTGGCATCACCAGGAAGTCCACACGGTGAAGCCTGATTGCCCGCCGGTGAAGATGAAAGCGGAAGATCCGCTGTTCATCCTCTACACGTCCGGTTCGACGGGCAAGCCAAAGGGGGTCATGCATACGACAGGCGGTTATCTCGTCTACGCGTCGATGACCCATGAATACGTCTTCGACTATCATGACGGTGATATCTACTGGTGCACGGCCGATGTGGGCTGGGTCACGGGACATTCCTACATCGTCTACGGACCGCTCGCGAATTGCGCGACGACGCTGATGTTCGAAGGGGTGCCGACCTTCCCCGACCAGGGACGTTTCTGGGAGGTGGTCGAGAAGCACAAGGTGAATATCTTTTACACGGCGCCGACCGCAATCCGGTCGCTGATGGGCGCCGGCGACGACTTCGTCAAACGCTCCAACAGATCGTCTCTTCGTCTGCTGGGTTCGGTGGGCGAGCCGATCAATCCCGAAGCCTGGGAATGGTATTACAATGTTGTCGGTGAGCAGAAGTCGCCGGTGGTCGATACCTGGTGGCAGACGGAGACAGGCGGGATCATGATTACTCCCCTGCCCGGCGCCACGCCGCTCAAACCCGGCTCTGCGACCCGCCCCTTCTTCGGGGTGAAGCCGGAACTGGTCGACAATGAAGGCAAGGTTCTGGAAGGAGCCACCGACGGCAATCTCTGCATCACGGACAGCTGGCCCGGTCAGGCGCGCTCTGTCTATGGCGATCATGAGCGGTTTGTGCAGACCTACTTCTCGACCTACAAGGGCAAGTATTTTACCGGGGACGGCTGCCGTCGCGATGAGGATGGCTACTACTGGATCACGGGTCGCGTCGATGACGTTCTCAACGTTTCGGGGCATCGTCTCGGGACAGCGGAAGTCGAATCGGCGCTGGTATCCCACCACCTGGTGTCGGAAGCCGCTGTCGTCGGGTACCCGCACAGCATCAAGGGTCAGGGCATTTATTGCTACGTCACGCTGATGTCCGGCCACGAAGGCAATGAGGCCTTGCGCGCTGATCTCGTCAAACATGTGCGTTCGGAAATCGGGCCGATCGCCAGCCCGGACAAGATCCAGTTTGCCCCAGGGCTGCCAAAGACGCGTTCGGGCAAGATCATGCGACGTATTCTGCGCAAGATCGCCGAGGACGACTTCGGTGCTCTTGGCGATACGTCGACGCTGGCCGATCCCGGTGTCGTCGACGACCTGATCGCGAACCGGCAGAACCGGGGCAGTTGAAACTGCATCACTCGCTGGCATTGCCGCCGCTGGAGTTTCTGGCGAAATTGCAAAACGAAAAGCCCGAAGGCAGGACCTTCGGGCTTTTCGTTTGTGCTCATGGTCGTGCTGGGCATAGTCCAGCGTTACCGTGCATTACTCGGCGGAATCGGCCGATTCGGCATTGAGTAGGCCGTATTTCTCTTCGCCGATCTTGGCGAGCAGATCCAGTTGGGTTTCCAGGAAGTCGATATGGCCCTCTTCGTCCATGAGGAGCGCTTCGAAAAGCTTCATCGAGACGTAGTCCCCGGCAGCATGACAGATGTCGCGCGAGGCCTTATAGGCGGTCCGGGCGTCGTATTCGCCGGCGAGATCTGCTTCCAGCACTTCCTTGACGTTCTGGCCGATGCGCAGCGGCGCGACGGTCTGCAGGTTCGGGTGACCTTCGAGGAAGATGATGCGGTCGATGATCTTGTCGGCGTGCTGCATTTCCTCGATCGACTCGGCCCGCTCCTTCTTTGCGAGCTTTGTGTAGCCCCAATCGTTGAGCAGGCGGTAGTGCAACCAGTACTGATTGACCGCGCCCAGCTCGAGAAACAGCGCTTCGTTGAGCTGCTCAATGACCTTGGGATCACCCTTCATCGTCGTCGTCCTTTATGAGATTGGAATTGCGAAACACTAGCGGCGGCGACTTGATCTGTCGAGATGCCTTTTTAGAAGAATTCTAATTTCTGAGCAGGTCATGATCGACCCGTCCCCGGGAAGGTATTCGAACCAGGGAGTTCCGGGGAGTAACAGTGCCGATGTGTCATCGGCAGCACGATCATGAAGAGATTGGAGGAAAGACTCAGCCCGCGCGGCGCGCTGCGAGCATGGCCTGGCGACGCTCTGCGAGTGCTGCCTTCTGTTCTTCATGGAAGAGCTTCAGCCGTTCCATGAAATTGACGACCTTGGTTTCTTCGGTCTTGCGTGCCGCATGATATTCGGCAGTCGTCTTGATGATCAGGTCCACCACGTTCGGAAAACAACCGCAGCAGCGACCGCGCTTGCCCATGGCATGATAAACCTTGCCGGGAACGATCAGCTGCCAACAGTCTTCATCCAGCAGCTCATTGATAACAGCCTGGATGTCCTTGTCGGTGATGTAATTGCAGCTGCAGACCAGCATGGGATCGGAGACCGTCAAACATGACACTTACTCTCTCCTTTCTGGTAAACCTTATGCTCTTTGTCAAGAAAATTTGCGGACGCGTCTTTCTCCGCCAACTTAGTGAAAATTGCGTCCCTTGGGCAGGAGATCGGCCATTGCACTTCGCCGAGGGTGGCCCGGTGGCGGGGCTGCGCCAACCCTAGGGGGCTGTTTTTCCTGAAGGACCTGGCGGTGATCGACACCTGGTCTTCGAACTTCGTCGGCATGAGCCAGCGTATTGAAGCTCGCCAAATCCTTCTGCAGCAGGCCGAGGCGTTGTGTCGCATCGACCAGATGGTCGGCAACCACATGGATCACGCCGTGGGCCTTCTGTAAACGGCCGCGAAGGCAAACGAGCCGAGCGCCCATGACGACAGGCCTGTAGCGTTCGAAGATCTTCGGCCAGACAATGACATTGGTTGTTCCGGTCTCATCCTCCAGTGTCATGAAAATCACACCCTTGGCCGAGCCCGGTCGCTGACGCACCAGGACAAGGCCGGCCACGGTGACCTGGGCCCCATGGGCAAGGATTTCCAACTCCGATGCCGATTTCAGTCCCGCTTTGCGCATATCGGGACGCAGGAAGGAAATGGGGTGAGCCTTCAGAGAGAAAGTCAGCGTTCGATAGTCGCTGAGAACCTCTTCCCCCGGCAGCATGCGGGGCAGCGCGACCTCGGCCTCTTGTTGCAGGTTTTCCAAGGGAGCCGTCTCGAAAAGAGGGAGCACCTCGACCGCCGCTTCCGCATCGAGCGCCTGGGCCGCCCAGAGCGCATCGCGGCGCGACAGGCCGAGAGAGGAAAAGGCATCGGCATCAGCGAGCTTTTCGATGACGCTGCGGGGAAGTCGGGTGCGCAGCCAAAGATCCCGCACGGAATCGTAGCCCCCGGCCCTGCATGACACGAGACGGTCCAGATCCGGTTGGGACAGGCCTTTGATCTGGCGAAAGCCGAGGCGTACAGCCTTTCTGGTCTTGATCACCGAAGCCATGGAGCGATGGCGCGCTGCAAGCCGGTTCGGATCAAAAGCGGATATCCCGTCGGGATCGGATTCCAGTCCGCAGTCCCAGGTGGAATAATTGACATCGACCGGTCGCATGTCGACGCCATGTTCGCGGGCGTCCCGCACCAATTGGGCCGGCGCATAAAAGCCCATGGGCTGGGAGTTCAGGATCGCGGCGCAGAAAACGTCGGGATAATAGGCCTTGAACCAGCAGGACACGTAAACCAGCAGGGCAAAAGAGGCCGCATGACTTTCGGGAAATCCGTATTCGCCGAAACCTTCGATCTGGCTGAAGCAGCGGGCGGCAAATTCAGGATCGTAATCGCGGGCAACCATGCCTTCGATCATGCGTTTCTGGAAACTCGAGACCTGGCCGGTGCGGCGAAACGTGGCCATGGCCCGTCGAAGCTTATCGGCCTCGGCCGGCGTGAAGCCGGCGGCGGTGATGGCGATCTGCATCGCCTGTTCCTGGAAGAGGGGAACGCCCAATGTGCGTTCCAGGACGGTTTTCAATTCGGGACTCGGATACTCGATCGGCCGGCCTGCCAGTTTATCCTCCCGACGCTTGAGATAGGGGTGCACCATGTTGCCCTGGATTGGGCCGGGGCGGACAATGGCGACTTCGATAACGAGATCGTAGAATTTTCGCGGCTTGAGCCGCGGCAGCATGCTCATCTGGGCACGGCTTTCGATCTGGAAGACACCGAGTGTATCGGCCCGGCAGATCATGTCGTAGACCTCAGGCCGCTGGTCCGCGTTGATCGAAGCAAGGCTCTCATGGCGCTCATAATGCTGCGATAGCAGAGCAAAGGCTTTGGCGAGACAGGTCAGCATGCCAAGCGCCAAGACGTCGATCTTGAGGATCTTCAACGTGTCCAGATCATCCTTGTCCCACTCCACCATGTAGCGACCATCGGCCGTGTTCATAATCGGTACGACCTCGTCCAGCCGGTCGCGGGTGATGACGAAGCCACCGACATGCTGGGAAAGGTGGCGCGGAAAACCCTGGAGAGCCTGGGCGTAGGAAAGGACGCGGCGCGTTGTCGGGTCCTTGAGGTTCAGTCCGGCCGCATTGGCTTGTTCTTCGGTGAAGTCGCTCGTCCACCAGCCCCAGATCGAGCCGGCCAGTGCCGATTGTACATCCTCCGATAGGCCAAAGGCCTTTGCCACTTCGCGGCCGGCCGAACGGGCGCGGTAGCTGATGACGGCGGCGGTCAGTGCCGCATGTTCCCGGCCATAGGTCTGATAGATGAACCTGATTACGTCCTCGCGTTTTTCATGCTCGAAATCCACGTCGATATCGGGCGGTTCGTCACGCTCGGTGGAAATGAAGCGGTCGAACAGAAGCGTCGTCTTCTGCGGATCCACCTCGGTGATGCCGAGGCAGAAACAAACGGCGGAGTTGGCTGCCGACCCGCGCCCCTGGCAGAGGATGTTGCTCTCGCGGGCGTGGCAGACGATGCGGTAGACGGTGAGAAAATAGGGCTCGTAGCGTTTCTCGGCGATGAGCTTCAGTTCGTAATCGAGCAGACCCAGAACCTTTTCAGGAATTTTTTCGGGATAACGTTTCCTGGCTCCCTCATAGGTCAGTCGACGCAGGGCCAGTGCCGGCGATTCTCCTTCGAAGCTTTCGTCAGGATATTGATGTGCCAGTTCATCGAGCGAAAAATTGAGCCGACTAAAGAATTTAACGTTATTGGCGATGGATTCAGGATATCCTCGAAGGAGACGGGCCATTTCCCGACCGCTCTTCAGGTGACGTTCGGCATGGGCATGAAGCCTGAACCCGGCTTCCGCGATACCGACATGCTCACGGATGGCGACAACCACATCTGCGAGAGGCTTCCGCTCCGGTGCATGATAGATGGCGTCATTGGTGGCGACCAATGGCAGGCGGAGGCTTCGCCCTATCAATTCCAGTTCGGCAAAGGTCTTGCGGTCCAGGCCGTCATGACGCGGGGTAAGTGCCAAATAGAGCTTATCCTTCAAAGCCGGCAGAAGGCATTGCAGACGTAGTGCAAAGGCTTTGCTGTCAGCGACCTCCGGTAAACATGGTGGAATCGCGATAAAAAGGAGATTGCCGGACCAGTCCAAGAGGTCAGTCTCGTAAAGCGTGCAGACGCCTTTTTGCGAACGCAGGTTTCCGGCACTCAAAAGACGACAGAGATTGCCCCAGCCTTTGCGATCGATGGGGTAGGCGAGCAGTTCGGGTGTGTCGTCGGCAAAGACAAGACGCGCTCCAGGTCGAAACGCAAGACCTTTCTGCTTTGCCGAGGCGTGCAGGCGAACAACGCCCGATACCGTATTCACGTCGGCAAGGCCGATGCCGTCCAGGCCCAGGGCGAGCGCCTGCTCGACCAATTCCTCGGCATGCGAGGCCCCGTCGAGAAAGGAAAAATTACTCTTCAGTCCTATCTCGTAAAATGGGGGGCCATTGTTGGAAGCGGCGGATGTCACGAAAACATCCCCTGCAGAAACCAGGTCGGACGGTTCGCCGTCTCCCGCTCGTAAAGTCCCTTGCGGTATAGCCAGTACCGCTGTCCCATCGTGTCTTCGATGCGAAAATAGTCACGGGGTTCCTCATTCTCGCCATCGATCCACCATTCAGGGGCAAGACGTTCGGGCCCTTCTGCGCGGGTGATGCGGCGTTGAACCCGTCGCCAGCGAAAGCTTGCAGGCGGTCCATCGGGTACGGCGGACATGACCTCCACCTCTTCGGGCTGACTGAGCAGACGCAAGGGGCGCTCGCCACGCATAGGTGGCTTCACGGACTGCTCGGTCGCCTGCCGACTTCCCAGTGTCTTCAATCCGTCGGCGATGGGCGCATGATTTGACGCGCGATCCGGCCAATGACTGGCAAGAGACACCGGCAGTCGGAGCGCCCTCTCTCCAAGGCGTGCAAATACCTGGTCAAGGAACCTGGTCAGATGTTCGCTCTCATCCTCTTCTTCAACGAGGCCTGACTGGCGGTTTTCAAAGGATTCGCTCCAGAGCACGTTGAGACGCAGCAGTTCGAAGCCGAAACCAGCTTCCAGCTCGTCCCTGAGAACAGAAAGCCGTTCCTTGAACAGGGCCTTGATACGAAGAGGATCGCGCAAAGGAGCCGAGGCGCCGACTTCGATCCGAAAGACGCGGCCGTCGACGCGAAAGATCAACAGTTCAAACAGGCGCCCGCCTTCATTTCTGGCTTCGAGAGCCGTTTTCAGGCCTGTGGCCAGACGCCCCGCGAGGTCTAGGATATGGTCTTCAACGACAATCGGTTCGGCTAGCCGTCGTTCGGCCGAAAGCAGTGCCGGCATGCGGCGCGGGGAGATGGCCTCCCCTTCTCGACCCAGCGCCTGATCGAGCCTCAGCAGAGGGGCGCGTCCAAAACGGCGGGTAATCGGTGCGCGGGCGGCAGCGAGGAGATCGCCGACGGTTTTCAGGCCGACCCGGGCCAGATCCATGATGGTCTGCGGTTCAAGTCGAAGGGCCGAGACCGGCAGCGGGGCGAGAACATCCTGAGCCTCGGGACCGGCAATTACTCGTGGCCCTCCAAACCGACTGATGGCGCGGGCGAGGCCCGGTGTCGGGGCGACCGAAACCTCTACGGCAAGGCCGAAGCCCGCCAGCCGTCCGGCAAGATCCTCTACGAGGGAGGCCTCACCCCCGAACAGGTGGGCGCAACCGGTGATGTCGAGGGCAAGACCGTCTTCTCCATCCAGTGCCACCAGCGGTGTGTAGCGGTCACACCAATCGGCGATGGCCTCGAGAAAGGCCCGATCCGCTGCCGGATCGGCTTCGACCACATCCAAGGCAGCACAGATGGCGCGGGCCTCTGCCAGACCTTGGCCGATGCGCAGACCTAAGCTTTCGGCGGCTTCATCAAGCGCCGTCAATCGCATGGCATTGGCGGCACGGGCGGCACAGACGAGAGGTGCCCGTTCAGGATGCCCGCTCGAGGATGGGGCCGAACGCCACGACAGACCCCAGCGCCGGCGGGCGATGCGATCGGTCGCGAGCCGTGGAAAGTAGAGGCAGAGAATCCGGCGATTCGGCGCTGGTTGATCCTGCGTGAGCAAGGGGGCAAAGGCGGCGGTCATAGGGGTTCCACTCCAGGATAAACTCCGTCAGTCCCGGAAAGCGGGACTTCTCGGCAAGGATAGAAAAAGCAGGAAGCCCGATGCTGCCGCCCAGCAGGGTTCCATCGGCGAGAATGCGCGCCGCCGCCGGCGCGGTCTTGACGGACAGACGAAGCGAGGCGCTTGATGCCTCTTCCTCTCCTGCCTGTCGCAGTACATACAGTCTGCCCCCGCAGCCGCGGACCCTGAGGCTCAGGCGTCGGCTCTCGGTCAGACCGAATTTTTTGGGATTGCCACGTATTTCGAGCACGACGCTAGAGAAGGCTCGTGATGCCAATGCTGCTTCCGCCAGCCAAAGGGCATCTTCGATCCTGCGCGGTAGTGCGTGTACCAGTTCGGCTGGATGCAGTCCGAAATCCACGAGGCCCGGCGCGTAGATCAGGCCCGAATCCCGCACGACATCAGGATCCGCGATGAAAAGCATGCGCTTGGGTCTTCCGGTTGTTGCCTGGTCTGCGCCGATGATTGCCAGGGCCAGCGCAAAACCGGTGGTGGCACCGGCTTGCTGCAACCGCTCCCCACGCAGTTCCACCATCAGACCTGGCATAACCAGTTCTGCCATGAGGCTTTCGAACCGGAAGGCCGACATGCTGGAGGCAGAGCTCTCCTTGTCCTGCATTTCGGCGTGGCTCTTCTCGTCAAGTCCTGCTGCCAGACGGGCGGCATGATCCGGCTTTCCTTCGATGCGGGCGATGGCCTGCCGAAGGGAAAAAAGCTCTTCATGCGCCAGAGGGCTCACGCCCATGACGGTCTCTCCCAGATCATTTGTTCTCTATATGTTCTTAGAGATTCCAGAGCCGAACAAAAGAGTCAACTGGATTCCAATAAGAATTTATTCCTCTTCGGGATTTGCTCTCGAAATGGGCGGGCAAAACGCCTATATCTTCAACCAGTAAGGAGTAATCATGGCCCGCATTGACCAGAGCGAGGATTGGCGCGAACGCCATGCCCCGACGATCAGCACGTTCGAGTCGCTGGCGATCGAGGCCTATGGCCACTTGCCGCAGGAATTCCGCGACCTGACCAAGGATCTCATCATCGAGATCACTGATTTTCCAACGGATGAAGTGTTCGAGGATATGGCGCTGGAAACGCCCTTTGATCTGCTCGGCCTCTTCGAAGGGCGTGGCATTTCCGAACGTTTCACGATGGAAACGGGCATGATGCCCAACCGCATCACGCTTTATCGTCGTCCTATCCTGGATTATTGGGCCGAAAACGAGGAGGCGCTGGGGGATATCATAACCCATGTGCTGATCCACGAGATCGGTCATCACTTCGGTCTCTCCGATGACGACATGGAACGGATCGAGGAAAGCGCGGAAGAGGCCGCAGCGACGGATCGTTAGTCCTCTCTCTCACATCCCTTGTAAGCCGCATCTGCAACGACGGATGTGGTTGCGCAAGAAACGGGTGGGCTAGGCCAGCAGTCGACCCCTATCACCGATCTCCCAACCCAGGAGATCATCATCATGAACAGTCTTCACGGCAAAGTGGCCATCATTACCGGCGCGTCCTCAGGCATCGGGCGTGCAACTGCGCATCTCTTCGCCCAACATGGCGCTGCCGTCATCCTGAACGCTCGTGGTTCTGAGGCCCTCGACAAGGTGGCTTCGGAAATCCGACAGTCCGGCGGTCGCGCCGCAGTCGTTCCGGGAGACGTGGCTCAAACCGAGACACAGGCCAAAATGGTGCAGGCTGCGCTTGACCATTTTGGTCGTCTCGACATGGCGATCAACAATGCCGGTATGGTCGGACAGATTGCTCCACTCGCCGAGCTCGATACGCAAACATGGAGCGACGTAATGAGTGTCAATCTCACCTCCGCCTTTCTGGCATCGCGGGAACAGATCCCGGCAATGTTAAAGACCGGTGGTGGCGCTCTTGTCTTCGTCTCCAGCTTCGTTGGCACGAGCGTCGGTCTGCCGGGTATGGCGGCCTATGGTGCGGCCAAAGCCGGATTGATGGGGCTGGTGAAAGGGATCACCGCAGATTATGGGGCCAAGGGCATCCGCGCCAATGCGCTGCTTCCCGGCGGAACCGACACTTCCATGGCGGGAAACCAGGCGCAGAAGGACTGGGCGGCCTCGCTGCACGCCCTCAAACGGATCGCGCAACCGGAGGAAATCGCTGCCGCCGCGCTTTTTCTCGCTGGACCCATGGGAAGTTTCGTCGCCGGCTCGGCGCTCTATGCGGATGGTGGCAATGCTGCCGTGAAGTAGCAAGGCCCTCTCTCCCCTCGCCTCGGTCTGTCTCAGTCGACATGTCGAAAACGGGATCGATAAGCCGCCGGACTGGTCGACAGGCGGCTGCGGAAATGGTGGCGCAATGTCGCCGGTGTACCGAAACCTGCGGCGAGTGCTACATCATCCACCGATATCGCTGCCTGTCGTTCCAAAAGATCACAGGCGCGGCGCAGCCGACGGGCGAGAAGAAATTCGCCGGGGCTGCTGCCTGTGAGGTCGCGGAAACGGCGCTGGAATGTCCTCGTGCTCATGCCTGCGCGTGCGGCCATGTCCGCAAGGGTCAATTCGTGCTGCAGGTTCGCGTCGATCCAGTCGATCAGAGGACCGAGCCGCTGACCCTCGCGCTCTTTGGGGACCGGAGCCACGATGAACTGTGCCTGGCCACCCTCGCGATGGGGTGGCACGACAAGACGTCGGGCCACGCTATTGGCCGCTTCTGCGCCGAAATCGCGGCGCACGACATGCAGACAGAGATCGATGCCGGCGGCACTTCCAGCAGCGGTCAGCATATCGCCCTCATCGACATAAAGGACATCCGGGTCGAGGTGGATCTGCGGATGTCGTGCCGCCATTGCATCGGCATAACGCCAATGAGTCGTGGCGCGTCGCCCATTGAGCAGGCCGGTGGCCGCAAGCACCATCACACCCGAACACAGCGACATCAGACGAGCGCCTCTCAAATGGGCGGCGCGCAATGCGTCGAGCAAGGTGTCTGGTACAGGTTCATCGATTCCCCGCCAGCCCGGAACGACGATCAGATCCGCTTCCTGCAGGAGTTCCAGTCCGCCTGCGGCTGTGGCCGTAAGGCCGCCTGCGGCACGCAGAGGGCCTTGTTCTATGGCCGCAGTGGCATGACGGTACCAGCCTCTTCCCATCTCCGGCCGAGCAAGGCCGAAGACTTCCACGGCTACTCCGAATTCAAAGGTGCAAAGTCCATCATAGGCGAGCGTCACAACGCGTGGCCCGTCGAGCCGGGATGTCGAAAAGGGTGACGTGTTCCATGTCATTGGCGAGATCTTTACGTCTATTGTCTTCCAGGCCAGTTTCGTGAAATGCGGCAAGAAGGCAAGGTCCGATCGTCCAACCGAGAGGAAACCCGATGCCCAGCCTCGTTACTGAAATTCCTGCTGCAGAGTCCGCGCTTGTTGAAGCGCATTATTCCAAGCGCCTGGCCTTCGAGACGGATTGCTGGGATGTCCATGCAGCCCTGGAAAAGGGAGACCCTGATTTTGTGCTTCTCGATGTACGCGGGCCTTCCCTTTTCGAGCTCTCCCATGTGCCCGGCGCTATCAACTTGCCGCATGGCAAGATGACTGAACGCAAAATGGCGGAATGGCCTGCCGATGTGCTCTTCGTCGTCTATTGCGCCGGGCCACATTGTAACGGCACCGACCGTGCGGCCCTTCGGCTGGCCAGACTCGGTCGAAAGGTCAAGGTGATGATCGGCGGCATAACCGGCTGGGCGGATGAAGGGTTTGCTTTGGAAACAGGTGGCATCGCCGCTGCCTGATGTCGTCTCAGAAGGGCGGCCCGGATGAGCCGCCCTGTCAGGGGCGGGATCAGCCTTCCCGGCGCAAGACCATGCCGGCATGGTAGAGGACGCCATCACGAAAATCACCATCAGCGGTAAAGCCCGTATCGTCCTGGTATTCGATATGGGTACCGGTTATCTCGTAACGGCCTAGATAGGCCCGCTCGCGATCGCCGCGGGCTTCGACGTAGCGGTTGTCGGGCAGAAGTTCGTGGCGGATATACCGGTCCTCCGTCACCCACAGGCCCACATAGGGATGGCCTGTCCGACTTTCCTTTATCATGGTGCCAGCACTCCCTTCCCGAGCAGACCGGCAATGGTTTCCGGCTCGACGACCCAGGCATAATTCAGTTCCTGGCGGATCTTCCAGGCGCCGTCCTTGCAGATCCATCCGAGTTGCGAACGGCCGTCGAAGGCGAGAACCTCTCCGTTCAGCCGCTCGAGGCGACCGACAAAGCCAAGAGTCGTCGAGGCAACATTGCCGTCGGCCAACTGGTCATGGCCGGTGCTCAGGCCATGGTGGACGGAGCGCGCGGCATTCTGCAGATCCTCCCAATTGGCACCGTACCGGCTGGAATCGCCGAAGAGCTGCGTCTTCCCGGGGGCGAAATTGTCAAAGAAGACACCCTGCGTGTTCTGCAGGTCGTAATAGCGTTGCATCTTCTTAGCGAAGACAAAGGCGGGGTCGCCCTCGCGTCGTTCCCATCCATCCATGATCCAGTCGCGATGCAGTGCAAGCGGGCTTTCCGCACCGGTTATGGCGCAAGCTGCGCCCGCCGCTGACGCTTGGGTCAAGAAAGCGGGGAGCATGGAAAAGGTGAGCGCACCGGCCAAGACCGATTTGAAAATTTTGGCCATCGAATTTCCTTTCGTGTTGGGTTGAACGCAATCGCTGCGCCAATGCCAAGGACCCTAGACGGACCACATTGTCGCCGGTATCCAGCTCACAGTGATCAAATTGGTGAGCCAAACTTTACAATGACGATGGATCTGAACCTGCTACCGCTGTTTCTCGCTGTGGCTGAAGAACAGAGTTTTGCCGCCGCCGCCCGGCGTCTCGGTGTCACCCGTTCGGCTGTCAGCCAAGGGGTGCAGCGGCTCGAAAATGCCTGCGGGATCGCACTCGTGGTGCGCACGACACGCAGCGTAAGGCTGACGGAATCAGGAGAGAAACTGCTGGCAACGCTTGGCCGTCCGATGGCGGAGATCGAGGCTGCTTTGGAGGATCTGGGCGGAGACTCCAGACCCGCGGGGCATCTCAAGATTGCTGTCTCATCGATAGCAGATGCCTTTCTCTCCGGTCCCTTGCTCGGTAGTTTTGCGGAAGCGCATCCGGAAATCACCATTGATGTGACGGTGACCGACGAGACAGCTGATATCGTATCCCGTGGTTTTGATGCCGGGGTGCGCCTGGGTGAGGTGATCGAGAAGGATATGGTGGCGATTGCGCTGACGGGCGATCAATGCGAGGCGGTGGTCGCCTCGCCCTCCTATCTCGCAAGGCATGGCGTGCCGCAGCATCCGACTGAACTTGTCAGGCATCGCTGCATTGCCTGGCGGCCGGCTCCTGATGAGGTTCCGGCACCTTGGGAGTTCGATGAAAAGGGACGCAGCTTCGCCGTGGCAATCAGCCCGCAAATCAGCACCAACGACCTCAGACTGATGCTGCGCATGGCGCTGGCCGGGGCGGGGCTGACCTATGCGGTGCGCGAAACCTTCGCGCCCTATCTCGAAAGCGGCGAACTCGTTTCCGTTCTCGATGCCTATCTGAAACCCTATCCGGGCTTTTATCTCTACTTTCCCAATCGCCGCAACATGGCGCCCAAGCTGCGGGCCCTCGTTGATCACGTTCAGCGGTATCGGCGCGGCCAACGAAGCAACTGAGATAAGCCTCAGCCGGCGAGGTGCGCGAATTCCGCAACGACCTCTTCATAGACCCGACGCTTGAAAGGTACGATCAAGTCCGGAAGATCTCGCATAGGCTTCCACTCCCATGCGTCAAATTCCGGCTCATGGCCTCCTGGTGGCGGGTTGATGGCGATTTCGCTTTCGTCACCCTCGAACCGAAACGCAAACCAGCGCTGGGTCTGGCCACGATACTTGCCTTTCAGTCCGATGCCGATCAAATCGGACGGCAGGTCATAATTGATCCAGCGGCCCGCCTCTGCGAGCAAACAGACGGACTTCATACCCGTTTCCTCGTAAAGCTCGCGCATGGCGGCCGGCAAGGGATCTTCACCAGGGTCAATACCCCCTTGCGGCATCTGCCAGAGCTGGGGGGAGCCGTCATATTCGGAATTGCCGATGGGAATTCGGCGGCCGGACCATACGAACCCCGCCTTGTTCAAGACCATGATCCCGACACAGGGACGATAGGGCAGGTCTTCTGCCTTAACCTTACGGCTGGAAGTCTCGTTCTTGTTCATGGTGTCCTCAGGGTTTGTTTTCATTGGCGAGTGCCGATACGCCGACGAACTCTATGCCTCTGGCCACCGCTTCGTTGCGCCATTCGGCAACAGCTGCAATCGTTTCGTCAAAGGCGGCACCCACGCCGATCGCCTGCCCGTTGCGACGGGCAATTCGTTCCAGTTCGTCCAGCTTCGCAAGGATTGCCGGGCGGTCGACCTGACCGTCGATGACCAAGTCCGCAAAGGCATGGGGGAAGCCGACGGCTTTGGCAAAGTCTCCGGACAGCGACCGTGCGGTCGAGCCGTCGTCCAAAAACATCAGACCGCGTTTTCCAATGTCGCGCATCACCGGATCCAGTGCCTTGTCATCCGCCAGAAAGCGAGCGCCCATATAATTCATGATCCCGGTGTAGTTGGTGATCTCAGCCATCGCCCGATGCAGATTGGCAAGGTTCCCGGCCCCGTCCTTCTCCACTAGAAGCGTGTCTCGTCCGGGATTATTCGCCGGGTAATCGAAAGGCTCCATGGGCACCTGCAGCACAATCTCGTGACCCTTGCGTCTGGCTTCCTGCATCCAGCGCTGCAGGCTGTTGCCCGTCGCTGCAAAGGCGAGCGTGATGTCTTCGGGTAGATCCCGGATTGCCTTCTGGCTCCCCGTCTGACTGAGCCCGATGCCGCCGATGACGATCGCGATGCGTGTGCCCCGCGCCCCGGACCAGGGACGAGCGTAGAAATCAAAGGGCCTGAGGCCCGTCGACGACACCGTTGGTAGATCGCCTTCGGACGTTCTTTCGAGCAGGTCCTCGTTCGGTTGGCCAGCCAGACGCGGATCCTGGGTCGTATTCGCGCCGATAATGACAGGCCCTTCGCGACCAGCCGGCGTAAAGGTCGTAACCACATTGCCGTCCGGCGTTGTGGTGCGGCGGACGTTTGCACCGTCCTGGGGACCGCTGGTTTGAATGCTTGCCTCGCCGTCTGCCGGTGCCACAGCCGCCTCGGCGACCGAACCGGGATCGGCCGGCGCCGACGTCAGGCTCACGGGCGGGTCTTCCCGCAGCATCACCGGTGAAAGGGCCGTCCATCCGGAAAGGCCGAGCAGCACAACAACTGCAACGCCCGAGAACAACGTCGAAAGGCGGAGGTACCGCTTTCTGCGGCCTCCGCCTTTTCGTTCAAGACCTAGCGGTCCATGCAGATCCATACGAGACTTCCAAGATCCTGACGGCTCTCGGACCCGACGTCTGCGCAATAGGGTATCTGCGCAGACAGTGGCTCCAGACGTTTACTGCAGCGATGCCTTCTGGGGATCGGCCGGGAAGGCCGGGTCCGTCTTATTGCCACGCAGCAGGTCCAGCGCATAGTTCAACTGAATATCGTCCTTGGCTTCCGGGGGCACATAGGCGACCGAACCCGAACCTTCTTCTGTCTCCGCATTGCCCTTGATATGGCCCGGGAGAGAGGATTCGCCTTCGGTGCGGACCTTGCCCTGCAGGTCTTCCGGCAGCGGCTGTTCGACCTTGATGTCAGGCTCGATGCCGGTGCCCTGGATAGAACGTCCCGACGGCGTGTAGTAGAGCGCTGTCGTCAGGCGAAGCGCGCCCTTGTCGCCCATCGGGATGATCGTCTGGACGGAGCCCTTGCCGAAGGAGCGGGTCCCCAACACAGTTGCGCGCTTCAGATCCTGAAGGGCGCCCGCGACGATTTCCGATGCCGAAGCCGAGCCGCCATTGACGAGCACGATGACCGGCTTGCCGTCGGTCAAGTCACCGGCGGTCGCGTTGAAACGGCGGGTGTCCTGCGGATCGCGGGAGCGGGTCGAGACCACTTCACCACGCTCCAGGAAGGCGTCGGAGACGTAGATCGCCTGATCGAGCAGACCGCCTGGGTTCAGGCGCAAATCAAGAACATAGCCCTTCAGCTTGTCGGCCGGGACTTCCTTCTTGATCTTCTCGATGGCGGCTTCCAGGTCATCATAGGTCTTCTCGGTGAAGGAGATGACGCGGAGATAACCCACATCGCCTTCGACGCGCGACTTGACGGCGCGGATCGGGATGATTTCGCGGGTGACGGTGATGTCGAGCGGCTTGTCTGCGCCCTTGCGCAGGATCGTCAGCTTGATCGGCGTGTTGACCGCGCCGCGCATCTTTTCGACAGCCTCTTCCAACTTCAGGCCGCGCACGCTTTCACCGTTGATTTCGGAGATGAAGTCACCGGCCAGGATGCCGGCCTTGGCGCCAGGCGTGTCGTCGATCGGGGTGATGACCTTGACCAGTTCCTCTTCCATGGTGACTTCGATCCCAATGCCACCGAACTCGCCGCGCGTCTGGGTCTGCATGTCTGCCGCATCCTTGGCGTTCATGTAGACCGAATGCGGGTCCAGCGAGGTGAGCATGCCGTTGATGGCGCTCTCCACCAGCTTGTTCTCATCCGGCGGCGTGACGTATTGCGCGCGGATGCGCTCGAAAACGTCGCCGAAAATCGACAGTTCCTTGTAGGTGGAATTGCCCGCGGCCTGCGCCGGAATCCCTGCGGAGTAGATGAGGCTCATCGCGGTAGCGCCCATCAGGGCGCCGACGAGGAGAAGAGAGACTCTACGAATCATTCTGTGCCTTTCCAGAATTGCCTCCGAGCCACCAGGGGCGGGAATCAACCGGTTTACCGTCTTTTCGAAGTTCAATGTAAAGTGTCGGACGATCTGTTTCCAGCGCCAATCCAGCGGCGCTTGCCACTCTTTTTTCTCCCATGGTCGCCAATGGCTCCCCTGACAGCACAAACTTGCCTTGGCTCGTGCTGATCCGGTCCATGCCCGATAGCACCATGTGATAGCCGTCGCCCGCGTTCAGGATGATCATCTGACCGTAGCTCCGGAAATTTCCTGCAAAAACAACCCATGCATCGGCCGGTGCCGTGACGATCGAGCCGGGTTGAGAGGCGATCACCACGCCCTGCGCCTGATGGCCGGTCCCGTCCGGATCGCCGAATTGCCTCAATGTTTCCCCGGCAACCGGAAGTTCCAGTTTCTGCTTCAGTTCGGAGAAAGGATATGCTGGCGCAATACGGTTTTTATCGGGCAATTCGGAGCGTGCGATCTCCAGCGCGCGGGCCTTCTGATCCTCGCTCATCTGGTCACGTTTCGCCTCTTCAGCCTTGGCGAGTTCTGCCGCCTGACGGACCGAAGAGATCTCGTTTTCCAGAGAACGGATGAGAGCTTCCATCGTGGTGGCGCGCTCGGCAAGTGCTTCGGATTGCTTGCGTTCCGCCTGCAACTGGAGCGAATTGGTGCGCGCAAGGCGATCGTTTTCCGCAATGAGGAGGTCCATACGGCGCTCTTCCTCCTGGCGCCGTGCCATGGCCGCCACAAGTCCCTCCATCTCCTGCTTTCCGCTGTCTCTCAGTGCAATCAACTCTTTGAGATCGGCAGCCAGTTTTTCCGTTTCGTGGCGAATGCCAGGAACCACCGCGCCAAGCAGAATGGCTGTGCGGACCGAGCCGAGCGCATCTTCGGGGCTCACCAACAAAGCGGGAGGCGGATTACGCCCCATGCGTTGTAGGGCCGCGAGAACCTCGGCGAGCACCGATCGACGCTCACGAAACGATTTACGGATCGCATCCTCGCGAAGACCAATCGATGCGAGTTTTTGCTCGCCCTCACTCATCTGCTTTTCGATGTCCTTTCGGCGCTTTGCCGAATCGATCAATGCCGTCTTCAGGCTTTCGGTGGTCTTCCCCAGTTCCGCTATGCTTTTTTCGAGCTCTGCAGCCTTTTCGCTCGAGAGCTGCATGGTTCGGGCGATTTCCTGCAGTTCGCCGCTCACCTGATCGCGCTTGGCTCTCAATTCGAGCGTCGCGTCCGTTGCTGTTCCACTGTCAGCAGTGGCTGCAATCGCAGCCGAAGCCGGTGGCACCGAACCCGTTGACGTTCCCGGTTCTGATGGCGTGGACGCTTCCTGGGCTCTGATCGGGGCTGCCTGTATCGTTGTCAGCCCACAAACCAGCACTAGTGCGCGCAAATGCGACAGGCGCGAAAGGCGCCAGTACAACTTGGTGGCATTTTCGATGTTAAAGGCGCGCAAGGACGTTTCCCGTTTCGGCCGGAAAATACGCTGATTTGCGTTGAAGGCAAAGTAGCTTGGGCGCGGAACCTCAGACCCGGTGATAAGGGTGACCGGTTAGGATCGTCACCGCCCGGTAAAGCTGTTCGGCAATCAGGATCCGCACCAATTGGTGTGGCCATGTCAGCCGCCCTAGGTTAAGCACGAGGCGCGCTCTGTCACGAAGGTCGGGATCGATACCGTCGGCACCGCCTATGACGAAAGCCATGTCCTTCTGACCGTTGTCTGCGGCATCGCCCACGAACCTCGCAAATTCCGCACTGTCGAAAGCCTTGCCGCGTTCATCGAGGACCACGATCAAAGCACCGTCCGGTATCTGGCGGGACAGCTCTGCAGCTTCCTCGCGCTTTCTCGTCTCGGCATTGCCGGCGCGGCTTTCGTTCAGTTCGACGGAACGGGTGAATTCCAGGCCGCATTGCGGTCCGGCCTTGGCGAAGCGGTCCAGATAGCGGGACGCGAGTTCCTTCTCCGGTCCAGCCTTCAGCCGGCCCACGGCATAGATGCCAATTTTCATGCGGCGTCCTACTTAATACGGTCACAAAACCAGTTCTATCGGCAGGATCGCACCTGCCGTGTCAATCCGGCATCGAAACCGCCCCTCAGGACGACCGGCCGTTTTCAGTGCAGGCGATCCTCGATATCCGGGGCCGACCACATCTTTTCGATGTTGTAGAACTCACGGATCTCGGGTCGAAACACATGCACGATGATGTCTCCGGTGTCGATCAGAACCCAATCGCCGGTCTCCAGACCTTCGACGCGGGCGGAACCCAGGCCTTCGTCCTTCAAGTCGGAAATGAGGTGTTCGCTGATCGCCGACACATGCCTGTTCGAGCGTCCGGATACGACCACCATGTAGTCGCCCAGCGCCGATTTACCGGCAATGTCGATGGAGACAATGTCTTCTGCTTTCGAGTCCTCGAGACTTGCGAGGACCAGCTCAAGCGCACGGGCTGCGGCATCGGCGCCACGTTCCGGGCGTTTCGGGACGGCGACGGGCGCGCGTCCACGGGTGTGTACTGTTGTCAGAGTTCGTCCTTTCTTTGGCAAAACAGAACAGCACGTCTGCGATTCCCTTCGGGGTTCGCACTTGAGAAGGTGGCATCGATCCGCCGTTCTTTCAAGAGATCCGGTTGTTTTGCCGCATGATGATGCAATCCAGCCTCAAGTCGCGTCGACGGCCGCCCTGATTGCCGTCGAGCTGAGGGGGGAGCGCGGACCGTGAATGAATGTCCATGCGGGGGCCTTCTTGCGCCACAACACCGCTGCATCCTCCTCGTCCACCCGGGCATAATCGAAGGTTCTTGCCATCTTCGAGGAGAGGTAGGCGAGCGTGGAGCCTGGACGGTCGATGACAGCGATAGGGAAGGTGGTCGTGATCTTGCGCCAATGCTGCCAGCGGTGAAAACTGGCGAGATTGTCCGCTCCCATGATCCAGACAAAACGCACGTCCGGGTGCCGCGACTGAACGAATTCGAGGGTTTTTGCCGTGTAGTTCGTCCCGATTGCCTGTTCGAAGGCGGTCACCTTGATCCGGGGATCTTCGGCTAAAGCTTCACAGGCTTCAAGACGCTCGACCAACGGTGCAAGCTGACTTCGGCTTTTCAGCGGGTTGCCCGGCGTCACCATCCACCAGAGCTGATCAAGTCCCAGTCGCCGCAAAGCGATTTCGGCCACGAGCAGATGACCCTGATGGGGCGGATTGAAGGAGCCACCGAAGAGACCAACGACCATCCCCCGCTCGACATGCGGCATAACCCTATGACGATGGGGTATGGCCGCCTCTTCCACGTCAGGGACGAACCTGGCCGGTGCCGCGGACGCGGTACTTGAACGATGTCAGCTGTTCGACACCCACCGGGCCGCGCGCATGCATCTTGCCGGTGGCAATCCCGATTTCGGCACCCATCCCGAACTCGCCGCCATCGGCGAACTGGGTCGAGGCGTTGTGCAGCAGGATCGCAGAGTCGATCTCGTTGAAGAAACGTTCGACCACTTCAGGATCTTCAGCGACAACCGCTTCGGTGTGGTTCGACGAATAGCGCGCTATATGATCGATAGCGCCGCCAATGCCGTCGACCACGGCAACCGAAATGATGGAATCAAGATATTCGGTGCGCCAGTCTTCTTCCGTCGCCGGTTTCAGGCCAGGGATAACCCGCAACACGGTGGCGGAGGCCCGGACCTCGCAGCCGGCTTCACTCAGCGCCTCGATCAGGGGCTGGAGATGGGTGCCAATCGCAGCGCTATCGACCAGCAGGGTTTCGGCCGAACCGCAGACGCCGGTGCGGCGCATCTTGGCGTTCACGACGATCCTCTTTGCCATCTCCAGGTCGGCAGAACCGTCGACATAGACATGGCAGAGCCCTTCGAGATGGGCGAAGACGGGGACGCGGGCTTCCTGCTGTACGCGCGCGACTAGGCTCTTGCCGCCACGGGGCACGATCACGTCGACCGATCCTTCGAGGCCCGACAGAAGCGCGCCGACGGCTGCGCGGTCGGTTGTCGGCACCAGTTGGATCGCATCGCTGGGCAGACCGGCCGCCTCGAGACCCTTGACCAGGCAGGCATGGATGGTGCGCGAGGAATTGGCCGAGTCCGAGCCGCCACGCAGGATAACGGCATTACCAGCCTTCAAGCAGAGCGCGCCCGCATCGGCTGTCACGTTCGGCCGGCTCTCATAGATCACGCCGATGACGCCAAGCGGCGTGCGGACGCGTTCGATATGCAGGCCGTTGGGGCGGTCCCATTCAGACATGACGGTGCCGACGGGATCCGGCAGTTCGGCAATCTCGCGCATCGACTGGGCAATGGCCGTGACCCGTGCGGGATTCAAGGTCAGGCGGTCAATGAAGGATGGGGCAACACCCGATTCCGCGGCATTCTTCAGGTCGATCGTATTGGCAGCGAGGATCTCGGCCTCGGCTTCCATCACGGCATCGGCCATAGCCAGGAGCGCCCGGTTCTTCGCTTCGGTCGACGCCATTGCAAGTGGGCGAGCCGCGGCACGCGCGCGGCGGCCGATGTCGAGCATCATGCCTTCGACGGAATTCTGGTTCGACACGGTATCAAGCATGGGCAGCATCCTTGCGGTCACCGGCTGCGGCTTCCCGCTGGCCGAGGTCGGTCATGACGAGATCGTCGCGATGGATCATTGCCGCGCGACCGGGATAGCCGAGGATCTTTTCGATCTCGTTGGATTTGCGTCCGCAGATGCGGCGGGCCTCGTCGGCATCGTAACCGGCCAGGCCACGGGCGATCTCACGGCCTTCGGTCGTGACGATCGAGACGGTATCGCCGCGATGAAAGGCGCCGGAGACGGATCGCACGCCTGCCGGCAGCAGGCTTTTGCCGGAGCGCAGCGCGCCTTCAGCGCCGTTGTCGACCTGAAGTGTCCCGGCCGGCTGAAGCTGACCGGCGATCCAGGTCTTTCGCGCTGTCACCGGCGACTTGGACGCGGCAAACCAGGAATGGCGGGCGCCATTCTCGATGGCCGAAAGCGGATTCATCGTCTTGCCCGAGGCGATGATCATGGCGCAGCCGGCGCTGGTTGCGATCTTACCGGCATCGATCTTGGTGCGCATGCCGCCGCGCGATAGTTCCGATGCTGCACCGCCGGCCATTGCTTCGATGGCGGGGGTGATTTCGTCGATGGTTTCGAGGAACCTGGCCTCCGGATCGAGATGCGGCGGAGCCGTGTAGAGACCGTCAATGTCGGACAGTAGGACGAGCAGATCGGCGCCCGCCATCGTTGCGACACGAGCCGCCAGCCGATCGTTGTCACCGTAGCGGATTTCGGTCGTCGCCACCGTATCGTTCTCGTTGATGATCGGTACGGCGCCGATCTTCAGCAGCTGATTGAGGGTAGCGCGGGCGTTGAGATAGCGCCGACGCTCCTCCGTGTCGCCGAGCGTCAGCAGGATCTGGCCGGCGACGATCTGGTGGCGTGACAGGCTTTCCGCCCAGTGGCGGGCGAGCGCAATCTGGCCAACGGCGGCACAGGCCTGACTCTCTTCGAGCTTCAGGGCGCCCGAGGGCATGTCGAGCACGGTGCGACCGAGCGCTATGGCACCCGAGGACACGACGAGCACGTCGGTGCCGCGCGCCTTCAAGGCGGCGATATCATCACAGATCGCGTCGAGCCAAGCTTTGCGGATACCGGTCGCCCGATCCACGAGCAGGGCCGAGCCGATCTTGATGACAACGCGCTTGACGCGGGACAGCGAGCGTATCCGGCTAGACATCACTCCTCGCCTTCCTCGCCAAGATGATCCTCGATGTCACGGTTCTTCCGGTTCTTGTCGCGTTTGGCCGGAAGCGGTGCATTGCCCTGGGCCGCAACGATGACATCCCGAAGTGCCCGCAAGGCGTCCGTCATGCCCCTGCCCGTGATGGCAGACAAAAGCAGCGGCGTCTGGCCACAGGCCTTCTTCAATTCGGTCGCCTTCTTTTTCAGCTCCGCTTCGTCGAGCACATCGATCTGCGACAGGGCGACGATCTCCGGCTTGTCTTCCAATCCGCCGCCATAGGCATCAAGCTCGTGGCGCACCGTCTTGTAGGCTTTACCGACCTTTTCTTCCTGGGCGGAGACGAGGTGCAGCAGCACGCGGGTGCGCTCGACGTGGCCGAGGAAACGGTCGCCAATGCCAACCCCTTCATGGGCGCCTTCGATGAGGCCCGGAATGTCCGCCAGAATGAACTCGCGTTCGTCCACGGTTGCCACACCGAGATTCGGATGGAGAGTGGTGAAAGGATAGTTCGCAATTTTGGGACGTGCGCGTGTCACAGCCGCGAGGAAGGTGGACTTGCCGGCGTTCGGCAGGCCCACGAGACCGGCGTCGGCAATCAGCTTGAGCCGCAGCCAGACAGTCTTCTCTTCTCCCTCGAGACCCGGATTAGCCCAATCGGGCGCCTGATTGGTTGCCGACTTGAAATGGGCGTTGCCAAAGCCGCCATTGCCGCCCTTGGCGATGCGGAAGCGCTGGCCCTCGGCTGTCAGGTCGACAATCAGGGTTTCCGCGTCCTCCTCAAAGATCTGAGTGCCGACGGGGACTTTCAGCGTCACGTCCTCTCCATTGGCACCGGTGCGATTGCGCCCCATGCCGTGGGTGCCTGTCTTGGCCTTGAAATGCTGCTGGAAGCGGAAGTCGATGAGCGTGTTGAGGCCGTTGACCGCTTCAACCCATACGTCGCCGCCCCGGCCGCCGTCGCCGCCATCCGGTCCGCCAAATTCGATGAACTTTTCGCGCCGGAACGACACAGCGCCGGCGCCACCGTCGCCCGAGCGAATGTATACCTTTGCCTCGTCGAGAAATTTCATCTTGCTGCCGTCAATTCTTCTGTCAGGTTCTGATGGAGATTGCGGCCATCGATATAGCCGCTTTGCGCGGAGGTCAAAGAGTATCGTGAAGTTCGTGAGCTACAACATCCAGTACGGCTTCGGTCAGGACGGGCGTTTCGACCCTGACCGCATTGCCGCCAGCATTCGCGATGCGGATGTGATTGCTTTGCAGGAAGTGACCCGGGGCTACAGCCGAAACGACTATGCCGATCTGGTGGACATCTTTTCTGCCCAGTTTCCGAATTACTTCGCGGCCTTCGGTGCCGCCTGCGACGTGCTGGTGGATCACTCTGTCGTCGATGGCCAGCTGTGCGAACGACGCTTCCAGTTCGGCAACATGGTTCTGTCGCGCTATCCGATCCGTGCCGTCCGAAACCTGCTTCTGCCGCGTCATCGAACCTACGATAAGCTCAATCTCCAGCGCGGTGCACTGGAGACCGTCATCGAGACACCTGCGGGCGCCTTGCGCGTCTATTCCGTCCATCTCGACCATGTCTCTCCGGACGAACGAATTGCACAGATTGGGTTTCTCAAAGAGCGCGCTTGCAGCTACCTGTCCGAAGGTGGCGCACTGACGGGTGCGATCGAATTCGCTGTTGCCGATCCGCCGCTGCCGGAGGACTTTCTCATGATGGGCGACTTCAACATGGAGCCGGAAAGCCCCGAATATATCGCCATGGTCGGCCGCAACGACGCCTATTACGGGCGCGCGCCGCGTTCCGGGTTTCCGACGGATGCGGAGGCATACCTCAAGGCCCGGCCGGCGGACGGATATAGCTGGATCAGCGAGGACGGGGCGCGGCGCATGCATCTCGATTACTGTTTCGTCAGTGGCGGCCTTGCGGGTCGCCTTGAGGCCTGTCGGGTGGATACTTCCGCCCGTGGTTCCGACCATCTGCCGGTCTGGGTCGAACTGGCGGAAGGGTGAGCCCCGGGCGGCTGGCGCCCGGAGCATTGTCGGCTATGCACGTCTCCTGCGGCCGGCGAAGTCCGGCTGGGACAAACGGAATTCGACCAGCGGCGCCATGGTATTGCGCGCCTTGGAGAATACGTCCTCAACGCCGACCGTGCGAAAACCGCGGGCTTCCAGCAGGCGAAGCGATGCCGGATTGTCGGCAAAGGCGCCGCCGAAAATCTCGGCTTGCGGCATGCGCTGAAAGAAGCGGTCGAGGGCTGCCTCGACAGCTTCGGACATGATGCCCTTGCCCCAGTAGAAGCGGTTC
Source organism: Allorhizobium sp. DMC15 (assembly GCF_056314065.1). Classification (NCBI taxonomy): domain Bacteria; kingdom Pseudomonadati; phylum Pseudomonadota; class Alphaproteobacteria; order Hyphomicrobiales; family Rhizobiaceae; genus Allorhizobium; species Allorhizobium sp. DMC15. The sequence continues at coordinate 102,320 of NZ_JBQUZB010000004.1, forward strand.
AGCCAGTAGCCGATGTGCCAAAGGCCGTGGCGGAGCTCCAGGGACACAACCCCGATATGGACGCCATCGAGCGTGATCGCAAAGTGCCAGTCGGGCTTGAGGCCCGACGTCACCATGTTCAGCCAGTCGCGTCCATCCTCGCGGTCGTAAGGGACCGGCACGCGCGTCAGCATGCGGGCAACGGCGAAATCGCTGAGCGAGTTCGCAATCGCATCCGCATCCTGCATGCGGTGAGGGCGCAGCACCAGGCGTGCCGTTTCGATGACCGGGCAGGCGCCCGGCATCAGCGGCATTGTGTCGGGTCTTTCGGCCAGCATCGGGCTCATCGCATTTCCCCCCAGCTCTTCAGGGACAGCCAGGTCTTGCGGTCGAGCCTGTACCATTCGACGGGGACTGGCCCGCCCATGGCAAGGTTGCCGACCATGCCGGTGCCCTGGAACTGGAAGCCGGACTTCTGGATGACGCGGCGCGAGGCGATGTTGGTGACTCGGCAGCGTGCATCGATGCGGCTAACCCATTCACGGGTGCGGAAGGCCATGTCGATCAAGGCATGGGCTGCCTCGGTGGCATAACCCTTGTTCCAGTAGGGTTCGCCCAGCCAGTATCCCATTTCCAGGATGGTGTCGTCGGCCGGATTGGGCTCCAGCGCGCAGCAACCGAGGAACTCGCCATTGTCCGCTTTTGTGATGGCATAGACGCACTTGCCGATCTCGCCGATATTCGTGCGTCGCACGAAGTCGGCCGCGTCTTTCGCCGTATAGGGATGCGGCATGCGTGCCACCATGGTGGCAATGGCGGCGTTGTTGGCGAGATGGGCAAGGGCGTCGATGTCTTCGGTGTGGGGTGCGCGCAGGACCAGCCTTTGCGACAATAAGACAGGGCAATCGCTCCTCGGCCGATCGGGCCTTGGCCGTTCTTCGGGCGACCGTGATTGGTCGTCCCTCAACATCAGACTTTGCATGGTTCAGTCTCCTTCGTTGGACAAGAAAAAAAGGGGAGATGGCGCCCCATCTCCCCTTTTTGTCTGACTGAACCTGGTGCGGTCAGCCGGGTCGATGAGACGCCGGCTGTTTTAGAGCGCTACCGGCTTATTCCGCTGCTTCGGCTTTCGGCATTACAGACACGAAGACTCGACCGTTCGACTTCGTACGGTAGTCCACATTGCCGGCCGTAAGTGCAAAGAGGGTATGGTCCTTGCCCATGCCGACGTTCGCGCCCGGATGCCACTGGGTGCCGCGCTGACGCACGATAATGTTGCCCGGAATGACGACTTCGCCACCGAACTTCTTCACGCCGAGGCGCTTGGAATTGGAATCGCGACCGTTGCGCGAGGAACCGCCAGCTTTTTTGTGTGCCATGGGAGTTCTCCTTTAAACCTTGTAGTTAGACGCGCTTCAGGCGGCGACGATGTCGGTGATACGCACCACGGTGTGGTGCTGACGATGGCCGCGCGAACGCTTCGAGTTCTGACGACGACGCTTCTTGAAGGCGATGACCTTCTTGCCGCGGGTCTGTTCGACAACTTCGGCCGTAACCTTGGCGCCAGCCACGAAGGGCGCGCCGATGGTTGCAGATTCGCCTTCGCCGACGACGAGAACTTCGTTGAATTCGATGGTTGCGCCAGCTTCGGCTTCCAGCTTTTCGATGGTCAGCACGTCGTTGGCGTTAACGCGGTACTGCTTACCGCCGGTCTTGATGACTGCGAACATTTTTTATCCTTTCATGTTCGTTCCGGCTCTCCCCTTGCGAGGGGCCGTCTTTTTGCCAGTCGGAGGAGCGGGACTTTTGGTCCCGCCGGTTCAGCTTCGCGGATCGCGAAGAACACAAGGCGCAGTTCGCCCACGCTTTAAGTCGAGCGTCGCATACGTGAGGGCAGGCAGGGTGTCAAGACAAAACCCGGAAAAACCGTCACATTCGCTCTTGCATGGGGGGTGAGTTGCCGCTATGAGACAGCCCGCGCCATGAAGCGCCGACCAATGTGACCGGAGAGGTGGCTGAGTGGTCGAAAGCACCGCACTCGAAATGCGGCATACTCGCAAGGGTATCGTGGGTTCGAATCCCACCCTCTCCGCCATCAATCTTGAAGTATGATTGAATTTACTGGTGTTTCTACGACGCTAGGTGGCTAATTTACCAGTTGAGCAATCGCGGTATTCTGTCAGGGACGCGACGGTATTTTTACCCTGCATGTTCCTGTGTCTGATTTGTTCGCGCTACATGCACCACTTAGTTGAACTTGACGGCTTGGCGACAGCCGGGCAATGCGCGAGACGTGCTGCTACTTCAAATCCGCGAAGCGGAAAAAGCGTGTAGCTCTGTCTTGCCAAGAGCCGAAGCACTGCGCGATCTGTTCAACTGCGTCGGTAACAATCGTTATGCCGAAGCAAAATCAACGTCCTTTGATCTCGATGAGCGCCGTATAGCGTTCCGAAAATGATGCCGAGACTTCGGGCGCGAGAACAACGCTAAAGTCTTGAGATTTCCCCGGTGGTGATGCGCCAGTTTCCTGGGATGAGCTTGTGACAAACCGGGCAGTCGGCAAACCTCTCCAGGTGCAGAAGCGGACTGTCTGGCGATAGGCCAGGTTGGCGTCATTCCTGCTCGGCCATCCTATAACCCACGCCCGGTTCCGTGCGCACGATCCGGGGCTGGGTCGGATCCCGTTCGATCTTCTGGCGGAGCTGGCCGATGAAGACGCGCAGGTAATGCAGGTCGTCGCCGTGGGCGGGGCCCCAGACGGATGTCAGCAATGTGCGGTGCGTGACAACCCGACCGGCATGACGGGCGAGCAGCAGGAGCAGGTCGTATTCCTTCGGTGTCAGATGCACCATCTCACCACCGCGCGAGACGAGGCGTTTGACGGGATCGATCGTCAGGCCATCGATTTCCATGATGGTCGGGATGGCGTCTTTGCGACCTCGATGTCTTAGTGCTGTCCGGATGCGGGCGGTCAGTTCACCCACCCCGAATGGCTTCTCGATGTAATCGTCGGCGCCCAGATCGAGTGCCGCGATCTTCTCGCTCTCACGATCCCTGGCCGAGAGAATGACGATCGGAATGTCCGACCAGCCGCGCAGGCTGGCGATGACTTCCTTGCCGTCCATGTCCGGCAGGCCAAGATCGAGGATGACGAGATCGGGCGCCTGGGTGGCGACGGCCTTCAACGCCTCGGCCCCAGTGGCCGCTTCGACGACTTCGTAACCGGCAGCGGACAACGATGGCTTCAGGAAGCGCTGGATCTGCGGTTCGTCATCGACCACCAGGATACGGGACTGGTTCACTTGATCTGGTCCCTCTCTTCACTTCCGGGAAACCGCATGACGATGCGCGTGCCGCGCTTCTTGAGCGCCGGGCTTTCCGCATGGATCCTGCCGCCCATCGCCTCGACGAAGCCGCGGGCAATGGAAAGGCCGAGCCCGGTGCCCGGCGAGCGACCGTCCGGCTTGCCCCTGCGATAGAATTTTTCGAAGATCCGGTCCAGATCCTCAGGCGGAATGCCCTTGCCGAGGTCGGTGACTGAAATCAGCACATCCTTGCCGTCTCGGCGGGCATAGACGTTGACCGGCTCTTCGCCCCCGTATTTGACGGCATTGTCCAAAAGGTTGAACAGCACCTGACCGATCAGCACGCTATCACCTCGGATTAGCGGCAGATCCGCCGCGATGCCAGTCTCGATGATGCGACCGGTCGCGTGTTTGCGGGTGCGCTCGACGGCCGACTGGACGACGTCGGCGACATCCACCCAATCCTGCTTGGGCTTCAGCGTGCCAGCTTCGATCCGGGTCATGTCGAGAAGATTGGCGACGAAGCGGCTCATGCGGCTGCTTTCTTCCTCGATCGACTGCAGGAGATCGTCGCGGTTCTCAGGTGTCATCCGCTCGCCAAGCTGGCGCAGACCGGTGACAGCGCCGGTGATGGTCGCAAGCGGCGTGCGCAGATCATGCGAAATCGAAGAGAGAAGTGCTTCGCGGTAGCGCTCTCCCTCCAACCTTGCGGCCTGCTCGACGGTTTCATCGGCAAGGCGCGCGCGGTCGAGCGCAATCGCCGTCTGATCGAGGATGGCGGTGAGCGAGCGCTCGGCGTTCTGGTCGAGCCTCTCTCCTGATTGCTCAATGCCGCAGACCCCGACGATGCCGTGCGGCCCGAGCAAGGGCCGGAACTCGAAGCGGCTGTTCGGCAGCGTGCCAGTGCCATACCCGGCGGGTTCTCGCTTGTCATGCGTCCAGCGGGCGGCCGTTAAGTCCGTGACGTCAAGTTCGGTGTCCGGCGGCCAGGCGGCGGCCACGCTGAGATCGCCCTTGCGCGGAACAAGCAGCACGACCTTGCGCTTGAGGCTCGCCTGCAATTGCGAAACGGCGAGCCAGATCGCATCCTCGCCTCTGGCCGTGCTCGCGAGCTTGCGGGAGAAATCATAGAGAGACTGGAGGGCCGTCGCCCTCACCCGCGCAATCTCCGCCTGTTCCCGGATGCGCGAGGCGAAGCCCCCGGCAATCAGGGCCACCGCGAAGAAGATCAAGAGCGCGAAGACCTCGTGGGGCGCGGCAATCGTGAAGGTGTGGATCGGATCGATGAAAAAGAAATTGTAAGCCAGCGCCGACATTGCAGCGGCCAGGAAGGCGGCCATGTAGCCGCCGACGACGGAGGCTCCTAAAACCGCAAGCAGGAACAGCAGCGAGATGTTCGGCAGTTCGACGAACACATCAATGCCTTTGCCAATCATAGCCGTGATCGCCACGAAGCCGAAGGCTGAAAGCGCGGACTGGCGCAAGGCCGTCGCTCTGGGCATGCGAAAGACTGGGCGTCGCATCTCCTCGGTCGAGGTATCGGGCGTGACGATGTGCACACCGAGACCCGAGGCACGACGGGACAGGGCATCCGGCAGCGAACGTGTGACATATCTTTGCCAGCGGCTGCGCTTGCGCGTGCCGATGACGATCTGGGTTGCATGCTCGCGCCGGGCGAGCTTCAGGATCTCCTCGACGAAATCATTGCCGATGACGCGGCGTGTTTCGGCGCCGAGCTGTTCGGCGAGCCGAAACAGTGTCTCTATCCGCTGCAGGCGTTCCGGCGTCTCCACTTCCCGGTCGGCACGCTCGATCGAGACGACCAGCCAGGGCGCGTTGAGCCCCGAGGCCAGCCGGCTAGCGACCCTCACGACCTTTTCCGACAGCGGATCGGAGCCGACGCAGACCAGCAGGCGCTCACCCGTGGCCCAGGGACCATCGATGGCATTCTGCTTGAGATAATCGACCATCTGATCATCGACGCGGTCGGCGGTGCGGCGCAGTGCCAGTTCGCGCAGCGCCGTCAGATTGCCGAGGCGGAAGAAGCGGTCGACGGCGCGGTTGGCGCTTTCGGGCAGATAGACCTTGCCCTCCTTCAGGCGCTCGATCAGTTCGGATGGGGCGAGGTCAACGAGCAGCACCTCGTCTGCACGCTTGAGGACGACATCGGGAACCCGTTCGCGCACGGTGACACCGGTGATCTGGGCAACGAGATCGGCAAGACTTTCGAGGTGCTGGATGTTGAGCGCCGTCCAGACATCGATCCCGGCTGCAATCAGCTCCTCGATGTCCTGGTGGCGCTTTGGATGGCGGCTGTCTTCCGGGTTGGAATGGGCGAGCTCGTCGACGATGACGATCCGGGGACGCCGTTGAAGCGCCGCATCAAGGTCGAACTCTTCGAGCATCCGGCCGCGATGAGCCACCCTGCGTCGAGGCAGGATCTCGAGGCCGTCGAGCAGGGCTGCGGTTTCGCCGCGACCGTGGGTCTCGACCAGCCCGATGACGACGTCGATGCCATCAGCCTTGAGGCGTCGGGCGCGCGACAGCATCGCATAGGTCTTGCCGACGCCGGGGGCGGCCCCCAGAAAAACGGTAAGCTTGCCCCGGCGGTCTTTCTCCGCCAGGGCAAGCAGGGCATCGGGATCGGGACGTCGTTCGTCCCTGCGGTCGTCGTCCGCCATCAAGTTCTCATCTGTTCAGGGCATCAAGGGCCAGGTTGAGCTCTAGCACATTGACCCTTGCTTCGCCGATAACGCCGAAGTCGGGTTTTTCGATCGTCTGCTCGACGAGGCTTGCAACGGCTGCCGGTTGGAGCCCCCTCGCCTGCGCCACGCGCGTCACCTGTGCCTCGGCAAAGGCGGGCGAGATATGCGGGTCGAGGCCGGAGCCGGAGGTGGCGACGGCATCGCCCGGTACCGGCTGCGCCATGCCGGTTGCGGTCAGCCGTGCAACATCGGCCGCCACGCGCTCCTTTAGCTTGACCGAGGTCGTGCCGAGGTTGGAGCCCGACGAGGCTGCCGCGTTATAGGGGTCTGGACCCGTTGCCGAAGGACGCGGCCAGAAATAGCGGTCGGAGGCGAAATTCTGGCCGATCAGGCTTGAGCCGATGACCTTGCCGTCGCGTTCGATCAGGCTGCCATTGGCTTTTTCAGGCATGACAGCCTGAGCGACGCCGTTGATCGCTAGGGGATAGGCGAGACCGGTGAGTGCGGTCATGGCGACAACGAGGGTGAGTGCGGGTCTGAGATGGTTGAGCATGATTACACCAGATGAAGGGCGCTGACGGCGATGTCGATGACCTTGATCCCGGCGAAGGGAAGGATCAGGCCACCGACGCCGTAGACCAGCAGGTTGCGACGCAGCAGTGCCGCTGCACCGGACGGACGGTAAGCCACGCCTTTCAATGCCAGCGGGATCAGCGCCACGATGATCAGCGCGTTGAAGATGACGGCGGACAGAATAGCCGACTGCGGCGACGTCAGCCCCATGATGTTGAGGGCTTCGAGCGCCGGATAGGTGGCCACGAACAGCGCCGGTATGATGGCGAAGTATTTGGCCACATCATTGGCGATCGAAAACGTCGTCAGCGATCCCCGCGTCATCAGCAGCTGCTTGCCGATCTCAACGATCTCGATGAGCTTGGTCGGGCTGGAATCCAGATCCACCATGTTGGCGGCCTCGCGGGCGGCCTGCGTGCCGGTCTGCATCGCGACCCCGACATCGGCCTGGGCAAGCGCCGGAGCATCATTGGTGCCGTCGCCGCACATGGCGATCAGGCGGCCACCCTGCTGCTCGCGGCGGATATAAGCGAGCTTATCTTCCGGCGTTGCCTGGGCGAGGAAATCGTCGACGCCGGCTTCCGAGGCAATGGCGGCGGCAGTCACCGGGTTGTCGCCTGTCACCATGACCGTGCGGATGCCCATGGCGCGCAGGGCCGCGAAGCGTTCCTTGATGCCGGGTTTGACGACGTCCTTGAGGTGGATGACGCCGAGCAGGCGGTCTCCGTCGGCGACGCCGAGCGGCGTGCCTCCGGTTCGCGCGACCTGATCGACGGCGCGGCGGAATTCGGCCGGTGCATCCTGATCGGTCAGGCCGGCAAACTTCAGGACCGCGTCGACCGCGCCCTTGCGAAGGCGACGCTCACCGATGTCGACGCCGGAGAGGCGTGTTTCAGCAGTGAAGCCAATCACGGCATCGAACTCGGCCTTCGGCATGGGCACACCGAACTCACCTGTCGCCAGCGCCACGACCGAGCGGCCCTCGGGCGTTTGATCAGACAGTGAGGCGATGAGGGCGGCTTCGGCGAGCTCCGCCGGGGTGACGCCTGGGGCGGCCAGAAAGTCGCTGGCCATACGGTTGCCGAAGGTGATCGTGCCTGTCTTGTCGAGAAGCAGCGTGTCGACATCGCCCGCAGCCTCCACCGCGCGGCCGGAGGTGGCGATCACGTTGAAGCGCACGAGGCGATCCATGCCGGCGATGCCGATGGCCGAGAGCAGGCCACCGATCGTGGTGGGGATAAGGGTGACGAGCAGGGCCGCCAGCACCGTCACCGAAAGCACCGTGCCGGAATAGCCGGCCAGGCCCCAGATCGCGACGCAGACAAGCAAGAAGATCAGAGTCAGGCCCGAGAGCAGGATCGACAGCGCGATCTCGTTCGGCGTCTTCTGGCGCTGAGCGCCTTCGATCAGCGCGATCATGCGATCGACGAAGGAGGAGCCCGGCTGGACGGTGATCTTGATCTTGATCTCGTCGGACAGAACCTGCGTGCCGCCTGTCACCGCCGAGCGGTCGCCACCGGATTCGCGGATGACGGGGGCGGATTCGCCGGTGATGGCGCTTTCGTTGACCGAGGCGACACCCTCGATCACTTCGCCATCGCCGGGGATCAGCTCGCCGGCTGCGACCAGTACGATGTCACCGACTTTGAGGCTGCTGGCCGCAATCGTCTCCGTCTTGCCGTTGGCGGCGAGCCGGCGGGCGACGAGTTCGGATTTGGTCTTCTTCAGGCTGTCGGCCTGGGCGCGGCCGCGGCCCTCCGCCACAGCTTCAGCAAAAGTGGCAAAGAGTACAGTGAACCAGAGCCAGGCAGCGATCTGGCCGGAAAAGCCGGCCTCGCCCGGATTTTGGGCGAGGTCGCGGATGAAGAGGATCGTCACGACGACGGCGACGATTTCGGTCACGAAGATGACCGGGTTGCGCAGCAGCTTACGCGGATCGAGCTTGACGAACGCATCGCGGATCGCCGGAAACAGGATCGACGGGTCGAGAAGACCGGGAGCTTTATGGTCTTTTGACATGTTGGTTCCTTAGAAGGTCTGGCCGGCGAGCATGGCGAAGTGTTCCACTATGGGGCCGAGCACCAGTGCGGGTAAGAATTGCAGGCCGCCGAGAATGAGGATGATGCCGATCAGCAAGCCGACGAACAGCGGGCCGTCGGTCGGGAAGGTGCCGGCAGAGGCCGGCGACTTCACCTTGGCGGCGAGCGATCCGGCAATCGCCATGACCGGCACGACATAGGCGAAGCGGCCAAGCAGCATCGCGATCCCGAGCGTGGTGTTGTACCAGACCGTGTTGCCGGTGAGACCGCCAAAGGCCGAGCCGTTGTTGCCGGCAGCCGAGGTGTAGGCATAGAGGATTTCCGACAGACCATGCGGGCCGGCCGTACCAACGCTTGCCACCGCGAAGGGCAGCATGGCCGAAACTGCGGTGAAGCCGAGGATGACCAGCGGCAGGATGAGCACGGCGAGCATGGCGAACTTCATCTCGCGGCCCTCGATCTTCTTGCCGAGGAATTCCGGCGTGCGGCCGACCATCAGACCCGCGACGAAGACGGACAGAATTGCGAAGACGAGCATTCCATAGAGACCGGAGCCGACGCCGCCTGGCAGCACTTCGCCGAGCTGGATCAGGAACATCGGCACCAGGCCGCCCAGGCCTGTGAACGAGCCGTGCATGCCGTTGACGCCACCATCCGAGAGACCCGTCGTAACGGCTGCGTAGAGCGCGGTCATGGCTTGGCCGAAGCGGGCTTCCTTGCCTTCCATATTGCCGAGTGCTGGATCGACACCGATCGCCGTCAGGATGGTGTTGCCCTGGGCCTCGGCCCAGTAGGTGACGGCCACGCCTGTAATCAGCAGGAACGCCATGGCCGAGATCAGCGCCCAGCCCTGCCTGCGGTTTCCGACCATCTGGCCGAAGGTGTAGGCCATGGCGGCAGAGATCGACAGCATGGCGAAGATATTGAGATAGTTCGACCAGACGGTGGGGTTCTCGAAGGGATGGGCGGCATTGACGTTGAAGAAGCCGCCGCCATTGGTGCCAAGTTGCTTGATCGCTTCCTGGGAGGCGACGGGGCCAAGCGAAATCACCTGGTTGGCGCCTTCAAGCGTCGTGGCCGTGACCGAGCCGTCGAGCGTCTGGGGCAAGCCCATGGCGACGAAGGCGAGGGCGACGAGGATCGCGAGCGGCAGCAGCACGTAGAGCGTAGCCCTGGTCATATCGACCCAGAAATTGCCGAGCGTCGAGACCTTGGAGCGGGCAAGTGCGCGAGTGACGGCGACTGCAAGGGCCATGCCTGTCGCGGCGGAGAGGAAGTTCTGCACGGTGAGGCCGGCCATCTGGGAGAAGTGGCTCATCGTCGTCTCGCCGGCATAGTTCTGCCAGTTGGTGTTGGTGACGAAGGAGACAGCCGTGTTGAAGGCGAGATCGGCGGGCACGCCCGGAAAGCCTTGCGGGTTGAGCGGCAGATAGGCCTGCAGCCGCAGCATGGCGTAAAGAACGAGAAAGCCAGCGAGCGAGAAGGCGAGCATGGCAAGCGTATAGCCGAACCAGCTCTGCTCCTTTTCGGGGTTGATGCCGCTCACGCGATAAAGATCACGCTCGAGCCGGCCGAGTACGGGGGAAAAAAAGGTCCGCTCGCCGGAAAACACTCGCGCCATGTAAAGGCCGAGTGGTTTGATGACGAGGAGGACGGCGAGGAAGAGGAGGCTGATCTGCAGCCAACCGACAAGGGTCATGGATCTGCTCCCGATCAGAAACGCTCGGGACGCAGCAGCGTCACGACAAGATAGATGCCAAGCGCAATGGCGACGAAAAGGCCGAAGAGGGGTTCAAGCATCTGCGTGCCCTCAGAGCCGGTCGAGCGCGCGGGCGTACAATGCGAGCACGAGAAGCGTGCCACCGCCAAGCGCGATAAAGATGAGGTCGGACATGTCCGGGTCTCCTGTTGATACAGGTGGAGAATTAAGGGCGCTTCGGGTCAGGCTTCGATTGGGAAGAGGCGCGATGAGAATAAAGAAAAGATAAGGGCAGACACTGCCTATGAGCAGATTGGTCGCCTCGTTGCCGAATATGGAGCGCGTGTCGAGCTGTCGCTGCTTCGTTTTCCGCAAGGCATAGCTTTGAGACGAGGATATGCCGCGGGGAGAGGGGTAGCTGTTAACCCAACCGCGCAGCGCGCTGTAAAGTGTAGGTTCGATGTGATAAGATGATTATGATTATCATGTTTCCAGCGTTCACCAGAAGCCTTTCCCAAAGATGATGGGCATATTCGGTGACACACGCCAGCCGTTGAGATCAGGAGGCGGTCGGTTTGACCTATCTTCATTCCATGCAGACCAAAATAGAGGGCATCCAAGCGCTCCGACCGCCAACATGGCGATCAATGAACGGTATCGTCGGCGTCCATTGGGAAGCCGAAGGGCAGGCCGGAGCGAGCGGCTATTACCTCTCACCAGATCCCCGCATCGTTTTCTTCTTCGACGATGTCAGTCCCCACATTCGGGTGTCCCATACTCCGGATCTGCAGCGCAGCGAACGCGGCATGGCACGGGTCATCTACGTCCCGGCAGGCACGCCGCTTTGGACCAGCTTCACCAGCCGCCACCGCTTTTCCCATCTGGACCTGCATCTGCATCGGGACCGCGTGCTGCGCTATATCGCGCCCGCGATCGGATCCTCTGCTGCACGCACCGCCTTGAAACAACCCGTTGAGATACAGGATCCCGGACCTCTGGCCGCTCTTGCAGGCCTAGTCGTGAACGAATTGTCGACTGATGTGCGCCACACCGCCTTTGCAGAGAATCTGGTCGGCAGCATCGTTACAGGGCTGCTCGACCTCAAGGGAGATCCAGACAAGAATTCTGCCGGCTTGGGCAGGCTGACCCAAGCCCACCTGAATCGTCTATCCGCCCATTTTGCCAATTGCGGCGGGCGACCGCTCAGCATCCGGGAGATGGCTGATGTTGTCGGCCTGTCCGAGAGCTGGTTTGCCACGGTGTTCCGGCAGACAACGGACATGACGCCGCTGCAGTGGCAGTTGTCTCGCCGCATCGAGATGGCCAGAGCACTGATGGTCGAAACAGAGATGAGCATCGCGGAGATCAGCGCCCAACTCGGCTTTTCCGACCAGGCCCACCTCACCAAGGTCTTTCGCAGGTTTGCCGGCGAAACCCCTGCCGTCTGGCGTCGCAAGCATACTTCAGAATGAAGCCTGGATCCCGCGCCATGTCGGACGCGGGATTTCGGAGCCTTTACCAGCTCTGCCGGATCGTCGCATAGATCGTGCGTCCGGGGTTGTAGTAGAGGGCGCCGCCGTCGTTGTTGGCGACATGCTTCTCGTCGAACAGATTGCTGACGTTAAGCTGGAAGCTGGTGTTTTCCTTGATCGCGTAAGTGAAGGAGGCATCGAAGATCACGGCTCCGTCCGACTTACGCGTGTTTGCGTTGTCGAAATAATAGGATCCGATGAAGCGCGCTCCGGCGCCGAACGTCATTTCGCCCCGGTCACCCTGGCCTTCGAGCGTGTACGTGCCCCAGAGCGATGCCATGTGTTCCGGCACCTGCGCAAAACGCTTGCCGTCGTAGGTTGCCCCTGAGTCGACGATTTCAGAGTCGATGTAGGAATAGGCGCCGATCAAGTTGAAGTTCGACGTCATCTCGACTTTCGCTTCCAGATCAAGGCCGCGATGATGAACCTCTTCCACCGTGCTCGGCAGATAGACGGGCGCCTCGTAAGCGGTAATGTTCTCAAGCGTCAGATCATAGATTGATGCCGTGATCATCCCAGGGAAGGCATCGGGTCGGTACTTGATTCCCGCCTCGTACTGCTTGCCATAGGTTGGCTGATTGCCAGTGCTTGGAGGCGCGACTGATTCTGCATAGCTCACATAGGTCGCCAGTTCCTCGGTGATTTTGTAGCTCAGGCCGACGCGTTTGCTGAACTCGCTGTAGTCGCGCGAGGTGGAGACCGAGGTTCCCAGATCGGTCTCTTCCAGATCAAGCCAGTCATTGCGAAGGCCGACGCTTGCCGTCATGCGGTCAGAGAAGATCAGATCCTGCTGCAGATAGACAGCACGGGTGCTGCGGTCGTTGCTGTTGCGGGTCGAGAGCGGGATCGCCGGCGGCGGTCCGGCGTAGACGGGATTTTGCCAATCGATCGAAGGCGTGCCTGCCCCCCAGAGGTAACCGGACTCGTTGGTGGATTCGATGCTGTTGTAGTCGACACCCGCCAGGGTTCGGCTTTCCACCTGATCGAAGCTTGCCTCGTATAGCAGATGGGCATCGACGTTGATCTGTTCGCTCGAACCGGAGCCCAAAGAATAGATGCGGTCTGCGCTGGTGTCCGACGGATCGGCAGCACCGCTGGAATCATAGATAAAAGCAAAGCCCGTCTCTCGGCTGGAATTGCTGTAGCGCGCGCTGGAGTTAACGCTCAGGCCGTTGCCGAAATCGTGGTCGAACAGCATGGTGTAGGTGTTGCGGTTCGTCGCATCGTAGTTGAAATCCGGCTCTCCGAAGAAGCGGTCCCGGTCAAAGTCGGTGTAGAGCGGATGGCCACCACCACTCGGCGTACCATCACGGTCAAGGTGATCGAAGACGAAGGTCAAATTCGTCATGTCGGTCGGACGCCATGTCAGTCCACCCATGATGAAGTTCTCGTCATTCTCCGAGAAATCATACTCGCCATCGGCACGCTGAACCTTGCCGGTCAGGCGATAGGACAGGGTATCATCTTGCGTCAGATTGTCGCCGAAGTCGAAGCCCGTCTCCTTGTGGGCGAAGGATCCGACCGTGCCATAGATCTCTCCAAAACGCTCACTGCGCGGGGTCTTCGTCACATAATTGATGGCGCCACCCGGATCGGAAACGCCGAAGCCGGTTGAATTTGCGCCCTTCAGTATTTCGAGCCTCTCGAAGGCATAGGGTTCCTCTTTCACGCCTAGCCAGGTTCGTCCGATGGCCAGGCCGTCGCGGTATGTGAAGGGCGAGAAGCCGCGAATCGTTACATAGTCGAATCTGTCGTCCGATCCATAGTAGTCGGTCGTCACGCCGGCCGAGTACTGCACTACCTTCTCGATGCTGTCAGCCGCGCGTTGCTCGATTTCCTTCGAGGTTACAACGGACACCGTCGCAGGCGTGGTCAAGATTTCGCCCGGCATCTTGCCGACAGCACTCGACCGATTGGCGACAATCGATTTGGAATCCGCGTCGCCCTGGGTGGCCCCTTCCACCGTTATCGTCTGCAAGACTGTCGCATCATCCTCCGCCGTCCCGGCATCCTGAGCGCCGGCAAGGGCTGGCATCAGCGAGATGAAGGCCGTGCAGCTTAAGAGAAGAGTGGCGCGAGGGCGAAGGTGAGCGCGCGTCGTGGCAGCGGACATGTTCCTGATCATCGTCTATCCAGAGTTTGACGTTCCGACGAGCTCTCTCGATGATCCCAAAGGACCAATCTCGACAGCCGCCCCGCCTCGGTGGTCGATCCGCAATCGCCGACCTTATCCCCCGGCCGCCGCACCGCAGATCAACGTTCGAGCGGTCAATCGGCCATTAACTGGATAATTTTCATCCAGTATTGTAGATTTTTCTCTTTTTGTAAAATTCTCCGGAAATCAAGAGGCAATGATGCCCTCCGTTCCCAATTGGCTTGACCCGCGAGCCTGAAGCTGAAAGTGAAAGTCAACTTAATCAGCGAGCGATTGACACGATGCGGATGAAGTTGCGTAACCTGGCGCCCCTGGCAGCACTGCTTTTCGGCATCGCAAGCATGCCCGCCAACGCAGACGAGGACGCTCGTTTTCCTTTGATGATCACCCATGCACTTGGCCAGACGAATCTCCCGAAAAAACCCGGCCGGGTGGCCACCGTAGCCTGGGCCAATCACGAAGTGCCCCTGGCGCTGGGGATTGTGCCGGTGGGGATGGCAGCTGCAAATTTCGGCGATGATGATGGTGACGGCCTGTTGCCCTGGGTCGCGGAGCGCCTCCGGGAGCTGGGTGCAGAACCACCTTCGCTCTTCGACGAAGGCGACGGCATCGATTTCGAAGCGGTGGCGGGCACCGAACCGGATGTCATCCTTGCGGCCTATTCCGGCCTGAGCCAGTCCGACTATGACACCCTCAGCCAGATCGCGCCGGTCATCGCCTATCCGCAGGCTCCCTGGTCAACCGACTGGCGGGAAACGATCCGCCTCGACAGTGCCGGCATGGGTTTGGCGAAAGAAGGCGAGGCACTGATCGACGATATCGAACGAAAGATCGCTGCAGAAGTCGCAAAATACCCCGAGCTGAAGGGCAAGCGGGCGATGTTCGTCACCCATCTCGACGAAACCGACCTCAGCGTTGTGAACTTCTATACGACCCAGGATACCCGCGTGCGGTTTTTCAGCGACCTTGGTCTTTCCATGCCGAAAAGCGTCATCGAAGCCTCGTCGAACGGCAGCTTTGCCGGTTCAATTAGCGCCGAACAGATCGACCTGTTCGACGATGTGGACATAC
Source organism: Allorhizobium sp. DMC15 (assembly GCF_056314065.1). Classification (NCBI taxonomy): domain Bacteria; kingdom Pseudomonadati; phylum Pseudomonadota; class Alphaproteobacteria; order Hyphomicrobiales; family Rhizobiaceae; genus Allorhizobium; species Allorhizobium sp. DMC15. Next base: position 117,378 of record NZ_JBQUZB010000004.1, read on the forward strand.
TGGTCACCTATGGTGATCGTGCTTTGATCGACGCTATGAAGGCCAATCCGCTGCTCGCCCACATGCCGGCCGTCAGGCATGACGCAATCGTAACGCTCGGCCGGGATCCGATCGGCACTGCAGCCAATCCGACGCCCTTGTCGATTAGCTGGGTTCTGCCGGCCTATGTGGCGAAGCTCGCGGATGCGGCGCGAAAGACCGAATGACGACCAAACAAATGCTTTCCATCCCAAGGCGGGCGGTTGAGTTTTCGCCGAGCGGCAATCGGCTGCTCGCTGTCTGCGCCATCGCGGCACTTGCGATTGCTGTTGCCGCATTGTCATTGGTGGTCGGTACACGCGACGTCCCATTGACGGATGTCGTCGCGGCGCTTTCCGGTGATACATCAACGCTCGATCGCGCAGCGGCGGCGGCTCGGCTGCCGCGCACACTTTTGGCTTTGCTTGCCGGCGCGGCACTCGGAATGTCGGGTGCCGTCATGCAGGGTGTGACGCGGAATCCGCTGGCGGATCCCGGCATCCTCGGCATCAACACCGGTGCATCACTGGCGGTGGTGGTCGGAGTTGCCTGGTTCGGCATCAGCTCGGGCCATGCCTTCATCTGGATCGCCATCGCTGGCGCGGCGTCAACCGCCGTCTTTGTGTACGGCATCGGCTCGCTTGGGCGCGGGGGCGCCACCCCGCTGAGGCTTGCATTGGCAGGAACGGCGACCGCGATCGCCTTCTCGTCGCTGGTTGTTGCTGTCGTCCTGCCGCGCGCCGACATCGCCGGGGGCGTTCGCTCTTGGCAGATTGGCGGGGTTGGCGGCGCAACGTTCGACCGACTGGCGCCAATCTCCATCTTTCTGGCGGCAGGATTTGCCTTGTGCCTGCTTTCCGCCAGACGATTGAATGCGCTTGCACTTGGTGACGAGCTTGCCGCTGGCCTCGGCGAACGCGTAGCCGTGGCCCGCGCTGTCGCAACTCTCGGCGCGGTCATGCTCTGTGGTGCGACAACAGCGGTCTGTGGCCCGATCGGCTTCGTCGGCCTTGTGGTCCCGCATGCATGCCGGTTGCTGATCGGGGTAGACCATCGGTGGCTGCTGCCGATTTCGGCCCTCTGCGGCGCCATACTGTTGACCGGTAGCGACGTTCTCGGACGTCTGGCCGCCCGTCCATCAGAGTTGGATGTGGGCGTCGTCACCGCTCTTATCGGGGCTCCTTTCTTCATTTATGTCGTTCGCCGGCAAAAGGTCAGAGACCTGTGAGCGCTTGTGAACGTCTAGAGCATCAGATGATGATTGCTGCGACCCATCGGCGGCACCTCCACCGACGGCGGACCCTGCTCGCGCTTGCCGTGCTCTTCGTCATAAGCGGCTTCCTTCTGACGTTGATGGCAGGGCAGACATTCACACCCCTTGATGACGTCTTGCGCGTTTTGGCAGGTGAAACGGTGCCTGGCGCCAGCTTTACCGTGGGTCAGTTGCGTCTTCCTCGTGCGGTCCTTGCCGTCGCCGCCGGGATGAGCTTCGGCCTTGGCGGGGCAGCTTTCCAAACGCTGTTGCGCAACCCGCTCGCGAGCCCCGACATCATAGGCATCACCTCGGGCGCAAGTGCCGCGGCGGTGTTCGCGATCGTGATTCTCGGGTTGAACGGGACTCCGGTCTCTTTGCTGGCTATTGGCGTCGGCCTTCTGGTGGCGCTCCTTGTTCACGGACTGGCCGCAAAGAACGGCGTGGCAGGTCCCCGGTTGATCCTGGTGGGGATTGGCGTTTCCGCCATGCTGGAGAGCATGATTGCCTATATCCTGTTGCGCGCGCCCGCCTTTACGTTGCAGGAGGCCATGCGTTGGCTGACGGGCAGTCTTAACGGGGCAAAACTCGACCAGGCGCTTCCCCTTCTGGCAGCACTCGTTCTGTTTGGTGCCCCGCTCCTGACGTGGGCCCGGGATTTGGAAGTTTTGCGCTTGGGTGACGAGACCGCAACGGCGCTCGGCGTCAAGGTCTCCTCCACGCGTCTCCTCGTCATCGTCTGCGCCGTCGGTCTGATTGCCACGGCAACAGCCGTGACGGGCCCAATCGCCTTTGTGGCCTTCCTCGCAGGTCCGATCGCGAGTGGCATCTTTGGGAAGCGAGGCTCCACCTTGCTGCCTGCGGCCATCGGTGGGGCACTTCTTGTCTTGTTGGCCGATTTCGTCGGCCAATTCCTCCTGCCAAGCCGTTATCCGGTTGGTGTCGTGACCGGTGCTCTCGGGGCGCCTTATCTCATCAGCCTGATCATCAGAAGCAATCGACAGGGAGCCGGATCGTGACCAACTACCGCGTCGAAGCGAAGGAACTCTTCGCCGGCTACGGCGAAAGTGTCGTTCTGAAGGATATCGACCTCGTCATTCCCACCGGGAAGATCACCTCCATCGTTGGAGCCAATGCCTGTGGCAAGTCCACCCTGCTCAAGGCGCTGTCGCGCCTGATCGCGCCGTTGAAAGGCGACGTCCTGCTTGACGGTCGCTCTATTCACAAACTGCCGACGCGTGAGCTTGCCCGACGGCTCGGTCTGTTGCCGCAGTCCCCGATCGCGCCGGAGGGAATCACGGTCCTCGACCTGGTCAGCCGGGGAAGACATCCTCATCACAGTCTCTTTGCCTCTTGGTCCCCCAAAGACGACCAAGCGGTCGCGGACGCCCTTGAGGCGACACAAACGGCTGAGCTTGCCGAGCGGTCTGTGGAAGAGTTATCCGGGGGACAGAGGCAAAGGGTCTGGATTGCCATGGCGCTCGCCCAGGAAACCGAGATCCTGCTTCTCGACGAACCCACGACCTTCCTGGACATCAGTCACCAGATCGATGTGCTTGACCTCCTGACAGACCTTAATCGCAAGCGGGGCACGACAATCGTGATGGTGCTGCACGATCTGAATCTTGCGGCGCGCTACAGTGATCATTTGATCGCAATGCTTGAGGGACGTCCCTTTCGGGCAGGCTCGCCGCAATCGGTGCTTACCGAAGAAATGGTCCGCGAGGTCTTCAGTCTCGACGCGCAGATCCTTACCGATCCGACTTCCGGTCAACCCATGATGCTTCCGATCGGACGGCATCATATGCGACCGTTTTCCCCGTCATCCATGCAGGCAAGTTCATGAGCGATATTCACTCCGCAACTCTTTCTGGCACAGCGCACCCGGTCGATGTGCGCGCCATGCTCAATGCGATCTGTGAGCATTTCGTCGAACATTCCGATGTCCTTCGCGAGGAAGGAAGAGCCGTACTGATGTCCAGGGACTGGACGATCAATCTCACCAGTGTCGACGATCGGCTGGAGATAGTGATCGCCACCGCCAGCGATGCATCGCTGCCCGTGACGTGTACAATGTTTGCAGAGCACCTTTTCTATTTTGCGGGTGACGAGCCTTTGTCGCTCGAATGGTCGGAGCCGGCGCCGAAGGGGCGGCCACCGGGTTTTCACGAAGCAACTGTCGTTTCTGCAAGGAACGTCACGTCGCGGATGCGGCGAGTCGTGCTGTCTGTTGAGAACGTCACCTCGTTTATCGGCGGCAACATGCATGTGCGCCTGCTTATACCTCCGAAGGGACGAGCACCTGTCTGGCCAATCGTCCAGCAAAACGGCCGGATCGGCTGGCCTGAGGGCGAGGATGAACTGCTTATGCGGGTCTATACTATCCGCTCGGTCGACGCTGGAACCAATCAGGTTTCGGTCGATGTCTTTCAGCATTCGGCCGAAGGTATCGCGACGCCGGGAAGCGACTTCGCGCGTGACGCTCAGCCGGGGGATCGTCTGGCGATCATGGGACCCGGCGGCGGGGGCCTGCCGGATGCACAAACGATTCTCTTTGCCGGCGACGAAAGCGCGCTTCCCGCGATTGCGCGGATGGTGGAGGAAGCAGCGCCGGGAACCTTGATGAAAGCGATCATAGAAGTAGAAGACGGAAGCGAGCAGCAGGATCTCGAAGAGAGGCTCATCGGATTGGAGTGGCTGCATCGGTCTTCTTATTCGTCTGACGACAGGACATCGCTGGTCGATCGTGTGAAAGCCGAAGTCCAAACCACCAGCGCCGACACCTTCGTGTGGTTTGCGGGCGAAAAGAGCGACTGCCGAGAGATCAAGCGCTTTCTTGCCGACCTGAAACGCGATCGCAAAAATCAATATGTCGCCTGGTACTGGGAGAGAAACCGGTCGGCCTGAAGACGGTTGGTTTGGCTCAGACCGGGTGCTTCGGTCGCCGCGTGCACCGGCGCACCACATTGTGACGCCGCCAGGGTAATCATCGGCAATGCGGCTGCGCTCGGAATCAGACCAACGTAAGGGTCTCAGAGCGACGCTATGAAATCGAGGACCTCCACCTCGGAGACCACATCGGCATATTTGGCATTCATGTCGAACAGATTGGCCTCGTGCGGAGATGAATGTCGATCGCCACACGCATCCCTGACCACGGTTGTGATGAAGCCATGCGACATCGCATCGACACAGGTTGCACGCACACAGCCACTCGTGGTCAGCCCGGTCAGGATAACGTTGTCGACCCTCATGGATGTCAACAAAGGGGCAAGCGAAGTCCCGAAGAAGGCACTGGGATACTGTTTTGCGATAACGAATTCGTCCGGAAAAGGCTGAAGTCCCTTAGGCCAGCCACCGAGCGGGTTGCCGGCGGTGAAACAGGCGAGAGGCTTGGCCTTCTGGAAGAAGCGTCCACCGTCGAGGCCGCTTGGATGCAGCACAACGCCTGTGAGGATGATTGGGATCCCCTTCTCTCGCGCCTTTTCGCGGATGCGCAGGGCACTTTCAAGTGCGGCGTCCACGCCGGCATAGAGCGGGCTGTTTGGCTCGAAATAGGCCTGGACAAAATCCACAAGAACGAGTGCCGGCTTCTTTCCGAAGCCAATACGATTGTCATAGGCCTTGGCATAGTTTGCTGCGAGATCGGCGTTTGTCATGCGTCAGTCCTCGGTTTCGGCAAATCGTTTTTCGAAGGCCCAGACATCTTCGAAGCCAAGCAGGCTGTTGAAGTCTTTGAAGGGGTAGAGCGGCACTGCGTCGCTGGTGATTCCGTGGTCGAGCAGGTCCTGATAGGCATGGCGTACCGCATGACCATGGGCGAGGAAGCCGAGCGCCGGGTAGATCGCGATCCGGTAGCCCAGCGCCTTGAGATCGGACGCCGGCAGGAGCGGTGTACGCCCGCCATTGACCATGTTGGCAAGCAGTGGCCGATCGATGGCCTCGGCGATCGCCCTCACCTCGTCGGTATTTTCGGGCGACTCGACGAAGAGCACGTCCGCACCGGCCGCGGCATAGGCTTTTGCACGACGGATCGCCTCCTCAAGGCCAAGGCTGGTACGGGCATCCGTGCGGGCGATGATGAGCATGTCGTCGCTGCGCCGGCTGTCGACAGCAACCTCGATCTTCTTGACCATATCCCCCATGGGCACGACGCGCCGGTTGGGAGTGTGGCCGCATTTCTTCGGAAATTCCTGATCTTCCAGCTGGATCGCCGAAACCCCGGCATCCTCGTAACCGCGTACCGTGTGGCGCACATTGAGGAGCCCGCCATAGCCGGTATCTGCATCTGCAATGACGGGCGTATTCGTGAGTTTCACCATCTGCGCAATGCGCTCGACCATGTCTCGATAGGTGGCGATACCGGCATCGGGAATGCCGAGCGTCGAGGCGACGGTCCCGTAACCGGTGACATAGAGGGCTTTGAAACCCATCCGATCGGCAATCAGCGCCGAGATCATGTCGTATATGCCGGGGGCAAGGACGAAGTCGCCGCCAATAAGTGCCTTTTTCAATGCGGGATCGGGCATGTCGTCTGTGCTGCTTTCATGTCGGATTGAGAACGGGCTCGAGGTGCCGGGCCACATCGAGCAGATGTTTGTCCGCCAATCGCCGGGCAATTAGCGTCACGCCAATCGGCAAGGCTGAAGACCCGAGCGGAATGGGAATATTGAGACAGGGCACGCCAAGGAGCGTCCAGGAGGCATTGAACACCGGATCGCCTGGCCCACGTCCGATCGGCGCAAAGCCGGGCGCACTCGGCGCGATTAGGATATCGAAATCACCCATAAAGGTATCGAACGCGATGCGCGCCGAACCCATGGCATCATAGGCGCGGGCGAGATCAGCAAGGCTGGAGCCATCACGGTTTTCCACCCTGTGATGGAAATCGTCATGCAGGCTCGATGAATGCCGTCGTGCCAGATTTCGGAACGAGGCCTGCCCTTCCCGATGCAGGATCACACGGTGGTGACGGTCGACGGGCTCGAACTCGGGTGGGAGGTCGAGCACCTGCACGCGGTGCCCGGCGCCTTCCAGCCGCTCCCTTGCGACCGTCAGCGCCATCAGGCTTTCCGGCGACAGGCGGTCTTTGTACGGTCCTAACGTGAGGGCGATGCGGGGGTTTCTGGAGAAGCCTGCCGCTGGGAATTCCTCGTCCAGACCGAGAACTGAGGCAAGCAGGGCCACGTCATCCACGGATCGTCCGTACCAACCGACGGTGTCGAAGCTCTGGGCATAGATCTTTACCCCTTCTCGGCTGACACGCCCGAAGCTTGGCTTGAAGCCGACCACGCCGCAAAACGAGGCCGGTCGGATGGTTGAGCCTCCGGTCTGGGTCGCAAGCGCCAGGGGGACATGGAAATCGGCGACGGCTGCTGCAGATCCGGCAGATGAACCGCCCGGCGTCCGCGACAAATCATGCGGGTTGGCGGTTGCCGCATTGCGGCCGGCTGCCGCGAATTCGGTGGTATCGGTCTTGCCGAGGATGATGGCGCCTTCGCTGCGCAAAAGATCGACCACGGCTGCGTCTGCCGCAGGTCGAAAACCTTCATAGAGCGGCGAGTTGTGCGTCGTCGGCAGATCGAAGGTATCGAACACGTCCTTCACCCCGATCGGCAGGCCGTGAAGCCTGCCGCGCCGTGCCGCGGGAACGGCATCGCATTCCTCCGCCTGCTCGCGGGCCGTCTCGCTCAGCGCAAGCCAGGCCCGCACGTCAGGATCGCGCAGCGAAATCCGCGCGAGCAAGGCATCGACCAGTGCGCGTGAGGTAAGCCGTCCCTCCGCGATTTGGGCGACTGCGGCCGTCGCCGAAAGCTGGGTGACATCGCGTTCCCGAAAACCATCCATGCTCAGATCTCCTCTCCGACAGGCCTCATCCGGTGAAAATCGGTCACAGCCTGGAAAGCACGCCCAAGCCTCAGGCACAGAACGTCGTCTCCCGGACGCCCGACGATCTGGATCCCTGTCGGCAGACCTGTTCGTCCTTGACCCGAGGGCAGCATCAGCGCCGGTAGGCCCGTGACATCGAAGATCATGGTGTTGCGCGAAATGATCGACTGGAATGGGTGGCTTTCACGGTCGACGTCGACGGTCAGCGCGTCGAGCTGGCCTGCCTCGCCGCCAAGACCCGGCGTCACCAGCACGTCGACCTTTTCCATAACGCTAAGGAATTGCTCGAGCGCTTCGCCCCGCTGTTGCAGGGCATTCCCATAGTCCCTTGCCGAATAGCCAAGTCCGTTCTTCAGTCGGTGCAGCAGCCCGGGATCGAAGAGTTCGGCCCGATCGAGCCGCTCGGCATGCAGGCTGGCAAGCTCGCTCTGCAGGATGACCCAGCCAGCGGCATGGAAACGTTCGACCTCGATGGGGGGCAATTCCACGAGCCGGCAGCCGAACGCCTCAAACTGTTGCAGGGCGCGATGCCAGTTTGCAAGCACCCGCTCGTCCACCAACTCGTTGAACCAGTTGGAGGGGATGCCGATCGTAAGCCCCTTGACCGAGGTCTCGCCCAGAACATCCGCCACCTGCTGCGCAATTGCCGGCCCCGACGTCTCCGCTATGTAAGGCAGCACATGGAGCAGGTCTTCGGCAGAACGCGCCATCGGACCGATATGATCGAGCGTCCAGGAGAGCGGCGCCACCCCGTGCCGCGACACGAGCTCCCGGCTCGGTTTCAGACCGGTCGTACCGCACCAGCAGGACGGCACGCGGATCGAACCGCCGGTATCGGTTCCGAGCGCAAGGGGCATGAGGCGCACAGCGAGGGCAGCACCCGATCCCGTCGAGGACCCGCCGGTCCATCGTGCGCGATCATGCGGGTTCCTGACGGTCCCGAAGCGCGGATTATGCGGCGACCCGGTTGCGAACTCCGTGGTTGCCGTCATGGCAAAGGGAATGGCTCCGGCCGCCCGCAAGCGGGAAACGACGGAGGCGTCCCTCGGTGCTACCCGGTCGCCGGTGAAATAGGAGCCGGAGGTAACGATTGCGCCGGAGACATCAATGATGTCCTTCACGCCGAAGGGAATGCCTTCGAGTGGCCGCGCCGTCCCCTCCCTGTAATGACGATCGCTTTCCTGCGCGAGAGCATCGGCATCGGGAACGAAGCGAAGGATCGCCTCTCGACCGGTCGGCGATCGCGCGATGGAGGCCGTGAGTTCCGAAAGCACATCACTCGGCCGTATGGATTGCGCCGCAAAGGCACCAAGCAGATCGGCAACGCCGGCCTCCCGCAGCGCCCCCGCAACTGGCCGAGGTTCAATAGCGAGGCGGAAGTGTGCCGGTTCGGATGCAGCTTGATGTATGGATTGATAAAGCCTGTCGACGTGCCCGGGATCAACAAGCCTTGTCGGGTCAAGCTCGATCCCCGTGCCTTGACGGGGATCGTCGTTGATCGCAGCGGCTAAGCGCGTCACGTCATTCAGCCGCGATGGAGGTCGCCGTGCGGCTCGCCATCAGCGGCTGGATACGCTCGCCGAACTGATCGAGACCGACGAGGAAGTCGTCGAAGGTGAGCATGATACCCTTTGTACCCGGCACGCTGCCGGCTTCGTCGAGCATGCGGGCAACCTTTGCATAGGAGCCAACCAGGGTTCCCATGTTGAAGTTTACGGCACCTTCCGGAAGGTTGATGTGCTTGGCGGTCGAATTCGCATCCGCCGTTGCGTCCTTGCTGCCTTGGTCAGCCATCCAGGCCAGCGCATCGACATCGGCACCCTCACGATACTTCTGCCACTTGGCCTCCGCCAACTCGTCCGTCTCGTCGGCGATGACCATGAACAGAACATAGGCGCCAACGTCGCGGCCCGTCTTGGCAGCGGCATCGAGCAGTTTCTGATTGTTCGGCGCATAGGCGGTCGGCGTGTTGATGCCCGAAGCCATCACGAAGTTGTAGTCGGCATATTCGGCGGCAAATTCCATGCCGCGTGGGCTCTGTCCAGCCGCAACGATCTCGATCTTGTTCTTCGGCATCGGCTTCATCATGCAATCCTTCATGGTGAAGTGTTTGCCTTCGAAGCTGCAACTGCCGTTCGCCCAGAGCTCCTTCATGATGTGGACGTACTCAGTCGAGTAGTCGTAGCGATAGCCGAAGTAATCGTTGCCCGGCCAGATGCCCATCTGGTCATACTCGGCCATCTGCCAGCCGGACACGATGTTCACGCCGAAACGCCCCGGCGCCACGTTGTCGATGGTCGTTGCCATGCGCGCCACGATCGCGGGCGGAAGCGTCAGAACCGCCGTCGATGCGAAGAGCTTGATACGCTCGGTGACGGCCGCAAGGCTCGCCATCAGCGTAAAGCTCTCAAGATTGTAGTCCCAGAACTCCGCCTTGCCGCCGAAGCCACGCAGCTTGATCATCGAGAGGGCGAAGTCGAGACCGTACTTCTCTGCCTTCTGCACGATCTGCTTGTTGAGCTCGAAGCTCGGCATGTATTGCGGCGACGTCGTCGAGATCAGCCAGCCATTGTTTCCGATTGGAATGAAGACACCGATATCCATGTGGTTCCCCTTTTTTGTGACCTACAGGCAAGCAGTATGTACGAACTAATGCAAAATTTCGAAAGCCTGTCCAGCCAAAAATGCCACAAGTTTAGGCTTGCCTATTTTATCACCATTCGCCGGAAATGCGCGCAGCCGTGATTGCCGATCAACCGTTCAAACGGTCGATCTCTGTGCAGAGGGAGAAGATTGGGAGTGAGACGCGGAGGCCCCTGAAGTTCTGAGACTCAGTCAGAACCGCGATGGACGCATGCGGGTTGGCGCGCGTCAGCCTTCGGCGCGGAGTGTGGTCGTAAAGGTGAACCGCTCGGCCGGCAGCACCTGGAAGGCATATTCGAGCAGCCTGCGGCCGGAGCCGAAATAGCGGCGCGTAACAACGAGCGCCAGATCGCCCGCCTTGACATCGAGCTTGGCCGCAATTTCCGCATCGAGAACCATGGGCCGGATATCCTGCTGGATCTCCTGAATCTTCTCGCCGGTAAACTGCTCGATGTAATGGAAGATCGCGCTACGGGCGACCGTGATTTCTTTTACCGCCGCCGCGAGCTTCGAATCGACATAAACCTCGTTCCAGGAGAACGGACGGCTTCTGTTGCCGGGGTAACGGATACCCGCCATATGGAAGAACTTTCGGCCCGGCCGGCAGCCGAGCTCGACCGCAAGCTTACCCTGGGCCGAGATCTCCTCCTTCGTGTCGATCACGAATTCGGTTTCTGCGGCAATTTCGAAGAGCTCCGATCGGGAATGCGCGATGAAGCGCTTCTTCTCCGGATCGAAGCCAGCCTCGACCCGCGTGCCAACGCCTTTTCGGGCTGAAAGGCGCCCCTTGTTGCGCAAGGTCGCGATCGCCTGGCGAACTGTCTGGCGACTGACGCCAAGCGCGGACGCGATTTCGTTTTCCGTCGGAAGGAGCGATCCGACCGGAAACTCGCCGTCGCTGATCCGGCCCTCCAGATGATGGGCGACCTGCAGGTAGAGCGGCGCCGTGTCGACTTCCGGCTTCCAGTCCATGCGCTTCTGATCCAAGTGTCCGAACTCCACCCGGCACAACGCCGAGCTCCTCTCGTCCGTGTTTCAACCTGCTTTCCCAAGAAAACGCAAATGGTTTCAGGACCAGAGGTCACCGCAAGCTCTCTCACTTGCAGTCTGAACTCAAATCAATTAGTACGTACATATTCCAGAAACTCTCCCGGGATATTCGAACCCATGTCGGATTTTATCGCCGAAGAGGCGCCGCCCGCGCGACGCGCCTCCTCGCTGACACAGACGCTGATTGCCGCAACCCTGATCCAGATTGTCGCCACCGCGAGCGTCCTTGCGCTGACGGCAATTGCGCCGACTGTGGCCGCCGATCTCGGGATCGGCGCCTATTGGATCGGCTATCAGATCAGCCTGATCTACTTCTCCGGCATGTTTTCATCGGCGGTGGCCGGAACGCTCGTCCAGCGCTTCGGCCCGATTAAAATCGAACAGGCAGCGCTTGCCTGTTTTGCCCTTGGCTTCGCCGGGATCGCGAGCGCCAGCATTCCGCTGATCGTCGTCGCCTCCCTGTTCATCGGCATCGGCTACGGCCTCAACAACCCCGCCTCCTCGGAGATGCTGAGCCGCGTAACGCCCTACCGGCGCCGCAACATTGTCTTCTCGCTGAAACAATCCGGCGTTCCGCTTGGCGGCATCCTCGCAAGCTTTGCCTTCCCCTTCCTCACCCGCTTCTTCGACTGGCATCTCGCGCTGCTGCTCGGCGCGGTCGCGCCACTCTTGATGATGGGTCTTCTGGCGACCACCCACGCCGCAGACCCGGTTAATCGCAGCCCGAGACGCTCTCTTTTCGGTGGCTTGGTGGAGGAGCAGTCGACGATCTGGAAAAATCCGAAACTGAGAGCCCTTTCTGCACTCGGCTTCGCCTATTCCGCCATGCAACTGTCCGTCTCGGCCTTTGCCGTCGTCACCCTGGTGCATGATGCGGGATGGTCGCTGTTGTCGGCGGGCTCCGTCGCCGCTGCCATGCAGCTTGCGGGCGCCATCGGTCGCATCTTCTGGGGTGTCGTGGCCGACAGGATAGGCGGCGGCCTGAAGACGCTGGCCTTGCTCGGCTTCCTTGGCGGAGCGGGCTACGCCCTGTTGTTCTTCCTCACCGATCTTCCCGTTTACGCACAGGTCGCCGTGTTCGTGGCCATGGGCTTTGTCACAATTGGTTGGAATGGCGTACTTCTGGCCGAGGTCGCCCACAACGCGCCCGAGGGGCGGGTGGGCTCGACCACCGGTGGCGTGCTCGTCTACACTTTCATCGGCGTCATTGTCGGCCCCTCGACCTTCGGCAGCATCTACGCACTGACCGAGCACTACGGCGCGAGCTTCCTAGCCTTCTCGCTTTTCGGCTTTGCAGGCCTGCTGATCGCTTGGCGCGCCCATCGCACGACCTGAAATCGTCCAGCTTTGTACAGACATAATGTCCGGACTTCCGAGCAGCGGCCACTGCGCGTTCGCAGCATCACGCCCGCTCGAATGGCTGCACTGATCACGTTTCGTGCGCTTCTGTGAAAGGCTTTTCGGCAATCGCCACTTTTATGTGCAGCGCAAAAAAATAGGCAAAACGCAGTTGACGTTCGCCTGACTATGTACGTACATTACCTAGCGTCGGCTCCGGGAAGCCGCAGCGAAGGACACCGGGAACACCCGGGTCTAAGACAGGGGAACGTCGATCATGCGCCGCATTCTTGCCAGTTCATTTCTTGCCGCATCCGCCCTTGCGGCTGCCTCCATGCCAGCCGCAGCCGATCCGATGGCCGATGCCAAGGCCATTATCGAGGCCCATCGTGCCATGCCGGTTTTTGCACCGCCGGGCGAACCCTTCGACGCCAAGGCCTGCATGGCCGACAAGAAGGTCCTGTCGATCCCGATTTCGATGACGATCCCTTTCAATGTCGAGCTCCAGAAGGCGATGGCGTCTGCCGCCGAGGAAGTCGGCTTTACGTACACGACCTGGGACAACCAGCTAAAGCTTGACCAGTGGGTCCAGGGCATCTCGCAGGCCATCAGCCAGAAATACGATGTCGTCGATCTCGCCGGCGGCCTGAATCCGGAAGTGCTGGGACCGCAGCTCGCCGAAGCGCGCGGCGCGGGCCTGAAGATCAGCACGACGCATTTCTATGACGTGACACAGCCGGCGGTCGAAAGTGTCGATTATTCGGGCAAGGTCGACTTCACCGGTGCAGGAAAGCTTCTCGCCGCCTGGGCCTATGTGCAGACAGAAGGCAAGCCGAACGTCCTGATCATCGGCTCCTCGGACGTCCTGCCCTCAATCCCTTTCGTTCAGTCGATTCAGGATCAGCTCAAGGCGCTGTGCCCGGATTGCAAGCAGACCCATCTCGACGTGCCGGTGTCCGAATGGGCAACCAAGATCCAGTCCGGAACCCAGTCCGCTCTGCTGGCTGATCCCTCGATCAACTACATCCTGCCGATCTACGACTCCATGTCGCAGTTCGTCGTTCCAGCACTCCGCATCACCGGCTCTGAAGGTGCGGTGAAGCTTGCAAGCTTCAACGGCACACCCTTCGTACTGGACATGGTGCGCGAGGGGCAGGTCGAGATGGATATCGGCGAAAGCCTAGGCTGGGCAGGGTATGCGGCGATCGACAACATTATGCGCATGCTCTGCGGCAAGCCTGAGGTGGCCAAGCTCAACGTTCCCCTGCTGGTCTTCGACAAGAACAACATCGAGACGGCCGGCGTGCCTGCCAACTTCAACGACGGCTATGGCGACGCCCATCTCGAAGGTTTCCGTAAGCTCTGGATGCTGAAGTAAATCAACCGGAACTGGGAGCCGCGCAATGACCGAGAATGCCGTGCTCAGGATGAACAATATCCGCATGCGGTTCGGAAGCTACTACGCTCTGAAAGGTGTGTCGCTTTCGATCCGCCGCGGTGAGGTCTTCGGCCTGCTCGGCCAGAACGGCTCCGGCAAGTCGACGATGATCAAGGTCCTCGCCGGCTTCCATCAGCCTGAAGAGGGAAGCGAAGTCGTGCTGTGGGGGCAGACCCTGCCCCTTCCGCTTGATCCGATGGAGATCAAGAAGCGTGGCGTCGCCTTCGTCCATCAGCACCTGGGCCTCGTGCCCTCGCTCACCGTGATCGAGAACATGCGGGTCACGGCTCTTCGCCAGAAGACGCCGTGGCTGGTGAACTGGAAGAAGGAAGCCCAGGCAATCTCGGCCCTCTTCGCGGAATTCGGCCTGGACGTCGACCCCTTCGCGACGGTCGCGAGCCTTCCCCCGGTCGAGCGGGCCTTCGTGGCCATCATCAGGGCCTTCGAGGATCTCAGAGCGTCCGATGCAGGACATGGCGGAGAGGGCATTCTCGTCCTTGACGAACCCACACCCTTCCTGCCCGCCGAGGATGTCCAGCGACTGTTCACGCTGATCCGCTCGATCGTCAAAACGGGTGCTTCGGTGGTGATCGTCACGCACGACATTGACGAGGTGCGCGACATCACCGATCGCGTGGCCGTGCTCCGCGACGGCGAACTCATCGACATCCTCGACACGCGCAGCACCGAGCGGCAATCGATCCTCGACACGATTGTCGGCACGCGCATCGACCATTTCGCCAAGAGCCGGATGCCATCCGAAGGTATTCCTGACGCAGTCATCGTCAAAGATTTAAGCGACGGAAAGACACCCGGCTTCGGCTTCGTCATTCGTGAGGGCGAAACCCTGGGCGTGACGGGTCTGATCGGCTCAGGCTTTGCGACCCTGCCCTATCTCCTCTATGGCGCCTTGCGCGGCAGCGGGACGCTGACCATCGCTGGCGAAACGATCGACCTTTCCCTAATCAGTCCGCTGATGGCGCAGAAGCTGGGTATTGCCTTCCTGCCCGGGGATCGGCTGGGGGCCGCCGGCATCGGCAGCCTTTCCGTCACAGACAACATCACCCTCCCCGTGCTTGACAGACTGCTGGGTCCCGCCGGACTGGATCGACACGGTATGGTCGTGGAAGCGGGCCGCCTGGGGCAAATCTACGACGTTCGCCCGCAGAACCCGCAATTGCCGCTGGGCTCACTTTCCGGCGGCAACCAGCAAAAGGTGCTGCTGGCGAAGTGGCTGCAGATCAAACCGAAGCTGCTGATGCTCGACGAACCGACCCAGGGCGTGGACTTCGGCGCCCGCCAGCAGATCTTCAAGGCGCTCGATCGCGCTGCCGGTGACGGCACGGCGATCCTCTGTGCCTCTACCGACAATGAACAGCTCGAGCAGATCTGCGACCGCATCATCGTCTTCTCCCGCGGTCGCCCGGTCATCGAGCTCAAGGGATCCGAGATCTCCCGCAAATCCATCACCGAAGCCTGTTTCCACGGCCATCAAGCGGAGGCTGCAGAATGACGACGCTCGACATGCCCACCGTCAAACCCATGTCCAAACCTGCCAGCCGCTTCACGTTGAAGACGGAAGCCGAGCGCTTCGCTCTCGTCGCGGCCTGGCTTTTGCTGATCGTGATCTTCGGCATCCTGATGCCGGATTCTTTCCTGAGTTGGCGCAGCTTCTCGACACTGTTCGGCTCGCAGGCCGTGCTCGTCGTTCTGACGCTCGCCATCATCATCCCGCTGACATCGGGAGATTTCGATCTCTCCGGGGCCTCGACACTCACCATGAGCTGCATGTTGATCGCCGTCCTGAACGTCAAGCTCGGTTGGCCGATCGTGCCGGTCGTGCTCGTCGCGCTGGCAAGCGGCGTGATTATCGGCGCCGTCAATGCCCTCTTCGTTCTCTACTTCCGCATCCATTCTCTCATCGTGACCCTCGGCGTCGGCACCTTCGTCAACGGCCTGATCCTCTGGGTCAGCAACAGCCAGACGATCTCCGGCGTTTCGATGGGCCTTGTCGAATGGGTGATCATCAACCGCTTCCTCGGCATCCCCCTGGCGTTCTTCTATGCCCTGATCCTTGCAGCCGTGATCTGGTACGCGCTCGAATACACGATCCCCGGCCGCAAGCTGCTGTTCGTCGGTCGCGGCCGTGAAGTGTCCCGGCTGAACGGGATCAATGTCGACCGCGTCCGCGCCACCTCCTTCGTGTTGTCGGGCCTCATCTCCGCCTTGGCCGGCGTGCTCTATGCCGGCATGACAGGCTCGGCCGATCCGCTGTCCGGCCTCAACCTGCTGCTGCCTGCCTTCGCAGCAGCATTCCTAGGCGCGACGACCATTTCGCCCGGCCGGTTCAATGCCTTCGGCGCGGTGATCAGCGTCTACTTCCTGGTCACCGGGATAACCGGCCTCACCATGCTTGGCGCCGATGCCTATGTGCAGAACCTCTTCTATGGCGGTGCGCTCGTCATCGCTGTTTCGCTCAGCCAGCTGGTTCGGAACCGGCAACCCCAGGATTTCAGCTGATGGCCCTCGAAGACGTCATGAAGACGCTTGCGCAAACTTATTGGGGGCGTTCCGCAACTGATCCGGAGCTCTTGGCGATGGTCGCGGAAATGCGTCGAGACAGCACGGCGATTGCCGCCATCGCGGAGGCTCAAGACGGCGCCCTCTTCTCCGTAGAACCGGCAGCTTTCGACCGCATCCTGAGACAGGAGGTCGGCCGATGAGCGCCGATGAACCTCGCTCGCTGTCCGAGGCAGCCGATGCGGTCAAGGCGGGTCTGATCAGCGCAGTGGAATTAACTGAGGCCGCGCTGGACCGCGCCAGGAAAAGCCAACACCAACTGAACGCCTTCATCGAGATTGAGGAAGAGCAAGCCCTGCGCGCTGCCCGGCAGGCAGACGACGCTCTGGCTCGTGGGGAGGCAACTGGCGTTCTCCACGGTGTGCCGCTTGCCCATAAGGACATGTATGATCGAGCTGGCTTCGTGACCGGATGCGGCTCGAAGATCCGTGCCACGCACCGTGCCACCCAGACTTCTACGGTGATGCAGAGACTGGAAACCGCGGGCGCAATCTCGATCGGGCGTCTCAATATGAGCGAGTTCGCCATGGGCCCGACCGGCTACAACCATCACCACGGCAGGGCGTTGAACCCCATCGATCCGGCGCGCATCACGGGAGGCTCGTCGTCCGGAAGCGGCTCGGCCGTCGGCGCAGGGGTCGTTCTTGCCGCGCTCGGATCTGATACGGGCGGCTCCATCCGGCTGCCGGCCGCATGCTGCGGCATCGTCGGCATCAAGCCGACTCAGGGCCGCGTCAGCCGGCATGGCGTCATGCCGCTGTCTTTCTCCCAAGACTGCGTTGGTCCTCTCGCCCGAAGCGTCGAGGATGCCTATCGCATCCTCCAGATCATCGCAGGACCTGACGGTGAGGACACCACCTGTGTCGCAGCACCACAGCTCGAACCGCTCACCGAAGACGTCTCGCATCTGCGTGTCGGGCTGCTCGGGGGCATGTTCGAGCAAGGTCTGGACGATGTCGTGACCTCCGCACTCGAAACCTGCGCCTTGGTACTGGCGAAGGAGGTCAAGTGGTTGGGGAAAGCTGCAACTGTGGAGATGCCTGACATTGCCGAACTGGCCAATGTTGTTGCCATGGCCGAGGCCGGCACCGTGCATTTCAACTGGATGCAGAAATGCCCTGAAGACTACGGCCCTCAGATCCGCATGCGACTGTCGCAGTCGCTGGCGATCCCCGCACCGATCTACCTGCGCGCGCTGCAAATGCGCTCTGTCCTGCTGGAGAGCTTTCTGACGGTGGCCTTCGGCAGTGCCGATGTGCTGATCGCACCCGTCATGCCGTTTCTCCCGCCCCTGTCGAGCGAGGTCGATGTTGGCACAAGCGCCAGGATGAATACGGTCGTCAGCGCGATGACATCGTTCACGAGACCCTTCAGTTTCCTCGGTCTTCCTGTGGTCACACTTCCTGTCGCAGCTTCCGCCACCGATCTCCCTATCGCGATCCAGGTTATTGCGCGGCCCTGGCGTGAAGATCTTGCGGCAAGTGTCGCGCGGCGCCTTGAGCGATGTCTTGCCCTTCCTGCTTTCGCCTCGCTATCCACACCTCGTTCCGCGGCGTGATGACACCGAGAACAGCTCAAACTCCCAGCCTAAAAGGATGATAGAGATGAACAGCATCCCGAGCCTCAATGGCCCCCTTGAAACTGTTTCTCAGGTTACGCGCGAGATCTTCCGTGATGGAATGGCCAAGATGGGTGCAGCGGTCAACATCATCACAACAGACGGCCCGGCCGGTCGCGCAGGCTTTGCCGCGACGGCCGTCTGCAGCGTCACAGACAGCCCGGCCACGCTGCTGATCTGCCTCAATCGTTCCGCATCAGTCTTCGACGCGGTCACAGCGAATGGCGTGGTGTGCGTCAATGTTCTGGCCTCCCGCCATGAAGGTCTTTCGAACCTCTTCGGCGGCAAAACACCGGTCGACGAGCGTTTTGCGGCGGCGGAATGGATCGAAGGGGTCACCGGCGTGCCCGTGTTGAGGGATGCGCTTGTCTCCTTCGAGTGCCGCATCAGTCACCAATCAGACATGGGGACGCATCGCGTCTTCTACTGCACCGTTGAAGCGGTGCACGACGGGGAAGCTGCGGATGCTTTGATCTACTACCGCCGCGCTTATCGGCACGTTTCGGGTTGAGCAAGAACAGTCGGCGAATTTGTCGTGCCCGACGTTAGAGCGCTGCGGTGCCATTATCGCGGCGATCCATCTCTCCAATTGGCTCATCTTGTTTGAATCAGGCGCGATCATAGGTCGAACGCCCTAGACGTCGACGGCAGCCGGGGTGATCGTCGGACAATGCCGCTGCCTCGCCTGATGTTGTCAACCAGCAGCGGGTTCATCTTCCAGTGGCCGGCGACGACCGAAAACACAAAGTGATCTGACGCTCTTTTGGGAAAGTGTTCTCCGAAGAGCCCCAATTTCAGCAGGTTCCTTTCTATATTAATTTTGTCGATAATATAGATTTGTGTCATCCGTTCTGCTTAACAGAGAGAGAGCCATGACACGCAAAATCAGACTAGGGGCATTTCTTCCCGGCGGTGGGCAGCACATCGCCTCCTGGCGTCACCCGGACCAGCCTGTCGATGGTGCGGTCAGTCTCGAGTTCCACAAGCAGCTTGCCCTCACGGCGGAGCGCGGTCTGTTCGATGCCTATTTTCTGGCAGATGGTCTCGCCGTCGGGTTCGGCGGCGCGCGTGAAGGAGGCAATGCCCGTGTTGCCGGTTTCGAACCGGTGACGCTGTTCTCGGCGCTCGCTCCTTTTACGACCCATCTCGGCTTCATAGCCACAGCCTCGACGACCTATGAGGAGCCCTATACGACTGCCCGCAAATTCGCCTCGCTCGATCTCATCAGCGACGGTCGGGCCGGCTGGAATGTCGTCACGACGACGGGCGATGCAACGGCCCAGAATTTCAACAGAGATACGCAGCTTCCGCATGCGGATCGCTACAAGCGCGCAGCCGAGCACGTCGACGTCGTCAAGAAGCTCTGGGACAGTTTTGAGGACGATGCCTTCATTCGCGACAAGGAGACGGGGGTTTTCTTCGATCCTGCCAAATTGCATGACGCCGATCACCATGGCGAGCATTTCAAGGTCAAGGGACCGCTCAATGTCTCCCGCTCTCCTCAGGGGCATCCGGTCATCGTTCAGGCCGGCCAGTCCGACGATGGTCGTGGCTTGGCCGCCGCAACCGCAGAGGTGATCTTTACCGCTCACCAGCACATCGGGACTGCCCAGGAATTTTATCGGGACATCAAGGACCGTGCGCGCGGTCTGGGCCGCAATCCGCATCACGTGTTGATTATGCCCGGCGTCTCTCCCTTTGTCGGACGAACAGCAGAAGAAGCCCGCGAGAAGTATGACCGCCTGACCTCACTGATCCTGGAGGAAGACGGCATCGGCCTGTTGAACGGTCTGACGGGCGGCACCCTCGACCTCAGAGGTTATGATCTTGACGGGCCGCTGCCGCCGGCGCCCCCCACCGAGGGCATGAAAAGCCGTCAGGCACTGATCCGTCAGATCGCCGACGAACACAATTTCTCGATCCGACAACTTTACCAATGGGTCGCTTCCGCGCGTGGTCACTTCACCATCGTTGGAACGCCCGTACAGATCGCCGATACGCTGCAAGAGTGGTTCGAGAACGAAGCGGCCGACGGCTTCAACATCCTCCCGCCGTGGCTGCCCACGGGTCTTGATGACTTTGTTGAACTCGTCATTCCCGAACTGCAGCGTCGCGGCCTGTTCCGGACTGCCTATGAAGGCAGAACGTTGCGCGAAAACCTGGGTCTGCCCTTTCCGATCAATCGCTACGCGACCGGGCGTTCCGTCGTGCAGGCTGCTGAGTGAGGTGGGTCATGTCCTATGAAGATATCCAACACCGTCCCGCTTTCGGTCTCGGCGTCTCGCAAGGTTCAGTGCGCCCGGCGCCCTGGCTGAGGCAGCTGGCGGCGGCCACTGCGCCGTTCTTCGCCCGCTACGGTCTCGTGGTCGCCTTCCTCGTTCTGTGGCAGGCATCTTCCACCTTCGGATGGGTCAACGCCTCCGTCTTCCCGCCTCTCAACGAGATCGTCAGTGCCCTTTGGACGGCCCTCTCGAGAGGCGCGATCGTCGATGACATTGCGATCAGCCTGCAGCGGTCCGGCATTGCCTTCGTCGCCGCTGTCGGTCTTGGCATCCCGCTTGGCCTCTTTATGGGACAGGTCAGGGCCGTGGAGCAGGCGCTCGACCCGCTCTTGCAATTTTTCCGCCAGACCTCGGCTCTCGCGCTCTATCCCGTCTTCATCCTGCTCCTTGGGCTCGGGGAAACCTCCAAGGTCTTCGTGATCTTCTGGGCGACGCTCTTCCCGATCCTCTTGTCCACCATTGGCGGCGTGAAGGAGGTCGACCAGAAGCTCATCGAGATGGCGCGGACATATGGCGCGGGCTCCTTGCAGATTTTCCGTCGTGTCGTGCTTCCGGCCTCCGTTCCAGCAATCTTCGTTGGGCTGCGCCTTTCAGCCACGACGGCGCTCCTGCTGCTGATTGCCGCTGAAATGATCGGCGCCAACAAGGGCCTCGGCTTCCAGGTCATGAATGCCCAATACAACTTCCAGATCCCGCTGATGTTCGCAGCGATCCTTCTCCTCGCCCTGTTTGGCCTGGCCGCGAACGCTGCGCTCGTTCACTTGCAGCGGCGTCTCTGCCGCTGGGCCTGATCCATTCCACTGATCCCGTCACTTCATCATTCAAGGAATCTCCGATGACATTCCACTCTCGCAAGCTCCTCCTCTCTGCAGCCCTGTCCCTGGCGCTGTCTGGCACGGCCTTCTCCGCCGAAGAGGTAAAGTTCCGCTATCTTGCAAGCCAGGGCGGTCTCTCGGCATATGAGCTGGCCGCAGAACTCGGCTACTTCGAAGGCACGGGCATCACCATCGAGAATGTCGGTTATGCCACCGGTGGCCCGGCCTCTCTGATCGCGCTGGCTTCAGGCGACGTCGAGATCGGCAGTGCGGCGACCTCTGCCGTGCTGAACTCGATTACCGGTGGCAACGACTTTGTCGCCGCCTATCCTTCGAACGGCATCAACAACGAGGTCCAGTCGATCTTCTACGTGCTGGAAGACAGCCCGATCCGAGACATCAAGGACATCGCCGGCAAGACCATTGCCGTCAACACGCTTGGCGCTCACCTCGATTATACGATCCGCGAGGCCCTGCATTCCGTCGGGTTGCCGTCTGATGCGGCCAACCAGATCGTCGTACCCGGGCCGCAGCTCGAACAGGTCCTGCGTTCGGGCCAGGTCGACGTTTCGGCCTTCGGCTACTGGCAGACGACCTTCGAAGGTGCGGCCAAGAAGAACGGAGGCCTGCGCGCGATTTTCGATGACACCGACATCCTCGGTGAGATTGCCGGTGGTTTCATCGTGCTGCGGCGCGACTTCATCGAGAAGCACCCGGAGACCGCGAAAATCTTCGTCGAGCAGTCCGAACGCGCGCTGGACTACGCTCGCGAACATCCCGAGGAGACCAAGAAGATCTTTGCGAAAGCCCTGGCCGAACGTGGTGAAAATGCCGACATTGCCCAGTTCTTCCGTGGTTACGGAGTCCGCCCAGGTGGTAAGGCCATCGAGCGTGATCTGCAGTTCTGGATCGACGTCCTTGTCCGTGAGGGCAAGATCAAGGAAGGCCAGCTCTCGGCCGAGAAGATCCTCTATTCCTCCGATACCGCGAGCAACTGACCCATGGCGCTCGCTCAGTCCAACAGCATTCGAGGAGAGGTGGTAATCCGTCACCTCTCCAAGGCCTTCACCCTCAACGGGAAACCGCTCCCGGTCCTCAAGGACCTGAACCTCACGATCCGGTCAGGCGAGAGCCTCGCCATCGTCGGCGCCAGCGGTTCCGGCAAAACGACGCTCCTTCGCATCCTCGCCGGCCTCGAACAGGCCGATGGTGGCGAGGTGTTGATCGATGGCCGGCGTGTGTCGGGCGTCGGAGCCGAGCGGGCTGTCATCTTTCAGGAGCCGCGCTTGCTGCCCTGGCTGACCGTCATCGACAATATCGGCTTCGGTCTGGAGACCAGGGGGCTCTCCCGCGAGGAAGCCCGCTTCATCTCGCAGCGCTATGTCGATCTGGTCGGTCTGAAAGGGTTTGAAACCGCCTATCCGCGGCAGCTTTCTGGAGGCATGGCTCAGCGTGTTGGTATTGCGCGGGCGCTCGCCGTCCAGCCGGAAATCCTGCTGCTCGACGAACCGCTCGGTGCGCTCGATGCCATGACGAAGATCGGAATGCAGCAGGAACTGGCGCGGATCTGGAAGGAAGAGGACGTGACAACGGTGCTCGTCACCCACGATCTCGAAGAGGCGATCTTTCTGGCGGATCGGATCCTCATCCTTCCGCGGGAAAAAGGTGCCGAGCCCAAGCTGGTCGACGTCGACCTTCCTCGTCCGCGCGACCGCAGCAATCCCCGCTTTGTGCGCCAAAGAGAGGAACTGCTCGGATTGTTCGGGTTGCACTGAACGAGCAGGACTCATCGAGCGCGTGGACCGGCTCACCTAACGATCGCGGCGGGCCATGAAGGCGAGACGCTCAAACAGGTGGATGTCCTGCTCGTTCTTCAGCAAAGCACCGTGCAGTTTGGGTAGCGCATGTTTGGGATCGGCGCGCAATTCGGCCGGGTCCATGTCCTCTGATACCAGAAGCCGGATCCAGTCGAGCGCCTCTGAGGTCGAGGGCTTCTTCTTCAATCCTGGGGTTTCCCGGATTTCGAAAAACTGGCTGAGCGCGTTGCGGAGAAGGCTCTTCTTGATGCCGGGATAATGAACCTCGACGATGCGTTCGAGCGTCTCCACATCCGGGAAACGAATGTAGTGAAAGAAGCAGCGGCGCAGAAAGGCGTCCGGCAGCTCCTTCTCGTTGTTCGAGGTGATGATGACGATCGGCCTGACCCGAGCCGCTATGGTCTCACCTGTTTCGTAGACATGGAACTCCATCCGGTCGAGCTCCTGCAACAGATCGTTGGGGAACTCGATGTCCGCCTTGTCGATCTCGTCGATCAGCAGCACGATCTTCTTTTCTGCAGCAAAGGCCTGCCAAAGCTTGCCTCGACGAATGTAGTTCTTCACGTCGTTCACTCTGGCATCGCCCAGCTGGCTGTCGCGCAGGCGAGATACCGCATCATATTCGTAAAGGCCCTGCTGGGCCTTGGTCGTGGACTTGATATTCCACTCCAGGATGTCCAGACCGAGGGCCGAGGCGACCTGACGCGCCAGTTCCGTTTTGCCTGTGCCCGGCTCCCCCTTGACCAGAAGTGGTCGCTCAAGTCGGATTGCAGCATTTACAGCGATCATCAGATCCTTGTCCGCTATGTAGTCCGCGGTGCCGGTAAATTGCATCGGTCGGTTTTCCTTTGTATTCGCCTTTCAATTCGTCCCTAGAGGCTAGCGACGCGAGCGCTGCGGAGCAAGTTGAAGCCGTGCAACGCCGTTGCCGCCGTCGGATCAGGTTGCGTGACCCCGCCAACGCTTTCGCCTTTCCCTTTTCGGCCAAGATGCGATATGGGCAGGCACATGAAAAATGCGTGCTTCACCATCCTTCTCGGCGGTCATCTGACCGTCACGGATCGCCTTAAAGCGTTGACCGAAGGCAGCCGTGCGATTGCTGCCGACAGCGGGATGCGGCATGCATCCGCATTGGGGATCGTTCCGGAACTTTGGGCAGGTGACTTCGACAGCAGTGAGGCAAGCCTCATTTCGGCATGGCCTGGCGTCGAGCGTCGGACGTATCCTGCGGCCAAGGCCGCAACAGACGGCGAAATTGCGGTTGCCGAGGCCATTTCCCGCGGTGCCACGCGGTTGATCTTTGCCGGGGCCCTCGGCGGAGAGCGGTCCGACCACGCCCTGCAGCACTATCTGAATGCGCTCGGCCTGGTGGAAGACGGTTTCGAGGTGGTGCTGACCTCGGGTGATGAGGAGGCCTACCCGTTTGCCGATGAGAGCCAGCTCGAGCTGGAATTGCCCAAGGGAGCTCTGTTTTCGGTTCTGGGCTTCACCGCGCTCGAAGGGCTGACCATTCGCAACGCACGCTATCCGCTCACCGATTTCTCTCTGGCTTTCGGGTCGTCCCGCACCATTTCCAATGTCGCCGAAGGTCCCGTTTCGGTGTCGCTCACCCGTGGCCGCGCGGTTCTGCTGGCGCGCCCCTACGATCTTTCTGGAGCCTGAAGCCTTGGCGCCTCCCATACTTAAACTCGACGATATCTTCCTCTCCTTCGGCGGAACGCCGCTCTTGAATGGCGCCGGACTGCAGGTGGAACCTGGTGACAGGATCTGTCTGGTCGGCCGCAACGGATCGGGCAAATCGACGTTGATGAAGATCGCGGCCGGTCTGGTCGAGCCGCAATCGGGGGAGGTCTTTCGTCACCCGGCCTCGACGATCCGCTACCTTGAACAGGCACCAGACTTTGCCGGCTATGCAACCGTGCAGGCCTATGCCGAGGCAGGACTTGGACCGGGAGACGATCCTTATCGTGTGACCTATCTCTTGGAGCATCTGGGTTTGACGGGCCAGGAAGACCCGACACGGCTTTCTGGCGGCGAAGCGCGGCGGGCGGCACTTGCCCGCGTACTGGCGCCTGAACCCGATATCCTCATGCTTGACGAGCCGACGAACCATCTCGACCTGCCGACCATCGAATGGCTTGAAGGTGAACTGCAGAAGACCCGCAGCGCGCTCGTTCTCATTTCCCACGACAGGCGCTTCCTGGAAAAGATCTCGACCGCCACCGTCTGGCTTGATCGCGGTCTGTCCCGGCGACTCGCCCGGGGCTTTGGCCATTTCGAAGAATGGCGCGACAAGGTGCTGGAAGAAGAAGAAATAGAGCAGCACAAGCTTGGCCGTCAGATTGAACGCGAAGAGCACTGGCTGCGCTACGGGGTTACCGCCCGGCGCAAGCGCAACATGCGGCGGCTGGGAAATCTGCAGGCCCTGCGCGCGGATTACCGTGGGCACAAGGGACCACAGGGCACAATTCAGGCTGCGGTCAGCGAAGGCCGGGAAAGCGGCAAGCTGGTCGTCGAGGCGGAAAAGATCACCAAGGCCTATGGCGATCGAACCATCGTTGCGCCTTTTTCGATCCGCGTGCATCGTGGAGACTGCATCGGTTTGATCGGACCGAACGGGGCTGGCAAGACGACGCTTCTGAAGATGCTCACGGGTCAGTTGCAGCCTGATGAGGGCGTGATCAAGCTCGGCACCAATCTTGAGATTGCGGTGCTCGACCAGAAGCGTGAAGACCTTAACCCCGATGATTCGCTTGCCCATTATCTGACCGACGGGCGTGGCGAGAACCTGTTGGTCAACGGGGAGCAGAAGCACGTCACCGGCTATATGAAGGACTTTCTGTTTCAGCCCGAACAGGCTCGCACGCCGATCCGCAACCTGTCCGGTGGGGAGCGCGCCCGGTTGATGCTGGCGCGGATCATGGCCAAGCCTTCGAACCTGCTGATCCTCGATGAGCCAACGAATGATCTCGATATCGAGACCCTCGACCTATTGCAGGAAATTGTCGCGGGATACTCGGGTACAGTCATTCTGGTGAGCCATGACCGCGATTTTCTCGACCGCACGGTGACCTCGACCATCGCTCCGGCCAATCCGGACGCGCCGGATGGTCGCTGGATCGAATATGCGGGGGGCTATTCGGATATGCTTGCGCAGCGCAAGGGTGTCGAAGACGAGCGCAAACGAGCGGAGAAAGCCGAAAAAGCAAAGACCCAGGAGAGTGCAGGCGCCAAACCGGCCGATAGCGGCTCAAAGAACAAGGGCAAGCTCTCTTTCAAGCAGAAATTTGCCCTGGAGAACCTGCCGAAGGATATGGAAAAGGCAGAGAAGGAGATCGCCGCGCGCGAGGCTAAGATGGCCGACCCCAACCTCTTTGCCAAGGATCCCGCAACCTTCAACAGGCTTGCTGCCGAGATGGAGAAGCTCCGCGCCGATATTACGCGCTGGGAAGAGGAATGGCTGGAACTCGAAATGCTGCGCGAGGAACTTGAAGGTTAAGCAGGCTTCTCTGGCGCGTTATTCATCACGCGCTCAAGATGCACCAGCCTTGCCCCGGTGGCCTGCGCGAAAGCGGCGGAACGACCGATGTAAAGCAGGGTGGTGTCGGTCATTTCGCCCAGCAGAGCTGCCAAACGAGCCTCGGTCTCCGGTTCCAAGCCTTCCAGCACATCGAAGAATACGACCCAGCGGGGCTTGCGCAGGAGAATGTTGGCAAATGCGAGGGCCATCTGCTCATCCTTGTCGAGAAGCCTTTCCCAGCGCGCGCGCTCCTCAAGTCGCGTGCCGAGATGCCGCAAGCCCACCCTTTCCAGGGCGGATCTCAAGTCCTCGTCTGTAAACTTTGCGGAGGGCACCGGATAAGCGAGAAGGCTGCGCAGCTTGCCTTCGGGCAAGTAGGCAATCTGTGGGACAAAGAGGATTTCGGCACCGGCCGGAAGCAGAATTCGTCCCTTGCCGAAAGGCCACAAGCCCGCAAGGGCATTGAAAAAGAGCTTGCGATTGACGCCCTGGTCACCGTTGACCATCACATGTTCGCCTGGCGCGATCTCCATGTCGCGTTCCGCGAGGCGAAATGCGCTGCCGTTATTGTCTGCTGACGCGGCCACGCCAATTTCGAGGGCTTTCAGGCGCAACACCCCGTCCTCGGACATCGAGATCTCTATATTGCCGGAATTTGTGTCCGTTTGGTCCATGGTATCGAGGGCAGCGCGAAACACGGTGACCCTCAGCAGTGCGGCTCGCCAGTCGGCGATCTGGCCGAAGTTGTCGACATACCAGCGGAGCGCGGAATACACCTGAGTGAAAGCCGCTGCCGCCATCATCAGGCCGCCGAAGGTAATCGTCCCCGCAAAGTAGGCGGGTGAGGCAATCAGGATTGGGACGATAATCGCCAGCCAACCGAAACCTGCCGTGACCCAAGTGAGATTGGTCAGCGCGAGCGCCAGATTGCGGATGGAGCCCAAGACGCTGTCCAGCGTTTGATGGATGTGCCGCTTTTCGGTGTCCTCTCCCCGCGCAACGGCGATCGCTTCAAGATTCTCATTGGCGCGCATCAGCGAAAAACGCAGGTCCGCCTCGCGCGCATATCGCTCGGCGTTCAGGGTCGACAGCCGTCTGCCGACAAGACGGCTGAGGAGGGAAGCGGCAAGGGCATACAGGATCGCGCCCCAGACCATGTAGCCTGGGATTCGGAAGCTCCAGTCTCCGAGCTTGAAGACGAAGTCGCTCGACAGACCCCAAAGCACCCCTATGAAGCTCACCAGAAGGATCGTCGCGTTGAACAGGCCGATCGACAAAGAAGTCGTCATTTCTGCCAGCTTGCGTGCGTCTTCATGCAGTCGTTGGTCCGGGTTGACCCCGAGCGGGCTCGTCATTGACAGACGAAACGCCCGGCGTCCTGCCAGCCACTGGTCGATTACGTCGCGGGTCAAGCCCTCGCGCATGTGCAGTGCCGTCATCTGGTTCAGCCAGGCCTGAACGACGTTCAGGACGAGAAGTGCGCCGGCAATCACAGCGAAATTTCGCAGTTCCTGGAGAAATGCCGGCAAATTGCGCTGTTCCAACGCGTTGTAGAAGGGCGCGTTCCAGTGGTTGAGCAGAACGGTCCCGTAGGCAGTGGCGAGGATGACCACGACCAATGCGAGCGCGAAGGCAAGGATACGGTTGCGGATG
This sequence comes from Allorhizobium sp. DMC15, assembly GCF_056314065.1. Taxonomy (NCBI): domain Bacteria; kingdom Pseudomonadati; phylum Pseudomonadota; class Alphaproteobacteria; order Hyphomicrobiales; family Rhizobiaceae; genus Allorhizobium; species Allorhizobium sp. DMC15. Next base: position 145,291 of record NZ_JBQUZB010000004.1, read on the forward strand.
GCTGAATGCCAGAAGCTGTGAAGCGCGATGGCCATCTGCTTGCGGAAACTCGCTTCAACTGAGGCGATGGCCTGCTCAGCAGAGGCCGGCTTTCCGCTCATGTCACTCGTCATGCCTCTTCTTGCCCCGGAATATTCAGCACAGTCTGATTGTCTGCGTACCATGGCTGCATTGCGTTTCAATTACCAATCGAGCGCGCCTGGCCCAGCCATCTTGCACTCGCAGGAGCGGCGCGCTATCTCCTTGTTTGCTCTAACGGGGTGCCTTCCGATCTGACTTTACCGGAATGCTGAGAGGCGTCAGCCAACCCGCGGAACCTGATCCGGCTAACACCGGCGGAGGGATTAGACGCGTCGATCGCAAACGCCCTATCCCGATATCAATGATTTTTTGGAGGAGGGCGTCATGCCGTCATATCTCGCTACCTGTTTCCGCTCCGGCCTCGCGGCTGCCATGTTGACTGTCGGCTTCACCTTGCCTGTCCGGGCGGACGACAAGGTCCTCACCGTCTATACCTACGAAAGCTTCATTTCCGAATGGGGCCCCGGACCGAAGGTCAAGGAAGCTTTCGAGAAGACTTGCGACTGCAGCGTGAACTTTGTCGGTGTCGCGGATGGGGTGGCTCTTCTGACGCGGCTTAAGCTCGAAGGCGAGGGGTCGAAGGCCGACGTCGTTCTTGGCCTCGATACGAATCTCGTTGATGAAGCCAAACAGACCGGTTTGTTCGAAAATGCAGGGATCGACGCATCGAAGGTCAGTGTTCCCGGAGGCTTCCGTGACGACGTCTTCGTCCCCTATGACTACGGCCACTTTGCCGTGATCTACGATACCCAGACCATCAAGACGCCACCCAAGAGCCTCAAGGATCTGGTCGAGGGTGACCCGAGCCAGAAGATTGTCATTCAGGATCCTCGCACGTCCACGCCCGGGCTTGGCCTGTTGCTCTGGGTGAAGTCGGTCTATGGCGACAAGTCGGCAGAGGCCTGGACAAAGCTGAAGGGTCGCATTCTCACCGTGACCCCCGGCTGGTCGGAAGCCTATGGCCTGTTCACCAAGGGCGAGGCGCCGATGGTGTTGTCTTATACGACGTCTCCGGCCTATCACATGGTTGCAGAAAACACTGACCGCTATCAGGCGGCCGACTTCTCCGAAGGGCATTACATTCAGATCGAGGTTGCCGGCATCCTGAAGAATGCGCCGGAGAAGGATCTCGCGCGACAGTTCCTGGCCTTCATGCTTGAGCCTGGTTTCCAGGACACGATCCCAACGAACAACTGGATGATGCCGGTTGCAGCCACTTCCGAGCCGCTCCCCTCTGCCTTCGAAACGCTCGTCCAGCCGAAGACGACCTTCCTCATGACTCCGGCCGAAGTTGCGGCCAACCGTCAGGCCTGGATCGACGAATGGCTGAAAGCCATGACACTCGACTGAACCGCTGATGCTGCGTCCGCTGCACCAGTCCCGCCGACAGAGGCTGCCTGCGCTCGCGGGCGGCCTTCTCGTCCTCGGCCTTACTTCAGCCTTTGTCGGCGTGGCTCTCATTTTCCTGCTTTCGGGCCGGGCAGGTGGCTTGTGGCAAGCTTTTTCCGACCCGGTGGTCCAAGCCGTGCTCGGGTTCACGTTGTGGCAAGCTCTGCTTTCCACATTGATCGCCGTCGGTCTCGCGGTCCCCGTTGCCAGTGCGCTGGCGCGCCAACCGTCTTTTCCCGGCCGGCAATGGCTGATCCGGCTCATGGCAGTGCCCATGGGTTTGCCGGTCCTGATCGGCGCGCTTGGCCTGATCGGCATCTTCGGCCGCAACGGCTTGGTCAATGATGCGCTTGCAGCGCTCGGGTTCTCGCAACCGATTTCAATCTATGGGTTGTCCGGTATCTTGATTGCCCACGTGTTCTTCAATTTGCCGCTTGCGACCCGGCTGATGCTCTCGGCCCTGGAACGCGTGCCTGCGGAATACTGGCGAACGACGGCCAGTCTTGGTCTTTCGCCTCTCTCCAGCTTCCGCTTTGTGGAATGGCCGGTGCTTGCGCGTGTCATCCCGGGTGCTGCCGGGCTGATCTTTATGCTCTGTGTCACCAGCTTCACGCTCGTCCTCATCTTCGGTGGTGGGCCGGCTGCGACCACGATCGAGGTGGCGATATATCATGCACTCCGTTTCGATTTCGATCCGGCGCGGGCGGTGTCGCTGGCCTTCGTCCAGATCACGGTGACGGCCTGCGTTCTGGCGGGTCTCAGCTTTCTACCGGCAGTGTCCGATACCGGCGCGACAAGCGGCCGGACGGCTATCCGCTACGATGGCCGTCGCCCCGTCGTCCTGCTCCTGGATGCCATTGTTCTGGCGTGTGCGGGACTCTTTCTCGCACTGCCGCTTGGCCAGATCGTGGCGTCGGGCCTGAAGGCCGATCTCATGGGTCTCATAGGGCAACCGGCTTTTCGACAGGCAGCAACAACCAGCCTTATCGTCGCGACCGTTGCGGGCCTCCTTGCCACAGGAGGGGCTTATGCCGCCATTGCCGCGCGGGGCGTGCTATCTACCGGTCCATCGGCAAAGACATGGCCTGCGCGCTTTTATTCCGCGTGCCTCGTGGGGGTTTCGTCGCTGGTCTTGCTGATCCCCACCAGTGTGCTCGCCACAGGCTGGTTCCTGGCACTCAGGCCGCATGGGGATATTGTTGAATTTGCGCCCGTCGTCGTCGTGGGTATCAACGCGCTGATGGCTTTGCCGTTCGCCGTTCGCGTTCTCGAACCCGCCGTTTTCGAACACCGCACGCGCACGGCGCGCCTGTCGGAAAGCCTGGGCTTGTCCGTCGGCCAGCGACTTCGTCTTGTCGACTGGCCGGTCCTGAGGGGACCGCTCATGACAGCCTTCGCCTTCACCATGGCTCTTTCGCTCGGCGATCTCGGCGCGGTCGCGCTGTTCGGCTCGGAGAATATCTCAACGCTGCCGACCCTGATCTATGCCAGAATGGGCAGCTACCGCAGCCATGATGCGGATGGTCTCGCGTTGATCCTGGGCGTCATTTGCCTGACCCTGGCCCTTGTTGGCGCATCCGGTTCTCCCCGCGGCGATTCACAGAAGGAGCGGGCCCATGCCCCCTAAAGCTTCCGCTTCCATCCGGCTCGATCACGCCCGGCTTACGCTCGGACAAAACCAGTTCCTGTTCGACTGCGACTTCGCGCCCGGCGTCATCACCGCTGTCGTCGGGCCATCGGGCGCGGGAAAATCAACTCTGCTCAATCTGGTTTCCGGTTTTGAACGCGCCGAAAGTGGCGCGGTTCTGATCGGCGGACAGGATGTCACCCAGCTTGCTCCGGCGGATCGGCCCGTTTCTCTGGTCTTTCAGGACAACAACCTGTTCTCCCATCTCGATCTGTTCACCAATATCGGCCTTGGAATTCACCCTGGCCTGAGGCTGCAGCCGGCCGACCGCATGGCCATATCCGAAGCGCTCGATCGCGTCGGGCTTTCCGGATATGAGCGGCGCTTGCCGGGGTCTTTGTCGGGCGGAGAGCGTCAACGGGTCGCGTTTGCACGTGCGCTCGTGCGTCGGCGTCCGGTCTTGTTGCTGGATGAGCCATTCGCGGCGCTCGATCCGGGACTTCGGGCCTCCATGGTTGATCTGCTTGCCACGCTGCACCGCGAGACCGGCGCCACAGTGCTTCTCGTGACGCATGATCCACGCGATCTCGCTCGCCTGGCCAGCCACGTCGTTTTCATTGATGGCGGCAGCGTGCTGATCGATGCACCGACGGGGCAATTTCTCGAACGAATCGATCTTCCCCCCGTCCGCGACTTTCTCGGCATAGATCTTTCCGGGGAACCTTCGCCTTAATTTGGTCGTTCGCTGCTGTCATGCGGCCAGAGAATGGTTGCCCAGCGCGGCAGGGGCTTGGTCAATGCGGTTGCGGCCACTATGGTCTAGAGCATGCGACAGTTTCGCATTATGGAATGAGCCGATGGATCGCGATTGAACGATTCTGGTGCCGGGTAACGGATACTCCTCCCGGGCTGACCGAAAGGTCAGACGATCGGGCACAGGGTGAAGGGGCAGGATGCAGTTTTTCAGCCGGAACAGCGTGATGGCTGCCGATGTTGATCGGCGGCGCCGGCCTGTAAGGCTTGCGTCGACGGTGGCAGCGTTCGTCGTGAGCGGCCTGGTCTTGTCGTCCTGTCAGTCGCTTTTCGAGCAGGCCTATGAGCCGTCGGTCTCGCCGTCCAGCAATCCGCAGATCGTTGAGGAAGTGCAGAAGGGTGACCCTCGTGCGCAGATGGGTGCACGCGAGCATCCCCGCATTGTCGCCTCCTATGGGGGCGAATATTCCGACGCGAAGACCGAACGTCTCGTCGCCCGTATCGCCGGAGCACTGACGGCGGTATCGGAGAACCCGAACCAGTCCTACCGCATCACGATTCTGAATTCGCCGGCGATCAATGCGTTTGCGCTGCCCGGTGGCTATCTCTACGTGACACGTGGATTGCTGGCCTTGGCCAATGACGCATCCGAGGTCGCCGCCGTCCTCAGCCATGAAATGGCTCACGTCACGGCCAATCACGGCATCGAACGTCAGCGCCGTGAAGAAGCGGAAGTCATTGCAAGCCGCGTCGTCGCGGAAGTTCTGTCCAGCGATCTCGCTGGCAAACAGGCGCTCGCCCGCGGCAAGCTGCGCCTCGCCGCTTTCTCTCGCCAGCAGGAACTTCAGGCGGACGTCATCGGCGTGCGCACACTCGGCGAGGCCGGCTACGATCCTTATGCGGCTGCCCGTTTCCTCGATTCCATGGCGCGCTACAGTCAGTTCACCTCGGTCGATCCCGATGCCGACCAAAGCCTGGACTTCCTCTCAAGCCATCCGAATGCACCGCAACGTGTCGAACTTGCCAAGCGGCATGCTCGCGCCTTCGGTCCTGAGGGTACGCATGGAGAGACCGGTCGCGACTATTACCTGAACGGCATCGACGGACTGCTTTATGGCGACAGCCCGCAAGAGGGTTTTGTGCGCGGCCAGACCTTCCTGCATGGCCAGCTTGGTATCCGGTTCGATGTACCGGTCGGCTTCCAGATCGACAATAAAGTCGAGGCTGTGCTCGCCACCGGACCCGGCGACGTCGCCATCCGCTTCGATGGCGTTGCCGACAACCAGAAGATCAGCCTGCCGAATTACATTTCGAGCGGCTGGGTCACCGGGCTTTTGCCGGATACGATCCAGACGATTTCGGTCAATGGTCTGGAAGCCGCGACCGCCAGGGCTTCTGCGGATCGCTGGGACTTCGATATTACCGTCATCCGGATTGGCCCGCAGATATTCCGGTTCTTGACTGCCGTCCCCAAAGGGAGCCCGGCTCTCGAAACGACCGCGGCACAGCTACGCGCTTCCTTCCGTCGGATCACGGCACAGGAAGCCGCATCGCTCAAGCCTCTGCGCGTGCGCGTCATCACGGTCGGGCCGGGTGATACCGTCGGTACGCTTTCGGCGCGCATGCTGGGGACGGATCGCAAACTTGAACTCTTCCGGCTGATCAATGCGCTCGGACCCACGTCTACCGTCTCGCCGGGGATGCGCGTGAAGATCATTTCCGAGTAAAATCGGCATTCCTTCAGCAAAAAGCCGGCGTCTCCGCCGGCTCCGCACGTCACACTGTAGCTGTTCAATAAGCCATTTCGTAGCGTGCCGTGTTGGGGGCCCTGTCCGTGAGTGCAAGTTTCAGTTTTTCGAGTGCTCGCGTCTCGATCTGCCGGACACGTTCCTTGGAAATGCCCAGTTCCTCGCCCAGCTCTTCCAGTGTCGCGCCGTCTTCCGTCAAACGCCGCGCCTTGATGATACGGCTTTCACGTTCGTTCAGCCGATTGAGTGCGTCCTTCAGCCACCCGTTCCACCGCTCGCCGTCAATGATCGATGTCACCTGCTCGTCCGGCAGCGCCTCGTTGCTTTCCAGCATATCCAGCTGCTCCGTCCCCTCTCCGTGGCGACCGGCGACCGGAGTCTGAAGCGAGGCATCGTTTCCGGACAGGCGTGCATCCATCGACTGAACATCAGCGAGGCTTACGCCGAGGGCCGAGGCGATTTCCTGGTGGATCGCCTGATCGGAAAGGCGGTTGTCTCCCTGCGCCAATTTTGCGCGCAAGCGCCGGAGGTTGAAGAAAAGTGCCTTCTGACTCGAACTGGTGCCACCGCGCACGATCGACCAGTTGCGCAAGATGTAATCCTGCATCGAGGCCCGGATCCACCAGCCGGCATAGGTGGAGAAACGGACTTCTCGACCGGGATCGAAACGGGCTGCGGCTTCCAGAAGCCCGATATAGCCTTCCTGGATCAAATCATTCAGCGGCAAGCCGAAACCGCGAAACTTGGAGGCCATGGCGATCACGAGCCTCATATGCGCCTGGGCGATCCTGTTGCGGGCGCCCTGATCATCCTGTTCCTTCCACCGGATGGCCAGATCCAGTTCTTCTTCCCGTTCAAGATAGGGCTGCGACATCGCGTATCTGATGATGTGTCTGTCAGCGGATATTGCCTTCATCGAAACATCTCCCTGGGTCTGGGGGACCGCACGCCGGCAGCCCGTTTTCCGGCATTTGCTGTTGAACGGCTCAAGGCCCCTCATGTTCCACCCACTCCCCTGAAGGTGTGGTCGCATCTGCCGTAGATTGCCTTTCGGTGATGTTTACGCAGGCAGTGGCGTTTCGGATTGCCGATGGGACCGTCTCTTTCTCCTCAGAAGGCTTCATCACGGAGAAGTGACCCTCTGCGTGCCGGATAGGGCGCCAATGAAAAACGGCGCGGGTTGCCCCGCGCCGTCGGATCAAAATTCAGATGGTCTGGCTCAGGCCGAGAGCGCCTTGAACTCGGCAAGGATCGCGTCGCCCATTTCGACCGTTCCGACCTGGCGGCAGCCATCGGCCATGATGTCGCCGGTGCGGATGCCCTGGTCGAGCACATTGGCGATTGCCTTCTCGAGTCGATCGGCTTCCGTAACCATGTTGAACGAGTAGCGCAGGCACATGGCAAACGAGGCGATCATGGCGATCGGGTTGGCAATGCCCTTGCCGGCGATGTCGGGGGCAGAACCATGCACCGGCTCGTAAAGCGCCTTGCGCTTGCCGGTCTTGGCATCCGGAGCGCCGAGCGAAGCCGACGGCAACATGCCGAGCGAGCCGGTGAGCATGGCAGCGACGTCGGAGAGCATGTCGCCGAACAGGTTGTCGGTGACGATGACGTCGAACTGCTTCGGTGCGCGCACCAGCTGCATGCCGCCGGCATCGGCCAGCATGTGGTCGAGCTTGACGTCGGAGAACTTCTCCTTGTGGGTCGCGGTGACGACCTGGTTCCACAAGACGCCCGACTTCATGACGTTGCGCTTCTCCATCGAGCAGACGGCATTCTTGCGGGTGCGTGCAAGTTCGAAGGCGACGGCGGCGATGCGCTCGATTTCGTAGGTGTCATAGACCTGCGTGTCGACGGCGCGCTTCTGGCCATTGCCGAGATCGGTGATGGTCTTCGGCTCGCCGAAGTATACGCCGCCGGTCAGCTCGCGGACGATCAGGATATCGAGACCCTCGACCAGCTCGGGCTTCAGCGAAGAAGCGTTGGCAAGGGCCGGATAGCAGATCGCCGGACGCAGGTTGGCGAAGAGTTCGAGATCCTTGCGCAGACGAAGCAGGCCAGCTTCCGGGCGCACTTCATAAGGCACGTCGTCCCACTTCGGACCGCCGACGGCACCGAAGAGAACGGCGTCGGCGGCGAGCGCCTTGGCCATGTCTTCTTCCGAAATGGCCGCGCCATGGGCATCGTAAGCGGAACCGCCGACGAGACCTTCGTCGGTGACGAAGCCGGCACCCTGCGCCTCGTTCATATAGGCGATGATCTTGCGAACTTCGGCCATGGCCTCGGGGCCGATGCCGTCACCGGGCAGCAGGAGAAGATTGCGAGCCGTCATGGAAACCCTCCACTCGAAAAAGAAGTCGCGGTGTCTTACGCGCGGGGCAGGGGCATTTCAAGCGAGATAGGCCGGAAACGGTACGGTTCGCGGCGTCTTGCGCCCGGGTTTTGCCGGTTGACCCATGCGGTTGCGGGGTCCAAAAGATGCACGTCCCTCCAGCATCTTCGAGTCCCCCTCCATGCCCCTTTCTCCCCTGCATATTGAAACACCGCTCCTGCGGGCGGCTGCCGACTATAGCGCAAGCGGCCTGCCGCTCTGGCTGAAGCTCGACGCCCTGCAGCCTTCCGGCAGCTTCAAGCTGCGCGGCGTCGGCCTGCTTTGCCAGCACGAGGTGGCCAAAGGCGCGCGCGAGATTTTCTGCGCCTCCGGCGGCAATGCCGGCATTGCCGCTGCTGTTGCGGGCAGATCGCTCGGTGTGCCCGTCACCATCGTCGTGCCGGAAACGACATCGCCCGAAGTCCGCACCCGCATCGCCGCTACCGGTGCCAGCGTTCTCGTGCATGGATCGGTCTTCGACGAAGCCAATGCCCATGCCGTCGCACTCGCCGCCGAACGCAAGGCGGCCTATGTCCATCCCTATGATCATCCGCTGCTCTGGGAAGGTCATGCGACCCTGATCGATGAAGTGGTGAAGGCCGGTGCAGAGTTCGACTGCGTCGTCACCAGCGTTGGCGGTGGCGGGCTGCTCGCCGGGATCGTCGAGGGTCTGCGGCGCAACGGGCTGCGCGACATTCCCGTCATAGCCGTCGAGACGGACGGTGCCGCATCGTTGAATGCAGCCGTCGCGGCAAAGGAGCGCGTGACGCTGCCGGCCATCACTTCGATTGCTGTTTCGCTGGGCGCGCGGCAGGTCGCGCAACATGTCTTCGATCTTCTGGAGACGCATCCGATCGAAAGCGTCACGGTGACCGATGCCGAGGCGGTTGCCGCCTGCCTGAAATTTGCCGACGCGCATCGGGTGCTCGTCGAGCCGGCCTGTGGTGCGGCACTCGCCGTCGCGGATGTGCATGCCGATCGGCTCTCCCGTTACAAGGCGCCGCTCATCGAGGTCTGCGGCGGCATCGGCGTGTCGCTCGCCGCACTCGAGGCCTGGCGCGCCCGCTTCCTCTGAGGCCAAAGAAAAAGCCGGGCGCGAGCCCGGCTTCAACCTGTCAGCGCTTGAGCAGGACTCAGGCCCAGGGGCGCTGGGCCGCGTTGGACTGCTCGAAGGTCGAGATGCTCGAGGACTTTTCAAGCGTCAGGCCGATGTCGTCGAGACCGTTCAGAAGGCAGTGGCGCTTGAAGGCGTCGATTTCGAAGGAGATCTTGCCGCCATCGGGACCAGTGATTTCCTGGGCTTCCAGGTCGACCGTCAGCACGGCATTCGAACCGCGGCTGGCATCGTCCATCAGCTTGTCCAGATTGTCCTGGCTGACGATGATCGGCAGGATGCCGTTCTTAAAGCAGTTGTTGTAGAAAATGTCGGCGAACGAGGTGGAGATCACGCAGCGGATGCCGAAGTCGAGAAGCGCCCATGGCGCATGCTCGCGCGAGGAGCCGCAGCCGAAATTGTCGCCGGCAACGAGGATCTGCGCGTTGCGATAGGCCGGCTTGTTCAGAACGAAGTCAGGGTTTTCCGAACCATCTTCCTTGTAGCGCGCCTCGGCGAAAAGACCGGTGCCGAGACCGGTGCGCTTGATGGTCTTCAGATAGTCCTTGGGGATGATCATGTCCGTGTCGACATTGACGACCGGAAGCGGTGCCGCGACACCGGTGAGCTTTACGAACTTGTCCATCAGTCTGCCTTCGATCTGGCTAATGCGCGTGTGATGCCCCGCCCTTAGAGCAAAATCGGAAGAATTTGAAGGAGAATCTTGTGACGCCCGCAGCGGCATGTCTGGTGGCGCGATACGCAGCCACAGGAACTCACCCGCCATGCGGGTGAGTGAGAGGGTCTTTGGTCCGACCGATCAGAGGTCGATGATCGTACCCTTGCCGTCATTCCAGACGCGCACGTCTTGGCGACGCTTCGCCTTGACGTAGACGGGCGCGCGCTTTGTCTTGCCCATCAGCATGCGGGCACCGAGCGTCACGGTCAGGAGCGCACCGACCACCAGCGTCAGCGAAACCGCGAAAGCGGCAGCGAGACCGACAAAGGCGAGGCCGGCAAGGGCGTAAACGGCGGATCGAAGATTCTGCATGATCATGTCCTTTCTCGTTGACCAAGGTGGTCCTTATTCCAGGGCAATGCAAGGGCCTTTCACCCAATTGTCATCTTGCGTGGCGGGGCAAAGCTTGCCAGAACTCGGCCATGACATCTGACGTCTCCTCCTTCCGCGCGCACCACCCCTCCCGTGTCCGCCGTTCCGTGCTGACCGTCCCGGCCATCAACGACCGGGCGCTCGAAAAGCTCACGAGCCTGGACTGCGATGCGGTGATCTTCGATCTCGAGGATTCCGTCGCCGAGAACCGCAAGGGGGAGGCTCGCACCAACCTTCTGAATTTCCTCAGAGATCGCGATCTCGGTCACCGCGAGCGGATCATCCGGATCAATGCCGCGGACACCGCGTTCTATCGCGAGGACATGGAACTCGTCATCGAAGCCGCACCCGACGCCGTGCTCATCCCAAAGGTCGAGGAGCCGGTGGCCGTCCAGGACGTGGCCGACATTCTGGGCGAGAGCGATGCGACGGAAGGTCTCAGGATCTGGGCGATGATCGAAACGCCGCGTGGCGTGCTGAATGCCGCAGCGATTGCCTCGTCGGGGCGCACCAGCGACAGCCGGCTCGATGCCTTCGTCGTCGGGCTGAACGATCTGCGCAAGGCAACGGGCATCCCGGCAGCCCCCGGGCGGACCTATCTGGTGCCCTATCTCATGCAGGTCGTGCTCGCCGCCCGCGCCTATGGGCTCGATGTCATCGACAGCGTGTCGAATGATTTCCGCGACATGGACGCCTTTTCGGAAGAATGCGCCCAGGGCCGCGCCATGGGTTTCGACGGCAAAATGCTGATCCATCCGGCCCAGGTGGAGCCGGCCAACCACCATTTCGGTCCGTCGGAGGCAGCCATCACGGAGGCCCGTCTGGTCGCCTCCGCCTTCGCCGACCCCGCCCATGCGGGCTTCAACGTCATCAACATCGATGGGCGCATGATCGAGAGACTGCATGCCGAGGAGGCCGCCCGCCTTCTCGACAAGGTCGCCACGATCGCCGCCAGAAAGGACAAGCCATGAAAGTCTATCGTTTCCTCACCGGCCCAGATGATTCCAGCTTCTGCCACCGCGTCACCGACGCGTTGAACAAGGGATGGGAACTGCACGGTTCGCCGAGCCACACCTTCAACGCCGCTGAAAACCGCTTGTATTGCGGCCAGGCCGTGGTGAAGACGGTGCATGGCAAGGACTATGATCCCTCGATGAAACTCGGCGAGCAGTGAGCCTGCTTTTTAAACCTCACGAAAGGGCGCTCAACCCTGCTGCTCTTGCTGTTCACCCTGACTTCTGCGGTGGCGCCGAGTGGTGTTTCCTCTGAAGTGACGTTTGTGGATTTATTAGCTATTCAAAACGGAATACAGATGGGCTCGTGCGATGGATGGTTTCGGGGGGGCTGTCATGAAACGTATGTTCGACATTCTGGCCGCCCTGATCGTTTTCGCCGTTCGGATGCTTGCAATAGCCCTTGCAGTCCGACTTACGTCCAAGGGTCCCGTTCTTTACTGGTCTCACCCGGTTGGACGTCTTAATCAGCTGTATCTGATGCCAAATTCCGTACCATGCGGATCGAGACGCCGGTTGTTGCCGCCCACCTTCTATCTGATCCGTCCCGGCATGTTACCCCGATTGGTGGCTTCCTGCGCAAGAGAAGCCTCGACGAATTGTCTCAATTCTGGTCGATTTTGCGAGGGGACAGGGCCATCGTTAACGAACGTGACGAGCTGGAGATTCCCTTGAAAGTTGTCTCTGACGCCGAGTGTTTGCTCAAGCGGACCTTTTGGTTTGACTTACGTGTCCTCGCTCTGGCTGGCGCTAGGGTTCTCGGTGCGCGAGGTGTTGCGCATTGAACGGGAGTGCACTAATGCCCGCAGTGATTGCCAACGACGAGGTGGTGAGTTGGGCGTGACCGCAGATAGGCTAGTTATCACCATCCGAGAACGTCTCATCAGGACGCCTCGGGTGTGGAAGCGCATCCTGATGATCTCGATGGACGCGTTTGCCCTTTTGGTTGCGCTGTGGGGTGCCTATGCGCTCCGCCTGTCTGACTGGACGCCGGGACTGACATCCGAGCGGTTGATTCTGGCGGGTTTCGCTCCCCTCGTCGCGATCCCGGTCTTCGTCAGGTTGGGGCTCTATCGTTCGGTGATCCGATATCTTCCCGAGGCGGCGATATGGACCATCTTGCGTGCCATGCTCATTGCCACGATGAGTTGGGTCATCATCATATTCCTCGTGGAGATGGCCGGTCGGGGGATCGTTCCCCGATCGGTGCCATTCCTTTACTTCGTTTTGGGGACGCTGCTCATCGGCAGTCTCCGCTTCGTCGCGAAGTGGATCCTCAGTTTTGGCACGGGGTTGAGGCGTAACGAGCAGCCCGTTCTCATTTATGGGGCCGGACCAACGTCGGCTCGACTTGCGCGTGCCTTGACGGGCCAGGGCAATCGTTACGTGGTCGGCTTGATCGATGACGATCCGTCGAATGTCGGGCGGGATATCGGGGGCTACAGAATATACCCGTCGCGTGACCTGCCCTCGTTGGTCGACCGTTACGGGATCCAGCAGATCATTCTGAGCATGTCGGCGATACCTTCTGACTCTCGTCAGTCCGTCATTGCTCGAGTGTCAGGCTTGGGTGTTCAGGTGCGCAGCCTTCCTGATATCTCCGATCTTGTCGACGGACGTTACATCGTCAATCAGGTCCGCGAGATCGAGATCGACGAGTTGTTGGGGCGCTCCTGCGTGCCGCCGGACAAGAGCCTTCTGGCTGCCGCGATTACCGACAAGATCGTCATGGTGACCGGAGCAGGTGGTTCTATCGGATCGGAACTCTGTCGTCTGATTATGCGCTGGAAGCCTCGAAAACTCATTCTGCTCGAAGCCAGCGAATATGCGCTCTACAATATCGAACAGGAGCTGATCTCGGTTGGAGATTGCGTGGTGGTTCCGGTTTTGGGATCAGTTACGGATTCGGCGACCATGCGTCGAGCCATTCGACAGCATCAGGTACAGGTTCTTTACCATGCCGCCGCTCATAAACATGTGCCGTTGGTAGAGGCGAATGTGCTGGAAGGTATTCGCAACAACGTTTTCGGCACTTTGACCGCAGCTACCGTGGCCGCAGAGGAAGGTTTAGATAGGTTCGTTCTCATCTCGTCGGACAAAGCGGTTCGCCCGACCAACGTCATGGGAGCGACGAAGAGATGGGCGGAGTTGATCGTCCGGTCCATTGCTTTTGATCCCAGATTCGCGACAAACGGCCGGGCTTTTTGCGCTGTTCGATTTGGCAATGTGATCGGATCGAACGGTTCGGTCGTCCCCCTGTTCAAGCGACAAATAGCCCAAGGAGGACCCGTCACGGTTACGGACCCCGATATGACACGCTATTTCATGTCAATCCCGGAGGCGGCAGAACTAATTGTGCAGGCCGGAGCGTTATCGGGTGGTGGTGATGTTTTTCTCCTGGACATGGGCGAACCAGTCAGGATCGGTGATCTCGCCGAAAACATGATCCGGCTGGCGGGATTTCAGGTTCGCAGCGATGAAAACCCGCGAGGCGGTGCGCCAAATGATATCGCAATCCAGGTCATAGGGAAAAGGCCGGGAGAAAAGCTCTTTGAAGAGCTTTTCTACGATCGGGATAATGCCACATCGACTTCGCATCCCAAAATTCTTCGGGCTTATTCCTCAGGCATTGCAAACCACGAGGTAGCCCAAGCTTTGGAACGCCTCAAAGCTGCAACAGCGTCGGAAGACGAACAATTGGCGCGCGCCGTTCTGTTCGAATTTATTGGCGTGGCTGGAGCCGCTCCGGTCGCGCGCGGTGAACGCAACTAGGGCCTCTTCAGTATGTGCAAAGCTCTCGATCTGGGCGGCACGTTAATTCCTCGGAAGTGACGTACTCACCAGCACGAAATCGTGCTTCACCTCCCAGAATTCCTCGGTGAAGCCGAAGTCCGACGCCCGGGCGGCATCCTTCCGGCGATCGAATTTCGCGAGCAGGCTCTCCTTCACGCCGAAGACCGCATCGGAATGGATGTAGGGATCATCGGGATCGAAGATATGCGTGACGAGCGTCTCGTATCCCTCTGCCTCGATGATGTAGTGCAGATGGGCCGGGCGGTAGGGGTGGCGACCGAGCTTGCCGAGCAGTTGGCCAACCGGCCCGTCGTCGGGGATCGGGTAGAATTTTGGCTTTACCGCCCGGAACCAGTAATGTCCGTCCGGCCCGGTGCGGAAGATGCCGCGCAGGTTGAAGTCGGGCTGGATGCCCTTCTGCTGGACATCGTAGAAGCCCTCGTCATTGGCCTGCCAGACATCGATCACGGCATCGGCGATCGGCTTGCCCTCGGTGTCGAGGATGCGGCCCTCGATGACCATGTCCTCGCCCTTGGCATCAAGGCAGATATTGGCGCCCATTGGCAGTTCGGGAGCGTCGGCCACATGGAAGGGGCCGAGAACGGTGCTTTCCGAGGCGCCCGAGGGTTTGCGGTTGTTGACCGCATCGACCAGCATCGAGACGCCGAGCACGTCTGACAGCAGGATGAATTCCTGCCGCCATTCGTTGCACATTTGGCCGGTGCGGGTGAGGAAGAGGATCGCCTCCATCCACTCGTCCTGGGTCGGCTCCAATTCCTTGACCGCCTCGTGCAGCTTGCGGGTAATGACCTCCATTACCTGCTTGAGACGCTCATCCTTGGCGTTGGCATTCCGACCTGTGACGACCTCGACGGAGGTCTCCTCAGTGAAGTAGCCCTTTTCGTGCGCTTCCATATTCGCTCCTCACCGGTCCAGGATGGATTTCAGAACGCGCCGCAGCTCGCCTTCGGGATCTGAGACCGCTGCTTCCGCGCGCCAGGCGACGTGATGGTCCGGACGGACGAGGAGCGCACCGGAATCGCGGATATCGCGGGCGCGGGCCCAGTCGCCGGAGAAGTCCTGCCAGGTCTGGCGGGGGCCGATCTTGTGGACCGTGATCGGGAGGCCAAACTCCTTCGACAGGGACTTTGCGGCCGCGACCCAGCCATCGCCGCCGATGCCGGTGAGAACAGTGAAGACGCCATGGCCGGTCAGATCAAGGCTGGAGACCTTCTCGCCCTCCGGCCCGAAGAGCCAGACATGCGGCAGGCGAGCGCCAGGCCAGGTGGTCGGCTGGTAGTGCAGTTCGGCATCTTTCTCGAAGGCCGGTTCCGGCTGGCCATCGGTGACGATCGCGCCCGACTTGTAGCGCTGGTTCATCTCGACGCCGTGCGCGTCGAACTCGTAGACCTTGTGCGCAATCGCCTGGCGGATCGCCTCACGCTGCTTTTCCGCATCGGCGGTGTCGTCGCAGCGGGCGTCCATGTTTTCCTGCATCTTCACCGGATCGACGGAATCGAGCAGGCCGAGGGCCTTGAAGATCGGGCCGAATTCCTCGATCGACTTGTTGGCGCGGGTGACGATCTGTTTGGCCACCGGCGCGCGTTCGGCCTGGTAGCTGTCGAGCAGGCCCATGCCGGCCTGGCCGCGGATGACAGCGGCGAGCTTCCAGGCGAGGTTGAAAGCATCCTGGATCGAGGTGTTGGATCCGAGACCGTTCGACGGCGGATGGCGGTGTGTGGCATCGCCCATGCAGAAGACCCGGCCGTTCGACATCGTGGTCGCGTACATGTTGTTGACGGTCCAGGTGGAGACCGACTTGATCTTCGGCTGCAGGTCCTGAACGCCGACGAGATCGCGCACGACCTTGGTGGCGAAGGCATCATCGACGGCCGGTGCCGGCTGGTTGATGTCGTAGCCCCAGACGATCAGCCACTCGTTCCACGGGCGGACCATGCGGACGAGGCCCATGCCGATACCGCCGACATCGGCGCCCGGCTGCAGCACCCAGTAGAGCACCGAGGGGCGGTGAGCGACGTAGCGGGAAAGGTCGCATTCGAAGAGGATGTTCATCGAACCGGCGACGCCCATTTTGCCTTCGAAGGTGAGGCCGGCATGTTCGGCGACCTTGGAGTTGCCGCCGTCGGCGCCGACCAGGAATTTCGAGCGGATCGTGATGTCCTTGCCCGTCAGTCGATCACGGCAGGTGGTGGTGACGCCGTCCGCATCCTGCACATGGCTCAGATATTCCGTCGACATGCGCGACTGCGCACCGCGCGAACAGGCCGTCTTGAAGAGCAGGGGCTCCATATAGGTCTGTGGCAGGTCGTTCATTCGGCCGGGTGAGGACAGGAGATGTTCGGCGCGCGAGAGCGGATGGTTGCCCCAGCTTTGCATGCGGCCGATTTCTTCGCCGGCGACCGCCGTGCAGAAGACGTTCTGGCCCATCAGGTCCTGTTCGGTTGCGAACATGTAGGCTTCGTCCTCGACGTCGCGGCCGAGATCGCGCAGAACCTCCATCGTGCGCTGGTTGGTGATGTGGGCACGTGGCGTGTTGGCGAGCCAGCGGTAGCGGTTGATGACCATGGGCTCGAGGCCATAGCTCGCGAGCAATGCGGCCGTTGCCGAGCCGGCCGGCCCGGTGCCGATGATCAGGACGTCGGTGGTAATGTCAGCCATGTGGCCCTCCCTTTGTCGTTTGTTCAAGCGGTCCGCCCCTCAAGGTGCGGCGGACCGGAAAGAGTTCGATGCCGGTGCGGTCGGTGATCAGGCCCCAGATCCCGCGTGGCGCAAACAGCATGGTGATGATGGCGATGGCACCGAGCAGGAGCAGGTACCAGGACCCATAGCTCGACAGCGCATTCTGCATCAGGAAGAAGATGATGACGCCGACGATCGGCCCCTCGATGGTTCCAATGCCGCCGATGATGACGATGAACAGCACATAGGCCGTCCAGTCGGTGAGCGAGAAGGCGGCATCCGGGGAGATGCGAGCCTTCTGCAGGTAGATGAGGGCGCCGACGACTCCGGTGATGAAGGCGGTGGAGAGGTAGATCACCAGCTTCAGGCGGCGCGCATCGACCCCGAGCGCACGGGCGGCCGTCTCGTTGTCGCGGACGGCAGCAAGGCCCAGGCCCTGTTTGGAGCGCAGCAAGCGGTAGACGAACCAGATCGTCAGAACGAGCACGACCAGTGCCAGCCAGAAGGCGACGGCATCTGCGGCGGCTGCGGCCCGCATGCCGAACCAGTCTTCCAGCAGGGCGACGCCGAACATGTCACGGGTTGCCTCGCGCGGCAGCGAGGTGCCGGTGCCACCGCCGAGCGCCTTCCACTGGGCGAAGAGCAGTCGGCCCACTTCGGCGATGACCCAGGTGCCGATGGCGAAATAGGGGCCGTAGAGGCGAAAGGCGAAGAAGGCTGTGGGTATCGAGACCAGCACCGCGAAGAAGCCGGCGAGAGGGATGGCCAGGATCGGGTCGAGACCGAGCAGGATGACGAAACCGAAGAGCGCATAGGCGCCACAGCCGACGAAAAGCTGCTGGCCGACAGAGATCAGGCCTGCATATCCAGCGAGCAGGTTCCAGCTCTGGGCGAGCGCCAGCATGGTGAGGATGAAGAACAGATCCTGCACCACGCCGCGCGAGACGACGAATGGGGCGGCTGCCAGGAGCAACACGAAGACGACGGCTGCAAGCGAGAACAGCGTGGAGAGGCGCGTGCAGGTTTCGACCCGCCAGGAGGGACGAGGGCGCATGACGTTCGACAGGATTTCTCTGTTGGCGTTCATCGTCACCTCAATCGACAGCGCGCGGGAAGAGACCCCGCGGACGGAACAGCAGGACCAGCAGGAAGGCGATATGGCCGGAGAGGATTTGCCATTCCGGGTTGATCGCGGCTCCGAGCGTTTGTGCGACGCCCAGAATGATGCCGCCGGCAAGCGTGCCCCAGAGTGAGCCGAGACCGCCGATGATGACCGCTTCGAAGGCGTAGATCAGGCGTGCCGGACCGGCGGTCGGGTCGAAATTGGCGCGGGTGCCGAGGTAAAGCGCGGCGATGGTGACGATCACCATGGCAAGGCCTGTTGCGATGGCAAAGATCTGGTTCGGGCGAATGCCCATCAGGCCGGCCGTCACGACATCGTCGGAGGTTGCGCGGAAGGCACGGCCCAGCGCCGTCTTGTAGATCAGCTGGTTGAGGCCAACGATGACCAGGATCGCGGAGGCGAAGGTCAGGAGCGGCATTACGCCGGCATTGATGCCGCCCAGCGAGAGCGATGCCTGTTCCAGCGCGCCTGCGGGGATGCGCTGGCTGTCGGCGGTGAAGGCCTCGAGAAGCCCGTTCTGGATGACGATCGACAAGCCGAAGGTGACGAGCAGCGGCGGCAGGATGTCCTTGCCGAGTGTGCGGTTCAGCAGGTGATATTGCAGCAGGTAGCCGATCGCGAACATCAGCGGCCCGGCGATCAGGGCCGCCAGGAATGGATTGAGCCCGAGCGTCGAAACGAGAAGCAGGACCAGGAAGGCCGAGAAGACGATGAGATCGCCATGGGCAAGATTGACGAGCCGCATGATGCCGAAGACGAGCGAGAGGCCTGCCGCGAAGAGAGCATAGAGCCCGCCGAGCAGAATGCCCTGGAAAATGGTATCAAGCCAGTTCATGGGGCTCCGCTCCGAAATAGGCCGCGTGGATATCGGCGCGGTCGAGCTCTGCCGGGCGTCCCTCGAGCGTGACCCGGCCTTCCATCATGCAATAGACGCGGTCCGCGACCTTCAGCGCCTGGGCAATGTCCTGCTCGACGATGACGATGGCCGCACCCGTTTCCCGGATGCGCGGGAAGGCGGCGTAGATGTCCTTGATGACGACGGGGGCAAGGCCGAGGCTCAACTCGTCGCAGAGCAGCACTTCGGGATTGGACATCAGCGCGCGGCCGATCGCGACCATCTGCTGCTGCCCGCCGGACAGTGCCGTCGAGGGATTGCGGCGCCGCTCCTTCAGGATCGGGAAGAGCTCGTATACGGTTTCAAGCGACCAGGGCCCATCAACCTTTCTGCCGTGGCGACCGACCAGCAGGTTTTCCTCGACCGTGAGCGACGGGAAAAGCCGGCGGCCTTCCGGCACCAGCGCAATGCCGCGGGCCATGACATCCGGGGAACCAAGCGCGCCGATCGGCTGGCCCCGATGCAAGATGGCTGCGGGTTCGTTGCGCAACACGCCTGCTATCGAGCGCATTAGCGTCGATTTGCCGGCGCCGTTTGCGCCTATGACCGCGATCGTCTCGCCGGGATTGAGAACGAGATCGACGCCGAACAGGGCCTGGAAGTCGCCATAGAAGGCGGTGAGGTTCTTCGTTTCGATGAGGCTCATCTGTCAGACCTCCATGCCCAGATAGATTTCGCGCACCTCGCGCGAATTCATGATGGTCTGCGGATCGCCATGGCCGATGACGCGTCCAAAGTTCAGGACGAGGATCTTCTCGGCGACTGCGTTCAAGGCATGCAACACGTGCTCGATCCAGATGGTCGCCATGCCGCGCTGATGCACGCGCTTGATCGTGGTGACCAGCTGACGGCATTCGCCCTCGGTCAGCCCGCCGGCGATCTCGTCGAGCAGCAGAAGCTTGGGCTTGGTGGCGAGCGCGCGGGCGAGTTCCAGCCGTTTGCGCTCGAGCAAAGTGAGGCTGCCGGCCGGGCGGTTGGCCTTGGCGATCAGGCCCGTTTCGACCAGGATTTCGGCGCAGAACTCTGCGACGTCCGCTTCGCTGCTTTCGCTGCCGAAGGCGCCGGCGACGAGCAGGTTCTCATAAACCGTCAGCCGCTCGAAAGGCTGCGGGATCTGGAAAGTGCGGCCCATGCCGGCAAAGCAGCGCTGCATGGGCGGGACATTGGTCACGTCTCGGCCATCGAAATGAACCGTGCCTTTGGCGACGGAGAGGTTGCCGGTGATCAGGTTGAACAGCGTCGATTTGCCGGCGCCGTTCGGTCCGATGATACCCAGCGCCTCGCCGGGTTCGACGGAAAAGCCGATATCCTCGGCGACCACGAGGGCCCCGAAGGATTTCGACACACCATTCAGTTCCAGGATCGGCATGGACACTGCTTTCTTGGAAAAATCTGCCGTTCTCATCTGGGTTACCCCCCCCTCTGGTCTGCCGACCATCTCCCCCTCAAGGGGGGAGATCGGATAGCGGCGCCAACTTCCCGCATTTTCGACGTCTGTTTGCTTGGCGCAGGCCTAGCCTCTTCGTGATCTCCCCCCTTGAGGGGGAGATGTCCGGCAGGACAGAGGGGGGTGTCGCATCCGCTGCAATCACCCCAACGCTTCCATCTTGCCGCCGAGCGGGATGTTCGGTGCCTGGCCGTTCTCGACGACCACGAGGTCGTAACCGCCGCCGGTTTTGAGGCGCCACTGGCCGCCGACAAGCGGCGTCTTGGCGACGTTCTTCTGGGCGAAGGGCGGCAGGTTGGCGTTGTTCCAGGCGATCGGCCCGACCAGCGTGTCCAGCTTAGTTTCGCCGATCGCCTTGGCTACCGCATCGCCATCCGTCACGTCTTCCGCACGCTTCATGACGTCGACCGCCAGTTCGAAGAGCGCATGGGCAAAGCCGATCGGCTGTGTCCAGGGGCGACCGGTCGCGGTGGTAAAGGCAGTTGCCACATCGGCAGCCGTCTCGCCTGTCAGCGAGGACTTGAAGGGATGAGTCGGCGTCCACCAGACTTCGGTCGAGAGGTTGTGGCCGGCATCGCCCAGGGCTTCGACGGTCTGCGGGAAAAGCAGCGCCTTGCCGATCGAGGCGATCTTGGGTTTGAGGCCCTGCTGCTTGGCCTGGTTCCAGAACGTGGTGAGGTCAGGCGGGATCATCACGCCGGTGAGGATCTCTGTCTCGGCTTGCTTGAAGGCGTTGATCTGGGCAGAGAAATCGTCGGTCAGGTTCTGGTAGCGGCCGGTATCGGTCAGGCCATAGCCGAGCTTTTCGAGCACCGGCGGGAAGCCGACGACCTTGTCACCCCAGGCATTGCCGTCGCCGTCATTCGGGAAGAGACCGCCAACCTTCTTGTTGGTCTCGATCTGGCCCCACATGCCGGTGAAGACGGCGATGATGTCCTCAAGACCCCAGAAGAAGTGATAAGCGTAGTTGAAAGGCTTCCAACTTGCCGGGTCGCCGGGATTGCCCTGCTGCCCGATGAACCAGGGCTGCCAGGGGGCAACCGTCGACAGGCAGGGGATCTGCTCGGCTTCGCAGGTGGTCGAGACCGGATTGGTGGTTTCCGGCGTCGAGGAGACGAGCATCAGGTTGATCTCGTTGTCGACGATCAGTTCCTTGGCGACTTCCGCCGCGCGGTTCGGGTTTGACTGGCTGTCCTTGACGATCACCTCGTAGTTCAGACCCATCTTCTTCGTCGTGGCGAGGAAGCTGTCGATGACGAACTTGTCGGCTTCACCGAAGCCCGCGAGCGGTCCGGTCTGCGGACTGACATAACCAAGCTTAACCGCCGCTGACTGCGCAATCGCAGGGGCCGCGAGGCCCGAGGTCGCCAGTACGGCGCCGCCCGCTGCCGTCGTCTGCAGGAATTTGCGTCGCGTAATCATGTTTCCTCCCATCATCGTCTCTCCTCCCAAAGAGCGCGCAGCGCGCGAGATGTCTCATCGGTCAGTCGGGCCTGACGCCCTCCCAGGCCTGTTGCAGAAGTGTGCGGATCGACGTCCGATCAATCGGACGCGGGTTCCAGTAGGGGTTTTCCGTGGCGATATCGGCGGCACGATCGAGATCGGCTTCAGTGAGCCCGAAATCCTTGAGCGACAGCGGCGCGCCGATCGACTTGGCAAAGTCCCAGAGACCAGCGCCAATCGAACCGCCGAAGAGTTCGGCGGCGCCTGAGAGTTCCGCTTGCGCCGCCTCGGCGTTGAAGGCGGCCGTGTGCGGCAGCATGACTGCATGGGTTTCGGCATGCGGCGTATCGAACGAGCCGCCCAGCGTGTGGCAGATCTTGTGGTGCAGTGCCATGCCGACGGTGCCGAGCACGGTCCCGCAAAGCCAGGCGCCATAGAGCGCTTCCGCCCGCGCATCAGGATCACGAGGGCTTCTCACCAGAACCGGGAGGCTGTCCCGGAATGCCCGCAAACCGTCGAGCGCCATCAGCGTCGAGACCGGGTTGCGATCCTGGGCATAGAGACCTTCGACGGCATGGGCCATGGCGTTGAGGCCGCTCGTGACGCTCATGCCGACGGGCAGGCCGAGCGTAAGTTCCGGATCGTAGATGACGACTTCCGGCAGGATGCTCGCGTTTCGGACCGTGGTCTTTCGGCCGCCTTCGGTCTGGCCGAGGATCGGGGTAACTTCGGAGCCGGCATAGGTCGTGGGGATGACGACCTGTGGCAGATCGCTGCGGTAGGCAATTGCCTTGCCGAGCCCAGTGGTGGAGCCGCCGCCGAGGGAGACGACGCAGTCGGCGTCCGCGTCACGGACGACCTTCAGGGCGGTCTCCGTGGCATCGATGGGGGTATGCATGACGGCACCTGAGAAGACGCCGACGGAGAGGGGACCCAGGCGCTCCGACAGGGCTTCGGCATCCGCCTTCTGGTGAGGCGTCGACAGGACCAGCGCGCGGCGGCAGCCCAGCGCCTCAACGGCGCTACCGACCTCTGCGCTGCGGCCGGAACCAAAGAGAATGCGGGCTGGGTTGCCGGCATAGGTGAAGCTCTTCATTTGCTCCTCCCGGGACGGGCGCGGACCATGACGAAACGGATGTTGACGCGTGAGGCCGGCTTGCCGTCGATCAGGGTCTGCTCGAACGAATGCACCAATTCCGGCCGAACACCGAACAGCGCGTCTTCGCCAAGCCTTGGATCGTCCGCGTCGTAGATGTGGGTGGTGATCGTCTCGAAACCCGGGGCGCGGACGACGAAATGCAGATGGGCCGGACGGTGCAGCGGATAACCCGCCTGGGCGAATAGCCGCCCCACAGGACCGTCACCGGGGACGCCGTAGCCCGCCGGACGGACCGTACGGTAGTGGAACCTGCCGTCCTGATCTGGATGGAACAGGCCCCGCAGATTGAATTCCGGCTGGAGATCCGGCTGCTGGTTTTCGTAGTAGCCTTCGGCATTCGCCTGCCAGGTGATGATTTCGGCGGTGGTGACCGGCAGGCCGTCCAGATCTTCGACGCGGCCCTCGACCAGCAGCGGCTCGCCTGCGCCGTCGAGCGAGATGGAACTGCCGAGTGCGCGCTCCGGTGTGTCAGTCCGGAAGAAGGGGCCGCGGATCGTGTTGGGGGTAGCACCCGGGGGACGGCGGGAATTGATCTCTTCGACAAGCGCAGAGGCGCCGACGAGATCGGAAAATAGCACCCATTCCTGACGACGTTCGTCCGAGGCGTGGCCGACTTCGGTCAGGAAGTCGAGGACCTTGCGCCATTGGTCCGGTGTCGGACGAAATTCCTTGATGACATCATGCACATGACAGACCACGGCGGAGAGCAGACGTGCGGTCGCGTCATCGGGCATGCCGAAGCGGCTGGTGAACGCCTCTGATGAGGTCGCTTCGTCAAAGGTGATGAGGTCTGCGGCCCGCGACATGCATCTCCTCCCAAATCCGCATTGCTGGTCGAGAGGAAGCTAGCAGTGCTTTCAGGCAGGATTGATGATTTGTTTAGGTGCCAATATAACAATCCGTTATGAAGTTTGACGAGCGACATCTGATCCAGCTGGCTGCCGTGGTCAAAACGGGCGGCGTGACGGAAGGTGCGGCCCTCCTGGGGCTCGCGCAGCCGGCGGTGTCGCGCACCTTGTCGATGCTGGAAAAGCGCGTGGGCGAACCGCTCTTCATCAAGGGTCGGCGCCCGCTACAGCCGACACCGCTCGGGATTGCGTTGGCGGAACATGGGCTTACGATGTTGGCGGCTTCGCGAAAGGCCTCCGATCTGATGGAGAGTTTCAGGGTTGGCAAGAGCGGCGTGGTGCGCGTCGCCGGCAGCCCCTTCTTCATGGACTCGCTGATTGCCGGCATGTGCGCCGAGTTCCAGGCGACGCATCCGGACGTCCGGATCGACCAGTCCTATGGCTATTTTCCCGATCTGCGTGCTGCCCTCAAGGCGGACCAGATCGATCTTGCGATCTGCCCGATCGATATTCTCGATGAAGGCTCGGGGCTGGCTTTCCAGCAGATCCTGCCCGGCCGCAACGTGATTGCCTGCCGTGTCACCCATCCCCTCCTCCTCAAGCGCCGACTGCAGCCGTTTCACCTTCTGGATTACGCCTGGGTGGCTCCGCCGCCGGGAAGCCCGCTGCTTGCGGATCTGAGAGCTCTGCTCCTGTCCTTCGGGGCAACGGAAATCCGAATCCGCTATTCGGGTGGTTCGCTCGCCAGCGTGGTGAACTACCTGAAGGCTGCAGATGCGCTCACAGTCATGCCACACAGTGTGGTCTTCGCCCAGCGCAAGGAAAAGACAATCACCGCCCTGCCAATCAACATTCCGCATCCCGACAGGGCGCTGGCCATCTTGCGCCGTGTTGATGCGGCCCGGTCTCCCGCCGTCGAGCAGTTTGCAAGCTTCGTGCGGTCCAGCTTCAATGACCTCAAGCACCTCATCAAGAGGCATGAGGAAGCCGTGGTCTGGGGCAACTGACGGCATGGCGGTGAGTTGCTGCCGACAATAGCGCAGGGAAGATCTGCCCATTGATTCGCACTGGAGACAGGCGTAAAGAACACTTCGTCCCGTGGTGATTTGGCCGGTCGGCTTGCAGCCACGTAAAATAAGTCGCTAAAGGGCCGAGGCAAGTCGAGACTTTCCGAGGACCGGTGGCGATATCGAAGCTGCCGGTATTTTTGTTTCCGCGGTCTCGAACCGCCGTGACAAAGGAAAGTCGAGAGTAAGATGCCGATCCGAATTCCCGATACGCTGCCCGCCTTTGAAACCCTCGTGCATGAGGGCGTGCGGGTCATGACCGAAACCGTGGCCATTCGCCAGGACATTCGCCCGCTGCAGATCGGCCTGCTTAACCTCATGCCCAACAAGATCAAGACCGAGGTGCAATTTGCCCGACTGATCGGTGCTTCGCCTCTGCAGGTGGAACTGACGCTGGTGCGTGTCGGTGGCCACAAGGCCAAGAACACGCCGGAAGAGCATCTCCTCTCCTTCTACCAGACCTGGGACGAGGTGAAGGATCGCAAGTTCGACGGCTTCATCATCACCGGTGCGCCGGTCGAGACGCTGCCCTTCGAGGAAGTCACCTACTGGCCGGAACTGCAGGAAATCCTGGACTGGACCGAGACCAATGTGCATTCGACCATGAATGTCTGCTGGGGCGGCATGGCGGCGATCTACCACTTCCACAAGGTGCCGAAGCATCCGCTGAAGGAAAAGGCCTTCGGCGTCTATCGCCACCGCAACCTCGCGCCGTCCTCCGTCTATCTCAACGGCTTCTCCGACGATTTCCAGGTGCCGGTGTCGCGCTGGACGGAAGTGCGTCGCGAAGACATCGAGAAGGTGCCGGAGCTGAAGATCCTGCTTGAATCCGAGGAGATGGGTGTGTGCCTGGTGCAGGAGAAGCGGGCAAACCGGCTCTACATGTTCAACCATGTCGAATACGATTCCACTTCGTTGGGCGACGAATATTTCCGCGACAAGACGGCCGGAATCCCGATCAAGCTGCCGCACAACTATTTCCCGCACAATGACGACACGCTGACGCCGCTCAATCGCTGGCGCGGCCATGCGCATCTCTTGTTCGGCAATTGGATCAACGAGATCTACCAGATGACGCCCTATGATCTGAACGAGATCGGCAAGGATCTGGCAGGCTGACGGGTAATGAGAACCGGCAGCGGATTTTGATGGGACAGGCGGCGTCCTCTGTGACAGGATGCCGCCGCCTGTAAACTGAGCCGTCTTCGTCCGATGTTTTTGCCCTTTTTCCTGCGCCTGAAAGAAGAGAAGGTTCCCGTGACTTTGCGGGAATACCTGGCGCTGCTCGAGGGACTGGAAGCGGGTCTCGTCGATTTCGACCCGGAAGGCTTCTATTACCTCGCCCGCACCACCCTGGTGAAGGACGAGCGCTTCATCGATCGCTTCGACCGGGTCTTTTCCGAGATCTTTGGCGGTATCCTGGGCGAGGCGGCCGCGGATGGTGTCGATCAGCACGCGATCCCCGATGACTGGCTGCGCAAGCTGGCGGAAAAGCACCTCTCGGACGAGGACAAGAAGCTGATTGAGAGCCTCGGCGGCTTCGACACGCTGATGGAAACGCTTAAGAAACGGCTCGCCGAACAGAAGGAGCGCCATCAGGGCGGCAACAAATGGATCGGCACGGCCGGCAGCTCGCCCTTCGGCGCCTATGGCTACAATCCGGAAGGCGTGCGCATCGGCCAGGAGGAAAGCCGCCATCGACGCGCGGTGAAGGTCTGGGACAGCAGAGAATTCCGCAATCTCGATGACCGCGTCGAGCTCGGCACGCGCAACATCAAGGTGGCGCTGCGACGCCTGCGCCGCTTCGTGCGTGAAGGGGCGGCAGAGGAACTCGATCTCGCCGGCACGATCCGCTCCACCGCCGAGCACGGCTATCTGGATGTGAAGACACAAGCCGAGCGGCGTAATGCCGTGAAGCTTCTGATGTTTTTCGATATCGGCGGCTCGATGGACGACCATGTGCGCGAGGTGGAGGAGCTGTTTTCGGCGGCCCGCTCCGAATTCCGGCACATGGAGTATTTCTACTTCCATAATTGCCCCTATGAGCGCGTCTGGAAGGACAACCAGCGCCGCCATGCCGATACCATTCCGACAGCTGATGTCATCAGGACCTTCGGCTCGGATTACCGGCTGATCTTCGTCGGCGATGCGGCCATGAGCCCCTACGAAATCACCCATCCCGGCGGCTCGGTGGAGCACTGGAACAGCGAAAGCGGTGCGGCCTGGCTCACACGATTGACCGACCACTTTCGCCGGTATCTCTGGATCAACCCGATGCCGCAGGCGAATTGGGACTATACGATGTCCGTCGGCCTGATTCGGCGGCTTATCGGTGACCGGATGTATCCGCTGACACTGCGCGGCCTGGAGACTGCTGCGCGTGAACTGGCGCGATAGTGCGGAAAAGACTTTAAGATACGAGGCGAGGAGAAAAACATGACAAAAACGGTGTTCGGCACGATGCCCGGCGGCGAGGTGGTCGAAAAGGTTGTGCTGAAGGGCGGTGGCCTGACGGCCTCGATCATCACCTTCGGCGCGGTCCTGCAGGATCTGCGGCTGGAGGGACACGATGCGCCGCTGGTTCTCGGGTTCGAGGATCTTGCCAGCTATCTCGACCATTCGCCCTATTTCGGCGCAACGCCCGGCCGCTGCGCCAACCGCATCGGTGACGGCCGCTTCTCCATAGATGGCGTTCACTACCAGCTGGAACTGAACGAAAAGGGGCTCACCCATCTTCACGGCGGCTCGGGCGGGATGGCGCGTCAGAACTGGACGATTTTGGACCAGGGATCCGACTTTGTCGTCATGGAGGCCGTCGACCGCGATGGCCGGGCTGGATATCCGGGAACCACACGGACCAGGGCAAGCTTTGCGTTAAAGGAAGGCGGAGTTTTCGCAGCCGTCTATGAGACGATCACCGACAAACCGACGATCGCGAATGTCTGCCATCATGCCTATTTCAATCTTGATGGCCGGTCCGACATACTGGGCCACGATCTTATGATCGCCGCCGATCATTACACACCGGTCGACGACAAGCTCATCCCAACCGGCGAAATTCGATCCGTCGAGAACACGGCCTTCGACTTCCGCGAGATGCGGCCGATCCGGTTCAAGTCAGAGGCAGGGCAGTTCGGATATGATCACAATTTCTGCCTTTCAAACCATCGTACCGGTAAACGCAGCGTGGCACTGGCGCGCAGCGTCAACTCCGGGGTTGCCATGGAGGTTCTGACCACAGAGCCTGGCATCCAGTTCTATGCCGGTGTCTATCTCGATGTTGCCGTTCCCGGCCTCCGAGGGCGCCGCTATGGTCCCTATGCCGGTTTCTGCCTGGAAACACAGATCTGGCCGGATGCAGTGAACCATGCAGGTTTTCCAAGCGCGATTCTGCGACCCGGCGAGGTGCTTCGCCAGGAAACGGATTATGTGTTTTCAAAAAACTGAGGTCAGATGGCGGTGAAGCCGTTGTCGACGAACAGGTGCACGCCGTTGACGAACTGCGAGTCGTCACTGGCAAGATATAGAGCGGCCCGCGCGACGTCCTCGGGTTCGCCGATTCGTCCCTGCTGAGCGGCAATCGCGGCTTCGGAGACGTCGACACCGTGCGCCGTCAGTTCCGCTACCTCCCGCAGCCCGTGGGGTGTGCGGATGAACCCGGGACAGACGGCATTGCAGCGAATGTTGCGATCGCGGAACTCAACTGCGATCGCCCGCGCAAACATGTGCACCGCACCCTTGGTGGTGTCATAGAGAACCTCCATCGGGGTCGCGGCGACGGCCGAAATCGAGGAGGTGCAGACGATCGAGCCGCCCCCTGCCGCGATCATGCCCGGCAAAACGGCACGTGTCATGAGAAACATCGAGCGGACATTGACCGCATGCAGCCAGTCCCATTCCTCCAGAGTCGTTTCAAGGAATGGTTTGATGACGATGGTCCCGGCGTGGTTGAAAAGCACGGTAGCAGGCCCAAGCGCCCCCTCTACCGCCCTGACCGCCGCATTCACCTGATGCTCATCCGACACATCAGCTTGGAAAACCTCAGCAACGCCACCCGCTAAACGAATGATGTGTGCTGTTTCCTCGGCTGCAGATTTGTTGCGATCGATGATGGCGACCTTGGCACCTTCGCTCGCAAACAGCCTAGATGATGCGCCGCCCATCCCGGTCGCTCCGCCCGAAATGATCGCCACTTTTCCTGCCAGACGTCCTGCCATGCCATATCTCCCGATGTTTCGGCAGAATAGACAACGCGACGCCCTGAGGTGTCCAGCCAATCTTGCAATCACTTCCGGAGAAAATGGAGCGGGTGAGGCGATTCGAACGCCCGACCCCAACCTTGGCAAGGTTGTGCTCTACCCCTGAGCTACACCCGCTCATCAACCGCGATCCTGGGGTAGTGTCTGGATCGTGGGCCGTCCGTCTTGCGGCGACGGGCGCTATATGGCCCAACCGATTTTCAAATGCAACAGGGAAATGACGGATCGGCGCGAAAAAAAATCCAAAACCAGACAACGCTCTGACAAAGCTCAGGTTTTCCGGGCTTTTCGAGCACTGAAAAGATTGCGCGAGGTCGGTCCTGGACCTATTGCTGTGGAGAAAATCTGATAGTCGCACTGTCGGTGCCCCCGACAATTCACAGTGAGGACAAACATGACGACAACCAGAACCGCCGCTGATCTCTTCCGTTTCCTCGACGAACTCGGAATCGGGTACACCACCAAGACGCACCCGCCCGTCTTCACGGTCGCTGAGTCGGTTTCCCTGCGCGACGAGATCCCCGGAGGTCATACGAAGAACCTTTTCGTCAAGGACAAGAAGGACAACTTCTTCCTGCTGACCGTCGAGGAGAACGCCTCCGTTGATCTGAAGACTGTGCATACGATTATCGGTGCGGCCAGCAAGGTGTCCTTCGGCAAGCCTGAGAAGCTGATGGAGTATCTCGGTGTCGCTCCGGGTTCCGTGACGGCATTCGGCGCGATCAACGATACGGGTAAGAACGTCACCTTCATCCTCGACAGCGAGTTGATGGAGCATGAGGTCATCAACTGCCATCCTCTTTCCAACGATGCGACCACATCGATTGCGCGGGACGATCTGATCCGCTTCATGGAGGCCACCGGGCACACGCCGCTTGTCTTGAAAGTAACGGCCTGACATACGATCTTAACGGCAAGCATGGCGGCTTATCGAGGTCGCAACACAGGCGGGAGATAGACGATGAGTGAGTACGGCAATCCATATGGCGGATATGGCAACCAGACCATGACGGCCAAGGCACAGTTCGGTGACGCTCCTCAGGCCAACTCCCCCTCAGGCGATCTGATCAAGGACACGACGACGGCAAACTTTGCCCGCGACGTCATGGACGAATCGCGCAACCAGCCGGTTCTCGTCGATTTCTGGGCGCCCTGGTGCGGGCCCTGCAAGCAACTGACGCCTGTGATCGAAAAGGCCGTCAAGGAAGCCGGCGGACGCGTCAAGCTGGTCAAGATGAACATCGACGACCATCCCTCGGTCGCCGGACAGCTCGGCATCCAGTCAATCCCCGCCGTCGTCGCTTTTGTCAACGGCCGCCCTGCCGACGGCTTCATGGGAGCGTTGCCCGAGAGCCAGGTGAAAGCATTCATCGACAAGATCGCCGGCCCGGCGGGCGCTGATCAGGCTGCCGAAATCGCGGCTGTTCTCGACGAAGCTGCCGGCCTTCTCACGGCAGGTGACATCGACGGTGCCGCCCAGCTGTTTGCTGCCGTCCTGCAGGCAGACCCTGACAACATACAGGCGATCGCCGGTATGGCCGATTGCATGATCGGCGCCAATCAGCACCAGCGTGCGCGCGAGCTTCTGACCCAGTTGCCTGAGGAGCTCTCGAAAGCGCCGGAGGTTCAGGCTCTTCTGAAGCGGCTCGATCAGATCGAGGAGGCGCGCAAACTTGGCGATCCCGTCGCGCTCGAACACACTTTGTCGCTCCATCCCGATGACCACGCGGCGCGGATGAAGCTCGCCAAAATTCGCAATGTGGAGGGACGCCGCGAGGAAGCGGCAGAACACCTCCTCCTCATCATGAAGCGCGACCGGTCCTTTGAGGACGACGGTGCACGCAAGCAGCTTCTGCAGTTCTTCGAAGTCTGGGGGCCGAAGGACCCGGCGACCGTGATGGCGCGGCGCAAGCTCTCGTCGATCCTGTTTTCGTGAGCAGCTCCCGGCCTTGAGTTTTGGCCGAAGCGAACCAGATAGAAGCAGGAATGAACGCCGGCTCTTCCGGACAGGATGTGCTTCGATGCAAGTGGGAAATGCCAGATATTTAACCGCAGAGGATCTCCCGGAAACGGTGCCTGTCTTTCCGATTTCGGGCGCCCTGCTCCTTCCGGGCGGGCAGTTGCCGCTCAATATTTTCGAGCCGCGATATCTCGCCATGCTCGATGCGGCTATGGCGGGGAACCGTCTCATCGGCATGATTCAGCCGGCACTCACCGAAGTGCAGGCGGATATTCTGCCGGAGCGTCCGGCACTGGCGCCCGTCGGCTGCATTGGCCGTATCACCTCCTTCACCGAGACGGGGGATGGACGCTATATCGTGTCGCTTGCCGGCGTTTGCCGGTTCCGGCTGTTGGACGAGGTAGCAAGCTCCAAGCCGTATCGCAGCTTTCACATCGCGCCGTTCGTTGCCGATCTTACGCATTCCGAGGATGAGGCGCAGGTCGACCGGTCCGGCCTTCTTTCGGCATTTCGGGCTTATCTTGAAGCCAACAAGCTGGAAGCCGACTGGGAAAGTGTCGAGCGTGCATCCAACATTACGTTGGTGAACTCGCTGTCCATGATGTCGCCTTTCGGACCGGCGGAAAAGCAGGCATTGCTGGAGGCGCCGGATCTCAAGACCCGTGCCGAGACGCTGATTGCCATCACCGAAATCGTACTTGCCCGCACCTTCGGCGAGGGCGATACCATGCTTCAGTAGGCTCGTGATGGAAGAAAAGACGACCAGTCTGGTCGATCCGAAGATGCTCGAACTCCTCGTTTGCCCCCTGACGCAGGGCATACTCAAGTACGACCGAGAAAAGAACGAACTCGTGTCGGAAAAGGCGAGGCTCGCCTATCCGATCCGTGACGGAATTCCCATCATGCTGGTTTCCGAAGCGCGAAAGCTCGAGATGCCGATCTAAGCGGAGATAGCGGACGGCGAACCGACCTGCTCAGATCTGCTGGCCGCCAAGCAGGCGCGGACGATTGTGCGCGGCAGATCCTGCTGCTTCCCGGATGAAATAGTTCTTCAATGCCGGAAGTCCCTCGACAATGCCCAGCCCGAAATCCCGCAGCACCCTGATTGGCGTTATGTCGTTTGAAAACAGGCGATTGAGAACGTCTGTCGTCACCCCCATGCGGAAGGTGTCGAACCGTCGCCAGATCTGGTAGCGTTCCAAGACGTTGACGGAGCCGATATCCAGCCCCAATCGATCGGCTTCGACCACCGTCTCCGCCAAAGCGGCGACATCCTTGAAGCCCAGGTTGAGGCCCTGGCCGGAAATCGGATGAATGCCGTGGGCGGCATCGCCGGCCAGCGCCAGCCGCGGTGCGATGAAGGCGCGCGCCAGCGTCAGTCCGAGCGGGAAGGCGCGACGGTCCTGCGTGGCGCGGATGGTGCCGAGCTTGTGGCCGAAGCGTCGTTCCAACTCCGCTTCGAAGAGCAGGTCATCCGATGCAACCAGGCGATCTGCGTCCTGCGTGCGTTCGGTCCAGACCAGAGAGGAGCGGTTGCCCTTGAGCGGCAGGATGGCGAAGGGGCCGGCGGGCAGGAAGTGCTCCTCCGCAACACCTTCATGCGGCCGCTCGTGTTCAACGGTCGTGACAATGCCCGACTGCCCGTATTGCCAGGTTACCGTCTTGATGCCGGCGAGGTCGCGCAGCTTCGAGCGTACCCCGTCGCATGCGACGACAAGTCTGGCGTCCATCTTGCTGCCGTCGGAAAGGGTGAGTTCCGCGAACGGACCGGTGTTTCTGAAGTCGGTCGCCCTCAAACCGTGACGGATCGTGATGCCCCGGTCTGCGCAGGCATCGCGCAGGGCTGCGACCATGCTGGTATTGGGAATCATGTGGGCAAACGGACGCCCGTCATCGACGGCGCCGTCGAACGTTAGGAAGACAGGGCGGACGGGATCGGACGTCTTCGAATCAGTCACGATCATTTTGTTGATGGGTTGTGCATCCGGCTCTATGCGATCCCATAGGCCGAAAACGTCGAGCATCTTCGTCGCCGCCGCTATAATGGCGGAGGCTCTGGGATCCTTCTTCCAAGCGTCCTCCGGCGCGGCTTCGATCACTTCCACGGCGAGATGCGGCGCGGCCTGCTTGATCGAAACAGCTACGGAAAGACCGACATAGCCACCGCCGACGACAACCACATCCAGCATGGCGCATTCCTTTACTCTTGTGGACCTTGAGCCCCCTATATAGATCAGGCTTGAACGGGTGCCTATAAGCGGAGCCATGCATTATGTCGCAGCCAGCTGAACAGACTAAGCCAATGCGGGATCTGATCGAGCGCCTCGATCTGGAAAAGCTGGAAGAAAATCTGTTTCGCGGCAGCAGTCCGCAGAATGGCTGGCAGCGCGTCTTCGGCGGGTTGGTGATCGCGCAAGCCCTGATGGCCGCGCAAAGGACCGTGGATATCGATCGGATCGTGCATTCCCTGCACGCGTATTTCATGCGCCCGGGCGATCCTTCCATTCCGATCGTCTACCAGGTCGAGCGCATCCGCGATGGCGCTTCCTTCACGACGCGACGAGTCGTCGCAATCCAGCACGGCAAGGCGATTTTCTCGATGTCGGCCTCCTTCCAGGTGGAGGAACCGGGCTTCGATCATCAGATCTTAATGCCCGCTGTGCCCCAGCCGGAGCAGTTGATGGGAGAGGCGGAGTTTCGAGCGGCGTTCCTCGCTCAGGCGCCAGAGACGGTGAAGAAATACTGGGGCCGCGAACGTCCGATCGAGATCCGGCCGACATCGCTCGTGCATTATCTGTCGAAGGAAAAGCTTGAGCCGGAGGCACATATCTGGGTCCGCGCTTCCGGAAGCGTCCCGGCAGACCGGCACTATCAGGCGGCGATCCTCGCCTACCTCTCGGACATGACGCTTCTCGACACATCGCTTTATGCCCATGGTACGTCGATTTTCGATCCGGAACTTCAGGTGGCCAGTCTCGACCATGCTATGTGGTTCCATCGTCCCTGCAGCCTGGAGGACTGGCTGCTCTATACGCAGGACAGTCCGAGTGCTGCCGGTGCTCGCGGTATGACCCGCGGCAGTATCTTCAGCCGTGACGGACACCTTGTCGCATCCGTTGCTCAGGAAGGCCTGATCCGCAAACGGGCAAATGACTAAAACGACATCAATTTTCTAAACTTGCATAATTTTTGTGCGCACATTGCGCGCTCATCTGCTCGTTTATTGGCTTCCATTTACAAAACCTTTACATTTCAAAGGCTTGTGAGTCGTCACGAAACTGGCACACCATTTGAATGTCCCTCCTCGGTCGCTAGCGAAACAGTTCCTGCCAGCGGCAAGGAGAGTCGGCTCCGCGCCGAGGACAAGCAAAGGATGGGAAACCAGATGAAGATTGTGATGGCTATCATCAAGCCGTTCAAACTGGACGAGGTGCGCGAAGCCCTGACGGCTGTGGGGATCCAGGGCCTGACCGTGACTGAGGTCAAGGGTTACGGCCGCCAGAAGGGGCACACCGAGATCTACCGCGGCACCGAATACGCCGTGAGCTTTCTGCCGAAACTGAAGATCGAGATCGCCGTCTCGACCGAACTCGCGGACAAGGCTGTCGAAGCGATCGCTTCGTCTGCGAAGACCGGACAGATCGGCGACGGCAAGATCTTTGTCTACTCGATCGATCAGGCCGTGCGCATCCGCACCGGCGAAACCAATACCGAAGCTCTGTAAGAACGGCTTTTAGGGGAGTTGTTACTGATGTCATTTGCCAAGTTGAATTCCAATCTCGTGCGCCTTGGCGCCGCGTCGGCAGCCCTGCTGGCGCCGGCCATTGCCTTCGCGCAAGAAGCTGCCCCGGCAGCCGCCGAAGCCGTCGCTGCCGCTCCGGTGCCGAACAAGGGCGATACCGCCTTCATGTTCCTTTGCACCATTCTCGTCCTCTTCATGCTCATCCCCGGACTAGCCCTGTTTTATGGCGGTCTCGTTCGAGCCAAGAATATGCTGTCGGTGCTGATGCAGTGCACGGTCATCGGCTCCGCCATCATGCTTGTCTGGGTTATCTACGGTTACTCATTCGCATTTGGTGGCTCTACGAACGCCTTCTTCGGCGGCTTTGGCAAGCTGTTCCTGGCTGGCGTAACGCCGGACAGCACGGCTGCAACCTTCTCGGATGCCGTCATTCCGGAATACATCTTCATGTTGTTCCAGATGACCTTCGCGGCGATCACGCCGGCCCTCATCGTCGGTGCTTTCGCCGAACGCATCAAGTTCTCGGCTTCGGTGCTCTTCTGCCTGCTCTGGGTCACCTTCGTCTACTTCCCCATCGCCCATATGGTCTGGGATGCCAATGGTCTGATCTTCGGCTGGGGCGCGCTTGACTTCGCCGGCGGCACCGTCGTCCACATCAATGCCGGTGTTGCCGGTCTGATCGGCGCAATCATGGTCGGCAAGCGTACCGGCTACGGTAAGGACATGATGGCTCCGCATTCCATGACTCTGACGCTTGTTGGTGCAGCGATGCTCTGGGTCGGCTGGTTTGGCTTCAATGCCGGCTCGAACCTCGAAGCTTCGGGCGGCGCGATGCTGGCCACGGTCAACACCTTCATCGCTACTGCCGCTGCCGTCGTGTCCTGGGTTCTCGTCGAAGCCTTCACGCGTGGTAAGGCTTCCATGCTGGGTGCGGCTTCCGGCATGATTGCAGGTCTCGTTGCAATCACCCCGGCCGCTGGCATCGCCGGCCCGATGGGTGCGATCGTCATGGGTCTGATCGTTTCGCCGCTGTGCTACTTCTTCGTCGCGGTTGTGAAGAACAAGTTCGGTTACGACGATACCGCTGACGTCTTCGGCGTTCACGGCATCGGCGGCCTGTTCGGCGCACTTGCAACCGGCATCTTCGCTTCCGCTTCGCTCGGTGGCATCGGTTATGCCGAAGGTGTGACCATGGCCGGCCAGTTCATGACCCAGCTCAAGGCCGTTGTCGTCACCTTGCTGTGGTGCGGTATTGGCTCAATCGTTCTCTACAAGATCGTCGACGTCGTCATCGGTCTGCGTGTTCCGGTCGAAGCCGAGCGCGAAGGTCTCGACCTCGCCTCGCACGGCGAAGCTGCCTACCACAACTGATAGCCAGATCTTCTCTAACTTCGCATGCTGCGCCCGGGCCTTGTGCCCGGGCGTTTGTTTTTCAGCAACTCCGCATCCATGTCGCACATGGTTAATGCGACATTAACCGTCGGTGCCTTAGGGTGAGGACTGGCCATAGGATGCTCGCATGCCTGCAGTATCCCGGCACACACGCCAACAGGACGGATTGCGAGACCCATGAGCAGAGGCCAATCGACAGTGCTTCCCGATCATCCCACCCGTTTTGCGTTCACCGCGTTCGTGTTTCGGCAACTCTCGGCCCTTCTCGGTTTTTCTCTCTTCCTTGCTCTGGTCATGGCGGTCGCGGCGCTTGCGACCTGGAACGTGTCCGACCCCAGTCTCTCCTATGCGACTGAAAATCCGCCGACCAATGTGCTGGGGTTGTCCGGCGCCGTATTTGCCGATCTGATGATGCAGTTCTTCGGGCTCGGCAGCCTGCTCGCGCTTCTGCCGGTGCTGGCCTGGTCATTCGCCCTTATTGGCGGTCGGCGCCTGCATCGCATCCCTGCGCGGATTGCCGCCTGGTTGGCCGGGGCGCTGGTGGCGGCCGCTGCCGTGGGTTGTTTTCCCCCGCCGACGACCTGGCCCTTGCCGAGCGGCACCGGCGGCGTTCTCGGTGACCTGATTCTGCGCTTCCCGGCGCTGTTTATCGGCGCTTATCCCACTTCGACCTTTGCGATGGTGCTCGGCGCCATTCTGGCATTGCCGGCCGCCTGGCTTCTGCTGTTTGCCGCCGGTATCGTCGGAAAGGCCCCGGAAAGCTCAGACGAGGATATCGCGCTGACGAAGCCGTCACCGAAGGCCAAGGTTCATGCTGGACCGCTGGACGAGGACGAAGAAGAGGAAGATCAGGGTTTCCTTTCGCTCTATCTCGGCGCCTTTACGCACAACTGGTATCTGGTCCGCGCCCGCACGCGCCGGCTCTTCGGCATCAAATCGGCAGATCGCCATGCGCGTGAATTCGATCAGCCCTATGATTTCAACGATGATGAATTTGGAACGCTGAACGAGCCGATGCGGGCCAAAGCACCGGCACTTGGCAAGCGGGTCGAGCCGGTGCTCGACGGCGCGCCGTCTCGTCCGTCTGGTCGATCGATCGTCTCGCCACCGCCCATGTCCAGTGCATCGTTCGATGACGAAGACGAGGATTTCGATCTCGACGATCTGCCGCGTCCGGCGGGCATTCTGCCAGATGAACGCGGACGTGCTGCGGCTCCTGCCCGGGGTGTTTCGAGCTCTCCGCGTGTTGCGGCTCCTGCCGCCCGACCAAAGGCGGGTGCGCGTCTGGACCGCGATGCGCAGGGGTCTCTTCTCAAGCCGGATGGTTTCCAGCTTCCGTCGGTGCATTTGCTGGCGGAGCCGCGCGCGGTCACGCGCGATGCGACGCTTTCGGCAGAGGCGCTGGAGCATAATGCCCGTTTGCTCGAAGGCGTCCTCGACGACTTCGGCGTGAAGGGTGAGATCATTCATGTGCGCCCGGGTCCGGTCGTGACGCTTTACGAACTGGAGCCAGCACCTGGCATCAAGTCGTCGCGGGTTATCGGCCTTGCCGATGACATCGCCCGGTCGATGAGCGCGATCGCCGCCCGTGTCGCTGTCGTCCCGGGACGCAATGCGATCGGCATCGAACTGCCCAATCAGACCCGCGAAACCGTCTATCTGCGCGAACTCATCGCCTCGCGCGACTTCGACGGCAACAAGGCGAAGCTCGCGATGGCGCTCGGCAAGACCATTGGCGGCGAGCCTGTTGTCGCCGATCTGGCCAAGATGCCACATCTGCTCGTTGCCGGTACCACCGGATCGGGCAAGTCGGTCGCGATCAACACGATGATCCTGTCGCTTCTCTACAAGATGACGCCGGAACAGTGCCGCCTGATCATGATCGACCCCAAGATGCTCGAGCTCTCGGTTTATGACGGCATCCCGCATCTCCTGTCGCCCGTGGTGACCGATCCGAAGAAGGCCGTGGTGGCGCTCAAGTGGACCGTCCGCGAAATGGAAGAGCGCTACAAGAAGATGTCCAAGATCGGTGTTCGCAACATCGACGGCTTCAATGCGCGCGTTGCGCAGGCGCAGGAGAAGGGCGAGGTGCTGACTCGTACCGTCCAGACGGGGTTCGATCGCCAGACGGGCGAGGCGATCTACGAGACGGAAGAATTCGACCTGCAGCCGATCCCCTATATCGTCGTGATCATCGACGAAATGGCCGACCTGATGATGGTCGCAGGCAAGGATATAGAAGGTGCTGTGCAGCGGCTTGCCCAGATGGCGCGCGCCGCCGGGATCCACGTCATCATGGCAACGCAACGCCCGTCAGTGGACGTCATCACCGGAACGATCAAGGCGAACTTCCCGACACGCATTTCCTTCCAGGTCACCTCGAAAATCGACAGCCGCACCATTCTCGGTGAACAGGGGGCAGAACAGCTGCTCGGCATGGGCGACATGCTCTACATGGCTGGCGGCGGTCGGATCCAGCGCGTTCATGGTCCCTTTGTTTCCGACCATGAGGTCGAGGAGATCGTTGCCTACCTCAAAACCCAGGGTTCGCCGCAGTATCTTGAAGCGATCACCATCGATGACGAAGACGACGAGGATGGTGGAGGTCCGTCGGGTACCGGCAATCTCGCCGACTCGGACGATCCCTATGATCAGGCCGTGGCCATCGTGCTTCGGGATGGCAAGGCTTCGACGTCCTATGTCCAGCGCCGCTTGGGTATCGGCTACAACCGCGCCGCGTCGCTGATCGAACGCATGGAGAAAGAGGGGATCATCGGCCCCGCCAACCACGCCGGAAAGCGTGAAATTCTGGTTCCGACGGAAGAGTGATCTTCCGCAGCACCGTTCCTGCATGGAACAACGAGCGGTCTGGACGAGTTGCCGCAGCGGCACAGGCGAACATGGCCATGAAGCCGCCGCCTTTTTCGGCAAGACCGTGAGCATATGAAGGAGTATCGCATGATTGACAAAACCGAAGGCGATGCCGGGATGCCGGTGCTGGCGAACCGTCGCCAGTTCGTGCTGGGAACCGCCGCATTCATGGCATGCGCGGCTTTGCCGTTCAACGGTTTCGCGGCAACGAATGCAGCCCAGCAGATCGCCGACCACTTTTCGAGCGTGAAGACCATGATGGGCGAATTCGTTCAGTTCGGCCCGCGCGGGGAGCAGACGGGTGGCAAGTTCTTCATCGAACGCCCGGGCAAGCTTCGCTTCAATTACGAAAAACCCTCGCCGATGCGCGTGATTTCGGATGGGAAGAACGTTGTCATCGGCAATACCAAGCTGAAGACCTGGGATCTCTATCCGCTTTCCAAGACCCCGCTCAGCCTGCTTCTGGCCGACAAGATCGATCTTGGAAACAAGCTGGTGCGGGACGTCAAGGAAGAGGCGGACCTGACGACGATCGTGCTTGGCGACCGGACGATCTTCGGCGATTCAACGATCACGCTGATGTTTGACCCGAAGAATTTCGAGCTTCGCCAGTGGACGATCACCGATGTGCAGAAGAAGGACACCTCGGTGATGATCTTCAACGTCCAGAACGGTGTCCAGCTCGATCCCTCGGTGTTCGAGATTCCCTATGCCGAAGTGCATGGGCAAAAGCGCGGCGGTTGAGACCGGGCTCCGGTTCGAGTTGTGGAGAAGGCGGTGCGGGGAGAAGCCTGCGCCGCCTTTTTCTGTTCAGGTCTGCGCTTTTGCCATAAGAGGCAAGGGTAACCGTCGCAAACAGGCGCCCCATGACCCTATCGATCACCACCTGGAACATCAATTCCGTGCGGCTGCGCCTGCCGATTGTCGAGGATTTTCTCCGCCAGACCAACCCGGATATTCTGTGTCTGCAGGAGATCAAGTGTCAGAACGATCAGTTCCCGGTCGAGCAGATTGCAGCCCTGGGTTACTCCCACATCGTGATCCACGGTCAGAAGGGCTATCACGGGGTGGCGATCTGCTCGAAACTGCCGCTCACCGAAGATCATCGGCAGGACTACTGCGGTGTAGGCGACAGCCGGCACATTTCTGCGATCTTCGAATGGGCAGGCCGGCGTATCCGGCTGCATAACTTCTACGTCCCTGCCGGTGGCGACGAGCCGAACCGCGAGATCAATCCCAAGTTCGGCCACAAGCTGGATTTTGTCGAAGAAATGAAGTCCCTTTCTGCCGAGGCTGAAAGCAACACGGCATCCATTCTCGTCGGGGACCTCAACATCGCTCCTCTCGAACATGACGTCTGGTCGCACAAGCAGATGCTGAAAATCGTCAGCCACACACCTGTCGAGACGGACGGCCTGTTGGAGGTGATGCGACAGGGAAAATGGGTGGATCTCATGCGCCAGCACGTGCCCGCCAGCGACAAGCTCTATACCTGGTGGAGCTACAGGGCAAAGGATTGGGCTGCCGCCGATCGCGGCCGTCGCCTCGACCATATCTGGTCTTCATCGGATCTTGCGCCGCTTCTGTCTCGCGTCGACATCCTGAAGGAAGCGCGGGGATGGAATCAGCCTTCCGATCACGTGCCTGTCACGGCCTATTTCGATACCGCGTCGCTGGCTCACTGACCGAATTTGGGGGCCAGCGCGGCGGATCCATCCATCAGGTCCCCGAGGGATTTGCGGATCCGCGCTTCGACATGCCGAGCCATCGTGGGATATTCCTCCAGCAGCCGGTGGAAGAGTGACCTTGTCACGCGGATGACGTCGGTTTCTTCTGAGGCGACTGCGGTAAACTTGCGCTCCACCATGGTAACGAGCGCCAGTTCCGACAACATAACGCCGGGGCCGACACTTGCCTCGAGTTTCGGCTTGCCATCGCGTGCGATGACGAAGAGATCGAGCTTGCCACGCACCACCACATAGGCGCATTCGGCAGGTGCCTTTTCCCGGAAGAGCGCCTGTCCCGTTGCGACCTGGCGATGCTCTGCGCCGAAAGCGATCAGGCGGATCTGATCGGTATCGAGACCGGAAAACAGCGGCACGGCCGAAAGAAGCTCGATATCATCGCTGAGAGCCATCTAGGTCCCCTGTTGTCACCCAAGCGCGTCTGCGGCTTGCGGGTGACTTGTAACGCAAAACGGGAACGGACACGACCCTTCGGCCGGCCTCATCCCCGTTTGTCGTCATTGTGCTTTGCAATCCTTCTCAGGGAACGATCTTGTACCCACCGTT
Source organism: Allorhizobium sp. DMC15 (assembly GCF_056314065.1). Taxonomy (NCBI): domain Bacteria; kingdom Pseudomonadati; phylum Pseudomonadota; class Alphaproteobacteria; order Hyphomicrobiales; family Rhizobiaceae; genus Allorhizobium; species Allorhizobium sp. DMC15. The sequence goes on from NZ_JBQUZB010000004.1 coordinate 186,467, forward strand.
CTCTGTCACCAAAATCTCGGCATTCGACGGATCGCGCTCTATCTTCTGGCGAAGGCGGTAGACGTGCGTTTCGAGTGTATGGGTCGTCACGCCGGAGTTGTAGCCCCAGACCTCTTCCAGTAGGACGTCGCGGGTAACGACCTTCTGGCCGGCGCGATAGAGGTATCGGATGATGGCGGATTCTTTTTCCGTCAGGCGGATCTTCTTGCCATCCTCGGTCGTCAGCAACTTCTGGCTCGGCTTGAACAGATAGGGGCCAACCCCAAAGGTGGCATCCTCGCTCTGCTCGTACTGACGCAGTTGCGCGCGAATGCGTGCCAGCAGGACGGCGAACCGGAAGGGCTTGGTTACATAGTCGTTGGCGCCGGCCTCCAGACCCAGAATCGTATCGGAATCGGTGTCGTGGCCGGTCAGCATGATCACCGGCGATTTGAACCCGCCCTTGCGGAGCAGTTTGACGGCTTCACGACCATCCATGTCCGGCAGCCCGACGTCCATGATCATCAGGTCGACTTGTGCCGTTTTGGCCGTCTGCATGGCGCGCGTGGCGTTGCTTTCCTGGATCAGCGAGAACTCGTCATATAGTGAAAGCTGCTCGACCAGAATCTGCCTCAGGTCGTCGTCGTCATCCACCAGCAGAATGGTCCGCGTCGTCATTCGTCATCCTTCCAGTCTGGTCCATCGCGGGCGCTTGCTGCGCCATGGAGGGCCATGTAAGCCTAGGCCAAAGGCATTGAAGTGCTATGAATACAACATTCTTCACGAACAAGGCAAAATCTCGTGAGTGGCCGGTCCAAAGCTTCGACGAAACACCCGAAGAAACTGTCTCATCTGGTGGTGCGTGCCGCGCCGCGTGATGGAAGGCGTGCGATTGTGCAGGCGGGGAGCCTGCGGTTTCCGGCCGCACTCGGGCGCAGTGGCAGAACGAGCCGCAAGCGGGAAGGGGACGGCGCAACCCCGATCGCAACGATGCCCTTGCGCTTTGCCTATCTTCGGGGCGACCGGATGCGCTTTGCCGCGACCGGCTTGCCTCTGGTCCGCGTGAAGGAGACAATGTTATGGTGCGATGCGCCGAGCGACCCGAATTACAACAGAGCGGTCAAGTTTCCTTTTCGGGCAAGCCATGAAAGGCTGATGCGGACGGATCGCCTCTATGACCTCTGTATCGTGATGGACTGGAACATCCGGATGCGAAAGCGCTGTTGCGGCTCGGCGATCTTCTTTCATATCGCGCATCCAAATTACGCGCCGACAGAAGGGTGTGTCGCGATCAGTCCGCGCGACATGCAGCGCCTTCTGCCGCATCTGAGTTCAAGGACCCGACTGAGGGTTCTTTGATCGACCGACCTAAAATCCGTCGGTGTGGTCTTTCAATGCGGATCATCCTGCCTACCTTAACGGCAGGTATCTGCCACTTTGCTTCCCGCAGAGACCTGGGATCCAAACCCGCTGGCGACCCGTTTTCATGCTTCGGAGATTCTCATGACCGACCAATCTTTCATCACCCTCAATGACGGCAAGACGATCCCACAGGTAGGTCTGGGTGTCTGGCAGACGCCTAACGAGGATGCGGCTCCTGCTGTGAAGGCCGCGCTCGAGGCAGGCTACCGGCATATCGACACGGCCGCGGTCTACGAGAACGAAGAAGGCGTGGGCGAGGGTATCCGGGGATCGGGCATCCCCCGTCGCGAGGTCTTTCTCACGACCAAGCTCTGGAACAACGACCAGGGCTATGATCAGGCGCTGAAGGCCTTTGATGCCAGCCTGAAGCGGCTCGGCACCGATTATGTCGATCTTTACCTCATCCACTGGCCATCCGCGCATCGCGGCCTCTTCGTCGAGACATGGAAGGCTCTGGTGAAGCTCCGGGAGGAGGGGAGGGCAAAGTCGATCGGGGTGTCGAACTTTTATCCAGACCATATCGACCGGATCGTTGCCGAAACGGGCGTGGTGCCTGCCATCAACCAGATCGAACTGCATCCGGATTTTCAGCAGCGTGAGAGCCGTGCATTCCACGAAAAACATCAGATCGCCACACAGTCCTGGAGCCCGCTCGGTCAGGGCAAGCTGCTCAACCATCCGGAGATCGGCAAAATTGCAGAGCGCTTGGGCCGCACGCCGGCGCAGGTCATCATTCGCTGGCATATCGACACTGGTTTGGTCGTTATCCCGAAATCGGTAACGCCCTCGCGTATCGTCGAGAATTTCAAGGTCTTCGACTTCAAGCTCGCCGCTGAGGATCTGGACGTTATCGGCAAACTCGACAATGCCGATGCGCGCATCGGGCCTGATCCGAAGACCGCGACTTTCTGAGTTTTTGGAGACGAGTGGAAGAGGCTGCGCGCGCAGTGTCGACGCAGCCTCACTTGTCTCTACTGCTTGACTGCGGCATCCCAGTGTTCGTCTGCCTTGCCGTCAACGATCCGCCAGGTATCGTACCAGGTCGTTGTATAGGTCTTGTCTGGGTCCTGCGGATCCTTCTCTTCCCGTACCGTTGCGACCGTCACCAGGTCACCTTCCGCCGTCACGAAGACGACCGGAGTGGTGAGCTTGTCCGGAATCGGCTTTTTCTCGACCTTTAATACCTGAGTAAAGAAGTTGACCACGGTGTCGCGGCCAGAGGGCACCATGGGATTGTGCTGCAGGTAACGTTCGGTGAGGAATTGATCAGCCTTATCCCAATGGCCGGCTTCCAAGAGGTCGCGCATAATGTGATAGACCACCTGCTTGTTGGCGTTGAGCACCGGGTCGAGGCTTTCGAAAAGGGCCTCTTTGTCCGCTGCAGCGACGACCGCTTCCTGTGCCCGCGCTGCTGGAAATGCGGCAAATGACACGAGCAGGCCAAGCGAAATCAGGATGGATGCTGTTCTGCCAATCATGGAGCGCCCTTTCTGTGCTGTGGACCACACATATGTTCCAAGCGCGACCCAGCAAAGAGGGCAGATTTTTCTGTGATGGTCTGGAATACAGAACTATGTCGCAGCTCAACTCTGTTAAAATCCGTCTCGGAGGGGTGGAACGCAACCGGCCCGGCTGGTCCCTTGCCAGCAAGGAACAAGATGTGACACTCTGAACCGCCACAATTTTTGGAGACTTCCATGCTGTTTCGCCGCGCTGTGCTCGCCGGTCTGTCCACCCTTGCCCTCCTCCCCTTTACCGCCAATGCCGACACTTTGCCTGATCTGGGAGGAAAGTCGGTCGTCGTGGTGACCGAGAACGCCTATCCGCCCCTGCAATTTGTCGATCCCAAGTCGGGCCAGCAGATCGGCTGGGAATATGACGCGATGAACGAGATCGCCAAGCGGTTGAACTTCAAGGTCGAATACCAGAACACCTCCTGGGACGCGATGATCCAGGCGGTTTCGGACAATCAGTACAACATCGGCATGACCGGCATCACCATCAAGGACGACCGCAAGGAGAAGGTGGATTTCTCTGATCCTTATATGCGTTCGCAGCAGCTGATGCTGGTCCGCGGCGACGAAAGCCGGTTCACGGATGCCAAGAGTTTTGCTGCGCTGGAAAGCGGCCTTGTCGGTGCCCAGCCGGGCACGAGCCCCTTCTACACGGCTGTCTACGAAGTGCTTGATGGCAACGAGCAGAACCCGCGCATCAAGCTGTTCGAGACCTTCGGTGCAACCGTGCAGGCATTGAAGGCCGGTGACGTCGATCTGGTGCTCACCGATAGCACCGCCGGAAACGGATATGTCGCCGCCTCGAACGGCAGCCTTAAGATCGTCGGCGAACCACTCGGCACCGAAGATTTCGGCTTCATCTTCCCCAAGGGTTCCGATCTCGTTGCGCCGGTCAATGCGGCGATTGCAGCCTTGAAGGCGGATGGCACCTTGGATGCACTGAACAAGAAGTGGTTCCTCGATTACAAGATGGGCGAATGAGTCCGCTTGCTGCTCCTGTCCCGAAGGTCAGCGGCTGATGGCGTTCCAGACTTTGCCCCAGGGTGATCCGAAGGGCGACCGGCCATGGTGGCTGGTCGCCTTCGTCGTGTTGGCGGTTGCGCTCGGCGCCGTCATCTTCGTCAGCGATCTCTACGCTCAGGTCTTCAACACGATCGTGAAAGGTCTCGGTGTCACGGTCTTCGTGACGCTGGCCGGGTTTTTGCTCGCCACAGCGCTGGGCCTGCTGGTCGCTCTTCTCGGAATGTCCGATCATCTGGTCCTCCGCCAGATCGCACGCTTCTATGTCGAGGTCGTGCGCGGAATCCCGATACTCGTTCTGTTGTTTTACATCGCTTTTGTTGGTGCCCCTGCGATCGTCACCCTGTTCAATCTGGTCGCCACACCTTTGATCAATGCCGGGTTCGTCGAGCCACTGGTCGTGCGCGACGTGTCGCTGATGTGGAGGGCGATCATCGCCCTGATGATCGGCTATTCCGCCTTCATCGCCGAGATCTTCCGGGCTGGCATACAGTCGATCGACAAGGGGCAGATCGAAGCCGCTAAGGCGCTTGGGTTGAGCCGGAGCCAGCGCTTCCGGCTGGTGGTCTTCCCGCAGGCGATCCGGGTGATCTTCCCGCCCCTGTCGAACGACTTCGTCGCGATGGTAAAGGATTCTTCCCTGGTCTCGGTGCTGGGCGTCGCCGACATCACCCAGATGGGCAAGGTCTACGCCTCTGGCTCGTTCCGCTTCTTTGAGACCTATTCGATCGTCGCCTATGTCTATCTGATCCTGACGATCGGGCTTTCAATCCTGCTGCGTGATTTCGAGAAGCGGATGCGTTCGCGCAATCGAAGCGAATAATCGCTCAGTACTTTTCCGGCACGTACATTTCGGGCGGGACGGGATGGCGGATATAGTCGGCGTTGCGCACGCGCGCCGGAAGTTCGACGGCTTCCTTCGGAACATGCTCGTACGGCACCTGCGACAGGAGATGGGCGATCATGTTGAGACGCGCCTTCTTCTTGTCCACGGCTTGGACCACCCACCAGGGGGCTTCCGGAATGTGAGTGCGCTCCAGCATTTCCTCCTTGGCCCGGGTGTAGCTCTCCCAGTGCACCCGGCTTTCGAGGTCCATGGGCGAGAGCTTCCACTGTTTCAGCGGATCATTGATGCGCATCTGGAAGCGGAATTCCTGCTCCTCGTCGGTGATCGAGAACCAGTATTTGACGAGGATGATGCCGGAGCGCACCAGCATGCGCTCGAATTCGGGCACGGAGCGGAAGAACTCTTCGAGTTCGTCCGGCGTGCAGAAACCCATGACCCGCTCGACGCCGGCGCGGTTGTACCAGGAGCGGTCGAAAAGAACCATTTCGCCCGCCGTCGGCAGGTGCTGCACATAGCGCTGGAAATACCACTGGCTGCGCTCGCGCTCGGTGGGTGCCGGCAGGGCCACGACCCGGCAGACACGCGGGTTGAGCCGCTGGGTGACCCGCTTGATCGCCCCACCCTTGCCGGCCGAATCGCGGCCCTCGAACAGCACCACCATCTTCAGCTTCTTGTACTGCACCCAGTCCTGCAGGCGCACCAGCTCGTGCTGCAACCGGAAAAGCTCGCGGAAGTAGATCTTCCGGTCGATGGTCGGCTCCGCCATGCCGTCTGCAACCAGTTGGTCGAGGCGTTCCTCGTCGAGCTGTTGCTCCAGTTCCTCGTCGAAGCTATCGAGGATTTCGGTCTTGATGCGATGGATGTCTTCGTTCATGGCGCGGGTTCCGGCGGGGCGAGCGTTTACTGACGAAGATCAAGCATGCTTGCACGACTGCTTCATGACAGACCGATGTCAGAGGCCGTGCGAAGCAATTGCCGACATCTGCGAAAACTGGTATGACGCCGCCCATGGGATCGAAATTCGGATGCCTCGCGAACCAGTTTATCGTGCTGCAGGACCACAAGCGTCTGCCGGCACGCTTTTTCGCGCGCGTTCAGGGGGCCCTGGCGAGCCTTCGCGGCTGATCGCCTTTGGCCGACAATCCGGCCCTTCTGCATCCTCGAAGATCCAAATCCCTTTTTCCTCAGTCTGGATGGAATTTACCCATGAGCGCACCTCGCACCCTTTACGACAAGATCTGGGACGACCACGTCGTCGATCGCCAGGACGACGGCACCTGTCTCCTCTACATCGATCGTCACCTCGTTCACGAAGTGACGAGCCCGCAGGCCTTCGAAGGTCTGCGCATGGCCGGCCGCAAGGTCCGCGCACCGCAGAAGACGCTGGCCGTTGTTGACCACAACGTGCCGACCTCGCCGGACCGCCATCTCGGCATCAAGAACGAGGAAAGCCGCATCCAGGTCGAGGCGCTTGCCAACAACGCGGCCGAATTCGGCGTCGAATACTACTCGGCCTCGGACAAGCGCCAGGGCATCGTGCACATCGTCGGCCCGGAACAGGGCTTCACCCTGCCCGGCATGACCATCGTCTGCGGTGACAGCCACACCTCGACGCATGGCGCCTTCGGCGCGCTCGCTCACGGCATCGGCACGTCCGAGGTCGAGCACGTGCTCGCGACCCAGACGCTGATCCAGAAGAAGGCGAAGAACATGCTGGTGCGCGTCGACGGGAAACTGCCCGAAGGCGTGACGGCGAAGGACATCATCCTCGCCATCATCGGCGAGATCGGCACCGCCGGCGGCACCGGCCATGTCATCGAATTCGCCGGCGAAGCGATCGAATCGCTCTCGATGGAAGGCCGCATGACCATCTGCAACATGACGATCGAAGGCGGCGCCCGCGCTGGCCTGATCGCGCCGGACGAGAAGACCTTCGAATACATCAAGGACAAGCCGCGTGCGCCCAAGGGTGAAGCGCTCGAGCAGGCGATTGCCTACTGGAAGACGCTGAAGTCCGATGAAGGTGCACATTTCGACCGCGTCGTCGTTCTCGACGCTGCCAACCTGCCGCCGATCGTGTCCTGGGGCTCTTCCCCGGAAGACGTCGTCTCGGTTCAGGGCATCGTGCCCAATCCTGACGATATCCAGGACGAAACGAAGCGCGCTTCCAAGTGGCGTGCGCTCGACTATATGGGCCTGAAGCCGGGCACGAAGATCACCGATATCGCGATCGACCGCGTCTTCATCGGCTCCTGCACCAATGGCCGCATTGAAGACCTGCGCGCCGTCGCCAAGGTCGTCGAAGGCAAGAAGGTCGCCTCCACCGTTTCCGCCATGATCGTTCCGGGCTCCGGCCTTGTGAAGGAACAGGCGGAAGCAGAAGGTCTCGACAAGATCTTCAAGGAAGCCGGCTTCGATTGGCGCGAGCCGGGCTGCTCGATGTGCCTGGCGATGAACGACGACCGTCTGAAGCCTGGCGAGCGTTGCGCGTCTACCTCGAACCGCAACTTCGAAGGCCGTCAGGGCTTCAAGGGCCGCACGCATCTCGTGTCGCCTGCCATGGCCGCGGCAGCAGCCGTTACTGGCCACTTCGTGGATATCCGCGACTTCCACTAAGCGCGCCGAAGACTGAGTTTATCTCTGCCGCCCGCTCAGAAAGCGGGCGGTTTCTTTTGTGCCACCCCGTTGCAAAGACAGGTGAAGCCGCTATCGTCGCACTGTCACGAAACTGTCACATACCGCCCGCGGGTCTCCCATGAACATCAGAGAATTCCTCCTCATGCACCGCAAGGCGCGGTCGTGAGTGCCGTCGCCGTTGGGCTGGCGCTCGTGGCAGCGATCCTGCATGCGAGCTGGAATGCCTTCCTGCGAACGGGGGCGGACCGGCTCTGGTCGATCACCGTGATGAGCCTGACCGGCAGCATCATCACGCTTCCCCTGCTCTTCCTTGTTCCCGTTCCCGGTGCGGCCGCCTGGCCCTACATCCTGCTCTCATCCGGTCTGCAGGTCGGCTACAGCCTGTTTCTGGTCGCAGCCTATCGGCAGGGTCAACTCGGCCAGGTCTATCCGATCGTGCGCGGCACCGTGCCTTTGCTGGTGACGCTGGGCGGCTTCCTCTTCTTCGGCGAGGTCTTGGGCCCCTGGCAGACGCTGGGCGTGCTGCTGATTGCTACAGGCATCATGAGCTTGTCGCTCGGCAAGACCCGTGCGGCGACGTCGTCGATCCTCTTTGCCCTGACGACCGGTCTCATCATCGCCTGCTATTCGACGGTGGACTCGCGTGGAGTGAAGCTCGTCGAGCTTCCGGTCGCCTATGCGCTCTGGGTGCTTTTTCTCTTCGGCATCATGATCACCATCGCCTTTGCGATCACGCGCAAAGGTCTTGCCATCGACCTCAAGTCACCGCTCACCTGGAAGGCCGCGGGTGGCGGCGTGGTCGCCATGCTCGCCTATGGGCTGGTGGTCGTGGCCTATGCCTATGCGCCGGCGGGCCTGGTCACGGCAGTGCGCGAAACCAGCGTGGTCTTCGCCGTACTCATTGGTGCGTTGATGCTGGGCGAGCCGCTGACGGTCCGGCGACTTCTCGCCTGCGTGATCGTCGCGGGCGGGGCGATCAGCGTCAGCCTCTGATCTGCCAAGAAGCTACTCGTAGCCTCAACGAAAAAAGGCTCCGGAAACCGGAGCCTTTCGTCATTTGATACGCTTGCAGCTGCTTATTCGGCAGACGCTTCGGCAGCGGCAGCAGCTTCAGCAGCAGCGGCCTTTTCAGCGGCTTCGGCTGCAGCCTTTTCAGCGGCCAGAGCCTGTGCTGCTGCAACCTTTTCGGCTTCCAGACGTGCCTTTTCTTCGGCAACAGCGGCGCGCTCGGCGTCGTTGAGCTTGCGGGCGCGCGTGCCGGTGTTCTCGACGATACGAGCCGACTTGCCGCGACGATCGCGCAGGTAGTAGAGCTTAGCGCGACGGACCTTACCGCGGCGAACGATTTCGACGCTTTCGACCAGCGGCGAGTAGACCGGGAATACGCGCTCGACGCCTTCGCCGTAGGAGATCTTGCGAACGGTGAAGCTCTCGTTGATGCCGGCGCCCGAACGAGCGATGCAAACGCCTTCATAGGCCTGCACGCGGGTACGGTTGCCTTCCTTGACGGTGACGTTGACGCGGAGCGTGTCGCCCGGGGAGAATTCCGGGAGCTTGCGCTTGGCTTCGATCTTGGCGGCCTGTTCGGCTTCCAGCTGCTGAATGATGTTCATGTCTAACCTCGGTTTCTTCTGAAACAGCCAGAGCGCTCGACGATGATCCCTTGGAACGATGCCTGAGGATATTGACCCTGACGGGCCGGAGCGAATTCGCAGTTCTTTGTTGTGGCAGACGGGCGAAACGCCCATTTCCGAGGCGGCCAATACACCAAGACGGCCCGCTTGTCACCCCTGGGGCGGCGAAATTTTGCATGGCCGATCCGGCGCGAAGCCTTGCGGCACAGGAACTCTCCTCCTATCACGGTCCATCATTCCGGAGGAGATGGTTTTTGATGTCGATGGCTCTGATCGCCCTGCTCTTTGTGGCAGGCTTCCTGTCTGGCGCCGTGAACGCGATCGCCGGCGGCGGCACTTTCCTGACTTTCGGCGCCCTCACGCTTGCCGGCGTTCCGCCGATCAGCGCCAACGCGACCTCTTCGATCATCCAGTTTCCCGGCTACATCACCTCGACGCTCGCCTATGGCAAGGAGCTGAAAGCCATGGGCCGTGGCGCCTGGATCCTTGCGGCTGTCTCGGCTGTCGGTGCCCTGGGCGGCGCACTCTTCCTGATCTCGCTTTCCAACCCGGCCTTTCGCGCCATGGTGCCTTGGCTGCTCTTGGGCGCGACCGTGATCTTCGCAGCCGGGCCGAAGCTCCGGCCAAAGACCAAGGGAGAAAGCCATCCGGCCACCCCGCTCGGCCTGACGCTCCAGGGTGCAACCTCCTTTTATGGCGGCTTCTTCGGTGCCGGCATGGGCATCATGATGCTCGCGTCTCTGGGGCTCGCAAGCGGTGGCGATTATCACCGCCTCAACGCGCTCAAGAACTTCCTGTCGATCGTGATTGCTGCCGTGGCGATCGTCGTCTTTGTCGGCGCGGGCGCGCTGTCCTGGCTGCATGCTGCGATCATGATCCCGGCCGTAGCAGCCGGCGGCTATGCCGGTGTTGCCGTGGCAAAGAAGGTGCCGCAGTCCATCCTGCGCTGGATCGTGGTGGCTGCCGGTCTGGCGCTTGCCGCCTATTACTTCTTTACAGGCTGAACAGGCAGGAGATCGGGGCGCCGTTCGCGGGTGAGCGCAACAGCCTGCTCACGGCGCCATTTTTCGATCGCCGCATGATTGCCGGACGTCAGCACGTCCGGGATCTCCCTGTTCTCGAAGACCTGCGGGCGGGTGTATTGCGGGTGTTCCAGCAGACCGCCCTCGAAGCTTTCATGCACGCCGGAAAGCTGGTTGCCCATGACGCCGGGGAGAATGCGGACCACGGCATCGAGCAATGTCAGCGCAGCCGGCTCGCCACCGGACAGAATATAGTCGCCGATGGAAACCTCTTCGAGCTGCCGGGCATCGATCACCCGCTGGTCGACGCCTTCGAAACGACCGCAGACAATCACCACGCCCTCACCTTCCGCCAGTGCGCGCACCCGCTCCTGGGTCAGCGGCCGGCCACGTGGGCTCATCAAAAGGCGCGGTCGTCCATCGTCAGCTATGGAATCGATGGCCCGCGCCAGGACATCGGGACGCAGCACCATGCCGGCACCGCCGCCCGAGGGCGTATCATCAACGCTGCGATGTTTGTCCTCTGCAAAATCGCGGATCTGGACCGCTTCGATCGACCAGTCGCCGCGCTCCAGCGCGCGTCCGGCAAGCGCCAGGCCGAGATGCCCCGGAAACATGTCGGGATAGAGCGTCAGGATGGAAGCCTTGAAGGGCATGGGCATTCAGCGACCGTTGTTCGGCCGCGGCTTGCCGCCGGCATTGCCGTAAGGCTTTTCCTCGCCGTCGTCCTTCAGGCCGGCGGCGATCGGATCGACGAGAATGCGCCCGCCCTCGAGATCGATCTCCAGCACGGCGGCCTCGGAGAAGGGAATGAGCACGGGCCGCTTGCCTGGGCCCTTGAGCTCCAGCAGATCGCCGGCGCCGAAATCATAGACGGCGGTCACCGCGCCATAGTGATTGTTCTCGGCGTCATAGACCTCGAGCCCCTCGAGGTCTGCATAGTAGAATTCGTCTTCGTCCAGATCATCGTCCGGCAGCGCATCACGGTCGACGAAAAGCTCGGTACCGTTCAGCGCTTCGGCAGCATTGCGGTCGTTGATGCCGCGGAAGCGGACGATGGCGACCGTCTTGCCGTCGCGGATTTCGAGGATCTCGAACTTGCGGCCATCGGCGGCATACAGGAACCCGTAGTCGCCGAGACCCAGCGGATCCTCGGTAAAGGTCTTGACCCGCACCTCGCCCCGGAGCCCCTGGGCGGCACCGATCACGGCCATCAGTATCGGGTTTTCAAGCTTGCTCATCGGTGAGAACGGTCCTGCAGATGCATCGGTTCGACATTCCTTTTAGGCGGAACGGCGGGGAAAGAAAACGCAAAAACGGGCGGTGGGTCACCCCACCGCCCGCTGAAAACGGCTTTTTGCCGATTATTCTGCAGCGGCTTCCGCAGCGGCGGCAGCAGCGTCGGCTGCCTTCTGTGCCTTCTCGGCAGCGCGCTCCTGGGCCTTCTTGCCCGGCTTCGCCTTGTCTGGGTTGCTGCGGGCAGCGCGCTCGGCGATGCCGGCTTCTGCCATGAAGCGCAGAACGCGGTCGGTCGGCTGTGCGCCCTTGGCAACCCAGGCCTTGATGGCGTCTACGTCAAGCTCGACGCGCTTTTCGTTGTCCTTGCCGAGCATCGGGTTCCAGGAACCGACCTTGTCGAGGAAGCGGCCATCGCGCGGAGCGCGGGCGTCGGCAACGACGATCTGGTAGTACGGGCGCTTCTTGGAACCACCGCGGGCGAGACGAATCTTGAGGGACATGTGAATACTCCTTGGGTTTTGAGTCCGGGCCGCCGGAGCGAACCCTGTTCTTGTTGAGGCCGCCGTCAGGCGGTCTTTTCGGTGACACCGCCATGTTCGGCGGCAATGGCTTCATGATGCCGGATGACTTCCTTGATGATGAAGTTCAGGAACTTCTCGGCGAAATCCGGGTCCAGATTGGCATCCTGGGCCAGACGGCGCAGGCGGGTGATCTGGTATTCCTCGCGCGCCGGATCGGCGGGCGGCAATTCGTGTGTGGCCTTCAGCACGCCGACGGCCTTGGTGCAGCGGAAGCGTTCCGCCAGCATGTGGACCAGCGCCGCGTCGATGTTGTCGATCGACTGGCGATAGCCGGAAAGCTGCTCCTTGACGGACGGATCAATCATCGGCGCCCTCTCACTTCTTCTTCGGCAAACCGGGAAGGCCCGGGAAACCACCACCACCGAGGCCGGGAAGCTTGGGGGGCCCGAGACCCGGCAGGCCACCAGCGCCCAGACCGGGCAAACCGCCCGGCTTGATGCCAGCGGCTTCGGCCTGCTTGGCGAGCGCTTCGAGCTGCTTCGGGTCCATCTTCGACAGATCCGGCATGCCCATGCCGCCACCCATGCCGCCGAGGCCCATTTTCGAGGCAAGGCCGCCCATCATCTGCTTCATCATGCCGCCTTTGCCCTTGCCGCCCATGGCCTTCATCATGTCGGCCATCTGGCGATGCATCTTCAGAAGCTTGTTGATGTCGGACGCATCCGTGCCGGAGCCGGCCGCGATGCGCTTCTTGCGGGAATGCTTGAGCAGGTCGGGATTGGCGCGCTCGGCCTTGGTCATCGAGGAGATGATGGCGAGCTGGCGCTTGAAGATGCGGTCGTCGAGGCCGGCAGCGGCCATCTTGTCCTTCATGCCGGACATGCCCGGCATCATGCCCATGATCCCGCCCATGCCGCCCATGGCCTGCATCTGCTTGATCTGCTCGGCGAGGTCGTTGAGGTCGAACTTGCCCTTGGCCATCTTCTCGGCCATGGCGCGGGCTTTTTCCGCATCGATGTTCTCGGCGGCCTTTTCGACCAGCGAAACGATATCGCCCATGCCGAGGATACGGTCGGCGATACGGCGCGGGTGGAACTCGTCGAGTTCCGTCATCTTTTCGCCGACACCGATCAGCTTGATCGGCTTGCCGGTGACGGCACGCATCGAGAGCGCTGCACCGCCACGGCCGTCGCCGTCCATGCGGGTCAAAACGAGGCCGGTGATTCCGACGCGTTCGTCGAAATTGCGCGCGAGATTGACCGCGTCCTGGCCGGTCAGCGAGTCGGCGACGAGCAGGATTTCATGCGGCTTGGCGCGAGACTTGATCTCGGCCATCTCGATCATCAGAGGCTCGTCGATATGCGTGCGGCCGGCGGTGTCGAGGATCACCACGTCATGGCCGCCGAGCTTGGCCGCCTGCACAGCACGCGATGCAATATCGGTGGGCGATTGGCCGGCGATGATCGGCAGGGTATCGATGCCGGTCTGCACGCCGAGCTGGCGAAGCTGTTCCTGGGCAGCCGGTCGACGCGTGTCGAGCGAGGCCATCAGGACCTTCTTCTTCTCGCGATCGGTCAGGCGCTTGGCGATCTTGCCGGTGGTGGTCGTCTTACCCGATCCCTGCAGACCGACCATCATGATGACGACGGGGGCTGCGGCATTGAGGTCGATGGAAACCCCTTCCGTGCCAAGCATCTCCACCAGCTCGTCATGGACGATCTTGACGACCATCTGCCCGGGCTTGATCGACTTCAGAACCGCCGCACCGACGGCCTTTTCGCGGACCTTGTCGGTGAAGGCGCGGACCACTTCCAGCGCCACGTCGGCTTCCAGAAGGGCACGACGGACCTCGCGCAGAGCGGCCGAGACATCCGCCTCGGACAGTGCGCCACGGCCGGTCAGTCCATTCAGAATGGATCCAAGACGGTCCTGGAGGTTCTCAAACATCGGCTCTTCCTTGCATGGTTCGGGGAAACCCAAACCTCGGTCTTCTCTACGCGGAAAACAAGACGCAAAGCCAAAAAGCACCCGAGGGCGCAACGCGCTGTCGGGTGTTGACCTCCGGGATCTCTTTATACCTTCTCGGGTCCCGGTCGGCGGCTCGGAGTTCTCGTCTCTTCGCAGATTGCGGCGGATAAACAGGAAAACGCCCGGGAAGTCAAGCGAAGTCCCGATTTTCGGGGATTCCGCCACAGCCGGCGATCTGCCAGGAGCCTATTGCCGTAGAATTGACGAAACCACATATGGGTGAGCCATGAACAGACGCAGCTTTCTCAAATGGTCGGGCTTCGGCCTTGTTGCCGCAACGCTGGGAGGTCTCGGCATGCGCGAAGCGCAGGCGGGCAACCGCTATTATACCGGGCCCCTGTCGGATCATTTCGACGGCAAGGTGTTCTTCAACCCGGGCGGCGAAGAGCCTCGCGGCTTTACCGATCTCCTACGCTGGCAGTTCGAAGGCGGCAAGATCGCCTGGCCCAAGGCGGTGACAGCTGCGGATTTCGTCACGACCAAGCCTGAGCCGCGTGTCGAAGGAAGCCGGCTTGTCGTCACCATGGTCGGTCATGCGACCCTGCTCATCCAGACGGCAGGGCTGAACATCCTGACCGACCCGGTCTGGTCGGAACGCGCAAGCCCGGTCTCCTTTGCCGGGCCGAAGCGCAACAATCCGCCGGGTGTCGATTTCGATGATCTGCCGAAGATCGACATCGTCATCGTGACGCACAACCACTACGACCATCTCGACATCGCCACGCTGAAACGCCTTGTCGAACGGGACAAGCCACGGATCGTGACCCCGCTCGGCAATGACACCATCATCCGCGACGACGTACCTGAGATCGTGGCTAATGTGATGGACTGGGGTGATCGCCTAGAAGTCAACAACGGTGTCGTCATCCATTGCGAGCCCTGCCATCACTGGTCGGCGCGCGGCATGGGCGACCGGCGCATGGCGCTCTGGGCCGCCTTTGTCATCGAAACTCCAGGCGGGAAGATCTACCATATCGGTGACACCGGCTATGCCGAGGGCAAGCATTACCGCGAAATCAGGGCGAAACATGGTGACATCCGGGTCGCCATCATGCCGATCGGCGCCTATGAGCCGCGCTGGTTCATGAAGGCGCAGCATCAGAACCCGGAAGAAGCGATCGCAGGGTTCCGCTTGAGCGGTGCAGCCTTCGGCATCGGCCACCATTTCGGCACCTTCCAGCTGACCAATGAAGGCATCGACGATCCGCCGAAGGCGCTTGTGACGGCCATGTCTGCGGCCGGTATCGGCAATGAGCGTTTCAAGGGCCTGCGACCCGGCCAGCAGTTCGAGGTGCCTCTCACAAACGCTTGAGGGGCAAGACCCAAGAGACACGAGCCGCGTTGACACGGCTCTCCCTTTTGACCACACTTCACGCATTCACCAGGGGTGTCCCGACAAGGGGCTGAGATATCGCTACGCCGAACAGGCAGCGCGGTGACCCGTTGAACCTGATCCAGTTCATACTGGCGTAGGGACGGTGCGAGCGCTGCAAAACGACGATTCGAAACCCGAATCCCGTGGCGTCTTTCCATCATTCCGGCTGACATGACTGGGTCTCCAACCTGAACACTTGGAGCTCCATGATGAACATTGCCCCTAACTTCCCAAAGCCCGACGTCACCACCGGGCCGCTTCCCGCTTCGACCAAGATCTTCCTGGCAGGCGGCATGCACCCGGACATCCGCGTGCCCCTGCGCCAGATCGCGCTGCATCCGACCTCCGGCGAACCGCCTGTGAATGTCTATGACGCTTCGGGTGCCTATACCGACCCACAGGCGACCATCGCCATCGATCAGGGACTTGCCCGGCACCGGACAGCCTGGGTTAGGGCACGCGGCGATGTCGAGGCCTATGACGGCCGTGCCGTGAAGCCCGAGGACAACGGCTTCGTCTCTGCCGAGAAAATGACGCCTGTGTTTCCCGTGAATCATCGCCCGCTGCGCGCAACGGGCGGCAAGGCGGTGACGCAGCTTGCCTATGCCCGCGCCGGAATCATCACGCCGGAAATGGAATATGTAGCGATCCGCGAAAACCTCGGCCGCAAAGCCGCGAAGGAAGCGCTCGTCCGTGACGGCGAAAGCTTTGGCGCCGCAATCCCGGATCACGTCACGCCGGAATTCGTCCGCCAGGAGATCGCCTCCGGCCGGGCGATCATCCCGGCCAACATCAACCACCCGGAACTGGAGCCGATGATCATCGGCCGGAATTTCCTGGTGAAGATCAACGCCAATATCGGCAACTCGGCTGTCACCTCTTCCATGGCCGAGGAAGTCGAGAAGATGGTCTGGGCGATCCGCTGGGGCGCCGACACGGTCATGGATCTCTCGACCGGCCGCAACATTCACAACATCCGCGACTGGATCATCCGCAATTCGCCCGTGCCGATCGGCACCGTTCCGCTTTACCAGGCGCTGGAAAAGGTCGGCGGTATCGCCGAGGACCTGACCTGGGAGGTCTATCGCGACACGCTGATCGAGCAGGCCGAGCAGGGCGTCGACTACTTCACCATCCATGCCGGCGTCCGGCTGCATTACATCCCGCTCACAGTCAACCGCGTCACCGGCATCGTTTCGCGCGGCGGTTCGATCATGGCCAAGTGGTGCCTGCATCATCACAAGGAGAGCTTCCTCTACGAGCATTTCGAAGAGATCTGCGACATCTGCCGCGCCTACGACGTCTCCTTCTCGCTGGGCGATGGACTGCGCCCCGGCTCGATTGCCGATGCCAATGATGCCGCCCAGTTTGCCGAACTGGAGACGCTGGGTGAGCTGACGCAGATCGCTTGGGGCAAGGATTGCCAGGTGATGATCGAGGGACCCGGCCATGTTCCCATGCACAAGATCAAGGAGAACATGGACAAGCAGCTGAAGACCTGCGGCGAGGCCCCCTTCTATACGCTGGGGCCGCTGACGACGGATATTGCACCCGGCTACGACCACATCACCTCCGGCATTGGTGCCGCGATGATCGGCTGGTTCGGCACGGCCATGCTCTGCTATGTCACGCCGAAGGAGCATCTGGGACTGCCCGACCGCGACGACGTAAAAACCGGTGTCATCACCTACAAGATCGCGGCCCATGCTGCCGATCTCGCCAAGGGGCACCCGGCGGCGCAGCTGCGCGACGATGCACTCAGCCGTGCCCGTTTCGAGTTCCGCTGGGAAGACCAGTTCAACCTGTCGCTCGACCCGGAGACGGCGCGCTCGATGCATGACGAGACCCTGCCGAAGGAGGCGCACAAGGTCGCGCATTTCTGCTCGATGTGCGGGCCGAAATTCTGCTCGATGCGCATCTCGCATGACATCCGAGCAGAGGCCCAGAAGGAGGGGCTGACCGCCATGGCGGAGAAATACCGGGCCGGCGGCGATCTCTACATGACGGCGGACGAGGTCGCGGCGCTCGAAACGGGAGAGCGGCCATGACCGTTCTCGTGAAGGGCGCCGGTGTCGCGGGGCTCGCGACGGCGCTGGAACTGGCACGTAGAGGTATCCCTGTCGAGGTGGTGGAGCGCCGGGCCGATATCGGGCTTGGCGCCTCCCATCGGGCGGGCGGCATGCTCGCCCCCTATTGCGAGCGGGAGGCGGCGGAAGAGATCGTGCTGACATCAGGCCTTTCCGCTGTTGACTGGTGGAACGAGGCCGTGCCAGGTCTCGTCCAACGCCGAGGCACGCTCGTGCTGGCCAATCCCCGCGATCTCGCCGACCTCAAACGCTTTGCGACCCGCACGCGCGGCCATCGCTGGCTGGGCGAGGACGAGATCGTAGAGCTCGAGCCGGATCTCGCTGAGCGCTTCAGCAACGGCCTCTTCTTTTCAGAGGAGGCTCATCTCGATCCCAGCAAGGCTCTCCGGGGTCTGTATCAGGCGGCGCGGCAGCTCGGTGTCTCCTTCCGCTTCGGGGAGGAGGCCGGTGATGCGGCAGACTATGCGAGCGTCGTGGATTGCCGGGGACCACAGGCGATCGGAGAGATCGACGGATTGCGCGGCGTACGCGGGGAGATGCTCTATCTGGAGACGGGTGACGTCACGCTCTCGCGTCCCGTGCGCCTCCTGCATCCCCGCCACCCCCTCTACATCGTGCCGCGCGGCAACGGGCTGTTCATGCTGGGCGCGACCATGATCGAGGCTGAGGATGACGGGCCGATCACGGCGCGTTCGATGATGGAGTTGCTCAACACCGCCTATGCGCTGCACCCGGCCTTTGCCGAGGCGCGCATCGTGGAAACCGGCACCGGCATCCGCCCGGCCTTCCCGGACAATGTGCCCCGCCTCATCGAAACCTCCGAAGGCCTGGCGGTCGCCGGCATGCACCGCCACGGCTTTCTGCTAGCCCCGGCACTGGCACGAGAGGCGGCGGACAGGCTCACGACCACACACGCATCTGAGAGAAGGAGGAGCGCATGAAGCTCACCGTCAACGGAGAAGCCCTGGAGCTTGATGCAGGCAGTCTCGCCGATCTGCTCTTGAAGCTAGACTACGAGGGCGACTGGCTGGCAACCGCCGTCAATGGCGACCTGGTCCATCGCCAGGAACGGTCGTCGCATGCGTTGAAGGAGGGCGACCGGATCGAGATCCTTTCGCCCATGCAGGGAGGTTGAGATGACACTCGAACTCTACGGCAAGACCGTCTCCTCACGCCTCCTGCTCGGCACCGCGCGCTACCCCTCGCCGGCGATCCTGGCGGAGGCCGTGCGGCGATCGAAAACCGAGATCGTCACCGTTTCGCTGCGCCGGGAGACAGCAGGCGGCAAGGCGGGTGGCGCTTTCTTCCAGCTGATCCGCGATCTTGGCGTCCATGTCCTGCCCAACACCGCCGGCTGCCACAGCGCCCGCGAGGCGGTGCTGACGGCAAAGATGGCGCGGGAGGTCTTCGGCACCAGCTGGATCAAGCTTGAGGTCATCGGCCATCACGACACGCTGCAGCCCGACGTTTTCGAACTCGTGGAAGCGGCGAAGATCCTCGGTTCCGAGGGCTTCGAGGTTTTCCCCTATACCACGGACGATCTGGTGGTCGGGGAGAAGCTGCTCGCCGCCGGCTGTCGCGTGCTGATGCCTTGGTGCGCGCCGATCGGCAGCGCCATGGGGGCGCAGAATCTGCCGGCACTCAGATCCATGCGGGCAGAGTTCCCCGACGTGCCGCTGATCGTCGATGCCGGTATCGGTCGTCCGTCCCATGCGACTGAAGTGATGGAGCTCGGCTATGACGCCGTGCTGCTCAACACCGCCGTTGCCTCGGCCGGCGATCCGCCTGATATGGCCGAGGCTTTTGCCAAGGCGATCGAGGCAGGACATGCTGCGCATCACGCTGGCATGCTGGGGCCGCGCGACATGGCGGTACCGTCAACACCCGTCATCGGAAAGGGGGTCTTCGCATGAAGCTCGATCCCTTCTACCTGATCGTCGACAGTGCCGACTGGATCGAGCGGCTGGTGCCGCTAGGCGTCAAGCTGGTGCAGTTGCGGATGAAGGACGCCGAGGAAAGCGTGCTTCGCCAGCACATCCGCCGCGCCAAGCAATGCTGTGCCGACCACGGCTGCCAACTCATCGTCAACGACTTCTGGCAGATCGCCATCGACGAGGCCTGCGACTTCGTCCATCTCGGCCAGGAGGATCTGGCAACGGCCGATCTCGCAGCGATCCGCAGCGCGGGCCTGAAGCTTGGCCTCTCGACCCATGAGGAGGCCGAACTCGAAACGGCGCTGGCCGCCGAGCCTGACTATGTCGCCCTCGGCCCCGTCTATCCGACGATCCTGAAGAAGATGCCCTGGGCGCCGCAGGGTCTGGAACGGCTAACGGTGTGGAAGGAAAAGATCGCTCCCGTGCCCCTGGTTGCGATCGGCGGACTTCGTCCCGACCGGCTGCCCGGCGTCTTCTCAGCAGGGGCAGACAGTGCGGCCGTCGTCACCGACATCACCTTGCATGCCGAACCCGAGGCGCGAACCCGGGAATGGCTTGAGGTAACCGCGCGTTGGCGTTGACCATGCATGTGCGGTTTTGGCCGCTCTACTGGTAATTCGGCTGCTTTTCCGCCATATAGGCTGAAAACGCAGCTTTCTGGAGTGACGATGTCGGATCGGGTCGAATTCGCGAGGATGAACGGGCTTGGCAACAAGATCCTGGTCGTCGACATGCGCGGTCGCACCGACCGGGTGACGCCGGCTGCCGCAATTGCGCTCGCTGCGGACCCGGCGACCGCCTTCGACCAGATCATGGCGATCCATGATCCCAAGCTCGACGGCACCGACGCCTATATCGACATCCTGAATTGCGACGGCTCGAAGGCCCAGGCCTGCGGCAATGGCACGCGCTGCGTGGTGCAGGCCCTTGCCAGCGAAACCGGCCGCAAGAGCTTCACCTTCCAGACCATTGCCGGCATCCTGAACGCCGTCGAACATGCGGATGGGACGATCTCGGTCGACATGGGCAAGCCGGTCTTTGCCTGGGACAAGATCCCGCTCTCGGAAGAATTTCACGACACGAGCCGCATCGAGCTGCAGATCGGCCCGATCGACGCACCGATCCTGCATTCGCCCTCGGCCATGTCGATGGGCAATCCCCATGCCGTCTTCTGGGTCGATCGCGATCCGATGACCTATGATCTGGAACGCTTTGGTCCGCTCCTGGAAAACCATCCGATCTTCCCGGAGAAGGCCAATATCACGCTCGCCCAAGTCACCTCGAAGACATCAATGGTAACGCGGACCTGGGAACGCGGCGCCGGCCTGACGCTTGCCTGCGGTTCGGCTGCCTGCGCCGCCGGCGTGTCTGCGGCTCGCACCGGTCGCACCGAACGCAAGGTCACGATCACGGTGGCCTCGAGCCCCAATCGCGGTACGCTGACCATCGACTGGCGCGCCGACGACAAGGTCGTCATGACCGGCCCCGCCGAGTGGGAGTGGTCCGGCACGGTCGATCCGGCAACCGGGGATTGGGAACGTGACGAGAGCGGGCATGCAGAGGCCGCGACCCCGTGATCTCCGAACAGAAAGGTGCCGTCGAAGTCATCACCTTCGGCTGTCGCCTCAACACTTACGAATCCGAAGTCATCAAGGTTGAAGCCGCGAAGGCCGGCCTCGACAACGCGATCCTGGTCAACACCTGTGCGGTCACCTCGGAGGCCGTGCGTCAGGCCCGCCAGGCGATCCGCCGGGCGCGCCGGGAAAACCCGGAAGCCCGCATCATCGTCACGGGTTGCGCTGCCCAGACGGAAGCGCAAAACTTCGCGGATATGCCTGAGGTCGATGCCGTCCTGGGCAACGAGGAAAAGCTGAAGGCAGTGCACTATCGCCGCCTGCCGGATTTCGGCGTCTCGGCTGAAGAAAAGGTTGCAGTCAACGACATCATGAGCGTGACCGAGACGGCACCGCAGATGGTCGCTCACATCGACGGCCATGTGCGCGGTTTCCTGCAGGTGCAGAACGGCTGCGACCATCGCTGCACCTTCTGCATCATCCCCTATGGCCGTGGCAATTCACGCTCCGTGCCGATGGGCGCCGTCGTCGAACAGGCACGCAAGCTCGTCGAAAACGGCTATCGCGAAGTGGTGCTGACCGGGGTGGACGCGACGAGCTATGGCGCGGACCTGCCCGGCAATCCGACGCTCGGTCTGCTTGCCAAGACGCTGCTGAAACAGGTGCCGGAGATCCTGCGCCTGCGCCTCTCTTCGATCGACAGCATCGAGGCGGACAGCCATCTCTTCGACCTGATTGCAGACGAGCCGCGTTTCATGCCGCATCTGCATCTGTCTCTCCAGCATGGCGACGACATGATCCTGAAGCGCATGAAGCGCCGGCATTCCCGCGCCGATGCGATTGCCTTTGCCGAACAGGTCCGGCGCCTGCGCCCAGGATTTGCCTTCGGCGCCGATTTGATCGCCGGTTTCCCGACGGAGACCGAGGAGATGGCGGCAAACTCGGCGCGTCTCGCCGAAGAAATCGGCATCGCGCATCTGCATGTCTTTCCCTACAGCCCCCGCCCCGGCACGCCGGCAGCCCGCATGCCGCAGCTCGACCGGGCGCTCGTCAAGGCACGCGCGGCAGAGCTTCGGACCGTCGCAGACAGATTGCAGGCTGTGCATCTCGCCTCGCATGTCGGCACCCGGCAGAAGCTGCTGGTCGAGCGCAACGAAATGGCGCATACGGAAGACTTCACGCTCGTTGCAGCGCCCGGTATGACACCCGGCGGCCTCATCGAGGTCTCGATTGGCGGCCATACCGGCCGCCATCTGACGATTGCATCGGCAGCGGCAAGCGCGGCTGCCTGACAGACGGAATAGAGTGACCATGGCCCTCGGCTTCATCAAGAAAGTCTTCACCTTCGGCAAGGAGAAGCCGGCAGAAACGCCGGCGGCGCCGGCGGAGCTGACAGCCGAGGAAAAGGCTGCGATCTCGGCCGAAAGCGAGCCGAAGGGTCGCGACGAAGATTTGCCAATTGCCGAGGATCCGGTTCTCGCAGAAGAAATGGAAACGGCCGGCGGACCGGCGGATGACCTGTCGCCTGAAGATCTCTCCATGGTGCCGCTTGAGCTGCTCGAGGCGGAAGCCGAGGAAGAGACGGCCGAAGTTCAGGTAGTGACGCCTGACGAGCCGAAAACAGAAATTGAAGCTGCGGCCGTCTCGGATGCTGCATCGGAGCCCGTGGTCCCCGTGCTGCCCAAAGGTTTCGCCACCGCTGAGGCAAGGGCGCCGGAGCCTGAGGCCCCTGCCCCGGCAGAGAAACTGAGCTGGTTCCAGCGCCTCAAGGCCGGTCTCTTCCGCACGTCCTCGCAGCTGACCAGCCAGATCACGGCGCTCTTTACCAAGCGCAAGCTGGACGACGAGACGCTGGAGGAACTGGAAGACCTGTTGATCCAGGCCGACCTCGGCGTAGAAACGGCACTCCGCGTCACCGACACGCTGGCCTCGGAGCGCTATGGCAAGGATGTGACCGGCGAGGACGTCACTAAGATCATGGCCTCCGAGATCGTCAAGGTGCTGAAGCCGGTCGCCAAGCCGCTGGCCCTTGATCTCAGCCACAAGCCGCATGTCATCCTCGTCGTCGGAGTGAACGGCACCGGCAAGACGACGACCATCGGCAAGCTCGCCGCCAAGCTTTCGGGCTCGGGGCTGACGGTGATGCTCGCGGCCGGCGATACCTTCCGTGCGGCGGCCATCGAACAGCTGAAGATCTGGGCCGACCGCACCGGTTCGACCTTCCTCGGCACCAAGCTCGGCGCCGATGCTGCAGGCCTCGCCTACGAAGCCTTCGAGAAGGCCAAGGCCGACAAGGCCGACGTCCTGATCATCGACACCGCCGGTCGCCTGCAGAACAAGGCGGAGCTGATGGCGGAACTCGAAAAGATCGTCCGCGTTCTCGGCAAGCTCGATCCGGATGCGCCGCACACGGTGCTGCAGACGCTCGATGCGACGACGGGCCAGAATGCTCTGCAGCAGGTCGAGATCTTCCGCAACGTCGCGGGCGTCAACGGCCTGATCATGACAAAGCTCGACGGCACGGCGCGCGGCGGCATCCTCGTTGCCATCGCCGCCAAGCACAAGCTGCCCGTCTATTTCATCGGCGTCGGCGAAGGCATCGACGACCTCGAACCCTTCGAGGCGGAAGACTTCGCCAGCGCCATTGCCGGCATCGCGCGCTGAGCGCCGGAAACACTAGGAAACGACACCATGTCGGACACATCCACCGATACCCACGCGACCAAGGCTGAAAAGCAGAACCCTCTGCTGAAGATGGCGCTCGAACTCGGACCGTTGTTGATCTTCTTCTTCGGCAACCTGCGCGGCGAGTGGCTGGCGAAAACCTTTCCGGAGCTGACCGCGATCGGCGGACCGCTCCTGATCGCGACCGCCCTCTTCATGGTCGCAACGGTCATCTCACTGATCATCTCCAAGATCGTCTTCAAGCACCTGCCGGTCATGCCTTTTGTGTCCGGCATCGTTGTCCTGGTCTTCGGCGGGTTGTCGATCTGGCTGCAGGACGAAACCTTCATCAAGATGAAGCCGACGATCGTCAACACGCTCTTCGGCGTGGTCCTGCTGGGTGGCCTCGCCTTCGGCACTTCGCTTTTGGGCTATGTCTTCAACGCCGCCTTCCAGCTCGATGCGGAAGGCTGGAAGAAGCTAACGCTGCGCTGGGGCATCTTCTTCCTCTTCCTTGCCGTGCTGAACGAGGTCGTCTGGCGCAACTTCTCCGATGATGTCTGGGTGAGCTTCAAGGTCTGGGGCACGATGCCGATCACCATCCTCTTCACGCTGGCCCAGATGCCGCTGATCATGAAGCATTCGCTGGAAGACAAGGAAGAGCAATGACCGAGACGACCAGCCAGAGCGGCGACAATTCCACGACGCGTTTCTGGCTGGCGGTGACCTTCGTCATCATCCTGGTCCAGATCGTCTCCCAGTATCTGATGGGCCGCATCTGGATCTGCGAATGCGGCTACGTGAAGCTCTTCGAAGCGGGCGTGAACACGCCTGGCAATTCCCAGCACATCTTCGACTGGTACACGCCCTCGCACATCATCCATGGCTTTCTCTTCTATGGCCTCGGCTGGCTGGTGCTGCGCAGGAAGCCGATCACCGCCAAGCTTGCGCTTGCGGCGCTCATCGAGGCTGCGTGGGAGATCCTGGAAAACTCGCCAATCGTGATCGATCGCTATCGAGCCGCGACCATGGCGGTCGGCTATACCGGCGACAGCATTCTGAATTCCGGAATGGACATGGTTGCCATGATCGCCGGCTTCTTCTTTGCGGCCCGTATGCCAATCTGGCTGACGGTCGTCATTGCGCTGGGCTTCGAAGTTCTGACCGCTATCGTCATCAGAGACAACCTGACCCTCAACGTTCTGATGCTGGTTTGGCCGATCGAAGCGGTGAAGGCCTGGCAGGGCGCGCTCTAAGGTCTCTCAGAGACCGGCAAGCGCCTTTTCGATCGCCGGCATCAGCTGCGTCTGGAAGGTCTCGGGATCGAACGGACCCACCTTCTTGTAGAGGATCGTGCCGTCGGGGCCGACGAGATAGCTTTCCGGAATGCCGTAGACACCCCAGTCGATCGCAGCCTTGCCGTTCGGATCAACGCCGATCGCGGCATAAGGATTGCCGAGTTCGCCGAGGAAGCGCAGCGCATTGTCGTTGCGGTCCTTGTAGTTGATCCCGACGACATTGACGCGCGGATCTTTGGAGAGCTCCAGCAGCATCGGATGCTCCTGGCGGCAGGGCACGCACCAGGACGCAAACACATTGACCAGCGTCAGCTTTCCGGTGATCGCTGCGGTGGTCAGTGCCGGCCGCTCTGAGCCATCGAGTGCTGCGAGCTCAAGAGCAGGTGCCTTCGTGCCGAGGAGGGCCGAGGGGATTTCCGAGACGTCGCGGCCGGACTGGAGCTGCGTCATGAACACCGCGGCAAGCCCGCCAAACAGCACGAGCGGCAGGGCTGCGATCAGATAGCGTGCACGCCCCTTGGCCGCCGGCACGTCATGTTCGCCCTGCTGCGTCATGTCTTTGCATCCTGGGAGGGTGATGCCGATCGGCGGCGGACGCCCTGCGCTTCGAGCGTCTTCAACTCCGCCTGACGCGCCCGACCATCGAGATAGACCCAGGCGGATAGGCCAAGACAGATCCCCGCCGTCAGCAGATAGGAACCGATGACGTAAAAGGCGTGGGTCATGCCTGATGCTCCCGGCCGGCCTGACGAGCGGCCATGCGGCGCTGTGCCCCGACGCGACGTCGCCAGATCTCGTTGCGCATCGCCATCATATGCAGCGTGAAGAAGAGGAGGGTGAAGGCCAGCGCCATGATGAGAAGCGGCCAGAGAAACTCCGGATGGATCGTCGGACCATCGAGCCGCATGACGCTGGCCGGCTGATGCAGCGTGTTCCACCAGTCGACCGAGAACTTGATGATCGGGATGTTGACGAAGCCGACCAGGATGAGAACGGCGCTGACGCGCGCCGCCTTGGACGGATCATCCATGGAGCGGTTGAGTGCGATCAGGCCGAGATACATCAGAAACAGCACGAAGACCGAGGTGAGGCGGGCATCCCAGACCCACCAGGTGCCCCACATCGGCTTGCCCCAGAGCGAACCGGTGACCAGCGCAATCAGGGTGAAGGCCGCGCCGAGCGGAGCGGCCGCCTTGTGGCTGACATCGGCCAGCGGATGACGCCAGACCAGCGTGCCGATCGCCGAGAGCGCCATCACGGAGTAACACATCATCGAGAGCCAGGCGGCCGGCACATGCACATACATGATGCGCACGGTGTCGCCCTGCTGGTAATCCGTTTCGGAGGTGAAGCCGAGATACAGGCCTACCACGAAGAGCGCGAGGGTCAGCCCGACGAACCACGGCAGGACCCGCTCGACAAAAGCGAGGAATCGCGTCGGGTTGGCGAGGTCGATGATCTTGGTCACGGCAAGGCTGTTGTCGGTCATAGCACGTTCTAGCCTGTCTCAAGCGGCCCTGCAATTGATCCTGGTCAAGCCGAAATGTCTCAGTCGGCCGAACTGCGAAGCGCTGCAGCCGCGCCCACCGGTCCGATCACGGCAAAGAGAAGGGTAATCGCCGTCAGGAAGAGGAAAGGCGGCAGGAAGGGCGCCGGATCCTCGACCGCCGCATAGGAGGCGCTGACACCGAAGATCAGCACCGGGACGGCAAGCGGCAGAACGAGGATGGACACCAGAAGACCACCGCGCGGGAGGGCCACAGCGACAGCGGCACCGGCTGCACCGATGAAGGTGATCGCCGGCGAACCGACCAGGAGCGTCAGCATCACGGCGCCGATCGCAACCTCGTCCATATTCATGAAGAGCCCGAGCAGCGGCGAGGCAATCACGAGCGGCAGGCCGGTCGCCACCCAATGCGCCAGGCATTTGACGAGCACCGTCAGCACGAGCGGTGTTTCCTGCATCAGCAGGATGTCGAGCGACCCGTCGTCGCGTTCGGCCTGGAACAGGCGATCGAGCCCGAGCAGGGCAGAGAGCAGCGCGCCGATCCAGACGATGGCAGGTCCGATCCGCGAAAGAAGGTTGAGATCGGGCCCAACACCGAAGGGAATGACGGCGACCACGGTGGTGAAGAAGAGCACACCGATCAGCGCGCCGCCACCGGCGCGGACAGAGAGTTTCAGGTCCCGGAGAAACAGCGCCATCATGCGGAATACTCCAGATCGACACCCTCGAAGCCCAGCATCTCCAGCGTCTGGGCGCCCTCCATCCCGAGCGGCTGATGGGTCGCGGCCAGAGCGATGCCTCCCGACTGTCGGTGCCGACGCACGAGCTCTTCGAACATCGCGTCCGCCTTGCGGTCGAGGGCGGCCGTCGGCTCGTCGAGAATCCAGATCGGGCGGTAAGCGACCAGGAGCCGCGCCATGGCGAACCGCCGCTGCTGCCCCGCAGAAAGATAGCCATAGGGCAGGTGGGTGATCCCCGAGAGCCCCACCTCGGCGGCGGCCTCCTCGACGCTCGCGCCGATCCCGCCTGCGGCATCACCCAGGAAGGACTTCCAGAAGGCGAGGTTTTCCGCCACGGTCAATTCGCGCTTCATACCGTTTCGATGACCGAGGTAGTGGCTGAATTCCCCGGCCGGACGCGGCTCACCGACGGCATCGGACACGCAGATCGCCTGCCCCGTTTCCGGGCGAAGCAGACCGGCGACGACGCGCAGAAGCGTCGATTTTCCAGACCCGTTTCGGCCTGTCAGAACCAGCGCCTCTCCGGCATTCAACCTAAAGGAAACATTAACGAAAATCAGATCCTCGCCACGACGCGCTGAGAGATTTTCGGCTTCAAGCCTGATCATGGTCGCCTTCTGGCAGGATGAGGCCTGCCTCATAAAAAAATCCGATTTCGCCCTTCGTCGGTCTGGCGCCTTTCTTAGAAATTATCTATAAGACCTGCAACCACGCCAGCGGCCGGCGTGAAGTTCATCCTTGTGCCGAACTTGAACATCGCAAGCAGCGGTTTTCACGTGCGGACAGCGGAAATGGTCGTACCCGCATCCTGATGTGCATGAAGTGCATAGGCGTCCGCACGAATGTGTTGGCTATCAGTCTAAGCGGGGTTTCTATCCGTGGCTAAATCTCTCGACAGCTTCAATTGCCGGTCGGTCCTGACCGTCGACGGCAAGGACTATGTCTACTACAGCATTCCCAAGGCCGAAGCGAACGGTCTCGCCGGGGTTTCGAAGCTCCCCTATTCGATGAAGGTGCTCCTCGAAAACCTTCTGCGCAACGAAGACGGCCGTTCCGTCACCAAGGCCGATATCGAGGCCTGTGCCGCCTGGCTCGTCAACAAGGGCCTGACCGAAGCTGAAATCGCCTACCGCCCGGCCCGCGTGCTGATGCAGGACTTCACCGGCGTTCCCGCCGTGGTCGACCTCGCCGCCATGCGTGACGGCATTAAGAACCTCGGCGGCGATCCGGAAAAGATCAACCCGCTCGTTCCGGTCGACCTCGTCATCGACCACTCCGTCATCGTCGACGAATTCGGCACGCCCCAGGCCTTCGCCCGCAACGTTGAGCTGGAGTACCAGCGCAACGGCGAGCGCTACCGCTTCCTGAAGTGGGGCCAGCAGGCATTCAAGAACTTCCGCGTCGTTCCCCCGGGCACCGGCATCTGTCACCAGGTGAACTTCGAATATCTCGGCCAGACCGTCTGGACGAAGGACGAGGACGGCGAGACCATCGCCTATCCCGACACCTGCGTCGGCACGGACAGCCACACCACGATGATCAACGGTCTCGGCGTTCTCGGCTGGGGTGTGGGCGGTATCGAAGCCGAAGCTGCCATGCTCGGCCAGCCCGTCTCCATGCTGCTGCCGGAAGTCATCGGCTTCAAGCTGACCGGTACGCTGAAAGAAGGCGTCACCGCGACCGACCTCGTTCTGACCGTCGTGCAGATGCTGCGCAAGAAGGGCGTTGTCTCCAAGTTCGTCGAATTCTACGGCTCGGGCCTCGACACGCTGCCGGTTGCCGACCGCGCAACGATCGGCAATATGGGTCCGGAATACGGCGCGACCTGCGGCTTCTTCCCGGTCGATTCGGCCACCGTCGGCTATCTCGACATGTCGGGCCGCACCAAGGACCGCATCGCACTCGTCGAAGCCTATTCGAAGGCTCAAGGCATGTGGCGTGACAATGACGGCTCGCAGCTCGTCTTCACTGACACGCTCGAACTCGACCTCGGCGACGTCGTACCGTCGATGGCCGGCCCGAAGCGTCCGGAAGGCCGCCTCCCGCTCGAAACCATCGCACCAAACTTCGCGACCGCTCTCGAAGCCGACTACAAGAAGCCGGGCCAGCTCTCCCAGCGTTGGGATGTCGAAGGCACCGACTACGATCTCGGCCATGGCGACGTGGCGATCGCCGCCATCACGTCGTGCACCAACACCTCGAACCCGAGCGTGCTCATTGCAGCCGGTCTGCTGGCTCGCAACGCCGTTGCCAAGGGCCTGAAGACCAAGCCATGGGTGAAGACCTCGCTCGCACCTGGATCCCAGGTCGTTGGCGAATATCTCGAAAAGTCGGGCCTGCAGAAGGAGCTCGACGCGCTGGGCTTCAACCTCGTCGGCTTCGGCTGCACGACCTGCATCGGCAATTCCGGCCCGCTGCCGGGTCCGATCTCGAAGACGATCAACGACAAGGGCATCATCGCCGCCGGCGTTCTCTCGGGCAACCGTAACTTCGAAGGCCGTATCTCGCCTGACGTCCAGGCGAACTACCTCGCCTCCCCGCCGCTCGTCGTCGCCTATGCGCTCGCCGGCACGGTCCAGAAGGACCTGACCAAGGAGCCGATCGGTGAAGACCAGAACGGCAACCCGGTCTACCTCAAGGACATCTGGCCGACCTCTGCCGAAGTGCAGGAGTTCATCCAGAAATACGTCACCCGTGCTCTCTTCGAATCGAAGTATGCCGACGTGTTCAAGGGCGACGAAAACTGGCAGGCCGTCCAGGTTCCCGAAGGCCAGACCTATGCCTGGGATGACAAGTCGACCTATGTCCAGAACCCGCCCTACTTCGTGGGCATGGGCAAGACCGGCTCGGGCCTGAAGGACATCAAGGGCGCCCGCGTCCTCGGTCTCTTCGGCGACAAGATCACCACCGACCACATCTCCCCGGCCGGTTCGATCAAGGCCGCATCGCCCGCAGGCGCCTACCTCACGGGTAACGGCGTAGCAGTCGCAGACTTCAACCAGTACGGCACCCGTCGTGGCAACCACGAAGTCATGATGCGCGGCACCTTCGCCAACATCCGCATCCGCAACCACATGCTCGGCCCGAACGGCAAGGAAGGTGGCTACACCATCCACTATCCGTCCAAGGAAGAGCTGTCGATCTACGATGCAGCCATGAAGTACAAGGAAGAGGGCGTTCCGCTCGTCATCTTCGCCGGCGTCGAATACGGCAACGGTTCGTCGCGTGACTGGGCTGCCAAGGGCACCAACCTGCTCGGCGTCAAGGCTGTGATCGCGCAGTCCTTCGAGCGTATCCACCGCTCGAACCTCGTCGGCATGGGCGTCGTGCCCTTCACCTTCGAGGAAGGTACCACCTGGGCTTCGCTGAACCTGAAGGGCGACGAGATCGTGACGATCGAGGGTCTGGAAGGCGAGATCAAGCCGCGCGAGAAGAAGATCGCCAAGATCACCTACTCCGACGGCACCGTGAAGGACGTACCGCTGCTCTGCCGCATCGATACGCTCGACGAGGTCACCTACATGAACAATGGCGGCATTCTGCAGACCGTTCTGCGCGACCTCGCCGCCTGATATTTTCTCATCGAATACGTGAGGTCGCCGGGCAACAGGCGGCCTTTTTTGTATCTGGGGGTCTGTACGCGGCACTGACGAAAGTTTCACCCCATCGTGACTTTGCGCTTGGGGGTTAAGGAGCTATCAAGTGCACCACACAGGTTGAAGGCCAAAGTCAGACGAATGCTGCAGGTGAAAATGCAACCCGTTCCAAAGCGCCAGGGGATCTATCGGGTCGCCACTTTCCTAGCGTTACTGTTCGCAGTATCGCCGTACCAGGCGCATGCTGGGACCTTCGTTCAGCCGAAGGGTGTGATCGAACTCTTCACCTCCCAAGGCTGTCGCTCCTGCCCGCCTGCCGACCGGGCTTTCGAGCAGTTGGTGCGCCAGGGCGATGTCGTCGCGCTCTCCTATCATGTCGACTATTGGAATTATCTTGGTTGGGCCGACACATTGGGAACGGCCGAGAATACCGATCGGCAGTATGCCTATGCCAAGACATTTGGCCGTAGCGGGGTTTACACGCCCCAAGCGGTTCTGAATGGACGTGACCACCTCAAGGGGACGGATGCCGGTGAGGTGAACCGGCGACTGGATGGGATGAAGGCTTCCGGTCACGGATTGGTGGTGCCGGTCAAGGCCGTGCAGAACGGTGACCAGCTGTCGATATCGGTCGGCAGCGGGGCCGGAAAGGCCAATGTCGTCGTCGTCTATTTTCGTGAGCATCAGACGGTTGAAATGCTGAAGGGCGAAAACGTCGGCCAAAGCATGGACTACTGGCACAGCGTAACCGATGTGCAGACTGTCGGTGTCTGGAACGGTCAGGCGATCGACATCACCCTGCCGGCACGCGTGATCAGTTCTGACAAGAGCGATGGATGTGCCGTGCTCCTGCAGAGCGCCGACGCCGAAGGCAATCCGGCTGGCATTGTCGGGGCCACCGTCATGAAGGGGCGGACGACGAGCTTCTGATTCGGGGGGAACTTGGTGTGGTCCGGCCCGAAGCACTGGGGGGCTGGGGGTAAGGGGTCAATGCACCTGACCGGACCGTTTTGGCGCGTCGCGCCAACCAAGTTAGTTATACTTTATCGCAAAAAACGGCGGGCGTTTGTCCAAAATGCGGCCTACGGAAAATATCCGGTTCGGTGCGTGACAAATGTCACAGTGCGCGGCGAAGGCCAAACAACAAAAAGCCGCCGGGAGGCCCGGCGGCGCACGTCACATCTTGAAGAGTGTAGTCAGCCCAACAGTGCGTCGTAAGCTGCAACCGCCTTGACCGCTCTCTCGCCAATCGCATGAGCGGAATCACCCGGCTTGTAAAGGCTGGAACCGAGACCGAATGCACGAACGCCAACCTTCCAGTAGTCGGCGAAATTGCTTTCCGAGACGCCGCCAACGGCGCCCAACGGCAGATGCGGGGGAAGGATGGCCTTGATGGCCGAGATCCCGCCTGGGCCGAGGGCACTGGCTGGAAAGAACTTCAATGCCGCTGCACCGCTTTTGGCAGCGAGCAGCGCTTCGGTGGCTGTAAAGACTCCCGGCATGGTCACCATGCCGTGGCCGACGGCGCGCCGGATCACATCGGGTTCCACATTCGGCGTCACGAGCAGATTGCCGCCGACCCCATGCAGCCGGTCGACCTGCGCCACTTCCAGCACAGTGCCGGCGCCGATCAGCACATTCTCCGGTGCCAGTCTTCGCGCCTTCTCGATCGATAGAAAGGGATCGGGAGAGTTGAGAGGCACTTCGATCGCTTCAAAGCCAGCTTCGATAAGGGCGTCGACAGCGGCTTCGATCTCTTCCGGCTTGATGCCGCGCAAGATGGCCACCAAATTGCGGCGAAGGGACGGCCAGGTGACGGAGGAGGTCATTGATCTATTCCTTGAACTCGTGGTCGAACAGCGAAAGGGCACTGGCGAGCAGACCCCGGCGAACCAGGAGCCCGCCATCAAGCATCACCGCTTCGCTTCCCGTGCGTGCAATGGCGCGCGCGTAAAGCCGGGTCAGTCTTCCCGTACCGATCAGATAGGCTTTTCCGTAACGGGCAAGGTCAGGCTTAATCGCGGCAAGTTCGGCTCCGATGAGCAGGCCCGACAGGCGCGCGGCTGCGTTGATGCGGGTGCCTTGTGACAGCAGGCCTTCTGCTCGGATCGAGAAGAGGGTCGACGTCAGCGCGAATCCCGGCGCCAGAGCGGCGTCGACTGCCGCATCGAAGATGTCTGGATCGGCCTCGGCGTCCGCATCCTCCGGAACCGAAAGTCGCAGGATGGATTGCCGGCTGATCAGGTGAAACAG
Organism: Allorhizobium sp. DMC15; assembly: GCF_056314065.1. Classification (NCBI taxonomy): domain Bacteria; kingdom Pseudomonadati; phylum Pseudomonadota; class Alphaproteobacteria; order Hyphomicrobiales; family Rhizobiaceae; genus Allorhizobium; species Allorhizobium sp. DMC15. The sequence continues at coordinate 219,358 of NZ_JBQUZB010000004.1, forward strand.
TTCACCCGTCATGACCGTAGAAAAGCGGCGGATGTGACCGGCCTCGACCAGAGCCCACTTCGAATGTGTTCCTGGCAAGCAAAACAGCGCGTCGTCGAGACCTTGTTCCAGAGCTCCAGCCAGCTGTGTCTCTTCACCCCGCATCACGTCGTAGCGGCCTTCCTCGCGCTGGCAGACGCCAGGTAGGATGTAGACCGGACGGTCAGTGCCTTCGGGGATCACGGCGTGCTGGAAGAGGCCGACGAGCGGGGCTGGCGTTTCCACATAAGGCGCTTCCCGCCAGCCTGTGCGCGCGCCGGCCATTCCGGCAATCACCACCGGCAGGTCGGATGCCGCCCCGAGAGCCGACAGATGGCCCTCGAGAACAGCGGGATAGGCCGAGCGGTCAAGGCTACCCATACCTTCCGCCGATTGCCGTTCGGCGAGGACACCGCCCTGGCTGTCGACCAGCCAGAGGCGGAGGTTGCTGGTTCCCCAGTCGACCAGGGCGGCAAACGGCTTCTCGGTCACTGCTTCTGCCTCAGGTCAGATCGATCGGCAGAAGAGCCGTCGGGATGTCCTGGAAGCAGACCGGCCGCAGGAAGCGGCGGATCGACAGCGTACCGACAGACGTCGCGCCGAAGTTTGTGGACGCCGGGTAGGGGCCACCGTGAACCATGGAATCGGCAACTTCGACCCCCGTCGGGAAGCCATTGGCCAGAACACGACCAGCCTTGCGCTCCAGGATCGGCATCAGGCGCTTTCCGAGGGCTTCATCGCCTTCTGCAAGATGGATCGACGCCGTCAACTGACCGGAGAGGCTGCGGGCCATGGCAACCATCTCGTCTTCGCTTTCCGCGATCACGATCAGGCCGAGCGGTCCGAAGACTTCCTCGCCGAGCACGTGGTTGTCGAGCCAGTCCTTGGCCGTCGTCTGGAACAGGTAGGGCGTAGCATTGCGCAGGTCGCAGGTCGAGGTCAGGACCGAACGGACACCTTCCGTGCCGGCAATCCGGGTCGCGCCCTTGCGGTAGGCGTCGGCGATGCCGTCGGTCAGCATGGTCTGCGGGCCAACGGCAGAGAGGGCTTCGGTTGCGGTCTCGACATACTTGTCGGCGTCAGCGCCCTTCAGCAGGACGACGATGCCCGGATTGGTGCAGAACTGACCGGCACCCATGGTCAGCGATCCGACCCAGCCCTTGGCAATCGTTTCGCCACGGGTGGCGACGGCCTTGGGCAGCATGAACATCGGATTGACCGAGCCGAGCTCGCCGAAGAACGGGATCGGTTCCGGACGCTGGGCGCAGAGGTCGAACAATGCACGACCGCCACCCAGCGAACCGGTGAAGCCGACGGCCTTGATCAGCGGATGCTGGACCAGCGCCTGGCCAACGTCACGGCTGCCGCCGTGAACCAGCGAGAAGACGCCCGGATGGACGCCGGTGCGCTTGATGGCCGCATCGATGGCCGAAGCGACAATTTCGCCTGTGCCAGGATGGGCATCATGCGCCTTGACCACGACCGGGCAGCCGGCTGCGAGGGCAGCTGCGGTGTCGCCACCGGCCGTCGAAAAGGCCAGCGGGAAGTTCGAGGCACCGAAGACGGCGACCGGTCCGATCGGGCGCTGAACCATCTTCAGGTCCGGACGCGGAAGCGGCTTGCGGTCGGGCAGCGCTTCGTCGTGGCGACGGTCGAGATAGTCGCCCTTACGGATATGCGAGGCAAACAGGCGGAGCTGGCCAACTGTACGGCCGCGTTCGCCGATCAGGCGGGCTTCCGGCAGGCCGGTTTCCTGGCTGCCGATCTCGGTGATGGCATCACCACGTGCATCGATTTCCTCGGCAATCGCGTCAAGGAAAGCGGCGCGTTCTTCGCGCGTCGAATAGGCGTAGGTCTCGAACGCCTCTTCGGCGGCCTTCACCGCCTGGTCGACCAGGGCAGGGGTGCCCTTGGAGAAGGAGTGGGAGGGGCCCGTGGCAGGCGACGAGGCAAAGGTATCCGTGCTGGCAACCCAGTTGCCGGCGATCAGGTGTTTTCCAGTCGGTGTATAGGCCATGGGATGGGCCTCCTTTTCATGTCAGTCTTCGAAGGGAGCGACGACTTTCCGTTCCCCGCAGAGGAAGGAATCCGCTACGATGCGCAGCGGCTGATAGTCGGTGTCGCTCTGGCGGGAGCGGATGAGTTTGGCAAAACGTTCGTAGATGCCCGCATATTCGCGATCCGGGCCGGACGCCTGTTGGGTCCCCTTAATATAGAGTTCCGAACCGCCCTTTGAAAGGCGCAGCTCGCCATCATTTGTCTGAACGGTGATATCCCAGGTCTGAGGACCTTCCTGACGCCAGTCGAACTCGGCCGTGACAGGCGCGCCTTCGACGGTCCGCATGGCGATGGAAGCCGCAATGGGTTGCTTCTTGTTTTCCGGGAACTCGAGAGTCGATTTTTGCACCATGATATGGCCGGGAACGATCTCGGTCAGGATCGACAGAGCGTTGATGCCGGGATCGAAGACGCCGAAGCCGCCCGGTTCCCAGATCCAGGCCTGGCCGGGATGCCAGCGGCGGACATCTTCCTTCCAGACGATCGAGATCGACTGGATGACCTTGTCCGCCAGCCATTGCTTGGCCGGCTCGACGCCAAGGGCGAACCGCGAGTGCCAGGTGGCGAAGAGCGTGACGCCGGCCTTGGCAGCGATTTCGCTCAGCGCTTCTGCTTCCCCCAGCGTGGTCGCTGGCGGCTTTTCCATCAACACGTGGCGGCCGGCTGCAATCGCAGCCTTTGCCATGTCGAAGCGGACTTCCGGCGGTGTGCAGAGCGATACGACCTTGATGTCCGGGCGGGCAGCCAGGAAGGCATCGAAGTCTGTGAAGTTTTCCGCACCTTCGACCTTGCCGTGACGGCTGACACCGGCGGCAACGACAAAGTCGTTACCACCAGCGATCGACGGAATATGCTGGTCGCGGGCAATCTTGCCGATGCCGACAAGAGCGAGCGGGATACGATCTGTCATCGTCAAGGTCCTCAGTGCGCGTCCTTGCCGACCGGCGAGCCGCGGCAGCCCTTCAGGAAGTCGAAGTCGGCACCAGTATCGGCACCCTCGACATGGTCGTGGAAGAGTTTTGCATAGCCGCTTGCAGGTGCTTCGACCGAAGGCCGCCAGTCCGCCAGGCGGTGCTGCATCTCTTCTTCCGAGATATCGAGATGAACCTTGCGGGCATCGACGTCGATCTCGATGAAGTCGCCGTCACGAACGATCGCAAGCGGACCACCGCGGGCGGCTTCCGGCGAGGTGTGCAGGAGCACGGTGCCGTAGGCGGTTCCGGACATGCGGGCATCCGAAATACGGACCATGTCGGTGATGCCCTTGCGGAGAACCTTGGGCGGAAGACCCATGTTGCCGACCTCAGCCATGCCCGGATAGCCGCGTGGGCCACAGTTCTTCAGGACCATGACGCAGGTTTCGTCGATGTCGAGTGCCTCGTCGTTGATCTTGGCCTTGTAGTCGTCGATGTCTTCGAAGACCACGGCACGACCACGATGCTTCATCAGGTGCGGGGAAGCGGCAGACGGCTTCAGCACGCATCCCTTCGGCGCGAGATTACCGCGCAGAACGACGATGCCGCCCTGCTGCGTCAGTGCCTTTTCGACCGGAAGGATAACGTCCTCGTTCCAGTTGCGGACATCCTTGACTTCGTCCCAGATGCTGACGCCGGAAACCGTGAGCGCATCCTTGTGCAGCTTGCCGGCTTCGCCGAGGCGCTTGATGACGACGGGAAGGCCGCCGGCATAGAAGAACTCTTCCATCAGGTACTTGCCCGATGGCATCAGGTTGACGATCGTCGGGATGTCGCGACCGAGGCGATCCCAATCGTCGAGCGTCAGGTCAATGCCGACACGGCCGGCCATGGCGAGCAGGTGCACGACAGCGTTGGTCGAGCCGCCGATGGCACCGTTGACGCGGATGGCGTTCTCGAAGGCTTCCTTGGTCATGATGTCGGAGGGCTTCAGGTCATCCTTAACCATCTGCACGATCCGGCGACCGGAAAGTTGTGCCATCACCTTGCGACGGCTGTCGACAGCCGGGATCGCGGCATTGCCGGACAGCGCCATGCCGAGCGCTTCGACCATAGAGGCCATGGTGGAAGCCGTGCCCATGGTGTTGCAGGTGCCGCTCGAGCGCGACATCGAAGCTTCGGCTTCGACGAACTCTTCCTGGGTCATCTCACCCGCCTTCACGGCCTCCGAAAACTTCCAGAGATGCGTGCCGGAGCCGACGCGCTCGCCACGGAAGTATCCGTTCAGCATCGGGCCGCCCGTAACGACGATCGATGGAAGGTCCGTCGAGGCAGCGGCCATCACCAGCGACGGGGTGGTCTTGTCGCAGCCGACGAGCAGGACCGCGCCGTCGATCGGCTGGCCGCGCATGGCTTCTTCAACGGCGAGAGCCGCGAGGTTGCGGTACATCATCGCTGTTGGGCGGAAGGTGTTTTCCGACGCCGAGAAGACCGGGATTTCGACCGGGAAGCCACCGGCCTCCCAAACCCCTGCCTTCACCTTCTCAGCAAGTTCGCGCAGGTGACCGTTGCAGGGGGTGAGGTCGGACCACGTGTTGAGGATGCCGATAACCGGGCGTCCGTCGAACAGGTCGTGCGGGTGTCCCTGGTTCTTCATCCAGCCACGATGGTAGATGGTGTCGCGGGAGGTTCCGCCATACCAGTGCTGGGATCTCAGTTGGCGCGGCCAAGCCGCCGGTTTGAACTTGCTCATGGCTTTTGTCCTGTCTCTGGAAAAATGGGCGGGTCAGGTGACCGATCCGCTCAGAGCATCTTCACCTGGACGGTCTCTGCGGCAGCCTTTGCGAGGCGGTTGCGCAGCGGAAGACCGAATTGCGGGGACACGATTTCGAAGACATCGCCTTCTTCTGTGACGAAACCGTCTGCGACCGAGAGCGTGGCCGTGCCATACATGTGCACGTGGAGGTCGCCGGGCTGGCAGAACAGCGCGTATTTGAAGTGGTGGTATTCCAGGTTCGCGATCGTGTGGGACATATTGGCCTCACCCGACAGGAACGGCTTTTCCCATACGGTCTTCCCGCCACGGAGAATGCGCGAGGTGCCTTCGACGTGATCCGGCAGGGCGCCGATCCGCAGTTCTGGGCCGAAGGAGGCCGGACGCAGTTTCGAATGGGCAAGGAAGAGGTAGTTTATCTTTTCCGTCACGTGATCGGAAAATTCGTTGGCGATCGAGAAGCCCAGGCGATGGGCCGTGCCGTCTTCGCCGATAATGTAGTAACCGGCCATTTCCGGCTCTTCGCCACCGTCCAGCGCGAACGAGGGCGAGACAAGGTCTTCGCCGGGAGCGACAGCATTGAAGCCGTTGCCCTTGTAAAACCACTCCGGCTGAACGCCGATTTCGCCCGGCTTCGGCTTGCCGCCTTCGATGCCCATGCGGAACATTTTCATCGAGTCGCTCATGCCGGCGGTGTCCGCATGCATGCTGTCGCGTGCTGAAGCGGAACCTGTGTGGGTCAGACCCGTACCGGTCAGATACATATGGGCCGGGTCCGGATGGCGGACCGGGCAATCCAGTTTGCCTTCGCCGGCAAGTGCCAGCAGGTCAACCGTATCGCCTGCGCCCTGCTTTTCGATCAGGGCTGCGACGGTCGTTCCGGCAGCAATGGCCGCCTTGGCGAGGTCGTAAGTGGTGTTGTAGCCGGGGACAAGGCGCGCGGCCTCACCCTGGCGGCAAATGACGCCGCCAGTCTTCAATTGCGAGAGAAACATAAGCCTATCCTCAGACTGCTTTGTTCTTGTTGTAAACGTCGAAGAAGACAGCAGCCAAAAGCACGAGGCCCTTGATGAGCTGCTGGTAGTCGATGCCGATACCCATGATCGACATGCCGTTGTTCATGACACCCATGATGAAGGCGCCGATGACTGCACCGGTGATCTTGCCCACGCCGCCGGATGCCGAGGCACCACCGATGAAGCAGGCCGCGATCACGTCGAGCTCGAAGCCGACACCGGCCTTCGGGGTCGCAGAATTCAGGCGCGCCGCGATGATCATGCCGGCAAGTGCGGCAAGCACACCCATGTTCACGAAGGTCAGGAACACCAGACGTTCGGTGTTGATGCCCGAAAGCTTAGCAGCCTTTTCGTTGCCGCCCAGCGCATAGATGCGGCGGCCAATGGTCGTGCGAGACGTGACGAAGGAGTAGAGCGCGATCAGGATGCCCATTACGACGAGGACGTTCGGCAGACCGCGATAGGTAGCAAGCTGGTAGCCGAGGAAGATGGCGACCGCGCTGATGATGCCCATCTGAGCGACGAAGAAGACGAAGGGCTCGTTCTCGCTGCCGTGCTCATCGTTCAGGCGACGGTTCTTCATGCCCGAATAGATAGCGAGAGCGACAAGAGCGACGACTGCGATAATCGCGACGTGGTTTGCGATCCCCGTCACCGTCGTGTCGGTCAGTGGCAGGAAGTCCGGGATGAAGCCGGTGGAGAGAAGGGTGAATTCCTTCGGGAACGGACCGATCGGGCGGCCACCGAGCGCAACATAGGTCAGGCCGCGGAATACGAGCATGCCGGCAAGGGTCACGATGAAGGACGGGATCTTCTGATAGGCGACCCAATAGCCCTGGGCGGCACCCATCGCGGCGCCGAGCACCAGACACAGCGGCACGACCAAGGCGAAATGCCAGCCCCATTTGACCAGCATGATCGCCGAAATGCCACCAATGAACGCGACGATCGAACCCACAGAAAGGTCGATATGGCCTGCGACGATGATCAGTAGCATGCCCAAGGCCATGATGACGATGAACGAGTTCTGCAGGACGAGGTTGGTGATGTTGACCGGCCGGAACAGGACGCCGCCGGTCAGAACCTGGAACAGCACCATGATGACGACGAGCGCGAGCAGAAGGCCGTATTCGCGGATGTTCTTGCGCAGGTAGTCACCCACGGAGACCTTTGGGGTTTCGGTTCTTGTATCAATGGCCATTAGTTTTTCTCCCCAGAGCGCATGATGGCACGCATGATGGACTCTTGGCTTGCTTCTTCCTTAGACAATTCGGCCACGATGCGCCCCTCGTTCATGACGTAGATGCGATCGCAGGTTCCGAGCAGTTCGGGCATCTCCGAGGAGATCATCAGGATGCCCTTACCTTCGGCGGCAAGCTGGTTGATGATTGTATAAATTTCGAACTTGGCGCCAACATCGATGCCGCGCGTCGGTTCGTCGAGAATGAGCACTTCCGGATTGGTAAACAGCCACTTGGACAGAACGACCTTCTGCTGGTTGCCGCCCGACAGATTGACCGCTTCCTGATAGATCGAATGCGACCGGATGCGGAGTTTCTGACGGTAATCGGTGGCAACCTTGGCTTCCTTGCGGTCGTCGATAACGGCACCGTTGGAAACGCCGTTCAGGTTTGCCAGCGTGGTGTTTTCCTTGATGTTGTTCTGCAGGACCAGGCCGAGATGCTTGCGGTCTTCCGTCACATAAGCGAGGCCGGCATCAATCGCCTTCGGGATTGTCGAGACATCCACGGGCTTGCCATGCATCAGCACGTCGCCAGTGATCTTGTGGCCCCAGGACTTGCCGAAGAGGCTCATGGCGGTTTCGGTGCGACCGGCACCCATAAGACCGGCGATACCGACGACTTCACCTGCGCGCACGTTGAAGGCCACATCGTGAAGGAACTGCCGGTCGCGATGGTTCTGGTGGAAGACGTTCCAGTTCTTCACTTCCAGGAGCACGTCGCCGATCTTCGGGTCGCGGGGCGGATAGCGGTCTTCCATGTCACGGCCGACCATGCCTTTGATGATCCGGTCTTCCGTGATTTCCTGAGTATGACAGTCGAGCGTCTCAACGGTGCCGCCATCGCGCAGAATGGTGATCTGATCGGCGACCTTGCGGATTTCGTTGAGCTTGTGGGAGATGATGATCGAGGTCATCCCCTGCTTGCGGAATTCCATCAGCAGGGTGAGCAGGGCGTCGGAATCCGTCTCGTTGAGCGAAGCGGTCGGTTCGTCCAGGATCAGCAGACGAACCTTCTTCGACAGAGCCTTGGCGATTTCGACCAGCTGCTGCTTGCCGACGCCAATATCGGTGATGCGGGTCGAGGGGCTGTCCTTCAGACCAACCTTCGCCAGCAGCTCTTTCGTCCGCGCAAAGGTCTGTGGCCACTGAATGACGCCGCTATTGGCGATTTCGTTGCCGAGGAAAATGTTCTCGGCGATCGACAGGAGTGGCACGAGGGCCAATTCCTGGTGGATGATGATAATGCCGAGCTCTTCGCTGTTCGAAATGGTGCTGAAGCGGCGGACTTCGCCATCATAGAAGATGTCGCCGTCATAGGTTCCGGCAGGATAGACGCCGCTGAGCACCTTCATCAGGGTCGACTTGCCGGCGCCGTTCTCGCCGACGAGCGCGTGGATTTCGCCCTCGCGCACCTTGAAGCTGACATTGTCCAGCGCTTTCACGCCCGGAAATGTCTTTGTGATGCCGCGCATCTCGAGAATGATGTTGTCCATGGGCAGAATTCCGGCAATCTTCGGCGACACAGTCAAGCCAAAGACGCGAGCTCCTTCAATGCGTATAGAAAATGGGTCCGCGATGACTCGCGGACCCGAGAGCGATCCTGAGGATCAGTTGTCGATCTGGTCGGCCGTGTAGTAGCCGGCGCCAACGAGAACGTCCTTGGCATTGGCCTTGTCGACAGCAACCGGCTTCAGCAGGAACGACGGAACGACCTTCACACCGTTGTTGTAGGTCTTTTCGTCGTTGATCTCGGGGGTCTTGCCACCCATGATCGCGTCAACCATCGAAACGGCAACCTTCGCCAGTTCGCGGGTGTCCTTGAAGACAGTCGAGTACTGTTCGTCAGCCAGGATCGACTTGACGGACGGCAGTTCAGCGTCCTGACCGGTGACAACCGGCATGGTCATGTCGCCAGAACCGTAACCAACGCCCTTCAGAGCCGACAGGATGCCGATGGACAGGCCGTCATACGGGGACAGAGCGCCGTGCAGCTTGTCTTCGGTGTAGGTCGAGGAGAGCAGGTTTTCCATGCGAGCCTGGGCAACAGTGCCGTCCCAACGCAGCGTACCGACCTGGTCCATGCCCATCTGGCCGGACTTGATGACGATGTCGCCGCTGTCGATCAGGGGCTGCAGGACCGACATTGCGCCGTCATAGAAGAAGAAGGCGTTGTTGTCGTCCGGCGAACCGCCGAAGAGTTCGACGTTCCACGGCTTAGTGTCCGGGAACTTGGCCTTGAGGCCGTCTACGAGGCTGGTTGCCTGGAGCACGCCAACCTGGAAGTTGTCGAAGGTGGCGTAGTAGTCGACATTGCCCGAATCGCGGATCAGGCGGTCGTATGCGATGACCTTGACGCCAGCATCGGCGGCCTTCTGCAGGATGTCGGAGAGGGTCGTGCCGTCGATGGCGCCGATGACGAGAACCTTGGCACCCTTGGTGACCATGTTTTCGATCTGGGCGAGCTGGTTCGGAATATCGTCGTCAGCGAACTGAAGGTCCGGCGTATAGCCAGCTTCCTTGAACAGCTTTTCCATGGTCTCGCCGTCGGAGATCCAGCGGGTCGAGGTCTTGGTCGGCATGGAAATGCCAACGACGCCCTTGTCCTGTGCGTAGGCGAAGGGTGTAAAGGATGCGATACCGATTGCAAAAGATGCAATCAGGGCTCCAAGTTTCTTCATGGTAACCTCCCTGGTCATACCGTGCGAGGCCAAGCTCCTCCTGGCACTCGCTGAAAAACAAGAACGAGCGGCTGACACAGCAGCCCCAGCTCCGTTGGGACTCTTATCGCGCCCCATATACCGATCAAATGATTATTTTGACTTTCTGCATACCGTAGTTGATATATCGTTGATGGCAGAGAACCACATTTACAGACTGCAGCCCAAACATTTCAGCCTCGTCAACTCGATTGCCGAGCTTGGCCAATTAAGTCTTGCCGCTCAATCACTTGCACTCACACAGCCTGCAGCTTCCCGCATGTTGGGCGAGATAGAGCGCTATGTCGGCTCTCCGATCTTCGTGCGGACACCGAAGGGCATGGAGCCGACGGCGGTGGGCAGCGCCTTGATCCGGCGGGCTCAAAACGTGCTGGAGGAAATCCGCGAAGCGGCACGCGAGGTCGATGCGATTCGCCGAGGCCTGACGGGCAAAGTGCGCGTTGGGGCCGTGACCGGCGGTGCGGTCGGATATGTGGTGCCAGCCATCAAGGCCCTGAAGGCGGAAGCAGCCACGGTCGACATTCACGTCGATGTCGCCTCAAGCAGCGAAATGATCCGCGACCTCTTGTCTGGCCAATACGATTTCGTCTTGGGGCGTGTCCCGCCGGGCATCGATGCGCGACAGTTCCATGTGGAGGGCGCGACGATGGAGGAGGTCGAGATCGTCGTCCACCGCACGCATCCTCTTGCCAATGTCGATCGTCTCAATGTCTCCGACATGGCCCATTTCCCCTGGGTCATGCAGGCGCCGGGAACGCCACTGCGTCACGCGGTGGAGAGCGTCTTCATTGAGGAAGGCGCGCCGATCCCGCGCAACATCGTCAATACGACCTCTTTGCTGGTGATGATCGCCATGCTCGCGTCTTCCAACGCGATTGCGCCGATGTCGCGTGAGGTGTCGGATCTTCTCTGTCGACAAACGCCGGTCGGTGACCTGTGTACGTTGAAGCTCGACACGCCCATCGTCGTCACGCCCTACCACCTCATCACCGTCAACGGCAAAAGGCTGTCGCCGATTGCCGCCCGGTTGCGAGATCTTCTGCTGAGCCGCTTCCTCAACCGCGCTCGCTGACCAAAAGACGATGTTCGTGCGCGGCTCGTAAGCTTGCTATTTCGGCCATGTCAGGCACACTGTCATGTGTCCGTCATGAATGAATGTTCGAGGAGCATTGATGACCGAGCAGACTGAAGGGCAGCGCCATGAAGCTGATGGTGCCGACAAGAGCTCAACAAGCGTGGTCGACCTGGGTATCTATCGGCAGTCTCTCGATCCCCTCCCGGTCACCTTCCATCGTCGTGAACTCGATGCCATCCTCTGGGTGTATGGTCGCATGGTTGGTGAAGGCGATTGGCGGGACTACGCGATCGACCACCTCAAGGACAAAGCGGTTTTCTCCGTCTTCAAGCGTGCGGGCGACTATCCGCTCTATCGCATCGAAAAGAACCCCAAGCTCGCAGCAAAGCAGGGGGCTTTTTCGGTTGTGGCGACCGACGGTCGAACCCTCAAGCGTGGCCATGATCTGAAGCAGGTTTTGAAGGTCTTCGACAAGGCCCTCAAGGCGATCGAATGAGTCAGCCAAGCGTTCCGGGATAGTTCGACAGGTCGGGCTTGGTGGTCTGTGCTTCGCCCAGCGGCCGCTGCATAAAGATCGTGTCGAGCCAGATGCCATGCTTGAAGCCCGTTCCGTCGAGTCGGCCTGCGAGTGAGAAGCCGCAGGAACGGTGGACCGCGACCGAGGCTTCGCTTGCGCCACCAACCACGGCGACCATCTGACGAAAGCCAAGCGCCTCGCAGCGTGAGACAAGCGCAGCCAGCAGGCTCTTGCCGACCCCCAGGCCACGCGCGGTCTTGGCAACGTAGATCGAGTCCTCCACCAACCACCGGTAAGCTGGCCTGGTGCGGAACGCGGAGGCATAGGCGTAACCGAGGAGCGAACCGGTCTCGTCGATCGCCGCGATATAGGGATAACCCTTGCCCGTTATCGCCGTGTAACGGGCCGTCATCTCATCGAGACCGGGTGGATCGAGTTCGTAGCTTGCCGTCCCTGTCAAAACGGCGTCTGCATAGATTGCGGTGGCCGCTGGCAGATCATCGGTGGTGAGGTCGCGAATGGCAGGCGGCATGCAGAACTCCGGTGAAGACCGCGTCTTGTTCCACGGGTGCGTTGCCTCGGCAAGCCTGGAACATGTCATTGCGACACATCCGGGGCGGCAATTGGCCACTGGCCGATGCACTGTCGGCGCGTTTTCGTCTTTCCCGCCATGGGCGCGGCTTGACTCGCGCACAAAACCTTGTAATCCCTCGCCGCGAAGAGGAATTCGGTTCATGCACGCTTTCGGGCAGTCCTTCGAGGTCTCAAACCACCTGCAGCAGCCTGCTGCCGGTGGCGCATGCATTTCTCTCGTATCCACGACCACGGCCAAAACGACGACGAAAACCGTCTGACGTCTTCGGCCACCGCTCTCTCCCCGGCACGGCCGGGGACAAGGAAGATTGCGCACCCGTCGCAGGCTTCCTCCTCACCATCCGCGGAGAGACAGAAAGAGAGCATTGACATGGGTTTCAAGATTGCAGTCGTAGGCGCTACCGGCAATGTCGGCCGCGAAATGCTGAACATCCTCTCCGAACGCGGCTTTCCGGCTTCGGAAGTTGTCGCACTGGCGTCCGCCCGTTCGCAGGGCACCGAAGTCTCCTTCGGCGACAAGGTTCTCAAGGTTCAGAACCTGGAGCACTATGATTTCTCGACGACCGACATTTGCCTGATGTCCGCCGGCGGCACTATCTCGCAGAAGTGGTCGCCGAAGATCGGCGCCCAGGGTTGCGTCGTGATCGACAATTCGTCGGCCTGGCGCTACGACGCCGACGTGCCGCTGATCGTTCCGGAAGTCAATCCGGACGCCGTGGTCGACTTCAAGAAGCGTAACATCATCGCGAACCCGAATTGCTCGACCGCTCAGCTCGTTGTGGCGCTGAAGCCCCTGCATGACTTTGCCAAGATCAAGCGTGTCGTCGTCTCGACCTACCAGTCGGTGTCCGGTGCCGGCAAGGAAGGCATGGACGAACTCTTCACCCAGACGCGCGCCGTCTTCGTCGCCGATCCGGTGGAAGCCAAGAAGTTCACCAAGCGCATCGCTTTCAACGTCATTCCGCACATCGATAGCTTCATGGAAGACGGCTATACGAAGGAAGAGTGGAAGGTTCTCGCCGAGACCAAGAAGATGCTCGATCCGAAGATCAAGGTGACCTGCACCGCTGTGCGCGTTCCGGTCTTCATCGGCCATTCGGAATCGGTCAACATCGAGTTCGAGAACGAAATCACGGCCGATCAGGCCCGCGACATCCTGCGCGATGCACCGGGCTGCCTCGTCATCGACAAGCAGGAAAACGGCGGCTACATCACCCCGGTCGAATGCGCCGGTGAAGATGCGACTTACATCTCGCGCATCCGCGAAGACGCCACGGTCGAGAACGGTCTCAACATGTGGGTCGTCTCGGACAACCTGCGCAAGGGTGCCGCTCTCAATGCCATCCAGATTGCGGAATTGCTTCTGAACCGCGGGCTGATTACACCGCGCAACGCCGCCAACTGATCACATCCGCTTGCCGCCCGGCGATCAGCCGGGCGGGAGTTCCCTGTCTCATAGGAATGTGATCCATTTTGAAGCTCGGGTGCGGCTTCATTAGGGGTTGATTGATGACAGGATCATGTTTCGCTGCCATGGTGCGCCCCAAAGAAACAGTCAATGACGAGGCCTGAATGCGTCTGAACTTTACATTGTCCGCAGCACTGATTTCAGTGGTGTCCGTATTCGCCGGAACGGGTTCGGCGTTGGCTGCCGCCTGCAGCAACACATCCGCCGGGTTCGAGCAGTGGGCCGCAGCTTTCAAGGAGCAGGCTGTAGGTTCCGGGCTCAGCCCCAGGACGTTGGACAAGGTGTTCAGCTCCATCAATTACAGCCGCAGCACCATCAGTGCCGACCGTGGTCAGAAGAGCTTCAAGCTGTCTTTCGACCAGTTCATGCAGAAGCGTGGCGGACAGACGATCATCAATCGCGGCAAGGGCATGAAGAAGAGCAATGCCGCGCTATTCGCCAAGATCGAGCGTCAGTATGGGGTCCCCGCCGGCCCGCTGATCGCGATCTGGGGCATGGAAACCGGCTTCGGTTCCTTCCTCGGCAAAGAGCACACGCTTTCGGCCGTTGCGACGCTGGCTTTCGATTGCCGCCGCAGCGAGTTCTTCACCGACCAGTTCTATGCCGCTCTTGAACTCGTGCAGGCTGGCAATCTCGACATCAACGCCAAGGGCGCCGCTCACGGTGAAATCGGCCAGACGCAATTCCTGCCGCGCAACGTCGTGCGTTATGGCGTCGATGGTGACGGTGATGGTCATATCGATCTGGTTCGTTCGAGAGCCGATGCTCTGGCCTCGACGGCCAATTTCCTCAAGGGCCATGGCTGGCAGGCGGGTGCAGGCTATCAGCAGGGCGAACCGAATTTCGCGGCGATTCAGGGTTGGAACGCTGCGACCGTCTATCAGCAGGCTATCGCCTATATCGGTGCGCGCATCGACGCGGAATGACTTGACGCTGGCGCGGCAAACATCTGTCGCGCCGGCCTTTTTCCGAGTTATCTTCCGAGCGTGTTTGCAAAGGCTGGCGGACCGGAGCCGGTTGGTACTTCAGGCCGTTTCTTGCCCGTCCAGACGAATGAAGTCCCGGGTCTGCGGATCCATCAGCCAGAGTTCGCCGTTGCTGATGTCGAACCAGGCGCCGTGAATGCGCAGCTTGCCGCGTTCTTCAAGGATCTTCACGCAGGGGAAGGTCCGCAAGTTGCTGATCGAATTGCGGATCGATATCCGCTCCAGCGCTGTCTGACGCTCAACGGCCGTCATGACCGAATTACCCTGAATTTGCTCGGCGGCCGGGGCGACGAGGTTCATCCATTTGCCGATGAAGTCACCCGGCGAAAGCGGTTCGGCGTTCGGATCCAGCGCCGCGCTGATACCCCCGCAACGCCCGTGCCCCATGACAATGATGTCTTTCACACGAAGCGCCTGCACGGCAAACTCCAGGGCAGCCGACGTGGAATGATACTGACCATCCGGCTCATAGGGCGGCACCATGTTGGCCACGTTGCGTACGACGAACAGTTCACCCGGGTCGGCGTCGAAGATCATCTCGGGTGCCGCGCGTGAATCGCAACAGGCAACGACCAGCGTGTGCGGCTTCTGCCCCTGCTCCGCAAGCACGCGGTAGCGCTCGCGCTGATCGACATAGCGACCGCTCATGAAGTTGCGGTAACCGTTGAGGAGGGGAGTAGGAAAGCTGCTCATATCTATCCGCTTACAGCGCCGACAGCCTCAAGGCAACCGGTGCAGCGGCGAAGCTTTCCCTCAGCTTTCAACCCGGTTTGCGCGGACGCTGGGCCGGATGCATGAGGCGGCGCATCTGCACCATGGCCATGGGGGTCGACAGACTGCCGGAATCGCTCTCCAGTGTCAGTTCGTCACCGCCCCGTTTGGTGGTTCTCGCCAGAACCTCGAAAACACTTGCCGTGGCCAGTTGCAGGGCCCTCTCCTCGTCGAGACCCTGCAGAATACGCGCGAGAAACACTGCGGCCAAAAGGTCACCCAGGCCGTTGGGCGGATTGTCGATCAAGCGGTGTTCGGCAAGGATCGCGCTGCGACCCGAGAGAAGAAGATTGCCGGTGCCACCTGCCATCATCGGCACGGCCGAAGTCACGAGCATTCGCGGCGGACCGAGCGACAATGCGGCTTCCATGATCGCCTGATTGCTCTCCAAGGCGCTTCCGACCATCCACTGCAACTCGTATCGGTTCGGCGTTGCGATATCGGCCAGGGGAATGAGTTCGTCGCGGATGCCAGCGGCCGTTTCCGGCGGGATGTAGAGGCCTCCGAGATCACCCATCACCGGATCGCAGATGTAAGTCACGTTCGGATTGGCGGCTTTGGCGGCCGAGACGAGCTTTGCCGCTGCAGCCGGTTGGGCGGGGCTTCCGAAATAGCCGGTGAGGATGGCTGAGACCTCTCCCAGCCATGGCGCCCTTGCCAGGTCATCAATTGCGGATTCGAAGGCCAGATCGTCGAAGCGTAGCCGGGTCGACGGTCCCTTGCCGGGATGCCAGGGCATCACGATCGTCGGCAACGCCCAGACGGGATGACCAAGGGTTTCGAGCGCGAATACAGCCGCGCGGTTTCCAACAGAACCGCGCACGACATGGCTCGAAATCACGATGACGGCATTCGCAGGTACTTTTTCCATTTCTGGCACTTTCGGCTGGAAAATCGACGATTTGGAACGTGTTTACGCATTTTCTCTCGAAAAAAATCGCATTTTCTCGGAATTCGGAGGCATTTTCGCCGAAATTGCCCTCAATTTCGATTCATACATACTTTCGCAAAACATTTGCAGAATCATGACGGCTCACAGCCGCTGCCGAAGGAGAGGCACATGACCAGGACGGGCAACCCCAAGCGCGATCAACTGCTCGGATCCGCTGACGAAAGCGCCGCGGCGCTGGGAGTGGCATCCATCGCTCCTTCCACCATTTTCGGCCGTGCCAGCAACGACGACCTCGACCGCTATTCCGCAGATATGCTCGCTCATGGGGCGGCCCGGGCCGCGGCAGACCTCGCCGCATGGGACCGACAAAAACCATATGTCCGAATCGAAAGCCTTGCTCCCGTGCGGCCCAATGGCGTTCCGGTCAGCGTGCTCTCGATCGTCGATCACAACAAGTCGTTTCTCTATGACTCCCTGATGGGAGAGGTGACCAGCCTCTACCGCGACATCTATATGGCTGTTCATCCCATTCTGGCGGTGACGCCGAAGGGTGAGATATCGTTGTCGAACCCGGATTCTGATCCGGAGGGGGCGATCAAGGTCAGCTATATACAGCTGCATCTCGCGCCGTTGAACGAGGAGCAGTCCGCGGATCTGGTCCGCCGTCTCGATCACGTGCTTGCGCAGGTGAAGATGGCTGCAACAGACTGGAAGCCTATGCTTGGCCTTCTGGAGGAAGCGCTTTTCGAATTGCGGGCGCTTTCGGCAGGTCGGAACGAGGCCGAACGGGACGAGGCCGTGGCCTTCCTGGAATGGCTGCGCAACAACAACTTCACGTTCCTTGGTATGCGGGAATACACCTATTCCGGCGAAGGCGAGAACGCCACCGTCGAGCGTGATCAGGGCAGCGGTCTCGGCATTCTGTCCGATCCGGATGTGCTGGTCCTGCGACAGGGGCAGAATCAGGTTACGACCACCCCGGAAATCCTCGCCTTCCTGCAGGGACCCGACTTCCTGATCGTGACCAAGGCGAACGTCAAATCGGTCGTCCATCGGCGTGCCTACATGGATTATGTCGGCGTCAAGCGGTTTGGACCGAACGGCAAGGTCGTCGGGGAACTGCGCATCGTCGGCTTGTTTACGGCGACCGCCTATACTCGCTCGGTGAATCAGATCCCCTTGCTGCGTGCGAAGGTCGAGAAAGTCGTTTCGCACTTCGACTTCGACCCACGCAGCCATTCCGGTCGCATGTTGCAGAACACGCTCGAGAGCTATCCGCGTGACGATCTGTTTCAGATCACGCCGGAACTGCTGGCGAAGTTTTGCGAGCAGATCAACGACCTGTCCGAGCGGCCGCGCGTGCGCGTCCTGCCGCGGATCGATCATTTCGACCGTTTCGTATCCCTGATCGTGTACGTGCCACGCGAAGACTACAATTCGCTGGTACGTGAAAAGATCGGGGACTATTTCCGCTCGGTCTACAAGGGCCACGTGTCCGCTTATTACCCGGCCTTCCCTGAAGGTGGGGTGGCTCGCGTCCACATCATCATCGGTCGACGAGAGGGGGCGACGCCTCAAATCGAGCAGGCCGCTCTTGAAGATGCAGTCCGGCGGATCACAGCCCGTTGGAGCGATCGGTTCTTGTCGCTGGCCGGAGCGGATGCGATCAGCCTGGATGTAACCGAAGCGTTCCAGGAGGCCTTCACGCCCGAACAGGCCGTCGATGATTTGCGGCACATCAAAGCCTGCATCGCAGGTGCACCGTTGTCGCTGGAATTCCATCAGGTGGAGGGTGAGCACGGGCCATCGCTTTATCTGAAGATCTTCCATGCCGGTGATCATCTGCCTTTGTCCCGGCGTGTTCCATTGCTGGAAAACCTCGGCTTCGGTGTGATCAGCGAGCGGACGTTCGATATCGGCATCGTGGCGAACGGCGGTGAACGGCAGTCGGTGGTGCTGCATGATATGGAACTCGCCGCACCGTCGTCCGTCCATTTCGACATCCACCAGCATGGCAAGCTGCTCGAAGACACCTTCCTCGCGGCCTTCACCGGCATGGTGGACAATGACGGCTTCAACCGACTGGTCCTGGCAGCCGGGCTTTCCGCCCGCGAAGCCTCGGTCCTGCGTGCCTATGCAGCGTATCTGCGCCAGGCCGGCTCTGTGTATCCGCTGAACTACATCGCCGAGACCTTGGCCAAGCATCCTGCCATCGCCACCGACCTCGTTTCTCTCTTCCGGAACCGCCTCGACCCGGCGGTCGCGGAGAAGGCGCGCAGCAAACGCAATTCGGAACTCTTGGCTTCACTCGAAACGGGACTCGGGGCCGTTCGGAGCCTGGACGAGGACCGCATCCTTCGGCGCTATATCAATGTGATCGAAGCGACATTGCGAACAAATTTCTTTCAGCATGGTTACCAGCAGAGCGTGCGGCCGATGCTGGCCTTCAAATTCGATCCGCATCAGGTGGAGGGCTTGCCTGAACCCAGACCGTTCCGCGAAATCTTCGTTTATGGCGTCGAGGTCGAGGGGGTTCATCTCCGTTTCGGGAAGGTGGCCCGTGGTGGTCTGCGGTGGTCCGATCGTGCTCAGGATTACCGCACAGAAGTGCTCGGTCTCGTGAAGGCGCAACAGGTCAAGAATGCCGTCATCGTGCCTGTTGGCGCGAAAGGCGGGTTCTTCCCCAAGCTCCTGCCGCCACAGAGTGATCGCGAAGCTTGGCTTACAGCCGGGACGGAAGCCTACAAGACCTATATCCGCACACTCCTGTCGATCACCGACAACATCGTGTCCGGCAAGATTGTCCCGCCGGCAGACACACTGCGGCCGGATGGCGACGATCCGTATTTCGTCGTCGCGGCCGACAAGGGAACTGCCACTTTCTCCGATACCGCCAACGGCCTTGCTCAGGCGGCAGGTTTCTGGCTCGATGACGCCTTCGCGTCTGGTGGCTCGGCCGGTTATGACCACAAGAAGATGGGTATCACCGCGCGTGGCGCCTGGGAGACCGTCAAGCGGCATTTCCGCGAGATGGACATCGACATCCAGACAACGCCATTCACCGTGGCCGGTGTCGGAGATATGTCCGGCGACGTGTTCGGCAACGGCATGTTGCTCTCGGAGCAGATCAAGCTGATCGCAGCCTTCGACCACCGGGACATCATCATCGACCCGCAGCCTGACCCGGCGACTTCATTTGCCGAGCGACGCCGCATGTTCTCCCTGCCGCGTTCGAGTTGGCAGGACTACGATCGTGCTGCGCTGTCGAAAGGCGCGATGATCATTTCGCGGTCGGAAAAGTCCGTCACGTTGACCCCTGAGGCGGCCGCTGCCATCGGCATCGAAGGCTTGACCGTCACGCCGTTCGACATCATGACGGCGATCCTGCAGGCGCCTGTGGACCTGCTCTGGTTCGGCGGTATCGGGACGTATATCAAGGGACCGACAGAGACGGATGCAGAGGTGGGAGACCGGGCAAATGATGCAATCCGCATCGATGCCGGTGAGGTTCGCGCCAAGGTCATCGGCGAAGGCGCCAATCTCGGCGTCACTCAAAAGGGCCGCATCGCCTACGCGCTGAATGGCGGTCGGTGCAACTCGGATGCCATCGACAATTCGGCCGGGGTCAATTCTTCCGACGTCGAGGTCAATATCAAGATCGCGCTCAGCCCGGCCATGCAGGACGGCCGCCTGCCGCGCGAAAAGCGTAACGTGTTGCTTTCAACGATGACCGATGAGGTCGGTCGACTCGTCCTGCGCAACAACTATCTGCAGTCGCTTGCGATTTCTCTGACAGAAGCGAAGGAAGCCGGAAACCGGGAAGAGCTTAGCCGGCTTATGGATTACCTGGAGGGTCAGGGGCGATTGAACAGGAAGGTGGAGACGCTTCCTGATGGCGCTGCCGTTGCCGAACGTTATGTCTCGGGGAAGGCTCTCACTCGGCCCGAAATTGGTGTCCTGCTCTCCTATGCAAAGATCGCGCTCTTCGACCAACTGGTGGAGTCGGATCTGCCGGACGATCCCTATTGCGAAGGGACGTTGTTCAATTACTTCCCCGCTGCCATGCGCGAGACCTTCGCTGGCGACATCGCCGGACACCGCCTGAGGCGGGAAATCATTGCAACAGCGTTGGCGAACCATGCCATCAATCGCGGTGGCCCGGCTTTCATCGTCTCGGTGGTCGATGCCACGGGCGGCTCGCCGGACGATGTCGTGAAAGCGGCTTTGGTCACACGCGATGCGCTGGACCTCAGCCGCATCTGGGACGGTCTCGACGCGCTGGATGCCAAGATGCCCGGCCAAACGCAGAACCGGCTCTATGCGATCGTCTCCGAGGTCTATGTCGCCATGACGCGGCTTCTGATCGATACCGGCCTTTCCAAGGGTACGGTTGGTGAAGCGGTGGCACAGCTCACCGCTGCCGTGCAGACGGCTAAGCCCGTGTTTGCCGAAGCATTGCCGCCGCTGCTGCGCCAGCATTTCGACGATCAGATCGCCGAACTGGTCGAAGCAGGCGCTCCTGAAGAGATCGCGGCCGAGGTGGTCGATCTGCAGACCCTCCAGCTCTTGCCGGAAGTCCTGCAGATCGCCGAGCGGACCGGGGCAGATTTCGCTGCCGCCATGCAGGGCTTCTTCGCAGTTTCGGAGGCTTTCCGGATCGGACGCATCATCGAGAATGCGCGGCGGCTGCAGCCGTCTGATCACTACGACAATCTCGCTTTGACACGCAGCCTTGACCGGATCGGTCAGGCGCGGCGACAGATCGTTTGCAAGGCGCTTGCCGAGCATTCTGAAAACGCAAATCCGGTCGAGGCCTGGCTGGCGGCCGATAAGGTGCATGTCGAGCGAATCGGCAAGGAGATATCGGCGATCGTCGATAGCGGCGAACCGAGCATTTCCAAGCTCGCGGTTGCGGCCGGACTGCTCGGTGATCTTGCGCAGGATCATGCGAGGTGACACTGTCCGGGGCAGACCAAGCTCCGGGGGTTCAAGTGACAACGCGTGCAGATGACAGATCCAGCGCCGCAACCATCGACAAGGGCGTTGCGGGCTGGATGTTTTTCGATTGGGCGGCTCAGCCCTTCTTCACCGTCATCACAACCTTCATTTTCGGTCCGTATTTCGTTTCGCGGATGACTGCCGATCCTGTGAGTGCGCAGACGGCATGGAGCAATGCGGCGACGATTTCCGGTATTGCCATCGCTATTCTTGCACCCGTTCTTGGCTCCATCGCCGACCAGTCTGGAGCCCGCAAGCCGTGGATTGCCTTCTTCGCGGTGATCAAAATCGCCTGCCTGCTGCTGATCTGGACGGCAGCGCCGGGATCGCCCGTCGGTTTCGTGATGTTGCTGATGATCCTTGCGAGCGTGGCGGCGGAGTTCTCGATCGTCTTCAACGACTCGATGATGCCACGGCTTGTCAGCCAGAAGGACGTGGGAAGGGTGTCCAATATTGCCTGGGGACTTGGTTATCTCGGCGGTATGATCGTTCTGATCTTCGTCGTCCTGTTCCTCGCCGCCAATCCTTCGACGGGGGTAACCTTACTGGGCGCTCCCCCTCTGTTCGGCCTCGATCCCGCGCTGGGCGAAGATGCTCGCATCACGGGGCCAATTTCTGCCGTCTGGTACTTTCTTTTCATTTTGCCAATGTTCCTGTTCACGCCGGATGCTCCCAAGGGCAAGGCCCTGGGCAATGCCGTTCGGTCGGGGCTGATTGAGATCCGGCATACTCTTGCTGAGCTTTGCCACCGCAAGCCGGTCCTTCGCTTCCTCGTCGGGCGGATGATCTATCAGGACGGGGTCAACGGCCTCCTGATCCTGGGCGGCGTGTTCGCGGCCGCCATGTTCGGCTGGTCGACCATGGAGATCGGCATCTATGGCATCATCCTGAACGTTGTTGCCATCTTCGGCTGCATGCTGGCGGGGCGAATTGACCGTCTGTTTGGCTCCAAGATCGTCGTGATCACCAGCCTCAGCCTGCTCATCCTCGCGACCCTCGGGATCGTTTCGACCGGGGCCGACTTCACCCTATTCGGTTTCGTCAACCTTCCGATCGGGACGACCGAGGGACTGTTCGCCACGCCGGCGGAGAAGGCGTACATCCTGTATGGCTTGTTGATCGGCGTGTCTTTCGGGCCGGTGCAGGCCTCGTCGCGCTCTTACCTCGCCCGCAGCGTCGATCCGGATGAAGCGGGACGCTATTTCGGCATCTATGCCCTGTCAGGGCGCGCCACCAGTTTCATGGCCACCTTGTCGTTCTCGCTTCTGACAGCCTGGACTGGCTCAGCCCGGGTTGGCATGGCCACCATGCTGGTTTTCCTGGTGGTCGGTCTCGTCATCCTGTGGAAGACGCCCTATCCCGCCAGAAGCGGTGCCGGGGCGCCTTGAGACAGAAAGGGCCGGAAGAGTGATCTTCCTTCCGGCCTTGTTCGTTTCGCGGAATGCCCGTCTGTCTTTCAGTGACGGAAATGGCGCACGCCGGTGAAGACCATGGCAACGCCGTGTTCGTCGGCTGCAGCAATGACTTCCTCGTCGCGCATCGAGCCGCCGGGCTGGATGACTGCGGTGGCACCGGCTGCGATCGCCGCCAGAAGGCCGTCCGCGAAGGGGTAGAAGGCTTCCGACGCAACGGCCGAGCCCTTCGTAAGCGGTGCCGAGAGACCCAGCGCCTTGGCCGCATCTTCGGCCTTCAAAGCCGCGATGCGAGCAGAGTCGACACGGCTCATCTGGCCGGCACCGATACCTGCCGTCTGCCCGTCCTTCGCATAAATGACTGCGTTCGACTTCACGTGTTTGGCGATCTTGAACGCGAACTTCATGTCTTCGAGTTCGGCGGCCGTGGGTGCGCGCTTGGTCACGACCTTGAGGTCGAGATCTTCAACCATGATGTTGTCACGGGTCTGCACGAGCAAACCGCCGGAGACGGTCTTGGCCATCAGCCCACGGGCTCGCGGGTCCGGCAGGGCTCCGGTCGTCAGCAGCCGCAGATTTGGCTTGGCCGCGATGATCGCCTTGGCTTCGTCCGTAACGTCAGGTGCGATGATGACTTCGGTGAAGAGCTTGACGATTTCGGTCGCGGTCGCCGCGTCGAGGATCTGGTTCAGTGCTATGATGCCGCCGAAGGCCGACACGGAATCGCAGGCGAGTGCGCGCTTGTAGGCTTCGACCAAGCTCGATCCGGTCGCCACCCCGCACGGATTGGCGTGCTTGATGATGGCGCAGGCCGGGCCGTTCTCGGCCGGGAACTCCGCGACCAGTTCGAAGGCGGCATCCGTGTCATTGATGTTGTTGTAGGACAGTTGCTTGCCTTGCAGCAGGGTCGCGGTCGCCACGCCCGGACGGTTGTCGCCGGTGACGTAGAAGCCGGCCGCCTGGTGGGGATTTTCGCCATAACGCATGGCTTCCTTCAAGGCCCCGCCGACCACGCGATAAGCCGGCATTTCGATTTCGAGGGCTTCTGCGAACCAGTTCGAGATCGCCGCATCATAGGCGGCTGTGCGGGCATAGGCCTTGGCCGCCAGCTTCTGGCGCAGGGCGTAGGTCGTCTGGCCGTCGTTTTCAGAAAGAGCGGCGATCACGGCGGGATAGTCTGCCGCATCCGTGACCACCGTTACATAGGCATGGTTCTTGGCCGAGGCGCGGATCATCGCGGGGCCGCCGATATCGATGTTCTCGACCGTCGTGGGATAGTCGCCACCAGCCTGGCGAACCTGCTCGAACGGATAGAGGTTGATGACCGCGAGGTCGATCGCCTCGATACCATGCGCCGTCATGGCCTCCACATGTTCTGCATCGTCACGGATCGACAACAGGCCGCCGTGAACCTTCGGGTGAAGCGTCTTCACGCGACCGTCCATGATCTCGGGGAAGCCGGTGATTTCGGATACGTCGATGACCGGAAGACCTTCAGCCGCGAGTGCCTTGTGGGTGCCGCCGGTCGACAGCAGGCGAACTCCCCGCTCGTGAAGGCCGCGCGCGAATTCCACGATGCCGGTCTTGTCGGAGACAGAGAGGAGGGCCGTGCGGATGCGCACGAGGTCTGGGGCTGGGATCTTCTTTGAAACGACGGCCATGGTTATCTCCGAGCTTGCAGGGCGCGCCCGGCGTGAGATGGGCACGATGCGGGCGCCCTAGCACAGCTTCCCGAAAGAGGAAACCTTACGGCTGCGCCTCTCAGGCGTGATGGGCCAGAAACCACCGTATCTCGGGCCCTGCAAAGCGAATTTCGATCTGCCGGGACGGGCGGATGCCAGAAACGTCGGCAAAAAACACATCTTCTTCGATCGTCAGTTCGCCGACGGGGATGGAGAAATCCCAACTCTCGCCATCGGGGGCGACGAGTTTGACCTTGCGCGGGTCAAGCCGTTCCAACTCGATTGACGGATGCAGGTGAAAACGGGCGATGGCTTCGGCGGCTGGCTGGTCCGCGATCGGTTGCCCGTCGGTGTGAAGCAGACGGTCGCGGCCAGCGATTTTCGTTCCTGGCTGGTTGATGCGGATCTCACGTTCGTGCAGCAGGCCAAAGCGCTCTGCGTAGCCGTCGTGGCGTGCGGACAATCGATCGCTGCCGTCCGGGCCGGATTGCCGATCGACGTCGATAACAGAGGGACCCGTGGTCAGGATGGGACCCAGATAGTCTGATTGGATCATTCTTGCCGAGGAAACATCTCCGATCGATACGGTGCTGTGAGCGGCGGTGGTGCGTGCCAGTTGCCGCAACTTTTCGCCAGCGAAGCGCGGCAGGCCGGAATTGATGATGAAACGGTTGCGGCCCGACGAAAGTTCGAAAGAGAGGCATCCGGCATGGGCCGTGTTCGACAGCCGCAGCGAATGCGGCTTTCCGGTGTCGACCAGCAGCACGGTCTCTCCCCCGGACAGTCGGTGATAGCCACCATGGGGAAGCGCCTTGAAAGGCTGGCCTGCGGTTTCGTCATATCGCAGCACGCTCATCAAATCGGTCGCCAGCGTGGAGCTTGCACCGTTGAAGAGCGCCAGATCGCCGGCGGTGTGACGGAAGAAGCGGACGGCCGGATACATTCTGTCGATCACGGAAATCAGCCTCTGCGGCAGGTCGTGGCCGAGATTGATGTAAGTCTGGCGCAGCGGCAACAGATCGAAGAGGAGATCGACGCAGGCTTGAGGATTGCGCGATATATGGGTCCCATCGGGCAGGATCTGTCGTTCGAGTTCCCGATCGAGCTGCCGTCCCATACGGCGCACGACGGACTGCCTCGCTTCCGTCGAGACTGACGCCATGGCAAGGGCAATACGCGCCAAGAGGCGCGGCAGTCCCTCAGGCAGGTGATCGACGCGGCGCTGCAGGTAGCGCACCTGCTGGCTCAGCGAGCCGATGAACCGGCGGTAAAAACCGGCTTCCGCCTCTTGCAGGACGACCGGTGAATGCGACAGCCAACTGATGATGCGGCGAGAGACCACTTCCGGATCCCAGGCGATGCCGGTCGCCCGGCTGCCATGCAGGCCGATCCACTGGTCGACGATCCATCGGGCGTTGTCGCAGGCGGCTGGCGTCTTGTCGGCCCTGATGTGGCGCAGCCAACCGAAGCCATGCAGCCGAATGGCAAACTGTCGGCTGGGGAGCTCCAGCGAAAAAGGGGACTCGCGACCCGCGTCCAGAACTCGGCCGGCCAGAGGGTATCGCCCATCGAGAATTTCCTCGGCGACGAACGTGTCGACGGCACGCAGATCAGTCGGGGCAACAACGACCCGCGTGATGCGCAGGCCTCGGACGCCCATGGACGGAACGGTCAACGCCACCGCCTGTCGGGCTCGACGCCATGTTTCGTCGAGATACAGGCCAATGAGTTTCCGACGGTCGTTTATCCGCATTCTCGTTCCTGTTACCGCAATCTTCCTGATCGGGCACTCCGCTGACCAGACTGGTGCGGACGCCAGGACTTTAATGGGAGGCGCCACGACGATGCGCATCGTCGCTTACGCAATCGCGACAGACCTGCCACGAAGCACGTGCCGTGAGCGCTGAAAATGTCCGACGGTACATTCCAACAGGTTTATTCAAAGATTCGTTAAGTTTTAGCAATCACGCAGGCGTAAAAGCCGTCGAGGCCGCCCTGGTCCGCCAACATGGCCGGCGTGGTCCGGAATTCGCCCCGGGCCGTGATCGCCTCCTCCAAACCTTGCCAGTCATCGGGTTCAATTGGCACGATCTTCAGGTCACTGTGATCGGCGAGCACCTTGTCGACGACCATCTCTCCCTCGATCGGATCAATGGAGCAGTTCGAAAACACAATCCGACCGCCGGGCTTGAGCAAGGTTACCGCATGGCGCAGCAGGCGCTCCTGAAGGGTCGCAAGCTTGGCGATATCCGTGGTGTCCTTGGTCCAGAGAACATCCGGGTGGCGGCGTGTGGTACCCGTGGAGGAGCATGGCGCGTCAAGCAGGATCGCGTCGAAACCATCTGCGTCTTCGATCTCCAGCAGATTGATGCAACGAGCCTCTGCCTGAAACTGCAGCCGGTCCAAATTTGCGGACAGGCGGCGAAGCCGGCTCTGCGACTGTTCGATCGCCGTCACATTTGCGCCAGCGAGCACGAGCTGGGCGGTCTTGCCGCCCGGTGCAGCGCAAAGATCTGCAACCCGCTTGCCAGCCAGATCGCCGAACAGCTGTGCGGGTATCGACGCGGCTGCATCCTGAACCCACCATTCGCCCTGCTCGAAGCCTTCCAGCGCGGTGATCGCACCCTTGAAGGGGTCCAGCCGTACGGTGCCGGTGGGCAGAACGCGGCCACCGAGCGATTTTGCCCATTTTTCAGGATCCGACTTTACGGTCAGGTCGATCGTCACAGGCTCGAGTTGGGCTGCGGCGATCGCGAGAGCATGGTCTTCCCCATAAATCTCCGTCAGGCGATCGAGGAACCAATCCGGCATGCAGGGCACGTCGGAGACGTAATCGAGGAGTGCCTGCTTCTCCCGGCCAATACGGCGCAGGATTGCGTTCACCAGTTTGGCGAAACGCCGGTTGCGCGGATCCCTGTTTGCCTGCTCCACGGCAAGGTCGACCGCTGAGTGATCGGGAATATCGAGATAAAGCATCTGGGCAGCGGCAACGATCAGCAGGTGATGCAAGGCACGCGCACCGTCTGGCAACGGACTGTCGAGCAGTTCCTTGAGGATCAGCTCAATGCGAGGAAGGTGCCGCAGGGCCGTCTGCAGGATTGCACGAACGAGGCTGCGATCCGCCTCGCTGAGCGCCGTGAAGGCAGGGTTGCCGTGTTCGGCATCGAGCATGCCATCGAGCGAGGTCTTGCGATCGATTACAGCTGCAAGAAGCCGGCTTGCGGCCACTCGTGCGTCAAGGCCGGGCTTTGCCTCAAGCTCAGGCCGCTGACGTTGTCCGCCGTTGTTTGCTCCGTCGCGTCTGGAAGTCGCCTTGCCTGCTTTTTTGTCGTTCAAGACCACGGTCCCCTGGATGAATCGCTCGGCCCGCGTCCCCATCCCGTCGTGGGAACGGACCGTGCCTTCCGCGTTGCCTTAACAGCGGGTTCGGTCTGCGTCGATCCCCTCGGTTCGATATCCGTCATGGCGAGAAGCGCCTCGATACGGTTCCGGGTGTCGGGATGGGTGGAAAAGAGGTTGTCCATCCGCTGACCGCTCAGGGGATTGATGATGAACATATGAGCCGTAGCGGGATTTCGTTCCGCTTCTATGTTTTCGATATGCGACGCATCTCCGGCGATCTTCTGCAGAGCAGAGGCCAGCCAGCGAGGGTTGCCACAGATTTCCGCGCCTCGGCGGTCCGCCGCATATTCACGGGTACGGCTGATGGCCATCTGCACCAGCATCGCCGCAAGCGGAGCCACGATCATGGCCAGGAGGACGCCGATAAAGCCCAATGGGTTGCGGTTGTCCCGCCCACCCGAAAAGAGGAAGGCGAAATTCGACAGCATGGAGATTGCGCCGGCGAGTGTCGCCGTGATTGTCATGGTGAGGGTGTCGCGGTTCTCGATATGGGCGAGTTCGTGGGCCATGACGCCTGCAACTTCCTCGGGGGTCAGGCGCTGCAACAGCCCGGTGGAGGCCGCTACGGCAGCATTTTCCGGATTGCGGCCTGTGGCAAAGGCATTCGGCTGGGGGTTGTCGAAGACATAGACCTTTGGCATTGGCAGGCCCGCCTTGGTCACGAGCTCGCGGACGAGCAGGTAGAACTCCGGTGCGTTGCGTTCATCGACCTCCTGGGCACGATAGGCGCGAAGGACCATGCTGTCGGAGTTCCAATAGGAAAAGAAGTTCATTGCAGCGGCGACGAAGAACGCCACCATCATGCCGCCTTTCCCGCCAATCAGGAAACCAACGCCCATGAAGAGGGCGGTCATGAAAGCGAGCAACATCGCAGTGCGCATGGTGTTCATGTCGTTGTCCTCCGGTGGGTGGTGCAGCAAGGCGCGGCCGTTGCCGTTTTCGTCTGTTGATTTAAAAAGCGGGCCACCCAATTTCAATGTATGGGTAAAAATAGCGCATTCGAGGTTGCCACCATGCAAGACGAGCAAGAGACAGACCCTGCAGCAGAAATGCCCGCGCGCGAACTGAGTCCGGCTGCGCGACGCGCGCTTGCCGAAGCGGAGGAGCGTCGCCGGCAGTCTGCGCAACCGGAGCCCGCTCCCGAAATCGGCGGTCGCGGCGGTGCA
Organism: Allorhizobium sp. DMC15; assembly: GCF_056314065.1. Taxonomy (NCBI): domain Bacteria; kingdom Pseudomonadati; phylum Pseudomonadota; class Alphaproteobacteria; order Hyphomicrobiales; family Rhizobiaceae; genus Allorhizobium; species Allorhizobium sp. DMC15. The sequence goes on from NZ_JBQUZB010000004.1 coordinate 248,061, forward strand.
GATCCAGCGCGGTTCGGCGACTGGGAGATCAAAGGTCGTGCCATCGATTTTTGATAAGAAGATATCCCTATTGCTTGGCCCTGAATTACGGAATATATTCCTTTCATGGGCAAGATGATGACGGTCGCGATTTCTTTTCTGCTGTCCGGCGTGGCTCCGAGCGCTGCGGCGTCTCGTTCCATTGCGGGACCGGTGCAGGCAGATGTTGTGCGGGTCATTGATGGGGATACGGTCCTTGTTGAGGCCATGCCCTGGCCGGACCACAGGATCAGTACCTATGTTCGATTGCGGGGCATCGATGCCCCGGAGATGAAATCCCGTTGCGCGGCCTTTCGTGGGGCCGCCAGACTGGCGCGGGAGCATTTGGCGACGCTGATGGCGGGTGAGACGCGCGTGACCCTGACCGCCATCTCGGGGGACAAATATTTCGGGCGGGTGGTAGCCGATCTTACCCTTGAGGACGGCCGGCGACCGGCGGTTCTTCTCCTGGAAGGTGGGCTGGTCGAGCCATATGAGGGCAGAACCAAGTCCAGAAAAGTATGCCCTGATTGACCGAACATCTTGACGGTCAGTGACCTGTGGCGCGGTGCTAGCTTGTCATGGCTTCGAGTGCGTTCCGCCGTCGCTCAGGAAATGGCGACCGAGGTGCCCGATCCCATCCTGGATATCGGCGGCGATGGCAGCCTTCAGGGCTTCTGCATCACGGGATATGATTGCGTCCATGGCTTCGGCGTGACGATCGATCCGGTAGCTCTCCTCCAGGTTGGCGGTGGCGAGACGCATGAAAGGACCGAGGCGCAGCCACACGGATTCCATCAGATCGAGCAGCACCGTACCCGCCTTCGGTTCGTAGAGCGTCCGGTGAAAGGAAAAGTTCAGTTCGGTCGAACGCAAGAGGTCGTTGGCCGTATAGGCCTCGCCGATATCAGCGTCGATCTTGCGGAGTTGCTGCAGTCTGTCCCCGTCGATGTGCGGCAGGGCGCGCTCGGCAGCGAGCGGTTCCAGAGCCAGACGTGCTGCAATGATCTCCTCGAACTTGGCCGGTGTCATGCGCGGGACGCGAACGCGGCGATTGTCCAGGTGTTCCAGTGCTCCTTCAGCCACCAAACGATGCAGGGCCTCGCGCACCGGCATGGTGCTGACGCCAAGATCTGCAGCCACTCCCTGGATCGTTATGGGAAGTCCCGGTGCCACCGCGCCACACATGACACGCGCACGCAAAGTGCGGTAGACCCTCTGCTTGACCGATTCTTCCGCCCTGCGCTCGCCTGTTGCCATTTCGTAACCAGATTCATGTTGAATGAACTGTCTATAAAGGACGCACGCAGTCGCGATACAAGCATATTTTAGCCTAGCGATCTCGTATCTCTTGAAATTTGATCAAATTGGAATTTGGTATATAGATGACATGCAGAGCGTCAGTGGCGCACGCGGCAAAAGCCCCTGTCGGGGTTAAGGGTTGGATATGACAAAAAAGACCATCGGCATTCTCGTCACCGGCCATTCTCCGGCCGAGCTCACGCCCGAATACGGCAATTATGCCGACATGTTCGCGGCGCTGCTTGGTGATTTCGACTTCTCGTTCAAGCGCTATTTCGTCGTTGATGGCGAGTTTCCGCAAAGCCCCACCGAAGTGGACGGATGGTTACTGACCGGCTCGAAGTTCGGTGTCTATGAAGATCACGGCTGGATCCGCAAGCTCGAGGATTTCATCCGACAGGTGCATGCAGCCAAGGTGCCGATGGTCGGCATCTGCTTCGGGCATCAGGTCATGGCGAAAGCGCTCGGCGGTCATGTCGAGAAGTTCAAGGGCGGCTGGTCTGCCGGTCCCGTCACCTATAAGCGCTCCGATACGGGCGAAGAACAGGTGCTGCTTGCCTGGCATCAGGATCAGGTGATCAAGGTGCCTGAAGGGGCTGAAGTCGTGGGCAAGACCGATGCCTGCGAGAATGCCGTCATCCGCTATGGAGACTGGGGGCTTTCCTACCAGCCGCATCCGGAGTTTTCGCCGCGTTTCTTCGAAGGGCTGGCCGAGGCGCGCAAGGCTGCCATTCCGGAACCGCTTTTCGAGCAGGTGAAGAAGGTCGACGTGCCGATTGCGACCGACAAGATCGCCCAGGAGATCGGCGAATTTTTCACGCGCGACCGCTGAAACCGGTCAGGACGCGGGGCCCGCGTCCCAGCTTTCCTTGATGAAGGCCTCGAAGAAATCCGAAAAGGTCGCCACCCTTAGCGGCAGTTGTTCGTAGGGCGGGTAGTAGAGCGTCAGCCAGATTTCCGGCGTCGACCATCCCGGCAGGACTTCGACCAGGGCCCTTTTCTGCAGATCCTCCTGCACGATGAAGCGGGGGAGCAGCGCAATGCCCTCCCCCTCGACGGCCAGTTTGCAGAGAAAATCCCCGTTGTTGATGGTGAATCGTCCCTGCGCTTCCACGGTCCTCGTCTGCCCTGACCGAGTCAATTCCCATGTCTCGGTCTTCGATTGGTCGTGGTAGCTCAGGCATTCCAGCGTCGTCAGATCCTCCGGCACCTTCGGCGTGCCGTGGCGCGCCAGGAAGGACGGCGCGGCGACGAGAAGGCGGGGCACAGGGCGGATCTTGCGCCAGATGGTCGACTTGTCCGTCGGAGGTCCGGAAATGCGGATCGCGAGGTCATAGTTTTCCTGGACGATATCGACAAAGCGGTCGGAGAGTTCGATCGCCACGCTGGTGCGCGGATGGATGATGGCAAATTGCGACAGGACGGTCGGCAGGACTTTCATGCCAAGCGACATGGGCGCCGAGACACGAAGCGAGCCGGCAGTCACCTTCTGCAGATCGCGGGTTTCTTCCGTCGCGCGGGCGAGGCCTTCTGCCAATGGCGCGACGCGGGCTGCGTAGGCCGCGCCGGCCGAGGTCAGCGACACCTTGCGCGTGGTTCGTAGAAGCAGCTGGACGCCGAGCTGTTCCTCAAGGCTGGAAACCGTGCGGGTGACCGACGCGGGTGTCATGCCGAGCAAGCGGGCGGCGGCGCTGAAGCTGCTTTGATCCGCGACCGTCAGGAAGGTTCTGATCGCTTCGAGCTCGCCCATCGGATTATTGCTCCCAATGAAATAATATCCTCAACATTACAACGGTTCACATCAGAAAAGCCATGGCCCATATTCGCTTCAACAGAACGAGACCGGCGCGAGTGCCGGGAAAGGATCAGAGCCATGCTTACCCAGATCAAAGGCCTGCATCACGTTACCTCGATGGCCGCGGATGCCCAGGAAAACAACGACTTCTTCACCAAGACCCTCGGCCTTCGCCGCGTCAAGAAGACCGTCAATTTCGACGCGCCCGACGTCTATCACCTCTACTACGGCGACGAAGTCGGCAATGCCGGTTCGGTCATGACTTATTTCCCCTTTGCCAATATGGGCAAGGGTGGCCGCGGCGCCGGCGAGGTTTCGGAGACCGTTTTCTCCGTGCCGAAGGGCACGCTCGGTTTCTGGCAGGAGCGCCTGTCGAAGGAAGGCGTGGAGGAGCTCGGCTCCTATTCGCTCTTCGGTGAAGACCGCCTGCGGTTTGCCGGTCCCGATGGTGACGGCTTTGCCCTGGCGGAAGTCGACGGCGACAGCCGCGTGCCGTTTGCCGGTGGTCCGGTCGGTGTTTCCGAAGGCATTCATGGCTTCCGGGGTGTGACCATGCGGCTGCGCGATGAAGGTGCCACAGGTGAACTCCTGAAGTTCATGGGCTACCAGCCGGTCGACAAGCAGGGTGACTTCGTGCGCTACGCAGTTCCCGGCGGCAATGGCGCCGATTATATCGACCTCGAAGTCCTGCCCGGTGCATCGCGTGCGATGCAGGGTGCAGGGTCGGTCCACCACGTGGCCTTTGCCGTTGAAGACCGGGCTGCCCAGCTCGAAGTGCGCAAGGCGCTGCTCGATACGGGTTACCAGGTGACGCCGGTTATCGACCGCGATTACTTCTGGGCGATCTATTTCCGCACGCCGGGTGGCGTGCTGTTCGAGATCGCCACGAACGAACCGGGCTTCAACCGCGACGAAGACACCGCGCATCTCGGCGAGGCGCTGAAGCTGCCGACCCGTTACCAGCAGTATCGTTCGCAGATCGAAGCCCATCTGCCCCCGATCCAGGACTGAACGCACAGCGAGGGCGATGCCTGTCACTCAGGCGTCGCCCCTGTTGCGGAGGAAAACATCATGGCAATCGACAGCTATATCCATCATCATCAGGCACCCCAGGGTGCCGCGCCGCTGGTCTTCACATTCCATGGGACTGGCGGAGACGAACATCAGTTTCCGGGGCTCATCCACCGGATCCTGCCCGAGGCGGGCATCGTGTCACCGCGCGGGGACGTGTCGGAATATGGTGCCGCCCGCTTCTTCAAGCGCACCGGCGAAGGCGTCTACGACATGACCGATCTCGCCGAGAGAACGGCGAAAATGGCGGGGTTCATCCGCGCTCATAAAGAGAAGAACCCGGATCGCCTGATCTACGGGCTCGGCTATTCGAACGGCGCCAATATCCTGGCTTCCGTCCTCTTCCAAGCGCCCGATCTCTTCGACCGCGTTGTGCTGATGCATCCGCTGATCCCCTTCGATCCGCCGGCACAGCCGGGGCTTGGGTCGCTCTCAGCCCTGGTCACGGCCGGCCAGCGAGACCCGATCTGCCCGCTGCCGCTCACCGAGCGACTGATCGCCTATTTCGAGGCGCAGGGGGCATCGGTCGAGACCTTCCTGCATCAGGGTGGGCATGAGGTCTCGCAAGGTGAGGTCGATGCGATCGCTACCTTCCTGCGGAAGGCCTGAGTTCCGGAACATCAAGTTGAAAAGGCCCGAGGCAGAGCTTCGGGCCTTTCGCATATCCGGGTTTTCAGCCGATACGGATGAGGGCCTTGATCAGGCCGGATTTTTCGCGCGCCCAGCGCGGCAGATCTTCCGCGATGTCACCAAGCGTCGTGCGATGGGTGATCAGCTGGTCGATCGGCACCAGGCCTTCCGCGATCGACTTGCGCACGTGCTCGAAATCGACGCGCGTCGCGTTGCGGCTGCCGATCAGCATCATCTCGCGCTTGTGGAATTCCGGATCGGAGAAGGTGATGTCCTCCTTCACGACGCTGACGAGGACGAGCGCGCCACCATGGGCGACGAAGCGGAAGGCGCGTTCCATCGAGGCACGATAGCCCGTGGCGTCGAAGACGACATCGAAGCCGTCGCCCCCGGTCAGGTCCGCGACCGTAGACTCAAGACTGTCATCGGCGAGAAGCCCCGATGTGAAGCCGAGGCGGTTCGCTGCCATCGACAGGCGCTCGCTGCTGGTGTCGAGCAAGGTGACCTCGTGGCCGGCGATGCGGGCGAAGATCGCTGTGCCGAGGCCGATGGGGCCGGCGCCGATTACCAGAGCCCTTGAACCCGCAGGTGACAGGGAGCGACGGACTGCATGCGCCCCGATTGCCAGAAATTCGACTGTGGCTGCCGCTTCAGGTGAAAGATCGTCTGCCGGATAGAGATTGCCAGCGGGAACGGTGATTTCCTCGCACATGGCGCCATCGGTATGCACGCCGAGCACGCGGATATTGGTGCAGCAGTTCGGCTTGTCCTTGCGGCAGGCGATGCAGCTTCCGCAGGCGATATAGGGATTGACGATGACCTTTGTGCCGACGGCGAGATCGACACCTTCGCCGGCTTCGCGGACGACTGCCGAGATCTCGTGGCCCATGACGCGTGGATATTCGAGGAAGGGGTGTTTGCCTTCGAAGATATGGTAGTCGGTCCCGCAGATCCCGACATGGCTGATGGCGATGCGGGCTTCGCCCGGCTTCGGGCGGGGTGCGGGATCGCGCTCGACGATGTCCAACCGGCCCGGTTCAACACACAATGCGGCCTTCATGCTGGTTCCTTTCGGTGGCCCGGCAAGGTTTTAAAAAAAGGGGATGCCATTCGCGGCATCCCCACCCTGGGAAAAATCAGCGGCTGCCGCGGCGGCGAAGCTGGTCGAAATAGACGATCAGGATGATCAGGGCACCGGTGATGATGCGCTGCCAGAAGGAGTTGACGTTCATCAGGTTGGCGCCGTTGTTGATCGTCGCCAGGATGAAGGCGCCGAGCAGCGGGCCTTGCACTGACCCGACGGCGCCGAAGAGGCTGGTGCCGCCGATGACCGAGGAGGCAATCGCCTGCAGTTCCCAGCCTTCAGCCTGAGTGGCATTGCCGATCCCAATGCGCGAGGCGAGCAGGATGCCGACGAAGGCGGCGCAGGTGGAGGACAGGATATAGGCCAGGTAGATCGTGCGGTTAACGTTGACGCCGGAGAGACGTGCCGCTTCGCTGTTGGAACCGACCGCGAAGAGATAGCGGCCCCAGCGGCTCAGGTGCAGGAACACATAGGCCGGCACGGCGACCACGATGACCATCCAGAAGAGGCTCGGGATTCCGAGGAAGTCGGCACGGGCGAAATTGGTGAAGGCCTCGTCGGTGATCGAGATGGTCGAGCCATTGGTGATCAGGAGGCCGATACCGCGCAAGGAGGTGAGCGTCGCCAGGGTGATGATGAAGGGCGGCAGGCCCATGCGGACGATGCCGAAGGCGTGGAACATGCCGATTGCGACACCCATCAGCAGCGTCAGGATGATGGCGATCCAGACGGGAACACCAGCAGCCAGCAGCCAGGCGATGATGACGCTGGCGAAACCGACCACGGCGCCGACCGAAAGATCGATGCCGGCGGTGATGATGACGAAGGTCTGGCCGACGGCGAGGATCGCCGTCATTGCGCCCTGACGCAGCAGGTTGCTGATGTTGTTGGGCGTCCAGAAGCTGTTGGTGGCAAAGCCGAGCAGCAGCCAGAGGAAGAGCAGGAGGCCGAGCAGTGTGAGGCTGAAGAGGATGCTCATGCCCCTCTTCGGCGCGACCTTGGTCTCGGTGGTGTCGGTGCTCATTGGTGTCCTCCCAGTCGTCTTTTCATGTCGTTTGTTCTCAAGCGCATCCGCATCACACGCCGATCGCCTCGGTCAGCACGTCCTCGTGCGAGGCGCTCCGGTAATCGTGGCTTGCCACCAACTGGCCCTGTCGGAACACATGCAGCCGGTCCGCCAGTTCGTAGACCTCGGGCAGGTAGGACGAGATCAGGATGATGCCGGCGCCCTGTTTCAGTAGTTCGGCAAAGAGGCGGTAGATTTCCGCCTTGGTGCCGACATCGACGCCGACGGTCGGTTCGTCGAAGATGAAGAGGCGTGCGCCGTGGCTCAGCCACTTGCCGATGACGATCTTTTGTTGGTTGCCGCCGGACATGGCGGAGGCCAGCACGGCACGGGTCGGCGTCTTGATCTTCAGATCGTTGATCTGCTTGTCGGCGTTTCCGGCTTCGAGCTTCGGGCTGATGGTGAGGCCTCGGCTCAGGCGACCGAAGACCGGCAGGTTGATGTTGAGGCCGATCGGCAGGTTGAGGCACAGGCCTTGGTCGCGGCGGCTTTCGGGGGCGAGCGCAATGCCGAGATCCATGGCCTTGCGTTCGGTGTCGATGACCACCTTCTTGCCGTCCCAGAAAATCTCGCCCGCGCTGCATTTCTGGCGACCGTAAAGGCCGAGGGCAAACTCGCTGCGGCCCGCGCCGATCAGGCCATAGAGGCCGACGATCTCGCCGGAGCGGACGGTGATCGAGACATCCGAGAAGCCCGGGCCAGACAGGCCTTTCGTCTCCAGGATGGTCGCGCCGATCGGCAGTTTTTCCTTGTGGTAGATCTGCTCGATCGAGCGGTTGATCATCAGCGAGATCAGTTCGGCGTCATTGGTCTCGCCGATCAGGCGGGTGCCGACATGGGTGCCGTCGCGCAGGACCGAGACGCGGTCGGCGAGCTCGAAAACTTCTTCCATGCGGTGGCTGATATAGACAATGGTCACGCCTTCCGACTGCAGGCGGCGGATGAGGCGGAAGAGCTGGGCGGATTCCTGGCGCGTGAGATAGGCGGTTGGCTCGTCGAAGATCAGGAAGCGGATGCCGCGCATCGCGGCGCGGGCAGTGGCCACCAGCTGCTGCTGGCCGATCGTCAGATTGCCGAGGATTTCGCCGGCCGGCAGGTTGAAGCCGAGGTCATCGAGAACGTTCTGCGCGGCCGTGGTCATGGCGCGCTGGCGCATGATGCCGCCGGACGACATCTCGTCGCCGAGGAACATGTTGGCGGCGACGGAGAGGTGCGGGCAGAGAACGACTTCCTGGTGCACCGCATTGATGCCGCGCTGGATCGCTTCGTTCGGCGTGGCGAGCGCAACCGGCTTGCCGCACCAGCGGATCTCGCCCGATGTGCGCGGAATGACGCCTGTCAGAAGCTTGATGAGAGTGGATTTACCGGCGCCGTTTTCGCCGACGATGGCGTGGATTTCACCGGCGAGGAAGGTCACGGTCGCAGGCTTCAGGGCCTCGACGGTGCCATACTTCTTCTGCAGGCCGACGAGCTCGAGGATCGGCGTTCCCGGCGGGATGCGGTCGGTCTCCAGCAGTTCCGGCTGGTCGTCATGCCGGTGGCTCACATCGTGCAGCGAAGTCATGTCATTCCTCCCAGATTACAGCGAAAGCGGCCGACGCCTCCCGCGTCCGCCGTTTCCGATCCGGCACGCGCGACGGATGCCGCGCGTGCCGAACTCTCGATCAGTTGACCTTCGGGTTCAGAAGGGCATCGATCTTCGGGTCAGCCATGTTGGCCTTGGTCACGAGGTTGGCGCCGGTGTCGACGAAGGTCTCGACCTTCTCGCCCTTGGAGACGGCGAGTGCTGTCTTCACGCCGTCATAACCCATGCGATACGGATCCTGGACGACGAGGCCGGCGAGAACGCCTTCCTTGAGGAAGCCGACGGTCTTTTCGTCCGAGTCGAAGCCGATGACCTTGATCTTGTCACCGAGCTTGTTTTCGGCGATCGCCTGGCCAACGCCCTGCGCCATGATCAGGTTGGAGGCGAAGACGCCGACGAGGTTCGGGTTGGCGGTGATCAAGTCGGTCATCATGTTGAGACCGGTCGTTGCCTGGCCATCCGCATATTTGTCGGCGACTACCGTCAGGCCCGGATATTTGGCCTTGATCTGCTCCATGAAGCCTTCATGGCGCTGATCGAGCGAGCCCACGCCCGGCAGGCTGGTGATGATGGCGATTTCGCCCTCTTCCTTGCCTGTCGCCTCCTTGATGGCCGCGGCAAGGCCGTCAGCGGCGATGCGACCGCCCTGGACGTTGTCGGTGGTCAAGAACGAGGTGAAGGCCTTGGAATCGGCGCTGGAGTCGATGCCGATGATCGGAACGGACTTTGCAGCTTCATCGATCGGCTTGCCGAGTGCCTTGAACTCGGTCGGCGAGATGACGACGGCGGCCGGCTTGCCGGCGACGGCGTTCTCGAGGATGCTGATCTGGCCGTTGATGTCGGACTCAGACTGAGCGCCCAGTTCCGGCACGTTCACACCGAGGTCCTTGCCTGCGGCGCGAGCGCCGGCGAGCACGATCTGCCAGTAGAAGGACGTGGTGTCCTTGACGATGATCGGGATCGTCACGTCCTGGGCGAAGGACGCTGCCGGCATCATCGACGTCATCATTGCAGCGCCGGCGATCCCCATGAGGGCGCGGCGAGTCATGCTCTTCAGAATGGTCATTGTGGGTTCTCCTCTCAACGCGTCCTGTTCCTCCGGTGAGATCGGCCCGCAGAACGCAACCAGGTCGATCTTTATCGATAAAAAACATTTTATCGAGGCACGCTACTCCAGCAATCTGGAGAATGCAAGCGGGCAAAAGCGGTCTCCTCCAAACCCCTTTCGCCCTTGTTTTCAGGGCATTCCGGACCCTTTCAGACCCGGTGAACCTCTTCCGGATAAACGACGCCCTTCTTCAGGATGACGTTGCCGTAAATCCGCAATTCCGTGGTCGCGACGATGTAGGCCGCTGTCTGCGCCCGCTCGTAAAAGGCAAAACGCTCGAGGCTTTCGAGCTGGAAATCACCTGCCAGCCTGGTGATCACAGACTGGAACTCGGCACAAATTTCCGGGACCGCATGCGGGTCGCCGACGACCTGCATGCGCCAGGCCGCATCGTCTACGAACTGGTCGAGCGGCATATGCGCCAGCATCGCCTCCAGGATCTCGACGGCGCCGACGCCATCGGCGCGGATGACCGGCGGACCCATGGTCGAGGCCGGAAAATTGCCATCGGCAATCACGATCTCATCGCCGTGGCCCATGGTGGCGATGGCATGCAACAGGTCGGGTCCGAGCAGGGGATGGATGCCTTTCAGCATGGTGCGCTCCTATTCCCGGACCGCGTCATCGCCGAGCGGCGGTGCGACCAGCGTATGGGCCTCGAACGGGGCGAAGGCAGAGGCCGGCAGTTCCTCCGCCGTCAACGCCATGTTGCGGTCGAGGCTTTCCGGCTTTGCCGTGCCGATGATGACGGAAGCAACCGCCGGATGATGCAGCGGGAACTGCAGGGCAAACTGAGCGAGCGGCTTGCCGGCCTGCTTCGCCAGATCTTCCATCGCGCGCACCTTGCCAAGCACTTCGTCGGTTGCCGGCGTGTAGTCGAAATGCGCACCCGGAACGGCGCCCGTTGCCAGGATGCCGGAGTTGAACACGCCGCCGGCTGTGATCGAGGTGCCGCGCTTTTCGCAGAGCGGCAGCAGTTCCTCGACGGCGGAACGATCCAGCAGCGAATAACGGCCGGCCATCAGGATGACGTCGATGTCGATGTCGGCCATCATCTCCAGGCAGGCCGGGACTTCGTTGACGCCAAGGCCAAAGGCCTTGATCGCGCCGGAGGATTTCAGCTGGTCAAGGGCCTTGTAACCGCCGTCGCGGAGCTGCTTGACGTAGTGGTCGTTGACGGCGCGGCCATGGGTGTAGACGCCGATATCGTGAGCATAGAGGATGTCGATGCGATTGAGGCCGAGGCGGGCATAGCTGAAATCGACGGACCGCATGATGCCGTCATAGCTGTAGTCGTAGACCAGCTTGAAGGGCAGCGGATCGACGAAGCCGACATTCGGGATCTGGTCCTTCGGCACGGGCGCCAGTAGGCGGCCGACCTTGGTCGAAAGCACATAGCTGTCCTCCGGCTTGTCGCGCAGGAAGTCGCCGACATAGCGCTCGGCCTGGCCGAAGCCGTAATGCGGGGCCGTGTCGAAATAGCGGATGCCGTGGTCCCAGGCGGCCTGCAGCGTGGCAATCCCGACATCGCGGGGGCAGGGGCGGTAGAGGCCGCCGAGTGGGGCGGTGCCGAAGGAGTATTCGGTCACTTCGAGGGCGGTCTTGCCGATGCGTCTCGTCTTCATGCTGATATCCGGATCCCTGTTGTCGAGGTCAGAGCGTGGCACCGAGGTGCCACGGCACGAATTCGTTGTCGCCGTAGCCGAAGAGCTCGCTCTTGGTCTTCTTGCCCGAGGCGGTCTCGATGATCAGATCGAAGATGTCGCGGCCAAGCCCGGAGACGCTGGCATCCCCCGTGGCGACCACGCCGCAATCGATGTCCATGTCCTCTTCCATCGACTTGTAGAGCGCAGTGTTGCTCGTCAGCTTGATGGAAGGCACCGGTCGAGAGCCGAAGCAGGAACCGCGGCCTGTCGTGAAGGCAATGACGTTTGCGCCGCCTGCCACCTGGCCGGTCGCGGAGACTGGGTCGTAACCGGGCGTGTCCATGAAGACGAGGCCGTGCTCGGTGACGCGTTCGGCGTAGTTGTAGACGGCCGTCAGCGGTGAGCGTCCGCCCTTGGCGACGGCACCCAGCGACTTTTCGAGAATGGTGGTGAGACCGCCCTTCTTGTTGCCGGGCGAGGGATTGTTGTCGAGGGAGGCGCCATGCTGGGCGACATAGGCCTCCCACCAGGAGATCAACCCGTCGAGCTTGACGGCGACGTCTTCGTTGACGGCACGGCTGCGCAGGAGATGTTCGGCACCGTAGATTTCCGAGGTCTCGGAGAGGATCGCCGTGCCGCCGGCGCCGGCCAGAATATCGACGGCAACGCCGAGCGCCGGATTGGCGGTGATGCCGGAGAGGCCGTCAGAACCGCCGCATTGCAGGCCGACGATGATCTCGCTGACGGAGATCGGTTCACGACGGAGCGTGCCGACTTCGGCTGCGATCTCCTTGAGGATCGCAAGGGCGTTTTCCACGGCGCGGCGTGAGCCGCCGGCATCCTGGATGTTGAAGTGACGCTTGGAGGCGCCGGCGCCGCTCTGGCCGTAAAGCGTCAGCTGGTTCACTTCGCAGCCGAGGCCGACCATCAGCACGCCGCCGAAGTTCACATGCCTTGTGTAGCCGGCTATCGTTCGGTGAAGCGTGCGCATGCCGTCACCGGTCGAGCTCATGCCGCAGCCCTGGTCGTGGACGATCGGCACGAAGCCGTCGATGCCCTCGTAATGCGGCAGGATGGTGCGGTTGGCGGCATCCGCAATGGCGCGACAGACCGTGGTGGAACAGTTCACACTGGCGATGATGCCGATATAGTTGCGGGTGGCTGCACGCCCATCGGCGCGGCGATAACCCATGAAAGTGCGCCCCTTGTCGGTGGCTGTTGCGGCTTCGGGCTGGGCAAGTCCGCTGACCGAGAGGCGGTCTTCATCGAAAGCGAGATTGTGGGAATGGACATGGTCGCCAGCGGCAATGTCCGTGGTCGCGCGGCCGATCGCCTGGGCATATTTGACGACCGGTTCGCCCTTGCGGATCGCGCGGACAGCGACCTTGTGGCCGGGATCGATCTTGGTCGCCGCAGACGCACCGCCGGGCAGGAGATGCCCCGGCTCAATTGCAACAGTGGTCACGGCAACATTGTCGTCCTGCGAAAGCAGGATGCAGGCTGGTTTCGACACCCGATGTTTCTCCCATGCGTCCGGTGGCACCGGATCCTGTGTTTTGTCTTTTATCGGCAATAGACAGTTGCTCGTCAATGGGTATTATATCGATAAAGAACAAATTGCTCCAGTAGTGAGCAGGGAGGAGAGCTACCCGGATCAGAAGAAGGCAGACCGCCGCAATCGGTGGTTTCCGTTGCGCGAACTCGTGTCTTGCGCCATGAGGCGAAAGATCGACCCGCCCGCATCATTTTAACCCAGGCAGAGCCATGGCTAAGCAGAACACCGTCTTCAAGGACGCCTACAACCGCACGCTGAAGCTGATCGAGGAAACGGACACGCTTCCCTCGGAGCCGGAGCTTGGCGGTCTCTTGAGCGTCAGCCGGACGACGGTGCGAGCGGTTCTGACGCGGCTCGGCGAGGTCGGGCTGGTGGCCTGGGACAAGCGCTCCAAGACGGTGTTGCGCAGACCGACCGGATCGGACTACTTCCCCGACGAGGAAACGAGCTCTCTGTCGGAGATCATCGAGCGCAGCTTCATGCGCCGCATCCTTGCTGGCGGTGCCCAACCGGGCATGCAGATCAACGAGCTGGAGCTCGCCCGCGAGATAGGCATCGGCACGACCAGCGTGCGGGAATTCCTCATCCGTTTCAGCCGGTTCGGCCTGATCGAGAAGCGTCCGAACAGCCATTGGGTGCTGAAGGGCTTTACTCGCGAATTTGCGCTCGAGCTGACCGAAGTGCGCGAAATGTTCGAATTGCGATCTGCAGCGGCCTTCGTGCATCTGGCCGAAGATCATCCTGCATGGTCAGAGCTCAAGGCGGTCGAGGCGCAGCATTACGCGTTGCTCGCCGATATCGACAATCGATACATGGAGTTTTCGGAGCTCGATGAGCGCTTTCACCTGCTCGTTCAGAAGGCATCGAGCAACCGTTTCATCATCGATTTCTACGACATCATTTCCATCGTCTTCCACTACCACTACCAGTGGAACAAGACGAATGCGCGGGCGCGCAACCAGCGGGCGCTCGAGGAACACATCGACTATATCAAGGCTCTCTTCTCGCGCGATCCATCGGCAATCGAAAAGGCCTGCCGCCAGCATCTGAAATCGGCGCGCGAGACGCTGCTGCAATCGATCCAGGAGACCGTCTGATCCATGAACACGCCCATCCTGCAATTCGGCACGAGCCGGTTTCTCCAGGCGCATGCCGATCTTTTCGTCAGCGAAGCCATGGAGGTCGGCAAGGCTTTGGGCGCCATCACCGTGGTGCAGACGAGCGGCGATCCGCAGCGCGCGGGGCGGATCGGGGCCTTGTCCGCGCCGGAAGGCTTTCCGGTCATCATTCGCGGGCTGGAAAACGGGGTGCCGGTGGAGCACACCGTCAGGGTCCGTTCGGTTGCTCGATCGCTGTCGACGGCGACGGATTGGGCCGAGGTTACCAGGATCTTTGTCGACGAGGCGCGTGTCGTTCTCTCCAACACCGGCGACAAGGGCTATGCGCTGGTCGATGGCGACAGTCTGGACGGCGTACCGCAGTCCTTCCCGATGAAGCTTCTGGCGCTGCTCAAGGCACGCCACGAGGCTGGCGGCGGTCCGCTGACAATCCTTCCTTGCGAGCTGATCTCGCGCAACGGCGATGTGCTGAAGCGGTTGATTGCCGATCTGGCCGCGCATCATGTGTCAGATCCTGACTTCGATGCCTGGCTTTCCGAGCGGGTGATCTGGGGCAATACGCTGGTCGATCGCATCGTCTCCGAGCCGATCGAGCCGGCAGGGGCAATCGCCGAACCCTATGCGATCTGGGCGATCGAGCGGCAGCCGGGTCTCACCGTCCCTTGCGAGCATGCCTCGATCAAGGTGGTCGATGATCTGACGCCCTATGAGCGGCTGAAACTGCATATCCTCAATCTCGGCCATACAGTGCTGGCCAATCGCTGGCTGAAAGACAAACGAGCGGAGGCGGAATGCGTCAAGGACATCCTGGCTGATGCCGCGATCCGGGTGGAGCTTGAGGCGATCTACGCGCAAGAGGTCGTGCCGGGTTTTCGTCAGCATGGTCTGGGCGACGAGGCGGAGGCCTATGTCGCGACCACGCTGGAGCGCTTCCTCAACCCCACTCTGGACCATCGACTGCGGGACATTGCAGGTAATCATGCTGAAAAGATCGTCCGCCGCATCATCGGTTTCCAGGACTGGTGTCCCGGGGTCGCCATGCCGAAGCTCTCGGTGATTGCCGGTCGCTGAAGCCGGCCATCAGGCCGGTGGCTGACCTTTCGAGCGCATGCGCCGCCGGAAGGCGGTGGGTTTTTCGACGAAACGTTCGCTGAAGGCCTCGTAGAAACGCGAGACCGATCCAAAGCCGCTTTCGAAGGCGACGTCGGTGATCGACAGATCGGTCGAGATCAGGAGGGACTGGGCCGTGTCGAGACGGTGGCGCACGATCGCCTGGTTGATGGTGTGGCCAACGGCGCGCTTGAAGATCGACATGGCGTAGTTGGGATGCAGCGCCACAGCGCGTCCGACATCCTCGGCCGAGATATTTTCCAGCGCGTGCTCGGCGATGAAGCGCAGCATGCGTTCGATGTGCTCGACGCGCTCGCTGTCGTTGGCGCTGAAGCTGGCAATCGCCGAGCCCTCCTCGCGCAGATCGCGCCAGCCGTCGCGTTCGATCCTGAGAACCCGCGCCGTCAACTCGTTGCGTACGATCTCGGTCAGGTTCTCGTCACCGGCGAGCAATTCCTCCCGCCAGCGCTGGAAGATGTCCCGGTCCCAGGAACGGATTTCCAGCGCCTCGATCATGGCGCCGCGAAAGACGGCATCGCGGAAACGGCTCAAGTTTGCGAGGCCAAGGAAGACCGACATCGGGACATAGAGGCAGACGAAGCGCGTGCCCTCGCGCCGGTCGATCACCTGATGCGGGATCATGCCCCAAAACAGACAGAGGCGCCCCTCGTCGACGGTCAGTTCACGACCGTCAAACCAATAGGTCATGTGGCCTGAAAGGACAAAATTGAGTTCGATCTGGCTGTGCATGTGCGGCCCCGCCATGCGGTTCACCGTCAGGCTTTCACCGGCACAAAAGCGGTGATCGCCGAAGATCACCAGAGGATGTCGCGGATCATGGTCCGGGTGCACCGGAACGGATTCGTCATCCAGAAGGGGTTTCAGATGTTCCAAATCTTAGGATCCCGGAAAACTTCCGCCAAAACTCGGTAGATTATTACGGGTTTGAATCCGATGATCAAGGTGAGCTGACATTTTGCTCCGGCGGGATCCGGAGCCTGGCTCCATGCATGATATGCATAACGGTCATAGGGAGGAAAACATGACCTTTTTCAAAAGCCTGAGCAGCCTTGCTCTGGGCGCTGCCCTTCTGTCGTCTACCGCATTCGCCGGTGAAATCGTCATCAACTCCGACCACTCCGATCCGGCGCCGAAGAAGGCGATGGAAGAGCTGATCGCCGACTTCCAGAAGGCCAATCCCGATATCACGGTAAAGTGGAACAACTTCGACCACGAAGGCTACAAGTCCGCCATCCGCAACTTCCTGACCGCCGACGCGCCCGATGTCGCCGCATGGTACGCCGGCAACCGCATGGAGCCCTTCGTCAAGGCCGGCCTGTTCGAAGACGTCTCCGATGTGTGGGAAGCCAATGGTCTGAACGATCAGCTGAAGTCGGCTTCCGCCTCGATGACCATTGACGGCAAGAAGTGGGGCGTTCCCTACACCTACTATCAGTGGGGCATCTACTATCGTAAGGACATCTTCGCCGAACAGGGCATTACCCCGCCGAAGAACTGGGCAGAATTCCTGGCTGCCTGCGAAAAGCTGAAGACGGCCGGCATCACGCCGATCACGATCGGCACCAAGGCATTGTGGCCGACGGGCGGCTGGTTCGATTACCTCGACCTGCGCGTCAATGGCTACGAGTTCCACATGGAGTTGACCTCCGGCAAGGTTCCCTACACCGATCCGCGCGTGAAGGCCGTATTCGAAAAGTGGGGCGAGCTGGTCAAGGCTGGCTACTTCAACGAGAACCACGCCGCGATCGACTGGCAGGACGCCATCCCGCAGATGGTCCAGGGCAAGGCCGCTATGTATCTGATGGGCAACTTCGCGGTTGCCACGATGAAGGACGGCGGCCTGAAGGAAGAGCAGATCGGCTTCATGCAGTTCCCGGAAATCACGGCCGGCATTCCGATGTCGGAAGAAGCTCCGACCGACACGTTCCACATCCCGTCGGGTGCGAAGAACAAGGAAGACGCGAAGAAGTTCCTCGCCTACCTCGCTTCGCCTGAAGCCCAGACGAAGATGAACGCGACGCTCGGCCAGCTGCCGGTCAACAACAAGGCCGAAAAGCCGGCGGATCCGTTCCTCAGCGCCGGTTTCGAAATGCTGTCGAACGCCCATGCGCTCGCTCAGTTCTATGACCGCGACGCCAACGCCGAAATGGCGAAGGCCGGCATGGAAGGCTTCCAGGAATTCATGGTGAAGCCTGACAACCTGGACAAGATCCTGGAGCGGTTGGAGAAGATCCGCGCACGTGTCTACAAGTAAGCCATAAGGCTCCCTGCGCCGGGTGCCGTGGACCTTCGGGCCCATGGCATCCGGTTGCCGTTTTCCTTTTCCTCAGAGGTGCCGCCATGAGCAACACCGTCCCGTCTTCGTCCGGCTTCTGGAAACGCAACCAGCAAACGCTGGCGCCATTCCTGTTCCTGGCGCCCGGCATGCTGATGTTCCTGATCTATGTGCTCGTCCCGATCTTCGAATCGATCTGGATCAGCTTCCATGACTGGGATGGTCTCGGTGCGATGACCTGGATCGGTCTCGGCAACTACGTCGAACTGGTCGATGACGACACCTTCTACACCTCGCTTTACAACAACCTGATCTGGCTGGTGCTCTACCTGCTGTCGATCCCGGCCGGTCTTGCGGTTGCGCTCTTCCTCAACCAGACGGTCGCCGGGATCCGGGTCTACAAGTCGCTGTTCTTTTTCCCCTTCGTGATCAGCCAGGTTGTGGTCGGCCTGATGTTCACCTGGTTCTACGCCCCGGATTTTGGTCTTTTCTCGAAGCTCACAGAAATGCTGTTCGGCGAACAGATCGCCGTCCTCGCAGACGAGCGCTACGTGACCTACGGGATCATCGTCGCCGGTCTCTGGCCGCAGACGGCCTATTGCATGATCCTCTATCTGACCGGTCTCAACAACATCAATCCCGAGCAGGTCGAGGCCGCCCGCATGGACGGTGCCAAGGGTCTCAAGCTTCTGTGGTACGTGATCCTGCCGCAGCTTGCGCCGGCAACCTTCATCGCCATGGTCGTCACCGTGATCGGCTCGCTGCGCTCCTTCGACCTCGTGTCGATCATGACCGCCGGTGGCCCCTACGGCTCGAGCTCCGTCCTGTCCTACTTCATGTATGAGCAGGCGCTCTCCGAATATGGCTTCCGCATGGGTTACGGCGCATCGATCGCGGTCGTGCTGTTCCTCATCATGATGGTCTTCATCTCGCTCTTCATCGTCCGCATGCTCGCCCAGGAAAGGAACGCCTGATGTTCCCCACGCCGATCCAGAAGGCCTCGCCCTTTGCGCAGATGGCCTACAAGATCCTGCTGCCGGTTGCGCTCTTTCTCTGGCTGTTGCCGCTGATCGGCGTTGCGATCACGTCGGTTCGCCCGGCCGGTGATCTGGCCGCCGGCAACTATTTCGGCATCCCTTCCGGCTTTGCCGGTTTCGAGAAT
Organism: Allorhizobium sp. DMC15; assembly: GCF_056314065.1. NCBI lineage: Bacteria > Pseudomonadati > Pseudomonadota > Alphaproteobacteria > Hyphomicrobiales > Rhizobiaceae > Allorhizobium > Allorhizobium sp. DMC15. The sequence goes on from NZ_JBQUZB010000004.1 coordinate 266,607, forward strand.
TATTCGGCGGTCTTCAACAACTCGCCGATCGGCTATTACATCCTGAATTCCTTCAAGGTGACCATCCCAACGGTGATTGGCGCCGTAGCGCTCTCCTGCCTCACCGGCTTTGCGCTGGCGGTCTACAAGTTCAAGGGCAATCTCGTCCTGTTCTTCATGTTCGTCGCCGGCAACTTCATCCCGTTCCAGATCCTGATGGTTCCGGTTCGCGACATGACGCTGCGCGCGGGCCTCTACGACACGACCATGGGCCTCGTTCTCTTCCACGTCGCCTTTCAGACCGGTTTCTGCACGCTGTTCATGCGCAATTTCATCAAGGGCCTGCCCTTTGCGCTGATTGAATCGGCGCGCGTCGAGGGGGTCTCCGAATGGCGGATCTTCCGCTACATCGTGCTTCCGCTGATGCGTCCGGCAATCGCTGCCTTGTCCGTGCTGATCTTCACCTTCGTCTGGAACGACTACTTCTGGGCAACCGTTCTGGTGCAAGGCCAGCATGCCATGCCGGTAACGGCGGGTCTCTATTCGCTGAACGGCCAGTGGGTCGCCGCCTGGCATCTCGTATCCGCCGGTTCGATCGTTGCGGCTCTGCCGCCGGTCGCGATGTTCTTCCTCATGCAGCGCCACTTCATTGCCGGCCTTACACTCGGAGCGACCAAGGGATGAGCGAAATCGTCATCATCGATTCGGGCCAGCTGGCGCTGAGCCTGCGCTTGCCGGAACTCGGCATGCCGGAGATCCTGTCCTTCGGCGCGGAACCGGTCGAAGCCGATCCCCTGTTCGAGATCGAGCGCTCCAGCCGGGTCAACGGCATGGATATCGCCGTGCCCTCGAACGTGCTCCTGCCGACGGGCGGCATGGGCTTCTTTGGCTGGCCGGCGATTGCAGGTCATCGCGGGGGCCGCGATTTCGTGGCGCAGTTCGGCGGCTGGACCGTCCACCGTGACGGCAATCAGACGGTGCTCAAAGCTGTCGATTCGGTCGCCCGGCTCGGCATTGCCATTACGCTCACGGCGCATGACTCCGGCCTCATCTCGATGGCGACGGAGTTAAGCAATCTGGGCGAGGCGGATTATCAGCTTGATCGCTGCATGGCGGCGACCTTCCTTGCACCTGCCGGCGATGTGCAGGTGATGAGCTTCACCGGCATCTGGGGGCGCGAGTTCCAGACGCGGCGCGAGCTTCTCGGCAATGGTACCTGGATCCAGGAAAACCGTCGCGGGCGCACCTCGCATGATCGCTTTCCGATGCTGTTCATCGAAAGCGAGACCCAGATCTTTGGCGTGACGCTTGGCTTCAGCGGCAACCATCAGATGGTGATCGACCGCACCGATGATGGCCAGCGGCTGGTGCATCTCGGAGAGCTGTTCGAGCCGGGCGAGATGATCCTCGCACCGGGCGAAAGCTATGAAAGCCCGACAGCCTACGCCGGTGCCGATACCGAAGACTTCCACGCCTTCGTCCGCGAAGAACTGACCACCTGGCCCGGCGGCAAGATGAGCACGCGCCCGGTGACATTGAACACCTGGGAAGGCAATTATTTCGACCACCAGATGGACTCGCTGAAGGCCCAGGCGACAGCCGCTGCCGAACTCGGCATCGAGCGCTTCGTGCTCGACGACGGCTGGTTCGGCAAGCGTGACAACGACACCACGAGCCTCGGCGACTGGGATATCGATGCGCGTAAATACCCTGATGGTCTGAAGCCGCTGGTCGATCACGTGACCGGGCTTGGCATGCAGTTCGGCATCTGGTTCGAGCCCGAGATGGTGAACCCGGTGTCCGAGCTCTACAAGGCGCATCCCGACTGGGCGCTGACCATGGAGGGTCGCCCTATCCTGGAATCACGCACCCAGCTGGTGCTGGATCTGACCCGTCCCGAGGTCTCCGACTATCTCTTCGGCAAGATCGATGCGGTGCTGTCCAACCATGCCGTCTCCTACATCAAGTGGGACATGAACCGTGATCTGACGCATGCGGCCGGTCGCGACGGCAAGGCGAAGACTGCCGCCCAGACGCGTGCAGTCTATGCGTTGATGGACCGCATTCGTGCGGCTCATCCCAATGTCGAAATCGAAAGCTGCGCCTCCGGTGGCGGCCGTATCGACTACGGCGCCTTGAAGCGCACCCATCGCGTCTGGACGTCCGATTGCACGGATGCGCTGGAGCGGCTGGAAATCCAGCGCGGCGCTTCGGTCTTCGTGCCTCCGGAAATTCTCGGCAGCCATATCTCGGCCTCGCCGAACCATCAGACCGGTCGCCGCCATACGCTTGCCTTCCGGGCATTGGTGGCCATTGCCTATCATCTCGGTGTGGAGCTCAACCCGCTCGAACTCACCGATGAGGAGCGCGACGAACTCAAGGTCTATATCGAGACCTACAAGCGGCTGCGCGATCTCTTGCATGCGCCAGGCGCCAATTTCCGCATGGAGCCGATCGACGGCCGTTATGTCTGGGGTGCGGCTTCGGACGAGAAGATCGTGGTGATCGTCGCTCAGGGGCCGCAGATGGTGGGCGAACAGCCAGCACCGCTGCGTCTGCCCGAGCACGTGACCCAGTTTGGCGGCCAGTGGCGGATCAAAACCGTGCTGCCGGCAGAACCACCATTCATCCGTATCTCCGAGGGGCAGAAAGCGCTGCTTTCCGGCGGTGTCAGTTTCGCGCTTTCCAGTGCCGGACTTGCCGGCCTGCCGCTGCCGATGCTGACGCCCGAAAGCGCTCTTCTCCTCGAACTCGAACCGATCAAGGGAGGCAAGACCCATGGCTGATGTAAGCCTGCGTGGCGTCAAGAAACAGTTCGGCGCGCTCAGCGTCATCAAGGGTGTGGATCTCGACGTGAAGGACGGCGAGTTCTGCGTCTTCGTCGGCCCCTCCGGCTGCGGCAAGTCCACGCTTCTGCGCATGATTGCGGGCCTCGAGGAGATCACCTCCGGTTCGCTTGCGATCGGTGGCCAGGACATGACCAGCATCGGCCCGTCCGAGCGCGGCGTTGCCATGGTCTTCCAGTCCTATGCGCTTTATCCGCATATGACCGTCGAGGAAAACATCGGCTTCGGTCTGAAGATGACCGGCCATTCCAAGGCTCTGATTGCAGAGCGCACCGCCGTTGCCGCAAAGATGCTGCAGCTCGAGCCGCTTTTGCAGCGCAAGCCCGGCCAGCTTTCCGGCGGCCAGCGCCAGCGCGTCGCCATCGGCCGTGCCATCGTGCGCAATCCGGAAGTCTTCCTGTTCGACGAACCGCTGTCGAACCTTGATGCAGCACTTCGCGTCCAGATGCGCACGGAGCTTTCCAAGCTGCATCAGGATCTCAAGGCGACGATGATCTACGTGACGCATGACCAGGTCGAAGCCATGACCATGGCCGACAAGATCGTCGTGCTGTCGGCAGGCCAGATCGAGCAGGTCGGCTCGCCGCTCGAACTCTACCACCGCCCGAACAATCTCTTCGTTGCCGGATTCATCGGCTCGCCGAAGATGAATTTCCTCAAGGTTCAGGCTTCGGCTGCCGACGGTGTTGCCGTGGTGCGTCTGCCCGGGGCAGAGATCTCGATCCCGACGCATGGGGCGAGCGTTCCGGCTGGTGAGATGACCTTCGGCCTGCGTCCCGAGCATATCGACGCGACCGGCAAGGGCGATGTCGTCATCGAGGCGACCGTCAAGCTCGCCGAATATCTGGGGTCTGAGACGCTGTTCTTCGTCACGCTTGCCGATGGCTCGGAGCTTGCCGTGAAGGCCGATGGTCTGGCCAGCGAGAAGCCCGGCCAGACGCTGCGCCTCGGCATCAATGCCAAGGCCTGCCATCTGTTCGACAAGGACGGCAAGGCCGTCATCAATGGGGATCTGACACGATAATGCTGGGCGTCTGCTACTATCCGGAACACTGGGACGAAAGCCGGTGGAAAACCGACGCGCGCCGGATGCGCGAACTCGGCATTTCCTTCGTGCGTATCGGTGAGTTTGCCTGGTCTCGTCTGGAGCCCTCGCGCGGCAATTTCACCTTCGATTGGCTCGATCGGGCGATTGACGTGCTGCATGACGCGGGCCTGAAGGTCGTGCTCGGTACGCCGACCGCAACCCCGCCCAAATGGCTGGTGGACGAATGCCCCGACATCATCCCCTATGACGAGCAGGGCCGCCCGCGGGGCTTCGGTTCGCGTCGTCACTACACCTTTTCATCGGAGACCTGGTGGAAGGAAAGTGCGCGGATCGTCGAGATCGTCGCCAAGCGCTATGGCGAGCACCCCGGCATTGGCGGCTGGCAGACGGACAATGAATATGGCTGTCACGATACGACAGTCTCCTGGGGTCCTGAAGATCTGAAGAGCTTCAAGCGCTGGCTGCGGCTGCGCTACCAGTCGACGGATCAGCTGAACGAGGCCTGGGGTTCGGTCTTCTGGTCGATGGAACTCAACAGCTTCGACGACGTCGCTCTTCCGAACCTCACTGTAACCGAGCCGAACCCGGCGACGCGTCTCGACTTCTGGCGCTTCCATTCGGACCAGGTCGCGGCCTATGACAAGATGCAGTGCGAGATCATCCGCAAGCATTCGCCGGGGCGCTGGATCACTCATAACTTCATGGGTTTCGTGTCCGACTTCGACCACTTCAAGGTCGGCGACAATCTCGATCTGGCCTCCTGGGACAGCTATCCGATCGGCTTCGTCGAGAAGTTCCCCTTTACTGAGGAAGAGCGCAATCGCTGGGCCGAGACCTCGCATCCCGATATCGCACCCTATCACCATGATCTCTACCGTGCCGTCGGCAAGGGTCGCTTCTGGGTGATGGAGCAGCAGCCGGGTCCGGTGAACTGGGCGCCGTGGAACCCTGTGCCGAAGCCCGGCATGGTGCGTCTGTGGACCTGGGAGGCGCTCGCGCATGGCGCTGATGTCGTCAGTTACTTCCGCTGGCGCCAGGCGCCCTTTGCCCAGGAACAGATGCATGCCGGTCTGAACCTGCCGGGTCTCGACGAGTGGTCGCCGGGCGGCAAGGAAGCCATGCAGGTGTCGGACGAATTGGCCGCCCTCGGCACGCTTCCCGAGACGAGCCAAGCCCCTGTCGCACTGGTCTTCGACTACCAGAGCTACTGGTCGACGATGATCCAGCCGCAGGGCAAGGATTTCCGCTACGAAGAGCTCTGCTTCCGCTGGTACGAGGCCCTGCGCCATCTTGGCCTCAATGTCGATTTCGTCCGCCCGGGCGCATCGCTCGAGGGTTACCCGCTCGTTGTCGTTCCCTGCATGACGGAGGTGACCGAAGCGGCACGCGCCGAGCTCGAGAAGGCCAAGGGCGTTGTGGTTATTGGCGCGCGAACGGGTTCCCGCGACCGCAATTTCCGTATTCCAGAAAACCTGCCGCCCGGTGCGCTCGGCGCACTCACGGGCAATCGCGTCGTACAGGTCTCCTCCCTGCGTCCGGGTCTCTCGGATGGCGTCTCCGGTGTAGTTTCGGGTCATGCGATCCGCTGGCGCGAATATCTGGAGACCTCGGCTTCGGTGCTCGCGACCTTCGACAATGGCGATCCGGCGCTGACCGAAAAGGGCAATGTGCTCTACCTCGCCTGCTGGGCGGACGCCGATCTGCTGGCCGAGGTGTTGGAGCTGGCCACCAAGAAGGCCGGTGTTGCGACGCTGCGCGTACCCGACTCCATCCGCATCCGTCGCCGCGGCGATCTCGTCTTCGCCTTCAACTATGGAAGCGAGGACTGGGCACTGCCTGCCGGTGCCGAGCCGGTGTTGGGCGAGCGCGTGCTGAAACCGCAGGCGGTCGCCGCCTGGCGGGCCTGAAATTGGAAGTTCACTCGGGGCCGGCGTCATGCCGGCCCTTTCCGTTCCGGCCGGATCTGTTCGGAACTCATCGATGGCTCACCGGTTTGACCCTCGAACCCCACACGAGGAGACGAACACATGGCCGATTATCCGACACCGCCGTTCTCGCAGGAGAAGGTCCCCATGCCGGGCCGGACTGCCGACATGAATCCGCGGCCTGATCACGGCGAAGAAAGCTACAAGGGCTCCGGAAAGCTCGAGGGTCTGAAGGCGATCATCACCGGTGGCGACAGCGGGATCGGGCGCGCCGTGGCGATTGCCTATGCGCGGGAAGGTGCCGATGTCCTGATTTCTTATATCGAAGAGGATGAGGACGCGAAGGATACCGCCCAGTGGGTGGAAAAGGCCGGTCGCAAGGCGGTGCTGGTTCGGGGCGACATCCAGAATGCCGATCATTGCCGCGAGATCGTGGACACGGCGGTCCGCGAACTCGGTGGCGTCGATATTCTGGTCAACAATGCCGCCCACCAGGCGTCGTTCGAAGACATCACCGAGATCCCGGATGAAGAGTGGGAACTCACCTTCCGGGTCAACATCCATGCGATGTTCTATCTGACCAAGGCTGCCGTGCCGCATATGAAGAATGGCGGTTCGATCATCAACACGGCGTCGATCAATTCGGATAGCCCGAGCCCCAATCTCCTCGCTTATGCGACCACCAAGGGCGCGATCCAGAACTTCACCGCCGGGCTGGCGCAGATGCTGGCGGAAAAGAAGATCCGGGCCAATGCCGTGGCTCCCGGTCCGATCTGGACGCCGCTCATTCCGTCGACCATGCCGGAGGAAAAGGTGAAGAACTTCGGCAAGCAGGTGCCGATGCAGCGCCCCGGCCAGCCGGCGGAGTTGCAGACGGCTTATGTGATGCTGGCCGATCCGCTCTCAAGCTACGTTTCCGGAGCGACGATCGCGGTGACCGGCGGCAAGCCGATCATCTGAGGCGCTGTCGCTTGCCTTTCATGCATGGCGTGGCATGGTGCGCGCCATGAACAAAGTGATCCTGATCATTCTCGACGGGCTGCGTTACGACGCGGCCCGTACCTGTCTCGGCTATCTGGAAGGGCTTGTCGCAGCCGGCCGCGCCGATGTGCGCAAGCTCACCTGCGAACTGCCGGCCATGTCGCGGCCGCTGTATGAGACCTTGCTGACCGGGCGAAAGCCCGTAGACCACGGCGTGGTCAGCAATGGCGTGGTGCGCCGTTCGTTGGGGGATAATCTCTTCGCGCGGGTTCGGGCGCAGGGTGGCGTGACGGCTGCGGCCGCCTACCATTGGGTGTCGGAGCTTTATGTGTCCTGCCCGTTCGACCGCTATCGCGACCGCATTCTCGTCGATGGGACCGGCGATATCACCCATGGCGTCTTCTACTGGGATGACGCCTATCCCGACGGCCATCTCTTCGCCGATGCCGAATGGCTTGTCCGCTGCAAGGCACCCGACTTTCTCCTGCTCCACCCGATGAATGTCGACGACGCGGGCCACAAGCATGGCGGCGACAGTGTCGGCTATCGCAACGCGGCCCGGACACAGGGAGATCTGCTTGCGCGGCATGTGCCTGGCTGGGTCGAGGCCGGTTACAGCGTAATCGTGACTGCCGATCACGGCATGGGTGATGACGGCAATCATGCCGGGCCGACGCCTCAGGAGACCGTGGTTCCGTTCTACACGATCGGCTTCCGGCTGGAGCGAGATCAGCCTTTTGCGCAAACAGAAATCGCCGGTCTGGTTTGCCGACTGATGGACGTCGATCCCGGCTCGATGCCTACCTTCGACGGAGCCATCGAGCGCGTCTGACAATCTGCGCCTGATCCGGTCTTGCTGTCGTCCGTATTGGATGACACAGACCTGCAGGAGTTTCTAATGTCCGACTTTTCCGGAATGACGTCCCTGAACCCCGGCTACCGTGCCCTCGTGCTGGGAGCCAGCGGTGGTATCGGCGGTGCCTTTGCCGCAGCCATCAAGGCCGATCCCGCCTGCGGCAGCGTGACGGAGTTGTCGCGAAGCCGCGACGGGTTCGATATCACGGATGATGCCGCTGTCGGTGCGGCGGCAGCCCGGTTTTCGGAAGCAGGCCAGAAATTAGATCTCATTCTCTGCGCGACGGGTGCGCTTGTCATCAATGGCAATGGCCCAGAAAAGACGATCAAGGCGATCCAGGGCGACGTAATGGCGGCGCAGTTTGCATTGAACGCGATTGGTCCGGCGCTGGCGCTGAAGCATTTCGCACCGCTGCTCTCCAACGAGGGCAAGAGCGTGTTTGCCACGCTGTCGGCGCGGGTCGGCTCGATCGGTGACAACAAGCTCGGCGGCTGGATCTCCTATCGCTCGGCAAAATCGGCTCTGAACCAGATCACCCGTACTTCAGCGATCGAGATAGCCCGGCTTCGACCGAAAAGCGTGGTGGTTGCGCTGCATCCCGGTTCCGTCGACACCGGTTTTTCCGGCGGCTTCTCCAAGACGCATGACAAGATCCAGCCGGCAGACAGTGTCGCCATGATGCTCTCGGTTCTGAATGGCCTGGAGCCGGCACAGACCGGTGGCTTCTTCGCTTATGACGGTCAGCCGATCGAATGGTGAAGGCGTCGCGTATCCATCTCGTTCTCGGCGACCAACTCACGCATTCGCTGTCTGGCCTTGCCGATGCCAATCCGGCAACCTCGCTGGTGCTGATGGCGGAAGTCATGAGCGAGGCGACCTATGTGAAGCATCATAAGAAGAAGATCGCCTTTCTCTTTTCCGCCATGCGGCACTTTGCCGAAGAGTTGCGGGAGAAGGGTTTAAAGGTCCGCTATGTGACGCTTGATGACCCCGAGAACACCCAGAGCCTCAAGGGTGAGCTTGCCCGCGCACTTACCGACAGCAACGCTTCTGCTGTGGTTGCGACAGAGTGCGGGGAATGGCGTCTGGCCGAGGAGATGCGGGGCTGGGAAACGGACCTCGGCGTGCCCGTCGAGATCCGCGAAGACGATCGCTTCCTCTGTTCGATCGAGGACTTCGGCGCCTGGCGCAAGGGTCGCAAACAGCTGCGCATGGAGTATTTCTATCGCGACATGCGCCGGCGTCACCGGGTGCTGCTGGACGGCGAGGAGCCTGTTGGTGGCAAGTGGAATTTCGACGCCGAGAACCGCAAGCCGCCCGCTGCGGGTCTGAAAGGTCCAAAGCGCATCAGCCATGCCAAGGATGCCATCACGAAATCCGTGCTGGCACTCGTCGAAGAGCGCTTCGCCGGCCATATGGGCTCCCTCGACAGTTTCCATTTTGCCGTGACCGCTACCCAGGCGGAAATGGAACTGCAGCAGTTCATCGACGAGATCCTGGCTGACTTCGGCGACTATCAGGACGCGATGGTCAAGGGCGAGCCCTACCTCTACCATTCCCTGATCTCCTCCTACATCAACGCCGGACTGCTTCTGCCGATCGATGTCATTCGCCGGGCAGAGGCCGCGTGGTTCGAGGGGCGGGCGCCGCTGAATGCCGTCGAAGGGTTCATTCGCCAGATCCTCGGCTGGCGCGAATATGTCCGCGGCATCTACTGGACGGAAATGCCGGATTATGTGGGCTTGAACCATCTCTCCGCTTCGCGACCGCTGCCGCAGATGTACTGGACGGCAAAGACCGACATGGCCTGCATGCGGGGCGCGATCGGCGACACGATCGAGCATGCCTATTCGCATCATATCCAGCGGCTGATGGTGACCGGCAATTTCGCCATGCTGGCCGGGATCGATCCGGCAGAGGTCTGCGAGTGGTATCTGGCCGTTTATTCGGATGCCTATGAATGGGTGGAACTGCCGAACACGCTCGGCATGGCGCTTTATGGTGATGGCGGGCTGATGGCGAGCAAGCCCTATGCCGCGAGCGGCAAATATATCGACCGGATGAGCAATTTCTGCGGTGGCTGTCGCTATGATCCCAAGATCACGACGGGGCCTCGCGCCTGTCCGTTCAACGCGCTTTACTGGGATTTTCTCGATCGCAACACGGAAAAGCTGGCGCGCAATCCACGCCTGTCCAACATGTATGCGACCTGGCGCCGAATGGATCCGTTCAAGCAGGAGGCGATCCGCAAACATGCGGCGCACGTGCTGGAAACGCTCGACAGCCTGTGAGGCACCACGCTAGTTTTAGATCGCCGGACTCGGTTCTTCCTTCAGGAGTCCACTGGTCCGCAGCAGCGAACTGAAGCGGCCGCCGAGCGCGCTCAACTGGTCGTAATTGCCCATCTCGATAATCCGGCCGTGGTCGAGGAAAACGACGAGGTCGGCTTCGCGGATCGTCGAGAGCCGGTGGGCGATGATGAACGTCGTGCGGTTCTTGCGCAGCCGGTCGATCGCCTCCTTCACCCGCGCCTCGGTTTCGACATCGAGCGCGCTTGTCGCCTCGTCGAGGACGAGGATCGGGGCGTTCTTCAGGATTGCCCGGGCAATCGCGATCCGCTGGCGCTCGCCGCCGGAGAGGCGATTGCCGCGTTCGCCGACATGGGTGTCGTAGCCGATCATGCGGCTTTCGATGAAGTCGGTGGCCGCCGCTGCCTCTGCTGCCTGGATGATCTCTTCTTCGGTCGCATCCTCGCGGCCGAGCCGTATGTTGTCCTTGATCGAGCGGTTCAACAAGCCCGCGTCCTGGAAGACAGTTGCTATTGCGTGGCGCAGCGACTTGCGGGTTACTTTGGAGATGTCCTGTCCATCGACCAGGATTTGCCCCGACTGCGGCTCGTGGACCCGCTGCAGGAGGTTGATCAGCGTGGTCTTGCCGGCGCCCGTCGGCCCGACGATGGCGACCGTCTGGCCCGCCCTGACCGCGAAGGACACGTCGCGAACGCCCTGGGTCGTCGATGCAAAATCGAAGCAGACATCGCGGAACTCGACGTCGCCGCGTACATTCTTGAGCTCGGTGGCACCGGCGCGCTCCTCCCGCTCCTGGACCGCATCTTCCAGGAGATAGAAGTCTTCCAGCTTGGAACGTGCTTCGAAAATCTGGTTGGCGAAGGTGATCATCTGATCGAGGCGCGCGATCAACAGCCCGGCAAAGCCGGTGAAAGCGATGATGTCGCCGACTTTCAGTTCGCCACGCTGAACGAGCAAGGTCCCGATCACTAGGATCACCAGCATGGAAAGCGTCGAGGCAATGCGGTTGAGTGCGCCTGCTAGCGCCCACCAGTCGAGTACAGGATACTGGGCCGACAGCAGCTTCGTCGTATATTCCTTCAATGCCCGGGTCTCGGCCTCGATCCGGTTATAGCTGTGCAGCACGGAAACATTGCTGATCGAGTCGCTCACATGGGAGAAGACCGTGTGATAGTGCCCCTCAACCGAAGCCTGTCCTTCCTTGGTCTTCACCATCACCGTGCGCCCGATGATGACGTAGAGGATTGCGAGGACGACCAGAACCGAGGTCAGGCGCACATCCATCGAAAAGGCGGTGGGAAGCAGAAGTGTCAGTGCCACGGCGGTTGCGAGATGCGTGCGCATGAATTCGAGCCAGAGGCCGAAGAGGGTTTCGCCCGCGCGAAGCAGCGTGTGCAGCGCGTTTGACGTCCCTCGCTTGTGGTGCCAGCTGAGCGGCATCGAAATGATCTTTGCGAAGGACTCCGTCAACAGGTCCGCGCGCCGCCCGTGGGCGAGCCGGTCGGCCTGTCGCGCAACCAGCACGTAGGCCACGGTATTGAAGACGCCGAAACAGCCCCAAAGGATGAGAATCTGGGTCGCGTCGCGCTTCTCCGATATCGCATCAATGATGCGCCCGAACAGCACCGGTTCGATGATGGTGATGGCGGCCAGGACGATATTTGCGATCACGACGAGGGAAACCCGCAACCTGTAAGTCGCAAGATACTTTAGGGCCTTGAAGTAAACCTGGAGAAGGGACACGCGTTGACCTCCGGCTGGCGCAGCTCGCGCCGATGCTGGCATTTACCATGGCGCTACCGGATCAGGTAGCCACGCCTCGACTGCCTAACCTCGAGGCAGTCCATGCGCAAGATACTGTCTGACAAACAGAAAATTGACACACTAACGGTTGCAAGATTCCAGCGCTCAGTTCTAAACTTAGGACGGCGGATTTTTGGCAATGAGCGCTCATATTTTGCATCGGGCCTTCGACAAACCGTTCGCTCATGGCTTTTTAATGTTTTTTCAGTGCGTGTCTTTTGGGGGGATTGGTGAATATAAACCAGTTGCTGCATTTTTTGGTCGTTATCGACGAATGCCGTTCTGCGTCCGATGTCATCTCGGAACTTGAGAAGCTCGTTCGATCGTATGGCTTCGAATACTACGGGCTTGTTCGGCAGCCCAAACCGGATGAAAACCCGATGCAATTGGTTTTGACGGGTCATTGGCCGGAAGGCTGGCCGCAACTCTATATTGCCAAGAAATATGTCCTGATCGACCCCACTATTCGATATCTCGGGCAGGCGAGGGGGGGCTTTCGCTGGCGCGACGCGTTGCACGCATTTCGTTCGGATCCCCATCGCAAGCGCATGGAGCGCATGCTGTCCGACAGCGTGCGTTACGGCCTGACCGACGGCTACATCTTCCCGGTTCATGGACGGGGCGGATTGATGGGCAACATGACGGTCGGCGGTAAGCCGGTCGATCTGTCGCCTATCGAGATCAGCTTGTTTGAAGCGGTTGCGAAAAAAGCTTTCTGGCGTCTGGTGGAATACAAGCACGGGGATGTGTCGAGTATCATCAAGCCCGTCGATACGCGCATGACACGACGGGAGATGGAGGTTTTGAACTATCTTGCGGATGGTTTGACGTCGAACGAGATCAGCCGGATTCTGAAAATCTCAAATCATACCGTCGACTGGTACATGAACGGCATCCAGGATAAGTTGAACGCGAAGAACCGGCAGCACGTGGTTGCACTCTCTTTCCGCCTTGGGCTGGTGACCTGAGCGGCCCGGATTTTTTTTGGCTTCGATCAAGGCAAATTGAACTTCCTAAAACAACGCGCTATGACTTTTGTTCGCAGGTGCACAATGCCCTGGCATGTCGTTTGGGGAGATCGAATTGCCAATATCCAAGATCCTTGTCGCCAACCGTTCGGAAATCGCGATCCGCGTCTTTCGCGCCGCCAACGAGCTCGGTCTGAAAACGGTCGCCATCTGGGCCGAGGAAGACAAACTCGCGCTGCACCGCTTCAAAGCGGACGAAAGCTACCAGGTTGGTCGTGGTCCGCACCTGACACGGGATCTGGGGCCGATCGAAAGTTACCTGTCGATCGACGAAATCATTCGGGTTGCGAAACTCTCCGGAGCGGATGCCATTCATCCGGGCTATGGTCTTCTGTCGGAAAGTCCCGAATTTGTAGAGGCCTGCAACGATGCAGGTATTATTTTCATCGGCCCTCGGGCGGAAACCATGCGGCAGCTCGGCAACAAGGTTGCCGCGCGCAATCTGGCAATCAGCGTCGGCGTTCCCGTCGTGCCCGCGACCGATCCGCTCCCTGATGACGAAGCGGAAATCCATCGACTGGCGGAGGAGATCGGCTATCCGGTCATGCTAAAGGCCTCCTGGGGTGGCGGCGGTCGCGGCATGCGCGCGATCCGCGACCCGAAGGACCTGATCCGGGAAGTCACGGAAGCCAAGCGCGAGGCCAAGGCCGCCTTCGGCAAGGACGAAGTCTATCTCGAAAAGCTCGTCGAGCGTGCCCGCCACGTCGAGAGCCAGATCCTTGGTGACACCCACGGCAATGCGGTGCATCTGTTCGAGCGCGACTGCTCGATCCAGCGCCGTAACCAGAAGGTGGTCGAGCGTGCGCCAGCCCCTTATCTTTCGGAAGCACAGCGCCAGGAGTTGGCCGACTACTCGCTGAGGATTGCCAAGGCGACCAACTATGTCGGCGCCGGCACCGTCGAATACCTGATGGACGCGGATAGCGGCAAATTCTACTTCATCGAGGTCAACCCGCGTATCCAGGTCGAGCACACCGTCACTGAAGTCGTGACAGGCATCGATATCGTCAAGGCGCAGATCCACATCCTTGATGGTTTTGCGATCGGTACGCCTGAATCGGGTGTACCTAAGCAGGCGGACATCCGCCTCAACGGGCATGCACTTCAGTGCCGTATCACGACGGAAGATCCCGAGCAGAACTTCATCCCGGATTACGGTCGCATCACCGCCTATCGTTCCGCCGCCGGCTTTGGCATCCGTCTCGATGGCGGCACAGCCTATTCGGGCGCGATCATCACCCGTTATTACGACCCGCTGCTGGTCAAGGTGACGGCATCCGGCAGCACGCCGCAGGAAGCGATCAGCCGCATGGACCGCGCGTTGCGCGAGTTCCGTATTCGTGGCGTTGCGACTAACCTCACCTTCCTCGAAGCGATCATCGGACATCCGAAGTTCCGGGACAATTCTTATACCACGCGGTTCATCGATACGACGCCGGAGCTCTTCCAGCAGGTGAAGCGCCAGGACCGGGCGACGAAGCTTCTCACCTATCTCGCAGACGTCACCGTCAACGGCCATCCGGAAGTAAAGGGCCGGCCGAAGCCGCCCGAGGATGCGGCAAAGCCACTCGTACCTTTCATCGATGCGCAGATCCCCTCTGGCACCAAGCAGTTGCTCGACGAGCTCGGCCCGAAGAAATTCGGCGAGTGGATGCGCAGTCAGACGCGCGTCTTGATGACCGATACGACGATGCGCGATGGCCACCAGTCGCTGCTGGCGACCCGCATGCGTACGCACGATATTGCTCAGATCGCGGGCACGTATGCCCGGGCTCTGCCGGAATTGTTGTCGCTCGAATGCTGGGGTGGGGCGACCTTCGACGTCTCCATGCGCTTCCTGACGGAAGATCCATGGGAACGCCTGGCTCTGGTGCGCGAGAGTGCGCCGAACCTGCTTCTGCAGATGCTGCTGCGCGGTGCCAACGGCGTCGGCTACAAGAACTATCCCGACAATGTGGTGAAGTATTTCGTCCGGCAGGCAGCGAAGGGCGGGATCGATCTCTTCCGCGTCTTCGACTGCCTGAACTGGGTCGACAACATGCGCGTGTCGATGGATGCCGTTGCCGAAGAGAACAAGCTTTGTGAGGCGGCAATCTGCTACACGGGCGACCTCTTGAATTCGGCGCGCCCGAAATACGATCTGAAGTACTACACCGCGCTTGCCGCCGACCTCGAAAAGGCCGGTGCCCATATCATCGCCGTCAAGGACATGGCCGGTCTGTTGAAGCCGGCTGCCGCCAAGGTGCTGTTCAAGGCATTGCGCGAGGCGACCAGCCTGCCGATCCACTTCCATACGCATGATACCTCGGGCATCGCGGCTGCCACCGTTCTGGCTGCTGTGGATGCCGGCGTAGACGCCGTGGATGCAGCCATGGACGCTTTCTCCGGGAACACGTCGCAGCCCTGCTTGGGTTCGATCGTGGAAGCGTTGCGCGGCTCCGAGCGCGATCCGGGTCTCGACCCGCACTGGATCCGCCGCCTGTCCTTCTACTGGGAAGCCGTGCGCACCCAGTATGCTGCTTTCGAGAGCGATCTGAAGGGCCCGGCTTCGGAAGTCTATCTACATGAAATGCCGGGCGGCCAGTTCACCAACCTCAAGGAACAGGCCCGCTCACTCGGGCTTGAAACCCGCTGGCATGAGGTGGCACAGGCCTACGCCGACGCCAACCAGATGTTCGGCGATATCGTCAAAGTGACGCCGTCCTCCAAGGTTGTCGGTGATATGGCGCTGATGATGGTCAGCCAGGATCTGTCCGTTGCCGATGTCGTAAACCCGGCCAAGGACATCGCCTTCCCCGATTCCGTCGTGTCGATGCTGAAGGGCGATCTCGGGCAGCCTCCGGGTGGCTGGCCGGAGGCATTGCAGAAGAAAGCTCTGAAGGGTGACGCGCCTTACACTGCGGTCCCGGGCTCACTGCTGCCAGACGCCGATCTCGATGCCGAGCGCAAGGCGATCGAGGAGAAACTCGGTCGCGAGGTCTCAGACTTCGAGTTCGCCTCATATCTGATGTATCCGAAGGTCTTCACGGACTATGCGTTGGCGGCCGATACCTATGGTCCGGTTTCGGTGATCCCGACCCCTCAGTACTTCTACGGTCTGCCGGCCGGCGAAGAACTGTTCCTCGACCTGGAGAAGGGAAAGACCCTCGTCATCGTCAACCAGGCGATCGGCCATACCGACGACAAGGGCATGGTCACCGTGTTCTTCGAGTTGAATGGTCAACCGCGCCGCATCAAGGTGCCGGATCGCGTTCACGGCGCCTCGGGCAGTGCGGTTCGCCGGAAGGCGGACCTCGGCAATGCTGCCCATCTGGGAGCACCGATGCCAGGCGTTATCTCGACTGTGGCTGTTGCTGCGGGCCAGACTGTCAAGTCGGGTGACGTTCTGCTGTCGATCGAGGCCATGAAGATGGAAACGGCCCTGCATGCGGACCGTGACGGCACCATCTCGGAAGTTCTGGTGCGGATTGGCGACCAGATCGATGCCAAGGATCTTCTGATCGTCTATTCGGCCTGAGTTGGCCCACGGGACCGCGGAGTCAACAAGTCATACGAAAAGGCCTCGCCGGTTGATCCCGGCGAGGCCATTTCATTTTCGTCTTATTCCTCGGCTTTACGTTGCCTTGGGTCGACGCGTCGTCTTCTTGGGTTTTGCGGGCGTTGCGGCAACCGGTTCCGTCGGCTGCGGCTCGCCATCAATGGTGATGTCGTAGCCACTCGCAGTCCGCTTGACGTCGATGTCCACCTGACGGCCATCGAAGGCGACTTTCGTCCGGTATCCCGGCCAGTGTTCTGGCAATGCGGGCTCGACATGGATGGCACCGGCCTTGCGGGTGATGCCGAGAATGCCTTCGACCGCGAAGCGGTAAAGCCAGCCGGCAGATCCCGTATACCAGGTCCAACCTCCACGCCCGGCATAGCCCTCGCCGCCATAGATGTCTGCGGCCACGACATAGGGCTCGACCCTGTAGCGTTCGGCGGCATCTGCATCCAGAGCGTGGTTGATCGGGTTGAGCATCGTGAAGACGCGCCACGCGTCGGCAATGCGCCCTGCCTTCAACAGGGACAGGCCGAGCCAGATGGCAGCATGGGTATACTGTCCACCATTCTCGCGTACCGCCGGCGGGTAGGCTCCAATGTAACCGGGATCGAGGGTCGACTTCTCGAAAGGCGGCGTGAAGAGGCGGACGATGTCATGCTCCTCGTCCACAAGGCGTTTGACAGCCTCATTCAGGGCCTTTTCCGAGTGCTCCTGATCGCCGAGGCCCGAGAGCACGCTCCAGGACTGGGCTAGAGAATCGATCTGGCACTGGAGCGACTCGTTCGATCCGAGCGGGGCTCCATTGTCGAAATAGCCGCGAAGATAATGCGTGCCGTCCCAGCCCGAGGTTTCAAGCGCCGCTTTCAGTGTCTCAACATGGGCTGCCCAGCGCTGACGGCGATCTTTGTCGCGACGCTTGTCGGCGTAAGGCAGGAAGTTCTGCAGCGTGCTGGCGAGGAACCATCCGAGCCACACGCTTTCGCCCTTCCCTTCGATTCCCACGCGGTTCATGCCGTCATTCCAGTCGCCACCGAGAATGAGCGGAAGATCATGCTGGCCGGTGCGGGCGATGGCGAGATCCAGTGCCCGGGCTGCATGTTCGTAGAGGCTTGCCCTCGTTTCCGAGGAACTCGGCTGGAAGAAGGAATCATGTTGTCCAGCTTCCAGGGCCGCCCCTTCGATGAAGGCGAGTTCCTCGTCGAGAATGGTCTCGTCGCCGGTCGCCACCATATACTGGTCGATGGCATAAGCCAGCCAAACAACGTCATCCGAGATCATCGTGCGCACGCCGGCACCGGTCCGCGGCAACCACCAATGCTGGACATCGCCTTCCGGGAACTGGCGTGCGGCGGCGTTGAGGATCTGCCGGCGGGCAAGCTTCGGGTCCGTCAGCAGGAAGGCGAGCGTATCCTGCAGTTGGTCGCGGAAGCCGTAGGCGCCGCTGGCCTGGTAGAAGCCGGCACGGGCGAAGATGCGGCAAGCCAGCGCCTGATAGGGCAGCCAGCCGTTGACCATGTGGTCAAAGGCCTTGTCGCCGGTCTGAACGGAGACCTGGCTTGCGACACCGTTCCAGAAGGTGCGGGTTTCGTCGAAGACGGTCTTGAACCCGGTCGTGCGGATCGACTTGATCAGTTCGATCGCCCCTTCCGGCGTGTCGGTTTCGCCGAGGAAGAAGGTCAGTTCGCGCGACTGGCCCGGTGCCAGTTCCATGTCGAAGGCGAGCGCGGCGCACGGGTCGCTCTCACTGTCGATCGAGTCCGACAGTTTCGACAAACGGGCGACCGCCTGCGGCAGTTTGATCGAGCCGTTGCGACCGATGAACTCCCGGCGGCTTGCCGAGTAGCCTACAGGCTGATCGGGACCGGCGAGGAAGGCGAAACGGCCCGGATAGTTGATCTCATACGGGTTCGACGCCAGCAGTGCCCCGGTCTCTTCATCATAGGAGGACAGCACAAAAGGCGCTGTCCGGGCTGCGTTGTTGCCCAGCACCCATTCGGCGTAGCCATAGATCCGCAGGGTTCTCGCCGCGTCGCTGCCGTTCGTCACCCGAATCTTGGCGAGCTTGACCGGCCGGTTGCGATCAACCGTCTGGGTCATCTCGATTTCAAGATCGTGGTGACGGCTGGCAAATGTCGAATAGCCGAGACCGTGGCGCGTCTCAAATTGAGCGGCTGGATCGGTGTTCAGCGCGCTCACGGTCGCATAGGAGCGGCCGCTTGTGAGATCCGTAACGTAGAAGGCCTCGCCGGGACGATTGATGACGGGGTCATTGGTCCACGGTGTCAGCTGGTAGTCGCGCGAGTTCTGGCTCCAGGTGAAGCCCGCACCTTCGGCCGAAACGTGGAAACCGAACTGCTCGTTGGTGATCACATTGATCCAAGGCTGGGGTGTCGTCGCTGTGCCGGAGAGGCGCACGACATATTCGCCACCATCCTTGGAGAATCCGCCGGTGCCGTTCCAGAAGTCGAGATCACTTCCGTCGATCGCTGTCGGCGCTACTGACGGCGCAGGCAGGGCAGGGGGCAGCCCGGCCCAGTCACCCTCGCTGTCGGCAGCACGCGGTGCGGCGAAGAGTGAGACGGCGCGGTTGATCTGGTCGACGATCTTGCCGTTTCGGGTGTGCAAAACCACGCGCGCCGCTGCGAGCAAGGCAAGCGTTGCCCCTTCGTCCATCAGGTCGTCGCGCACGGTAAAGACATGCGGACGGCCCGGCGGCAGGCGATGCTTCAGATTTTCGGCGAGATGATCGAGGGCGTGCTGCATGTCCTGCGCGTAAGAGGTCGCACGTTCATTGATGATCGCAAGATCCGCTATCACGCCACGACGGCGCAGATATTCCAGCGCACTCATCGCTTCGCGGGCGATGTCCATGTCCATGTCGTCGTTGATGCGAAGCGCGAAGATCGGATTGTCGCCCGAGATCGCCATGGGCCACAGCGCTGACTGTGACTTCAGACCCTTGCGGACCGTTTCCGGATCGGCGCGCAGGTGGGTATCCGGATAGACCAGATAACGCCCGAGATGCTGGAAGGCGGCAGCCTGCTGAGACGTGATGCCGATGTGGCGCAGTTCGACCTGGGTGCGCGTCCAGGCATGGATGAGTTCGTGGCTGAAGGCGTCAGGATGGCGGTAACGCTCGATTGCCTTATCGATTTCCTCGCGGTTCGGGGCCGCCATCGTCCAGAAGATGACGGAGACCTTCTTGCCCGCCGGCACGCGCACGACGCGACGCAGGCTGAGGATCGGATCGAGAGTGAAGCCTTCGGTGCCGGACAGCGTGGCGCCGGGATCGAAGGCTGCAGCCTCGCCGAGCGTGCGGCCAGGGCCGAGAAAGCGGCGGCGGTCGGTCTCGAATTCGGTCGGTCGGCCCTGACCTGCACTGTCGACGACCAGATGTGCAACGCACATGTCCGGATCGCCCGGGCTGCGCTTGTTGCGCTCGGCGCGGATCACATCCCTGCGGCGGCCGAATTCGGTCTTGACGAACATGCGCGAGAACAGCGGATGCGCGCTGTCGGTGTCGTCATAGGCCAGTACCGGCTCAAGATACGAGGTCACTTCGATGAAGCGGTCCTCGGTGCCGGTGTTGAGGATGGTGAGACGACGCCCTTCAGCATCGTGCTCGGTTCCGACGATGCATTCGAGCGTGGTTGCGATGTCGCCGACCGTCTTGAAGAATTCTGCCTTATCGTCACCGAAGATGACCTTGCTCTTCTCGTCTTCGGCACGGCGCGGGGCAGCCGTTGCCGACCACCACTGATTGCTCGCCATGTCGCGGAGGAAGAGGAAGGTCCCCCAGCGATCTTCCGTTGGGTCAGGTTTCCAACGGGAAACCGACTGGCCGTTCCAGCGTGAGAAGCCGGAGCCGGTCGCCGTCAGCATGACCGAGTAGTGGCCGTTCGACAGGAAAACGAGTTCGCGATCCTTGGTGGCCGGATCATTGATCGTCCGGATTTCCGCGCGCAGCAGGTCCGCCTGACCCTTGCCCGGCGTCTGCGGTTCGTATTTCGCGCTCATCACCGGGATTTCGCGCGGCGCCTTTTCCTGAAGCAGCAGTTCAGCCGCTTCGATCACGGGATCGGCATGGAAGAGAGTGCGCAGGCGGCCGTTGAAGGCGACGTTGGCGATCGCTGCGATCGACATACCATGGTGGTGGGCATAGTAGTTGTAGACGACCGCGCATTTCTTGCCGTCGGGCAAGCGTGTCGGGGTAAAGTCGACAGCATCGTGGAAGCCATAGGCGCCGAGCGCGCCCAGCTTGCGCAGCCGCTGCAGATTTTCGAGCGAGGCTTCCGGATAATACTGGCTGGCCAGGATCGAGGCATAGGGCGCGATGACGGCGTTCTGGCCCAGACCACGCTTGAGACCTAGGGTCGGTACACCGAAGTTGGTGTACTGGTAGTTCATGTCATGGTCGCGGGCATTGAACGCCGCTTCCGAAATGCCCCAGGGGATGTTCAGGCGTCGACCGTGGTTCATCTGCTCCACGACCACCAGGTTGTTCGTCTGGTTCAGAACGCCACCCTGACGCTCCTGCATGACAAGCGGCGGCATCAGATATTCGAACATCGAGCCCGACCACGAGATCAGGGCCGCGCGCGCACCGATCGGCACGACCTGACGGCCGAGGCGATACCAGTGTTCGGTCGGGAGATCGCCCTTGGCGATAGCGAACAGACTGGTCAGGCGGCATTCGGAGGCCAGAAGGTCGTAGCAGGCTTCATCCAGTTCGCGCCCGTCCACCCGGTAACCGATCGACAGCAGACGCCGTTCGGGGCGGAAGAGGAAGGTGAAGTCCATCGAGAAAGCAATGCCGCGCGCCTTTTCCGAGAGCTGGCTGAGGCGCTGGCGCAGCGGGTCGATGTTCGACAGGTCGAAGGTGGTATCGGCGATATGGGCTTCACAGACCGAGACCAGCGATTCCGTCCAGCGCACGACTTCGGCGCTCTGATCCGAGCGCAGTTCGTGGTGCAGGTTGGCTGCCAGTTTCTGGACGTCGCGTGCGAGAACCGCAAGATTGATGATGCGGATCGACGCAAATTCGTGTTCGCGTTTGACGGCGGCCAGTGCCGTATTGAAGCCGATGATACGCTCTTCCAGGCGGCGACGCAGCGGGCGCACGGTCTTGCGGTCGTCGGGCAGGTTTTCCAGCACCTCAAACAGAATGCCGCCGACATCGCCGATGCCATCGATATTGCCTTGGAGATGGGCGGAGGGCGCTTCGGCCCATTCGCGGCAGGCGGATGCGATCGCGATCAGATGACCGGCGAGATTACCGCTGTCGACCGCCGAGATGTAGCGCGGACCGAGCGGCTTCAGGGTGTCCGTATAGTACCAATTGTACAGATGGCCGCGATATTTCTCCATCCGGTCGATGGTCGAGATTGTCTGCTCCATCCGCTCGATGGTCTGCTCGAAGCTCAGCCAGCCGAAATGGCGGGCGGAAACGACGGAGAGCAGGTAGACGCCGATATTGGTCGGCGAGGTGCGATGGGCGACGAGAGGTTCTGGCGTTTCCTGAAAGTTGTCGGGCGGCAGATAGTTGTCGCCGGCCGTGGTGAAGGTTTCGAAGTAGCGCCAGGTGCGCCGGGCAATCTTGCGCAGTTCTGATGACACGTGGTCTGGAACTTCGAGACTGTCTTCGGTTTCCGCCGACTGGCTGACATACCATGCGACCAGCGGAGAGAGGACCCAGAGAAGCGCGAAGGGAAGACCGATCAGATAGCCGTATCCACCCGGCAGGGCGGCAACTCCAACGGAGAGAATGGCCAGAATCGGAGCGTGGCGCATGTTCTGATAATAGGACGTGATCGAGCCCTGAGCTGCGGACTGGACGCTGGCGGCAGTGCGCCATTCCAGCAGGAGCTTGCGGCTGACCAGCATACGGTACAGGGAGCGCGCGATCGCATCGGCCATCATGCAGGCATTGTCGGCGATGAAGACGATGCGCAGCGCGACCTGGGCATTGATCGATCGGACTTCCGACCAGAGGGTCTGGAAGTGGGCTGCCGGCACGATGTCGGTCTGGCGCGGCACGATGCCGGAGAGAAGCGACAATGTCGGCGCAACAAAGAGGCTGAAAATCAGGAGCAATTGCCAGATCGTGGCACCGACCGGTTCCATGGTCGCCCAGCCGAGCACTGAGGCCATGAACCATGCGATCGGGGTCAGCGAACGGCGCAGATTGTCGATCATCTTCCAGCGGCCGAGCGCCGTGATGCCCCGGTTCGGGTCGCCGATATAGGGTAGCAATTGCCAGTCGCCGCGGGCCCAGCGATGCTGGCGCGAACTTTCGACCTCATAGCGGGTGGGGAAGTCTTCGACCAGTTCGACGTCGGTTACCAGAGCGCAGCGCGCGAAGGAGCCTTCCAGAAGGTCGTGGCTGAGCACCGAATTTTCGTCGATCCGGCCTTTGATGGCCGTCTCGAAGGCGTCGATGTCGTACAGGCCCTTACCGGTGAACGTACCTTCGTCGGTGATGTCCTGGTAGACGTCGGAGACGGTGAAGACGTAAGGGTCGAGGCCCCGGTTCATCGAAAAGATGCGCTGGAAGACCGAAGCGTCCTTGCCTGTCGTCAGCGACGGCGTGACACGTGGCTGCAATACACCATAGCCGCTCACGACGCGTCCGCTCTTCGGATCGATGACCGGGCGGTTGATCGGGTGGTGCATCTTGCCAACCAGCTTGGTTACCGCATCGCGCATCAGGCGCGTGTCGGCATCCAGCGTCATGACGTAGCGCACGTTTTCCGGGACCATGTTGGCACCGGGCAGATAGGATGTATCGCGATCGCCACGCAGCAACAGGTTCAGCTCATGCAGCTTGCCCCGCTTGCGCTCCCAGCCCATCCAGCAGCCTTCGGCGGGATTGTAGAGCCGCCGGCGATGCAGAAGGTAGAAATGGGTCTTCCCATTCTGGTCGTAGCGACTGTTTAATTGCGCGACTTCCCGTTTCGCGTAATCGAGAACTTCAAGATCGGCAGCGGTCTCTTCGACCTGGCTGTCCTTCCAGTCGCTGAGCAGAGCGAAATAGATTTCGCCATGCGGGTTCGTCAGGTGGTGCACCTCCACATTGCGGATCAGTTCGTCGACATCGTCACGCTTGGAGATCATGCAGGGGACGACAACCAGCGTGCGGGCGTCCTCTGGTATGCCTTGCTTGAACTCGTAGCCCGTGAGGCGGGTCGGCTTCATGAAGAAGGTGATCAGGGTATTGAACAGACCAGTCGCGCCCTCGGAAACAGGAAGCGAAACCATGACCAGCAGCACGAAGATCAGCGGTGTAGAGACGCCGGCCTGACCGAGGAAATGTCCAATGACGGCAAGGGCGGCGATCGTCAGGCCGATGACCGGGGCGGCAATAGACAACCAGTTCAGTTTCTTGATGGCGCTCGTCAGAATGCGCGACAGCGGTTCCCTATAGCCGATGGCGGCCTCGAGTTCGTTGCGGCGCGACCCGACAAGATAGCTTCCGACATCGAGTCTGGCTTCCGGTTCTGCACTGGCGGTTGCCAGATCGATCGCCGTCTGAGCGATTTCAATTTCGCTCAGATCCGAGCGGCGTGCCAGCTTCTCAATCGTGTTGCGATAGGCATTGCGGGAACCGAAATCCAGCTCGCGGTAGTCGGTGTGTTGACCGAGAATATGGTCGACCCGGCTGACTTCTTCGACCCAGACCGACCACTCCTTGTCATCGATCTCGCGCAGGCCGCGAACGATGTTGCCCATCGTGACATTGCCCGAGGACAGCCGGTTGTGCTCCGCGTCCATCGCTTCCTGGGCGGTGCGTCCGGCGGCTTCGAGGCGGCCTTCGAGCCATTCGACCGCAAAACTCGTGTTCTGCGAACCGTTGCGCAGTCGGTAAAGGAACTGGGTGGCGAAGGTGTTGTCATCAGCAAGCGGCTCGATCTGCCGCAAATAGGCCGCAGCTGCCAACGGATCGTTCAGCCGGATGATTTCGTCGGCAACCTCATTCGCCTTGCCGCGCATACGGCGTGAACGATCGACGCGGGTGGCAATGCGGCGCAGGTTCTCGACGAGTACGAAGCGGACGATAGAGGGCAGCGCCCAAAGCTCACCGATCTCCAGCGTCTGGTGACGCTGATAGCCGTTGACCAGTGCCGTCATGCTTTCCTGGCTGACGGTCGAGTGGGTATGGGCAACATACAGCCAAGCCATGGCCATGGTGCGCGGGATCTCGCGCGAACCGACTTTCATGGTGGGCAGTTGCCGGTAGAATTTCTTCGGAAAGTCGCGGCGAACTTCCTGGATCGCCTCTTCGATGACGTAGTGATTGTCCAGCAACCATTCCGCTGCCGGTGTGATCGTGGCACCTGCTTCGACATCGGCCGCCGTCGCGCGATAGACGCGCAGGATTTCGCGCTCGTTTTCCTTGTGGCGGGCGAAAAAGTCGAAGTCTATCAACCCCGGCAGTTCATCAGCACCGTTCAGCGCGAGAGAGGCCGCGCTTTCTTGCAGTTCCTCGATGGTGAAATAGGCAGATCGGATCGAGTCATTGTGGTCGATCTGCTTGGTTTCGAGGTCGCGCGATGGGACATGCAGCGTCATGAAGGATTGAATCTCGGTTCACAGGTGTTGATAGATCGCTCGGGCAGACCGCAGTCGTCGGAACAGTTCACGAAGCCGGGCTTTTGGATGACAATCGAGGCAGAAAAACGCCGCAATGCGCCTGAAACCTTTGGCGGTTGAACTCTGTTGACTGGCTTCGGGTTCCCGGACGTTGAATTGGCGTTTTTATGCCTTATTTCAAGCGGGTGGCCAAGCCCCCCGCCTCAGGCGGCGTCGCAACGCAAACAGGATGGCCTCCCCCCATCCCATCCTCCGTCGACAGCTCAGCCGGCCAGTCTTTCCGTCAAGCATAGCATTCTTCGCGCTGCCTCCTCCAGGCTTGTTTCCGGAACGGTCAACGAGATGCGAACGAGGTCGCGCGCGCCTTCACCGAAAGACGAGCCGGGCATGACCGAGACATTCTCCTCCTCCAGGAGGCGGGTGGCAAAATCATTGCCGTTTAACCCAGTGCCTGAGACGTCGAGCACAATGAACATGCCACCTTCGGGTCTATAGGGCTTCAGCGCCGGATGGGCGGAGAGACGGTCTAAGAGCAGATCGGCACGAGCGCGATAGTTCGCGCGCATGATACTCGATGTTTCGATCGGCTGGGTGAGAGCCATTGCGGTCATGTCGGCAATGAACGGCTGGACTCCGAAAAGCATGGTTTCGGAGACGGGCAGAAGGTGATCGAAGAATTCGCTTGGTCCTGCTGCCCAGCCGCTGCGAAAACCGGGAGCCGCATGGGACTTGGAGATCGAGGAAACCACGATCGTGCGATCGGCCAGATCGGGATTATCGAAGGGCGAGGCAAAGCGGTTGTCGAAGGTCAGTTCTTCGTAGACCTCGTCACAGACGATCCAGAGATCGTATCGGCGGCAGATTTCGCCAAGTGCGGCGATTTCGGATGCCGATAGAACGGCCCCGGTCGGATTATGTGGGGTGTTGAGGAGAAGGACGCGACTGTTCGGAGTGATCGCGGCCTCCAGATCGGTGGCTTGCATATGGAAACCGTTCTCTGCCCGCAGCGGGACCGAAAGGAGGCGGGCGCCGGTTGCGGCGGCGACGCCTTCATATGTTGCGTAGGAGGGGTCGCCTGCCAGCACCTCATCGCCTGCATCGAGCAGCCCCATCATGACCGCGAACAGGGCGGTTTGCGTCCCGGGAAAGCAGAGAATGTTGCGGCTCGTCACGCCGTCCCGTCGCTTTGCATATTTGCGCACGAGCGCGTCAACGACTGCAGGTTCGCCTCTTCCGTTTGAATAGCGTGTGCGACCGGCCTGCATGGCTCTTGCACATTCTGCGAGAAGCATAGGGTCCGGCGGAAGATCGGGTTCACCGATCGTTAGTTCGATCACCGGAATGCCCGCAGCAGCCTTGCGACGTCCTTCAATGTGCAAGGCCCATTTGCCCGAGCCCAATCCGGCCAGACGCTTCGTGATTGCTGCATATTTCATGAAAATCTCATTTCAGTGCGGGTTCGCGGCCGATCTCAGTGAGATGCCGCCCAGAAGGGCCTCGACCGCGTCGAGCGCGATCTGGGGCAGGCGGCCCTCGTCGAAAAGATCGCTGGCAAGGGAGTTTTCCAGCCAAAGGCCATCGATCAGGCCGTTGATGGCAATTGCCAGATGACGGCATTCATCCTGCGCTGGGTCCCGTCCATGGCTCACGAGCAGAGAGGTCACCAGACCTTGCAGAATCTCGAGGAACAGAATGTAGTTTTCTCGATGGATGCGGGCCAGCTCTTCGTCCGATCTCACGCGCCCGATAAAAGCCGCCCACAGCGACAGAGCCTTGGGATCAGCGATCGGCGGGCTGACATTGGCGACGATGAAACGGTGAAGGCGGTCGTGTGCGTCGCCGCCGGCATCCGCCATCGCGTCGATCGCCGTCTTCGTCATGGTCGCGAGCATCTCCCGATAGGCGGCCTGGACCATCTGATCCTTGCCCGTGAAATAGTGGCGGATCAGCCCACCGGTCACGCCGGCTCTTGCGGCGATGTCGCGGACCGTCGCTCCTTCCAGCCCATGTTCCGAAATGCTGTCGAGCGTTGCGGAAATGAGGTCCTGGCGGCGTTCTGCTTCGCCCGCGCGCTGGAATGTGCGTCTTGTCATCGGCATCTCCCAACGGTCTCAAGTGAAGGCAGGCAGGTCAGTCTCTGCTTTCGGCTTTTTATACGGTTGAACAACAAGGTCGCAAGTGCGAAAGTCGCTTCCGTTCATTCATGGCAGTCGCCGTCCGTTCGAGGGAGTATTCATGTCGATCCAATTTCCCAACGTCATGGCGGATGTGCTGGCCACGCGGCGCCATTTGCATCAGTTTCCCGAGATCGGTCTGTCGGAGTTCAAAACTTCGGATTATGTCGCCGAACGGCTTCAAGCACTCGGTTACGAGGTCACGAGGGGGCTGGCGAAGACGGGGGTTGTCGCCACATTGCGCAATGGCGACAGTGCGCGAAGCATCGGTATTCGCGCCGATTTCGACGCGCTTCCGATCCTGGAGGAAACGGGGCTGGACTATGCCAGCAAAGTTCCGGGTGTCATGCATGCCTGCGGCCATGACGGACATACGGCGATGCTTCTCGGGGCAGCCCGGATTCTGGCGGAACGGCGAAACTTTGACGGCACCATTCACCTGATCTTCCAGCCTGCCGAAGAAAATTTCGGTGGCGCACGCCTGATGATCGAAGACGGTTTGTTCGAGAAATTTCCGTGCGACGCTGTCTTTGCCCTCCACAATGATCCCGATATCGCCTTCGGCCATATCGCGGTGAGGGAAGGGCCGATCATGGCAGCCGTCGATGAATGCAAGATCACCGTCAACGGACGCGGCGGGCATGGTGCCGAGCCACAGTCGACCGCCGACCCGATCGTGTGCGGCGCCTCGATCATCATGGCCCTGCAGACCATCGTCTCGCGCAATATTCATCCTCTCGATCCGACGGTGATTACCGTCGGAGGCTTCCATGCCGGGGCAGCCAGCAACGTCATTCCGGAGCGGGCCGAGATGGTGCTCTCGATCCGGTCCTTCGATTCTCAGGTGCGCGACCAACTCGAACAACGGATTCGCGCCGTGGCCGAGGGACAGGCGGCGAGCTACGGCATGGGTGTCACGATCGAATACGAGCGCGGCTACAATGCGACGATCAACCATAAGGTCGAGACGGATTTTGTGCGTGATCTCGCCGTGGATTTCGCCGGTGCGGACAAGGTGTTCGATTTGCCGCGCCCGATGATGGGCAGCGAGGACTTTGCCTATATGCTTATCGAGCGCCCCGGAAGTTATTTCTTTCTGGGTACCAAACGGACGGAAAACGACCCGCCGCTGCATCATCCGCGCTACGATTTCAACGACGACGTCCTGCCTATCGGCACCACCTTCTGGGTCGAACTCGCCGAGCGCTATCTACGTCCGGCCTGATGACGCCGGCCTTATAATGAGGCTCGGCGCTTTTCGGCAACGAGGATGATGACACCGGCACTGGCGATCAGGACGGCGCCGGCAATGACGTTCTGGCCCGGAATATCGCCCCAGATGGCGTAACCCAGGGCAAAGGCCCAGATGAGTGCGGTGTATTCGAAGGGTGCAATGACGGAGATCGGCGCGCGGCGCATGCTCTCGAAATAGGCCAGTTGTCCCAAACCTCCGATCAAGCCGACGGCGATCAGAAGGATCTGTGCCGCGCCCGTCGGCATGGACCAGGTGCTGAGTGCGACCGGTGCCGTGAGCGCGAGGAAGAAGACATTGGTCATGGCCATCTGAACCATGCTGCTCGCATCCTGAGAGGTTCGGCGCAGAAGGATCGTGGCCACCGCCCAGCAACCGGCTGCGAGAATGGCGAGGTAGACCGGCCAGCCGTCCGCCATGCCGGTCGGATCGCTTGCAATGATCACCCCGGCGAACCCGGTGATCACCGCTACCCAGCTGGCAAGCGGCACGTGTTCTCCCAGCATCGGCATCGACAGGACGACGGCCACGATCGGCGCGGCGAAATAGAGCGTCGTGAGATCCGCCAATGGCAGGAATTTCGCCGCATGAAAATAGCAGAGCCATGCCGCCAGCAGGAACAAGCTTCGGATCATCATCGGACGCCTGACAGGGGAGGCTATGGTCTCGTGCAGGAGGCTGCGGCCGCCGATCAGAAAACATCCCGCAAGAATGGCGATGCTGCGGCAAAACAGGATCTGCCACACGGTCGTGTTCTCAACGAGCAGCTTGATCATGGCATCGTGCATGGCAAAGAGGAAATAGGCCAGGCTGGAGAGGAGAATGCCAGCGCCAATGGTGGTCTTCACGATGGAGGAACTTTCGATGGATGCAGAGAGCCATGCCGGACAACCGACACGGGGTGCGCCATCTCTCACGGCAATCTCCGGCTCTGTCAATCCAATGTGGAGCATCAGCAATCATCATCGGCGGAAACAAAATGTTATGTTCGAGCCCGCACTCCATGATTGTTGTTTAAATCGATTTAAGTAGAGTTCCGCCGCTTGCATGGAGGAAGAGATGAACGAGACTGTATCGATCCCGGTGTCCCCCGGACCTGCTCCCATCGTCACGCGCGAGAGGGCGGCGGTTGCCCTGCTGTTTTTCCTCAATGGCATGGTTATGGGTGCCTGGGCTCCCAAAATCCCCTTTTTCTCTCAGGCGTTGGGTCTAACGGAATCCATGCTGGGCGTCATGCTGTTCGTCTTTGGCGTCGGTTCGCTGGTGATGATGCCGATTGCGGGTCTGCAGATTGCCCGCTTCGGGTCCAATCGCGTCGTGCAGATTTCCACCCTCCTCTATATTCCAACCATCGTGCTGTTGACCTTGGTGGACAATGT
This sequence comes from Allorhizobium sp. DMC15, assembly GCF_056314065.1. NCBI lineage: Bacteria > Pseudomonadati > Pseudomonadota > Alphaproteobacteria > Hyphomicrobiales > Rhizobiaceae > Allorhizobium > Allorhizobium sp. DMC15. The sequence continues at coordinate 296,317 of NZ_JBQUZB010000004.1, forward strand.
CTGGACGGGTGCCATCGCGATCTTCCTGTTCGGCGGGTTGACCGGCGCGATGGATGTCGCCATGAACGCCAATGCGGTCGAAGTCGAGCGGCAGATGCGTCGCTCGATCATGTCCTCCTGTCATGCATTCTGGAGCCTGGGTGGCTTGTTCGGTGCTGCAACGGGCGGCGCGTTGATCGCCTCGCTCGGTGTCATGGGGCACGTGCTTTTGCTGGCCGCCATCTGCATCGTGCTGTTTCTCGTGGCGCGTCCGATGATCCTCGCCGATGCGCCGCATCCGAGCGAAGAGCCGACGCGCGCGAAGCTGCCGTTGACGCCGCTTCCCTGGCTGATCGGATTGATCGCCCTCTTCTGCATGGTTCCGGAAGGGACGGTTCTTGACTGGAGCGCACTCTATCTTCGCAACGAACTCGGTGCTTCTACCGAGATGTCGGGGTTTGCCTTTGCCGCCTTCTCGCTCACAATGGCGACGTGTCGCTTTGCCGGCGACTTTGTGCGGGATCGGTTCGGCGGTGTTAGGACCCTTCGGGTCTGCGGGGTTTTGGCAACGCTCGGGCTGCTGATCGCCGGGCGCTCCGACAGCGTCACGCTTGCTCTCGTCGGATTTGCGATTGCCGGCATCGGCATCTCCAACATGGTGCCGATCGCCTTCTCGGCGGCGGGCAATCTGCCGGGGCTCGCGCCGGGCGTCGGGCTCTCCGTTGTCACGACCATGGGCTATTCGGGCATTCTTTTTGCGCCGTCGCTGATCGGATTCGTTGCTGAGCGCACCACCTTGTCGACGGTCTACACGGCCATTCCCGCCCTTTTGCTCGTCGTGCTCGTCCTGTCGCATCTTGCCCGCTATGCGGACAGGGTGACGGAAGTCCATCCGGGACGGGTCTCAACCTGAGTTGGGACCCAATGCCTCTCTGTGGCTCGAAAAGATGCCAAAGGGAAAAGTGTCGTTGACGCAGTGACGAAAATCGTCAAAGTGTCAGTTATGGCAGATGTCAGTGTAGGCGAGCGACGGGCGCTCATACTTCAGGCGGCTTACGAGACCTTCGTCAGCTATGGATTCAGGCGGACGACTATGGATGACATCGCGCAGGTTGTCGGCCTGTCGCGTCCGGCGCTCTACCTTCATTTTCGCAACAAGCCCGATATCTTTCGCGGTCTCATGCGGTCCATGATGGAGGATACGCTGATTACCGTGCGTTCCTGCCTCGGACGGGATCTGCCACTCAGCGAACGGCTTTTCCTGGCTCTCGAGGAGGGCATCGTCGCGCCACAACGCAAGATCCTGGCAACAGCGCATGGGGCAGAGCTGTTCGATACCAGCCACGAGTTCGGCGCGGACCTCTTTCTCGACTGGATGGAAGCGGTCGAAACGGAGATCGCGCTCACCCTCGACCGCGCCGCCTCAGACAAGATCATCACAATTCCGTCAGGTTTGTCGGCCGACATCGTTGCATCGCTGTTGATCGATGCGGTTGAGGGCATGAAATGCCGGCGCCAAGACATGGAAGAGGTGGATGAAACCGTTCGCAACATGCTCACGCTCGTCCTCGGGACGCTGCTGATCCATTGAGCTGCCACGTCGCGCTACGGGGGGATCGGTTGACAAGCGGGAAGCTTTGATCCACCTCCAGAGTATCACTCGAAGCCGTGCAGAGATTGAGCCATGTTCCCAGGAAACATACCATCCGCCGATGCCTACGACCCCAAGCCGCGCCGCGCTTCGGTGGCCGTCGATGTGGGCGGGGTGATCATCGGGGGTGGTGCCCCTGTCGTCGTGCAGTCAATGACCAATACGGACACCGCCGACGTCGATTCCACCGTGGCTCAAGTTGCCGCGCTCTATAAGGCCGGCTCGGAAGTCGTCCGTATCACCGTCGACCGGGACGAGAGCGCCGCCGCCGTGCCGAAGATCCGTGAACGCCTGCTGCGGCTGGGTATGGACGTGCCCTTGATCGGTGATTTTCACTACATCGGCCATCGACTGCTCGCTGATCACCCGGCCTGTGCCGAGGCGCTTGCCAAGTATCGCATCAATCCGGGCAATGTCGGCTTCAAGGACAAGAAGGACAAGCAGTTCGCCGAGATCGTTGAAATGGCGATCCGCTATGACAAACCGGTGCGTATCGGCGTCAACTGGGGATCTCTCGACCAGGAACTTCTCACCCGTCTGATGGACTCCAATGCCGAAAACGGCTCGCCTCTGTCGGCCCGCCAGGTGACTCGTGAAGCGATCGTCCAGTCGGCGCTGTTGTCGGCAGAACTCGCCGAAGAGATCGGATTGCCGCGCAATCGTATCATCCTCTCGGCAAAGGTCAGTCAGGTGCAGGATTTGATCGCGGTCTACCAGATGCTGGCGGACCGCTCGAACCATGCGCTTCATCTTGGCTTGACCGAGGCCGGCATGGGGACAAAGGGCATCGTCGCGTCCTCTGCTGCCATGGGGTATGTCCTCCAGCACGGGATTGGCGACACAGTTCGCGTGTCACTCACGCCGGAGCCGAATGGTGACAGAACCCGCGAGGTCCAGGTTGCGCAGGAACTGCTGCAGGTCATGGGCTTCCGGCAGTTCGTGCCGGTCGTCGCGGCATGTCCCGGTTGCGGGCGCACAACGTCGACTGTTTTCCAGGAGCTCGCCCAGAAGATCCAGGACGACCTGCGCAAGAACATGCCGGTCTGGCGAGACAAGTATCCGGGTGTCGAGGGCCTCAATGTTGCAGTTATGGGCTGCATCGTGAACGGTCCGGGCGAAAGCAAACACGCCGATATCGGGATCTCGCTGCCTGGAACCGGAGAAAATCCCGCAGCACCCGTGTTTATCGACGGAGAGAAGGCGATGACGCTGCGCGGCCCCAACATTGCGGGTGATTTCGAGGCGCTGGTCGCCGATTATATCGAGAAACGCTACGGTCGCCGCTCGGCAGCAGAATGAGGCTGTGCGGCAACTTTTTGTTGCCGTAATTTCCCTGTTCAGGAATCATCAGCCTGTTCTTGGAGGGACATCGAGCATGATCAAGAAGATCGCCATCGTCGCGCTGTGCGCGACCTATCTGAGTGCCTGCACGACGACGGACCCCTATACGGGCCAGCAGAAAGTTTCGAACACCGCAGGCGGTGCGGCGATTGGTGCAGCCGTGGGTGCGCTGGGCGGCCTGGCCGTGGGTGGATCGGCCACGGGCCGGCGCAACGCGGCGCTGATTGGTGCGGGTATCGGTGCGCTCGCTGGCGGTGCCATCGGCAACTACATGGACCAGCAGGAAGCAGAACTGCGCGCCCAGTTGCAGGGTACGGGCATCTCCGTGACCCGCGTCGGGGACCGCATCATCCTGAACATGCCGTCCAACATCACCTTCGCCACCGATCAGGATGCGGTGATGCCGCAGTTCTACCCGACCCTGAACTCCGTGGCGATCGTTCTGCGCAAGTTCGAAAAGACGCTCATCGATATCAACGGTCATACCGATTCGACCGGCAGCCTCGCTCACAATCAGGCCCTGTCAGAGCGTCGCGCCATGTCTGTTGCGAGCTATCTCAACAGCCAGGGTGTCGATCCCCGTCGTGTATCCTCGCTCGGCTTCGGTCCGAGCCAGCCGATTGCGTCCAATGCAACCCCGGATGGCCGCGCACAAAATCGCCGTGTTGAGATCCAGATTTCCCCGCTCACGCAGGGCTGATACGGCCGCATTGCCGGCTGACTTCATCAAGGGCGCTGCGTCTTGCGGCGCCCTTCTTCGTTTTCAGCGCTGAAGAAGCAGTTTGGTGCCGGCTGCCGTGAACAGGATCGCCAGTGTCCCGTCGATATAGCGACGCGCGGATCGATAGGCTCTGACTGCACCGGGCAAGGAAAACAGCCAAGCATAGCCGGAAAAGACGCAAAAGCCCGTCATCAGGCATCCCGCCACGATCACGGCGACCGTCATGGCGGTCGCACCAGGGGGCAGGCCGAGTGACAGGATCGCGAGCCACGCGAAGATTGCCTTCGGATTGGTCAGGTGGATGGCGTAGCCACGCAGAAATGTCCGGCTGAACTTCTCCGGGGCGGCACTCCCTGCCATCGGGTCTACTGCGCTTGCGGCGGAACGGAACGCGCGCCAGGCGAGGTAAAGCAGATAAAGGCCCCCAACAATCCGCATGATCGTCACTGCATGGGCATAGTGGGTCAGAACGGTCGCGAGGCCCGCCGATGCAGCCAAGGCCCAGGTCGCCGAGCCACAGAAGATACCCATCGCCATTGTCAATCCGTGACGGCGCCCTTGACCGAGAGAAGCTGAGGCGATCGCCATTGTTGCCGGGCCGGGACTGAGCACGGCTACCAGATAGACAAGATAGGCGCTGAAGACCTGGGGTAGGTTTTCGAGGATGATGTGCAAGGGTCGCTCCGACGGACGAAAAGGCGTGGAGCCTAACCCGTCCGCGTCGTCGGCACACGTCAGATGATTTGATCGATCGCGGTCAAAAACTGATGACATTCTTCCGCTGTGCCGATGGTCACCCGGAGATAGTCCGAAATCCGGGGCTTGGCGAAGTGGCGCACCAGCACGGCGCGCTCGCGCAGGCCGCGTGCCAGATCTGCCCCCTGATGCGCGGGATGGCGGGTGAAGACGAAGTTGGCGGATGACGGCAGGACTTCGAAACCGCGTTCTTGAAGCGCCTTCGTCACCATCTCCCGGTTCGCCATGATCTGTGTGCGGGTCTGTTCGAACCAGGCGCGATCGTCGACCGCAGCGGTGGCGGCAGCCTGGGCCAGAGTGTCGAGCGGGTAGGAATTGAAGCTGTCCTTCATTCGTTCGAGCGCATCGATCAGCGGGCGCTGGCCGAGCGCAAATCCGACGCGGAGGCCCGCGAGCGACCGCGATTTGGAGAAGGTGTGGACCACCAGCAGGTTGTCGTAACGCGGAATGAGGCTTGCTGCCGTCTCGGCGCCGAAATCGACATAGGCCTCGTCCACCACCACAACTTGATCCGGATGGGATGCAACGAGCGCCTCGATGTCGGAAAGCGGCAGGGCAATTCCGGTCGGGGCGTTGGGATTGGCGAGAATGATTGCTCCGCAAGGACGATCGTAGTCGCTGATCCGGATGCGCATGGCGTCGTCCAGCGGCACTTCTTCGACAGTGATTTCGAAGAGCCGGGCATAGGTCTTGTAGAAGCTGTAGGTGATATCGGGATAAAGGAGCGGCTTGTCGTGCTTCAACAAGGCTGCAAAGGTGAAGGCAAGAACCTCGTCCGACCCGTTGCCGACGAAGACCTGTTCAGCTTCAAGTCCGAAGTTTTCGGCCAAGGTTTCGCGTAGGCGAGATGAGGACGGGTCCGGATAAAGACGCAGACGATCACCCGAGGCGGCGGCAATCGCCTCCAGAACCTTCGGCGACGGGCCGAAGGGGTTCTCATTGGTGTTCAACTTCACCAGTCCCGGGATCTTCGGCTGTTCACCGGCCACGTAGGGCTCCAGATCGTGGACGGCGGCGGACCAGAAACGGCTCATGTCAGTTCTTCCTGTATGCGATGAAACGGGCGGTTTCGATCAGTGTCGTTGCTGCCGCGCCATAGGCGGCGAGTTCCTGAGCGGCAGCAGTCACGAGTCGTTCAAGTTCGGCTTCAGCCCAGGCCTGCCCTTTGAGGGCAACCAGCGTGCCCTTGCCTTTCGCAGCGTCCTTGCCGGTTGCCTTTCCCATGGTTGCCGCGTCCGCTGTCACATCCAGCAGATCGTCCGCTAGCTGGAAGGCGCGGCCGATGATTTCGCCGAAACGGCGCAATCTCGCCCGATCCTCGTGGCCGCGACCGGCGATGATGGCCCCCGCCTCGCAGGCAAAACGAAGCAGCGCTCCGGTCTTCATCGATTGCAGAAGAACGATTCCGGCTTCGTCGGGAGCTTCCCGCTCGGCCGCGAGATCCAGCGCCTGGCCGCCCGCCATGCCACCAATGCCGGCAGCACGGGCCAGTTCGAGCACAAGCGCCGCCCGGGCTTCGTCCGGCAGTGAAGTGTCAGGAGAGGCGATGATGTCGAAGGCATAGGTCAGCAGGCCGTCGCCGGCGAGTATGGCGGTGGCATAGTCGTAGGCGATGTGGACGGTCGGCTTGCCGCGACGCAGGTCGTCGTCGTCCATAGCCGGAAGGTCGTCATGGACGAGAGAATAGCTGTGCAGACATTCGAGCGCGCAGCCGACCTGCAGAGCCGCATCTTCATCGCCGCCAAAGAGACGGGCGGCCTCCAGCACCAGATAGGGCCGCAGACGCTTTCCGCCGTTCAAGGCGCCGTAATGCATCGCCTCGATCAGTCTGGTGGGTCGGGCGATTTCGCCGGTGCGGGGTCGCGCATCGAGAAGCATGTCCAGACGGGCCTCCACCAAGGCCGCATGGCGTGCAAGATTTTGTTCAAACAGGGTCGAAGACGCGCTCATGCGGGCTATTTCGCACGGCACCCCGGGAGTGGCAACGGGAAATTCCGTCACAGGTGGGGGAGTTTGGCGCTCCTCTACTGGTCAATCGTCAAGAGGATGCGTATGAAAAGCGAGCCCCCGAGATGAGTGGATCGATCTTCTTTGACAGCGGACGTGCAGGTTTTGGAGCAGCAGACGGAGGAAGCCCCGGTTGAACAAGGCCAGGAGCGATCGAGGCTATGGCGTCGCATCGCCATTGGTGTCGTCGCCTTCCTGTGTGCTCCCTATCTGCTGATCCTCGTCTATAGGCTGGATTTCATCCATCCTGTTTCCACTTTGATGCTGGCAGATCTGGTGACCTTCCAGGGCTATGACCGTCGTTGGGTGGATTTCGAGGATATCTCACCCAATGTTGTGCGGGCTGTGATGATGTCGGAAGACGGTCAGTTCTGCAGCCATGATGGCGTGGACTGGGGACAGTTGAAGGGCGTGGTCGACGATGCGCTCGCCGGAGAGGCGACACGCGGCGCCAGCACGATCCCGATGCAGACCGCGAAGAACCTCTTCCTCTGGAACAGCCGCTCCTTCATCCGCAAGGGGCTGGAGTTGCCGTTGGCGCTTGTGGCCGATTTCATCTGGTCCAAGGAGCGGACGATGGAGATCTATCTCAACATCGCTGAGTGGGGTCCCGGCATTTACGGCATCGAGGCGGCAGCGCGCTATCATTTCAAGACGTCTGCGGCCAAGCTCAGCGCACGTCAGGCGGCACTGCTCGCGGTCGCATTGCCCAATCCCATCGATCGTGTGGCGAGCAAGCCGGGCAAGGGCATGCAGCGGCTGGCCAATGTCGTCGACCGCCGGGCGAAGCGATCTGGCGAATACATCACCTGCCTCTATGACTGACATCAGAAAGTCTCGTTGGTCACATTCCGGCGATCCGATTAGCGTCATCCTCGCTTGAACCAGAGGTGTCCATGTCCGAGCTTGTCCTCTACATCGCCAACAAGAACTATTCGTCCTGGTCCTTCCGGCCCTGGATCGCGCTGACGGCTGCGGGCATCCCCTTCCGCGAAGTGCTGATCCCTTTCGGTCCGGGGGCCGCGAACCCTCAGTTTCGCGAGCTCTCGCCGACCGGCAAGGTGCCGATCCTGCACCATGGAGCCAACAGGGTCTGGGAATCGCTCGCTATCATCGAATATGTCGCCGAACTTTTCCCCGACGCCGGGCTTTGGCCGGAAAATTCTGCGTGGCGCAGCATGGCTCGATCGATTTCTATGGAGATGCTTTCCGGCTTCCGTGCATTGCGCAGTGCATGCCCAATGAACCTGCGCCGGCCGGTCAGGCCCATCGACCTGCCAGATGGGGTCAAACCCGATGTGCAACGGATCGAGGCGATCTGGCGCGACATGCGGCAGATGTCGCGCGGTCCTTTCCTGTTTGGTGCCTTCTGCGCGGCTGATGCCATGTTCGCCCCGGTGGTCAACCGATTTGCCGCCTACGACCTCGTCCGCGATGCGGATACGCTGGAATACATGGCCGCCATGAAGGCGCACCCGGCCTGGCAGGCCTGGGAGGCCGCGGCACTTGCCGAGACCTGGATTGTGCCCGAAGACGAAGCCTGAGGGGCAGTCTAGACGGGTTCGAAAAAATCCGGCCGGGGACTGGTCAAACCCCTTCTGGACATGTATAAGCCCGCCAAATTCCGAGTTCGCGACAGGTTCTGTCCGGCCTCATCGAGGCCGATAGACCTGTTTTGCACCGTCACGTGGAGTAACGAAAATGGCTGTACCGAAGAGAAAAACAAGCCCGTCGAAGCGCGGTATGCGCCGTTCTGCGGACGCCCTCAAGGCTTCGACCTATGTCGAGGACAAGAATTCCGGCGAACTGCGCCGTCCGCACCATATCGATCTGAAGACCGGTATGTATCGCGGCCGTCAGGTTCTGACGCCGAAGGAAAGCGCATAATTTCTGCGCAACATCCTGATTGTTGAAGGCCGGCCTTAGCGCCGGCCTTTACTTTTTTATTCAAGGCATTGTTAACTCACCACGGGAGTGGGCCGTCAGCTTGGCGGGAGGAGCTCCAGGTGAGGAAGGATGTCTGATGTTTGTTGCCATACCCCTGATGATCGTGCCGTTTGTTTTCTACAACGCCGTCATGCTAGGAAGTGGTTTGCCATCTTTTGCCAGCACGCTAATGTCCGTGCCGATGCTTTCGGGCGCGGTCTGGACCATAACCCTGGGTGACATCGTGGTGTTGACGGCGCTCATTGCGCTGTTCTTGGAAGTGTTGAAGGCGACCATGAGCACGCGCGGCTCGCTCATAAACCACATGTTGTCCATGTTGGTCTTTGTCGCGTTTCTTGTCGAGTTCCTGCTGGTCCGGGATGCAGCTACCCAGCTGTTCTTCACGCTGATGGTGATTGCCTTCATCGATGTCGTGGCTGGTTTTACCATTTCCAATCGTGCCGCCGGCCGGGACGTTTCGATCGGCCTCTGACCTCCGACAAGAAAAAGGCCCCTTCCGGGGCCCTGTCTCGCATCACAGATTGTCGAGCTTGCTCTGAAGCGACCGCAACTGTTCTTTCAACTCGTCGATATCCTTGGCTTCGGCCTTACGGGTTTCCTTGGCGGGCTGCTGGCCGCCCAGGAAAGGCGAGAACATCTGCATCGCCTGCTGGAACATCTCGGTGTTGCGCTTGACCTGTTCTTCCATCAGTTGCATCGGCATCTGCAGGTTCTTCGACAGCGGATGATCCCCGAAGGCCTTGGTCATCTGCTCGCGCATCTGCGTCTGCTGCTCGGTGAAGGCCTTCATCGAGTGTTCGAGAAAGCTCGGCACCACCATCTGCATCTGATCGCCGTAATAGCTGATGAGCTGGCGCAGGAAGGAGATCGGGAGCAGCGTGTTGCCGGTCTTGGACTCCTGTTCGAAGATGATCTGGGTCAGGACGGAATGCGTGATGTCCTCGCCGGACTTGGCGTCCTGGACGATGAAGTCCTCGCCCTTCTTGACCATCTTGGCCAAGTCCTCAAGCGTCACGTAGGTGCTCGTGCCGGTATTGTAGAGGCGTCGATTGGCGTATTTCTTGATCACGATTTCGCCATCGGCTTTGGCCATTGCTGTCTCCTAACCCGTCGTTTTTCAGTTATTTTTGCTCTTCCCAGGCAAGAATGTAAGCGCAAATGAAGGCTGGTGACAATCTCTTTGTGCAACGCACGAAAGCGATTTGACGAAAGACAGGATTCTGCAACCAAAGAACGGTCGGACAAGGTTTATCCTGTTTGACACCGGCGGCAGTCTTTGACAGTTTCTTTCGAAACACAAACATTTCGGAGGAGACGTCCATGACCAGTCCGTCCATCGTTATCGCCAGCGCTGCCAGAACGCCGGTCGGTTCGTTCAACGGCGCCCTTTCCTCGGTTGCCGCACATGATCTGGGTGCTGTCGCCATCAAGGCGGTTCTGGAACGCGCTGGCGTGGAGGCTGCCGAAGTCGACGAGGTCATCCTTGGCCAGATCCTCACCGCCGGCCAGGGTCAGAACCCGGCGCGTCAGGCTGCGATGAAGGCTGGCATCCCGCAGGAAGCGACCGCCTGGGGCCTCAACCAGCTCTGCGGTTCAGGCCTGCGTGCGGTTGCCATCGGCATGCAGCAGATCGCAACGGGTGACGCGAAGATCATCATCGCCGGCGGGCAGGAATCCATGTCCATGGCGCCGCATTGTGCCCATCTGCGCAACGGCACCAAGATGGGCGACCTGAAGATGGTCGACACCATGATCAAGGACGGTCTGACGGACGCCTTCTACGGCTATCACATGGGGACGACCGCGGAGAATGTCGCCCGCCAGTGGCAGCTGACCCGCGACGAACAGGATGCCTTTGCCGTTTCCTCGCAGAACAAGGCGGAAGCCGCCCAGCTTGCCGGTCGCTTCAAGGATGAAATCGTTCCGGTCATGGTGCCGGGTCGCAAGGGCGATGTGACCGTTGATCAGGACGAATATATTCGCCACGGCGCAACGCTGGACAGCATGCAGAAGCTAAAGCCCGCCTTCGACAAGGAAGGCACTGTCACTGCCGGCAATGCCTCCGGCATCAATGACGGTGCGGCTGCGGCACTGCTGATGACCGAGGCCGAGGCTTCGCGTCGCGGCATTGCTCCGCTCGCCCGTATCGTGTCCTGGGCAACGGCCGGCGTCGATCCGAAGATCATGGGCACGGGCCCGATCCCGGCATCGCGCAAGGCGCTCGAAAAAGCCGGCTGGAAGATCACGGATCTCGATCTCGTGGAAGCCAACGAGGCCTTCGCGGCGCAGGCCTGTGCGGTCAACAAGGACCTCGGCTGGGATACCTCGATCGTCAACGTCAACGGCGGTGCAATCGCCATCGGCCACCCGGTCGGTGCATCCGGTGCGCGCATTCTCAACACGCTGCTGTTCGAGATGCAGCGTCGCGGCGCGAAGAAGGGTCTTGCCACCCTCTGCATCGGTGGCGGCATGGGCGTTGCCATGTGCCTCGAGGCATTCTGATCCGGAAAGCCAAACATGGCGCCGGCTCATCACTGACATCATGAAGCTCTGTCCCGGCCTCAGGCCGGGATGGTGAAGTCATGCCGTTGCGACGGGAACAGCAGCGGTCGATCCAGACGGGAACCCAGATAGAAAAAACGGGGAGGACAGTATGAGCAGAGTGGCTTTGGTGACCGGCGGCACACGCGGCATCGGTGCGGCGATTTCCGTAGCGCTGAAAAATGCCGGCTATAAGGTGGCGGCAAACTTCGCCGGCAACGAGGAAAAGGCAAAGGCTTTCGAAGCGGAAACCGGTATTCCGGTCTTCAAATGGGATGTGTCGAATTATCAGGCCTGCGTCGATGGCATCGCAGCCGTCGAGGCAGCCCTCGGTCCGGTCGAAGTTCTGGTCAACAATGCGGGCATCACGCGCGACGCCATGTTCCACAAGATGACGCCGGAGCAGTGGGGCGAGGTGATCAACACCAACCTCACCGGCCTCTTCAACATGACGCATCCGGTCTGGACCGGCATGCGCGATCGCAGCTTTGGCCGCGTCATCAACATCTCCTCGATCAATGGCCAGAAGGGCCAGATGGGACAGGCGAACTATTCCGCAGCTAAGGCCGGCGATCTCGGCTTTACCAAGGCGCTCGCGCAAGAGGGTGCTGCCAAGGGCATCACCGTGAATGCCATCTGCCCCGGTTACATCGGGACGGAGATGGTTCGCGCCATTCCGGAAAAAGTGCTGAACGAGCGCATCATCCCACAGATCCCCGTGGGCCGTCTGGGGGAGCCGGACGAGATCGCACGCTGCGTCGTCTTCCTCGCTTCCGACGATGCCGGCTTCATCACGGGGTCGACCATCTCCGCCAATGGCGGACAGTTTTTCGTCTAGGCTCAGTGTCTGACTGAGGATCAAAAGGCTGGCCCAGTGCCGGCCTTTTGCATGTTCAGCGCTCTGCCTGTCTCGGTCCCGGACAGTCTTTCCAAATCCACAGCAAGTCAGCGGGTTGATTAACGAATAGCGGACCAGTTGGGGTGCATACTCGTTAATATCCACGGCGCCCTATGGTTAACCAATTGTTATTCAACAATATCTAGCGGTGAACAAACCGGGAAGACCGATAAGTCCGCGATTCGTCGTCGATTCGTTCCGGCTTTGGTCGAAAGGTTAAAGCAGACAACAAAAAGCCGCCGAACCTTGCGGTCCGACGGCTTTTTGGGAAGCTCTGGCCTTAGCGGCAGCGCGCTTCGTAGGTCCGGCCGTAGCGATCACGGTATACGCAGTAGCCGGCACGCTCCTGGGAGTTGCCGATCAGGGCACCTGCGACGCCACCGACGGCTGCACCAACGGCTGCACCGCGGACATTGCCGGTTGCCACGCCACCGATAATGGCGCCGGAGGCGGCACCAATGCCGGCGCCGCGTTCAGTCTGCGTGCAAGACGCCAGCGGCGCGATCAACGCAATTGCAAGAATGACCTTCTTCATCGTCCTATCCCTTTTCACTCGAGTTAAATTCGACCCATCAACATCAGGATGATGAGAATGAGCAGCACCAGTCCAAGACCGCCAGACGGGCCGTAACCCCAGCTGCGGCTATGCCCCCAGGTCGGCAGTGCGCCGATCAACAGCAGAATCAGAATGACGATGAGAATTGTGCTCATATGAGGCCTCTCCTAAGCCGATGTGGAACCTTGCGTTCTGTGGTGACTGAACGCGAGTGACGACGGTTTGTTCCCTCGGTTTCGTCGCGGCCATAAGCAGCCCCAGGGCGTCAGCCATTGCCGTTCGTGTGCGCGGGTTTGCCAGCGGTTCTGCTGGCTTCAAGCCCAGGGCCTCAATGGTATCGATAAAGGAGCCAATAATGCCTTCTGTTCGCTCTTGCTGCTCGACCATCGGCAAGTGCCCGCAGTTCTTCAGGATCACGGTCTGAACACGCGTCAGCAATCGGGATACACGCAGTTGATGGGCGGGCGGAACGATTGCGTCGTTGTCGCCGACGATATTGAGAACGGGTGCTGCTATACCGTGAAGCTCGCCAAGGAGGCTCGTTGCGGACATGAAGCGGATGCAGGCCGCGATATCCTCCGGTCGCGCCCTTGCCAGTTGACGCCGTACCTCTTCCATCGCATCGGTCGCCTTGTCGTTCTGCCAAGGGCAATCCTTGTCGTAAACGCATTCAATCGAGCCCCAGCGGAATTGTTCGGGTGTCGCGATCCACCGATTGAAGAATTGTCGAAAGAGGAACGGCCCGATGCGAGGCACACGCAAGAGACGCGCTGCCAAGCGCTCTTGTCCCTCGAAACGTCCACAGGCGAATGCGCCGATCAAGACGACGGAGCGAACCAGTTCGGGGAAACTGCGTGCGATCAGCAGAGCCACGAAGCCGCCCGTGGAATGGCCGATCAAATGAACGGGCCGCCCCCCGAAATCGCGTCTAATTGCCTGAGCATAGGCCCTCGCCACGTCTCGTGCCTGCGGCGGCTGGCCTGGCTGATCGAGCTTCCAAGGATGGTGGCCGGGCAAGGGATAGGCGAGCGAATGGCCGTCGCGCACAGTAGCCGGCGCATAGACCTCCCAGAAGGCGGGGGCCATGACCATGCCGTGGATCAGAACGAATTTCTGCTCCGACGTTTCATTCGATCCGATCCAGTGGGCAGGCGGGGGCGTCAACGTCATCATATCACCTCGACCCCGAAAACGTGATCATCGACGAGGAGGTTCCATCGGGTGGAACCGTTGTTTGCCGTCGGCGGAAGCGTTGGTGGCGGATTCATAAGATTCAGCATCTGGTGCCAACCCGGCAGAGTCGCTTCGATATCTAGCCGTGAACAAAGCCGGACTCGGAGGAGTCAACGATTCGTCTCCGATTCGTTCCCGCAGTGTTCCCCAGCGAAAAAACTGATTCGGATCATGGGCTTGTGAGGTTTTTCCTGCCCTGGTCCACAAGCGGCTTGCCTTTGCCGGTGTTCGTCGCCATGTGTTGGCCAAGGCTGCCCGACATCGAGGAGAGGGGCGTCCGACAAGTGGAGCGGTCATTGAATACCCACCCCATGATTTTGAGCGGTCGCGGTGTCTCTGCTGTGCTGGGGCCGACGAATACCGGAAAGACCCATTTCGCCATTGAACGTATGGTTGCGCACGGCTCGGGTCTGATCGGCCTGCCGCTGCGTCTCCTGGCCCGCGAGGTCTATACGCGTGTGGTCGAGCGGGTAGGGGTGGCCAATGTCGCGCTGGTGACGGGCGAAGAGAAGATCAGTCCGCCCAATGCCCGTTTCTCGGTCTGCACCGTCGAAGCGCTGCCGCGCGAGACCAAAGCCGCGTTCGTCGCAATCGACGAAATACAGTTGGCGGGAGATCTCGAGCGGGGCCACATCTTCACCGATCGCCTTCTGCATCTCAGAGGTCGTGAAGAGACGCTGTTGCTTGGCTCCGCCACGATGAAGTCGATCCTCATCCAGCTTCTGCCTGGGATCACGATCGTTGAGCGGCCGCGCCTGTCGCAGCTCTTCTACGCCGGCCAGAAGAAGATTACCCGTTTGCCGCAACGGACGGCGATCGTCGCTTTTTCGGCTGATGAAGTCTATGCGATCGCCGAACTGATCCGCCGGCAACGGGGCGGAGCGGCCGTGGTGCTTGGTGCGCTCAGTCCACGTACACGCAACGCCCAGGTCGGCCTCTATCAGGAGGGAGACGTCGAATATCTCGTTGCGACCGATGCGATCGGTATGGGACTCAACCTTGATGTCGATCACGTCGCTTTCGCCCAGGACCGCAAGTTCGACGGCTATCAGTTCCGCAATCTGAATTCCGGGGAGCTGGGACAAATCGCCGGTCGTGCGGGCCGTCATGTGAAGGATGGAACCTTCGGCGTGACTGGGCGCGTGGATCCCTTCGATGATGAGCTCGTCGAGCGGCTTGAGACCCATGTGTTCGATCCGGTCAAGGTTCTTCAGTGGCGCACGGCACATTTCGACTTTTCCTCCGTTGCGGCGCTACAACGCAGCCTCGATGCGGTCCCGAGGGTTGAGGGACTGACCCGGGCGCTCCCTGCGACAGACCAGCAGGCGCTGGAGTACCTGTCCCGCTATCCGGAAATCGCGGATATCGCGGACCGGCCGGAGCGCGTGGAAAAACTGTGGGAAGCCTGCGCACTGCCCGACTATCGGCGCATTACGCCGGCACAGCATGCCGACCTGATCCAGAGCCTTTACTTCGATCTGGTTCGGCGCGGGACGGTCAACGAAGATTTTCTTGCCGATCAGGTGCGCCGGGCAGATCGCACCGACGGTGAAATTGATACGTTATCAGCGCGAATCGCGCAGATAAGAACTTGGACTTACGTGTCGAATCGGCCTGGCTGGCTTGCTGATCCGACACACTGGCAAGAAAAGACGCGGGAAATCGAAGACCGATTGTCCGATGCGTTACATGAACGGTTGACGAAACGCTTTGTTGATCGCAGGACATCTGTGCTCATGAAGCGCTTGAGAGAGAATGCAATGTTGGAAGCTGAAATCAGTGTGAACGGCGATGTCTTCGTGGAAGGCCATGCCATGGGACAACTCTCCGGTTTCCGGTTCACGCCGATCTCCGGCATGGAAGGTCCGGATGCCAAGGCCGTGGAGGCTGCGGCCCATCGTGCGTTGGCGCTGGAATTCGAAGCCCGGGCCGCGCGGTTGCACGCTTCCGGTAATGGCGATCTCGCGATCGGCTCCGATGGCCTCGTCCGCTGGGTTGGGGATCCGGTTGCCCGTCTGGTCGGGACAGATCATATCCTGCATCCGCGCGTCATCGTGCTTGCCGACGAACAGCTCACGGGTGCCGCTCGAGATCACGTGGCCGCCCGCATCGAGCGTTTCGTCAATCATCACATCTCAACGGTCCTGAAGCCGCTCGACGACCTGTCGCGCGCGGAAGATCTGCAGGGTCTCGCCAAGGGGCTGGCCTTCCAGCTGGTCGAGAACCTGGGCGTGCTGTTCCGTCGTGACGTGGCTGACGATGTCAAGTCGCTCGATCAGGACGGCCGCGCATCGATGCGTCGCTATGGCGTGCGCTTCGGCGCCTATCACATCTTCATGCCGGCCCTTCTAAAGCCGGCACCGGCCGAACTCATCACGCTGCTTTGGGCATTGAAGCATGATGGCCTCGACAAGGCTGGCTACGGTGATCTCATTCCGGTCCTCGCCGCCGGCCGCACGTCTGTCGTCACCGATGCCAGCTATGAGCGCATGTTCTACAAGCTCGCCGGCTTCCGTTTCCTCGGAAAGCGTGCCGTGCGCATCGACATCCTGGAACGGCTTGCAGATCTCATTCGGCCGCTGTTGCAGTGGAAGCCCGGCTCACCGGCTCGTCCGGATGGTGCCTATGACGGCCGACGCTTCACCACGACGACAGCGATGCTTTCTATCCTCGGTGCGACGCCCGACGATATGGAGGAGATCCTGAAGGGGCTCGGCTATCGGGCAGACAGCGTCTCTGCGGAAGAGGCTGCCGCTTTCCTTGCTGCCCAGGCCGGTTCGGCCCCGACCGAATCCGCAGTCATCGAAAAAGGCGATGACGATGGCGTAGACGATGCCGATCAGTCTGGCGAAGCAGGTCATGAGGGCGAGGCGCCCGCCGCATCCGAAGAGGCTGCCGCTACGGAGGCTGCGCCGTCTGCAGAAGCCTCTGAAGTCACAGAACAGGCCACCGAACAGGCAGAACCGAAGCCGGTTCTGCTCTGGCGTCCAGGCGGTCGTGGCGACAACCAGCGTGGCACGGGTCGCCCGGCTGGCGATCGCCGCCCGCAGGGTCAACGCCATCAGGCCCCGCGTGAGGGTGGCGAAGGTCGTGGCGACAATCGTCCCGAAGGACGTGGCGAAGGCCGGCGTGACGACCGGCGCTCCGACAACCGTGGGGATCGTCGGGATGACAACCGCGGCAAGTTTGCGGCCAAGGGCGATCGCCAGGATCGGGGTGATCGCAAGGATCGCGGCCCACGTCCGGACCGTGATAACAACAAATCGCAGCCTGCCCGCTTCGAGGCGAAGCCGCCACGCAAGGAGAAGCCGGTTGATCCGGATTCGCCATTCGCCAAGCTGGCAGCGCTGAAGGAACAGATGAAGAAGTGACATGGACGAGCAACAGCCACACAGCGGTTCGCGCCAGCGCATCGACAAGTGGCTGTTTTTCGCACGTGTGGCAAAATCACGCAGCCTGGCTCAGGAGCGCGTCTCTGCTGGTCATGTGAAGGTCAACGGTGCAACCGTTCGCCAGCCCAGCCACGGGGTGAAGATCGGCGACAGGCTGGAGATCGCAATGCCGGAGCGCGATCTGATCCTGGTCGTGAAGCTTCCTGGAGAGCGACGAGGACCTTATGAAGAAGCGCGGCTGCTTTATGAGGATCTGAGCCCGCCCCGAGACAAGAAACCCTTTACTGCTCTGGAGCAGGCCGTCCGGACACCTGGATCTGGTCGACCCACCAAAAAAGAGGGCCGGGCCCTGCGGGATCTGCGTTCAGCGCAGGATTGGTCCGCGGATTAGAAAATTTGTCCGTCTGCGGCAGAATAGCGGATTGTTTATCCTTGCCTTGCTTCCGATAACACAGTAGCTCACAACGCTGTCCGACAGACATCCCGGTGGGGCGCCAGCTCCCGTTTCCGGCCATCGAGCCACAACGGAACACCGAGGTCGTTCTCTTTCCTGTCGTTTGCGAACGTCATTCTGGAGTGCCGCATGACCTATATCGTCACTGACAACTGCATCCGCTGCAAATATACCGATTGTGTCGAGGTCTGCCCGGTCGATTGCTTTTACGAGGGTGAGAACTTCCTCGTCATCCATCCGGACGAATGCATCGATTGCGGCGTCTGCGAACCCGAATGTCCTGCCGAAGCGATCAAGCCGGATACGGAACCGGGTCTCGACAAGTGGCTGAAGATCAATGCCGATTACGCGAAGATCTGGCCCAATATCACGGTGAAGAAGGATCCGATGCCGGAAGCCAAGGAAATGGATGGCGTCACGGGGAAATTCGAACAGTTCTTTTCGGAAAAGCCAGGCTCGGGCGACTGAGCCTTCGCGGATGGGCGGTTTCGGATCGAATCCTGCCCAAATTTCCATCGTTTGCACGGCGATCTGCTGCCAAGTGCGCCAGCTTTATGGCGCGCTGCACTAAAATATTGATTTCCTCGTCTTTTTGTGATAGCGTCTTGGAACTGTTCCACTTTGCGGCATATCTGTGCCCTAAGCCATCACGAAAGCAACTTCACCACCGACGCGGTCTACGTGACATAGACGACACTTTCGTGTCGTGTCGCCGTCGCGACGAGGGTGATGTTTTTCTGTGACGGACAGGATCAGGATGGCAGAGCTTGCGGCTTCTCCATCTCATCCGGGCCTGACCGACCCGGCGCCGGCATCACGCCGGGAGCGAAACAGGGAGTGTTTGAATAGAATGACGACCCAGCAGAAGAAAAATTCCTCGGCGCGCCACGGATTCAAAACCGGTGAGTCGATCGTATACCCTGCGCACGGCGTGGGTACCATCACCGCAATCGAAGAGCAAGAAGTGGCGGGCATGAAGCTCGAGCTTTTCGTGATCGATTTCGAAAAGGACAAGATGCGCTTGAAGGTTCCGGTCGCGAAGGCCGTGAGCATCGGGATGCGCAAACTTTCGGAAACCGACTTTGTCGACCGCGCGCTGAAAGTCGTGCAGGGCAAGGCTCGCGTCAAGCGCACCATGTGGTCGCGTCGCGCTCAAGAATATGATGCCAAGATCAATTCCGGTGACCTGATTTCGATCGCGGAAGTCGTTCGCGACCTCTACCGCGCCGAGAACCAGCCCGAGCAGTCTTATTCCGAACGCCAGCTCTATGAGGCTGCGCTCGATCGGATGGCACGCGAGATTGCAGCCGTGAACAAGATGTCCGAGACGGAGGCCGTGCGCCTCGTTGAGGTCAATCTTGCCAAGGGCCCGAAGCGCGGCAAGACGATTGAAGAAGACGACGCGCAGGAAGAAGCCGCTTAAAGCTTCTTTTCGTTCGACGGCATTGCTGAAAAACCTCCGGTGCGAACCGGAGGTTTTTTTGTGGTCTGATCAGACAAACAAAAACCCCGCCGAAGCGGGGTTCCTGTTTGAAGGCTTTCTTCTGATCAGTTCCGGTTGCCCAGGAAACGAAGCAGGAAGAGGAACAGGTTGATGAAATCGAGATAGAGCCGCAGCGCGCCCATAATGGCCAGACGGCCGCTGGCTTCGCTCGAATGAGCTTCGTGGTAAGATTCCTTGATCGACTGGGTATCGTAGGCGGTGAGGCCTGCGAAAATCAGCACACCGATCACCGAGATGGCGAAGTCGAGGGCCGAGGAGGCCAAGAAGAGGTTGACCAGCGACGCAATGATCAGGCCGAACAGACCCATCATCAGGAACGAACCCATGGCCGACAGACTGCGCTTGGTGGTGTAGCCATAAAGCGACAGAGCACCGAAGGAGGCTGCCGTCACGAAGAAGGTTTGGACGATGCTAGCGCCTGTATAGATCAGGAAGATCGACGAGAGCGACAGGCCCATGAGCGCCGCATAGACCCAGAATGTCGTCTGGGCGGCCGAAACACTCATCTTTTCGATGCGGAAGCTCAGGAAGAAGACCAGTGCGACCGGCGCCAGGATCACAACCCAGCGAAGCGGCGAACCATAGATCGCCTGAGCAAAGGCCGGGCTGCTGACGGCCATCTGGAAGGTGGCGAAGGCTGCGATACCGGTGATGGCAAGGCCAAGCGCCATCAGGTTGTACACCTTCAGCATATAGGCGCGCAGACCTTCGTCGATCATCGTGGCCGACTGGGTCTGACCCGCACGGCTCTGATAGTTGCGAAGTTCGGACATGGTTTCCTCTCTCAAAGCTTCGATGTTTGACGATGAGGTCCGAATGACCCCCGCGCCGCTGCGAAGCCCAGCATGCGTGACCTCAATATGAGATGGAAAGGCCCGGGGAACAAGAGCCGTTGCCTTAAATCGCGGTAATGATACGGAGATCCTACGGGCCTAGAGTTCCCGCAAGACAGGCGCAGCCTTCTGGCCGAGAATGCGCCAGGTGCCGGCAAGACCAATCCCTATGGTGATGACCAGTGAAATCGCGATCGTCATGATCGCGACGTCGGGCAGGAAATTCGACGGTAGTTTCATGATCTGGCTGAGCACATACCAGGCGATGCCGCCGCCGGATACCAGCGCAAAGACGGCCGTCGCTGCGCCGAGAAGCATATACTCGTAGGTGAAGGCGCGGATCAGCATCGCGCGCGTGGCGCCGAGCGTCTTCAGGATGACGGCGTCGTGTGTGCGAGCGCGATTGCCGGCGGCCAGCGCGCCAGAGAGGACCAGGACCGAGGCGATGAGCGCGACGGCGGCGGCCGCCCGAATGGCTGTCGCCAGCTGACCGACCAGCTTGTCGACCATATCCAGCGCATCCTTCACGCGCACGGTCGTGATGGTGGGGAAGCTTTGCGTTACGGCGCGAAGCACCGCGGCTTCGTCGGTCGCCGTCGCATTCGGTTCGATCAGTGTCGCCAGCCAGGCATGGGGGGCGCCGGCAAAGGTGTTGGGCGAGAAGACCATGACGAAGTTCATCGACAGGCTTTCCCATTGCACGGCCCGGAAGTTCGAGATCCTGGCGGTGATGTTGCGACCGAGCACGTTGACGGTCACGGTGTCGCCGATCTTCAGACCCAATTCCTTGGCCTCACGTTCCGAGAACGACACGAGAGGTTCCCCGGTGTAGTCCCTCGGCCACCATTCGCCTTCAGTGACGCTGCTGTTTTCGGGGATATTGACGGCGTAAGTCAGACCACGGTCGCCACGTAGCACCCAGCGGCCGCCGGGCGGCACATCCATTTTGGCGACGTCTGTGCCATTAAGTTCGAGAATCCGGCCGCGCAGCATGGGAACTTCGATCAGTTTACCCTCCGGGGCCAAGCCTTCGACGAGCGAACGAAAACCGTCAACCTCACTGCCCTGGATATCGACGAAGAAGAAGTTCGGTGCACGTTCCGGAAGGCTGCCGGTCAGTTCACGTCGCAGGTTGCCATCGATCAGGGCCAGCGCCACGAGCAGGCTCAGGCCGAGCCCTAGCGACAATGTCACGGACGCCGTAAGCGAACCGGGACGGTGAATGTTGCCGACGGCAAGCCTCAGGGCTGCCGAGCGGCTGTGGGGACTGTGGCGCGCCAGCCAGGAAATGAGATAGGCAACGAGGCGCAAGAGCATGAAACCGCCCGCCATTGCCGCTAGGAAGATCGCGGCGATGCGGCGCTGATCCGAGGTGAAGATCGCCAGCGCCGCCAGCGCGCCGAGCGCGAGCGTCACGGCCAGAAGGTAGGGCCAGGACGGAAGGCCGGAGGCTTCGAAGCCCTGTTCGCGGAAGAGAGCCGTTGCCGGCACCTTGCGGGCATGGCCCAAGGGCAGGATGGCGAAGGCAAACGTCACCAGGATCCCGAAGATGGCCGCCAGGGCGAGCGCCCGCGGATAAAGCCTTGCCTCTGCCGAGATGGGCAGAATGCCGGCGAGGTAGCTTGCCGTGATCGGCGGAGCGATGGCGCCGAGGACTAGGCCAGCCAGGATGCCCATCAGAGCCACTAGCGTGATCTGAATGAGATAGACAAAGACGACGATCGAAGCCGAAGCGCCCAGGCACTTGAGCGTGGCGATGACGGTGCGTTTGGAATCCAGAAAGGCTCTCACCGCATTGGCAACGCCGACGCCGCCCACAACCAGAGCCGTCAGGCCGACAAGTGTGAGGAATTGAGAGAAGCGCTCGACATTTTCGGTCAATGCGGGAGCGGCCCGTTCGCTGCTGCGGATCGACCAACCGGCTGCCGGAAAATCAGCCTGAGCCCTCTGGCGGAGCGTCTCCGGGCTGGTGTTGGGATCACTGTAACGGATCTTGTAAGCATGCTCGACAAGGCTTCCGGTCGCGACGAGCCCACTGGCGAATAAAGCCTTGCGGCTGGTCAGGAAACGCGGGGCGAAACCGAACCCGTCTGAGACCGCATCCGGCTCCGTAACGATCGTGCCCGTGATGCGGAAGCGGGCATTGCCCAGAAGCAGTTCGTCGCCGACCTTGCTGTTCATCCGCTCGAGGAGAAGTGGCGCCACAACTGCGCCGTAGACGTTGCCCTCAACAGCCAGGAGATCGGCAAGCGGGCGATCCGGCTCCGCGACAAGCTTCCCGTAGAGCGGATAGGTTTCATCGACTGCCTTGACTTCGACGAGCGACTGGTCCGAACCGTCTGCGAGCCGCGCCATGGAGCGAAGGCCTGTTGAGACGGAGACTGTGCCGAACCCTTGCATAAAAGCCAGTTCGGCCTCCGTTGCTTCCCGGTTGTCCAGTTCAAGCCTGACATCGCCCGCAAGCAGAGAACGGCCTTCAGAGGAAATTGCGTCCGTAATCGCCGTCGACACGGAATTGACGGCCGCGATCGCGCCCGTCCCAAGCGCGATGCAGGCGAGGAAGATATAGAAGCCCTTCAGTCCACCCCGCAGTTCCCGCAGCGCGATGCGGAAGGCCACGGACAGTCGGGTCGCAAAACTCGTCATGCGGACACCGTTGCCAGACGGGTCTGCTCTGCGTGACTGTCACCCGCGATCTGTCCGGATGCAACGCGGATCTGTCGGGAGCAACGGGCTGCGAGCGTCGTGTCATGGGTGACCAACACCAGCGTCATGCCGCGTTCCTGCTGCTTGGCAAAGAGAAGATCGGCAATCTGACGGCCTGTCTCGGTATCCAGATTGCCCGTCGGTTCGTCCGCGATCAGCACGGCCGGTGAGGGCGCGAGCGCGCGGGCGATCGCGACGCGCTGCTGTTCGCCACCCGAAAGCTGGCCCGGGTAGTGGTTCAAACGCTCACCCAGGCCAACAGCCTGCAGTTCCTTGCGGGCGATGTCGAAGGCGTTCCTTACGTTGGCGAGCTCCAGCGGGATCGCAACGTTCTCCAGCGCCGTCATATTGGCGATCAGGTGGAAGGACTGGAACACGATGCCGATGTTGCGGCCGCGGAAATCGGCAAGGCGATCCTCGCTCAGTGTGTGGATAGGCGTGTCGCGGACGATGATCTCGCCGCTGTCCAGCCGTTCAAGACCTGCCAACACCATCAAAAGCGTCGACTTGCCCGAGCCGGACGGACCGACGATACCGACCGCTTCGCCTTCAGCGATCTTCAGATCGATGCTCCGCAAAACGTGAACGGAGGCGGCGGCATTGCCAAGGGTGAGATCAGCGCTTTTCAGTTCGATGATGGTGTTTCTCACACTCGGCCATCCTATATCATTGAGATCAAAGGTCGCCGGCGATCGGCACTCCGGGCAATCTAGGAAGGACAGCATGACATTTAAAGCTGCGCTGCTTCATTTCACCGTGATCCTCACGGTTACCCTGGGAGGAGCGACAGCCTCTCTAGCGGAGCCCCTGAAGCTGGTCGGCTTTGGCGACAGTCTGATGGCCGGCTATCAGCTGCCCCAGGAGGATGCACTGCCGGCCCAGTTGCAGCGTAATCTCGTTGCCAATGGCCATGACGTCGTCATCACCAATGCAGGCGTTTCTGGCGACACAACATCGGGCGGATTGGCCCGTGTGGACTGGTCTGTGCCCGACGGAACCGATGGGGTGATCCTTGAACTTGGCGCCAACGATGCCCTTCGTGGCATTGCGCCTGAAGAGACAGCGCGCAATCTCGACCAGATCATCACGCGGCTCAAGGCGCGCGGCATTCCCGTCCTGCTGATCGGCATGCTCGCACCGCCGAACATGGGTGGAGATTACGGTGCGCGGTTCAACGCGATTTATCCCGATCTTGCCAAGAAATATGATCTTCCGCTCTACCCCTTCGTTCTTGACGGCGTCATCACGGAGCGCAGCCTATTGCTGGAAGACGGCATGCATCCCAATACCAAAGGGCTTGCCGTCATGGCGGAGCGCATGTTGCCCCTCGCCCAATCTTGGGTGTCCAGCATTAAGGGTAAGTCGAATTAATCGCTTGCGCCTCATGCCATTGCGTGATTCGCTGTGAGCACCTGCAAAAGATTCGGGGAGCGCTCCATGCCGAGATTGTTCACTGCCCTCGAAATTCCGCGCAACGCCGCCATGAGCCTTTCATTGCTGCGCGGTGGCCTCCCCGGCGCTCGCTGGATCGACGTCGAAAACTATCACATCACCCTGCGCTTCATCGGCGATGTCGACGGTCGCACGGCGGACGAAATCGTCCACCGTCTAGACCGGATCGATCGCCCCGAGTTTTTGTTGACCCTCAACGGTATTGGCTCTTTCGGCTCTAAGAAGCCCCATTCTATCTGGGCTGGCGTATCGGCGGCTCCGGAACTTTACGCCCTGCAAGGCGAGATCGAGCGCATCTGCCAGCGGCTGGGCCTTGCCCCCGATCCGCGCAAGTTTACGCCGCATGTGACACTTGCCCGGCTGAAGGCGTCGCGTGTCGACGACGTGGTCCACTACCTCGGCGGGCGGGGCGACTTCCACACCCTGCCGTTCAAGGTGTCCCGCTTCGTCCTACTTTCTTCCAAGGAATCGGTCGGCGGCGGGCCTTACCTGACGGAAGAAATCTTCCCCCTGCGCGAGCCGGTTGGCGCCTCCAGTTTTGCTGGCCGAAGCCTGCAGCCGGAAAAAGGTCTGCTGTAAGACCTCGCTTTCGCAGCGCGCCCAACGCATCTTGATTTTGCCATGCTCGACCCGAGATGGCAGGCAGTTGGTGCACCTGGTCATCCAGGCATGCCGGCAAAGATGAGTTTGGAGGAGTCAGATCCATGATCAGACAGAAGCTTGATGACGCTGCAGTGTCAGGCAGACTTTCTGAATTGCAGGGTTGGACCTTGGCAAAGGATGGCCGCGCGATCGAGAAGCACTTCGTCTTCAAGGACTTCCGCGAGGCCTTCGGCTTCATGACACAGTGTGCACTTGCCGCGGAGAAGCTCGACCATCACCCGGAGTGGTCGAATGTCTATCGGAAGGTGCATGTGCTGCTGACGACGCATTCCGCGAACGGACTAACGGAACTGGATTTCCAGCTGGCCGTTCTGATGGACATGGCGGCTCGGGACGCTGCTTGAGCATTTTGGCGGCGGATTGAATTTTCCCGAGGCGGATCACATATGATTGATAGGGTCCGCACGAAAGGATCGTTGGCTCATGGATGACGTGAAGATCGGGGAAATCCTGCTGCCGGGTGACGAAGAAACCCAGCAGAAGCAGGAGGAGAAGGTGCGGCGCCGGTTTTGGCCGACGTTCCGAAAAGCTGCGCGTCAGATCCCATTTTCCCGCGATCTGGCAGCGGCTTATTACTGCGCCATCGATCGCGAGACACCCCTGCGCGTCCGGGGCATTCTGCTCGCAGCGCTGGGTTATTTCGTGCTGCCGATTGATGCTGTGCCGGATGTGCTGGCCGTCATCGGCTTCACCGACGACATCGCGGTACTGACAACCGCTTTCGCTTTGATCAACCGGCATATCAAGGAACGACACTACGATGCGGCCGATCGGGTGCTGGCCGATGACGAAAAGCCGGACTGACCGGTGAGCGAGAGTTGAGAAAACAGTTTCCAGCCCAACTCTTGCCCGATTCTTTCCCTCTACATCCGAACGAGGAGGGCGCGGCGCAAGGCCGCGTCTCGCCGTATCTTGCGACGGCTGACCGGGACGGCGATGCAGATTGTGACAAGAAACTGCGCCCCGTTCATGGTTTGGTAAGGTAAATTAAGTCAAACTGAACACAGGTTTTGACGATGAGCGCCCGGCTGTTCGGCTGGGCGATGGATGGAAACAACCGGCAGGAAGACATGTTCGTAAGAAGTAGCGTAGCCGCACTGGCAATCATCCTGGCGAGCAGCGGACTCGCCTCTGCTCAGTCGCCGACACGGATTGAGCAATTCAAGGCCTGGGGCGCCTATTCCTACAAGTCGAATGGCGGCACCGTGTGCTACGTGCTGTCCGTACCGACCACCAAGGAGCCGGCCAGCGTCAATCACGGCGACATATTCTTCGTGATCTCGCAGCGTCCTGGCCAGAACATTTCCTATGAGCCGCAGGCGATGATGGGTTACCCGATGAAGGGCGACTCCAAGGTCAACGTGACGATCGACAGCAAGAACTTCGTTATGTTCGTCAAGGACAGCTCTGCCTGGGTTGAAAATGCTGCCGAAGAGCCGGCTCTTGTAGCCGCGATGAAGGGCGGTTCGACCATGACGGTCAAGGCGACATCGGCCCGTGGTACCCCGACGAGCTATACTTATTCGCTCTCCGGTATCTCGGCCGCGCTGCAGAAGATCCAGGGCTGCAAGTAACAGCCGCGGATGACGGTTTTTTGAGGGGCTCGCAGGTGGCTGCGGGCCCCTCTCACTTTGTGTGTGAACTGCCACTTGGGGTGTCGGGGTGACGGATTGCAAAAAAGCTGCTATGGCCCGCTGCAAATTGGGCATCGGGCATGTCCCCGTCCCCACGATCCATGAATTCTTACCTGCCAGCCGGCAAGCGCTCGATCGGAGCATGATTGCCGCTATGGTCCAGAGGTTCAGACGATGACTGTCACCGTAACGCTGCCCGAGCGTAGCCAGACTGCAGCCCCGCTTCGCCCGATGGGAATTGCCGAGAAGCCGAGCCTGATCGGTCTCGACCGCGAAGCGCTGGGCAATGCCCTGCGCGAAAAGGGGGTGCCGGAGAAGCAGATCAAGATGCGCGTCGCGCAGATCTGGAACTGGCTTTATGTCCGCGGCGTCTCGGATTTCGACCACATGGCCAATGTCTCCAAGGACATGCGCGAAATGCTGAAGACGCATTTCACCATCGCACGGCCCGAGATCGTCGAGGAGCAGGTGTCGAATGACGGCACCCGCAAATGGCTCCTGCGCTTTCCGCCGCGCGGTGCTGGCCGCCCGGTCGAAGTGGAGGCCGTTTATATCCCGGAAGAGGGCCGCGGTACGCTCTGCATCTCCAGCCAGGTCGGCTGCACGCTCACCTGTTCCTTCTGTCACACCGGCACACAGAAGCTGGTGCGCAATCTGACGGCGGAAGAGATCCTGTCTCAGCTGCTTTTGGCGCGTGACCGGCTCGGCGATTTCCCGGACCGGGAAACGCCCGTCGGCACGATGATGCCGTCGAGCGATCGCAAGGTCACCAACATCGTCATGATGGGCATGGGCGAGCCGCTCTACAATTTCGAGGAAGTGAAGAAGGCACTGCTGATCGCGACCGATGGCGATGGCCTGTCGCTGTCCAAGCGCCGCGTCACCCTGTCGACCTCGGGCGTTGTGCCGGAGATCTACCGGACCGGCGAGGAGATCGGCGTGATGCTGGCCATCTCGCTGCATGCGGTGCGCGACGAGCTGCGCGACATGCTCGTGCCGATCAACAAGAAGTATCCGTTGAACGAGCTGATCGAAGCCTGTCGCAACTATCCGGGCCTTTCGAATGCCCGTCGCATCACCTTCGAATATGTGATGCTGAAGGACGTGAACGACAGCCTCGAGGATGCCAAGGGCCTGATCCAGTTGCTCAAGGGCGTTCCGGCGAAGATCAACCTGATCCCGTTCAATCCGTGGCCGGGCACAAACTACCAGTGCTCCGACTGGGCGCAGATCGAGAAATTCGCCGACTTCATCAATCAGGCCGGCTATGCCTCGCCGATCCGCACGCCGCGCGGCCGCGACATCCTCGCCGCCTGCGGCCAGCTGAAGTCGGAATCGGAGCGCATGCGCAAAACCGAGCGTCTGGCGTTCGAAGCGATGATGATCGCCAATCACGGCGAAGACGACGATTGAGATTGCTGCGGGATGTCCGGCCCGCCAGCGCTTACCTCGCCTGCGTCATGAAGATTTTCACCGCGAAGATCGAGAAGACGCCGGCGAAGGTGTAGTCGATGCCGCGCAGGACCTTCCGGTTCGCCTGCAGCCAGTTCGACATGAAATCCGCCCCATAAACGATGCCGATGCCGATTGGTAGCGACAGGATGATCGACCAGAGGCCGAGGAAGATCAGCTTGCCGGTCACATTCGGGTCGGTGGCGGTGACGAATTGCGGCAGGAAGGTCATGAAGAAGATGATGACCTTGGGGTTCAAGAGATTGACCCAGAGCCCGTTCAGGAAGGCGCCCTTTTTCGAAACCACGGCATCACCATCTGCCTTGATGACGAAGTTCGAGCCGTGCCGGATTGCCTGCAGCGCAAGCCACAGGAGATAGGCGGCGCCGCCGGTCTTCAACAGCAGGAAGGCCGTCGGCGAGGCGACGATGAGCGCCGAGATACCGAAGGCGACGAGCATGGTGTGAATCGAGATGCCGAAGCTGGTACCGGCCAGCGTCATCAGACCAATGGCCTTTCCGTCGCGCAACGAGCGACTGATCCAGAGCGTCATGTCCGGGCCAGGCGTAATCGCCAAGAGCAACAGCGCCAGGCTAAAGGCGAGAAAGACGGGAAGGCTCGGGATGAAGTCCATTGGTGTCACCGCATGATGAAGCACCCGCGAGGTGCGGGGGTTTCATCCTTAGCGGCGATCGATGGCCTTGCCAATCAGCCTTTGGGGATCGACAGATAGGTCTTGAAGGCGTCGGCATAGTCCGGATGCCAGCGCGACAGCGGTGGGCGGTTTTCGATTATGTCGCCGGCGGCCCAGGCGATGCGCTTCTCGTCCAGGGCGCGGGGCACCTCGTTGTCCGGGCAAAGAATGTAGAAGTCGCCTCTGACAAGGCTTTCCAGCATGAACTCGACGGTTTCCTCCGGTGTCCAGGCGCCAGAAGGCTTCTCCGTGCGGCCGTTTGCGGTCAGTCCGGTGAACACGAAGCCGGGGATCAGCAGGTGTGCAGAGACGTTACACTCCGGCGTGTTGCGCAGCTCGTGCTGAAGCGCCTCGGTGAAGGCCTTCACGCCCGCTTTCGAGACATTGTAGGCCGGGTCGCCCGGCGGGGTGGTAATGCCCTGCTTGGAGCCGGTGTTGATGATCAGCGCTGCATCCTTATGGGCGACCATGCCGGGGCCGAAGGTGCGGGTGCCGTTGATGACCGCCATGAGGTTGACGCCGAGCACGTTGTCCCAGTTCGCCTGCGGCCCGAAGAGTGCGCTACCCGGCTGGATCCCGGCATTGTTCATCAGCACATGCACGCGCCCGAACCGCTGGATCACCGCGCGCTCCAAGGCTTCCAGTTCATCGAGTTTTGATACATCCGTGCCGATCGCGACGACATCGGCTTCACCGCCGGCCGCGAGCGCGGTGACTTCGGCGGCTGCGTTCGCCAGGCGATCTCCGTCAAGATCGACCAGAACGACGCAAAGCCCCATCCGGGCGAAGGCTTTTGCTGCCGCAAGGCCGATGCCGGAGGCAGCACCGGTGATGACGGCAACATGACCTTTCACGAGCGCGGGATGCTGGGGCGTCATGGGCGAACTCCTTAAACCGGTGGTGTTATGAATGACGACGATATGGTACCCTCGCGTCACATCGTCAACGTGACAGCCCGTGACGGAGGATTGCCTGCCGATGAACAAGATGACGACGGTTACCGTCTCGCAGGAACTGGCAGATTTCATCGAGGCCAGAATTACAGCCGGCGACTATGCTTCTGAAGCAGAGGTTATCGAGGCTGCACTCGCACTGCTGCGCGATGAGGTGGACGGCCTGGCCGCCATCAAGGCCGCGATTGAGGAAGGTGAAGCCTCCGGTGAGCCGCAGCCGTTTGACTTTGACGAGTTCCTCGAAGTTATGCACCGGCGCTCTCTGCTCAAGTAAGCCGGTACAATCATTGCCAGTCGTATCCTTCACCAGCGTATAAATATCCGCGGCCATCTCTGACACAGACATGTTCCCCGCCCTTGCACACCAGCGGAATCTCGCTAAAAGTGCCGCCATTCTTGATCCAGGCAGGCTTTGAGCCTCGCTCCTTCCAGACGGAACATCGATATGGCACTCCCCAAAGACGTGAAGAAAGTCGTCCTCGCCTATTCCGGCGGCCTCGACACCTCGATCATCCTGAAATGGCTGCAGACCGAACTCGGTGCTGAGGTCGTGACCTTCACCGCCGATCTCGGTCAGGGCGAAGAGCTCGAGCCGGCCCGCAAGAAGGCCGAAATGCTCGGTATCAAGGAGATCTTCATCGAGGATGTGCGCGAAGAATTCGTCCGCGACTTCGTCTTCCCGATGTTCCGCGCGAATGCCGTCTATGAAGGTGTTTACCTGCTCGGCACCTCGATCGCCCGTCCGCTGATCTCCAAGCACCTGATCGACATCGCCAAGAAGACCGGTGCAGATGCGATCGCCCATGGCGCGACCGGCAAGGGTAATGACCAGGTGCGTTTCGAGCTGTCCGCCTATGCGCTGAACCCCGACATCAAGATCATCGCGCCGTGGCGCGACTGGGCCTTCAAGAGCCGCACGGATCTCCTGAACTTCGCCGAACAGCACCAGATCCCGGTTGCCAAGGACAAGAAGGGCGAAGCGCCGTTCTCCGTCGACGCCAACCTGCTGCACTCCTCTTCCGAGGGCAAGGTTCTCGAAGATCCCGCCCTGGAAGCACCGGAATATGTGCATATGCGCACGATCTCGCCGGAAGCGGCTCCCGACAAGGCGACCATCATCAAGGTCGGCTTCGAGAAGGGCGATGCCGTCTCGATCAACGGCGTTCGCATGAGCCCGGCGACGCTGCTTGCAGAACTCAACAATTACGGCCGCGACAATGGCATCGGCCGTCTCGACCTCGTCGAAAACCGCTTCGTCGGCATGAAGTCCCGCGGCGTCTACGAGACCCCCGGCGGCACCATCCTGCTCGCTGCCCATCGTGCGATCGAGAGCATCACGCTCGACCGTGGCGCAGCCCACCTCAAGGATGAGCTGATGCCGCGTTATGCGGAACTCATCTATTACGGCTTCTGGTTCTCGCCGGAACGCGAAATGCTGCAGGCCCTCATTGATAAGAGCCAGGAGCATGTCGAGGGCGAAGTGACGCTGAAGCTCTACAAGGGCAATGTCATGGTCATCGGCCGCGAGTCCTCGAAGTCGCTATATTCCGACCAGCTCGTCACCTTCGAAGACGACCAGGGCGCCTACGACCAGAAGGACGCCGCCGGCTTCATCAAGCTCAACGCGCTGCGCCTGCGCACGCTCGCCAAGCGCAATCTCGGCAAGTAAGCCCTCCTCGGCTCAGACAACAGATCGCCCGTCTCCCCTCCGGGAGGCGGGCTTTTTCATGCCCGTCGTTCGAGGTGGCGCAACCAGAGAAAGCCCGCTACG
This sequence comes from Allorhizobium sp. DMC15, assembly GCF_056314065.1. Lineage (NCBI taxonomy): Bacteria > Pseudomonadati > Pseudomonadota > Alphaproteobacteria > Hyphomicrobiales > Rhizobiaceae > Allorhizobium > Allorhizobium sp. DMC15. The sequence goes on from NZ_JBQUZB010000004.1 coordinate 327,455, forward strand.
GCGCTCAATTCCATGAAGGGGATGATGATGCCGAAGGCGGTCAAGGGGTCGCCGATCGAGGCGGCCGCAACGCCGCCGGCAAAACCCGCGGTCATCTGCAGGAAGCCGGTCAAGGCAGACGCGGATCCGGCGATGTGCGGGAAAGGCGCCATGCTCGTCGTCACGACATGGGGGCTGAGGAAGGCGAGGCCGAAGGTGCAGATCGCCACAGGCCCCATTATCGACAGGAAGAAGGGCGGCACGAAGGCAACCGACAGCGCCATGATGACAGCGCCCGTGCCGCAGAGCGTGATGCCTATCCTCGACGCCGTCAGACCCGAGATCCGGCGGGAGACGAGCTTCAGGGTGAGTGATCCCGTCAGATAGGCGCCGGATTGCATCAGCATGCCCAGCCCGAACTGGGTCGGGGTCAGGCCCACTTCGTTGATCAGCACGAAAGGCAGCATGGTCGATTGGGCGTAGAGTGCGCCGATCGTGCCGCTCAGGACAAGGGAGGATGCGAGGAAGCGTGCGTTGCCTGCGACTTCCAGATAGTTGCGCAGCAATTTTCCGGGCCGCAGACGACCGAGATCCGGGACAATCGTTTCCTTGAGCAAGGTCAGCGTGAATGTCATGGCCAGCAGGCCGAACGCGACCATCAGGAGAAATACCGCATTCCAGCCGAAAGCGGCGAGTGTCAGCCCTCCGAGAGTGGGACCCATGGCCGGCCCGACAGCGAGAAAGATGCCGATGGTGTTGAGGATACGGCTTGCCTCCGCACCTGTGTACAGGTCTCGAACGATGGCGCGGCCGACGACCACGCCGACAGACGCGCCGATGCCCTGCACGAGACGGGCGGCGAGAATGAATTCCACGCTCGGCGCTATCGTTGCGAGACAAGAGCCGGCCAGATAGATCGCGAGGAAAATCAGCGTCGCCTTCTTGCGACCCAGGGCATCGGCGAGGGGACCTGCGACCAGCTGGGCAAGCGCGAAGCCGGCGAAGAAGAGAGACAGGCTGAGCTTGATCGCCGCGTCGGTGGTTCCGAAAGCCCGGACCAGTTCGGGCATGGCCGGCGTATAGATCGCCATGGAGATCGGGCCGAGCGTGGTCAGGAAGGCACCAAGGAAGGTGGTGCGACGCTCGCTCATGCGCATTGCTGTCATCAGAACTCGTCCGGCATCAAGAAGAAAGGCGCCGTCGCGGCGCCTCGTGCTGATGACTTAGTGTGATTGGCGCTCTCGATCGAGTGCCAATTTTCGCCCCGGTCGTGATCAGGTCGATTTCGAGAAGAAGTCGAGCACCTTGGCGTAGGAGCCCGCCATATCCATGTCGCCGATCATCTCCGCGAGCGATTGCTGCGTGCGGTAATATTCCGCGTAATCGAAATGGGAATCCTCGGTCAGCGTCGATAGATCCATGATGTTGCCGTTGCGGTCGACGATCTGAAGCGGCAGTTCCGTCGACAGTTCACGATAGGTGTCGGCGTCGATCTCCTCCCGCTGGAAGCTTTCGGAGGCAATTTCGCGCAGGCGCCGCGGCGTCATGCTGGCAAAGACCGACAGTGCTTCTTCGAAAACCTCCGTTTCCTTGGAGGCCGCAATCTTGGGCGAAAGTTCTGACAGCCGGACATCCGACTGCGGGGTGCTTTCTTTGACGCGAAGGGATGAAACGCCTACCGGTTGGATTGGAAAGATTTCCATGGCCGTGACCGTCCTTTCATAGGATGAATCGATCTATGGGCCTATTCGAATGTTCGTCAATGAGGGTGCGGACTCGCTGTGGAAAAATCTCGCCTTGTTCACTGATTTTTGCGTGCTTGCCCTCGCTTTGCCGGGATAACATGGTGGAAAATCAGTGCTTCGCCGGCAGTTGCGCGGAGCTTCAGGAGGTTAACGCATGGCTGAGTCGTCCGTCTTCAATCCCGCTGTCATCAACTGGCAGGGGCCGCATGGCCTGCCGCAATTCGAACAGGTCGGCGATGACGACTATGCGCCTGCCTTCGAGGCGGCTCTAAGGGAGCACGAGGCGGAAATCGATGCGATTGCCGACAATTCGGAGCCGCCGACATTCGCCAACACGATCCTGGCGCTCGAGATCGCCGGTGATGCCCTCTCCCGTGTTTCGGCACTGTTCTGGAACCGGGCGGGCGCCCATACCAATCCGGGCATCCAAGCTCTGGAACGCGAGATCGCGCCGAAGATGTCGCGCCACTATTCGAAGATCGGCATGAATGCAGCGCTGTTTGCCCGGATCGACGATCTCTGGACCCGCCGCGATGCGCTTAATCTGACGCTCGAGGAGACCCGTGTGCTGGAGCGCCACTGGAAGGGCTTCGTGAAGTCGGGTGCCAAGCTTCCGAAGGCGGAGCAGGAGCGGCTGGCGGCGATCAACGAGCGGCTGGCAAGCCTCGGCGCCAATTTTGGCCAGAATGTTCTGGCGGATGAATCTTCCTGGATCCTGCCTCTTTCCGGAGAGGAGGACCTCGCGGGCATTCCCGCATTTCTCCGCGATGCCATGGCCTCTGCCGCGACCGCACACGGCGGCGGACATAGCCATGTGGTGACGCTGTCGCGCTCAATCATCGAGCCGTTCCTCACCTTCTCCGAACGCCGCGATTTGCGCGAGACGGCCTTCAAGGCCTGGACGTCGCGTGGTATCAATGGTGGCGAAACCGACAATCGCGGCATCGTCAAGGAGACGCTGGCGCTTCGGGCCGAGAAGGCGAGCCTGCTCGGCTACAAGGACTATGCCTCCCTCAAGCTCGACAACACCATGGCGAAAACGCCGGAAGCGGTGAACGGGCTTCTGATGCAGGTCTGGGAAAAAGCCGTTTCGCAGGCACGGGCAGAGGAGGTGGAACTCGCTGCCCTGATCGCCGACGAGGGCAAGAACCACGAGGTGGCGCCCTGGGATTGGCGTCACTATGCGGAGAAGCTTCGCGCGCAGAAGTTCAACTTCTCGGAAGCCGAGCTGAAGCCCTACCTGCAGCTCGAAAAGATCATCGAAGCCTGCTTCGACGTTGCCGGCCGCATCTTCGGCATCCGCGCCGTGCCACTCGCCAATGTCGTCGGTTATCATCCTGACGTGCGCGTCTTCGAAATCCGCGACCGCAACGACGAGCTGGTCGCACTGTTCCTCGGGGACTATTTCGCACGGCCCTCCAAGCGTTCCGGCGCCTGGATGAGCAGCTTCCAGTCGCAGCACCGCCTGCCCTTGAAAAACGGCCGTCAGGGCGAGCTGCCGATCATCTACAATGTCTGCAACTTCGCCAAACCCGAGCTGGGCAAGCCAGCGCTGCTGTCGCTCGACGATGCTCGCACGCTCTTCCATGAATTCGGCCATGCCGCTCATGGCATGTTGTCCAATGTCACCTATCCCTCCGTGTCCGGGACTGGCGTCTCGCGCGATTTCGTCGAACTTCCCTCGCAGCTTTACGAGCATTGGCTGACGGTGCCCGAAATCCTCAAGACCTATGCGGTGCATTACCAGACGGGCGAGCCGATGCCGCAGGCGCTGCTCGACAAGGTGCTCGCGGCCCGGACATTCAATGCCGGCTTCAATACGGTCGAGTTCACGTCGTCTGCGCTGGTCGATATGGCCTTCCATACGCGCGGGGCGGTCGAGGATCCGATGGCGGTCCAGGCCGAAGTTCTGGGAAAGATCGGCATGCCGTCGTCGATCGTCATGCGCCATGCCACGCCGCACTTCCAGCATGTCTTCTCCGGCGACGGTTATTCTGCCGGGTACTATTCCTACATGTGGTCGGAAGTGCTCGATGCGGATGCCTTCGCCGCTTTCGAGGAAACGGGTAATCCCTTCGATCCGGAGATGGCATCGAAGCTGAAAACGCATATCTATGCGTCCGGCGGATCGGTCGACCCCGAAGATGCCTACAAGGCCTTTCGCGGCAAGATGCCGAGCCCTGAGGCGATGTTGAAGAAAAAGGGGCTCGCGGCCTAAGCCTGCCGTGACCGCTCAGATTTACCGCCGGCGGTAACCATCGCCGGCGCGTTTGGGCGTTTCCCCCTTTCGCAAATGCAAAAAACAAGGTATGAGCGCGCCAAAGTAAATCGGCGCCACTCTTCCGTATTGCGCCCCAGCACTCAGAGATCTTGGATATGAACCTCCGCAATATCGCGATCATTGCGCACGTCGACCATGGGAAAACGACCCTCGTCGACGAGCTCCTCAAGCAGTCCGGCTCGTTCCGCGAGAACCAGCGCGTGATGGAACGCGTGATGGACTCGAACGACATCGAAAAGGAGCGCGGGATCACCATTCTCGCCAAGGCGACGTCGATCGAGTGGAAGGACACCCGCATCAACATCGTCGACACCCCCGGCCACGCCGACTTCGGGGGTGAAGTCGAGCGCATTCTCTCGATGGTGGACGGCGCAATCGTTCTCGTCGATGCTGCCGAAGGCCCGATGCCGCAGACCAAGTTCGTTGTCGGCAAGGCGCTGAAGGTCGGTCTTCGTCCGATCGTTGCGATCAACAAGGTCGACCGTCCGGACGCCCGTATCGACGAAGTCGTCAACGAAGTGTTCGACCTTTTCGCCGCGCTCGACGCGACCGACGAACAGCTCGACTTCCCGATCCTCTACGGTTCGGGCCGCTCCGGCTGGATGAACACCGATCCGAACGGTTCGCAGGAAGAAGGCCTGACGCCGCTGCTCGACCTCGTGGTCAAGCATGTCCCGGCTCCGACGGTCGAAGAAGGCCCGTTCAAGATGATCGGCACGATCCTGGAAGCCAACAACTTCCTCGGCCGCATCATCACCGGCCGTATCGCTGCCGGCTCGATCAAGCCGAACCAGGCCGTCAAGGTTCTCGGTCAGGACGGCAAGCTCATCGAGCAGGGCCGCATCTCGAAGATCCTCGCCTTCCGCGGCATTGAGCGCACGGCCATCGAAGAAGCCCATGCCGGTGACATCGTTGCCATTGCAGGCCTCTCCAAGGGCACCGTTGCCGACACCTTCTGCGATCCGGCTGTTTCCGAAGCGATGAAGGCGCAGCCGATCGACCCGCCGACCGTCACGATGTCCTTCATCGTCAATGACAGCCCGCTTGCCGGCACCGAAGGCGACAAGGTCACGAGCCGTGTCATCCGGGACCGTCTGTTCAAGGAAGCCGAAGGTAACGTTGCGCTGAAGATCGAAGAGTCTGCCGACAAGGACTCGTTCTTCGTTTCCGGCCGCGGTGAACTTCAGCTTGCCGTTCTCATCGAAAACATGCGCCGCGAAGGTTTCGAGCTTGCCGTGTCGCGTCCGCGCGTCGTCATGCACAAGGACGAAGCGACCGGCCAGATGATGGAGCCGATCGAAGAAGTCGTCATCGACGTCGACGAAGAGCATTCCGGCGTCGTCGTGCAGAAGATGTCCGAGCGCAAGGCCGAGATGGTCGAGCTGCGCCCCTCGGGCGGCAACCGCGTTCGCCTCGTTTTCTTCGCGCCGACCCGTGGTCTGATCGGCTATCAGTCGGAACTCCTGACCGATACGCGCGGCACGGCCGTGATGAACCGTCTGTTCCACGACTACCAGCCCTACAAGGGTGAGATCGGTGGCCGCGTGAACGGCGTTCTGCTCGCCAACGAAGCCGGCGAAGCCGTGGCCTATGCTCTGTTCAACCTGGAAGACCGCGGCCCGATGATCATCGATGCCGGCGAGAAGGTCTATATGGGCATGATCATCGGCATCCACTCGCGCGACAATGATTTGGAAGTGAACGTCCTCAAGGGCAAGAAGCTCACCAACATCCGTGCTGCCGGCAAGGATGAAGCGGTCAAGCTCACACCGCCGATCAAGTTCACGCTCGAGCGCGCGCTGTCCTGGATCCAGGACGACGAGCTCGTCGAAGTGACGCCGAAGTCGATCCGTCTGCGCAAGATGTTCCTTGATGCGAACGACCGGAAGCGCATGGAAAAGGCCAAGGCTTCCGCTGCCGGCTGAAGTCTTTGAAAATATGTCCCATTTTGAAACCCCGGTCTAAAAGGCCGGGGTTTTGTTTGTGCATGTGCTTCGTCTTGCCTTGCGAGCAGGATTAAAAAAGCGTTAACTTTGCCCAGGCCGATGAAGGCTTGAGTTCGTGTTCGACGTGTCGGACATGCACAGGGTGAGTTACGTTATGAAGACGTTGTCGATCGACATGCGCCTGGCAGGGCCGACTGATGCAGCCGCTATTGCGGACGTGCATCGCAATGCCTGGCAGCACGCCTATTCCGGTATCATTCCGCATCGGGCGCTGACACGCATGATCGAGCGTCGGGGAGAGGCCTGGTGGCGCAAGGCCACACGGGGCCCAGCGACCATTCTGGTGGTCGAGGTTGCCGGGACGGTTGCCGGCTATGCCTCGCTCGGTCTGAACCGGGCGCGTGCGCTCCCTCATGAAGGCGAGATTTACGAACTTTACCTGCGCCCCGAATATCAGGGCATCGGCCTCGGCTATCAGCTCTTCCACGAAGCGCGCCGACTGCTGAAATCGCTGGGCTGCGAAGGCATGGTCGTCTGGTGCCTGGAAGACAGCGAGATCGCCGCCAATTTCTTCCGTTCGAACGGCGGCGTGGATGCCGTCGAGGGCATGGAAGATTTCGACGACGTGCATCTGAAGAAACTGGGCTTCATCTGGAACTGACGCTGCGATTGCGCCTCATTCCACCACGTAGCCCTCGGGCCAGCTGAAGGTTCGGTCGCTCACGAGATCGCCCCGCTTGCCGACCCACTCGGGTTCCTGCATGCCGCAGGCAAAATCGGACGCCGTGTCATCGGCCATCTGGCGTGCCAATGCATTGGCATCGGGATTGGCCTTGGCATCCACGAGCGCGACCATGCAGGACCCGCCATAGTCTGCCGTGCCGACGCGGGAGACGACGAGGATTTCGCCACGGGATTCCCGGGTCGAGCCACCATCTGGCCCCGGATTGTCGATGAACCAGCGCAGGATTGCGGCAAAGGGCTTGCCATCGCCACCGAGGCGCCACTCGACTTTCGTGTTAACGTGATTGAATGCTGCGAAGCTCTCGAACCCACCATCGATGAGTTCCTGATCCACGCGTCCGTAAAACACGCTCTGGCGCAGGTCGCCCTCCTTGAAATAGACGGGTTCGCCACGATAGCCCTTGCATTTGAGCGATACGCCCATCGGGTCTTCCGCCAAGGTCTGGCAGTTGTCGAGATCAAAGTCGGTGTAGACGCTGTCGTTGGCCAGAATGGCTTTCGGCAGGGCGGCGATTGCGAGTGCCATGATTGCGACCCGCAGGATCCTTATGGGCATTTTCCTCTCCTCAGATGGTGAAAGGGGCGGCGTTGTCACCCAAGCTTCACCGAAAGCCGTGTTGCATTGCGCAATATTTCGCATTAGGTAGCGCCAGAATTCAACACTCTACGGGGTCCAGACATGCGTATCGATGCAATTGCCATTGGCAAGAACCCGCCGGAAGACATCAACGTCATCGTTGAAGTTCCGGTTGGTGGCCAACCGATCAAGTACGAGATGGACAAGGATGCCGGCACGCTCGTCGTCGATCGCTTTCTCTATACCCCGATGACCTATCCGGGCAATTACGGTTTCGTGCCGCATACGCTCTGCAAGGATGGCGATCCGCTCGACGTTCTGATCTGCAACACCCGCCCACTGGTGCCTGGCTGCGTCATCAACGTTCGCCCGATCGGCGTGATGATGATGGAAGACGACGGTGGCATGGATGAGAAGATCCTTGCCGTTCCGGTGCCGAAGCTGACTCGCCGTTACGACAAGATTGCCAATTACACCGATCTTCCGGAAATCACGCTCAAGCAGATCCAGCACTTCTTCGAGCACTACAAGGATCTGGAACCCGGCAAGTGGGTGAAGATCGGCGACTGGATGGATGTCGACGCCGCCAAGAAGATCATCTTGGAATCGATCCAGCGCGCCAAAGACGAGAAGTAAGCGCCGTTTCTGACCGTTGGTCATTCAATAACAAAGTCCTCCGGGTCGGTTTGATCCGGAGGACTTTTTTGTTTGGAAAGATCCCAGGCGATCGGGTTATGCCACCAGCGGGAAGATGCTGTTCCAGAGGAAGGAACGCAGGAAGAAAATGATCAGCAGCACGATGATCGGCGAGATGTCGATGCCGCCGAGATCGGGCAGTACGCGGCGGATCGGGCGCAGTACGGGCTCTGTCACATTGTAGAAGAACTGACCGAGCGAGGCGACGAAGCGATTGCTGGAATTGATCACGTTGAACGCGTACAGCCACGAGAAGATCGCGCTCCCGATCAGGATCCAGGTAAAGATGCTCAGGGCGAGGTCGATCGTCTGAAAGAGGGCAACCATTCAAGTCTCCATTTCTTGGTTGACAGAGATGTAGACATTGGCGACTTAACGGACAAGTGGATGGGGCCCACGCAATCCGAATCATGTTTAACGCAGGGGCGTTCGCCCGCATTCCAAGGTTTTTTTGACCATGCACCCGTCCTCGGCCGACGACCGTTTCGCGGCGTTTAGGCATTCTTCCTACGCTCGCTTCTTTTTCGCGCGTTTCCTTGGTGCCTTTGCCACCCAGATCCTCAGTGTCTCTGTCGGCTGGCAGATGTATGACCAGACCGGAAGTGCCTTCTATCTCGGCCTGATCGGTCTTGTGCAGTTCCTGCCGTCGCTTCTTCTGATCCTGGTTACCGGTTCCGTGGCCGACCGCTACAATCGGCGCGCCATCGTGGCGGCGTGCATGGTGCTGAGTGCGCTGTGTGGCGGCGTTCTTCTGGCGCTGACCATCGCGGATGCCTTTGAGCCAACGATTGTCTTTGCGATTCTCGTGATCTTCGGCATCGAACGCGCCTTTGCAGCCCCCGCTGTCCAGTCGCTCAGCCCCAATCTGGTGCCGCCCAAGGACCTGTCGAATGCGGTCGCCTGGAACTCGTCCTCCTGGCAGACGGCCTCTATCGTCGGCCCCGTCGCGGGTGGCCTACTCTATGGGGCGAGCCCGACGGTTGCCTATTCGGTCTGCTTCCTGTTCTTCGTTGCGGCAGCCGTTCTGGTCTTCACCATCCCGCGTCCACCGCAACGTGTCTCCAATAAAGCGGTCACTCGCGACAGCCTGCTTGCCGGCTTCCGTTTCATCTTCGGTGAAAAGGTCGTGCTCGGTGCGATTTCGCTCGATCTCTTCGCCGTGCTTCTTGGCGGCGCCATTGCGTTGATGCCGGTTTTTGCGCGCGACATCCTGACCCTCGGACCCTGGGGTCTCGGCCTCCTCCGCGCGGCACCTGGCGTCGGGGCCATCGTTGTCGCCATCGCTCTTGCAAGTTTCCCGATCCGCCACAATGCCGGCACCTTCATGTTCGTTGGCGTCGCCCTCTTTGGCGCCGGCACGATCCTGTTCGGTCTCTCCGAAACCGCGTGGCTCTCGATTGCCGCCTTGATGCTGATGGGTGCGGCCGACATGGCCTCGGTCTATGTGCGCGAGACGCTCATTGCGCTGTGGACGCCCGACGAAGTGCGCGGTCGCGTGAATGCCGTCAACATGGTTTTCGTCGGGGCCTCGAACGAGCTTGGCGAATTCCGCGCCGGTACCATGGCCCATTTTATCGGCCCTGTGCCTGCTGTGGTCGTCGGCGGGATCGGAACGCTGGCTGTCGCCGTGATCTGGGCGCTCGGCTTCCCGCAACTGCGCAAGATCGACGGGCTTGAGGCACCTGAGCGCCAACAGGCGCTCTAGGCTCGTCCAAAGACCAAATCGAGGAAGGCCGACAGCCAGGCCTTCAGCGGCGCGTCGAAAATCATTCGGCCTTCGAGATGTTCGCGGCCCTGCTGTGCGTTCGGCAGGACGAAACGGTGGGCGCCATGCACCACCCACCGATGCATCATGGCGCGTGTCAGTTCGGCATGAAACTGCACCCCCCAGGCGTTTTCACCGTAACGGAAGGCCTGGTTGGGATAGATATCGCCGGTCGCCAGAAGCTTGGCGCCATGAGGCAGGGAAAAGCCCTCGCGATGGAAGTGATAGACCATCTTCGGCCATGGCATCAGCAGGCGCCCATGCTCCGTCGGGCGGATCGGGTACCAGCCGATTTCCGTGCGCTCTTCACGGTCCGCTTCCACTTTCCCGCCGAGATGGCGCACCAGCATCTGGGCGCCGAGGCAGATGCCGAGAAAGGGCTTGTTCTCCCGCAGGGGCACGTTGAGCCAGTCGATCTCCCGGCGGACGAAATCATCGGGATCGTTTGCGCTCATCGGGCCACCGAAGACGACCGCGCCGGCGTGGTTCTCCAGGGTTTCCGGCAGGAGCTGGCCAAGAACTGGGCGCCGTATATCGAGCGAAAAGCCCTTTTCCTCCAGCATCTGCCCCACCCGACCCGGACTTGAGCGCTCCTGGTGCAGCACGATCAGGACAGACGGCTTGCTGTCGTGCCTGCTTCGCCGCCTGTCAGAGGGCATCGTCAGCGGCTCCAAGACCGGCTCGCTCGGCGGCTTCCTGCCGCTGGACGATTCGTTCCCGGCCGGAGACGCCCAGAAGATCAGCCACACGCCAAATCGCGTGATCTTCCATCTCGCTGCGTGTGCCGTCTGCGTACACGATATCCCAGAGGATCCCGACCAGCTGCTGTCTCTCGGTTTCGTTGAGGTGTCGCTTCAAGTCGTTGGTGAAGCGGTAGTAATCGACCGCTTCGTTTTCGGCTTCCTGACCGGCCGCGAGCACGGCATCCAGCTGTTCGCCTTCCAGACCATACTGCTCCTTGAGGATGCCGCGCAGCTTGTTCCGCTCCGCATCCGATACCACGCCGTCAGCTTCCATCACCTGAAAACAGAGCGCCGCCATGGCGACTCTCGGGTCGTCATGGGCAAACATAGCCCTCGGATGATCCTGCATGACTGACTGGAAAAAGGTCTGAAGGCGATCGAGAAGCATCGGATTCCTGTCTGTCAGAACAGTTTGAGGCGGGTCTTGGGTTCGGCGGTGGCCGTCAGTGGATCCTTGACGCCGGGATCATCCGGTGGACGACCGAAAAATGGTTCCGCAGGAGCGTTCTGCGGCATAGGCTTTCTGGCCTCTTCGGCCACCGATCCGGCCGCGCTGGTCTGACGATCGGCTTTTTCCGGCATTGAGGCCTTTGATTTTTCGACCACGACGACTTCCGCTTCGGCGGTCTCTGCTGAAGGAGGATAGGCATTGCCGTTGTCACGGACCGGCGGCAGTGACGCGAGCGCCCGCTCCCCGTCCGACACACTTCCTTCTTCAATCGGACCGCTGAGCTGGTCGAAGGGCGTTTTCCATTCGAATGCATCCAGACGGCCGGTGACGGGTGAGATCGGCATCCAGCGTTCCGACACATGGCCATCCGCAACCCAGGCCGGATCGCGAGGGGCCTTCAGCGCCTGCCCCATCCAATGGCGAATCCGGCCTTGATCACCGGTTTCGGCCTCTTCGATGTCAGCGAGCAGCAGATAAACACGTTCCCGCGAGCCCATCCGGGCTGCGGCTTCCGCCTTGGAGCGCGCGCGTTTGAAATCCTGCGCCTCGAGTGCAGCTTCGGCAACGGCAAGCAGGGATTCATAGTTGTTCGGTTTGAGCGCTTCCAGTCTTTCCGCTTTCTTCAGACGGTCCGCAGCACTGTCTCCGCTTCGCGCACGGACATAGGCTGCCGCGACTTCGGGATGCGGTTCGAGCTTCCACGACTGTTCGAGCGTGCTCGCCGCCTTGCGCAGATTGTCCTCCCGGACATAGGCCTTTGCCGCGACGATCGCTGCCGGAACCAGATCCTTTGCCAGCTTCAGAGCCTTGAGCGCACTGTCCCGTGCCGCGGCAGGTTCCGCCTCAAGCTGGTCCTGGGCGCGTGCTGTCAGCAGTACTGCCTTCAGGCGGTCCGCCTCATGGCGATCAAGAACATTGGCGATGCGCTGCTGATCGAGCAGGCGGATTGCGTCATCCCAATGGCCTGCACGGCATCGGTATTCCAGCGTCGCTTTGGCCGCCCAAGGGAGGTAAGGGGCATGTTCTGCTGCTGTCTCGGCATATTGGCGCGCGGCTTCGTGGGCGCCGAGCCGGTTTGCTTCGACATAGAGGCCGCGCAAACCCAATTCTCGTGTTTCCGGGTCCTCCGACATTTCCTGATAGAGGCGCCGCGCTTCGTCATGACGCCCCTCGATCAAGGCCGCCTGCGCGTCCAGGACGCGGATCAGCGGCTCCTGGTCGGCGCGGATCAGGCCGCGGGCCCGGGCGCTCATTCGCCGGGCAAGAAGGGCGTTGCCCGCGCCTGCTGCAATCAGTCCGGTGGACAGCGCCTGATAGCCCCGGTCGCGCTTGCGCGCCCGAAAATAGCGACGCACCGAATGCGGCGAAGTCCAGAGCGTGCGGATTACCCACCAGATCATCATCACGAAAGCCACCAGAGCCACCAGGGCAGTGATCGCAACGAGCAGGGTCGTCTGGTAGCTCTGCCCCTGCCAGACGAGCGAGATGTCGCCAGGGCGATCGGCAATCCAGGAGAAGCCGAAGCCGGCGGCGAGGATCAGGGCGAGGAAAAACAAAACCTTCACGATCGTCGTCATGCCATCAGCCCCCATTTCCGGCGACGGTCTTGGACAAGGCGCCCGCGACCAGTTCCTCCGCCTCAATGCGGTTCTTCAAAGACTGGGCGAAATCGGCCGATGCCGCCTTGCCGGCTTCTGGCAGGGTCTCCCATTCGAGAGACGCTCCCTTTAGGTCGCCGTTCTGCAACTTGTTTTCCACCCGGGCGACGATGGCCTCGGGCGTTTCACCCTCGACATTACCGACGGGCCGTACCTTCACGAGAGACCTGGCGCTGGCGAGCAGACGGTCCGTCCAACCTTCGCCCACATCCTGCTGGTTGACGGCGGCGAGAATGTCGTTGGAAACCTGGCTGAAATCGCGCAACAGATCCGAGCGGGATGAGAGGCCGGCAGAGGCCATGCGTGAGAGCGGTGCAATGGCCGGGTCTTCGGGGGAAACGCTTTTCAGCGCGTCCAACTCGGACAGGAAGGGGCCACCGCGATCGATTGCGGTCTTCAGGCCGGCGAGCGCGATGGCGCGGGCCATCTCGACATCGCTGCGTGGTTCGTCGATCTTGCGCTCAGCTTCGGCGAGACGCGCCTGGCTCTGGTCAAGGGCTTCCGCGTTGCTGGCGATCTGGTTACGGAGAGCGGCTATCGATTGCTCCGCCGCCGCAAGCTGGGTCCGCAGTTGCTCAAGGATAGCCGGATCGGCGCCTGGGGTCGACTGGGCGACGCTGGCCTTTGCCTCCAACGCGGCGATGCGTTCGGCCAGGGCAGGATCTGTCTCCTGTGCAGCTGGCGCCGATTTCAGGCTGTCTACCTCAGCTTTCAGCGCTTCCAACTCTGCCGTGTCAATTGCAGGAGCGACACTCTCTTTCTGCGGGCCGATGCCGGGAATGACGCCGGCATATTGCATGCTGCCGGCGAGCGCCAAGGCGACAAGGCCGCCGAAGATGCCGGAGGCGATCAGGGCGGAGGTCCCGGGCGAGACTGTCGGAGGGGTAGGTGTCGCCGAGGCTCCCCGATCCCGCGAAGGTTCGGTTCCTGCGTCGCTGTCGGAAGCGGCCGTCGCGGCTTCCGGTGCGGCTGCTGTCGCTTCACTCTCTGTGGTCTCGGTGGGGGCTTGCGTTGATCGGTCCGGATCCACAGCGTCTTCGGCAGGGGCCGCGTTGTCGCTCGTTGCCGTGGTCGATACGGGCTCGGTTGCCCGTGTCGTTTCCTCGGCCGTCAGTTCGATCGTGACCGGATCGTCCGGGGACTTCGATCGACGGGGTGGCTTTCCGGAAACCATGGCAACCTCTTCATTTCCCTAGATGGCTTTAAACGTAGTCAGTCCGTGCGGCGATGGGAAGGGTGAAGAACCATTTCCTTGTTCCCCGCCCTAGATCAGATCAAGCAGCAAGTCCTCCCGAGGTTCCCTGGGCCAGCTCGCATGAGTGCGAAAATCTTCGTCAAGCGCAGAGGCAATCTTGTGGCTGAGGCAGAGGAAACGCAGACTTCCTCTCAGGTCTCCCAAGAGACCGGCCGATGCCACGGCGCGCGCGAAGAGCCGTGCGGTCTCAGAGGAGTAGAGAAGGATGCAGTCCGGCTGTGGAGTCAGGGTTTGGCTGATGTCTGTTGCTTCGCGCTCGATCGGGATCATGCGATAGCATTCGATCACCTCGACCGGGTGTGCGGCATCCTTCAGGGTCTGTTCGAATTCCGGAGATCTGGGGCTGCCTGCGAGGTAGAGGATCGGTCTTGCCCGGTCGATCGCGGGTGACGCCAGGAGATGTCGAGCGAGGGATGCGCCATCTCCCGCAGCCGTCTCGATCCTGCCGAAGCCGAGCGCGCGGGCCCGCATCGCTGTCGCGTCACCGACGGCAAACACTGGGAGCTTCAGATAGGGCTCTATGTCCGGTCGCGACAGTTCCGCCAGTGCACGCAGGGCTTCGGCGCTGGTGAGGGCCAGGCCCGATGTGCCTGGCGCAGGGCCGTCCCGCAATCCTTCAAGCCGGTGTTCGGCCCGCATCAGCGGCAGCAGGACCGGTTGGTGGCCCCGTCTCACCAGCTCAGCGGCAGTCCGTTCGGCTGCCGGCATCGGGCGCGTCACCAGAACGCGCATGGCTTAGCCCCAACTGTCGAAGAAATCGGTGCCCGCCTTCGTGCGTATGGTTCCGCCGGCCGTTGCGCCGAGCACTGCGGCGCCTGTCCGGCTTCCTTCGATTTCCACATCATGCCAGCGGCTGCCATCGGGCGTAAGAATCATGCCGGCAAAACGGACCGTGTCGCCGTCCACCGTCGCATGGCCGGCAATCGGGGTGCGACAGGAGCCATCCAGAGCGCCTAGAAATGCGCGCTCACAACTGACCGCGTCGAAGGTGTCGCGATCATTGATGGCATCGAGCAACTCGTTCACCCTCGAATCACCGATGCGGCTTTCGATGCAGATCGCGCCTTGCGCCGGTGCTGGCGGGAAATCGGCGGGATCGAGCAGCTGCGTCGGGACATCCGGCTTACCGAGCCGCTTCAGTCCGGCGAAAGCAAGCAGGGTCGCATCCACCTCGCCGTCTGCGAGTTTGCGCAGTCTTGTATCGACAAGGCCCCGGAAGGTGATGACATTGATATCAGGACGAAGCCGGCGAATGAGGGCCTGACGGCGTAGCGAAGAGGATCCTACGGTCGCACCATGCGGAAGTTCCGCCAGCGTCGGGGCGGTACGGCCGACGACGGCATCGCGTACATCTTCGCGCGGCAGGAAAGCGGACAGAAAGAGCCCGTCCGGCAGCTTTGTCGGCATGTCCTTGGACGAATGCACAGCAAAATCAAGGTCGCCGGTCAGAAGCTGTTCTTCGAGCTCCTCGGTAAACAGGCCTTTGCCGCCGATTTCGGAAAGCGCACGGTCGGTAATCCTGTCACCTTTGGTCGACAGGACGACGATCTCGAACATTTCTTCCGGGAGGCTGTGGGCCACCATCAGGCGCGCGCGTGTTTCAGAAGCCTGGGCGAGCGCCAGCGGGCTGCCGCGCGTGCCGATACGGAAAGGTTTTGTTTGCATCCGAACTTGTCCGTTGTTACCGACAGGTTTCGTAGACCGGTTTCTCGGCAACCGCAATCAATGA
The DNA here is from genome assembly GCF_056314065.1 of Allorhizobium sp. DMC15. Lineage (NCBI taxonomy): Bacteria > Pseudomonadati > Pseudomonadota > Alphaproteobacteria > Hyphomicrobiales > Rhizobiaceae > Allorhizobium > Allorhizobium sp. DMC15. Next base: position 343,024 of record NZ_JBQUZB010000004.1, read on the forward strand.
CAGGCTCCATGGCATCCAAACTGCGCATTCTCGGCATCGAAACCAGCTGTGACGAGACCGCCGCAGCGGTCGTCACCCGCATGGAAGACGGGTCTGCGTCGACGGAGGCCGATGTCGTGCTCAGCCAGCTCGACGAGCACAGCGCCTATGGCGGCGTGGTGCCCGAAATTGCCGCGCGCGCGCATGTCGATGCGTTGGATACATTGATAGAGGAAGCCCTGCAGCGCGCCGGGATCACGCTTTCCGAGGTCGATGCGATTGCCGCTACCTCCGGTCCCGGATTGATCGGCGGGCTGCTGGTGGGACTGATGACGGGCAAGGCGCTCGCCATGGCGACGGGCAAGCCGCTCTATGCCATCAACCATCTCGAAGGTCATGCCCTGACTGCGCGGCTCACGGATGGCGTTGCCTTCCCCTATCTGATGCTGCTCGTTTCCGGCGGTCACACCCAGCTCGTTCTGGTCAAAGGCGTCGGGGACTATGAACGCTGGGGCACGACGATCGACGATGCGCTTGGTGAGGCCTTCGACAAGACGGCCAAGCTGCTCGGGCTGCCTTATCCCGGTGGACCGGCCGTCGAGCGCGCAGCTGCATCGGGCGATCCCAAGCGGTTCGTCTTTCCCCGTCCGCTGGTCGGCGAGGCCCGACTTGATTTCTCGTTCTCGGGGTTGAAGACGGCCGTGCGGCAAGCAGCAGAGAGCATTGCGCCCGTGACCGATCAGGACATCGCCGACATCTGCGCCTCGTTCCAACATGCGATTTCCCGGACGCTCAAGGACCGCATCGGTCGTGGCTTGCAGCGGTTTTCCGAAACCTTTCCGGGCGTCGATCAGCCGGCGCTCGTCGTTGCCGGTGGGGTCGCCGCCAACAAAGCGGTTCGGCAGACGCTCGACGAACTGTGTGCGACACACGGTTTCCGTTTCGTCGCGCCGCCGCATCACCTGTGCACGGACAATGCCGTCATGATTGCCTGGGCGGGCCTGGAGCGCATGGCGCTCGATATGCCTGCAGACGAACTTGCGGTCGCGCCCCGGTCCCGCTGGCCGCTCGATGCGGATGCCAAAGCGCTTCTCGCCTACGGCAAGCGCGGTGCGAAAGCATGAGCGGGGTACACCAAATTGCGGTCGTTGGCGCGGGTGCTTTCGGTACCGCACTTGCCGCTGTCATTTCCCAGACTGGAAAAGCCGAGGTGCTGCTGGTTGGGCGCGATGCTTCGGCAATGGCAGATCTTGCTGCCAGTCGAATGCATGAGGCAGCCCTCCCCGGTATCCGCTTGCCCGATAACCTCGTCTTTTCAGCCTTGCCGAAGGATCTCGCTGGCGCCGATATCGTCCTCTTTGCCATGCCATCCCAGGCACAGATTGCGGCGGCCGAAACCTACGGGCCGCATCTGAAGCCGGGTGCACCCATCGTCATCTGCGCCAAGGGCATCGAGAAGCAGACCTCGCGTCTTTTGACCGATGTCCTCGAAAGCGCTCTGCCGGGCCATCCGATCGCCATGCTTTCGGGTCCGGGCTTTGCGGCGGATATCGCCAAGGGCCTGCCGACCGCAATGGCCATTGCGGCTGAAGATCTGCCTCTCGCCGAGCACTTGGCCAGGGCGATTTCAGGTCAGACCTTCCGACTTTATGCGTCGGACGACCGGATCGGCGTGCAGCTTGGCGGTGCCTTGAAGAACGTGCTCGCCATTGCCTGCGGGATCGTCGAGGGCATGGGCCTCGGCGATTCGGCGCGGGCGGCGCTGATCGCGCGCGGGCTTGCCGAGATGTCGCGGCTCGTCGATGCGATGGGTGGACGCGGGGATACGGTGCGGGGCTTGTCTGGTCTCGGCGATCTCGTGCTGACCGCGACCAGCCATCAGTCCCGCAACCTGCGTTTCGGTATCGCGCTTGGCAGGGGCGAGCCGATCGGCACGCAGCAGGGATCGCTCGTCGAGGGTGCTTTTGCGGCTGAGGTTGCGGCAAGGCTGGCCGAAGGCTACGAGATCGAAATGCCGATCACGCAAGCCGTTGCCGCGATCATCGATGGCAGGCTGGACATCCCGACCGCCATCACCCAACTGATGTCACGACCGATCACCACCGAATAAGAGATCCCCTAGGAGACAAGAGATGCTGTTTGCCGTCATCTGCGCCGACAAGCCCGGACACCTGAACCTTCGGATGGAAACGCGTCCGCCGCATGTCGAGTGGCTGAACGGACTGAATGCTGCGGGCCAGCTGAAGATCGCGGGTCCTTTCCTGGATGCAGACGGCAAGCCCTGTGGGTCGATGCTGCTCATCGCGGCTGACGATATCGATGCCGCCAAGACGCTCGCGGCGCAGGACCCCTATGCCAAGGCCGGCCTTTTCGAGACGGTCGAGATCAAGCCCTATAACTGGGTCTTCAACAATCCCGAGGCGTAAAGACGATGGCATTCTGGCTCTACAAGTCCGAACCCTTCAAGTGGTCCTGGGAAATGCAGAAGGCCAAGGGAGACGTTGGTGAAGAATGGACTGGCGTGCGCAACTATCTCGCCCGCAACAACATGCGGGCGATGAAGATCGGCGACAAGGGCTTCTTTTATCACTCGAACGAGGGGCTGGAAGTGGTCGGGATCGTCGAGGTCTGCGCGCTGTCCCATCCGGATTCCACCGCCGAGGGCGATGCCCGCTGGGACTGCGTCGACATCCGTGCGGTCTGTGACATGCCGAAGCCGGTGAGCCTGAAGGACATCAAGGCAAACGAAAAGCTCGCGAAAATGTCGCTGGTGACCTCAATGCGGTTGTCTGTCCAGCCCGTCACCGAGGACGAGTACTTTGAAGTCTGCCGCATGGGCGGCCTCGACAATCCGCCCGTTTGAGCGGGGCTATCGTGAAGACCGATCCGGAACAGTTTATCCTCGGCAATACCAGCCCGATCGCGCCGCCGCATGTGCCGGAAATCCAGTTGCACCTCGCGAGCGAGGTTCATGACCTCTGGCTGAAGACCGAGGAGGACCTGGAAGCGATCGGGTTGCCGCCGCCGTTCTGGGCCTTTGCCTGGGCGGGAGGGCAGGGGCTTGCGCGTCATGTTCTTGATCATCCGGATCTCGTCCGGGGCAAACGCGTGCTGGATTTTGCCAGCGGTTCCGGACTGGTCGCAATAGCCGCAGCGATGGCTGGCGCCAGCGAGGTGCTGGCGGCTGACATCGATCCCTGGGCGCGGACAGCCGTGCGGCTCAATGCCGCGCTCAACGGCGTGGCGCTCTCCTTCACCGATGACGATCTGATTGGGCTGTCGGTGGATTTCGATGTCGTCCTGGCGGGCGACGTTTTTTATGACAGCGGGTTTGCTCAGGCGCTGACATCGTGGTTCGAGACCTTGGCCAAGGCCGGTTGTCAGGTGCTGGTCGGGGATCCGGGACGCAGCTACCGGCCGACCGAGCGTTTGGAGCCGCTGGCCACGTATATGGTGCCGGTAACGCGGGTGCTTGAGGACGCCGAGATCAAGAAGACCACGGTCTGGCGTTTCGTCTAGCGGCCGGGCCTAATCACGCAGACGCCTGCTTCGAAGGAGCAGGCTGCGTCCTCATTTTCCGCTGAAATCTCGATAATCTGCACATTGACCTCTGGTGTCCGAACGATCGGCGCGTTGCGAGGTGCGCTGCGGTCGAAGGCCAGAAAGACGCCGTTGTGCTTGATGCGCACTGCCGAGACGTTTCCGACAAAGGTGCCGACGCCGGGGACCACCGATGGCAGGCCATTTCCTCCGATGACGCTCTGTTGGTGGTGACCGTAATGCCCGTATCCTCGTGACATCTCAGCGTCAGCCGAAGCGACGGACGCTGCGAGAAGGATCGACAGTGCGGAGGTCAGGGCTAGACGAAACAGGTACATCGGGTCACGCTCCGGATCATGGTTAACCAGCGGTTAACGCACCATGCCGGATAAAGTGGCTAAAGTCATCCAATGACTTGGTTTTTTCGTAGTGAAAGGAACGTCGATGCGTGATGCTAAAGTTCTATTCACGCGAATCGATTAAATTGAAATCGTCAAGCGAATGTGCTTGTCGTCTGGGGTTTCGAGGATTAAACGTCCCCCTGATGCGATGCACCACAAACGTTATGACGCATTGCAAACAATACGTCCGTATTCTCGGACCGCATCGAGACGCCGCGAGGTTTAGATGGCGAATGTGACAAAAAACCGGCCCCTGTCGCCGCACCTGCAAATCTACAAACCTATTCCCACCATGGTCATGTCGATCCTGCACCGCATCACCGGCGGCGCTCTTTATTTCGGCACCATCCTCGTCGCATGGTGGTTGATCGCCGCTTCGACCGGTGCTGACTATTTTGAGTGGGTGAACTGGTTCATGGGCACCATCCTCGGTCGCCTGATCCTGTTCGGCTTCACCTGGGCGCTCATCCACCACATGCTCGGCGGTCTGCGCCATTTGATGTGGGATGTCGGCTATGGTTTTGACAAGCACTTCTCCACAAAGCTCGCGAAGGCGAACATCATCGCGTCTGTCGTCCTGACCCTTCTTGTCTGGGTCGTCGCCTACATCATCCGCACCTGAGGCAATTTTCCATGGATATGCGCACACCGCTCGGTAAGGTTCGTGGCCTTGGCTCTGCCAAGGACGGGACGGAACATTTCTGGCGTCAACGAATGACCGCCGTTGCCAACATCCCGCTGATCCTTTTCTTCGTCGGCTTCCTGGTGATGTACAATGGCGCCCCATACGCCGAGGTGGTCGGCGCATTGTCGCACCCGCTGGTCGCGGTGGTTATGGGACTGGTCGTGCTATCGGCGCTCATCCATATGAAGCTCGGTATGCAGGTGATCATCGAGGACTATATCCACGCGGAGATCCCCAAGCTCCTGCTTCTGATGCTCAACACATTCTTTGCGATCCTGATCGGTGGTCTCTGTCTTTTCGCCATCTTGAAGATCGCTTTCGTAGGGTAATTCAACATGGCAACCATTCATAACTTCGCCCAGACCGGCAAGGCCTACACCTATGTTGATCATTCCTATGACGTCGTGGTCGTCGGCGCCGGCGGCGCTGGTCTGCGTGCGACGCTCGGCATGGCCGAACAAGGCTTCAAGACGGCTTGCATTACCAAGGTCTTCCCGACCCGTTCGCACACGGTTGCGGCGCAGGGCGGTATCGCCGCTTCTCTGAACAACATGACGCCCGACTGCTGGCAGTGGCACCTTTATGACACCGTCAAGGGTTCCGACTGGCTCGGCGACGTCGATGCCATGCAGTATCTCGCCATGGAAGCGCCGAAGGCGGTCTACGAACTTGAGCATTACGGCGTTCCCTTCTCGCGTAACGAAGAAGGCAAGATCTACCAGCGCCCGTTCGGCGGTCACATGCAGAACTATGGCGAAGGCCCGCCGGTTCAGCGCACCTGCGCTGCTGCCGACCGTACCGGCCACGCGATCCTGCACACGCTTTATGGCCAGTCGCTACGAAACAATGCGGAATTCTTCATCGAGTATTTCGCGCTCGACCTGATCATGTCCGACGATGGCAGCCGTTGCACCGGCGTCGTCGCCTGGAACCTGGATGACGGCACGATCCATCGCTTTGCCGCGAAGATGGTGGTCCTCGCCACTGGCGGCTACGGTCGCGCCTACTTCTCGGCAACGTCCGCTCATACCTGCACCGGTGACGGCGGCGGCATGATCGCCCGCGCGGGTCTTCCGCTGCAGGATATGGAATTCGTCCAGTTCCACCCGACCGGCATCTACGGCGCCGGCTGCCTGATCACCGAAGGTGCGCGCGGCGAAGGCGGTTATCTCGTGAATTCCGAAGGCGAGCGCTTCATGGAGCGTTATGCTCCTTCGGCCAAGGACCTTGCCTCGCGTGACGTCGTCTCGCGCTGCATGACGATGGAAATCCGTGAAGGTCGTGGCGTCGGCAAGAACAAGGACCACATCTTCCTGCATCTCGACCACCTCGATCCGGCCGTCCTGCACGAGCGCCTGCCCGGGATTTCGGAATCGGCGAAGATCTTTGCCGGTGTCGACGTCACCCGCGAGCCGATCCCGGTTCTGCCGACGGTTCACTACAACATGGGCGGCATCCCGACCAACTACTGGGGCGAAGTCCTGAACGCCGATAGCAGCAATCCGGAACGCATCATCCCGGGTCTGATGGCCGTCGGCGAAGCCGGTTGCGCATCGGTTCACGGTGCCAACCGTCTCGGCTCCAACTCGCTGATCGACCTTGTGGTCTTCGGTCGCGCCGCTGCGATCCGGGCTGCCGAGGTCATCAACAAGGCCGAGCCGATCCCGCATCTGAATGTTGCCGCCTGCGACAAGATCATGGACCGCTTCGACAAGACGCGTCACGCTTCGGGCCAGACCCCGACCGCCGTGCTGCGCGACAAGATGCAGCGCGCCATGCAGGAAGACGCGGCCGTCTTCCGCACGCAGGAATCGCTGGAAAGCGGCTGCAAGCGTCTGTCGGCCATCTGGAAGGAACTGCCCGACATCAAGGTCACCGACCGCTCGATGATCTGGAATTCCGATCTGGTCGAGACGCTCGAACTGCACAACCTGATGGCCAACGCGATCACCACCGTCTACGGCGCCGAGGCCCGCAAGGAAAGCCGTGGCTCGCATGCCCGCGAAGACTACACGTCCGGCCCCTTTGCCGGACGCGACGACGAGAACTGGCGCAAGCATACGCTGGCCTGGGTTTCTGAAGCGGGTGACGTCAAGCTCGACTACCGTCCTGTTCATACCGAGCTCATCGCCGAAGGTATCGATCCCTACAAGATCGCGCCGAAGGCTCGCGTGTACTGATTTGAGGAACTCATCATGGTAGAACTTGCTCTCCCCAAGAATTCCCAGATCACCGAAGGCAAGGTCTGGCCGAAGCCGGCCGGCGCCAAGAATGTCCGTGAGTACCGGATCTATCGCTGGAATCCGGATGACGGCGCCAATCCGCGCATCGACACCTATTACATCGATGTCGACGACTGCGGCCCGATGGTTCTCGATGGCCTTCTCTACATCAAGAACAACATCGATCCTACGCTGACGCTGCGCCGCTCCTGCCGTGAAGGTATTTGCGGCTCCTGCGCGATGAATATCGATGGGACCAACACGCTGGCCTGCACGAAGGGCATGGACGATATCACCGGGACGGTGAAGGTCTATCCGCTGCCGCATATGCCTGTCGTGAAGGATCTCGTGCCCGATCTCAGCAACTTCTATGCTCAGCACCGGTCGATCGAGCCATGGCTCAAGACGGTTTCGCCGACGCCGGCGAAGGAGTGGAAACAGAGCCATGAAGACCGTCAGAAGCTCGACGGTCTCTATGAGTGCATTCTCTGTGCCTGCTGCTCGACCTCCTGTCCGAGCTATTGGTGGAACGGCGACCGTTATCTCGGTCCGGCCGTCCTCCTGCAGGCGTATCGCTGGCTAATCGACAGCCGCGATGAAGCAACCGGCGAACGCCTGGACAACCTCGAGGATCCGTTCCGGCTCTATCGCTGCCACACGATCATGAACTGCGCACAGGCTTGCCCGAAGGGACTGAACCCGGCCAAGGCAATCGCCGAGATCAAGAAGATGATGGTCGAGCGTCGCAGCTGATCGTCAATCACGACATTGCGAGGCCGCTCGAGACCTGTTTCGGGCGGCCTTACTTTGTCCGTATAGTGCCGGCTATAGATCGCGCGCGATATGGAACTTGATTAACCATCTTCGCGTATCATATTTCTAACCCAGTTGTACGGCAGGTTGCGGCGCAGGTCGCAAAAGCGGGAGCATAATGATGAAATTGAGCCATGCGGTCACCGGCGCAGCCATTCTTCTGGCGCTGGCAGGTTGTCAGAGAACCTCCTATAGCGACATGAATTCGGCCAACAGCGCCTTGCCGCCGCTTCAGGCGCAGCCGGTCCCCTCCGTTCAGTCCGGTCAGCTTCCTCCCCCCGGTACCACCGATCCCTCGCAGTTCCCGGCGGCGCCTGCCAATACCGCAGCGGCGGTTGGAACGGGTGCTGCTCCCGGGACGGCTCTCGACGTCACCAAGGAATCCATGGTCGGCAACTGGCGGGTCCAGAGCGCCGGCGCGAGCTGCGACATGTTCCTCACGCTCACCAATCTCGGCAGCGGCTCACGCGGCGGTACCCGCGGCTGCGCCGGCGAACTGACCGCGATGGGATCCTGGGAAGTGGCTGGCAAACAGGTCGTGCTTAAAGACCGCAACGGCAATGTCATCGGCAGCCTCTACAAGACGGCTGATGCTCGATTCGACGGTACCACCAGCTCCGGTCAGCCGGTCAGCCTGAGCCGCTAAACCCATCCTTCATCCTGCGGCGGCCACGCGGCCGTCGCTGAGGCGTATCCCATGCGGCCCATTCCCGATTATGCGCTCAGCGTCGTCGAACAGTTGCGTTCGATGACGGAGGCAGGCACCCTGCAACCGGATGCTGCCCAGATGCAGGTTGCGGCCAAACTCGACCGCATTCTGACGGAACTCAAGGCGCGCAAGCCTGCGGCCAAAACCAGTGCCCTGGGCTGGATGTTTGCCCAGCGCCGCAAGCCGCAGACGCCGATCATGGGTCTTTATGTCCATGGTAGTGTCGGCCGCGGTAAAACCATGCTGATGGACCTGTTCTTCAGGCTCGCCCCGATCGAAAAGAAACGCCGGGCACATTTCCACGAGTTCATGGCGGACGTTCATGGTCGAATTCATGCCCATCGGCAGAAGCTGAAGGCCGGGGAGACGAAGCAGGCGGATCCTGTCCCCCCCGTCGCGGCTGCATTGCGCGAAGAGGCGCAGCTTCTGTGTTTCGACGAGTTCACCGTGACAGACATCGCCGACGCGATGATCCTGGCGCGGCTGTTCACCGAGCTTTTCGCACGCGGCTGCATTCTGGTCGCAACCTCCAATGTGGAGCCGGTCAATCTCTATCGCGATGGTCTCAACCGGGGGCTCTTTCTGCCCTTCATCGATCTCCTGCAGCGATATGTGGAGGTTTCTTCGTTGGATTCGCCGACAGACTACAGACTTGAAAAGATGGAAAGTCTGCCAGTCTATGTCGCGCCGCTCTCTCCTCAGTCTGCGTCGATGATGGATCGGGCCTGGACCCGCCTGACTGGAGGGCAGCCAGAGGTCCCCGTGACGATCGAGATGAAGGGGCGGGAGGTCGAGATCCCGAGAGCATGCGGCCGGCAAGCTCGCTTCACCTTTGAGGAGCTCTGCGCGAAGCCGCTTGGGGCATCGGATTATCTCGCCATCGCGCAGCGTTTCGACGTCGTCTTCGTCGAAAACATACCCCCTCTTGGGCCGGAGAAGCGAAACGAGACCAAGCGTTTCATCATTCTGATCGACGCGCTCTACGATGCGCGGGTGCGCCTGTTTGCCTCGGCCGTTGCGATGCCGGAGGCCTTGCTGACCGAAAAGAAAGGTACGGAAGGGTTCGAGTTCGATCGCACTGTGTCCCGTCTGTTCGAGATGCGCAGCGCCGATTATCTCGCCGACCATGAGCGGCTACGGAACAAATCATGACGATCGCATGACGGAAATTCTTACGTTTACGTAAGATTTTTATGTTCTAACCGATTGAAATCCATACACCGAAAATTATCGATTGCGATTCTATCAGGTTGGGTCTATGCGGTCTGTCCACAAGGGCAGGCTAACACTCCGTCTCGACCTTGGTTTTGGATCTAAAAGGAAGCTCTGCAATGGCGCGCAAAAAGATCGCTCTTATCGGTTCTGGTATGATTGGTGGAACGCTGGCGCATCTCGCCAGTCTGAAGGAACTCGGCGATATCGTCCTGTTCGACATTGCTGATGGCATCCCGCAGGGCAAGGGTCTGGATATCGCCCAGTCCGGTCCAGTTGAAGGCTTCAACGCCAAGCTGTCTGGCGCGAGCGACTACGCCGCCATCGAAGGTGCTGACGTCTGCATCGTCACCGCCGGGGTTGCCCGCAAGCCGGGTATGAGCCGCGACGACCTGCTCGGCATCAACCTCAAGGTCATGGAACAGGTCGGCGCCGGCATCAAGAAGTATGCCCCGAACGCTTTCGTCATCTGCATCACCAACCCGCTCGACGCGATGGTCTGGGCTCTGCAGAAGTTCTCCGGCCTCCCGGCCAACAAGGTCGTCGGCATGGCCGGCGTTCTCGACTCGGCCCGCTTCCGCCACTTCCTGTCGGCTGAGTTCAACGTGTCGGTCGAAGACGTCACCGCCTTCGTTCTCGGCGGCCACGGTGACACCATGGTGCCGCTCGCCCGTTACTCCACCGTTGCCGGCATTCCGCTGACCGACCTCGTCAAGATGGGCTGGGTCACCAAGGAGCGCCTGGAAGAAATCATTCAGCGCACCCGTGACGGCGGCGCCGAGATTGTCGGCCTGCTCAAGACCGGCTCGGCTTACTATGCTCCGGCTGCCTCTGCCATCGAGATGGCTGAATCCTACCTCAAGGATAAGAAGCGTGTTCTGCCCTGCGCTGCCTACCTCACCGGCCAGTATGGCGTGAAGGACATGTATGTCGGCGTACCCGTCGTCATCGGTGAAGGCGGCGTCGAGCGCATCATCGAGATCGACCTGAACAAGGCCGAGGAAGAAGCCTTCCAGAAGTCTGTCGGCGCGGTTGCCGGCCTCTGCGAAGCCTGCATCAACATCGCCCCGGCTCTCAAGTAATCGCCCTTCGGCCCAGAACAGGGACACGACTATGAACATTCATGAATATCAGGCCAAGGCCCTCCTGAAGGAGTTCGGCGCGCCGGTCGCCAAGGGTGTGGCGATCCTCAAGGTCGAAGAAGCCGAAGCTGCTGCCAAGCAGCTTCCCGGCCCGCTCTACGTGGTCAAGAGCCAGATCCATGCGGGCGGTCGCGGGAAGGGCAAGTTCAAGGAACTCGGCCCGGACGCAAAGGGCGGGGTTCGCCTGGCGAAGTCGATCGAGGAAGTCGTGGCACATGCCAAGGACATGCTCGGCAACACGCTGGTGACGGCCCAGACCGGTGAGGCTGGCAAGCAGGTCAACCGCCTCTACATCGAAGACGGCGCCGACATCGCCCGCGAACTCTACTGCTCGCTGCTCGTCGACCGCTCGGTTGGCCAGGTTGCCTTCGTCGTTTCGACCGAAGGCGGCATGGACATCGAAGCCGTTGCTCACGACACGCCCGAGAAGATCCATACGATCGCCATCGACCCGCAGGCTGGCGTCACCGCCGCTGACGTCGCAAAGATCTCGGCCGCACTGGAACTGACCGGTGCTGCCGCGGAAGACGCCAAGTCGCTCTTCCCGATCCTCTACAAGGCCTTCTCCGAAAAGGACATGGCCCTGCTCGAGATCAACCCGCTGATCGTCATGCAGGACGGTCACCTGCGCGTTCTCGACGCCAAGGTCTCGTTCGACGGCAACGCTCTGTTCCGCCACGACGACGTTCGTGCGCTCCGCGACGAGACGGAAGAAGACTCGAAGGAAATCGAAGCTTCGAAGTGGGACCTCGCCTACGTTGCCCTCGACGGCAATATCGGCTGCATGGTCAATGGTGCCGGTCTCGCCATGGCGACGATGGACATCATCAAGCTCTACGGCAAGGAGCCGGCAAACTTCTGCGACGTCGGCGGTGGCGCCGGCAAGGAGAAGGTCGCGGCTGCCTTCAAGATCATCACGGCTGACCCGAAGGTCGAGGGCATCCTCGTCAACATCTTCGGCGGCATCATGAAGTGCGACGTCATTGCCGAAGGCGTTGTCGCCGCCGTGCAGGAAGTCGGCCTCAAGGTTCCGCTCGTCGTGCGCCTCGAAGGCACCAATGTCGAACTTGGCAAGAAGATCCTGAACGAATCGGGCCTCGCGATCACCGCAGCCGACGATCTGGACGACGCTGCCAAGAAGATCGTCGCGGCGATCAACGGCTGACATGAATACGAGAGCCGTCGTCGCAGTTGCGGTGCTGGCTCTCATTGCCTGCTGGTTTTGGTGGCAGGAAGAGGAAAAGTGGTGTGATGGGTTCTATGAGGATGCATCACCGGCAGCGTTCACATTGTGTGTGCCGCTTTCCCCCTTCGCCGCTGTCGGCATCGTCATAATTTGCTGCGTCGCCATTCTATGGATGAAACGACGCAAGAGCTCACGGTAGAGATCGGGATCAACGCATGTCCATTCTCGTGAATAAAAACACCAAGGTCCTCGTTCAGGGCCTGACCGGCAAGACCGGCACCTTCCACACCGAACAGGCGCTTGCCTACTACGGCACGCAGATGGTCGGCGGCATCCATCCGAAGAAGGGCGGCGAAAACTGGACCGGCTCCAAGGGTGAAACCCTGCCGATCTTCGCCACCGTTGCCGAAGCCAAGGAAAAGACCGGTGCGGACGCATCCGTGATCTACGTTCCGCCGGCCGGTGCAGCTGACGCCATCATCGAGGCGATCGACGCCGAGATCCCGTTCATCACCTGCATCACCGAGGGTATCCCGGTCATGGACATGGTGCGGGTCAAGGCCAAGCTCGACAAGTCGAAGTCGCGTCTGCTCGGTCCGAACTGCCCGGGCATCCTAACGCCGGAAGAGTGCAAGATCGGCATCATGCCGGGCTCGATCTTCCGCAAGGGTTCGGTCGGTATTGTCTCGCGCTCGGGAACTCTTACCTATGAAGCGGTGTTCCAGACCTCGAACGAAGGTCTCGGGCAGACGACCGCCGTGGGTATCGGTGGCGACCCGGTCAAGGGTACCGAATTCATCGACGTGCTCGAGATGTTCCTGGCCGACCCGGCTACAACCTCGATCATCATGATCGGCGAAATCGGCGGCTCGGCTGAAGAAGATGCAGCCCAGTTCCTGATCGACGAAGCCAAGAAGGGCCGCAAGAAGCCGATGGCCGGCTTCATCGCCGGTCGTACCGCTCCGAAGGGCCGCACCATGGGCCATGCCGGCGCTGTCGTCTCCGGCGGCAAGGGCGATGCGGAATCGAAGATCGCTGCCATGGAAGCCGCCGGCATCAAGGTTTCGCCTTCGCCGGCACGTCTGGGCAAGACCCTGGTCGAAGTCCTCAAGGGCTGAGACCTGACCAAAATCAAGCCAGGCGAAGGGTTGATGGATCAATCCTACGCCTGGATTTCGCATCTATAAGGCGATTCGCATTCGACGCGATCGTGAGCGGCAGGCCGGGCATCCGGCCATCAATTCTAGTCGGGAGGCGGGCCGAAGCGCTCGCGAAACACCATGGGTAGGCAAGAAGCCAACGAGCAGTTCCTGGTCACGTCGTTCCTCGACGGACAGAATGCTGCCTATATCGAACAGCTTTACGCACGTTACGAAGAAGATCCCTCTTCGGTCTCCGACGAGTGGCGCGCCTTCTTCAAGGCACTGGCCGACAATCCGACCGACGTGAAGAAGGCCGCAAAGGGCGCTTCCTGGCAGCGGAAAAACTGGCCGATTGCCGAAGGCGGCGATCTCGTTTCTGCGCTGGACGGCAACTGGGGTGTCGTCGAAAAGGTCATTGAAAAGAAGGTTCAGGCCAAGGCCGAAGCCACGGCTGCCGCCAGCGGCAAGCCGGTTTCGGAAGCCGAGGTGCTTCAGGCAACGCGCGACAGCGTGCGCGCCATCATGATGATCCGTGCCTACCGCATGCGTGGTCACCTGCATGCCAAGCTCGATCCACTGGGTCTCGCCGCTCCGGTCGAAGACTATAACGAGCTTTCGCCAAGCAATTACGGCTTCACTGAAGCGGATTACAGCCGCAAGATCTTCATCGACAACGTGCTGGGTCTGGAATACGCCACGATCCCGCAGATGCTCGACATCCTGCAGCGGACCTATTGCTCGACGCTCGGCGTCGAGTTCATGCATATCTCCAATCCGGAAGAAAAGGCCTGGATCCAGGAACGTATCGAAGGTCCTGGCAAGGGCGTCGAATTCACGCCGAACGGCAAGAAGGCGATCCTGCAAAAGCTGATTGAAGCCGAAGGCTTCGAGCAGTTCATCGACGTCAAATACAAGGGGACCAAGCGCTTCGGTCTCGACGGCGGCGAATCGCTGATCCCCGCGCTCGAGCAGATCATCAAGCGCGGCGGCCAGGACGGTCTGGAAGAAGTCGTGCTCGGCATGGCCCATCGCGGTCGTCTGAATGTTCTGACCAATGTGATGCACAAGCCGCATCGCGCGGTCTTCCACGAGTTCAAGGGCGGTTCGTTCAAGCCTGATGAAGTCGAAGGCTCCGGCGACGTGAAGTATCACCTCGGTGCCTCCTCGGACCGCGAGTTCGACGGCAACAAGGTGCACCTGTCGCTGACGGCCAACCCGTCGCACCTTGAAATCGTCAACCCTGTGGTCATGGGCAAGGCCCGCGCCAAGCAGGACCAACTCGCCAAGGTCTGGGACGGTGATGTGATCCCGCTCAAGGAGCGCGCTAAGGTTCTGCCGCTGCTTCTGCATGGTGACGCGGCCTTTGCCGGCCAGGGCGTTACGGCCGAAATCCTCGGCCTGTCCGGTCTGCGCGGTCACCGCGTTGCCGGCACGCTGCACGTGATCATCAACAACCAGATCGGCTTCACCACCAATCCGGCGTTCTCGCGCTCGTCACCTTATCCGTCCGACGTTGCGAAGATGATCGAGGCACCGATCTTCCACGTGAACGGCGATGACCCGGAAGCGGTCGTCTATGCGGCCAAGGTCGCGACCGAATTCCGCATGAAGTTCCACAAGCCTGTCGTCGTCGACATGTTCTGCTATCGCCGCTTCGGTCACAACGAAGGCGACGAGCCCAGCTTCACGCAGCCGAAGATGTACAAGGAGATCCGCGCCCACAAGACGGTCGTGCAGATCTACGGCGAACGTCTGATCGCGGAAGGCCTGATCACCGAAGGCGAACTCGAGAAGATGAAGGCCGACTGGCGCGCCCATCTCGAACAGGAATTCGAAGCCGGCCAGAGCTACAAGCCTAACAAGGCCGACTGGCTCGACGGTGCCTGGTCGGGTCTCCGGACCGCCGACAATGCCGATGAGCAGCGTCGCGGCAAGACCGCCATGCCGATGAAGCAGCTGAAGGAAATCGGCCGCAAGCTGTCGACCATTCCTGAAGGCTTCAAGGCCCATCGCACGATCCAGCGCTTCATGGAGAACCGGGCGCAGATGATCGAGACCGGCGAAGGCATCGACTGGGCCATGGGCGAAGCGCTCGCCTTCGGCTCGCTGTGTGTCGAAGGCCACAAGATCCGCCTGTCGGGTCAGGATTGCGAACGCGGCACCTTCTCGCAACGTCACTCGGTTCTCTACGATCAGGAAACCGAAGACCGTTACATCCCGCTGGCCAATCTCGCGCCGAACCAGGCCCGCTACGAAGTCATCAACTCGATGCTGTCGGAAGAGGCCGTCCTCGGCTTCGAGTACGGCTATTCGCTGGCCCGTCCGAACGCGCTGACCCTCTGGGAAGCCCAGTTCGGCGACTTCGCCAACGGAGCACAGGTCGTCTTCGACCAGTTCATCTCGTCGGGTGAGCGCAAGTGGCTGCGTATGTCGGGTCTCGTCTGCCTTCTGCCGCATGGCTATGAAGGCCAGGGTCCGGAACACTCGTCGGCACGCCTTGAGCGCTTCCTGCAACTTTGCGCCGAAGACAACATGCAGGTCGCCAACGTCACGACGCCGGCGAACTACTTCCACATCCTGCGCCGTCAGGTGAAGCGCGATTTCCGCAAGCCGCTGATCCTGATGACGCCGAAGTCGCTGCTGCGTCACAAGCGTGCAACGTCGAGCCTTGCCGAAATGGCTGGCGAAAGCTCGTTCCACCGCCTGTTGTGGGACGACGCCGAAGTCATCAAGGATGGTCCGATCAAGCTGCAGAAGGACGCCAAGATCCGTCGCGTGATCATGTGCACCGGCAAGGTCTATTACGATCTGCTGGAAGAGCGCGAAAAGCGCGGCATCGACGACATCTACCTGCTGCGTATCGAACAGCTCTATCCGTTCCCGGCCAAGGCGCTCATCAACGAGCTCTCCCGCTTCCGCAATGCGGAGATGGTCTGGTGCCAGGAGGAGCCGAAGAACATGGGCGCCTGGTCGTTCATCGATCCGTATCTGGAATGGGTGCTTGCCCATATCGACGCCAAGTACCAGCGCGTGCGCTACACTGGTCGTCCGGCTGCCGCCTCGCCGGCAACGGGCCTGATGTCCAAGCACCTCGCCCAGCTCGAAGCCTTCCTCGAGGACGCACTGGGCGGTTGATCCGCCCAGTCTTTCCCTCGCAGACCGTAACGTTCTCTGATCAACGGAATTGAGATCATGGCCACTGAAATCCGCGTACCCACCCTCGGCGAATCCGTCAGCGAAGCCACTGTCGGCACCTGGTTCAAGAAGGTCGGCGACACCGTCAAGGCCGACGAACCGCTCGTCGAACTGGAAACCGACAAGGTGACCGTCGAAGTCCCGGCCCCGGCCTCGGGCGTCCTGACCGAAATCGTCGCCCAGAACGGCGAGACCGTCGGTCTCGGCGCACTGCTCGGCCAGATCGCCGAAGGTGCTGCCGGTTCTGCCGGCGCCGCAGCCCCGGCTCCGGCCGCAGCACCCGCGCCCGCTGCTGCGCCTGCTCCGGCAGCCGCCGCTCCGGCCGCACCTGCTGCCGCTTCGTCCATGCCGGCTGCCCCGGCTGCTGCCAAGCTCGCCGCCGACAACAACATTTCCACGTCTGACGTCGACGGCTCAGGCAAGCGTGGTCAGGTGCTGAAGGGTGACGTCCTCGCCGCCATCGCCAAGGGCGTTTCCGCGCCGGCACCGGCTGCTGCACCGGCCGCTCCGCGCCCTGCATCTTCTGCCGACGATGCCTCGCGCGAAGAGCGCGTGAAGATGACCCGTCTGCGCCAGACGATCGCCAAGCGCCTGAAGGACGCCCAGAACACGGCCGCCATGCTGACCACCTACAACGAGGTGGACATGAAGGCCGTCATGGACCTGCGCAACCGCTACAAGGACATCTTCGAGAAGAAGCACGGCGTGAAGCTCGGCTTCATGGGCTTCTTCACCAAGGCTGTCACGCATGCGCTGAAGGAACTGCCGGCCGTCAACGCCGAAATCGACGGCACCGACATCATCTACAAGAACTACTGCCATGTCGGCGTTGCCGTCGGCACGGACAAGGGTCTTGTCGTTCCGGTCGTGCGCGATGCTGACCAGATGTCGATCGCCGAAATCGAGAAGGAAATCGGTCGCCTCGGCAAGGCAGCCCGTGACGGTCAGCTGTCTATGGCCGACATGCAGGGCGGCACCTTCACCATCTCGAACGGTGGCGTCTACGGCTCGCTGATGTCCTCGCCGATCCTGAATGCCCCGCAGTCGGGTATCCTCGGCATGCACAAGATCCAGGACCGTCCGGTCGTCGTCGGCGGCCAGATCGTCATCCGTCCGATGATGTATCTCGCGCTCTCCTACGATCACCGCATCGTCGACGGCAAGGAAGCTGTCACCTTCCTCGTTCGCGTCAAGGAAAGCCTTGAGGATCCGGAACGTCTGGTTCTCGATCTCTAAGGAGACCTCACGATGGAGCCGGTATCCGCTTCCGCCTCTCCGCTCGTCCTGCTCCTTGG
The DNA here is from genome assembly GCF_056314065.1 of Allorhizobium sp. DMC15. NCBI lineage: Bacteria > Pseudomonadati > Pseudomonadota > Alphaproteobacteria > Hyphomicrobiales > Rhizobiaceae > Allorhizobium > Allorhizobium sp. DMC15. The sequence continues at coordinate 360,545 of NZ_JBQUZB010000004.1, forward strand.
CTGGAGCGTGGTCCTGCTGGTGGTGCATGTCCTGATGCAGGGCATGCTCGCCACCAAGGAACTGGGGTCGGCGTGGAATGCCGGACCTCGTGATGACAACAAGCAGCCGGCGGGAAAGCTCGCCGGTCGTGCCGCCCGGGCTTCGTCGAATTTCCGCGAGACCTATCCGGCCTTCGTCGCGCTGGCTGCCGGGCTGCTCTTTATCGGCGAGACGTCGGGTCTCGGCTTGATCGGTGCCGTCGTCTGGTTCGTCGGGCGCATCGTCTACTATCCTCTGTATCTGGCCGGGATCCCCTATATTCGTTCGCTCGTCTGGCTCGGCTCGATGATCGGACTCGGTTTGATGTTCCTCGCACTGGTGTTTTGAGGTGGATCATGGGCGCGTCATCAGGGGCAACCGTTCTTCTTGCCGCGCTTGCGTTCTCCCACGCGGCGTTTGCCACTGATTGCCTTATTGAAAAGGCCACCTATCGCGAGGCTGAAACCGGAGTCGAGTTGCACTTTGTTGCCGCCAGCGGCGAGAACACGCCCGTGACTCATGGCTTCCACAGCGAGATCCGCAAGTTCAAGCTCAATGGCCATGTGCTCTATGATCCCGAGATCGAGCGACCGGTCGGCATGCTGATGAACAATTGCCCCGAGGGTGATGTGACGGGGGCGGATCTCGCCGCCTGCACCGTCTGGAAGGGCATCGTCTACGGCATCGACGAAAAGACGGGCCATGTAGACCTTCTGCCGCCGGAAGGTGCCGATGCTCCGGACGCCATTCTCCTGCCCGGCTTCGGACCGGCGGTCCTGTCGTCCGTGGTCGGCAAGGGCATGGAGGCCGCGCCCTGGGATGTCTTCGAGTTCAAGGGATGTGCAGCATGAGCCAACGTCCCCTCGTTCTCGTCACCGGCGGCAGCCGCGGAATCGGTGCCGCCGTCTGCCGCAAGGCCGCCGCGCAGGGTTATGACCTGATCGTCAACTATCGCTCGGACCAGTCGGCTGCCGAAGCCGTCGCCGCCGATTGCCGGGCACAGGGAGTAAGGGCCGAGATCGTCCAGGGCGATACGGGCACGGAAGAGGGTGTTGCCGGCATCTTTGCCGCTGTCGATCGTCTCGGACCGCTTCATGGTCTCGTCAACAATGCCGGTGTGGTGGATGTCACGGCGCGGGTCGACGAATTCGACCGCGCGCGGCTCGACCGCATCTTTGCCATCAACGTGATCGGCAAGATCCGCTGCGCCACGGAGGCGGTGCAGCGGATGTCGACGAAGCATGGCGGGCAGGGCGGTGTCATCGTCAACCTGTCGTCCATCGCAGCCGTGCTCGGAGCGCCGGGGCAATATGTCGACTATGCCGCTGCCAAGGCTGCTGTCGACACGTTTACCCTCGGGCTCGCGCGTGAAGTCGCAACGGAGGGGGTTCGGGTCAATGCTATCAGGCCCGGCATCATCGATACCGAAATCCACGCATCGGGCGGCCTGCCGAACCGGGCTCGCGACCTCGCACCCATCGTTCCGATGCAGCGCCCGGGCACGGCGGACGAAGTGGCCGACAGCGTTCTTTATCTCCTCTCGCCTCAGGCATCCTATGTGACGGGTGCCATCTTGAATGTCAGCGGCGGTCGGTAACCGTCGAAAACGAAGGAAGCTTCCCATGTCTTATGATGTCATCGTTATCGGCTCCGGCCCCGGCGGCTATGTCTGCGCCATCAAGGCGGCCCAGCTCGGTCTCAAGGTCGCTGTCGTCGAGAAGCGCGCGACTTATGGCGGCACCTGCCTCAACATCGGCTGCATCCCGTCCAAGGCCCTGCTGCATGCATCGGAAGTCTTCCACCATGCGGCCCATGGCATGGCCGATCTCGGCGTGGATGTCGGTGCACCGACGCTGAACCTGCCGAAGATGATGGCGCACAAGGACGCGACCGTGAAGTCGAACGTCGAAGGCGTCTCCTTTCTGTTCAAGAAGAACAAGATCGACGGCATTCAGGGCACCGGCAAGATCCTCGGCGCTGGCAAGGTCGAGGTGACCAATGACGCCGGTGAAGTCCAGGTTCTCGAAACCAAGAACATCGTGATTGCCACCGGCTCCGACGTCGCCGGCATCCCAGGCGTTGCCGTCGAGATCGACGAGAAGGTCATCGTGTCCTCGACCGGCGGTATCGCCCTCGACAAGGTCCCGGCCAAGATGATCGTCGTTGGCGGCGGTGTCATCGGCCTCGAGCTCGGCTCGGTCTGGTCGCGTCTCGGCGCCAAGGTGACCGTCGTCGAATATCTCGACACGATCCTCGGCGGCATGGACGGCGAAGTCTCCAAGCAGTTCCAGCGCATCCTTGCCAAGCAGGGCATCGAGTTCAATCTCGGCGCCAAGGTCACGGGTGTCGAGAAGTCGGGCGCGGGCGCCAAGGTTACGTTCGAGCCGGTCAAGGGCGGTGAGGCCCAGACGCTCGAAGCCGATGTCGTGCTCGTCGCCACCGGCCGCAAGCCCTACACGGCTGGCCTCGGCCTCGAAGAATCCGGCGTTGCGCTCGACAATCGTGGTCGCGTCGAAATCGACGGCCACTACCGCACCAATGTCGCCGGCATCTATGCCATCGGCGACGTGGTCAAGGGCCCGATGCTCGCCCACAAGGCGGAAGACGAGGGCGTGGCGCTTGCCGAAATCCTCGCCGGCCAGCATGGCCACGTGAACTATGACGTCATCCCGGGTGTCGTCTACACCCAGCCGGAAGTTGCTTCCGTCGGCAAGACCGAGGAAGAGCTGAAGGCCGCAGGCGTTGCCTACAAGGTCGGCAAGTTCCCGTTCACGGCGAATGGCCGCGCCCGCGCCATGCTCGCCTCCGATGGCTTCGTCAAGGTTCTGGCGGACAAGGACACCGATCGCGTTCTCGGCGTGCATATCATCGGCCTCGGTGCCGGCGAGATGATCCACGAAGCCGCCGTGTTGATGGAGTTCGGCGGTTCGTCGGAAGATCTCGGCCGCACCTGCCACGCGCATCCGACCATGTCGGAAGCCGTGAAGGAAGCAGCACTCGCAACCTTCTTCAAGCCGCTGCACATGTGATGCTGCTGACCTGACATTGGTCAAATATTATATTTCGGTAAGATTGAAGGCCGTCGCTTGCTCCCCAAGCGGCGGCCTTTATCATGTCTGGGCAATGCCTCTTTCCCAATTGACGAAAGGCAAACCATGCCCGCGCCCGCTCCCACGTCTTATTCCATCCTCCAGAAAGCCCTGCACTGGACGATGGCCCTTCTCATCCTCTTCAACCTGATCTTTTCTGACGCCATGGAAGAGGCAACGGAAGCCTATGAGCGGGGCGAAGTGCCGTCGCCCGAGGATCTCTCGTCTGCCAATATCCATGCCTATGTCGGCATCGCGGTGCTCTGTCTTGGCTTGATCCGTCTCGTGGTCCGCCTGATGCGAGGCGCTCCGGAGGCCCCTGCCGAGGAGCCCCCAATCCTTCGGCTTGCGTCGAAGATTGCGCACGGCGCGTTCTATGCCCTCTTTTTTCTCCTGCCCCTCAGTGGCATCGGCAAATACTACTTTGGCAACGAGACAGCCGGCTTCGTTCATGGCGGCCCGCTCAAGCTCCTGATGTGGATCTTGATCGTGGTTCACATTGCCGCAGTGCTGGTGCACCAGTTCTACTGGAAGACGAACGTCGCCCAGCGTATGACCAAAGGCTGAGACGCGGCGCCCCTGTGGTCGCCGGATCCTGGGGGCGTTGCATGCCGAACGTATCCATAGAACCGCTGACGCTGCCGCATCGGGCGCTACCCTCGGCCGATTGGGCTGATCGTTATGCTATGATCACGCGCGACGAAGATGCCACGGCGCTTGATCTCGCGCGGAAGATGTTCGGGCATGCGCCGCGATGGATGCGCCTGCTGCTTGCCTTGCGAAACCGCATCGTCGCGCTGTTCGGGTTGAAGTCGGCTGAACTCGGGATCGATGAAGGAGCGACCATCGGGGCCTTCCCCGTGGTCAGTGCTCGCGACGATCAGGTCGTTCTCGGTTTCGACGACAGCCACCTCAATTTTCGGATCGTGCTGGATGTATCCGCCGCCGGTTCCCAGGCACGCAAACTGGCCGTCACCACATTGGTAGACAGGCACAATCTGTTCGGACGGATCTATATCTTCGTGATCACGCCGTTCCACAAACTCATTGTGCGGAGCATGTTGGCGCGGATGCGCTGAGGCTTGAGACGTCAGTTTGTGGCGCGCGTGACCGTAAAACCCTGCTTGCGGAAAAGTTCGACGAGGCCCTCTTCGCCTGGGAGGTGGAGAGCGCCGACGGCGATGAAGGCATTGCCCTTTTCCAGGAGCGGCAGGCTGCCTTTGGCCATGACCAGATTGCGGTCGCGAACGATGCGGTCCTCGAAGGCGGCATAGGCGCTTTCGTCGCCATCTTTCGGCATCGGCGCGACGGCCTTCAGCATCGGCATGGTCATGCCGATCTCGCCGCTCAGATAGAGCTCGGTCATGGTTTCCGTGACGTCTTCCATCTTGTCACCCAGCGCGATGGTTTCGATCAGCGCCTGGAAGTGAAAATCGACAGGCAGGTCCGCCATGGCTTGCAATTGCTCGACCATGGTCTCCAGGCCGACCAGTGACTTGCCTGCTTTGACGGCATTTTCTGCAATCTGCTTGTCGAGGAAGGAGGCGCCACCCGCCTTGCGGGACATTTCGCAGGCGGGCAAGGCGACGAAGCTCGCAAGGATCCAGGGCTTCATCTTCGATACCGCGCCCAGAGCCAAGCCGCGCTCCTTCAAGCCCTTTTCCAGCGCCGTCAGGTCTTCGGCGTCAAGGTGATCCTTGATGCTGGTCCCGTCGGTAAACATGGTGAGCTCAGGATGCATCAACAGCGTTGCGCTGGCCTTCTGCTCATCGAGGATCTCGTCCGATTCAATCACCACGGTATCGGCGGCATCAGCCGCCTCGCGCGCGCCGGGCGGCATGGTGAGAACGCGGGGATCGGTGACATGCATCGTCCCGAGCAACCAGGAGGGGGCTAGACCTTGCTTTTCGATTTTCCAGAAGATGCCGGTCCCGTTCGGCACCTTCGCCGCCTCGTCCCGGATTTTCTTCAGTTCGGCCGGATTGTCCTTCTCCATGACGGTCAGAAGGTTTCGGCCGTTGCAGGTGATTTCGCTGGCGGCCCGGGCCGGCGACATCGATACGAGAGTGGTCACGAGCACGACCAGCAGCAAAAGGGGCAGCGCGCTGGCCAGCCAGAACAGGACGTCGACCGCAGCCGGGCGCGGAAGAGCGGATCGCAGCGAGAAGAGGCGGTGCGTGTTCATGACGTCTCCTGTGTAAACCGGGACATTAGAGGTGCCGGTCCTCACTTTTGTTTAACGATCGTGGTTAACGCCGGTCAGGCGCGGGGATGAGCGCGGTCGTAGATGTCGAGAAGTCGCGCGCTGTCGACGCCGGTATAGATCTGGGTCGTCGAGAGGCTGGCGTGACCGAGCAGTTCCTGAATCGTACGCAGATCGCCACCGCTTCCGAGCAAATGGGTGGCGAAGGAATGGCGCAGCGCGTGGGGTGTTGCCGAATCGGGCAGGCCGAGTGCTGAGCGCAGCCGCTGCATCTCGCGCTGGATGATTGCCGGCTGCAGCTTGCTTCCGCGCGCACCGCGAAACAGAGGCTCCGACTCCTGCAGATGATAGGGGCAGAGCTTGCTGTAGGTTTCGACCGCTGCGGCGACCACGGGCAGAAGCGGAACCAGCCGAGTCTTGCCGCCCTTGCCGGTGACACGGAGGCTCGTCGCACCGGCTTTGAAGGCGGTGGGGGTGAGATCGAGCGCTTCGGAAATGCGAAGGCCGCAGCCATAAAGGAGAGAGAGGACGGCGGCATCGCGGGCAGCGATCCAGGGTTCCTCGTTCATCTGTGTGTTCCGGTCGACCACTGTGACGGCCTGACTGCCCGTCAGCGGCTTGGGCAGGGACTTCGGCTGTTTGGGAGACCGCACTGCCGTCGCGCCGGCAGCGTTGACCAGACCCTCTCGTTCGAGAAAGCGCAGGAAGGACCTCAGACCCGCAAGATGGCGTCCGAGTGAGCGGGCGCCAGCCCCTTCCTTTCGGCGAGAGGCGAGAAAGGCACGCAGATCCGCCGGTCGCAGGTCCTTGACGTCGTCGAGACGAACCGTGCCGCCGATGTAGCCGGAGAGAAATTGCAAGAATTGGCGAGTATCGCGCTCATAGGCTTCCAGCGTGTTGCCGGACAGGCGGCGTTCCGCGCCCAGCCTTTCGAGCCAGGCAGCGCGCTCGCCGAGAAGTCTTTCGTCAGCCGGGATCAATTCTTGCGCCTTCAAAGGTTGTGCCACTCGGCCACGATGGCGTGCGATTGCTTACCGAAGCACTAACAGCAGTGCTCTGCATGAAGTTGGCGCTTTATCATGCTCCTTCTTTCTGCTTGTTATCTCGTGGCAAGAGCTTCTGATGACAGAACGGGGCGACGATGGATCCAAAACATGAATTTCACTTCGAAGAATACAGGTGTCTCAGAGCCGAGATCAACAACTCGATCGAAAAGATATTCATGATGGTCCAGTTCGTGCCGGTGGCTTCCGCGGCCATGGTGGCGTGGCTTGCGACCAATTCCACGAAGACCGTTGGGGAACGGATTTGTCTGAATATCCCGACCGAAGCACTCTCCATGCTCTGGAAAGTGCCGATCATCCTCGGGGTCATGGGGCTGCTGTTTTCCATCCTGCAGATGCGGCATGTGTTCAAGATCGGCGATTATCTGCGCTTCCTGGAAGAGTACTACGGTTCTTCCGATGAGCGCTTCGGATGGGAGCGAAGGCTCAAACGCCGCAGTGCGGGCGGCATGGCGGGCGTCATCGCCGTCTGGATCATCTTCATCGCCGGCTGCCTCTATTACGCCTACAGCCTTGAGCAGATATTCCACCTGATCCCGCAATGTCTGCCCGCTTAGAAACTGCGTCGCGATAGCGCTCGAAGGCGGGCTGTTCAATCACAAGAGTGTTTCCTTTCCCGGCCGGCGGGGGCAAGTTGCGGGCCGATGAAGGACGATTCGAATACCCTTTTCGGCGAACTCTTCGACAGTCCGCGCCGCAAGGTCGTGCCGGTGCTGGTGCCCATGCCGGCGCCCACCGCCTATAGCTATGCCGTGCCCGATGGTGTCACCGTCGAGCCCGGCGCGATCGTCCAGGTGCCGCTCGGGCCGCGCCAGGTGGTCGGCATCGTCTGGGATGGTGAGGACGGTTCGACCGTTGATCCGAAGAAGCTGCGCGAGATCACCAAGGTCTTCGACTGCCCGCCGCTCGATCAGGACATGCGCGCTTTCCTTGATTGGGTGGCAAGCTACACGCTTTCGCCTCCCGGCTACGTCGCCCGCATGGCGTTGCGCGCGCCGGCGGCCCTTGATCCGGAGCCGATGATCGAGGGCCTTCGCTACAGCGGATACCAGCCGGAGAAGATGACGCCGGCGCGGCAGAAGGTGCTGACGCTCGCCAGCGATGGCCTGGCCTGGACGAAAAGTGGTCTCGTCCACGCAACCGGGGTTTCCACCAGCGTCATCGACGGTCTCTCCAGGCAGGGCGTTTTTGAACAGGTCTTCCTGCCGCCCCCGCCGATCGTCGCGATGCCTGATCCCGACTACGCGGAACATCGGCTCGCCGGACCGCAGTTGGAGGCGGCCGATGAGTTGCGCGGGCAGATCCGCAATGGTGGTTTTTCCGTCTCGCTGATTGATGGCGTCACCGGGTCTGGCAAGACGGAGGTCTATTTCGAGGCGATCGCGGAAACGCTGAAACAGGGCAAGCAGGTGCTCATCCTGCTGCCTGAAATCGCGCTTACCGCCAATTTCCTCGAGCGCTTCCAGGACCGTTTCGGCGCAAAACCCGGCGAGTGGCATTCGGATCTTGCAACACGGACGCGCGAAAAGGTCTGGCGGCAGGCGGCGACGGGCGAAATCCGGGTTGTGGCCGGTGCCCGCTCGGCCCTGTTCCTGCCCTTCGAAAATCTGGGGCTGATCATCGTTGATGAAGAGCACGACCCTGCCTTCAAGCAGGAAGACCGCGTCTTCTACAATGCGCGCGACATGGCGGTGGTCCGTGCCCGGATTGCCAAGTTTCCAGTGGTTCTCGTGTCCGCCACACCCTCGGTCGAGAGCCAGGTCAACTGCATCGCCGGACGCTATCATCGCATCCACCTGCCGACCCGCTTTGCCGATGCGGCGATGCCGGATCTGCATCTCATCGACATGCGCCGGCACCCGCCGGAGCGTGGCGGCTTCCTGTCCCCGGTGCTCCTGCGATCCGTTGGCAAGGCGGTCGAGCGGGGCGAGCAGGCCTTGCTCTTTCTCAATCGTCGCGGCTATGCGCCACTGACGCTCTGCCGCGTCTGCGGCCATCGCTTCCAGTGCCCACAATGTTCGAGCTGGTTGGTGGAGCACAGGTTCCGGGGCCAGATCCAGTGCCACCAATGCGGCTATCACGAGCCGACGCCGAATGCCTGCCCCGAATGCGGCACCCTTGATCATCTCGTCGCCTGCGGCCCCGGCGTCGAACGCATCGCCGAGGAAGTTGAGAAACATTTTCCGGACGCGCGCACCCTGGTGCTGTCGTCCGATCTCGGCGGGGTCAAGCGGCTGCGTCTCGAACTCGAAGCGATCGCCAATGGCGAAGCCGACATCGTCATCGGCACACAGCTCGTCGCCAAGGGGCATAACTTTCCGCTGATGACGCTGGTTGGCATTATCGATGCCGATATCGGTCTCTCCAACGGTGATCCCCGGGCTGCCGAGCGCACCTTCCAGCTTCTCTCTCAGGTCACGGGGCGCGCCGGGCGTACCGGTCGCAAGAGCCTGGGTCTGATGCAGACCTTCCAGCCGCAGCATCCGGTGATGCAGGCGCTGGTGTCAGGCGATGCCACGGCCTTTTACGAACGGGAGATCATCGAGCGGGAGAGGGCGCAACTGCCGCCTTATGGCCGTCTGGTGTCGATCATTGTCTCCGCCGATACCCGCGCCGAAGCCGAGGGCCACGCCCGTGCACTTCGACAGACCGCGCCGGTCGAGTCGGGCATTACCATCCTCGGACCCGCCGAAGCGCCGCTTGCGCTGATCCGGGGCCGGCACCGTTTCCGCCTGCTCGTCCACGGGCGCCGCAGCAGCGACATGCAGAGCTTCGTGCGCAGTCTGCTGGAGAGAGGCCCGAAAGAGCGCCGCTCGATCCAGGTGCAGGTGGATGTCGATCCGCAGAGCTTCCTCTGACCGTCCTGCCGGTTGCGGGCAAGAAAAGTCCTCAATGCCGATACCGCGCTTGAACGATCTGTGCCATAAGCCGCGCGGCTTTCTTCATCTCAGGATCATCCATGGAGTTCTATTTTCCAACCGAAACCGGCGAGCAACTGGCCTTCGTCGCTGCCGCTGCTACAGCTCTGATCGGCTGTTTCGTCCTGTTCGCACCCGGTCTGACGCTCAGATTGCTCGGTCTCGCGATCAGCGGAGATCGGCCGGAAGGCCTCGGGGCAACGCGGTCTGCCGGCGGGTTGATGGTCGGCTTTTCCGGAACGGCCCTGCTGCTCGCACAGCCGACCGTCTATCTCGCCTTCGGCGCCGCCATGGCACTCGCCGCCTTCGCCCGCATCCTGTCCATCATGTCGGATCATGGGGGCACCTGGCGCAATGTGCTGCTTCTGGTTGTGCAGCTTGTCGCGGCTGCCCTGCCGCTCGCCTATGTCTTTGGTCTGACCTGAAGATCGGATTTGTCGTCCCGGCGAAGGGGATTTCGCCAATTTGACGCAGATCCGGACAAAAATCGGCCGGAGGCCTTGCTCTCAAGGAGCAAACCGTTAATACGCGTGTTGCGAGTCTGGATACGCTATGCTAGACGAACCGCGAAATTCGGAAAACGCAAGCGTAATTCGCTTGAGTTTTTGAGGAAAACAAAACGATTTCAGGGTCTTGCTGAGCCTTCTTCGAGGAGCTGGGCGTCCTGGGTCAAGATCAGGGAATTTTTTGCCCGTGGCAGACACATCCCAAGTGATTTCCGGCGTGGCCGAGCGTTACGCATCGTCGCTTTTCGAGCTCGCGCTCGAAGCCGGTGCGCTGGACGTCGTTGCTGCCGATCTCAATCGTTTCCAGGCGATGATCGACGAAAGCGCCGATTTGCAGCGCCTGGTTCTGTCGCCTGTTTTCACGGCCGAGGATCAAGTGAATGCGATCAGCGCGATCGGTCAGAAGGCCGGTTTCAGCGCGCTGGTCCTGAACTTCCTCAAGGTCGTCGCCGGCAATCGCCGCCTGTTCGCCGTTTCTGGCATGGTGGCTGGTTATCGTCAGGCCGTTGCTCGCCACAAGGGCGAGGTCACGGCTGATGTCACCTCCGCTCACGCCCTTTCGGCTGAGCAGGAAACCGAACTGAAGGCGGCGCTGAAGAGCGTTACCGGCAAGGAAGTCTCGATCTCCGTCACGGTCGATCCCTCCCTGCTCGGCGGCCTGATCGTCAAGGTCGGCTCCCGCCAGATCGACACGTCTCTTCGCACCAAACTTTCCACCCTTAAGCTTGCACTGAAAGAGGTTGGCTGATGGATATCCGCGCCGCGGAAATTTCCGCAATTCTGAAAGATCAAATCAAGAACTTCGGCAAAGAGGCGGAAGTCTCCGAAGTCGGCCAGGTTCTGTCCGTCGGTGACGGTATCGCCCGCGTCTACGGCCTCGACAACGTTCAGGCCGGCGAAATGGTCGAGTTCCCGGGCGGCATCCGCGGCATGGCGCTCAACCTCGAAGCCGACAACGTCGGTGTGGTTCTGTTCGGTGCCGACCGCGAAATCAAGGAAGGCGACATCGTCAAGCGGACCGGCGCCATCGTCGACGTCCCGGTCGGTCCGGAACTGCTCGGCCGCGTCGTCGACGCGCTCGGTAACCCGATCGACGGCAAGGGCCCGATCAATGCCGCGAAGCGTTCGCGCGTCGACGTGAAGGCTCCGGGCATCATTCCGCGCAAGTCGGTTCACGAGCCGATGTCGACCGGCCTCAAGGCCATCGACGCCCTGATCCCGGTTGGCCGCGGCCAGCGCGAACTGGTCATCGGTGACCGCCAGACCGGCAAGACCGCGATCATCCTCGACGCCTTCCTCAACCAGAAGGCCGTCCACGACAACGGCGCTGAAAACGACAAGCTGTACTGCGTGTATGTTGCTATCGGCCAGAAGCGCTCGACCGTTGCTCAGTTCGTCAAGGTGCTCGAAGAGCGCGGCGCGCTGCAGTACTCGATCGTCATTGCTGCGACCGCGTCCGACCCGGCTCCGATGCAGTACCTCGCACCGTTCGCCGGTTGCGCGATGGGCGAATACTTCCGCGACAACGGCAAGCATGCCCTGATCGCTTACGACGACCTTTCCAAGCAGGCCGTTGCTTACCGTCAGATGTCGCTCCTTCTGCGCCGTCCGCCGGGCCGCGAAGCTTATCCGGGCGACGTCTTCTATCTGCACTCGCGTCTGCTCGAGCGCGCCGCCAAGATGGGCGACGCTGCCGGCGCTGGCTCGCTGACGGCTCTGCCGGTCATCGAAACCCAGGGCAACGACGTTTCGGCCTTCATTCCGACCAACGTGATCTCGATCACCGACGGCCAGATCTTCCTTGAAACCGACCTGTTCTACCAGGGCATTCGTCCGGCCGTTAACGTCGGTCTGTCGGTTTCGCGCGTCGGTTCGGCCGCTCAGGTCAAGGCGATGAAGCAGGTTGCCGGCTCGATCAAGGGTGAACTCGCCCAGTATCGCGAAATGGCCGCCTTCGCCCAGTTCGGTTCCGACCTCGACGCCGCCACGCAGCGCCTGCTGAACCGTGGTGCCCGTCTGACGGAACTCCTGAAGCAGCCGCAGTTCTCGCCGCTCAAGACGGAAGAACAGGTTGCTGTGATCTTCGCGGGCGTGAACGGCTATCTCGACAAGATCGCCGTGAACCAGGTCGGCAAGTTCGAACAGGGCCTGCTCTCCTACCTCCATTCGGAAGGCAAGGCGATCCTCGATGCCATCCGCACCGAAAAGGCGATCAGCGACGATACCAAGGGCAAGCTCAAGGCCGCTCTCGATACCTTCGCCAAGAACTTCGCCTAATTCAGGCTCAAGCCAAGGACGGATAACGGATGCCTTCACTTAAGGATCTGAAAAACCGGATCGCCTCCGTCAAGGCGACGCAGAAGATCACCAAGGCGATGAAGATGGTCGCCGCGGCGAAGCTGCGTCGCGCTCAGGAAGCGGCCGAGGCTGCCCGCCCGTATTCGCAGCGCATGGGCGTCGTCCTGGCCAATATCGCACAGGCGGTCGGCACGGACGACAGCGCACCGCGCCTGATGACGGGCACCGGCAAGGACGACGTGCATCTGCTCGTCGTCTGCACCGCGGAACGTGGTCTTTGCGGCGGTTTCAACTCGTCGATCTCGCGTTTTGCCCGTGACCATGCGCGCAAGCTCCTGGCCGCCGGCAAGACGGTCAAGTTCTTCTGCGTCGGCAAGAAGGGCTACGACAGCCTGCGTCGCGAATTCGGCGGTATGATCGTCGAGCGCGTGGATTTGCGTGACGTCAAGCGCGTTGGCTTTGCCGATGCAGATGCCATCGGCCGCAAGGTCATCGGCATGTTCGACCGCGGCGAGTTCGATGTCTGCACGCTGTTCTATGCCGAGTTCAAGTCGGTGATCAGCCAAGTTCCGACCGCTCTCCAGCTCGTTCCGGCGGCACCGCCGGCTGCTGCCTCGGAGACGGGTGCGACCGCGCTTTATGAATACGAGCCGGATGCGTCGGCGATCCTCACGGATCTGATCCCGCGCAATATCTCGGTTCAGATCTTCCGGGCCCTGCTCGAAAACGTTGCTGGTGAAATGGGCGCCAAGATGAGCGCCATGGACAATGCGACGCGCAATGCTGGTGAAATGATCAACAAGCTGACCTTGTCCTACAACCGTCAGCGCCAGGCCCAGATCACCAAGGAACTCATTGAAATCATTTCGGGCGCGGAAGCGCTCTGAGGTTAAGGAAAGAGGGTAAGACAAATGGCTAAGGCAGCTACCCCCAAGTCTCAGGCGGTGACCTCCGCAGCCGGTGCTCGCGGTAAGGTCACTCAGGTCATCGGCGCCGTCGTCGACGTCGCGTTCGACGGCGAACTGCCGCCGATCCTGAACGCGCTGGAAACCGACAACGGCGGCAACCGCCTCGTTCTCGAAGTGGCGCAGCACCTCGGTGAAAACCAGGTTCGCACGATCGCCATGGACTCCACCGAAGGTCTCGTCCGCGGCCAGCCGGTCACCGACACCGGTGCTCCGATCTCGGTTCCGGTCGGTCCCGAAACGCTCGGCCGTATCATGAACGTCATCGGCGAGCCGGTTGACGAAGCTGGCCCGCTGGTCACGGAAGGCCGTCGCGCCATCCACCAGGAAGCCCCTGCTTACGTCGAGCAGTCGACTGAAGCCCAGATCCTCGTCACCGGCATCAAGGTCGTCGACCTGCTGGCTCCTTACGCCAAGGGCGGTAAGATCGGCCTGTTCGGCGGCGCCGGCGTCGGCAAGACCGTTCTCATCATGGAACTGATCAACAACGTCGCCAAGGCGCACGGTGGTTACTCGGTCTTTGCTGGCGTGGGCGAACGTACCCGCGAAGGCAACGACCTCTACCACGAAATGATCGAATCGGGCGTCAACAAGCACGGCGGTGGCGAAGGCTCCAAGGCTGCTCTCGTTTACGGCCAGATGAACGAACCGCCGGGTGCACGCGCACGCGTTGCTCTGACCGGTCTCACGATCGCTGAAGACTTCCGCGACAAGGGCCAGGACGTTCTGTTCTTCGTCGACAACATCTTCCGCTTCACCCAGGCAGGTTCTGAAGTGTCCGCTCTGCTCGGCCGTATCCCGTCGGCCGTTGGTTACCAGCCGACGCTTGCTACCGACATGGGCGCGATGCAGGAACGCATCACCACCACGACCAAGGGTTCGATCACCTCGGTTCAGGCCATCTACGTTCCGGCCGACGACTTGACCGACCCGGCTCCGGCCACCTCGTTCGCCCACCTGGACGCCACGACCGTTCTGTCGCGCTCAATCGCCGAAAAGGGTATCTACCCGGCGGTTGACCCGCTCGACTCGACCTCGCGTATGCTCGACCCGATGATCATCGGCGAAGAGCACTACGAAGTCGCTCGTAAGGTTCAGTCGACGCTGCAGCGCTACAAGGCCCTGCAGGACATCATCGCGATCCTGGGCATGGACGAACTGTCGGAAGACGACAAGCAGACCGTTGCCCGCGCTCGTAAGATCGAGCGCTTCCTGTCGCAGCCGTTCTTCGTTGCCGAAGTCTTCACCGGTTCGCCGGGCAAGCTCGTTGCTCTCGAAGACACGATCAAGGGCTTCAAGGGCCTGGTCAACGGCGACTACGACCACCTGCCGGAAGCTGCCTTCTACATGGTCGGCTCCATCGAGGAAGCCATCGAGAAGGCTAAGCGCCTGGCTGCCGAAGCCGCCTAAGAATGGAACGTCGGCACGCGGAACCCGCTTCCGCGTGCCGCTCCTCCCTTCATGAGAGAGTGAACGATCATGGCCGACAATTTCAACTTTGAGCTCGTTTCGCCCGAGCGTCTGCTGCTCTCCGCCCAGGTGAGCGAGGTCGTGATTCCGGCGACCGACGGCGAAATGACCGTCATGGCCAATCATGCGCCGACGATGACCACCATCAAGCCGGGCATCATCAGCGTGAAGCTCGCTTCCGGCCAGGTGAGCAAGTATGTCGTCTTTGGCGGCTTCGCCGACGTCCTGCCGACCGGCTGCACCCTGCTTGCCGAATCGGCCGTTCCGCTCGCTGAAATTGCTCCCGACACGCTCACCAAGCGCATCGACGAAGCCCGCAAGGAACTCGAAGGTGTCGAGCATCACGAGCACCGTACCCGCCTTGAGCAGTACCTGGCCGAACTGACCAACCTGAATGGTGTTCTGGTCGCTGCCTGAGCGCGCTCCGCATAAAGCAATCGATGAAGCCGGGTCGCAGATCCGGCTTTTTTCGTTCATGGCCTTAGCGGTTGTCTTCCAGAATCATATCGGCGGCCTTTTCTGCGACCATCATGGTGGGGGCATTGATGTTACCCGCCGTGATGTTGGGAAAAATCGAGGCGTCGACGATGCGCAGGCCGGAAAGGCCGTGTACGCGCAGCCGGTGATCGACGACGGATTGCGCCGGATCGCTGCCCATGCGGCAAGTGCCGCACAGATGGTAGATCGATCCACTGTTCAGGCGGAAGTATTCCAGAAGCTTGTCATCGCTGTCGGCGCTTCTTGAAGGGGACACTTCCTCTTCGATCCACGCCTGCAGTGCCGACGCGCCGGCGATGGACCGCATCAGCCGGCTGCCCTGCAGCACCTCGTCGATATCGTGTTCCGTCGACAGATAGTTCGGGCGGATCAGCGGCGCGGCCAGGGGATCGGCAGAGGCAATGCCGACAGAGCCGCGACTGGTGGGTCGGCAGGGATTGAAGGCCATCAGAAACCCAGGATAAGGCTCTGGCGTCAGGCCCGCGCGAGGATTGTCGGGAATCCGGTACGACAGCGGATTGAAATAGAGCTGGATGTTCGGGCGCTCTTCTTCAGGCCTCCCCCGGAAGAAGCCTCCTGCCTGGTTGACGCTCATGGCGAAGGGACCATTACGTCGGAGAATATAGGTGAGACCAAATCGAGCCTGCCCAAGGAGGCTTGCGAAGTCACCATTCAGGGTCGGCCGCGTGGATCGATAATAGAAACTGGCGCAGAGATGGTCCTGCAGGTTTTGTCCCACCGCCGGCAGGTGATGCTGCATCGGAACGCCATGGGCGAAGAGCAGCGCACCGTCGCCGATCCCTGAGAGCTGCAACAGCTTTGGCGTATCCACGGCGCCGGCGCTGAGGATGAGTTCGCGGCGCGCGCGGAAGGTCCGGGTGCGGCCGTTCTGCAGGACTTCAACGCCTTGGGCGGTGCCGTCTCGCGCCAAGAGGATTCGCCTGGCCAGCGCGTTGCGCTCTATCTGTACAGCCCCACGGCGCAAGGCAGGACGCAGATATTCGGCGCTGGAATGGGAGCGCCGGCCGCGCCTGGTGTTGATGTCGTACACACCTGCGCCTTCGATGTCGGCGCCATTGAAGTCGGGGTTTGCCGGAAGTCCCCGCTCGCTGCAAGCCTCGAGAAAGGCGTCGCTCACAGGGTGGGTGGCACCGCGCATGGGGGTGATACTAATTGGACCCTTTCCGCCATGCCATTCGGTCTCGCCCTGTGGATGCGTTTCGAGCCGGCGGAAATACGGCAACACGTCTTCGTACGCCCAGCCAGGATTGCCCGCGTTCCGCCAGTCGTCGAAATCCTTGCTGTCGCCCCGAACGAAGACCATGGCATTGATCGAACCCGAGCCGCCCTGCACCTTGCCGCGCGGAGCATAGATCCTGCGGCCGCCGAGATTGGGCTCGGGCTCGGTGCGGTACATCCAGTTGACCCTGGGGTTGTAATAGCTCTTGGCGTAGCCCACCGGGATCTTGAACCAGAAGGACTTGTCCTCTCCGCCCGCCTCGATCAGTAGCACTGTGTAGCGCCCGTTTTCGCTCAGCCGGCTTGCCACGATGCAACCGGCCGATCCGGCACCGACGATGACGAAGTCAAATTCCATCGCGGCCATCAACCTTTGGCCGGTGCGAAGGCTTTTACGTCGGCGTGCTCCGCCGCCATCTGCAGATGCAGTCGCTGGCCGGTATAGGGCGTGTGCTTTGCGATGACCTCGTGGTTCAGTTCGATGCCGAGGCCCGGCTCGCGCGAGGGAATGAGATAGCCGTCGTCGAAGCCGAGCTTCGTCTTCAGCACCTCGGCATGGAAGCCGCCGAAATCCATGATCGCCTCGTGGATCAGGAAGTTCGGGCAGGTGGCCGCGAGCTGGATCGAGGCGGCTGCCCCAACCGGGCCGTTGTAGAGGTGCGGCGCGATCTGCGCATAAAAGGACTCGGCCATCCCGGCGATCTTCTTCGCCTCCAGCAAGCCGCCGACGCGAGCGACATTCATCTGCAGGATGGAGGCAGAGCCAAGCTGCAATACTCTCTGGAATTCGTATTTCGTGGTCAGCCGCTCGCCCGTCGAGACGGGGATCGAGGTGGCGCGGGCGACTTCCGCCATCGCGGCTTCCTGGCCGGGCGGAACGGGCTCCTCGAACCAGAGCGGATCGTATTTCTCCAGCCGCTTGGCAAGACGGATGGCCGATGACGGCACCATCTGGCCATGGGTGCCGAACAGGATGTCGGCGCGGTTGCCGATGGCATCACGGATCTTGCTGCAAAACTCCTCGCAACGGTCCATGACAGCCAGCGACAGTTGGTGGCCGGAATAGTTGGTATAGGGGCCGGCCGGATCGAATTTCAGCCCGGTGAAACCCGCCTCGACCATGCGGATCGCCTCTTCGGCGGCGAGATCCGGATCGTTGTAGTCATATTCGCCCGCTGCATTCTTCGGATAGAGATAGGTGTAAGCGCGCAGCTTGTCGTGGACCGGGCCGCCGAGCAGATCGGCGACCGGTCGTCCCGCAGCCTTTCCGATGATGTCCCAGCAGGCGATTTCGAGGCCGGAGATGATCCCGACCATGGTCGGGTCGGGTCGCTGGGTGAAGCCGCTGGAATAGGCCGCACGCCAGAAGCGCTCGATCTGGTGCGGATCGTGACCTTCGAGATAACGGGTGAAGACGTCTTCGACGAGGACGGCGATGCCCGAGGGGTGGAAGGCGGTCGAATAGATCTCGCCGACGCCCTTGATGCCGCAGGCGGTCTCCAGCTCGACGAAGATCCAGTACATCCCGCCGATATGCGGTGCGGGCGTTGCGACGACGTGTGTCTTGAGCGAAGCGACTTTCATGGATACCCCCGATGAAGGATTCTTGAGCCGGCTAATCGGCAATCAGTGCTTGAGGATGACGAGGCGGGTCTGGGTGAATTCCAGCATGCCGTGCTTGCCGTCGTCGCCGCCGAGGCCGGAGCGCTTCCAGCCGGCGTGATAGCCCTGGTAGGGATCGGCTGGGAAGCGGTTGATGTAGAGCTCACCCGCCTCGATCTCGTTCGCGGACTTCATCACCTTTCGGTAATTCTCGGTGAAGACGACGGAGGCGAGGCCGAACTGGTGGTCGCTTGCCATGTCCAATGCTTCGTCGAAATCGGTATAGGGAATGACTGCGAGAACGGGGCCGAAGACTTCTTCCTGGACGATCTCCATGTCCTGGCGGCAATCGGAGAGCAGGGTCGGCGGATAGAAATAGCCGTCGCCTGCGGGCAGGAAGCCGCCCGTTTCGATGACGGCGCCGTCTGCCTTGGCCCGTTCCACCATGTGATGAACCCTGAGACGGGCGGCGGCATTCGCCAGCGGTCCCATGCGGGTCGGATCCTCGGCGCGATCGCCATAGTGACGGCGTTCGAAGGCATCCTTGAGCTTGCCGAGAAGCGTGCCATGCACGGAGGCATGCACGTAAAGACGCTCGACGGAGGTGCAGACCTGGCCGCAATGGGCCGTCTTGGCCGCGAGCACGCTTTTCGTCACCACGTCGAGATCGGCATCCGGTTCGACGATGACGGGTGTCTTGCCGCCGAGTTCCAGCGAGGGTTTGGCGATATTGACCTTGCAGTAGTCCAGGACCGTCTGGCCGGCGGCGACGCTGCCGGTCAGGGTGATCATCCCGACCTCGCGTCGGGTCGACATCACCTGGGCCACCTCGTGGCTCATGGCCATGATGCTGACGAGACCCGCAGGGAGATCCGCTTCCTTGATCGCTTCGGCAAAGACGAAGGCCGAGGTCGGAGTGTTGTTGCTGGGGCGCACGACCACGGCATTGCCGGTGATCAGGGCCGGGGCGATCTTGCGGACGAGCGTGTAGATCGGGAAGTTGAAGGGGATCAGGCAGGCGACGACCCCGATCGGTGCCCGCTTCAGCATCAAGGTTTCGTCCGGCGTGTCGCTCTCGATCACCTCGCCTTCCACACGGCGCGCCCATTCGGCGTGGTAGCGCATCAGTTCGACGCCATAACCGGTTTCGGCCACGGCATCGTCATGGCTCTTGCCGGACTCCTGCGCCAATGCGGCGCCGATCTTCTGCTGATAGCGCTCCACGGCGTCGGCGAGCCTGCGCAGCGCATTGCCGCGCTCGATGGCCGGCAGGCGACCCCAAGGCTTCTGGGCAACAGCGGCCGCCTCCACCGCCTCAATGACATCGGCTTCCGTCGCCGCCGTAACCGATGCAAAAACCTTACCCGTGGCGGGGTTTTTCACCTCGATCGTCTGACGGGCACCGGTCTCGCGGAAAGACCCGGTAATGAAGTTCTGGAAGGTGGTCATGGCAGGCGCTCCGACAACGGACAGTCGCGCCAAGTAGGAAGTCGCGCTTGCCTCTTCGCAAGCGACTTATTGTCGGGTTGAGCATTCCAAAAAGGAATGTTTCAGGCGCGCGCCTGCTGGAGCGAAGGCATCGAGCTTTCAGCGATTTCATGGCTCAGCCAACGTCGTAGCGCCTCGACATGCGGCGACAGCGCCCGGTCGGTGCGTGTCACCAGCCAGTAGGATTCGTGTCCCTCCACTTCCACATCCAGGACCTGGGTGAGTGCGCCCGTCTGCATCAGCGGTGCAACCATAGACCGATCGGCGACGGCGACACCCAGACCGTTGCAGGCGGCTTCGATGACGAGATCCAAGAGGTCGAATTCCAGTCCGCCCTGCGTGTCGGTCTCGGTGAGCCCCGCCGCATCCAGCCAGCGCTGCCAGGTGAGATAGCGCTGGTCGGCAGAGGCGAGCACATGCAGGAAGGTGAAGCGGGAGAGATCGATCGCCTTGCCATCCCGCAGGCCTTCCATCAGGTGTGGGGCGCAGACAGCGATATGGCGTTCGGTAAACAGCCGTTCCGACTTGAGGCTCGCCCATTCGCCGTCTCCGAAGCGGATGGCGCAGTCGAGCATCCCGCGTTCGGAGAGATTATCCTCGAGATCGGTCGTGATGCTCAGATCGACGTCCGGCAGGAAGGCTCTGAGGCTCATCAGCCGTGGCATCAGCCAGCGCTTGGCAAAGGTCGGGGGAACGTTGATCCGAAGGCGGCGCAGATTGCTCTTCTCGCGGATGTTGCGAACCGTCATCTCCACCGTGTGGAACGCCTGCTGCAGCGAAGCGAGCAGTTCGGCGCCGGAGGGCGTCAGCTCCAGGTGATGATGCCGGCGGATGACCAGCGTCTCGCCGAGCTGTTCTTCGAGATTGCGCACCTGGCGGCTGACGGCGCTCTGGGTGAGGTTCAGCAATTCGGCAGCACGGGTGAAGCTGCGGGTCTGGCCGACCACCTCGAACACCTTCATCGCAGACAGGGCGGGCAGCCGTCTCATGATCCCTCGAACATCCCCTTTAGAGCCTTGTCGCATTAAATCAGAGGCGGACATCATTCGCCATGCACATCTGACGCGAATGTGTCACGCTTTCCGCCATAGCAGGTTGATGGCATCGGGTGAGCGATGACATAAGGCTCAAGGGTTTTGTGCTTCCGGGGAGATCGGCATGAAAGTCGGCATTGTGGGTGCGGGAATGGTCGGCAGTTCGGCGGGCTATGCGCTGGCGCTGATGGGGCTTGCGAGCGAGATTGTGCTCATTGATCGCAATGATGCGCTGGCGGTCGCGCAGGCCGAGGACATCGCCCATGCGGTGCCCTTCATGTCGTCGACTGTGGTGAATGCCGGTCAGTACCGGGATCTCGAGGGGGCTGGCGTCGTCATCCTCGCGGCCGGGGTCAGCCAGAAGCCGGGCGAAACGCGTCTGGAGCTTCTGGAGCGCAACGCAGCCGTCTTTCGTGCCGTGCTGGCAGAAGTGCTCCCCGTTGTACCCGATGCCATCCTATTGATCGCCTCCAACCCCGTCGACGTGATGACCCAGATCACCACGCGTCTCTCCGGCATCGATCCGCGCCGGGTGATCGGCTCGGGCACCATCCTCGACACCGCGCGTTTCCGCAGTCTTGTCGGACGTCATCTGGGGATCTCGCCGCAATCGGTGCATGCCTATGTGATCGGCGAACACGGGGACAGCGAGGTTCTCGCCTGGACCAGCGCGCGCGCCGGCTCCGTGCCGCTGTCCTCCTTTGCCGCTCAGGTCGGATCGCCATTGACGGCGGAGGTGCGCGCCCAGATCGACGATGGCGTGCGCAATGCGGCCTACAAGATCATCAACGGCAAGGGCTCGACCTATTACGGGATCGGTGCGGGTCTTGCCCGCATCGTCAAGGCAATCGCACGTGACCAGCGGGATGTCCTGTCTGTTTCCATTTCGACGCCCGAGGTCGCTGGTGTTCGTGATGTCGCCCTGTCCATACCGCGTGTGGTCGGTGCGGGCGGTGTGCTCGCAGATCTGTTCCCGGATCTTGATGACGGGGAATATTCTGCCCTGAACCGCAGCGCGTCGCTTTTGAAAGAACGAGCCGACGCCATTCCTTTGTAGGTTGCACAGCCTATATGCTAAAAGACTGCACAACAGGGCACGTCTTGCGCCGGCAAGTCACGGCCCTTCATTTCTGGACCTCGTCATGAACGAAATGCCGCCACTCACGCCAGAGGCTCTCGAAGACTTCCTCTCGAAAGCCCGCGCCGCAAGCGGATTGCTGAAGGCCCTGTCGCACGAGACCCGCCTTCTGATGCTCTGCATGCTGTGTCAGGGCGAAAAATCCGTGACCGAGATCGAGCAGTTTCTCGGCATCCAGCAGGCCGTCGTCTCGCAGCAGCTTGCGCGGCTGAGAAGCGACAAAGTCGTGCAGACCCGCCGTGAAGGCAGGCAGATCTACTACCGGATCGCCGATCCGCAACTCGCCGAACTGATTTCCGTGCTCTACAAGATGTATTGCGGAGCGACGCCCGTGGCGCGCGACGCAGAGGATACGCTTGCCGACGCTTGAGTTCGTCGGTAGGAGCGTGGGGCGGGGAGCATGATCGACAAGCTGGAATTCTTCATCGCGCTCGCCCGCCAGCAGCATTTCGGCCGTGCAGCGGAGGAATGCGGCGTGACGCAACCGACACTGTCGGCCGGTATCCGCCAGCTCGAAGAGCAGCTCGGCGTGATGCTCGTGCAGCGCGGCTCGCGCTTTCTCGGCCTCACCCCGGAAGGCCAGCGGGTGCTCGAATGGGCACGGCGCATTGTTGGCGACACCCGCACCATGCGCGAAGAAATGCGGGCGGCGCGGCGGGGTCTGGCCGGCCATATCCGGCTCGCGGTCATTCCCACCGCGCTTGCCATGGTGCAGAAGCTGACCGAACCCTTCCAGACCCGGCATCCGGATGTGACATTTTCCGTCCTGTCGCGCACCTCGCTGCAGGTCTTGAGCCTGCTTGAAAACCTCGAGATCGACGCCGGCATCACCTATCTCGACAACGAGCCCTTGGGCCGCGTCACCAGCGTGCCGCTCTATTCCGAGCGCTACCACCTGATCACCGGTGTCGGCACCCCGCTTGCCGACCGCGACAGCGTTACCTGGAGCGAGGTGGCCGATCTCAGGCTCTGTCTCTTGACCGCCGACATGCAGAACCGCCGGATCATCAACCAGCACATGGCGGAGGCCGGTGTGACGCCGAAGCCGACACTCGAATCCAATTCGATGATCGTGCTCTTTTCCCATATCCGGACTGGCAAATGGGCGTCGATCATGCCGAAGAATGTCGCGGAATCCTTCGGCTTTGGCGAGGAGATCCGGATGATCCCGATCACGGCACCCGAGGCCGAACATCTGGTGGGACTGGTCGCCACCCATCGCGAGCCCTTCACCCCGCTCGTCTCCGGCCTGTTGCATGAGGCGCGCTTGCTGGCGACCTCGCATGCCTTCGATAGAAATCTTCTATCGAGCGACGGAAGCGCCGTATTGACCTCTTGAGGTCAGACCCATCATCATCTTCCGATGAACGAACCCGCCAGAGCTCGGTGGGTGAGGAGGATTTCGATGAATATTCGTGTGGCTGCGGACGACGTCTCCGCCCGCATATCGGCTGTGATCGCCGAACTGCAGCATCTGGAAGGCCCGATGCTGCCAATCCTGCATCGCTTGCAGGAGGAATTCGGCTACATCCCTGAGATCGCGAAGCAGATCATCGCCAGCGCGCTGAACCTGTCGCGCGCCGAGGTGCATGGCGTCATCACCTTCTACCATAATTTCAAGTCCCACCCCTCCGGACGACACGTGCTAAAGCTCTGTCGCGCCGAGGCTTGCCAGTCGATGGGCTGCGAGCCTCTTGCGGACAAGATCAAGTCGAAGCTCGGTATCGACTGGCATGAGACGACGCCTGATGGTGCCGTCACACTCGAACCCGTCTTCTGTCTCGGCCTCTGCGCCCAGGCGCCGGCTGCGATGCTCGACGGCGAGCTGCATGCGCGGCTCGACGAACACTGTCTTAGCGACATTCTGGCGGAGGTGCGCTCATGAGCGTTACCGTCTTCGTCCCCCGCGATGCGGCAGCGCTTGCCGTTGGTGCAGACAAGGTGGCGGCTGCCATCGAACGTGAAGCCAAAGCTCGCGGCCAGGACGTCACCATCGTCCGCAATGGCTCACGCGGCATGCTGTGGCTGGAAGTGCTGGTCGAGGTCCGCACCGAGAAGGGCCGCGTCGCCTATGGTCCGGTCAAGGCCTCGGATGTGCCGTCGCTCTTCGATGCCGGCTTCCTTGATGGTGGCGAACATCCGCTCGGCCATGGCCTCACTAAGGAGATCCCATTCCTGAAAGGTCAGACGCGCCTAACCTTTGCGCGGTGCGGTGTCACCGATCCTCTGTCACTCGACGATTACCGTCACTACCGGGGCCTCAGAGGCCTTGCGAATGCCATCGCCATGGCGCCGGCCGAGATCGTCAAACAGGTTACCGACAGTGGCTTGCGCGGTCGTGGTGGTGCCGGCTTCCCGACCGGCATCAAGTGGAAGACGGTCGCGGACGCGAAGGCCGACCAGAAATACATCGTCTGCAATGCTGATGAAGGCGACAGCGGCACCTTCGCAGACCGGATGATCATGGAGGGTGATCCCTTCGTGCTGATCGAAGGCATGGCGATCGCCGGCATCGCAGTCGGCGCCACCAAGGGCTATGTCTATACCCGCTCCGAATATCCGCATGCGATTGCCGTCATGGAAGAGGCGATCCAGATCGCGCGGCGCGAAGGCATCCTCGGCGCCTCGGTCATGGGCTCGCCTTATGCCTTCGACATGGAAGTGCGCATGGGCGCCGGCGCCTATGTCTGCGGCGAAGAAACCTCTCTGCTCAACTCGCTGGAAGGCAAACGCGGCGTGGTGCGCGCCAAGCCGCCGCTTCCGGCACTTCAGGGCCTGTTCGGCAAGCCGACTGTCGTCAACAATGTCATGTCGCTCGCCTCGATCCCGATCATCATGGACCGGGGTGCCGCGTTCTACCGCGACTTCGGCGTCGGTCGTTCTCATGGCACGATCCCGATCCAACTCGCCGGCAATTTGAAGCATGGCGGCCTCTACGAGACCGCCTTCGGCCTGCCGCTCGGCCAGTTGATCAATGAGATTGGCGGCGGCACGATTTCGGGTCGCCCGGTCAAGGCCGTGCAGGTCGGCGGGCCGCTCGGCGCCTATTTCCCGCCGTCGCTGTTCGATACGATCTTCGACTATGAGTCCTTCACCGCCGCCGGTGGCCTGATCGGCCATGCCGGTGTCGTGGTCTTCGACGATACGGCCGACATGCTGAAGCAGGCGCGCTTTGCCATGGAGTTCTGTGCGGTCGAAAGCTGCGGCAAGTGCACGCCCTGTCGTATCGGTTCGACACGCGGCGTGGAGACGGTCGACAAGATCGCCCGCGGCATCGAGCCGGAGAAAAACAAGGTGCTGCTGGAAGACCTTTGCAACACCATGAAATTCGGTTCGCTCTGTGCGCTCGGCGGTTTCACGCCTTATCCGGTCATGAGCGCCATGACACATTTCCCGGAAGATTTCGCGCCGGTACCGGTTCGGGAGGCTGCGGAATGAGCGTGTTTTCTTCGACGTCATCCTCGGGCTTGTCCCGAGGATCTACCGACTTTGCCATGCGGGCAACGTTCATAACTGAACCGGCTCCCAAAATTCAGACGCAGCAGATCCTCGGGACAAGCCCGAGGATGACGGCGGAAAGGTAAGCGCCATGCCCCTCGTTCCTGAAATCGACTACGGCACGCCCGCCTCGCGCTCGGAAAAACTGGTGACGCTCACCATCGATGGTCGCGAAATCACGGTGCCCGAGGGCACGTCAATCATGCGCGCCTCGATGGAGGCCGGCATTCAGGTGCCGAAACTCTGCGCCACCGACATGGTCGATGCCTTCGGCTCCTGCCGCCTCTGTCTGATCGAGGTGGAGGGCCGTAACGGCACGCCCGCCTCGTGCACCACGCCGGTCGCACCCGGCATCGTCGTTCATACGCAGACGGAGCGGCTGAAGGCCATCCGCAAGGGTGTGATGGAGCTCTATATCTCCGACCACCCGCTCGACTGTCTCACCTGTGCTGCCAATGGCGACTGCGAGCTGCAGGACATGGCCGGTGCCGTGGGCTTGCGCGATGTGCGTTACGGCTACGAAGGCGAGAACCACGTCAAGGCGCGCTCCACAGCGGGCGGTATCAACGCCCAGTGGATGCCGAAGGACGAGAGCAATCCCTATTTCACCTATGACCCCTCGAAATGCATCGTCTGTTCGCGCTGCGTGCGCGCCTGCGAAGAGGTACAGGGCACCTTTGCGCTCACCATCGAGGGCCGTGGCTTCGACAGCCGCGTGTCACCCGGCGCGCACGAAGCGTTTCTCTCGTCGGAATGTGTTTCCTGCGGCGCCTGCGTGCAGGCCTGCCCGACCGCGACGCTGACGGAAAAGTCTGTCATCGCCATCGGCCAGCCGGAGCATTCGGCCGTTACCACCTGCGCCTATTGCGGCGTCGGCTGTTCCTTCAAGGCTGAGATGCGCGGCGAGGAACTCGTGCGCATGGTGCCATGGAAGGATGGCCAGGCCAATCGTGGTCATTCCTGCGTCAAGGGTCGGTTCGCCTATGGTTACGCAAGCCACAAGGACCGCATCCTCAATCCGATGGTGCGTGAGAAGATCACCGATCCCTGGCGCGAAGTGACCTGGGAAGAGGCCTACGCCCATGTCGCCTCCGAGTTCAAGCGCATCCAGTATCAGTATGGCCGGGAAGCGATCGGCGGCATTACCTCGTCGCGCTGCACCAATGAAGAAACCTATCTGGTCCAGAAGCTGATCCGCGCCGGCTTCGGCAACAACAATGTCGATACTTGCGCCCGCGTCTGCCACTCGCCGACCGGTTACGGCCTCGGCCAGGCCTTCGGCACCTCTGCCGGCACGCAGAATTTCGACAGCGTCGAACATTCCGATGTCGTTCTCGTCATCGGCGCCAATCCCACCGATGGCCACCCGGTCTTCGGCTCGCGGCTGAAGAAGCGGCTGCGGCAGGGTGCCAAGCTGATCGTCATCGACCCGCGCCGCATCGATCTGGTGCGCACGCCGCATGTGGAGGCGTCTTACCACCTGCCGCTGAAACCCGGCACCAATGTCGCCGTACTGACAGCACTCGCTCATGTCATCGTCACCGAAGGCCTGTTCGACGAGCGCTTCATCCGCGAGCGCTGCGACTGGTCGGAATTCGAGGACTGGGCGTCCTTCGTCTCCGAGCCAGCACATTCGCCGGAGGAAACCGAAAAGTTCACCGGCGTGCCGGCTGCCGAGCTGCGTGATGCCGCTCGCCTGTTTGCCACCGGCGGCAATGGCGCGATCTATTACGGCCTCGGCGTCACAGAACACAGCCAGGGCTCGACGACCGTCATGGCGATTGCCAACCTTGCCATGGTCACCGGCAATATCGGCCGTCCCGGCGTCGGCGTGAACCCGCTGCGTGGTCAGAACAATGTCCAAGGCTCCTGCGACATGGGCTCCTTCCCGCATGAACTTCCGGGCTATCGCCATGTCTCCGACGATGCCACCCGCGAGACCTTCGAAAAGCTCTGGGGCGTCGAGCTCAGCAACGAGCCGGGCCTGCGCATCCCGAACATGCTGGATGCTGCCGTCGACGGCACGTTCAAGGGGATCTACATCCAGGGCGAAGACATCCTGCAGTCCGACCCCGATACCAAGCATGTCTCGGCTGGCCTTGCCGCCATGGAATGCGTCGTCGTGCACGACCTCTTCCTCAACGAGACTGCCAACTACGCGCATGTCTTCCTGCCGGGCTCGACCTTCCTCGAAAAGGACGGGACCTTCACCAATGCCGAGCGCCGCATCAATCGGGTACGCCGCGTGATGACCCCGAAGAACGGCTATGCCGACTGGGAAGTGACGCAGAAGCTCGCCCAGGCCATGGGGCTTCCCTGGACCTACACCCATCCATCGCAGATCATGGACGAGATCGCAGCGACCACGCCGAGCTTTGCCGGCGTCTCCTACGACTATCTGGAAAAGATGGGCTCGGTGCAGTGGCCCTGCAACGAAAAGTTCCCGGTGGGCTCGCCGATCATGCATACCGACGGTTTCGTGCGCGGCAAGGGCAAGTTCATCCGCACCGAATATGTCGCGACAGACGAGCGCACCGGCCCGCGCTTCCCGCTGCTCTTGACTACCGGCCGCATTCTCTCCCAGTACAATGTTGGAGCCCAGACGCGGCGCACCGAGAATGTCGTCTGGCATGAGGAGGACCGGCTGGAGATCCATCCGCATGATGCCGAACAGCGCGGCATCAAGGATGGCGACTGGATCAAGCTTGCCAGCCGCGCCGGCGATACGACGCTGCGCGCGCTGATCACCGATCGCGTGGCTCCGGGCGTGGTCTATACGACCTTCCATCACCCCAATACGCAGGCCAATGTCATCACCACCGACTTCTCCGACTGGGCGACCAATTGTCCGGAATACAAGGTGACGGCGGTGCAGGTCTCGCCGTCCAACGGCCCGACCGAGTGGCAGGAGGAGTATGAGGAGCTGAGCCGGCGTTCGCGGCGCATTGCCGGCAAGCTGGAAGCGGCGGAATGAGCGATGTAATCGGCTCCACGGCACGTATGGTCGGCGGCCTGAAGGCGAGCCAAGGGCGCGTCTCCAGCAGCAGCCGGCTCGTGCCGGAGGAGGTGCCGATCGCCTTTTCCTATGCCGGCTCCACCCATGCGGTGATGATGGCGACGCCCGACGATCTCGAGGATTTCGCCGTCGGCTTTTCGCTCGCCGAGGGCATCATTGAGCGAGCCGAGGACGTGGTGTCGATCGAGATCGTCGAAGCCGGCGAGGGGATCGACGTTCAGGTGACACTGAAGGAGATGACGGCGGAAGCGCTGAGCGCTCGACGTCGTCGCATGGCCGGGCCTGTCGGTTGCGGGCTCTGCGGGATTGAGTCGATCGAACAGGCGAGCCGACCTGTCCGGGCCGTTGTGTCGGATGAGGTTCGGCTCACCGCGCGCGAGATCGCCGATGCGACGTCGATGCTGGCCGCGGCTCAGGATCTCAACCGCCAGACGCGTGCGGTGCATGCCGCCGGCTTCTATTGCCCGCATGAAGGGCTGGTCGCGATCCGGGAAGATGTCGGGCGTCACAATGCGCTCGACAAACTCGCCGGTGCCGTGCTGCTCGGAGGCTGGGCGTCCTACCTCGGCGCAGTCGTGGTCACGAGCCGTCTGTCGGTCGAGATGGTGCAGAAGACGGCAGCGCTCGGCGCGCCCGTGCTGATTGCCATTTCCGCGCCGACAGCGCTTGCCATTCGCACGGCTGCGCAGGCCGGGATCACCTTGATCGGCATTGCGCGCGACGAGGATTTCGAGATTTTCACCCGGCCCGACCGGGTGGCCGAGGGAGTACCGATGCATGTCTGAAACCGGCACCGACGCCAAGCTGATCCGCATGGCCAATCAGATCGCCACCTTCTTCCTGTCTCAACCGGAGGAAGTGCGTGTCGAGGGCGTCGCCACGCATATCAACAAGTTCTGGGAAACACGGATGCGCCGTCGCTTCTTCGAACTGATGGCTATCCCCGATGCCGGTTTCCTGCCTCTGGTCGTTGAGGCCGCCAGCCAGGTCAAGCGCCCCGGAGAAACCGACGCCACCGCGGTCGGCGTTGGTTATGACGCCGCCGATGGTGCGCCTGGCGGCAAGGGTGTGGCCGCAGGCGAATCGCTGTCTGAGCCGAGCATTCCCGAGACGGCTCCCTGATCGAGGCACCGCCCGCCGGATGTCGTTCCTCGATCAGACGAGGCGTCCGGCACGCTTCTCCTAGTTCAGCCACAGATGGATGAGAGCGGCTTCCGGTGTCTGCGCGCCGCCATTTTCGATACCCGTGCTCCACAGTCCGGCGCCGGCCGCATAGGCGCCGGGTGACAGGCCTCCGGACTCACACTGGCTCACCGCCCGCAGCCGCTTTCCACTCTGTACTGCTTCGGCAAGAACCGTCAGCAGCGCCGTATCGTTCATTGCCGTCCCGGCACCGAAGATCCGCAGCACTGCGCCGTCGAGCTTTGCCAGCATGGCCTCCACCGCCTCTGCCGGAACACCCGGCGATAGTGTCAGGATTGCCAGCCTGCGATCCTCGAAGGTCCGGCGCTGGGGTACGTCCGATGTCGCTTGCGCTTGGGAGCGGAAGGCATCTGTCTCGTGGCTGTGATGTTTGACCAAGCCGTCGGCGGCGAGACGCTTGCCCGCAAAGGCCAGCCACACGCCGGGTTTGTTCTCCGTCGCAGCAGAGATTGCCAGCTCGAGATTGCCCTCGGCATCGCCTTCCTGTCCTAGCGGCAGCATCGAGCCGCAGAGGATGACGCTGCGGTTTTCGCCGGCCAGCGCCTGGCTGAGCGCTGCGCCGGTGAAGGCCATGGTGTCGGTGCCGTGCGTGATGATCACGGCTGCCTGCGGATGGCTGCGGATCGTGTCCAGCATCCGGTTCCAGTGACGAGGGCCGACATCGGCGCTGTCGAGCAAGGGATCGAAGACGTCCGTTGTCAAAACCGTTCCCGCCGGCAGTCGTGCGGCAATGGCGTCTTCCACGAGCCCCTTCAAAGGTGCCAACCCTTCCGGCGTCTCGGCCATCCCGATCGTTCCACCCGTGTGGATCAGCAGCAGTTTCATCGTCTCGCCTCCCGGATTTGTTGCCGTCTGGTAGGGCAGTGCCAAGCGGATATCAACCGGGTTCGTCAACGCAAAAGGGCAGTGCGGTGAAGCACTGCCCTTTCAAAACGGATGGTTGGTCGCCCTGTCAGGCGGCCAGGTCTTCCAGGTCGCTGCCCTTGAACATCTTGGCGAGGTTCAGGAAGCAGATCATGCCGTTTTCGTTGGCGATGATGCCTTCGGAG
This sequence comes from Allorhizobium sp. DMC15, assembly GCF_056314065.1. NCBI lineage: Bacteria > Pseudomonadati > Pseudomonadota > Alphaproteobacteria > Hyphomicrobiales > Rhizobiaceae > Allorhizobium > Allorhizobium sp. DMC15. The sequence continues at coordinate 390,842 of NZ_JBQUZB010000004.1, forward strand.
AAGGTTTTGTCGAAGGAGGCCGAGACTTCCGGAACCGGCTGAACCTGGCTCGACGGGATGGTCAGGATGTCCGAAACGCGGTCGACCAGCATGCCGATGACCATATTGTGGACTTCGGCAACGACGATGGCCGAGCGCTCGTTGGCAACCGTGCTCTTCATGCCGAGCTTGTAGGCGAGGTCGATGATCGGGATGACCGAGCCACGCAGGTTCATCACGCCGATCACATCGGCCGGAGCATGCGGGATCGGCGTCGAGGGCGCCCAGCCGCGGATTTCGCGGATGGTCGTGGTCTTGACGCAAAATTCCTGATCATGAAGCCGGAAAGCAATGATCTCGAGTGTTTCGCCGCCGAAGCTGGTGGAACTGATAGTGGCCATTAGAAATCTTCCCAACCTTCCTGTACCTTGGCGGTTGCTGCTCCACCTGCGGCGCGAGCGACAGTCGCCATGAGTTTGCGGGCCGGCGATGCTACAGCTGCAGTATCGGACCGCGTTGGTGACACTGTAGTCGAAGAGTGTTGCCCAATTCTAAACTGTCCGACGAGTTCGCGCAGTTCGGCTGCCTGTTGCGCCAGACTGTGGCTGGCCGCCGTCGATTCCTCGACCATGGCTGCATTCTGCTGCGTGTTCTGGTCCATGCCATTGACGGCCTTGTTGATTTCCTGAAGGCCCGTTGCCTGCTCACGCGATCCTTCGACGATGGCGATGACATTGCGGTTGATGTCCTTGACCTCGCTGACGATCTGCTCCAGAGCCTTCCCCGTCTCGCCAACCAGCTGGACGCCGGTCTTCACCTGATCGCCGGACTTGCCGATGAGCGTCTTGATCTCCTTGGCAGCGCTTGCCGACCGTTGTGCAAGTTCGCGTACTTCCTGTGCCACGACCGCAAATCCCTTGCCCGCTTCCCCGGCTCGCGCGGCCTCCACGCCCGCGTTCAAGGCCAGAAGATTGGTCTGGAACGCGATCTCGTCGATCACGCCGATAATGCTCGAGATTTCCTTGGAGGAGTTCTCGATCTCATCCATGGCGCGGATTGCGCTCTTCACGATCTCTCCCGATCGTTCGGCTCCGTCCTTCGTGCGGGCGACCATCTGACCTGCTTCGGTCGCTCGCTTGGAACTGTCGGCAACGGTCTGCGTGATCTGCTCGAGTGCGGCTGCCGTCTCCTCGACGGCTGCCGCCTGTTGTTCCGTGCGCTTTGCAAGGTGGTCAGAAGCAATGCGGATCTGTTCGGAGCCGGATGCGATGGCAACCGTATTGCCGTTGACATTTTGCATGGCCGACCGCATCCGGTCGATCGCGGCGTTGAAGTCGACGCGGATCTGCTCCAGCGCAGGAATGAAAGGGTCGTCGATCCGCGCAGTCAGGTCACCATGGGCCAGCGCCGTGAGCCCCCTGGCAATCTCGTCCACGGCGCGCACTCGCCCCGTGATGTCGGTCGCGTATTTGACGACCTTGAAGACACGGCCATTGGAATCGAAGATCGGATTGTAGGACGCCTGAATCCAGACAGGCTTTCCGCCCTTGCCGATGCGCTTGAACTCCTGGGCGACGAACTGGCCAGCGGCGAGCGTTCTCCAGAACTCGCGATAGGCTTCGGAGCGAACGTAATCGGGCTCGCAGAACATCTGATGATGCTTGCCGACGATTTCATCCAGACTGTAACCGAGTGTCGCCAGAAAATTCTCATTGGCGGTGAGGATGTCACCCGTGGGGGTAAACTCGATCGTGGCCTGGACTCGCGAAATGGCGTCGAGTTTGCCGGCGTCCTCCGCGGCTTTCTGCTTGGCGGCCGTGATGTCGGTGGCGAATTTCACGATCTTCCAGAGTTTGCCGTTCTTGAAGACCGGGTTGTACGACGCTTGGATCCAGACTTCGCGTCCGTCTTTCCGAATGCGCTTGTATTCGCGGCTTTCGAACTGGCCGCGATTGAGCATTGCCCAGAAATCGCGGTAGTCCTGCGTTTGGGTATAGGCCGGGTCACAGAAAATCCGGTGATGTTTGCCGCGGATCTCGGCCGGCTCATAACCGAGCGCCCGGCAGAAGTTCTCGTTGGCGTCGATGATGGTGCCATCGAGATTGAATTCGATGATGGCCTGAGAGCGCCCCAATGCATCCAGGACGGCCTTTGATGCGTATCCGGGAAGAGGAATGAGTGTCATCTGACGTTTCCGTGTTTCGCGGTCGCCTGTCAGACGACCTTCTGACACTCATGGTAGAGTACGGGCGATTAATAACCTCTCAAAAAAGGGGGTTCAATGTGTTGAATTTTGTCAATTTCAGACCATCATCGCCATGTAATAAATATATTATCTTTTTATTCTAAAATTCTTGTGTACAGCAGCTCACGCGCGTATTCAGTGCCCCCTTGTCGGCCTGTCGAGAATGCGTTTTCCAAAAAGACTTGCGGCGAGATCCACCATGACGCGTGCGCTGCGGCCCCGGTCGTCAAGAAACGGATTGAGTTCCACCAGATCCAGTGAGGACACGAGACCGCTGTCGTGAAGAAGCTCCATGATCAGATGCGCCTCCCGGAATGTCGCGCCCCCCGGCACGGTCGTGCCGACGCCAGGCGCCACGTCCGGATCGAGGAAATCGACGTCGAGGCTCACATGCAGAAGGGCATCTGCAGCCCGGACATCCGATAGAATTCGCTTCATGATGCTGCCCATGCCCTCCTCGTCGATGGCGCGCATGTCGAACACATTGACGGCGTTCTCGGAGATCAGTCTGCGCTCCTCCTCGTCGACCGAGCGGATGCCGACCTGGTAGACGTTTCGGGGATCGACGAAGGGACGGTCTGCCGGAAGGATCGGGGCGAACTCGGCCTTGCCGCAGAAGAAGGCCACGGGCATGCCGTGAATGTTGCCGGACGGGGAGGTGTCCGGCGCGTTGAAATCGGAATGGGCGTCGAGCCAGAGCACGAAGAGCGGTCGACCGGCGTCCCGTGCATGGCGGGCCATGCCGGAGACGCTGCCCATGGACAGGCTGTGATCGCCGCCCAGCATCACCGGCACGGATCCTCGTGACGCCGCTGCGTAGGTTTCGGCTTCGATGACCCGGGTAAAGGCACCAACAACATCGAGCTTGCGGGCGCGCTCCATCTGCGGAAGGTCATCAGCCGGTGCAGGCCGCAGGTCGCCCCGGTCCTCGACGGTGTAACCCAAGTCGAGCAGGGTCTGGGCGATGCCTGCAATGCGAAGGGCGGCGGGACCCATGGCGCAGCCGCCCCGGCCGGAGCCTTCCTCCAAGGGAATACCGATCAGGCTCACCGTCTTGGTCACATCGCTCATGGTCGTCCTCGTTTTCGTTTTCCCGGATCATCGGGTATTCCGCTGTTGTCAAAAAGATGGAACATCGTCACAAAGCGCTATAGTTTGAGCAAATCGCAACCATCATGTGACGATCTGTAAAATGGACGATCTCGATCGCAATATCCTCGCCGCGCTTCGGCAAAACGCTCGACTGCCGGTGGCTTCCCTTGCCGCGATGACCGGTGCGTCGCGGGCGACCGTCACGGCGCGCATCGACCGGCTCGTGTCAAACGGCACGATCGCGGCCTTCACCATTCTCACGGGTCAGGAAATCCAGGCGAGCGGCGTGCGCGCCATCGTCATGATCGAGGTGGTGGGCAAGTTTGCAGACCGGGTTGCCCATCAGCTGCGGGGTTTGCCGCAGGTGAAGAGCTTGCACAGCACAAACGGTCGCTGGGACTTCATCGCCGAGCTGGAAGAGCGCGATCTCGCCGGTTTCGACGAGACGCTGCGCCGCATTCGCCTGATCGAGGGCATCAACCTGACTGAATCCAGCATTCTGCTCAAGACCAGCAAGGTCGGTTGATCCCGGCCTGGAACGTATCCGGCGAGTGGATTTCGCCGGAACGCTCTATCTCATTGTTTCCACGCAATTCCGGAAACGCAAAACCGCTTCGCCCATTTTGCTGGAATTGCTCTAGTATTCCTTTTCGTAGAAAATGCCTCCGCCGGCCCCTTCGCCGCCCGCTTCGCCCTTCAGCTTCACGCCGCGCCCGATGTCGAGGTTGATCACCGCCTTGGCACCGCCGCTGCCACTCTGCTGCAGTTCGAGGTAGGTCCGGTCATTCAGGTATTTGCCGGCGCTGATGCTGGTCTGGCCGGTCTCGTCGGTGGAGACATCGAGATCGTCGATGCCGAGCGAGGTTCGCAGCGACTGGAAGAGCGAGGTGCCGCGGCCGCCTGCCAGTTGCGCCGCCGCATCGGCGAGCTGGGCGATCTGCAGCGCCGAGAGCCGGGCCATCGATTGGCCGAAGATCAGCTGCGCCAGGATTTCGTCCTGAGGCAAAGCGGGCGACGAGCTGAAGGTGACGGATGGATTGCTCGCAAAGCCGGTCAGCTTGATGGTGATGGTCGCACCACCCGATGTGGTCGTTGCCGTGAGGTCGATCAGCGGCACCAGATCGCCCCCGAAGGTGATCGTCGCCTGGGTGATCGTCAGCCGCTTCGTCAGGATCTGCATGCGCCCGCGGCGCAGTTCGAAGGCGCCGGAGACGCTCGGTGCGGCGGCGGTGCCGGTCAGCTTGATCGTTCCGCCCAGCTCGGCGTCAATGCCGCGACCCCGGACGAAGGTCTGGGTCGGCGAGGCGATGGTGAGATCGAGCACGATCGGCGCGTTGGACGAGCGACCTTCCGCGGGGTCTTGCTCCCGCTGCTGCCGAAGAACGTCGGCCGGTGCGTTGCGGTGCCGGATGTCCAGTTCCCGAAGGGTCGCCGGCTTGCTTTGCGATAGCGTAATGGAGGTACGCGAGAGGTTGACCGTGCCTGCCAGCGTCGGGCCGGCCAGCAAAGGTCCTTTGAGCGTCAGGCGGGCATCGGCGGTACTGGTGACCGTGTTGCCGTCGACATACACCGCCTTGTCGAGATTGATGCTGAGATCGGCGGGCAGACCGGCCGCGCGGATATCGATCGATCCGCTCGCGGTCACCCGGCCACCTGTGGCGAAACTGCCGGTGAGACTTCCGATCTCGGCGCGATTGCCCGTCAGGTTCACGGTTGTCGCGATCTGTTCGATGGCGAGGTTGCGGCGCACGTCGACGACGCGGGCGCCGCTCGTTGACAGGGTTCCGGTTATGCTCGGTTCTGCGGAACTGCCGCCAATGGTGAGGTTGACGCGTGCCGTGCCCTCCGCCACCAGCCCCTGGTCTGCGAGCTTGGCATTGGCCGCAGAGAGGGGAACGTCGCCTTGGATTTTCAGCTCCAGGCCAACGCCATTCGCCAACGAGACCGAACCCGCGCCGCTCAATCCGATACCGGCCCCATTGATCCGGCTGTCGAGGGTCAGGCGGCTGTTTTCAAACCGCCCATTGGCGGTGAGGCCGAGCGGTGCCAGGCCCGCAGCCCGGCTCTGTGCGATGGCGGCCCCCTGCCAGTCGAGACGGTAATCGGCGGTCGGAGCAGCTGCCGTGCCGCTCACATCGATACGGCCGGAAATCGACCCTTCCGGTGCGATCTGAGGGGCGAAAGCATTGGCAAGCGAGGCTGGAATGTCTGCAATATCGGCACGCAGGTTGATGCGCTCTCCGACGTCACCGGAAACGGTGACCCGTCCCGATCCGGCCGTGACCGTCGTCGGTGGTATCACCACGTTGCCGTCGTTGAGGCTGAGTTCCGTCGGCTTCGAGAGCGACAGAGCAATGCCGCGCGGGGCTGCTTGCAGCGCATCCAGAACGACAGCCATGCCCGTCGGTGTCTGCACCAGATTGCCGCGCACGGTCACCGGGGCCTTGTCGTAGCGCGCAGCGAGATCGAATTGCGTTGTGTCTGCCGCCCTGTCGATCTTCAGATTGACAGCCTCGATGCGGTTCGCGCCTGAGGTCACCACATCTGCCGTCACGCTGCCCTCGGCGGCAAGAGCCGCGATATCGGTCGCATTCAAGTCGACGGTCGGGCGCTCGATCTGCACGCCGTCGCGCGTGAGGTTCGTCCCCGTTGCTGTCATGACGGCAGAAGTCTTGCCGGCGTTCGACGCCAGCGCGACGCTGCCCTTCAGATCGCCGCCGATCTCTTGGCCCGCCAGTGCTGCGAGCAGGCTGATGTCGGGAAAATCGAAGTCGATCTTGCCGCTGGGCGCAAAGCCAGGGCCCAGGGTCAGGGCTCCATTCAGCCTGTTGGGACCAATCTCCAGCGCCAGTCCTTCAACCTGCGTCGCGCCTTCGCCGCTGACGACCTTGCCGCTCGCACGCACCGGCTTTCCATCGATCTGGCCGGTCAGCGTGACATCGCCCTGCGGCGCGGTCGGGCTCGCCAAGCCTTCCGCCGTCAGGGTGAGACCGGATACGGCATAGCCAGCCGCGATGCCTCGCTCCACCGCCAGATTGACGGTCGCCTCAATGGCGTCGAGCGGCCCGGAGGCGGAGAGGTCGAAACTCGCGGCCCCCTCGATGCGGTCGACGAAGTTGCCGAGGTCGTTCAGTTGGCCGGTCAGGTCGGTGGCCAGTGCCCCTTGCGGATCAAGCGAGAGACTGCCCTGCACCTGGCCAAGATTGGTCTGCAAATCGATATTGCGCAGGCTGATGGCTTTGGGGGCTGCATAGTCGAGGCGTGTCGACACGATCACCGGGCGGTCGAGCTTGGAGGCAATCGCTGGCGGCAGGAGGCTGGGTTCGGCGGTCAGTTGCACGTCGCCGGCAAAACTTTGATCCGCCAGGGAGTAGCGACCGCTCACGGTGCCGTCCAAACCATTGCTGTCGAGCGTCAGACCTTCCGTCGAGACTGCATCCGCCTCGATCGTCAACGGTGCCTTCAGATGAAGCGGTGCCCGGACATAAGGGGCAATCCGAGGATCGGTTACGTCCGCCGATCCAACCGAGAGATCGACCAGGACAGGGCCTTCTTGAGTCGCAAGGTTGAAGGCGCCACTGGTTGCTGTGAGGTTCACATCCGAAAGTTTGGCTTCGGGCAGGCTGAGGCTTGCCAACTCAAGTGTGGTGGCAAGGTTTGCCGCGTTCGCCGGCCCGCGCAGGCTAACCGTCGCCGCACGCAGGCGCATTTCGCCGGGAATGTCGCGGGACGGTGCGCTCAGCAACACCGGCTCACCGGTGGCGCGGGCTTCGAGCCGCAGGTCGTTGTCGCCTTCGGGGGTGTAGCGGCCGGCACCTGTGACGATGGCCGAAGCCGTCGTTAGCGTCCCGGTGTTGACGGTCACGGCACCACCGGTGTCGAAGGTGAAATCAGCGTCGATTGCCGTTTGTCCGGCGAAGATGTCACGCAGTTCCGGCGGCATAAGGCTTGCGAAATTGCCGCCGCCCTTGGCGCTGATCGTTCGCGTCCCGTCTTCGGCCAGCCGATGCCGGGCATCGACCGAAATCGTCTGTTCGCCGGAGAGTTCTGCCGTGATCTTCCCCGCCCAGTCACTGAGAGCACCGTCGCCGTCGATATTGATCGCGAGCGGCGGTTCGCCCGGCAATTGCAGGATCTTGCCGAGCATGCCTGCGGCAGGCTCCTGATAGTCAAGCCGGATGCGCAGCTGGTTTTCGTTGGGAGAGTAGAGCAGGGCGGCCACGACATTGTTGCCCGGATCGTCGCTCCGGGTCGCGGTGACGCGGCTCGCTATGGTGTCACCGTCAATCTGCACCGCCCCTTGTGCGCTCACCGCGAGGTCACGCTTGACCAGCGCCGCACCCAGCTGAACGGAGGGCAGGTTCACATTCTTGATGTCGATATCGATCGGAAGCTGGAAGGGCTCGTCGTTTGCAGGCTCTTGCTCCGCCGTCGGCTCGGGTGCACGGGTGATGGCCACGGTCTGCGCTGAGATCATCTCTGCAGAAAAGCGCTTGCGGATCAGGTCGGAGGGCGTCCAGTCCAGGGAGATGCCGTCGATCGTCGCATAGGTTCCCCGGGAATCGGCAACCGTGACCTGATCGATGGTGAGCGGACTGCTCAAGAGCGGCGAGGCACCTGTGATCTGGACCTGTCGATTGTCGGTGGAGACAAGCTTGGCGATCGTTGAGAACAGATAACCACTGCCGCTTCGCGAGAAACCTGCGACCAGCACCACCACGATGACGAGGGTCAGCACGGCTGCCGTCAGGGCGCCAAGCAGTTTGATCGTCCACGTCAGGATGCGCTTCAGCCAGTTCATACCGTGTCTATCGTCCTTCTGCGTCGGTCAGAAGCTCTGGCCGATGCCCGCATAGATGCCATAACGGCTGCCACCGTCATAACGTTTCAGTGGCATGGCGACATCAAGGCGCAAGGGACCAAACGGCGTCATGTAGCGCAGACCGACGCCGGCTCCCATGCGCAGATCGGAGAAGTCAGGCACCGTGTCGTCCGCCACCGTGCCGACGTCGAGGAAGGGCACAATCCCGATCGTATCCGTAATGCCGATGCGCGCCTCAAGCGAGGCGGTTGTGTAGGAGCGTCCGCCCGTGCCGTCGCCGGCGACGTTGTAGGGGGTGATTTCCTGGAAGGAATAGCCGCGCACCGAACCGCCGCCGCCGGCAAAGAAGCGCCGGGTCGCCGGGATGTCCGAGAGGTCGCCGCTTCCGAACAGGGCACCCGCCGACAGCTTGCCGGCGAGGACGATACGGTCTTCCGCGCCCAGCCCCAGATAGGCCGAGATCGAGCCTTCCACCGAGGCGAAGGCCGTCTGGCCGAAGAAATCGTAGCTCGGTGTCACGGTCACCGTGCCGTAATGTCCCTCGGTCGGGTTCAGGCGGTTGTCACGCGTATCTCTGACATAGCCAAGCGGCACGCCGAAGGTCAGGTAGGTGTTGTCGTCACCGAAGGCGTCATCAATGCTGTCATAGGCCAGCGAGACGCCCGCACTCACGGTGTCGGCGTCCGTCAGTTCATAGGAGAGCGCGATCTTTCCGGTCACGGTTGCCGCATCGTAGAAATCGGTTTTCAGCGTGCTGCCCTTGACGCTCGCTTCCAGCGTGGCCGAGGGGAAGAAGGCGCCCGGCTTGATGAAGGTAATGCCTGCTGTGTAGTCGAGCGAAGACAGATCGGTCACGTCGCGGCTCTCGCCGAGGCCCCGGACTGCCCCCTCGATGCGCAAAGATTCGGCATTGCCGAAGAGATTGCGGTGACCCCAATAGCCTTCGATGCCTGCGCCATCGAGGGAGGAATAGCTGGCCCCGAAGCCGAAATAGCGATGTTTGCCCTCTGACACGACGATGCCGACCGGCAGGCTTCCGTCGTCTGCCAGCGCTTCCTCTTCCTTCAACGTGACCGAAGAAAACACGCCGAGAGCGCGCAACCGCTCTGCCGCCTTGCGCAACTGCTCGGGGTCGTACTTCTGCCCCGGACGCAGGCGCGAATAGCGCTCGATGAAGTCGGCGTTCACGTCCCTTGCGCCCTTGACCGTCACCGTCCCGAGGGGTGCGACCGGTCCGGCTTCGATCCCGATGGTCACGTCCACCGTCTTCTTGTCATGGTCTGCAACCACGTCCCGGCGACTGATCTGCGTGAGCGGACGGCTCTCGGCCTTGAGCGCGTCGGCCATCTTCTCGGCCGCCTTCAGGATCACCAGAGACCCTGCGGGTTCGCCTGGCACCAGATCGAAATCTGCAGGATCCAGACGGTTCGCATCGCCTTCGAGTGAAATTCTCCCCAGAGCGAATTCGGTTCCGGGCTCCACGGCAATGACGACCGGCACAGGTCGCGATCGGTCGAAGGTGGGATTGGGTGGCAACTGGTCGATGTCGCGGCCGTCAATGGTAATCTTGACGACGCCGCCATACAGCGCGCGCTCGTAGAGTGTGGCGATCAACCTGTCTCGGTCGTCACGGGCCTTGATGACCAGTCCGAGATCGCCGGACACTGGATCGTCTTCGTCCGCCAGCAACAGGGAGGTGCGTTCCAGCGATTTGCGCAAATCGCGTTCATCGGTGCCTGCATCGAAGGTGATCGTGTAGTCGACCGGGTCGATGATGTCGCGATCCGGCTCCTTGTCGCCCCAGAGATGGATGCCGAACAGTTCGAAGGCGCCGACCGGCGTTGCCAGAAGGGCGCTCAGCGGAAGAGGGCTTGCAACGGTCAGAGCCAGTCCGAGCCGGAACGCATGACTAAACTTCGGCAATCTCGATCCACTCGGTCTTCGCATTTCGCTACATCGCGATCTGTCTGGCACTCCCCTGCCTTAAGGACAACTTAGGCGGAAACGGCCAGAAAGGGATACCCTCTTTTTCAGCAAGTGACGAAAAAGGCGGGGAGTGTTGCCTCCCCGCCCTTGGATCTCATCGGTCGTCGGCGGTCGCCTCAGTAGCCGCGCGGGCAGGCGTCGATGTAGCGGCGGCCATAGCGGTCGCGATAGTAGCACTGTCCGGGCTGCTCCGAAACATTGCCGATCACGGCGCCCGCAACACCGCCGATGGCGGCGCCGACGGCGGCACCCCGGACGTTGCCGGTGGCAATGCCACCAATGATCGCGCCGGAGGCAGCGCCGATACCGGCACCGCGTTCTGTCTGGGTGCAGCCTGCGACCGTGAGGCCGACCAGCATCAGCACAAGAGCTTTCTTCATCTTCATCTCTCCAAGTTCCACGCGCCCGGTCGAGCCGGTCTTGTTTTAACACTCCGCCCCGCCGCTCGAGCTCTCCCCACGCGGCTTGGGGCCTCCATAAGCATAGCCTTGACCTTGTGAAAGTCCATGGTCGCAGCTCACACCCTCGCAGGTGGTTCCCCTGCATGAGACATCGAAGATGAACCCAGGATTTACAGGCGGTTTGATGCTGCAATGCGGCACACAAAATTTTCGTTTGCGACCTTCTGGACAGTTGCACATGTCACACAAAACTCACACCATGGGCTCCGTGTCCGGGAGAGACACGAGGAGGAACAACATGGCTAAAGTGACACTGACGGTGAATGGCCGGACAGTGAGCGGAGAGTGCGAGGATCGCACCCTGCTCGTGCATTTCATTCGCGAGAAACTTGGTCTGACGGGAACGCATGTCGGGTGCGACACCACCCAGTGCGGCACCTGCGTCGTTCACATGGACGGCAAGTCGATCAAGAGCTGTTCGATCCTGGCCGTCCAGGCCTCTGGTTCGTCGATCACGACGATCGAGGGTCTCTCGTCCGGCGGCGACCTGCATCCCGTGCAGGCGGCGTTCAAGGAACATCACGGCCTGCAATGCGGCTTCTGCACGCCCGGCATGGTGATGACCGCGCTTGACATGATCTGTCGTCACAACGGTGCGCTCGACGAGGCCACCGTCCGCCACGAGCTCGAAGGCAATATCTGTCGCTGCACGGGCTACCACAACATCGTCAAGGCCGTACTCTCGGCCAACGAAGCGATGACCGCCGGCCGCCAGGCCGCCGAATAAGGACTTGGGCAGTTCCGGTCGCCGCGACCGAGACCTGACCAAGGCCTCTGTGATGCCGACTGCAATTGCCTCTGTCCGTCTGCCTGAAGTCCTGTTTCTCTGGAGGAGAAGACAATGGGTGTTGAAGGAATCGGCGCGCGTGTGGCGCGCAAGGAAGACAAGCGTTTTCTGACCGGCAAGGGCCGGTATACCGACGACATGGTCGTCCCCGGCATGAAATATGCCTATTTCGTCCGTTCGCCCTATGCGCATGCGAAGATTAAGTCGATCGACGTCGCGGCCGCCAAGGCCATGCCGGGCGTCATCGATGTGCTCGACGGCAAGCAGCTTCTGGCCGATGGCATCGGCAACCTGATCTGCGGCTGGATGATTCATTCCAAGGACGGCACGCCGATGAAGATGGGCGCCTGGCGTCCGCTGGCGCATGAAACCGTGCGCTATGTCGGGGATGCGGTCGCGATCGTGATTGCCGACAGCCTCGGCGAGGCGCGCGATGCCTCTGAAGCCGTTTCGGTCGAATACGAAGAGCTTCCGGTCGTGACCGGTGCCGTCGATGCGCTAAAGCCCGGCGCGCCGCAGCTTCATCCGGAGGCTCCCGGCAACCTGATCTTCGATTGGGAGATCGGCGACAGCGCTGCAGCAGACGCTGCCATTGCCAGCGCCGCGCATGTCACCGAGATCGAGATCTTCAACAATCGTCTCTCGCCGAACCCGATGGAACCGCGCGCGACGCTCGGCATCTACGACACGGCGGAGGACCACTTCACCTGCTATACGACTTCGCAGAACCCGCATGTGGCGCGCCTCGTGATGAGCGCCTTCTACAATGTGGCGCCGGAGCACAAGCTCCGCGTCATCGCGCCCGATGTCGGCGGCGGTTTCGGCTCGAAGATTTACATCTATCCGGAGGAAGTCGTCTGTCTCTGGGCCTCGAAGAAGACTGGTGTTCCTGTCAAGTGGACGTCCGACCGGACTGAGGCTTTCCTCACCGATGCCCATGGCCGCGACCATGTGTCGAAGGTGAAGATGGCCTTCGACAAGGACCACAGGATCATCGGATTGAAGGTCGACACCATCGCCAATCTGGGCGCTTATATGTCGCTCTTCTCCTCCTCGGTCCCGACCTATCTCTATGCAACGCTGCTGTCGGGCCAGTATGCCATTCCGGCGATCCACGCCAATGTGCGGACCGTCTATACCAATACCGTACCGGTCGACGCCTATCGCGGTGCCGGCCGTCCGGAGGCGACCTATCTTCTGGAACGCACCGTGGAAACCGCGGCCCGCGAGCTCGGCATTTCGCCGGCGGAACTGCGCCGGAAGAACTTCGTCCGCAGCTTCCCGTACCAGACGCCCGTGATCATGTGCTACGACGCCGGCGATTACGACGCCTCGCTCGAAGCGGCGATGAAGGCAGCGGACTGGAACGGTTTTGAGGGCCGAAAGGCGGAAGCCGCACGTCGCGGCAAGCTGCGCGGCATCGGCATGAGCTGCTATATCGAGGCCTGCGGCATCGCGCCGTCGGCGGCGGTCGGCTCGCTTGGTGCAGGTGTGGGCCTCTGGGAATCGGCCGAAGTCCGCGTCAATGCGGTCGGCACGGTCGAAGTGCTCACCGGCTCGCACAGCCATGGCCAGGGACACGAGACCACCTTCGCCCAACTTGTCTCGGAGCGTTTCGGCCTGCCGATCGACAATGTCTCCATCGTGCATGGCGACACCGACAAGGTGCAGATGGGTATGGGTACCTATGGCTCGCGATCCGGTGCCGTGGGCATGTCGGCCATCGTCAAGGCGCTCGACAAGGTCGAGGCGAAAGCCAAGAAGATCGCCGCGCACCTGATGGAAGCCGACGAGAGCGATGTGGTCATCGAGAATGGCGAACTGAAGGTCGCCGGGACCGACAAGTCGGTTCCGTGGTTCCAGGTGGCGCTGGCCGCCTATACCGCCCATAACCTGCCGTCCGGCATGGAGCCCGGTCTGAAGGAAGGCGCGTTCTACGATCCCTCCAACTTCACTTTCCCGGCCGGCTGCTACATCGCGGAGGTCGAGGTCGATCCGGATACCGGCAAGACCGATATCATCCAGTTCGTGGCTGCTGACGACTTCGGCAACATCATCAATCCGATGATCGTCGAGGGTCAGGTGCATGGCGGTATTGCGCAGGGTATCGGCCAGGCGTTGCTCGAAGGCGTGCATTACGATCCGCAGACCGGCCAGCTTCTGACCGCGAGCTACATGGACTACGCCATGCCGCGCGCCGACGATCTGCCGTCCTTCAATGTCTCGCACCAGAACACGCCTTGCCCCGGCAATCCGCTCGGGATCAAGGGCTGCGGCGAGGCGGGCGCCATCGGGTCTCCGCCGGCGCTGATCAATGCGATTACGGACGCGATCGGCAACAACAACCTCAACATGCCGGCGACGCCGCTTGCCGTCTGGAGCGCGCTCCAGGCCAATGCGACCCGCCAGGCCGCCGAGTAAGGGAGAGGACCATGCAGCTTTATCCAACCAGCTACCACCGCGCCTCTTCCCTTGAGGATGCCGGGAAACTCCTCTCCGGCGCCGAGGACGGCAAGTTCGTCGCCGGTGGGCAGACGCTGATCGCAGCGCTGAAACAGCGCCTCGCCCAGCCGTCAGACCTCGTCGACCTCCGGCATATCGATGCCCTCAAGGGCATCAAGGTTGAAGGACGCCGCGTCACCATTGGTGCCGCCGTCACCCATGCGGAGGTTGCCTCGTCCTCGGCCATCCGCGCGGTCTGTCCGGCGATCTCGAACCTTGCTTCGATGATCGGCGATCCGCATGTGCGCCACATGGGCACGATCGGCGGCTCCGTCGCCAATGACGATCCGGCCGCCGACTATCCGTCCGCCGTGCTCGGCCTTGGTGCCACCGTCGTCACCAATCGCCGAGAAATCGCGGCCGACGATTTCTTTGTCGGCCTGTTCGAGACGGCCCTCACCGAGGACGAGATCATCACGGCCATTCGCTTCGATGCGCCGGAACGGGCGGGTTATGCCAAGTTCGCCAACCCCGCGTCACGCTACGCCATGACCGGCGTGTTTGTGTCGAAGGGGGCGGGGGGCGTGCGTGTCGCCGTCACCGGTGCCGGCTCATCGGGCGTCTTCCGCCATTCCGGGCTGGAAGCAGCCCTTTCGGCGAACTGGTCGCCCGACGCCGTCAATGGTGTCGAGATTGATTCGTCGGAGCTGATGTCGGATCTGCATTGCACGTCCGAATACAGGGCCAACCTGATCCGCGTCATGACGAAGCGGGCCGTTGCCGCTTCGTGATTCCAGGCCCATATCTGAGTGAGCGTGAAAGGACGGCCGCGTGCCGTCCTTTTTCTCTGAAGTTGACGCAGATCAAGTTCGATGCGCCAGAAAGCGTTAGGATTTATGTGTGAAGCTTCTAAAATTCGCGCCTTTTGTCGCAGTTTAGAATGAATATACACAAGCGGGGTTGACCCCGGCGACGGAGATACCCCAAAAGGGTCTGAAAGACTGGAGCTACAGGCATGGATTTCGAGGCGTTTTTCACGGAGCAACTGGCGGGACTTCACGAGGAAGGCCGCTACCGCGTCTTCGCCGATCTCGAACGCCAACGCGGCAATTTTCCACGCGCCACACGCTACACTGAAAAAGGCACCCAAGACGTCACCGTCTGGTGCTCCAACGACTATCTCGGCATGGGCCAGAACCCGCTCGTCATCGAGGCCATGAAGCAGGCGATCGACGACTGTGGCGCGGGTGCTGGAGGCACCCGGAATATCTCTGGTACCAACCACTACCACGTTCTGCTTGAGCGCGAACTTGCCGATCTGCACGGCAAGGAATCGGCGCTGATCTTCACCTCGGGCTATGTGTCGAACTGGGCGGCGCTTGGCACGCTTGGCGCCAAGATCCCGGGCCTCATCATCTTCTCTGACGCTCTCAACCACGCCTCGATGATCGAAGGCATCCGCCATTCCAAGGCCGAGCGCGTCATCTGGAAGCACAACGACGTCAAGGATCTGGAAGCCAAGCTCGCCGCCGCCGATCCGAAGGCGCCGAAGATGATCGCGTTCGAAAGCGTCTATTCGATGGATGGCGACATCGCTCCGATCAAGGAGATCTGCGATCTGGCCGACAAGTACGGCGCGATGACCTATCTCGATGAGGTCCACGCCGTTGGCATGTACGGCGCGCATGGTGGCGGTATCGCCGAGCGCGAAGGCCTGATGCATCGCCTGACGGTCATCGAAGGTACGCTTGGCAAGGCGTTCGGCGTGATGGGTGGCTATATCGCCGCCTCCGCCGCTCTCTGCGATTTCGTCCGCTCGTTTGCCTCCGGCTTCATCTTCACGACGGCGCTTCCGCCGGCGCTCGCTGCCGGTGCCGTTGCCTCTATCCGTCATCTGAAGACCAGCCAGGTCGAGCGTTTCGCCCATCAGGAGCGCGTGCGTCGCCTGCGCTCGATGCTCGACAAGGCCGGTATTCCGCATATGCCGAATCCGAGCCATATCGTGCCGGTCATGGTCGGCGATGCTGCCAAGTGCAAGTGGATCTCCGACCTGTTGCTCGACAACTGTTCCATCTATGTGCAGCCGATCAACTATCCGACGGTCCCGAAAAAGACCGAGCGGCTGCGCATCACCCCGACACCCCTGCATTCCGACGCCGATCTCGAACATCTCGTCGGCTCGCTGCACCAGCTCTGGTCGCGCTGCGCGCTGGCCCGCGCGGTGGCTTGATCACGTCACAGCAGACCTTCATAAAGATGCGGGTTCCGGAAACGGAGCCCGCATTTTTCATTGGGAGGTTTTGGGAACGTGAGCATTGCCGATCGTGTCAATGCCCTGGTCGACAGGGTGATCGAGGAAGAGCGCATCACGGGTGCCGTGGTGCTGGTTTACCAAGACGGTCGACCGATCCTCGAGAAGGCTGCCGGTCTTGCCGATCGCGAAGCGGGTTTGCCTGCCCGTCTCGACACGATCTTCCGCTACGCCTCCGTCACAAAGCCCGTTGTCGCCGTGACGGCGCTGGTCATGATCGAGAAGGGGCTGATCGGGCTCGACGATCGCGTTTCGGATTATCTGCCCTGGTTCCGGCCGAAGACGCCTGATGGGCGCGAAGGCGCGATCACGATCCGGCATCTGCTCACGCACACGTCCGGCTTGCTCTATGATCCCGCGCTCGAATTGTTGCCGGAAGGACAGCGGATGACGCTTGGCCTCGGCAATACGGATCTGAGCCTCGAAGACAATTTCAGCCGCCACAATGCCATCCCGCTCGCCTTCGAGCCTGGTTCGCGCTGGGCCTATTCCTTTGCGACAGACATTCTCGGCGGTGTCCTCGCCGCTGTCCATGGCGGGCCCCTTGAAGAGGCCGTCATTCACCATGTGGCCGGCCCGCTCGGCATGGCCGATGCCCGCTTTCACGTGACCGATCCTGCCCGGCTTGCCGTCGCCTATGCGGATGCTCCCGGTCGGCCCGAGCGCATGCCGGACCCCTGGGTCAGCGGCGACGAGGAGAATTGGCGGACCGTGTTCTCGCCGGCTCGCATCTTCAACCCCAAAGCTTTCCAGTCCGGCGGTGCCGGCATGGCCGGCACTGCGCATGACGTCATGCAGCTCCTGGAGATGCTCCGGACCGGCGGTGGCAATTTCCTTTCGCCCGAGATGGCACGCGCGGCCCTCGCAAACCAGATCGGCGAGATCGGGGGCGAGGCGGGCTATCGCTTCACCTTTGTCGGTGGCCTGGTCACGGATCCCGCCGCGGCGATGACCGCCTTGCCAAAGGGGGCGATCCAGTGGGGTGGCGTCTACGGGAACACCTGGTTCATCGATCCCGCGCAGCGGCTCACCGTTGTCAGCCTCACCAACAATGCGCTGGAAGGCTGCAACGGCGCCTATCCGGAGATGCTGCGCGCGGCGGTGTATGGTCGGTAGGCGGATGCTTACCGCGCCGCAATGACCTCGGCCGCCTTGCGCCTCGCCTCTCGGTCCGCCGCATAGACGTCCGCAATCGTGTCCGCCGGCACACCCTCGACCATCGCATCCATTACCGTCTCGACCACTTCGGCCATGTCGAGGAAGCGGATCCTGTCCTCGACAAAGGCATTAAAGGCGGTCTCTTCTGCGGCGTTGAGGATGGCGCCCTGCAGTCCGCCGCGCTCCAGCGCCGTGCGGGCTAGGCGCAGCGCCGGGAACCGCGTTTCGTCGGGGGCCTCGAAATCGAGCCGTGCGAGCTTGGCAAAGTCGAGCCGGTCGACGTTGAGCGCCGGACGCTTGGGATAGGTCAGAGCATAACCGATTGCTGTGCGCATGTCCGGCACGCCGAGCTGGGCGATGATGGAGCCGTCGGTGTAGCCGACCATGGAATGGATGATCGACTGCGGATGCACGACGACCTCGATCTGGTCGGGGCGGACATCGAAAAGGTGCTTCGCCTCAATCATCTCCAGCGCCTTGTTGAACATCGAGGCGCTGCCGACCGAGATCTTCAGGCCCATCGACCAGTTCGGATGGGTACGGGCCGTTTGCACCGTCACGTTTGCCATCTGCTCGCGCGTGTGGGTGCGGAAGGGGCCGCCGGAGGCGGTCAGGACGATGCGCTCCAGCGCGTGGCGCTGGTCGGCTTCGAGACATTGGAAGATTGCGGAGTGTTCGCTGTCGACCGGGATCAGCCGTCCGCCACCCTTCTTCACCGCATCGACAAACAGGCTGCCTGCAGAAACCAGGCATTCCTTGTTGGCAAGCGCGATGTCGGCACCGCGGGCGGCGGCCTTCAATGTCGGCGCCAGCCCTGCCGTGCCGACGATGGCCGCCATTACCCAGCCGGCATCCATGTCAGCGGCTTCCTCGAGGCCGCTTGCACCTGCTGCCACTTCTGTGCTGGAGCCGGTCAAAAGATCCTTCAGCGCGACATACTGGCTTTCGTCGGCGGTGACGGCGAGCTTTGCGCCCGTGCGGCGGGCCTGTTCGGCCAGCAGATCGAGATTGCCGTTGCCGGTCAGCGCCATGACCTCGAAGCTGTCGCGGCCGCCGAGCTGCTCAATGACATCGAGCGTGTTCACGCCGATCGAACCAGTCGAACCGAGGACTGAAAGGCGGCGGGGCCGGGCACTGTCGATCATGCTGCTTAGGTCCGATTGCTTCATGCTCAGAAGGCTCTACAAGGGAAAGGAAAGACCAGCAAGAGAGAGCCTTTTCAGCCGCGCGCCGAAACGCGGGAGGTGAGATGCCGAAGGGGGCGCCAATGCGATGGTTGCGCGACAGAGCGTCCTGGCTGCTGGCCTGCCTTGCGCTGGTCTGCCTTTTGGTCGGCGGTCTTCTCTATCTCTCCGACGCCCTCGTGCCGGCGCGCTACGCCTGGTCTGTCGGTGCGCTCACGGTTCTCACCGTCCTGTTGGTCGATATGGCGCGCGCGCTTCTCGCCGGGCGGATCGGGGTTGATGCGATTGCCGCGCTCGCCATCGGTGCTGCGCTTCTGCTCGACGAAAACCTTGCTGCGGCCATCGTGGCCGTGATGTATGCCGGTGGCCAATTGCTCGAAAGCTTTGCCGAGGGGCGTGCTCGCCGCGACATGACCGCTTTGCTCGGGCGTGTTTCCCGGACGGCTGTCGTTCATCGGGCGGACACGCTCGAGACGGTGCCGATCGAGACGTTGACCCCCGGCGACGTCGTGCTCCTGCGCCGGGGCGAGGTGGTGCCGGTGGACGGTCGGCTGATGGGGGCGAGTGCCGTTCTCGACCTCTCGGCGCTCACCGGCGAGCCAATGCCCGTCGCATTTGAGCGGGGTCGGGAGATCCCCAGCGGAGCAACTGTCGTCGGCGACGCTTTCGACCTTCTCGTGTTGCGCGGCGCGGCCGCCAGCACCTATGCCGGCATCGTGCGGCTGGTCGAGCAGGCTCAGCAGAGCCGGTCTCCCATGGCGCGGCTGGCAGATCGATATGCTGTCTATTTTCTGGGCTTCACGCTCTGTCTTGCCGGTCTCGCCTATGGCTGGAGTGGTGATCCTGCACGCGCGCTTGCCGTCCTGGTTGTCGCTACCCCCTGTCCATTGATTCTCGCGGTTCCGGTCGCAGTGATCTCGGGAATGTCCCGGGCCGCCTCCCAGGGTGTTCTGGTCAAAACGGCAGGAGCTCTGGAAGCGCTCGCTGCCGTGACGACCGTGGTCCTCGACAAGACCGGGACCGTCACCTCCGCGCGACCGGAGGTTGGGCGTGTATTTCCCACCGATGGATTTTCCCATGACGAGGTGCTGCGGCTGGCGGCCTCGCTTGATCAGGCCTCCGCGCATGTCGCTGCCGAAGCTCTGGTTCGCGCCGCGCTGGATGCAGGCCTTTCACTGTCTCTGCCGCAGGATGTCGTCGAACAGCCGGGTGCGGGCCTGTCGGGAAGGGTCGACGGTCATCAGGTTCTGCTGGGTGGGAGCGGCTTCGTGCGCAGCCGGCTCGAAAAGGGCGAGTTTTCGCGGAGCGGTCTGCCGCCCGCCGCTGCCGTGGTGGCTGTCGGGATCGACGGCCGTGCGGCCGGTCTGATCGTGCTCACCGACCCGGTGCGAGAGGATGCGGCCGACGCCATTGCGGCCTTCCGTGCCGCCGGGGTTTCCCGGATCGTCATGGCCTCCGGCGACCGTGCCGATGTCGCCAGAGCTGCTGCGGACCGGCTGCATCTCGATGCGGTTGCGGGAGATCTTACTGCGCCGGACAAGGTTGCGCTGGTGCTGGCTGAAAAGCAGACCGGCGTCGTGATGATGGTGGGGGACGGTGTCAACGATGCGCCGGCGCTGGCCACGGCGGATGTCGGTGTCGCCATTTCCGTTCGCGGATCGGCCGCCTCTTCCGAAGCGGCCGATGCCGTGCTTCTGGCCGATGATCTGCGCCGCCTTCCGGTTGCCTGCGGGATCGCGCGGAGATCGCGGCGGATTGCTCGCCAGAGTGCGGGGGCCGGAATCTTGCTGTCCGGGGCCGCCATGATCTTTGCCGCCCTCGGCCATCTTTCACCCGTTCAGGGTGCCTTGCTGCAAGAGGTGATCGACATTGTCGTCGTTCTCAACGCCTTACGCGCCCTTCGAGCCTGACCTTCCGGCAGCCACCTCCCGCAACCCGGTTCACGCCTGTGTCATGACGCTGCCTTCTCCGGAGATCCGGATCCGCAGGTTGTTCTGGACATGGCCGACCCCAGACACCTGGTCGGCGCAGTCTTCTGCACGGCGTTTTTCCCAGCGATCTGTGACCTGACCGGTCAGCGTGACCTCGCCATTGTCAACCGTGACCTCGATATCCGAAGCGTCAAGAGACGGGTCATCGCTGAGGCGATCATTCACTTCTTCAAGGATCCGCGCGTCGGAGCGGCGATAGCCGCGTGGTCCCTTGCCGCGATGGCTGTCGACCGCACGACGGCGTGCCGCTTCCTCGTCACCAAACCAGGAGGCCACTTCGTCGCTCGCCTTGTCCATGAAGCCGCGATCGTCGCGGGCCCGTCCGCGCTCGTAACCGCCGCGATACGACGGATTGTCGGACGGAAAATAACCATTGCCTGCGCCACGGGCGTAGCGACGGCTTTCGTCGCCGTAGCCCTGGTCGTTCAGATCGCCCGCGTAACCGAGATCATCCGTAGACCAGTCGGCGCGACCCATGCGGGGGTAACGGGAACCCGAAGGGCCATAGCCGCCATCGCTGCCGAAGTCGCGTTGCCGGTCGGGGCCGTAACGATCCGCGTCCGGCCGTCCTTCTCCGTAGCCCCGCACGAAGCCGCTGTCGCCGGGACCGTAGTCCCCGGTCGGGCGGTTTCTTTCGCCTGAATATCTGCCATATCCACGGTTTTCGGTGTCATATCGATTGACCATCGTTTCCTCCTGTCGGTTCGATGCAGCGCTGAGACGCCAGGCAAGTTCAACTTCTCCCCATCCGGATCGTTCCGGGCAAGACCACAAATATCCCCAGGAACAAAGGGGACTTCAGGCTGGTTCTGCTTTTGCAAATTCTCAACCGAGGAGATTCCCAATGGCTAGCAAGACACTCGACGATCTGTTTCATGAGACCCTGAAGGACATCTACTACGCCGAACGCAAGATCCTGAAGGCGCTGCCGAAGATGGCGCGTGCCGCTCAGGACGAAAAGCTCAAGGCCGCATTCCAGCAGCACAAGGACGAGACCGAAGGCCAGATCGAGCGCCTGCAGCAGGTGTTCGAGCTCATCGGCAAGCGCCCGCGCGGCAAGACCTGTGCGGCCATCGAGGGTATCCTCGAAGAGGGCGAAGAGATCATGGAAGAATTCAAGGATGCGCCCGCTCTCGATGCCGGCCTGCTGGCAGCCGCTCAGGCGGTCGAACACTACGAGATCAGCCGTTACGGCACGCTGCGCGCCTGGGCCCAGCAGCTCGGCCTCGCTGAGGCGGTAACGCTTCTCGATGCGACGCTGTCAGAAGAATCCAAGACCGACGAGGCATTGACCAAGCTTGCCGAAAAGGCGGTCAATTCCGCAGCCCAGAAGAAGGCCGCCTAATCAGGGCTCTCTCCCCTGCAAAAGGCCCGGCTTGTCCGGGCCTTTCTGCGTCAGGCATCGAGCGGTGTGGCTGGGCCGCTTTCGAGAAATGCCATCAGTCGATTTTCGTCTGCCCGCAGAAGGGCATGGCCCGTTGCAGCGCTCACTGCGGCCCTTACTGCCGAAAGGTCGGTCTCCTTGTCACTCAGTGCCAGAACTGCCGGATGCACATAACTCGACCGGCAAATGCTCGGCGTGTTGTGCAGCCGGTCAGACGCGACCTGACACATCTGGCGGATCGTCGGCCGCTCCTCCGCCTGGATCATCTTCCACGCCTCGCCGAAGGCTGCGACGCTGCCACCCCAGGTTCGAAAAGTCTTGGCCGACAGGCTGTGGCCGGTAATCTGGACAAGATAGGCATTCAGCCGGCCAGAATCGATCCGGTGCAGTGCCCCCTCCCGGTCGCGCCAAGAAAAGAGGTCGCGGCCCGGCAGGTCGGCGATCCCCTCCAGGATCTTTTGCAGCCTTGGATGGCGGAGCTTGCGCCGTACCCGCTTGCCGCCCTTTGCAATGAAGCTCAGGCGGATTCCATCCTGCTCAAAGGTCAGGTGGCGCTTCTGCAAGTTCGTCGCACCATAGGTCTTGTTTTCCTCGACATAGGTCCGGTTGCCGACGCGCATGTAGGTGACGTCGAGCAGGCTGACGAGCGCAGAGAGAAGGAAGGGGGTTTCCTGGGTCCGATCTTCGAGATCGCGCAGGACGCGCCGCCGAATTGCCGGGAGGGCGTGACCGAAGGTCAGGAGGTCATCGAACTTGCGATTGCTCCGCCACGTCGCCCAATCGGCGTGATAGCGATACTGTTTGCGGCCCCTGGCGTCGAAACCCGTCGCTTGCAGGTGCCCTCTCGGATCAAGCGAGATCCATACCCGTTCATAGGCAGGCGGCAATGCCAGCCGGCGAATGCGCTGCAGGATGGTTTCGTCGGTGACCCGCATGCCGTCTGGGAGGTGATAGGAGAATCCCGTTCCACGCCGACGTCGGGATATGCCCGCGGTGGCATCGGTTGTGTAAACGAGGCCGATTTCTTCAAGTTCGGCCCGATCTTCGGGGACGGTGCCGTCGGGATGTGCGGCGTTGCTGAGTGTCATTATCCGACCGGGCTGTCCGTGCCGATCTCGCCCAGCTCTCGACGAAGCTGCTGGCGGGCGCGGCTCAGGCGGCTTTTCACCGTGCCGACCGCGCAGCCACAAATCTCGGCAGCATCCTCGTAGCGCTCGCCCAGCATGACGATCAGCACAAGCATTTCCCGATGATGTTCCGGCAAACGCTCAAGTGCGCGTCGGACTTCGTCCGCCTGCACCGTCCATTCCTGGGAGGCTTCCGTAGTCAGTTTCGCCGATACGCCATCCGGCAGCCCTACTGTTTCGCGACTGCTCTTCTTGAACCGTGTGCAAAAGGTGTTGCGCATGATCGTGAACAGCCAGGACTTCAACCGTGTCCCCGGCTCGAACTTGTCGAGATTGGCCAGCGCCTTTGTGAGCGTCTCCTGAACGAGGTCGTCGGCCTCTTCGGGTTTCGGGCAAAAGGTTCGTGCGAAGGCCCGCAAGGCCGGAATGAGTTCGACGACTTCGGACTGGGCGGCAAGCTCGGCTCTGCGTGTGCGAGTGGTCAAATCACGCTCCTCCAATGGAATGGATACGGCAAATGCAAGAAGACCCTCGCGAAACGGGAACTCTCCCGGATTTGCCGAGGGTTGAGCATCTGCAGCATGCAATCAGCTTCGGCTGACGAATTTATTGAACCGGCTGAGTTTGCCGTCGGCAGTCCGATCCTGGTGCAGGAAGGCGAGGTCGCTCTTTTCGAAGACGGAAAAGAAATCCTCCCATTCGATCGGCTCCAGGTTCTCCTCCTGTTCGCCAAAATCAATCCGCAAAAGACCTCCTTCGCGGCTGTCCTTGACGCGTGACGGCGTGCCTTTCCGCTCCTCGACCCAGCGGCGGATCTCCTTGTGATCCGTAGTCTGGCTAGCGCTGCTCATGATTGCCTCGTTGGCTGCTGCTGAAAATGCTCCTGATTTTTCCCCACATCAACGTGTGGTCGTGGCTTGGGTTCCTTCGATGGTGTGGTTTTTCGGAGGGAACTTCTGCCGCAAGGCCGGGTTTTCTTGTTCGCTTCCCAAATGTAAAAGGGCCGAACAATGACGCACCTAGAGAATGCTGACGGGCAGGGTCAGCTGCTGATCGGCGAACGTCTTTCGCCCGTTTCCTATCGTGTGGCTGCGCGCAGCGCGACAGGGGATATCGATGTGACAGTCGATCTGCAGGCCCCCCGGGACTGGTTGATCAAGCAGGGTTTCAAGAGGCGCGCGACGCTGGTTCTCGCATCCGGTGATCGGGTCGAGGTGCTTCACGAGGACGAAGTGGATGTGTCCGACAGCCTCAGCATCGTTCTGAAATCGCAGAGTTTGTTCTATAGCGGAAAGGAGGCCCTGTTTGCGGCCTTTCCGGAGCTTCGAGCTCAGGACCCGCGTGATCCATCGCGGAATAATGCGTCCGATGATCCAAAGCCAACCCCTTGACGTAACGCAAGTATGGGGTTGAAGTTTAAATTCGAAGCGGTCCAGACTGCACGCAGAGCGGAGAACCGAATGTCAGAAAAAACCGCAAGCTCAATCCCCGGCAGACGTGACCGCACCGGTGGGATCGTGCGGGACAAACTCGATCTGCTGATGGCTGAGCTGGAACGCGAGCAGGTCCCGCAGCGTCTTATCGATCTTGCTCAGGATGTTCAAAAGGCCTTGGACGAAAAGTTCTCCAAGGACGGCTAAGCGCCCGGAACCTTTCATACGCTCCGTCGGTTGCGATCAGGAACCCTATTCCAATCCGGGAGGTTTTCTGATGACCAGCAATCTGTTCTGGCTTTTTGCCGTCATGATCGGCCCCGTCCTGCTCGGAGCAACCATATTTTACGCGCTGTTGCGACAAAGGCGGCTTACATCGGACGAGCAAGCGCGCAGCAACGCGGCTGCGAGAGAACTCTATCGTGACGATGAAAATGCCGATACCCGCCACCTGGGTGGCCGGCGTTGAGACAGGTGTCATCGGCGTCAGGTAAAGCTGCCGTCGGCCGGGTTGTAGCGCTTGCCCTCGGCGAGAATGGCGAGTTCAACGAGATCGTCTTCGTCGCGAACCCCGTTTTCCACCAGATAGAGCAGCAGCGCCGTGGCGTTCTCTTCACCGGTGCCTTCAAGGAAGGCGGATGCTTCGTCGGTTATCCGGGTCACGGCCCGTTCTACAATTTCCGCATGATCCGTGTTTAAATCGCGGGATGTTGAAGCCATGGCATTCCCTCCCGTAATCCGCTGGCACACTACAACACGCAATGCCTTGCCAACACCAAGTGTTTGCGCGGTCACCTGTCATGCTCGGCGTATTCAGGGCGGATTGCAACCCCAGATTCGCAGGGGGCACTTCTGCTAACGCAATGGTGATCCCGCCGCGATTCGAACGCGGGACCCCCAGATTAGGAATCTGGTGCTCTATCCTGCTGAGCTACGGGACCACTCCCTCCTCCATACAAAAGCCAGGCGGGCAAGCCAAGCGGTTTTCCACTCGGCCCTGCGCTTGTTTCCCGTCAGCGCGGAAGGCGCTGCTCCGCGAGGCGGACCCAATAGGAGATGCCGGCGGGAAGAATCTCGTCGTTGAAGTCATAAGCCGGGTTGTGAAGCCCTGCCGTGTCGCCGTTGCCGATCATGATATAGGCGCCGGGCCGCGATTGCAGCATGAAAGCGAAGTCTTCGCCCGCCATGCTTGGATCGACTTCGGTGTCGACATGGTCCGGTCCGACCACGTCGATGGCGGCCCGCGCTGCATGTTCGGTTTCCCGCGGGTGATTGACGGTTACCGGGCAGGCGCGCTCGAAGTCGTATTCGACACTCGCGCCGTGAGCTGCGGCAATCCCGGCCGCGAGTTCGCCGATGCGCCGTTCGGCGAGATTGCGGACCTCTTCGTCCAGCGACCGGACCGTTCCGGAAATGAAGGCTTCCTCCGGAATGATGTTGTGTGTTGTGCCCGCATGGAACTGCGTGACCGAGACCACGACCGAGCGCAGGGGATTGGCGTTGCGGGCGGCGATGGTCTGCAGGGCTGAGACGATCTGCGCGCCAATCACGATGGTGTCGGCCGTGTTGTGCGGCTCGGCCGCATGGCCGCCGCGGCCGGTGATCTTCAGCGAAAACTTGTCGGGGGCTGCCATGATGCCGCCCTTGCGGATGGCGAAGCTGCCGGCCTTCTTGCCCGGCATGTTGTGCATGCCATAGACCTCGGCGATGTCGAAGCGGTCCATGAGACCGTCCTCGACCATTGCGAGCGCGCCGCGGCCCCCTTCTTCGGCCGGCTGGAAGATGACGGCGACACGGCCGGCGAAGTTGCGGGTCTCGGCCAGATGCTTGGCGGCACCCAGGAGCATGGCCATGTGTCCGTCATGGCCGCAGGCATGCATGCGACCTGGGGTCGCGGAAGCCCAGGGTTTTCCGGTGATTTCGTCCAGCGGCAACGCGTCCATATCGGCACGCAGGCCGATGGTTCGGCCGTTCTCGGTGCCGTTGATAAGGCCGACGACGCCGGTGCGGCCAATGCCGGTCACGATCTCGTCAACGCCGAATTCCTGCAGTTTTTCCGCGACGAAGGCCGCAGTATTCTCGACATCATAGAGAATTTCGGGATTGGCATGGAGATGGCGACGCCACGCGGTGGCCACCGACTGGAGTTCGGAGGCACGGTTCAGTATCGGCATTGTATGGTCCTGGACGCTTTCGATCACATGATTGTCGGCGCCGAATGTGCGCCTTTCAATTGACGTATTCAATGGGCTTTGCCATTGCTTGCACTCCCAAGGCCTGGCAATGCCAGCACTCCTCACCCATCGAAGAAGAGGTTCCAACCGTGTCAACGAAGTGCCCGGGCAGGTTTTCCGCCAGAGCAGCCCTCGGTCGACTGGCCGTCGTCGCCGCCCTTGTCGCCACTGCCGTTCCGAGTGTCGCTGCCGCCAATCCGGTCGTGGTGGTGGATGTCGGAAGCGGTCGCGTCATCGCCCATCAGGATGCCTTCCGCAAATGGTATCCGGCCTCGCTCACCAAGTTGATGACGGCCTATGTCACCTTCGACGCGATCCGCAGCGGGAAAGTCTCGCTCGATACCGTCGTCGTCATGAGCAAACATGCGGCCGACCAACCCGCCAGCAAGATGTATTTCAAGCCCGGCTCCAAGCTCACCCTCGACAGCGCGTTGAAGCTGCTCCTGGTCAAGTCCGCCAATGACGTCGCCGTTGCCATTGCCGAGACTGTGGGCGGCACGGAAGGCGCCTTTGTCGCGCGGATGAATGCGGAAGCCAAGAAGCTCGGCATGACGTCCAGCCGCTTCGTCAATCCGAATGGCTTGCCTGGCAAAGGCCAGTATACGACGGCGCGCGATCTGGCGTTGCTGGCGGCCGCCATTCGCCGCGAGTTTCCCGAACATGCCGGCTATTTCTCGCTCGAAGGGGTGACGACCGGCAAGAAGGACTATCCGAACTACAATCTCTTGATCGGTCGTTTTCCTGGGGCCGACGGCATGAAGACGGGCTTCATCTGCGCCTCCGGCTTCAACCAGGTCTCGTCCGCGACCCGCAATGGCCGCACTGTCATCTCCGTCGTGCTCGGCGCCGACAGCCTCGGGGCGCGGGCGGATATGTCCGCTGATCTCCTGCAGAAGGCGCTGACCACCAATGTCGCCGGTAACCGGCTGGAAGCGCTGGCGCCCTATGGCGAAGGACAGGATCAGGTGGCCGATATCAGCGCCGAGATCTGCAATCCCAAGGCTGCCGCCGTGCGCAGCGAAGGTCGAGACGAAGGCGGTCGCATGAAGCTCCTGTCGGCCTATATTCGCGAAATGGACCATCCCCCGGTCATGAGCTTTGCCGGGCTCATCCCGGGCAGCGAGCCGGTGACCAACAAGAAGGGGGCCGCCGGCGAAATCGCCAATGTGCCGATCCCCAAGCCTCGTCCGACTTTCTGAGCGATATCATGACACTCGACCGCATCCCCGTCTCGATCCTCACCGGCTTCCTCGGCGCCGGCAAGTCGACCCTGTTGAACCGGCTCCTGAAGGACCCGGCGATGAAGGACGCCGCCGTCATCATCAACGAGTTCGGCGAGGTCGGCATCGATCACCTGCTGGTCGAAGCGTCGAACGATGCGGTGGTGGAGCTCGCCGATGGCTGCCTGTGCTGCACAGTGCGCGGCGAACTGGTCGATACCTTGGCCGAACTGATCGACGGCATGCAGACGGGGCGGCTGAAGCCCTTGTCGCGCATCGTGATCGAAACCACCGGCCTCGCCGATCCGGCGCCGGTCATGCAGTCCGTCATGGGCCATCCGGCGATCGCCCAGCATTTCGATCTCGACGGCGTCGTCACTGTCGTTGATGCCGTGAACGGTCTGTCGACGATCGAAGGCTTTCCGGAAGCCTATCGCCAGGTGGCGGTCGCGGACCGGCTGATCCTGACGAAGAAGACATTGGCCGATGCCGACACGATCGAGCGGGTCATGTCCCGGCTCCGTGCGCTCAATCCGCGCGCGCCCATCACAGATGGCGATGAGGATGGTGCTGCCCAGGCTTCCATCCTGGTCAACGGCCTCTACGATCCCGGCAGCAAGATCCCCGACGTTGATCGGTGGCTGCGGGACGAGATGGCGGCTGCCGGCGGTCATCACGATCATGGTCACCACCATGACCATCATGGCCATGGCGACCACGGGCATCATCATCATGACCATGGTCACGCGCACCACCATCATCACCCCCACGACGTGAACCGGCACGGCGATCAGATCCGTTCTTACGCCATCGTGCATGACCAGCCGATCGATCCGATGGCGATCAACATGTTCATCGATCTGTTGCGGTCCACCCATGGCGAGAAACTGCTCCGGATGAAGGCGATCGTGGCGCTGACCGACCGACCGGACCGACCGCTCGTCCTGCATGGCGTGCAGTCGATCTTCCACCCGCCGGTGCGCCTGCCAGCCTGGCCCGAGGGCTCCGACCGCAGGACGCGGCTGGTGCTGATCACCAAGGATCTGTCGGAGGATTATGTGCGGGATCTGTTCGGCGCCTTTACCGGCAAGGTCGCCATCGATCGTCCGGATCGCGCGGCGATGACCGACAATCCGCTGTCGGTGCCAGGTTTCAAGTTCTAGGCTGCGACAGACCCGCCCTTGCGGATGCGGAAGCGGTGGCCGGTCTCGATCTTCTCCTGAACGAGAAGTTCATGGCCGTCCTCGTTGCAGAAATGCGGGATGTCGATGCCGGCCAGGGGGTCGCTGGTTTCGATTAGCAGTTCCTCGCCCGGCGTCATGTCCGCAAGCCTCCGCCGCGTCTTCAGAACGGGCAGGGGGCATTTCAGCCCCTTGAGGTCATAGAAGACGGCGTCGGTCATTCCGACTGCCAGAGCATCCAGAAGGGTTTCTTCTTGGCCGGGGCTTCCGCAGCCGCTGCGGTCTGCGGCGGCGGTGCCAGCGGGTTCGGCTGCGGCACGGGGATGTTGCTTGCCGTCTGGGTTTGCGCAGCCTGTGGGGCGGTCGCGGCGGGAGCTGCCTGTGCCGTTGCGGGCTGGCCTGCCACGGGACCGGCATTGCCGGGTGTCGACATCGGGGCTGCCGTCAACGTCGCCTTGTTGCTGGCCATGCGGTTCACGGCCGCAGCGCCGTCAGGGGCGTTCAGCGCCGCCGGATCCACATCGTCGATATCGAGCAGCTTGCCGGCCTTCAGCGCGGAGCCGGTCGGGGCAAAGGCAAGGTCTTGAGCGCGCGAGCGGCGCAGATCAGCGACCAGCGCCTTGCGCTCGGCTTCCGTCGGGTCGTACCAGATCTTGCCGTCGAACTTCTTCATGGCCTTGTCATAGGCCTTGTCATAGGCGGCATTGTAGCCCGCCATGGCCATTTCGAGCGCCGGCGGCGTCGACATCGGCGGGCAGGCGGCCTGGGCGCTGAAGCTCTTGCCGTCGGCGGCGACCTGGTTGAAGACGTATTTCTTCTCGCAGACATTCACGTCCGGCGGACGCTTGGTCACCTCGAACTGGTCATAGCCGACCTTCAGCATCTTCCAGAACTCGATGTGCTGGCTGTGACGGTGGCGTGCCATGTTTTCCGCCGTCATGCGGAAGGGGAAGGCCTGCAGCTGGATCGAGGTCTGGCCGCCCTTGAAGGCGTCGCGGGCAAAGGCGTAGATCTCGAGGATCTGCGCATCCGTCATCGAATAGCAGCCGGAGGACGAGCAGGCGCCGTGGATCATCAGGTTCGTGCCGCTGCGGCCATTGGCCTGGTCATAACGGTTCGGGAAACCCGTATTGATGGCGAGGAAATATTTCGAATTCGGGTTCAGGTGATAGGGCGTCAGCGGATAGAAGCCCTCGGGCGCCTGACGGTCGCCTTCCTTGATCTTCGGACCGAGACGGCCGGACCAGGCGCAGATGTCGTAGGAGGCGATCATGTCGAAGCGATTGTTGGTCTTCGCCTTCCAGACCTCCAGCTTGCCCTCTTCCTTGAAGATGCGCAGCATGATCGGCGAATTGCGCTCCATGCCCTTCTTCTGGATCTCGGCCAGGATGCGGCCGGGCAGGGGCTGCTCAACCTTGTTGGCGACCTTCGGGGTGTCATAGGTCGCGCTTTCCAGCGTGTCATTGCAGCCCGCCAGGGCAGCAGCAAAAACCAGGAGCAGGGCCGTCGATGTCAAGCGCATGCGCAAACGCTCTTTCCAGAACTGATAGTCAGGCTCGTCCGAGCCCGGGATCAATAGTTTATAATGTCTTTCTTCACAAATTATAAACCACCGGAAACCGGTAGGCCTGACCCGCCTTCTGCCGCTATGACGGCAAAGCGGCGGAGTGATGGCAAAACCCCTGTGACCTCAGAGATTTCGGCCGATATCGAGGAATTTCTGGCGACGGTCGGTGCGCAGCTTCTCGCCCGTTTGTGCGGACAGCTCGTTCAGTGCCGTGAAGATGACGTCGCCAGTGGCGTTGATCACCTTTTCGGGGGCGCGATGGGCGCCGCCGACCGGCTCGGGAATGATGCCGTCGATGATGCCGAAGCCCTTGAGGTCCTCCGCCGTGATCTTCATGTTGGTCGCCGCTTCCTTGGCGCGGGTCGAGTCGCGCCAGAGAATGGAGGCTGCCCCTTCCGGAGAGATGACCGAGTAGATCGCATGTTCCAGCATGTAGACGCGGTTGCCGGTGGCAATCGCGATCGCACCGCCGGAGCCGCCTTCGCCGATGACGACGGAGATCATCGGAACCTTCAGACCTAAGCACATTTCGGTCGAGCGGGCGATGGCTTCTGCCTGGCCACGTTCCTCGGCGCCGACACCGGGATAAGCGCCTGCCGTGTCGATCAGCGAAATTACCGGCAGGCCGAAGCGGTCGGCCATTTCCATGACGCGGATCGCCTTGCGATAGCCTTCGGGACGCGGGCTGCCGAAATTGTGCTTGATGCGCGACTTGGTGTCGTTGCCCTTTTCCTGGCCGATCACGGCGACCGGCTGGCCGCGGAAACGGGCGAGGCCGGCCTGGATCGCGGCGTCCTCGGCAAACTTGCGGTCACCGGCCAGCGGTGTGAATTCGGTGAAGAGGGCTTCGGCGTAATCGACGAAATGCGGACGCTGCGGATGGCGCGCGACCTGCGTCTTCTGCCAGGCATTCAGCTTCGAATAGATCTCCGCCATCGCCTCGTCGACGCGGCTTTCCAGCCGGCTGATTTCTTCCGAGGTGTCGATGCTCTCGTCCTCTTCCGCGATCTTCTTCAGTTCGCGGATCTTGGCCTCGAGGTCGGAGATGGGCTTTTCGAAGTCGAGATAATTGTGCATGAACTCCGTTCCGATCGTTCGTCCCTTAGCGCGCGCTGCCCGCAGGAACCGGCTTTGCCGGTCCTAATCGGGGTTTTTGGCCTGTTTTGCAAGGGGGTGATGTGTTTGCACCAGTTGCTGCAGCCGCTCGTCCAGCACATGCGTATAGATTTGTGTCGTGGAAATGTCGCTGTGGCCAAGCAGTTCCTGCACCACACGGAGGTCTGCGCCATTGCCGAGAAGATGGCTGGCAAAGGCGTGGCGCAGCACATGCGGGGACACTGCATCCGCGGACAATCCGGCCCGGATCGCGAGATCCTTCAACTCGCGGGCAAAGACCTGGCGCGGCAGGTGACCTTCTTTCGAGGCGGCCGGAAAGAGGAAGGGGCTTGCGGCATGATCCGGGTTTTCCGCACGGATCGCGCCGTATCGCGCCAGCGCCTCAATGGCCGTTCTGGAGAGCGGAACCAGCCGTTCCTTGTTGCCCTTACCCTTCACCACCAAGAAACGCCCCTCCTGGGTCAACACCTTGGCCGGTAGCGACACCAGCTCGCTCACCCGCATGCCCGTCGCATAAAGCAGCTCCAGAAGCGCCAGCCGGCGAATGCGCTGCGGCTGATCGGTGCCTTCCAGCCGGCTTTCCTCCTCGGCCAGCGTCAGCATCCCGCTCACGTCCTCGACGGTCAGGACTTTCGGCAGGGGGCGCGCCTTTTTGGGCGCGTCGAGGATCGCCGTCGGGTCGTCGCCGCGCAACCCTTCCGCATAGAGAAACTTGTAGAACTGCCGCATGGCCGAGAGCCGTCTTGCCTGCGAGGTCGGCTGGAAGCCGCGGCGGGAAAGGTCGGCAAGATAGGCAACGAGGTCATCCCGGGTGGCATTGCCGATCGATACCTTGCGGCCCGACAGGAAGGAGGCGAGGTCTTCGAGATCCCGTTCATAGGACGACAGCGTGTTGGTGGCGGCGCCCCGTTCGGCACTCAGCATTTCGAGAAAGGCGTCCACACGGGCCTGGCTCAGATCCGACACGCCTTTTTCCTTTCTGGCTATTCGACGGGGTTGATCCGTTCGGAGGGAATGCGCACCGTGATGTCCCGTTCCCTCGGCTCGACGAATACGGCAAAGGACCACATCGTTGCATAGGCGATGCCGACGATCGTGGCGCAGAAAAAGAGGAACCGGAAGAGGGTGGGCATCGGCAGTCCTTGAGGTTCGGTTCGCTTAGATAGGGAGAAGCGCTGCTAAGATGCAAGGCAAGATCGAAGGAGAGACGCAAGGGCGGGACAGCGTGGTCCGTTTGCGGCCGACGGCTTGACGCTTGCCCCCTATTTGTCAATAGGTCATGAAACAGTTGCGAACAGGCCGATGACCGATACGATCCTCCACCTTGCTCCCACGCCCGGTGAGCGCGCCAAGGCAGCGCTCGGTCGCCGCAATCTGGTTCTCGTCGGGTTGATGGGGGCTGGCAAGTCGGCGATCGGACGCCTGGTTGCCCAGCAGCTCGGGCTGCCCTTCATCGACACCGACACGGAAATCGAGCGTGTCTCGCGCATGACGATCAGCGAACTTTTCGCCGCCTATGGCGAAGAGGAATTCCGGGCGCTCGAAACCCGCGTGATCAAACGCCTCATGCGCTCCGGCCCGCGTGTCGTTTCGACCGGCGGCGGCGCCTTCATCAACGAGAAGACCCGCAAGCAGATCGAGCGTGGCGGCCTTTCGGTCTGGCTGAACGCCGATCTGGACGTTCTCTGGGAGCGTGTCAACAAGCGTGACCATCGGCCTCTCTTGAAGACGGAAAATCCGAAGCAGACACTCAAGGACCTGATGGACAAGCGCTATCCCATCTACGCACTCGCGGATATCACCGTGCAGTCGAGGGACGAGCGCAAGGAGGTGATCGCCAGTGAGGTGCTCACCGCCGTCATCGATCATACCGGCAAGGACGGACGCCAATGACCAAGCTCGAAACGACGGAACGCCTGGTGCATGTGCCGCTGGGCGAGCGCTCCTATGACATCCTGATCGGCCCCGGCCTGATGGCGCGTGCCGGCGGCGAGATCACGAGCCGCATCAAGGGTCGTCGCGCCGCGATCGTGACCGACGAGAATGTCGGTGCGCGTTATCTCGACGGTCTGATGGACAGCCTGCAGACCGACGGCATTGAGGCCGTCTCCGTGACGCTGCCGGCCGGCGAGAAGACCAAGAGCTTCGACAGCCTCACCAATGTCTGCGACATGCTCCTGGAAGCGCGCATTGAGCGCAACGACACCGTGATCGCGCTGGGTGGCGGCGTCATCGGCGACCTCACCGGCTTTGCCGCCGGCATCGTGCGGCGCGGTGTACGTTTCGTGCAGATCCCGACCTCGCTGCTCTCACAGGTCGACAGCTCGGTTGGCGGCAAGACCGGCATCAATGCCCGGCAGGGCAAGAACCTGATCGGCATCTTCAACCAGCCCGATCTCGTGCTCGCCGATACCGATGTGCTCGACACGCTGTCCGAGCGCGAATTCCGCGCCGGTTACGCCGAGGTCGCGAAATACGGTTTGATCGACAAACCCGATTTCTTCGAGTGGCTGGAGACAAATTGGCGCGAGGTCTTTGCCGGCGGTGCCGCCCGCATCGAGGCGATTGCCGTCTCCTGCCAGGCCAAGGCCGATGTGGTGGCCGCCGACGAACGCGAAAACGGTCGCCGGGCGCTGCTCAATCTCGGCCATACCTTCGGCCATGCGCTGGAAGCGGCGACGAAGTATGACAGCAGCCGCCTCGTGCATGGCGAAGGGGTGTCGATCGGCATGGTGCTCGCCCATCGCTTCTCCGCCCGCATGAATCTCGCCAGCCCGGATCTCGCCGATCGCGTTGAGGCGCATCTGCGCGCCGTCGGGCTGCCGACCCGCATGTCCGAGATCCCCGGCGAGCTGCCGCCGACCGAGGTGCTGATGGATGCCATCGCCCAGGACAAGAAGGTCAAGAGCGGCAAACTGACCTTCATCCTCACTCGCGGTCTCGGTCAGTCCTTCGTCGCCGACGACGTGCCGGCCTCGGAGGTCGAGCGCTTTATCGAGGAGATGCGGACGTCATGATGGAGATCCAGACCTTTCTCTCGAACCTGTCTGACTACTGGCTGACCCTGCTCGCAATTCTTGGGCTCATCTGTGCCTCGGCCTTCTTCTCCGGTTCGGAGACGGCGCTCACCGCCACCTCGCGGGCGCGCATGCACAGCCTCGAGGTCAACGGGGACGACAGGGCCGGCGTGGTCAACAGGCTCATCGAGCGGCGCGACCGGTTGATCGGGGCGCTGCTGATCGGCAACAACCTGGTCAATATCCTGGCTTCCTCGCTCACCACCAGTCTTTTCCTGGGGCTGCTGGGGGATTCCGGCGTGGCCATTGCCACGCTCTTGATGACCGTGCTTCTGGTGATCTTCTCGGAAGTTCTTCCCAAAAGCTGGGCCATTTCCGCGCCCGAGCGCTTCGCACTCTTCGTCGGCCCGTTCGTGCGCCCGTTCGTCGCCGTGGTCGGTCCGCTGTCGAGCCTGGTCAACTGGATCGTCCGCAAGCTGCTCGGTCTTTTCGGTGTGTCGATTTCCGGCGAAGCATCCATGCTCTCGGCCCATGAAGAGTTGCGCGGCGCAGTCGCCCTGCTGCATCGTGAGGGCGCCGTGATCAAGGCTGACCGCGATCGGCTGGGCGGGGTGCTCGATCTCGGCGAGCTCGAAGTCTCCGACATCATGATCCACCGCACCGCGATGCGGGCCGTCAATGCCGACGAGCCGCCCGAGGTCGCGATCCGTAACATCCTCGAAAGCCCCTATACACGTATGCCGGTCTGGCGTGGAACGACCGACAACATTATCGGCGTCATCCATGCCAAGGATCTGATCCGGGCGCTGGCCGAACCCAATGTCGAGCCGCAGGATCTCGACATCGTCAAGATCGCCCAGAAGCCGTGGTTCGTCCCCGACACGACCAATCTCAAGGACCAGCTGAACGCCTTCCTGCGGCGCAAGACCCATTTTGCCGTCGTTGTCGACGAATACGGCGAAGTGCAGGGTGTGGTCACGCTGGAAGACATTCTGGAGGAGATCGTCGGCGATATCTCCGACGAACACGATCTCGAGATCCAGGGCGTGCGGCAGGACAGCGACGGCTCGATCGTGGTCGATGGCGGCGTGCCGATCCGCGATCTCAACCGGGCCATGGACTGGCAGTTGCCGGACGAAGAGGCAACGACCATCGCCGGCCTCGTCATCCACGAATCGAAGACGATCCCGGAAGAGCGCCAGGCGTTTACCTTCTACGGCAAGCGTTTCATTGTGCTGAAGCGCGAAAAGAACCGGATCACCCGGCTGCGTATCCGGCCGATCGAGACGACCGATACAGCCGCAGCGACGGCCTGACGCGAGGCTAGAGCCGTTACCAGCGCGTCGCTTCGCCCGGTGCCGCGGGCTCGATGGCCAGCGCGTGCAGGCCCGCGTCGATTTCCGGCTTCAGCAGATCGTTGACCGCGCGGTGACGCGCGAGCCGCGTCATGCCGGCAAAGGCATTCGCCACGATCCTGACGCGCATATGGGTTTCGCCGGTGCCGGTGATGTCGGGCTGATGGCCGGCATGGTGGGCGCTTTCGTCGATGACGACGAGCCGTTCCGGCGCAAAGGTCTCGGTGAGTTTCGCCTCGATCCGCTCGCGCAACGACATCGCCCATACTCCCTGGCACTGCTTCGGATAAAGCCCCACAAAGCGCCCAACATTCCCGTTTGTCAATTCTTGTCGCGCCCCCGGCCGCGCCCCATAATTAGCGCATGAAACTCGACTCGAAATATTTCGATCCGATCCGCACCAAACGTCGGCGCGCGGCGGAGCCGGAACAATCCAATCCAACCTGCCAATGGGACGGCTGCAACAAACCGGGTGCCCATCGCGCGCCCGTGGGTCGGCATGCGGAGGGGCAGTTCTTCATGTTCTGCTTCGAACATGTGAAGGAGTACAACAAGGGCTACAACTATTTCTCCGGCCTGTCCGACAGCGAGATCGCGCGCTACCAGAAGGAGGCGATCACCGGCCATCGCCCGACCTGGACGGTCGGCGTGAACAAGTCCGCAAAGTCGAGCCCGATCCATTCCACCATGCGCTCCGGTTCGGCTGCGTCACAGGCGCGCATCAAGGATCCCTTCGGCTTCGTGCAGCAGGGTCGAGGCGGCACCTCGCGCTATCAGGCGGCGGATCGAAAACTCAAGACACTCGAAGCAAAAGCACTGGATACGCTTGGCCTTACCGTCAGCGCCACACCGACCG
Organism: Allorhizobium sp. DMC15; assembly: GCF_056314065.1. Lineage (NCBI taxonomy): Bacteria > Pseudomonadati > Pseudomonadota > Alphaproteobacteria > Hyphomicrobiales > Rhizobiaceae > Allorhizobium > Allorhizobium sp. DMC15. The sequence continues at coordinate 427,790 of NZ_JBQUZB010000004.1, forward strand.
ATATCAAGACCCGCTACAAGGAGCTTGTAAAAAAACACCATCCCGACGCAAATGGCGGAGACAGGGCTTCTGAAGAGCGTTTTCGCGCTGTCATTGAAGCCTACAAATTGTTAAAGCAGGCCGGTTTCTGTTAATCCGAACACACAAGCAGCGATGACATGCGGCCGGTCGGTGGCGCCCGGCATGGAGAGACGATGAGCAAAATGGATCTTGATATTACCAATCTCCCCGACACCACCGTGTCGGTGCGTGAGGTCTTTGGTATCGACAGCGATATTCGGGTGCCCGCTTATTCCAAGGGCGATGCCTATGTGCCGGACCTCGATCCGGACTATCTTTTCGATCGCGAAACCACGCTCGCCATCCTCGCCGGCTTTGCCCACAATCGTCGCGTCATGGTCTCCGGCTTCCACGGAACCGGCAAATCGACCCATATCGAGCAGGTCGCAGCCCGCCTCAACTGGCCTTGCGTGCGCGTCAACCTCGACAGCCATGTCAGTCGTATCGATCTCGTCGGCAAGGACGCCATCGTCCTGAAGGACGGCAAGCAGATCACCGAATTCAAGGACGGCATCCTGCCCTGGGCCTACCAGCACAATGTCGCGCTCGTCTTCGATGAATACGATGCCGGCCGTCCGGACGTCATGTTCGTCATCCAGCGCGTGCTGGAATCGTCGGGCCGCCTGACGCTTCTCGACCAGAGCCGCGTCATCCGTCCTCACCCCGCCTTCCGCTTGTTCGCCACCGCCAACACGGTCGGCCTCGGCGACACCACGGGCCTCTATCACGGCACCCAGCAGATCAACCAGGCGCAGATGGACCGCTGGTCGATCGTCACCACGCTGAACTACCTGCCGCACGACAAGGAAGTCGACATCGTCTCGGCCAAGGTGAAGAGCTTCGGCGCCACGGCTGAGGGTCGCGACACGGTCTCGCGCATGGTCCGCCTCGCGGATCTAACCCGCGCGGCCTTCATCAACGGCGATCTGTCGACCGTCATGAGCCCGCGTACCGTCATCACCTGGGCGGAAAACGCCGAGATCTTCGGTGATGTCGCCTTCGCTTTCCGCGTCACCTTCCTCAACAAGTGCGACGAACTCGAGCGTACGCTGGTCGCCGAGCAGTATCAGCGCGCCTTCGGCGTGGAACTCAAGGAAAGTGCCGCCAATATCGTGCTGGGCGCATAAGGACTGAAGCATGGCAGTGCGGGGCGATAATTCGAAGGCCAAGGCTGGCGGCGTGGTGGACATGGAGCCGATGCGCCGTGCCATCACCGGCTGCGTGCGCTCGATCGCGGGCGATCCGCAGGTCGAGGTCGCCTTCGCCAACGAGCGTCCCGGCCTTGCCGGCGAGCGCATCCGCCTGCCGGAACTCTCCAAGCGGCCGACCGCGCATGAACTCGCCGTGACCCGTGGTCTCGGCGATTCGATGGCGCTCCGGCTCGCCTGTCACGACCAGAAGGTCCACGCAACCATGGCGCCGCAGGGTGCCGATGCGCGTGCGATCTTCGATGCTGTTGAACAGGCACGCGTCGAATCGCTCGGTTCCCTGCGGATGCCGGGCGTGGCCTCCAACATCCAGTCGATGAACAGCGAGAAATATGCGAAAGCCAATTTCTCGACCATCAGCCGTCAGGAAGATGCCCCGATCGGCGAAGCCGTCGCCATGCTGGTGCGCGAAAAGCTCACCGGCCAGAAGGCACCGGAAACCGCCGGAAAGGTGCTCGATCTCTGGCGCCCCTTCATCGAGGACAAGGCCGGTGCTGACCTCGACAATCTTGCCTCGGTCATCGAGGACCAGCAGGCCTTTTCCCGCGTGATCCGCCACATGCTCTCGTCCATGGAGATGGCCGAGGACATGGGCGACGAGGAAGAACAGGGCGAAGACGACCAGTCGACGGACGAGGAGCAGCCGCGCAGCGGCGAACAGGATCAGGAAACCTCGGAAGAGGAAGCCGGTCAGGAATCCGCTCCCGCCGAAGAAAGCGAAGCGTCGCAGGAACAGCTCGACGACGGCGAGATGGATGGAGCCGAGATCTCCGAGGAGGAGATGTCGGACGAGGGCGACGACGACAGTGAGACGCCCGGTGAAATGCGCCGTCCGGCCACGCCCTTCGACGATTTCAACGAGAAGGTCGACTACAAGATCTTCACCCAGGAATTCGACGAGGAAATCACCGCGGAAGAGCTTTGCGACGAGGCTGAGCTCGACCGGCTGCGTGCATTCCTCGACAAGCAGCTCGCCCATCTGCAGGGGGCCGTCGGCCGCCTTGCAAACCGTCTGCAGCGCCGCCTGATGGCCCAGCAGAACCGCTCCTGGGACTTCGACCTGGAAGAGGGCTATCTCGATCCGGCCCGTCTGACCCGCCTGATCATCGATCCTATGCAGCCGCTCTCCTTCAAGAAGGAGAAGGACACCAAGTTCCGCGATACGGTCGTGACACTGGTCATCGACAATTCCGGCTCGATGCGCGGTCGCCCGATCACGGTCGCCGCCTCCTGCGCCGATATTCTCGCGCGCACGCTGGAACGCTGCGGCGTCAAGGTCGAAATCCTCGGCTTCACCACAAAGGCCTGGAAGGGCGGGCAGTCCAGAGAGAAGTGGCTCGCGGGTGGAAAGGCGCCGACACCCGGTCGTCTCAACGATCTGCGCCACATCATCTACAAATCCGCCGATGCGCCGTGGCGCCGTGCGCGCCGCAATCTCGGCCTGATGATGCGCGAGGGCCTGCTCAAGGAAAACATCGACGGCGAAGCGCTGATGTGGGCGCATAACCGCCTGATCGGTCGCCGCGAACAGCGCAAGATCCTGATGATGATCTCGGATGGTGCACCGGTCGACGATTCGACGCTGTCGGTGAACCCCGGCAATTATCTCGAACGGCATCTGCGCGCCGTTATCGAGCAGATCGAGACGAAGTCGCCGGTCGAACTTCTCGCCATCGGTATCGGCCACGACGTCACACGCTACTATCGCCGCGCCGTTACCATCGTCGACGCCGACGAACTGGCGGGCGCGATGACCGAGCAGCTTGCCTCGCTGTTTGAGGACAAGGCGACGGGCGGTTCGGGGCGGGCGCGTCTGCGTGCCTGAGCGCGGCTGGTTTCGTTACTTCGGGACTCGAGTGACGGTCGGCGCTTGTCTGGCTCTGTTGTCCGCCTGCACGGCGCCGGCGGATATACCCGCTGGCGAGACCCTTGGAATTTCGGTTGAAAGCAGCCTCATTTCCTCCATAGACGGCATGTCGGCGACGCTGGGTGGTGCGCCGCAGTTCGCCCCTGGGCTCACCTTCCTCGGCGGCATCGAACTGTCCTCGCCGGAGCCGTTGTTCGGTGCCTTTTCCTCGATCCGCTTTCGTGACCGCGAACATTTTGTCGGCGTCTTCGACACGGGCTATTTCATCGAGGGCCGCATCACCCGCGACACGTCGGGCCACCTTTCTGGCGTCGACGAGGTCAGGCTCGCTCCGTTGCTTGACGAGCAAGGGCAAATCAGCCCTTTCAAATACATGGTGGATGCCGAAAGCCTCGCGCTCGACGGTGACCGCGCCTATGTCGGCTTCGAGCAACGCCATCGCGTCGTCGCCTATGCGCCCTTGTCCGATCTCGGCCATGCAAGGGCCTCGGCCCCTCTGGCGCTGCCCTTCGATATCGGTCGGCTCAGCAGCAATGGTGGTATAGAGGCACTGGTTCTCTCCCCGGAGCAAAGCCCGCTTGGCGGGGCACTTCTGGCGCTTTCGGAAAAAAGCGTCGATGAGAACGGCAACAATTACGCCGGCATACTCTCGGGCCCGCTCCAGGGCGAGTTCCGGGTGAAGCCGCATGACGGCTTTGAGATCACCGACGGCGCCTTCTTGCCCAATGGCGACCTGCTGCTGCTGGAGCGGCGGTTCTCAATCGCATCCGGCGTCGGCATGCGCCTGAGGCGCATCGATGGCGCCGCCATCCGTCCGGGTGCCGTGGTCGACGGCCAAATCCTCTTCGAGGCCGACAACCGCTCGCAGATCGACAACATGGAAGGCATGGATGCGATCGTGGCCGAGGATGGATCTGTGCACCTGATCGTCGTTTCCGACGACAACCACTCGATCCTGCAGCGCACGCTGATGCTGGAATTCCGCCTCGCTCTTTAATTCCAGATGTCGATGACCGGTACCCATAGGTGCCTGCCGCCGGCACTTTCGGCGGGTTGCTGCGGAAAGGGCGTGTTAACGTCGTCCTGTGGCAGTGGGGGCTGTCCCCTTGTTTCGAGGGGCGAACTTCAGAATACTTGTCTCCGTCGCCTCCAGCAGCGAGACAGTCTTGCGAGACAAGGATATCGTCGTCAGCCAGTCGATCCCTGCTTTGCTCAGGGTGGTCTTTGCTGTCTTGGCTGTCGGGTTTGCCACTCTGCTTCTCGTCGAGCTTGGGCCGGCGCTCTGGCCGATTTCCATCGTCACCCCGTTCTTTGCCGTCATCGCTTTCGGCGGGCTTTTTGTCCTCGGTTCGCTGCTGTTTGCTGCTGTGATCGGCGCTGCGGAGATCTGGCGCATCCGTCCCGGTGAGGTCGAAATCGAGTACCGGCTTCTTGCCACCCGACAGACCTTTACCCTTCAACCCGCGCGCAGCGACTGTACCATTGTCGAGCTCACATGGACGGAGTCCGAGCCGAGCTATCATATTCGCATCCGGGCGAGGCCGCCGGCTCTGCGGTCTCAAGGTGGCGCTCTCGCGGCGCTCGGCGGCTGGTTTCTGTCGCGCGGTCGGGAGAAGCAGGGCGACAACCTGCAGTCTCCAGGTTTCTCCTCGCAACGCGTCGCGGAGCACGCCTTGTCTGTCCTTTGTGGCGGGCCCGGATCTCCAGCGGGTCCATGAAAAAAGGCGGGTTCAAGCCCGACTTTTTCCTTCAGTCTCTGATTGTTCTGAATAGGCCATTATCAGGCCGGGCGCTGTGCGGTCGGCATGGGCCGCAGCACGCTCATCAGCGCGCCATAGGGCAGCAGCATGACCACGCCAATCAGCATCTTCACGCTGAAATCGGCGATCGCCCAGGAGATCCAGCGCGGCGCTTCCGCGCTCATCACACCGAGGATGGGGGCAGCCGCAATGGCGAAGTCGTCATTTGGGCCGATGAAGCCGAAAATCGGTGCAAAGGACAGCGAGAAGAAGATCACGGTGTCGAGAACCGAGCCGAGGACCGAACCCATGAGCGGTGCCTTCCACCAGGCCAAACGGCGCAGGCGGTTGAAGACCGAGATGTCGAGCAACTGACCGACCAGGAAGGCCGAACCGGAAGCAACCGCAATGCGCGGGGTCGCCAGCAGGATGGAGAGAACCACGCCGGCGATGAAGCCGACAAACACCACCTTGCGGGCAGCCGTCGGGCCGAACTGACGGTTGGTCAGATCCGTGACGAGAAAGGCAACCGGATAGGTGAAGGCGCCGAAGGTCAGAAGATCGGCGAGATTGATGCCGGCGAGCGTTCCCTGCAGGGGAAATTGCACGAGAAAGTTCGAGGCGACGACGACGGCCGTCATGAGCAGGCTGTAGGCAAGGAAATAGCGTGCGTTCAGCATTTTTTTATCCTGGGTGATGCCACCAGTTGGAGGGACAATACTGTTTGGTCGTGAGGCGCATGCGGCCGGTCGTTTAGCCGGTGCGCGCTCCCAAACGAAAAGGCTTGCCCGGATGCCCGGCCAAGCCTTGCTCGTTCATTTCCGATAAGCTGCTATTACGCGGCTTCGGCGGTCTTCTTGGCGATCTGGCGACGCAGCAGACGGGCGCGCATGCTCAGTTCGTTTTCCGAAGCCTTGAGAAGGAAGGCGTCGAGGCCACCGCGATGCTCGACCGAGCGCAGGGCTGCAGCCGAAACGCGCAGACGGAAACGCTGGTTCAGAGCGTCCGAGATCAGCGTGACGTCGCACAGGTTCGGCAGGAACCGGCGCTTGGTCTTGTTGTTCGCGTGGCTTACATTGTTGCCCGACTGGACGCCCTTGCCGGTCAATTCGCAACTGCGGGACATGGTACACCTATTGTTTTTCTAGGCCGTCGCATCGCCACCGGGCACATGCCGGTGAGGCAATCCAACAGCGTCTGATTGGAAAGTTGCGGTTCTATAGTCAGTGAGAACCGGCCCGTCAAGCCAAACCTTGGATTTTCCGGACTGTCGGGCCGTCTTACGTTATTTTGTTGCCATAGTCCAACGGCATGAACGAAGTCTGATCAATGCCGGGTCCTCCGGCCTTTCCCCGACATGGAGATGATGCCCTTGCGCCGAACCGGTCTCGTCCTCGCCTCGCTTCTTCTCCTGTCGCTCCCCGTAAAAGCGGCGGATTATCGCTACGACACGGCCTATAGCGTTTCGCTCGGCATTCTCCCGATCGCAAGGCTCACCTTTCACACGGAGGTAACCAGCGGCCGCTACCAGATCTCGGGGCGGTTCCGCTCTTCGGGCCTGGTCGACATCGTCCGCGAGATCTCCGCCGACAGCAGCGTCTCCGGCGTCTTTACCGGTGACAGGCTGCAGCCCGAGCTCTACCGGCTCGATTATACGAGCGGCAAGAAAAAGAGCCGGTACACCATCACCTATGACAAGGGCAGCGCTGTAGACACCAAGGTGGAGCCGCCGCCGAAGTCGCGGCCCAAGTCCTGGGTGCCCGTGACCGGTGCCGATCTGAAATCCGTGCTCGATCCGATCGGAGCACTGCTGATCCCTGACAATACCGATGTCTGCTCACACAGGCTGCCGATCTATGACGGCGAGAGCCGCATGGATCTCGTGCTTTCGCCGAGCGGCAAGGCTCCGTTCACCGCCGGCAAGGCGCGCGGTGAGGCGGTCGTCTGTTCCGTGCGCTATGTGCCGGTGTCGGGTTACAAGAAGGGGCGAAAGGACATCGAATACCTGAAGTCGGTCGAAGGTATGGAGATCTGGTTTGCCAAGACGGCGACGCTGAAGCTATATGCTCCCGTCTACGCCAAGATCCCGACCCGTTACGGAACGGTGCATGTCTCGGCCGAGGCGTTCGACGGATAAAGAGGGGGCAAACCCCCGCATTGGGGGATGCTGATGAAGACCAGGGCGACACTGATCGGTTTTACCGCGATCCTGATGTGGTCTTTCCTGGCGCTGATGACCGCGGCCTCCGGCACCATGCCGCCTTTCCAGCTTTCGGCCATAACCTTCGCCATCGGCAGCCTGCCCGGTATCGCCCTTTTCATCGCGCGGCCTGAGCGCCTGAAAGAGTTGCGCCAGCCGCCAAAGGTCTGGCTGGCCGGTGTTGGTGGGCTGTTCGGCTATCATTTCCTTTATTTCACGGCGCTCAGAAACGCGCCGGCCGTCGAGGCGGGCCTCATCGCCTATCTCTGGCCGCTGCTGATCGTCGTCGGGTCGGCGCTTTTGCCGGGTGAAAAGCTCGGCTGGCACCATATCGTCGGTGCCTTTTCCGGTCTGGCGGGCACGGTGCTGATTGTCGCCAAGAACGGTCTCGCCTTTGACCCAGCCTACAGTCTCGGTTATGCCGCCGCCTTCCTGTGCGCCTTCACCTGGGCAGCCTATTCTCTCATCAGCCGCAAGTTCGAGGCCGTCTCGACCGATGTGGTCACCGGGTTTTGCCTGGCGACGTCGATCCTCTCGCTCATCTGCCATCTGGGCCTGGAGACTACCGTCTGGCCCGACACCGTTCAGCAATGGGTGGCAGTGGTCGGGCTCGGTCTCCTGCCGGTCGGGCTTGCCTTTTACGTCTGGGACTATGGTGTCAAGAATGGTGACATCCAGATCCTCGGCGCGTCGAGCTATGCCGCGCCGCTGCTCTCCACGCTGATCCTGATTATTTTTGGGTTTGGTGATATTAGCGCCAGAATTGGCCTGGCCTGCGTGCTGATCACAGGTGGCGCCGTGCTCGCGGCCAAGGATATGGTGCTCCGCAAGAAGGACGTGGTCAGCTAAGCGGAGGCGCGATGGACAGTGCGGCCGGCATTCTTGCGCTTTCGGTCGCACTCGGCACCAGCTATCTCTGGATCCTGCCGCGTGAGAAGACGATCGCGCGCGCCGTCTGGAAGACACTGCCGGTTCTCCTGCTGTCGGTGTATGCGTTTGTCGACGGTGCCCACCCGCTGCTTGTCCTTGCTCTCTTCTTCGGCGCGCTCGGCGACCTCTCGCTGGCTTTCGAAGGTGACCCGGCCTTCATCGGGGGCGTCGCCGGCTTCCTTGCCTCGCATCTCGCCTATCTCGGGCTGCTTGTGGGTGTCACGGATCTCACTCTGCCGTTCTCCCAGCCATGGCGCCTGGGTTGCGGTCTGATCGTTGCCGGGATCACCGTCGGCGTGCTCGTGCGGATCTGGCGACCGGCCGGCATCATGGCCTGGCCAATCGCGCTTTACGTGCTGGTTTTCATGGTGCTGGTCTGGTTGACGCTCGGGCTTCACAATCCCCTCGTCTTCGTCGGGGCAGCACTCTTCATCTTTTCAGATATCATTCTGACCATCCGCAAATATTGGACGGGTCCTGGCCATCCGATTGATGGGGCTGCCGCTTACGTCGTCTGGGTGAGCTATTACAGCGCCCAACTGATCCTGACGCTCACCCTGATACGCGTCTGACGCGGGGTCAGCGGCCGGGTGTCCAGCCGGGTGGGGCCATCTCGAAGACGGCGAAATCGAAGCCGGGCGCCACCGTGCACCCGACCAGCGTGTAGTCGCCGAGGCTCTCGGCCGATTGCCATTCATCCGCCTCGATGATCGCCTGAGGCCGTTCGCCGGAGAGGACGTCGGGACCGAGCCGGACGGTCTGCTGCGTCACGCCGTCCTTCGAGCGGTGCAGCGCCAGCGGTGCTCCTGCGTAATGGTGCCAGGCTTCGGACGCGTCTTTCACCCTGTGCCAGTGAGAGCGCTCGCCGGCTTCCAGCAGGTAGTAGATCGCCGTCGAATGACCGCGCTCCCCTCCGTTGGCATCCCGAAAGGTCTCGACATACCAGCCTCCTTCGGGATGACGCTGCATGCCGAGGGTTTCGATGATGTCCTTGGCCTGCATCAGAAATTGTCCTTGCGCTTGCGGATTTCGGCAAAGACCTCGTCATTGGCGGCCGTCTCCATGCCAAGCGTCTTGCGGATGTCGGGGTCGCCGGCGCGCAGGAAGGGGTTGGTTTCCTTCTCCAGGCCGATCGTCGTCGGGATGGTGAAATCGCCGCGCTTTCGCTGTGCTTCGATCACCTCGACGCGCGTCTTCAGCCGCGTGTTCTGCGGGTCGATGGTCAGGGCGAAGCGCGCGTTGGAGAGGGTGTATTCATGGCCAAAATAGACGATCGTCTCGTCGGGAAGCTCGGCGAGCTTCTGCAGCGAATGCCACATGTCCATGGCGGAGCGTTCGAAGAGCCGGCCGCAGCCCAGCGCAAACAGCGTGTCGGCGGCAAAGAGCAGCATGTCTTCCGGCATGTAGTAGCAGACATGGCCCGCCGTGTGCCCCGGCGTCTCGATGACGCGCACGGGATGGGTCCCGAACATGAACTCGTCACCGTCGGCAACGGTGCGATCGATGCCCGGTATCGCCACTGCCTCGTTTACCGGGCCGATGATCTCGCAGCCATAGGCTTCCTTCAGCGCGAGGTTCGCTTCCACATGGTCGCCATGATGGTGGGTGGTGAAGATATGGGTGATGGTCCAGCCGCGCCTTTCAGCCGCTGCCTGGATCGGCGCGAGTTCTGGCGCATCGATGCAGGCCGTCAGCCCGGATTCTGGGCAATGGAGGAGTACGCCGAAGTTGTCACTTCGGCATAGAAAGACCTCGATCTGTAGCGATTTCATTGTCGACCCACTTTTTATGTCCCACCTCGTTATGGCGAATGTAGCTTCTCGCGGCTTGAAGTCCAAGGATGGGCTGCTAACAATAAGTTCATGCATGTCGATATCGTCGATCTGAGGCAGTTCTATTACACCATGCTCGGTCGTGTGGCGGAGCAATCGATCGCGATGGCGCTGTCGTCCGTCTGGGCGCGTCTGCCGCAGGAGCGCCTCGTCGGTCTGGGCTACTGCATTCCCTTTCTCGAGCGCTTCCGCGCCGAGACGGAACGCACGATGGCCTTCATGCCGGCGGGGCAGGGCGCGGTGAACTGGCCTGTGGGCGAGCCCTCCGCCACCGCGCTCGTCTTTGAAGAAGAGCTTCCCCTGCCGGACAGTTCCGTCGATCGGGTGCTGATGGTGCATTCGTTGGAGTTCGCCGAGAACCCGCGCGAGAGCTTGAAGGAAATCTGGCGGGTGCTGGCGCCCGGCGGCCGACTCGTGATCGTCGTGCCGAACCGGCGCGGGGTGTGGGCGCGCATGGAGCATACGCCCTTCGGGTCCGGTCGCCCCTATTCGCGCGGCCAGCTGACGGCGCTGCTGCGAGAAACCAATTTCACGCCCGGCGCATCCGCCGAGGCGCTGTTCTTTCCACCTTCGAAGATCCGCGCGATCCTGAGGCTCCGGCGCGGCTTCGAGCGCGTCGGCCGAATCCTGTGGCCCGCCTTTTCGGGCGTGATCGTTGTCGAGGCGCAGAAGCGTCTCTATCAGGGCCTGCCGGTCGCTTCCCGCGCCTCCCGTCGCGTCTTTGCGCCGGTGCTCGCGCCTCAGGGCATTCCCACCACGCGAAGCCTGCCGCGCCAGCCCTGAGGGGTCGCCGCCTGGCCAAGGCGCGGCGCGAGCCCGCCTCGACAAACGGGTATTTCCACTTTATTCCCAAGGCTATGAAGGGCCTGGAGCTTCCCCGTCCTCAATCGTAGCTACTATGGATACCGCAGATGTCTGAAATCCTGTTCGACCGCATTGCCCTGATCGGCATCGGCCTGATCGGCTCGTCAATCGCCCGCGACATCAAGAAGCTCGGGCTGGCGCGTCAGGTCGTCATCTCCACGCGCAGCGCCGAGACGCTGAAGCGTGCGGAAGAACTGGAACTCGGCACGGCCTACACGACCTCGGCGGCAGAGGCGGTGGAGAACGCGGATCTCGTCATCGTCTCCGTCCCGGTCGGTGCGTCGGAAGCCGTGGCGCGGCAGATCGCGCCGCATTTGAAGGCGGGCGCCATCGTCACCGATGTCGGTTCCACCAAGGCCTCCGTCATCGCGCAGATGGCGCCGCATATGCCGGAAAATGTGCATTTCATTCCGGGCCATCCGCTGGCGGGAACCGAAAAGTCGGGTCCGGACGCGGGCTTCTCCGGCCTCTTCAAGGGGCGTTGGTGCATCTTCACGCCGCTGCCGGACACGGACCGTGCCGCGCTTGACCGGCTCAGCGCCTTCTGGAAGGCGCTCGGCTCGATGATCGACGAGATGGACCCGCAGCATCATGACAAGGTTCTGGCCATCGTCTCGCATCTGCCGCACATCATCGCCTACAACATCGTCGGCACGGCGGACGATCTGGAAACGGTGACGGAATCGGAAGTGATCAAGTATTCGGCCTCGGGTTTCCGCGACTTTACCCGTCTTGCCGCCTCCGACCCCACCATGTGGCGGGATGTCTGCCTGCACAACAAGGACGCGATCCTGGAGATGCTGGCCCGGTTCTCGGAGGATCTCGCCTATCTGCAGCGGGCGATCCGCTGGGGTGAGGGCGACAAGCTGTTCGAGCTGTTTTCCCGCACCCGCACCATCCGCCGCTCCATCGTCCAGGCCGGACAGGATGTCGACGTCCCCGATTTCGGCCGCCACGCCCTCGACAAGTAAGGCTCCCGGCGCCGCCGTTCAGAGCGGCGGGAGCTGGCCAAGCGGGATGAAGCCGAGCGAGGCGACGCCGTTCTGGATGGTGATATCGGCCGAGCCGTCGTCGCGGCCAAGCGTCAGGACCCTTAGCACCTTGGCGATATCGTCGAAGGTTTCGCGCTTGTCCGGATAGGCTGTCTTGAGCGTATCCCGCCAGGCGCGGATCTTCTCGATCTCCACGCGGATCGACCCGGAAATCAGGCCGTCGTCACCGATGGAAAACGGCCCGCTCAACGTCAGAACGCGTCCTTCTCCGGCATCGACCACCATGCGGCGCAGCTCTCCCTTGGTGCCATAGAGCTGCTGGCGATGCGCCAGGCGCGGATCGAGCAATCCGCCACGATCGGTAAAGGTTGCATCGAGGCTTGCAGAGACCGGCGGCAGCGCAATCGCCGCGCCATCGACTTTAACCACCGTATCGTTGATCAGCGCGGCATAGTCGAGATTGCCTTCGTTCTGGCGCACATGCGTTTCGAGATGCGGTGTCGCCACCTCGACCTGCAGGCCCGTCACCGTCGAGGTGATCTGGGTCTTCAGATCGGTCCATTCCATCGAACTGCGCTGCAAGCCCGAAAAGCCTGCGCGGAAGCTCGCGCGTAGGTCGGCCCACTCCATCGTCGAATTGAAGCCGAGAGCAGAGCGGACCTCCGCCGGCCCGTCCATTTCCCAGACCACATGGCCCGGATTGTAGACCTGGGCTGCCGCCCGGACCGGACCTGACGATGCCGAAATGCCCTGGAAATTATCGTCGAACGACAGGCGGTCGCAATTCAGCCGGAAGCGGAAGGGGTAGCCGCCGATCGTGGCATTCTCGCAGTTGGCCGAAATACCGGCCGGATTTCCGCCCGAAAAGAAGCCTGTGATGCGGTTTCGCAGAAATTCGGCGGCAAAATGCCAGGCCACGCTATAGACAGCGATGAAGAGGACGATCAAAAGGCCGAGCAGGAGCACTTTGCGACTGGTCGGGCTTTGTGGCGCTGTCGACGGCACGGCCATGGAAGTTTCCTCGCTGCGATTTTCTCATTCTTGGATTGGCCTGCGATATGGACGAATTTTGGGTCTTTGGCTACGGCTCGCTCATGTGGAATCCCGGCTTTCCCTATGAGGAGAGACTGACGGCCCGGCTCGGCGGGTATCGCCGTTCGCTGTGTGTGCGCTCCTATGTGCATCGGGGAACCGAAGAGCGTCCGGGCCTGGTGCTCGGTCTTGATCGTGGCGGTTCCTGCAAGGGGGTCGCCTTCCGCGTTGCAGCGCAAAGCTGGCCGGATACCCTTGCCTATCTCAGGGAGCGGGAACTGGTGACCAGCGTCTATCTCGAACGCTTCGTGCGGTTGACGCTCTCGGACGGGCGACAGGTGCGGGGGCTGACCTATGTGATCGACAGGGCCCATGCGCAGTATGCCGGCGCGGTCACGATCGACGAAGCCGCCCGGATCGTCCACAGCGCCGTCGGCCGTTCGGGGGGCAATCCGGATTATGTGGCCAATACAGTCGCGCATCTGCGTGAGCTGGGTATCCGCGACCATTGGCTCGAAAGCGTGGTCAGCGCCATGGCGGTCCTCGAAGGGGGCGATTGACCGTGCCTTTCGCCGCAGGGCGCCGTCTTAGGCCGCCCCAAGTTGCTTCAGCCGCTCAACTGCCGTCGGCGGCAACGGCAGCTCCGGATTGTCCCGTGCCGTCTTGATCAGAAGTTCGTCGCTCGCCTGCTCGAGGTCGTGCAACAGCTTGTCGTGAAAGGCATCCGGATCCATCCCTGGCTGGATCGGCGGCAGGATGCGCACGACGAAATGGCCTGGGAAGCGCAGGAACTTGCGGCGCGGCCAGAACAGACCGGGATGCATGGCAACGGGAACCACGGGAACGTTCAGGTCACGGTAGAGCCGTGCGATGCCGTATTTGTATTCGGGGGCAGCGCCCGGCGGCCGTCGCGTGCCTTCCGGATAGATGATCAGTTGTCGACCGGTCGCCATTTCCATCTTTGTTCGCTCGATCACCTGGGCCATGACCTTGCCCTTGGCGCCGCGGTTGACGGGGATCATGCGTTGCTTGGCGATGTACCAGCCGAAGATCGGGATCCAGGTGAGTTCGCGCTTCAGGATATAGACCGGATCATCCAGCCAGGGCAGCAGCGCATAGGTGTCCCAGAAGGACTGGTGTTTCGGCGCCAGGATGTAGCCGCCCTTCGGGATATTCTCCAAACCTTCGACCGTAAAGGTCGTACCAACGATCGTCTTCATCAGCCAGTGGCAGGATTTCGCCCAGTTTTTCGGCACGAAATAGGCGCGCTTGCGCGGCAGAAGAAAATAGATCGGCGACAGGAAGATCATCCGCAGGATGAGGTTTGCGTAGAAGGCGGTGTTGAACAGGATGGAACGCAGGGCAATCATGAAGGGGCTCTCTCGACGTGCAGGTCGTGCTTAGACGAAAAGCGTCGCCAGCAAAAGCGCCAGGGCGTGAAGAGATGTCAGGAGCTGCGGCCAGATTCGGTGATTTCGCCGTCCGGACGCAGGCCCTGGTTGCGGCTCCAGCCGGTCATGCCCCTGACATAGGCGATGATCGTCTTGCCATATTCGAACAGCATAGTGCGCATGGCATCAGGTTCGCTGTACCAGGCGCGGGTTTTCAGGTCTGAGGCAACAACCGGATAGCCGACGAATTCCGTGCCCGGATCGCTGCGCCGCAGCTCCATCAAGCTGCGGGAAAGGTGATAATTGCTGGTGACGACCAGCACGGAGCGATAGCCCTTGTCCCTTATCCAGGACGCCGTTTCATTGGCATTGCCGATGGTGTCGATGGCCGAATAGCCGATGTCGACGCAGCATTCGAAAACCTCCGGGGAGGTTCGGGTCGCCCGGCGGATCTGCCCTGCCGTGGTTCGCGGATTGACCCCCGAAATTAGCAGGCGTTTGCCATAGCCGCGTTTCAACAGGTCGATCGCCTGCTCGATGCGCTGATAACCGCCGGTCAGCACGACGATTGCATCGGCCTTGGCCACCTCTGGCGGGCGCATATTGGTCACCTGATCGGCAAAGACCAGGAAGCCGGCGACAATCATGGCGATCATCAAAAGAATCAGGATGCCGCCATAACGGAGAACCCGGCGGATGATGCCACTGCGCGCGAAGATGCCGGCGTTCGGCCCGGGGGCCGCGCCGTTGCGCAATGGCTCGTTCTGCGTCATCCGGTCCATGGTCCTCATCCGAGAATCGTCGGCATTTCCCACACGGAACAGGCGGCTTTAAGGCGAGTCAACACGTGAGATGTCATCAGTCATCCAGCAAGCCGTCGGTGCGGGCCGGGTCCGAACGGATGAGATCGATCTCGTAGATCGTGCGCATCACGGTGATCCGCGCGGTAATCGTCGTCAACAGAGCAATCACGATCATCGTGGCGAAGATGCCCAGGTAACCCGTCCAGCCGATGGTGAAAGTGCCGAAGAGGGCCGTCGCCTGGTCACTTTCCGGGGTTGCCAGCGACCGGCTCTGCCAGAAGCTCGCCAGAGCGAACAGGCTCGCTGCCAAGACGCCGCCGGCTGCGGCGCCCTTCAGGCTGATCTTGAGGAAATGTTTCTGGAATTCCTGTGCCACGAAGCTGCCCTCGGCGCCGACGAAATGCAGCACTTCGATGATGTGGCGATTGCCCGACAACGCGCCGCGCGTGGCAAAGACGACGGTGAGGATCATGGCGGTGAAGACGAGGATCAGGACTCCGGCCCCGATCAGCACCGTTGTGCGCGCCATCTGCACCAGACGGTCGACCCAGGTGCGGTGGTCGTCGAGGAATGCCTGGGGGACTTCTTCCTTCAGAAGCGCCCGCATGGCTTCGAAATCCGGCGGGTTGGTCTCGTCGATCGTGACCACGATCAGACGGGGTACCGGCAGGTCCTCAAGGTTCAGCCCCGTGCCCAGCCAGGGTTCCAGCAGGCGCGCCGTGGCGCTGTCATCCATGATCTGGCCGTCGCGGGTGCCAACGAAAGTCAGTGCGAGATCGCGCGCCTTGACCAGAGCCGCGCCCATGTCCAGTCCGTCCTCCGGTTTGATCTGGATGGTGATCTCGCGGGAGATCTGGCTTTGCCAGCTGGTCGCGGTGGCGCGGACCATGGAGACGGCACCCAGTGTCAGGCAGGCGAGAAAGGCCATGATGGCGATCACCACCATCAGCGCATTGCCCTGGATGTTCGAGGGCGGCAGGATCGGCGCGGTCGGCCTGACCGTCATCTCGACACGGCGTTTGGGCTGCTTGGGCTCGGGCTTCGTCCGGTCATTCATAGATGTCGAGCCGCCCGTCGGTGAGGATCATGCGCCGCGCATCGACCTGGTCCATCAGGGCCAGGTCATGGGTCGCGATGATGACGGCGGTTCCCAGCCGATTGAGTTCGAGGAACAAGCTGAGCAGGCGTCTGGCCATCGGCGGATCGACATTGCCCGTCGGCTCGTCGGCGAGCAGGATTTCCGGCCGGTCGATCAGGGCACGGGCAATCGCCACGCGCTGCTTTTCCCCACCCGACAGGACGGGCGGCAGCACATTGATGCGCTCGCCGAGGCCAACCCATTTCAGCAGTTCGATCACATCCTGCCTGTAGCTCAGTTCCTCCTTGCCGCGCACGCGAAGCGGCAGCGCCACGTTCTCGTAGGTGGTCAAGTGGTCCAGCAGGCGAAAATCCTGAAAGACGATACCGACGCGGCGACGCAGCATCGGAAGCTCGGTGCGCGGGATGCGGGTGATGTCGCGGCCGAAGCTGCGGATGAGGCCTCGTGTCGGCTGCAGCGACATGAAGAGCAGACGCAGCAGCGTCGTCTTTCCAGCGCCCGACGGTCCGGTGAGGAACTGAAACGAGCCTTTCGGCACGTCGAAGGTGAGGTCGCGGAGGATCTCCGGTCCCATCCCATAGCGAAGGCCGACATTTTCGAAATGGATCAACGGCTGGGCCCAGTCTGACGTGTCCGAGGTCTGGGGCTCGTAAACGGGGATCGTCAACGGCCGGTAAACGCATGCGGGGAAAGCGGTGCTTTGAGGCCATCTTTCCGAAGCATTAACCATTTGAATTTACGTCTGGTGTGGATTCGTTTCAACCGCCGAGTTTCGGAGTGCCCGAATTTGGCTGTGCGAAAGGTCCGATCCATGCGTGCATTCCGCAATCCGTCGCAGGCTGCCATTCCCGAGGCGGACCTCCTGCCGCCGGATCGCGCGCGTCGCAAGCTTGACCGCAGCACGACCCGTCTCTCCAATACCGATGTCATCGACGCGCAATTCGTTGTGTTGCGCGACATGCCGAAGGATGCGCCCGGTCTCCGGGTGAGCGAATTCGTCTCTCCGGTCGCCGAACTGCAGACCCGCATCCGAACCGCCTTCGCCTCCGCCGAGAGCCGGCTGCAACGTCTGTCGGACATGTCCTTCGCTGTCATCGTCGCGCTCGCTTTCGTGTCTGTCTTTTCGCTCGCCGGTCAGTTTCTCCTCCAAAGCGCAGCGCATCCGGAACTTGAGGCCCGCCCGCTGGATCTCACCCATGTGAACCTGACGCCGCAGGACAAAGACGGCATGCGTGTGCTGCTGATCAGCGCCATCGTCGAGAACCGGACGGACCGCGAGGTCGCGTTGCCGCGCGTGCGGGCGGATCTGCTCGTCGGCGGACAGGTCGTCGCCAGCACCTATGTCGAACCGCCCGTAGCCGCGCTTCAAGGCGGGCAGAGCCGTGGATTGGCCGCCCGCCTCCAGCATCCTGGGGGAAAAACGCCGGAACTCCGGCTTTCCTTCGAAGATGCGGGTGCCTGACGCATTCGACTGTGCTAATGGCAGTGCCTTTCCGGCGGTGCTTGCCGGGTGAGGCCAGTTCCGGCCCGCATCAAGGAGACCGCCATGCCCGTCGTTCGCGGAAAGAACATCGAACCGCTTTTCACACCTGAGCAGATTGATACGCGCAATCGTGAACTGGCGTCAGAGATCATGAAGGGGCCCTGCGAGGACCTGCTGGTCATTTCCGTGCTCAAGGGCTCCTTCATCTTCGCTGCCGATCTCATTCGGGCGTTGCATCACGTGGGGCTCGCGCCTGAAGTCGAGTTCATCACGCTGTCCAGCTATGGCACAGGCACGGTGTCGCAGGGCGTCAAGATCATCAAGGACATCGACAGTGACGTGAAGGGCCGCAATGTGCTCCTGATCGACGATATCCTCGAGTCCGGTCGCACGCTGCTGTTCGCCAAGGAACTGATGTATGAGCGCGGCGCCGCAAACGTCACGATTGCCGTGCTTCTCGACAAGAAAGTGAAGCGAAAAGAACAGTTTGAGGCTGATTATGTCGGCTTCGAATGCCCCGATTATTTCGTTGTCGGTTATGGCATGGACGTGGCCTATGCCTTCCGCGAACTGCCCTTCGTCGGCGTCGTCACCGGCGACGCCTGATCTGTCCTAAAAAGGCAAAAAATCAGCCTCCAGCGAAGAGGCTTGTTAACCATGGCGCCGGACAAGGGGTCCGGCGTTTACCACTCGACAAGGAAAGTCTGGTGATTTGCCTGCCTGGACAGTGAATCCATGACGGAGGCAATTTCAACCATGGCGCGCATTCTCATCACCGAAGACGAAGACTCGCTTCGCTCCTTCGTCGCCCGTGCGCTCCGCCTCGACGGTCACGAGACCCATGAGGCCGCCGATGGTGCCGAAGGCCTGGAGAAGTTGGCCGAGGCGGATTACGACCTGCTGCTGTCGGATATCCGCATGCCCGTGATGGACGGCATCGAACTCGCCCACCGCGCCTCGTCCGATTTCCCCGATCTCAAGATCCTGCTGATGACTGGCTATGCCGAACAGCGCGAACGCGCCGATGACCTCGCCACGAAGATCGTCGATGTCGTATCGAAACCCTTTGCACTGCCGGATATCCGCAGCGCGGTCGCCCGGGCGCTGGCGGGGTGAGCTTCGTCTAAACCACCGACAACCTGAGCATTGCCTGTTACATTGGGAGGCGGGCGGCACTCTTTCGATGGAAACGGGGTAAGACGCCCCGCACGTCACTCTCACTGAATATCCAGCAGTCGCTCCAGATAACGCCGCTCGATCTCGGGGCTTGCATTCTGGCCGAGTTTTTCGCGGATCGCTTCCAGGATTTCGCGGGCGCGCTGCACGTCGATTTCGTCGGGCACCTTTACGCGTTCGCCAAAATCCGGGCCATTGGTGGCGCGGGGGCGTCCCAGCGGGTCGCGGCCGTTCTGGTTGCCCTGGCCCTGGCCCATCTGCTGGCCCTGACCCTGCTGGCCCTGCATGGCCTGCATCATCTGGTTCATCATGTCGCGCGCGCCCTGGCGCAGGGCTTCCATGGCGCGGCCCTGGCCCTGCACGGCGCGGTCGCCCTGGCTCTTGCCCAAGGCTTCACCGGCGCCTTCCATTTCCTTCTGCGCCTCGCCAAAGCCCTTGCCTGGCTGCATGTCGAGGCCCTTGAGGCCCTCCTGCAATTTGCCGAGTTCCTTGCCGAGCCCTTCCTGCTGCTGGCGCAGCTGGCGCAATGCCTCGCGCAACTGCTCGGCCGTCATGCCGTCTAGCCCCTGTTGACCCTGCTGGCCTTGCTGCCCCTGTTGACCTTGTTGGCCAGGATCCTGCTGCTGGTCTTCAGCGCCCTCTTCCCCCTGTTGCGGATCTCCGCGCTGCATGCGGTCGCGCAAGGCCTGGTCAAGGCGGAACGTCTCGTCCATCAGCTGCTGCTGCTGCTGCATGATCTCACCCAGCTTGTCGATCTGGCGGCGGGCTTCGCTGTTTTCCTGCTGCTGGCCTTGCTGCGGGCGGCCGGCCTGCAGGTTGTTCATCATGCGCTGCAGCTCGGAGAGCAGCTGCTGCGCCTGCTCGCGATTGCCGGAACGCGCCAAGTTTTCCAGCTGATCGAGCAGATTGTCGAGGTCCTTCTGACGCAGGGTGTTTTCTGCTGTCTGTTGCTGCTGGCCCTGCTGGTTCGGCATGCGCTCCGCCAGCGCCGTCATGAAGTCCTGCATGGCAGCGCGCAGCTCGTCCATCAGCTTCTTGATCTCCGCGTCGGTCGCGCCGTTTTCCAGGGCCTCCGCCAGCGCCTGCTGGGCGTCGCGCAGACGTCGCTCGGCCAGCGACAGGTCGCCGTCCTCGATGCCGAGCGCGATTTCCCAGAGATAATCCGCCGTGTCCTTCAGCGCCTCCTCGCCCTTGGCGAGTGCCATGCGGGCGCGAGCGCTTTCGATCAGAATGAAATGGCCGAGATTGGGGATCGTCTCATCGGCGCGGATCACCAGCGCCTCGTTCAGCGCGATCGCCCGCGCCATCTCGCGGGTGTCGAGCGCAAAGGTCTGACGTTGTTCGGCAACCGCTGCCGCCAGAGGCTCTGCGAAGTTGCGCGTGGGCAGCACCATTTCGACCGGCTCGCTCCGGCCGATCTGGCCGGCACCGTCGGTCGCGACCAGGGTGATTTTCACCTTGCTGCCGGCAAGCGGATGTTCGGTGATGTTGCGGCTCGCCACACTTTTCATGTCGCGGGCATTGTGGCGCGGCAGGTCGAGCTTGTAGTCCGGGAGCGGATAGAGCGGCGTGGCACCCGGTTTCTCATCGACAGGCGAGATTTCCGCATGGGCCTTTTGCAGGCCGTAATCGTCCTTGGCGGTAAAGGCGATCTCGAGCGCGCCATTCAGCGCGCGGCGCGGGGTGCCGTCAAAGGCGATTTCAGGGGCGGTGTCCGGCGTCACCCCAATCGTCCATTGCCGGTCCGCCACGCGCAGCTGGCCGGCTTCGGCAAGCTCCAGCTCGTGGGTTCGCGCGGTCTGGGGGGCAGGGGCCGCGTCCGCAGGGGCGGCAGCTGCCTGCGGGGCTGCCGCTGCAGGCGGGGTCGTGCCATTGCTCGCAGCCTTCGGGTCGTTCGGAGCGATCTCGACCACCGCGCCGTCGCTCTGCTTGACGAACAACACCTTCTCGTCGCTCGCGCCGCCGCTGATGCGCACGGTCATCTTCGAATTCTGTGGCACGACGAGACCTGATGTCTGGGTGCCCAGTCCCGACAGAAAAACCGGTGGCTGGCCGGTATAGGCGGGCGGGGTGATCCAGGCATCGATGCGGATCGCCGCCTGCTCGCTTTCCGGCACGTGGCGCCGGAAAGCATCGGCGATCGAGCCTGCCCCGTTCGATGCGGTATAGGCAAGCGCTGTGACGAAGAGCAGGGCGGGCACGGCGCGCAGCGCATGGCGGTCGTAGCGGGCGATATCGGGCTGCGGCAGGCCCGTATCGAGACCGGCAATCCGCTCGGCCATGCGGCGCTGATGTTCCTGCCACAGTGCCCGAGCAAAGGGCGTGTCGGCCGCCAGGGCATCGTCCTGGACGGCCACCGGCTGGTGCCGCAAGCCATTGCGCTCTTCCAGAAGTCTGTCAGCCTCGCGGGCGGTCGGCCAGGAGAGCCGGAAGAAGGGCAGGAAGGAGGCGACGAAGGCGAAAACCAGCAGGAAGACGAGGCCGAGCCGCAGGATCTCCGGCAAGTCGCGGAAGACGCCCAACCAGGCGAGAGAGACGAAGAGGGCCGCAATGCCAAGGATCGGCACAAAGAGCGGCAAGATCCGTTCGGCGAGTAGCACGCTGCGGGCGAGAACGCGCTTCACCCCGACGCGCCGCGCCAGGGTCGGGTCGTCCTTCAAAGCGCCTTTCCTTTGGCCGGCCGGGCGGGAAAAGATCATCCGTCTGGTCTCCGAGAGCGCCGCCGATATGCCGGGGCTCGTGACAGCAGAAGATAGCAGTCTTTGTGGCGAAGACGAGGGGAGCCGCCCCTTGAGGAGGCTTTTTCCCGTCTCATCGCTCGATTGTGAAGGATCAGGCCAGCCAGTCGGGCACGGAATCGAGCGCGATCAGGTCCTCGTAGCTCGGCCGCTTGCGAATCACATGGAATTCGTCGCCCTTCACCAGCACCTCGGGAATGAGCCGTCGGGTGTTGTAGGTGCCGGCCTGAACCGCGCCATATGCGCCGGCAGACCCGACTGCGATCAGGTCGCCCGGCTTCGGCTTCGACATTTCCCGATCGAGCGCCAGGTAGTCGCCGGTCTCGCAGACGGGGCCGACGACATCGGCCTTGATGCGCGGTGCGTTTGCCGCCTGCAGCACCACGGGCTTGATTTCGTGATAGGCCTCATACAGCGTCGGGCGAATGAGATCGTTCATGGCGGCGTCGACGATGATGAAGGTCTTGTCGCCGCCATCCTTCACATAGATCACCTCGGTCACCAGAATACCGGCATTGCCGACGATCAGGCGGCCGGGTTCGGTGACGATCCGGCAATTGAGGCTCGCCAGCTGATCCTTGACGATCCGGGCATAGGCATCCGGCTCCGGCGGCGGGTTGTTGTCGTCCTTGTAGGGAATGCCAAGTCCGCCACCGACATCGACATGGTCGATCGAATGGCCGTCGGCGCGCAGGTTCTCGACCAGCTCGCGCAGCAGGCGGAAGGCGTCCTCGAAGGGCTGCAGATCGGTGATCTGGCTGCCGATATGCATATCGATGCCGGACACCTGGATGCCTTCGAGCGTCGCGGCGCGGGCATAAACGGCACGGGCGCGCTCGTAGGAAATGCCGAACTTGTTTTCCTTCTTGCCGGTCGAAATCTTGGCATGGGTCTTCGCATCGACATCCGGATTGATGCGGAAGGAGACATGCGCCTTTTTACCGGCCTTGATGGCGCGCTGGTTCAGGACTTCCAGCTCCGGCTCGCTCTCGACGTTGAAGCAGTAGATGCCGACTTCAAGGGCCAAATCCATCTCGCTCGGGGTCTTGCCGACGCCGGAGAACATGATGCGGTTTGCCGGGATGCCGGCGGCCAGCGCCCGGCGCAACTCGCCTTCCGAGACCACGTCGACGCCAGCGCCCAGTTGTCCAAGCGTCTTCAGCACCGCCTGGTTGGAATTGGCCTTCATCGCATAGCAGACGAGGGCATCAACGCCGTCAAAAGCCCTGGCGAAGACCTTGTAGTGGCGCTCCAGCGTTGCGGTCGAGTAGCAGTAGAAGGGCGTACCGACGGTGCGGGCAATCTCGGGAATGGCCACGTCTTCGGCGTAGAGTACGCCGTCGCGAAAGTCGAAATGGTTCACGGGTAAAGCCCTGTCACAGAAGCGGGTCGAGGAGGAAAGGCTTGTCAGCCACAGGTGCTGCCTTGCTGTCGCGCTTGTTCTGCTGGTCGACAGGCGTGCTCGGCGGATCGAGATCGCCCTTGCGGCCGCAGGCGGACAGAGCCAGCGAGGCGGCGAGTACCAGAGAGAGCGTGAGCGTCGTGCGTTTCAGCGAATTCACCATGACCCGGTCCAAAGAAATATCGTTGTGCTAGCGTGTACAGAAAAAAGGGGCGCTTGTGCACCCCTGATCTCGTGATGTGTCCTGCATGTGCGCGTGATCGATCGCGCAATCCGAGGCCTTGTCAGTTGCGCGCACGCCACCAGGCGATCTGCTTGCGGACTTCGGATGGCGCCGTGCCGCCAAAGCTCTTGCGGCTGGCGACCGAGGCTTCGACCGTCAGAACGTTGAAGACGTCTGCGGTGATCGCGGAATTGATGCTCTGCAGTTCTTCGAGCGAAAGCTCTGCGAGATCGCATCCCTTCTTCTCGGCCATGGCAACGGCATTGCCGGTCACATGGTGCGCATCGCGGAAAGGGAGACCGGCTTCGCGCACCAGCCAGTCGGCGAGATCGGTCGCGGTCGAGTAACCGGAGCCCGCTGCCGCCTTCATCTTGTCGGTGCGGATGGTCATGTCGGTGACCATGCCGGTCATGGCGGCAATCGCCAGTTCCAGGCTTTCGGCGGCGTCGAAGACCTGTTCCTTGTCTTCCTGCATGTCCTTGGAATAGGCGAGCGGAAGCCCCTTCATCACGGTCAAAAGAGCAATCAGCGAACCGTTGATGCGGCCGGTCTTGGCGCGCACCAGTTCGGCTGCGTCCGGGTTCTTCTTCTGCGGCATGATCGAGGAGCCGGTGGAGAAGGCGTCCGAGAGGCGGATGAAGCCGAATTGCGGGGTCGACCAGATGACGATCTCTTCCGCCAAGCGCGACAGATGGGTTGCCGCGATCGAGGCGATCGAAAGGAATTCGAGCGCGAAGTCGCGGTCGGAGACGGTGTCGATCGAGTTGCGGGTCGGTTCGCGGAAGCCGAGGGCCGTCGCCGTCATGTGGCGGTCGATGTTGTAGCCGGTACCGGCGAGGGCGGCTGCGCCGATCGGACTTTCGTCCAGGTGTTCGATGGCATGACGCACGCGCTGGCGGTCACGGCCGAACATCTCGACATAGGCCATGCAGTGATGACCGAAGGTCACCGGCTGGGCCGTCTGGAGATGGGTGAAGCCGGGCATCACGGAGTCGGCATGCTCTTCGGCGCGGTCGAGGAAGGCCGCGATCAGACCGGAGAGGGCCGCTTCCGTCTTCTGCAGTTCTTCTTTCACCCAGAGGCGGAAATCGAGCGCCACCTGATCGTTGCGCGAGCGGGCGGTGTGCAGGCGGCCGGCGGCCGAGCCGATCAGGTCGGCGAGGCGCGCCTCGACATTCATGTGGATGTCTTCGAGCTTGCGCGAGAAGACGAACTGGCCGCTTTCGATCTCTGACAGGATCGTGTCCAGGCCGTGAAGGATCTTGTCTTTATCTTCGGCCGAGATGATGCCTTGGTGCGCCAGCATGGTCGCATGCGCCTTTGAGCCGCGGATATCCTGGGCGTAAAGCTTCTTGTCGAAACCGATGGAGGCATTTATCTCCTCCATGATGGCCGACGGCCCCGAGGCGAAGCGACCGCCCCACATCTGGTTGGAGGATTTCGTGTCCTTGATGTCCTCGGCCATGGAATGCCCGTCCTGGAGAATGACATGACAGAAAAGAAACCTGCGGGTCTCTTCCCCACCAAGCTGGTTGCGATCGCGGCGGTTGCCGGCATTCTCGCCGGCGCGGCTGCGGTATACGTGAGAGAGACCATGTCTGGCAATGCCGAGACCGCTGAGAATGCCGCGCCATGCGCTTCGTCTCTCGGCCGGGCACGCGCGCTCGAACCCTTCTTCAAGGGTGATGTCGCAGCCATGGTGCCCGTCGATGCGCCGCAGGCTGTCGAAGGTCTGACCTTTGCCGACGCTTCGGGCAAATCCATGAGCACCGCCGACTTCGCCGGAAAGACCACGCTCGTCAATCTCTGGGCCACCTGGTGCGTGCCCTGCCGCGAAGAAATGCCGGCCCTCAATGGTCTCCAAAAGGCGCTCGGCAGCGACCGTTTCCAGGTCGTTGCGATCAATATCGACACAGGTGATGCCGAAAAGCCGAAAGCCTTCCTCGAGGAGACCGGTGTCGATGCCCTCGGTCTCTACCGCGACGCCTCGATGGGCGTGTTCAACACCCTGAAAAAACAGGGCCTAGCCTTCGGCCTGCCCGTCACGCTGCTGGTCGACGGCAAGGGCTGCCTGCTCGGCCACATGAACGGCCCGGCCGCTTGGGACGGCCCAGATGCACGGGCGCTCATTACGGCTGCGAGCGGCGCCTGAGCGCACGCCTCTGAACGAAAGTCCAGGTTGCGATATTTTCTCTCCGGTTGTGCGGTGAAAGCAGACGCGTTCTGCCAGACGCATCGGAGAGGACGGGCCGCTCCGACCAGGGCGATGGCCTCGCCACACAACTGGAGTGTGAGCGATGTGGCGAAAACCATTGAGCATCACGTTTACGATACGGAAAACCCGCACGGGCTGGCAGGCTAGCGTGCGGGTCACATTCCGTCAGTAAACCAGAGGGGCGGGCGGAAGCTCGCCCTTCACTCCACCACTATAATCGCCAATGCCCGCGTCAGCAAGGCTATGGCCTTAGCGTGTCGGGACCGGCACATCGCCACGATAGTCGTAGAAGCCGCGGCCCGACTTGCGGCCGAGCCAGCCGGCTTCGACATATTTCACCAGCAGCGGGCAAGGGCGGTACTTCGAATCCGCCAAACCGTCATGCAGCACCTGCATGATCGAGAGACACGTGTCGAGGCCGATGAAATCGGCGAGCTGCAGCGGCCCCATCGGGTGGTTGGCGCCGAGCTTCATCGCCGTGTCGATCGCCTCGACCGAACCGACACCTTCGTAAAGCGTGTAGATCGCCTCGTTGATCATCGGCAGCAGGATGCGGTTGACGATGAAGGCCGGAAAATCTTCGGCCACCGTGATCGTCTTGTCGAGCGAGGCGACGAAGTCCTTGGCGGTGGTGAAGGTCGTCTCGTCCGTTGCGATGCCGCGCACGAGTTCGACGAGCTTCATGACCGGCACCGGGTTCATGAAGTGGATGCCCATGAAGCGCTCCGGCCGGTCCGTCGCAGACGCGAGCCGGGTGATGGAGAGCGACGAGGTGTTGGTGGCGATCAGTGCTTCCGGCTTCAGCACCGGGCAGAGGGTGGCAAAAATCTTGCGCTTGACGCTCTCGTCCTCGGTCGCGGCCTCGATCACGAGATCGGCAGCGGCGAGGTCATGCACATCGGCGGAGCCGGAAATCAAAGCCAGCGCCTGTTTGCGCTGCTCGTCGGTGATCTTGCCATTGGTCACCTGGCGGGCGAGATTGCCGTTAATGGTGGCAAGGCCCGCTTCGATCCTCTCCTTGGAGAGATCGTAGATCGTGACCTTGTAGCCGGCGGCGGCGGAGACCTGTGCAATGCCGCAGCCCATCTGGCCGGCACCCACGACACCCACATTGCTGATCTTGTCCGTCATCGTCTCGCTCCTCACCCGTTCTCGTCTTCACTCAAGAAGATGGCACCGACAAAAAATGCCGGACCCGCTCATCACGGACCCGGCTGATTGATAGACCGCAAACCGGTCTTTGACCAGTCCTTTCGCAGCTGCGAGATGACGCTTAGAGCGCCTTCTCGAGCTCCGGCAGGGCCTCGAAAATGTCGGCGACGAGGCCGTAATCGGCGACCTGGAAGATCGGGGCTTCCTCGTCCTTGTTGATCGCGACGATGACCTTCGAATCCTTCATGCCGGCGAGGTGCTGGATCGCACCCGAGATGCCGCAGGCGATGTAGAGCTGCGGGGCAACCACCTTGCCGGTCTGGCCGACCTGCCAGTCGTTCGGGGCGTAGCCGGCGTCAACAGCTGCACGGGAGGCGCCAACGGCAGCACCCAGCTTGTCGGCGACGGGCAGGATGACTTCCTGGAACTTCTCCGAGGAGCCGAGCGCACGGCCGCCGGAGATGATGATCTTGGCAGAGGCCAGTTCCGGACGGTCGGACGAGGACAGCGCATCGGAGACGTGGCTTGAAACGCCGGGGTTGGCAGCCGCCGAAACGCTCTCGACGGCGGCCGAACCACCTTCACCAGCCGCGGCAAAGGATGCCGTCCGGACCGTGATGACCTTCTTGGCGTCGGTCGACTGGACGGTCTGGATGGCGTTGCCGGCATAGATCGGACGCTTGAAGGTATCCGCCGAGACGACTTCGATGATTTCCGAGACCTGCATGACGTCAAGCAGAGCGGCCACGCGCGGCATGACGTTCTTGCCGACCGAGGTCGCGGGCGCGATGATCGTGTCGTAGGAGCCGGCGAGCGATACGATGAGGGCCGCCAGCGGCTCGGCCAGGTTGTTGCCGAGCGAGGCGTCGTCGGCGAGCAGCACCTTGGAGACGCCCGAGAGCTTGGCAGCGGCATCGGCTGCGGCCTTGGCGCCGGAGCCGGCGACCAGCACATGCACGTCACCACCGATCTGGGTTGCTGCCGTCAGGGTCTTCGCGGTCTGTTCGGAAACGGTCGCGTTGTCGTGTTCTGCGAGAAGAAGAATAGCCATTTTATGTTTCTCCTGTCCGTTCCGCTTACAATACGCCGGCTTCATTCTTGAGCTTGTCAACCAGCTCGGCCACCGTCTTCACCTTTATGCCCGCCTTGCGGCCACCCGGCTCCTCGGTCTTCAGCACCTTCAGGCGCGGGGAAACGTCGACGCCGAAGTCGGAAGGCGACTTCTTGTCGAGCGGCTTCTTCTTGGCCTTCATGATGTTCGGCAGCGAGGCATAACGCGGCTCGTTCAGGCGCAGGTCCGTGGTCATGACGGCCGGAAGCTTCACCTCGATGGTCTGCAGACCACCGTCGACTTCGCGGGTCACGGTCGCCTTGTCGGCGGAAAGTTCGAGCTTGGAGGCGAAGGTCGCCTGGCCCCAGCCCATCAGGGCAGCCAGCATCTGGCCGGTCTGGTTCGAATCGTCGTCGATCGCCTGCTTGCCGACGATGACGAGGCCCGGAGCCTCCGCTTCGACCACGCCCTTCAGGAGCTTGGCGACGGCGAGCGGCTCGACGGTTTCGTCTGTTTCGATCAGGATGCCGCGGTCGGCGCCCATGGCGAGTGCGGTGCGAATGGTTTCCTCGGCCTTGGCCGGACCGATCGAGACGACAACCACTTCCTCAGCCTTGCCGGCTTCCTTCAGCCGCAGGGCCTCCTCGACGGAGATCTCGTCGAAGGGGTTCATGGACATCTTGACGTTGGCGAGCTCGACGCCGGAGCCATCCGGCTTGACGCGGATCTTGACGTTGTAATCCACAACCCGCTTCACTGGGACGAGTATCTTCATGGGGTCCTTCCTTCAAATCTTCCGCCGGAAAATGCGCGCAAATGCGCTCCGTCGTTTGTCGATTGGCGACATCGATACGCATTTTTCGTCCAAACACAACGCTTGAACCGGAATGCTTCTCCCTGGCAACAGGAATAATTGACGTTGACGTGCACGTCAACCGACGGCCTGTCGTCATCGGCCCCAGTGGGTGACCTTGCGTGGCGGGGTTGCCGGGCCAGCACCAGATCCCGTTCCCACAGTGGTCTCAGCGCCCGTCCCGGCGCGATCGCCGTCATCGGCCCGACCACTCCGGCCTACTTCCGAACCGGACGTTGCCCGAGATCCGCTCCCTGCCGGAAAGGCCGGCCTCGCGCCCCAGGGGCCCGCCGCCAGTCCGTCGACCGGCCGCGCCACATGTTCGACAGCCCTCGGCGTCACAATGCTGCGGTCGAAGAGCGGCACGCCCGGACGTCGCAAAACGATCACCAGCAAAGCGCCCGCCAGGATGCCGCCGACATGCGCGCCCCACGAAACCCCGCCGTCTGCATCGATCACCAGCATCACGAATTGCTGACCGATCCAGAAGAGGAGCGGGATGAAGGCCGGCAGCGGCAGTGGAAAGCGCATGAAAACCAGAACCCACACCCGGACCTTCGGATGCAGCATGACATAGGCCGCAACGACACCGGACACGGCGCCGGAGGCGCCGATCAGCGGCGCCTGGCTCACCGGCATCACCAGTCCGTGCACCAGCGCACCGGCGGCCGCGCAGGCGAGATAGAACAAAAGAAACCTGAGATGCCCCATCGCATCCTCGACATTGTCGCCGAAGACCCAGAGGAAGAGCATGTTGGAGCCGAGATGCAGCCAGCTGCCATGCAGGAAGGCATAGGTCACATAGGTCGCCCAATCCGGCACCAGCACGAGCGACGGATCGAGTGTGGCGCCCCCGAGCAGGATGGCCGGGATAAAGCCGAGACCATAGACGCCGAGTTCATAGGCCGCATCCGGCACCACACTTGCCAGCGCATAGGAAATCACATTCGCCGCAATCAGCCCGAGCGTCACATATTGCCGCCGGATGTGCTTCAGCGCGTTGCGGTCATGCAGGGGAATGAACATCGCGCCTCGTCGGGTTCGCCGGAATTGGGTCGGCGGATGCTAGCGCAGGTTGGAGGATGGGGACAGGGGGGAAAGGCGGCGCAGGTGCCGCAGGTTTCAATAGATGTACGGTTGGCACTCACGGCGGAGTTGTTTCAAGTATGGGGTCTCTTACCCGCAGCCTCTCACATCAACTCATAATACAAATCCCGCCAATCGTGATTGAAGCCCTTAATCAGCGCGATCTTCCACTGCCGATACCAGCGCTTCAGCGACTTCTCCCGCTGTATTGCCGTGCCGATGCTGTCATGCTCCTCGTACCAAACCAATGCCGGCAACCATACTTCGACGCGAATCCCAGTGTCAGCGTCTCGCGATGCTCATAGATCCGTCGCTCCAGATCGGACGTCACGCCGATATAGAGGGTGCCACGCTTGTGGTTGGTGACGATGTATACATATCCCGCCATGCGTGCAGTTTGCTTGTGTCTGAATCCTCGGGTCAAGCCCGAGGATGACTGAGTTTAGGGAGGGGCGGTATCCTCCGCAGACGACACACATGCTGAAGCAAAGGAGGAGAATACCAAGCCCTTACCATAGTCGTCATCCTCGGGCTTGACCCGAGGATCCAAACACAAGCCTGCCAACAGGTGACGTCGCGTTTGCCGGCTTCGCCCCTCATTCTCATCACTTCAGCCCTTATCCGCCTGCCGGCACCTTCTCCCCGCCAGCGGGGAGAGGGCAGGGTGAGAGGCAAAGGCCAAAAACGCGGCGACAGCGGCAAAAAAGGGGGATGAATTCGAGACATTTCCCAACAAAATCAAACCCCGACATGTTTTTTCATCCCCGCCCATTTTTCCTCTCGTAGACTCAACCCCGTCCCGCCCTCGGATACACCTGACGATGCGATGTCAGGCGAGGCGGGGCCGGCGCCGGGGAGGAGCACTGTCGCAGGTGCAAGATCCCGGGCCGCTGCAACGGTCTCCCTCCGGACGTGGGGCTGGATACGAAGGTGAAGGGGTCGGATGCCCCGGAGCCGGATACCCCGATCGGAAGGACGTGCCTCAGAGGCACACAGACAAGGCGCCCGTGCCGTCGCGAAGATCCCAGGCGGCGGGGCGAAACAAACGGCGGGGATGAGGACCGAGGTCGCGAATGACCAAGGCCAACATCCCCCGGGCGAGGGTCCGGTCGGAATGGTGCACCATCCGGCGGGAACCTCCCGGGCCACCGGCCAGGCTTTGGCAGACATTCCGCAAGGAGGACTTTGCCGCAGCCGGACCCTACGCCCGGTCGAACGTCGGACGGATCGAAGGATCGTCACGACGCCCGTCGCCGCCTTGCCAGAGGGACGAATGCAGCGGGAATAGACGCCGAACGAGGCGCCGGAAGGAGCCACATACATACTTAGACAGGTTGCTTCTGGCGCCTCGTCCGAGACAAGCATGACCCGACCCGGAGGGAGCGATCCCGACCGGCGGCGACGCTTGGGGTTTTTGACAGTCTCAATATGTCGGGTTGCCAGGCCCCGCGAGTTTGCCGACACGTCGGCAGATCCTCGGGACGAAGCCCGAGGATGACGATTGCGGAGAGGAAGGGTATCCTCCGTAAGCGTCGCAACACTCTGAAACGCCGGCGGGGGACACTGTGCCCACCCCACATGCCGTCATCCTCGGGCTTTGTCCCGAGGATCTGCCGAGGGTTCGTTCCGCACTTGGGTGATGGTGGACACCTCAGCATGAGCCCGAGCAGAAGCCGCCGCACCCGCCTCTCCCCTTGTGGGAGAGGTTACAAAATCGAGGGCTTAGCCCGATCAGGGCTAAACCTCAGATTTTGTTGGTGAGGGGATCGGTGATGGGGGCACGACGAACGGACCCCCTCACTTGCGATTTCAGATGTTTAGGCGGCTTGCGCTCGCCTAATTCATCGAAATCGCTTTCTCCCCCACCGAGGGGGAGATGGGCTCCGCGCAAGACGCTGAGCCCTACCGATTCTTCCCCGGCACCCAGAGAATATCCGCCTTGCCGCCATCATTCGCATGCCGTGCCGCCACAAACAAAAAGTCCGACAGCCGGTTTACGTATTTCAGCGCCGGTTCGCCGACTTCCTCGCCGTCGAAGCGGGAAAGTTCGACCATGATGCGCTCGGCGCGCCGCGCCGTGGTGCGGGCGAGGTGGAGGTAGGCGGCCGCTGGCGTGCCGCCGGGCAGGATGAAGGACTTGAGCGGGTCGAGATCGGCATTGAGCTGGTCGATCTCCTTCTCGATCCGGTCGACCTGTGCTTCGATGACGCGCAGCGGCTCATAGGAGAGCACTTCACCGGTTTCCGGCGCTGCGAGATCGGCGCCGAGGTCGAAGAGGTCGTTCTGGATGCGCATCAGCATGGCATCGAGCTCGGGCATGTCCGCCGTGTGCAGCCGGGCGATGCCGATTGCCGAATTGGTCTCGTCGATCGTGCCATAGGCGTCGACGCGCAGATCATGCTTCAGCCGGCGCGGGCCGGTGACCAGCGCCGTGGTGCCGTCGTCGCCTGTGCGGGTGTAGATCTTGTTGAGCTTGACCATGGATCAGCGTCCCCCGCCGGTCAGCCAAAGTGTGAGCATGATCAGCGCAATCGCGATCGCCTGCAGCACGATACGCGCCTGCATCAGCTTGTTGGAGGTGTTGCCGTCGCCGCCCTTCATCATGTTGAAGAGGCCCCGGATGAGGACGAGGGCGACGAGCCCCATGACGATGATGGCGAGGACATAGGTGAATGTGGACATGAGTTCGGAATTGCCTTTGTTCGTCGCCGGTCAGTCCAGCGAGCGCATCAATCGATAGAAGAGGTCGGCCGGCAGCCAGCGCTTGATGAGGGCCCCCTGCTTGGCCGGCTTGGTCACGAGATAATGTGGGCGGGCGCGCTTGGCGGTCAAGGCGTGGACAAGGACTTTGTAGACCGCCTCCGGCCCCAGTTTGTGGCGGTTTACCGGCCCTGTGCCATCAAGTCGCGCCAGTTGCCGGCGGTAGTCCTCGGCATGGACGGAATTTTCGAGGTCGATCGCCTCGCGGATATGGGTGAGCGCATTGGCGGTGAAGCGGCTTTCGATCGGGCCGGGCTCGATCAGGCTCACCTGCACGCCGGAGCCTTCAAGCTCCATGCGAAGGGTCAGAGACAGGCCCTCCAGCGCAAATTTCGAGGCCGTATAGGCGCCGCGCCATCGATAGGGCACGATGCCGAGGATCGACGAGCATTGCACGATGCGCCCCTCGCCTTGCGCCCGCATCGTGGGGATCACGCGGCGGGTCAGGTCATGCCAGCCGAAGAGATTGGTTTCGAACTGGGCGCGAAGTGCCTCCGTCGGCAGGTCCTCGACAGCACCCGGTTGGCCATAGGCGCCGTTGTTGAACAGAGCGTCGAGGCGTCCGCCGGTGCGATCGAAAACTGTTGCGACAAGGGCCTCGATGCTCTCAGGGTCGGTGTAATCCATGTGGATCGCCTCAATGCCCTTGGCCTCGAGCGCCGACAGATCCTGCGGCTTGCGAACCGTTGCGAAGACCCGCCAGCCATCGCGCTTCAAGGCCTCGGCGCAATAGGCGCCGATACCGGAGGAACAGCCGGTGACGATGATACTCTTCACGGGAAAACCTCGTTCTTCCTTTGCAAACCGGGATCGGTTTCCCATATTCCCCGACAACTGACAATCAGGTCGCAGTGCAGAGGAGACCGGATGCCGTCGTTCTTTCGCAGGCTCTACAAGGTCACCTTCGATGCCCTGTGGCATTTCACGTTGGATGACGGCTGGGCCATGGCGAGCCATGTGGCGCTCTCGGCGATCCTGGCGCTTTTCCCGTTCCTCATCTTCGGCACGGCGCTCGCCAGCTTTCTCGGCGCCGACCAGTTTGCCGAAACCGCCGTGCATCTGATCTTCGACACCTGGCCGGAAACCATCGCCAAGCCTTTGTCGGATCAGGTGGTGCAGGTGCTGACCATTCCGCGCGGCGGGCTTCTGACGGTCTCGGTGCTCGCGGCGGCCTATTTTGCCTCGAACGGCGTCGAGGCGCTCAGGATCTCGCTCAACCGGGCCTATCGCGTGGTCGAGACCCGGCCGTGGTACATCACCCGGCTGGTCAGCTTCGGCTTCGTGCTGGGCGCCGTCATCGTGCTCGCCATCATCAGCGCGCTTTTGGTCGCTGTGCCCGTCGCGCTCGCCTTTGCTGAGCGTTACTTCCCGCTGCTCAAGGATTTCCTGGCGACGGTCGCCAACTGGCGGGTCTACGGCACCGTCGTTTTCCTGGTCATCGGCCTAATGGTGTTTCACCTCGGCCTGCCGGATGGACGGCGGCGGATCATCGATGTGCTTCCGGGTGTGCTTCTGACCCTCGTGCTCTGGCTGATCGGCGCTCTGGTCTTCGCCTATTACATCGGCACCTTCGCCAATTACGCCGCGACCTATGCCGGCCTCGCCTCGATCATGATCGTGCTGGTGTTTCTCTACATGGTCGGCGCGATCTTCATCATCGGGGCCGAATTCAACGCGGCGCTGATGAAGTTCCAGGTGGTGCCGGTGAAGGGGCAGCCGAATGTCGGGATCTCAAATCCCGACCAGGGCGCGGATATCTGAGGGCGTCTTGCCATCGGCGCGGAGCACGGCGAGCGCCGTGTCGCCCGCACTCTTCGACAGCTTGCGACCATCGGGTCCAAGGATCAGGCGGTGGTGATGGTAGACGGGCTGCGGCAGGCCGAGCAGGGTCTGCAGCAGGCGGTGGACCGAGGTGGCGTGGAAGAGGTCGAGCCCGCGCACGACATGCGTGACGCCCTGCGCCGCATCATCGACAGTGACGGCGAGGTGGTAGCTTGCCGGAGCGTCGGAGCGCCAGAGCACGACATCGCCCCAGGCCTTGGGGTCGGCCGTGATCTCGCCTCGCGGGCCATCGCCGGTTTCCGCCCAGCTTAGGGGATGGCCAATCGCGGCGACAGCCTTCGCCATGTCGAGGCGCAGCGCGTGGCGTTCGGTGGTCGCGAGTTTTTCGGCACGCTCCTCTGTTGACAGATCGCGCTCTTCGGTCGGGTAGAGCGGCGCGCCATCCGGGTCGCGGGGCCAGACGCCGCCGTTCTCCTCGAAGGCTGCGACCCTCGCCTTCACCTCGCCACGCGTAAGGAAAGCGGGGTAGACGAGGCCACGGGCGATCAGGGTGTCGAGCGCTTGGCGGTAGAGGGGAAAATGCTCCGACTGGCGACGGACCGGACACTCGTAAGGGATGCCCAGCCAGTCGAGATCGTCGAGCACCGCCTGTTCGAGTTCGGGGGTGCAACGGGTGAGATCGATGTCCTCGATCCGCAGCAGCAGCCGGCCACCCGTTTCGGCTGCCATCTTCGCATTGGTCAGGGCCGACAGCGCATGGCCGAGATGCAGCCGGCCGTTGGGGCTCGGGGCGAAGCGCAAGACGGGGGTTTGACGGGATGCTGCGGCCATGATTTTCCTTCGCATGACGTGCAGCCTGGGAAAAGGGGAGGGGCGATGATCATTCGCAACGAGGCCGATCTGGCGGATGGGTTGACCGTCCTTTTGGAGCGGGACCCGCGGCTCGCCCCGATCGCGGAGGCCTGTGGGCCGCTGCCGCTCCGGCTGTCGCCGCCGGGTTTCGCCGGGCTTGCCTCGATCATCGTGTCGCAGATGGTGTCGCGGGCCAGTGCAGACGCCATCTGGCGTCGGATGACGGGGGTCCTCGGGCTCCGGCCGACGGCGGAGGACTTTCTCGGCCTGCCGGCGGAAGTGGTCGCTACCTTCGGCCTGTCGCGCGGCAAGCTCGTTGCGCTGGAGGCCGCAGCGAAGGCCGATCTCTGCGGGCCGCTCAGGCTCGACGAGCTGACAATGCTGCCGGCCGAGCAGGCGATGGCAACGCTCACGGCGCTGAAAGGGGTCGGGCCGTGGACGGCGGAGGTTTACCTGATGTTCTGCGGCGGCCATCCGGACATCTTTCCGGTGGGAGACGTGGCACTGAGGATCTCCGTCGGAGCGGTCTTTTTCGAGGGCAACCGGCCGACACCGGAGGTCGTGGCGGGCGTGGCGGAGGCCTGGGCGCCGGTGCGCTCGGTCGCGGCCCGGCTGTTCTGGGCGCATTATTCGGGCCTGACGGGCCGGGTTGCCCTGCCGCGTTGAGGGGCGGTCTGGCACGGGCTGCAATGCCTACAAAGCCTGGCAGACAAGGGCGAGTGGCTGGGGAAGCGACCGCGATAAAGCGACGCGGTCGCTTCCAAAAATTCAGGCTTCACAATGCTGTAACAACGGACCTAATATAGAAGGGCAGATGCCGAATCGATCAGGAGTACGCCTTGACGATTGCAGTTTCTCCCCAGGCCCTGCCGGCGCTCGTCCTGAATGCCGACTACCGGCCACTGAGTTATTATCCCTTGTCGCTCTGGTCCTGGCAGGACGCGATCAAGGCGGTCTTCCTCGACCGTGTGAACATCATCGCCGAGTATGATCACTCCGTCTGCTCGCCGAGCTTCTCGATGCGGCTGCCGAGCGTGGTCAGCCTCAAGACCTATGTGCAGCCGACCCGTAACCCGGCGTTCACTCGCTTCAACGTGTTCCTGCGCGACAAGTTCGAGTGCCAGTATTGCGGCTCTCCTGATGACCTGACCTTCGACCACGTCATCCCGCGTGCCCATGGGGGCGAGACGACCTGGGAGAATGTCGTGGCGGCCTGCTCACCGTGCAATCTGCGCAAGGGCTCAAAGTTGCCGAAGCAGGCGCAGATGTTCCCACATCAGAAGCCCTATCGGCCGACGGTGCAGGACCTGCACAACAACGGCCGGCTGTTTCCGCCGAACTATCTGCACGAAAGCTGGGTCGACTATCTCTACTGGGATACCGAATTGCAGCCTTAAGATCTCGGTGGCAGGCTCTTAACCCGGCATCCTTGGACGCGACCGGCGGCTGAACCGCCGGTCTTTTTGGGGATCAGGCTACCCGCTTACGGAAAACGCCCCAGATGGCGATAGCGGCGAGAGCCGCACTCGTCAGCACGTTCCAGCCGGCGAAGGAAAGGCCGAGCACGCGCAGCGTCGCTTCGGTGCAGGACGGTGCCTTCGTGGCGTTCAGCGCGTCGAGCACGTTGACCGGCGTATCGCCGCCCGTGGCGCCGATGGTGCAGCTTGCGGGGCCTTCCCAGAACTTCCACTCGACGCCCGAATGGTAGATGCCCAGGCCCATGCCAACCAGCATCAGCACGGCAATGGTCACGAACAGCAGTTTCGTGACGATCGGCGGCAGGCGCAGGATCGAGGAGAGGACCGCGACAACGCCGACGCCGATGCCGATGTAATAGGGATTGCGCTGCATGAGGCAGAGCGCGCAGGGGATATAACCCCCGATATGTTCGAAGCCGAGGGCCGAACCGACAACCAATGCCATGCCTGCCGTCAGCAGAATGGCAAGAGATGTGTCGGAGTTCAGGAAGGAGCTGTTGGTGTTCATCGCGATGACTTTCAGAGGATGACCTTGACCAGGTAGAAGCCGCCCAGGAGCAGCGCCATGAAGAGGGTAAAAAGAAGGCCGAGATATTTCTCGATGAAGATCCGGATCGGCTCTCCGTAAAGCTTCAGCAGGAAGGCCACCAGGAAAAAGCGGGCGGCGCGGCCGATGATGCTGACGACGGTGAAGGTAGCGAAATTCAGGCCCGTCGCACCGGAGAAGATCGTCAGCACCTTGTAAGGGAAGGGCGTGACGGCGGCAAAGAGCACGCCCCAGCCACCCCAGGTGTTGTACCACTGTGCCACCTGATCGAAGGCGTCTTCCTTGCCGTAGAAGGCGAGGATCGGACGGCCGATCGTCTCGAACAGGAACATACCAATGGCATAACCGAGGAAGGCGCCTAGAACGGATGCGAGGGTGCACACCACTGCCAGCCGCAGCCAGCGGTCACGCCTGGCGATCACCATCGGGATCAGCAGCACATCCGGCGGGATGGGAAAGAACGAGCTTTCGATGAAGGAGACGCCGGCAAGGGCCCTTTCGGCATGGCGGGTGCCGGCCAGTGACATGGTCCAGTCGTAAATGCGGCGCAGCATGAAGAAATCCGTCGGCGAAATGTTCCCGCTTCTTATGGGACTGCACTGCACCTGTAAATGCCGCGTTGGTTTCAGGGCAATTGGGACGGGAACTTTCGCGTGATGCCGGTTTGGCCAAAAAGGCGGTTGACCGCAGCCCAAGCCTTCGTATAGTC
The DNA here is from genome assembly GCF_056314065.1 of Allorhizobium sp. DMC15. Taxonomy (NCBI): domain Bacteria; kingdom Pseudomonadati; phylum Pseudomonadota; class Alphaproteobacteria; order Hyphomicrobiales; family Rhizobiaceae; genus Allorhizobium; species Allorhizobium sp. DMC15. The sequence goes on from NZ_JBQUZB010000004.1 coordinate 465,314, forward strand.
CGGCGCTGTCACCCGACGCTCATGTGCCCCGTTGGCGGAATTGGTAGACGCGCCTGACTCAAAATCAGGTTCCGAGAGGAGTGCTGGTTCGATTCCGGCACGGGGCACCATCATTTTTCCCGCACACATTTTCTGCACGAGATTCAAGGCAATCCTTGCTCAGTCGACCTGTCCCGGTTTCCGCATATCGTTGCTCGGTCGGCATGCCTCTCGCCGCTGGTGCTCAACCCATGACGGAACCACCGGCCGGCCGCTTAACGACCGTCCGGTGGCTCTTTGCTGATCGATACCGGTTCGCTCCGGCCCGGCGCTTACACCAGCGTTGTGTCCTCGACGACGAAGTCGAGATAGGTCATGGACAGGCTCTTCGAGATCGTGGCGAACTGGATGGCGGCTGCGCCGCCCGCGCCATCAGCATCGTAGAGCAAGGTGCCGGCGGTCTTGTTGTAGATGATGTGGTCGTTCGCATCGAGCGCCTGGGTGCCGGTGACGAACTCCGCGGCCGAGAGCTGGCCTGTGGCGAGAGCGGAGAAGATCGCCTTGTCGAGCACGATCGTATCGTCCACCACCTTGAAATCCTTGATGGAATCGACATTCGAGGAGGAGAGCGCCGTTGAGAACACGAAACTGTCCTTGCCGTTGCCGCCGGTCAGCGAATCCTTACCGAGGCCGCCGTCGAGACGGTCGTCGCCATTGTTGCCGGTGATTGTGTTGGATGCCGCGTTGCCGACCAGAACATTGTTGAACTCGTTGCCCTTGAGCGAGACCGAGGATGAACCGGTCGCCTTGAGATATTCCACCTCAGAGCCCGTCTGCAGCGAGAAGGACGAGGCGGTGAAGACGCGGTCGTATCCCTCGCCGACGACCTCGATCACCTTGTCGCCGGATGTGTCGACGTAATAGGTGTCGTTGCCGCCGTGGCCATACATGGTGTCGGAGCTCTTCAGGCCGTCAATCGTGTCGTTGCCGGAGCCGCCATGCAGGATGTTGCTGCTGTTGTTGCCGATGATGGTTTGGCCGCCCGTCGGCGCGGTGACGGAAATGGTGAAGGTCTGCGGGGCACTGGCCGCGCCCGAGGGATCAACCGCCTTGTACTGGAAGGCGAAATCGCCCGTGGCTCCCGAGGCCGGCGTATAGGAGAAGCTGCCGTTGGGATTGAGCGTCAGGCCGCTCAGCCCGCTCACCAGGGCGTAGCTGATGGCATCACCGTCGATATCCGCGCCTGTCGGAAGGCTGCCTGTAATTACGGTGTTGGTCTGGCCGCTGGTTGTATTGCCGGTGCCGGAGGCCGTCGGCGCATCGTTGACCGGCACCACCGTGATGGTGAAGGCCTTCGTGGCGCTCTGGGCACCCGAGGGGTCTTTGACCGCGTAGTTGAACGTGACCGTGCCATTGGCATTGGCGGCTGGCGTATAGGAGAAGCTGCCATTGGCGTTCAGCGTCAATCCGGCGAGGGTGCCGACCTGAACGTAAGTCAGCGCATCACCATCGACATCGCTGCCGGCGGGAATGTTCCCGATGATGGTCGTGTCTTCATTGCCGGAGGTGGCGTTGCCCGTTGCAGCGGCGGTCGGGGCGTCGTTGACGGCGTTGACCGTGATGGTGAAGGCCTGGGTTGCGCTCTGGGCACCCGAGGGGTCCTTGACGGCATAGTTGAAGGTGACCGGAACGTTGGCATTGGCCGCAGGCACATAAGAGAAGCTGCCATTGGCGTTCAGCGTGAGGCCGGGAACACTGCCGACCTGGACATAGGTGAGCGCGTCGCCATCGACATCGCTGCCGGCGGGAATGGTCCCCGTGATGGTCGTATCTTCATCGCCCGATGCCGTGTTGCCGGCTGCGGCGGCGGTCGGCGCATCGTTGATCGGATTGACGGTGATGGTGAAGGTCTGGGCCGCACTTTGGGCACCCTTGGCATCCACCACCACGTAAGAGAAGTTGACGGGGCCGTTGGCGTTGGCAGCCGGCTGGTAGGAGAAGCTGCCATTGGCGTTCAGCGTCAGACCGGAGACCGTGCCGACCTGCAGATAGGTGAGGGCATCGTTTTCGGCGTCGCTGCCGGCCGGCACGGAGCCGGTGATCAGGCTATCCTCGTTGCCGCTCATGCTGTTGCCGGTGGCCGATGCCACGGGTGCCGTGTTCTGCGGGATCACGACGTCCGTGCCGAAGCCGTAGTCCTCAGCGGAGAAGGCGACTTCGCCGATCGGGGTCTTGATGCGGAAGGTCTCGGTGTAGCTGCCGTCCTGGACCATCCAGTTGCCGCCGCCGAGATCGACCAGAACGGCTGCGGAGGAGAAGCCGGTGAAGACGATCGAATCGCCAAGGGCGGCGCCGTTACCCGTGAAGTCTTCGATGACATCGCCGGCGAATTCGCCCTTGCGCAGAATGAAGGTGTCGTTGCCAGCGTCGCCATACAGCTGGTCGGCGCCGAGGCCGCCTTCGATGAAGTCGTCGCCATCCATGCCGTGGAGCTTGTTGACGCCGTCATTGCCCTTGATGACGTTGGCCAGTTCGTTGCCCGTGCCATCTCGGCTGAGCGTGCCGGTCAGTGTCAGATTTTCCAGATTGGCACCGAGCACATAGGTGAGAGAGCTGACGACGGTGTCGATACCCTCGCCGGCAAGTTCGTTGACCACGTCGCCGGTGTGATCGACGTAGTAGGTGTCGTTGCCCTTGCCACCGGTCATATTGTCGGCGCCGGACTTGCCGTCGAGCACGTTGTTGCCGTCATTGCCGATCAGCACGTTGGCCAGAGCGTTGCCGGTGCCATCGAGATTGCCGGTGCCGAGCAGGACGAGTTTTTCGACCTCCGTGGCGAGCGTGTAGCTGACCGTGCTGTAGACCGTGTCATAGCCGCCCGCGCCGAGATTGTCCTTTTCGACGATGGTGTCGCCGACATTGTCGACGAAATAGGTGTCGTTGCCATCGCCGCCCTGCATCTTGTCGGCGCCGAGACCACCATCCAGGATGTCCTCGCCACCCAGGCCTTCCAGTTCATTGTCGAGTGCATTGCCGACGATGTCGTTTGCCAGCGCATTGCCGGTGCCACGGATTGCGGTGCCCGTGAGGAAAAGGTCTTCGACATTGGCCGAGAGGGTGTGGTTCAGCGAGGCGATGACGGTGTCATGGCCGGCATTGAGCTGTTCCGTCACCACGTCGAGCGAATGATTGACGATATAGATGTCGTCGCCGCCCAGGCCGGCGAAATTGTCACCACTCGCCGTCCCATAGAAGATGTCCGCACCTTCGGTGGCGGAATGGGGCGGGATGAAGATGTCGCCGCTGACCTGCCCGGTGACGGTGTTGCCATAGACGATGGTGCCGGAGGGATTGTCGGCGGTCGAATTGGTCGATTCCTCGCGGATACCGTAGCGTGCCCGAACGGCGCCATCTGAATAGATGAAGTTGTCGTAGATCTGGGTGCCTTCGGAATAGTAGATGCGCGAAGGTGTCACTGCGGTATCCACGCGCAGGCGGATGTTGATCTCGTCATAGACGCCGTTGGCTTCCTGCGAGTTGTTGTAGACCGTGTTGTCGTGGATAACCGTGTTGGTGGCGCCTTCGATGCGAATGCCCTGGCGCATGTTGCCGTAAACCTCGGCACCCGTGACCGTGACGTGATCCGAGAGTTTGATCAGGATACCTTCGCGGGCATTGGCGTAATAGTCGCCGCCGATGATCATGATGTTCTCTGGCCAGGGGATGGTGTCCTCCCCTTCCGGGAAGATGTCGCTTCGCTGGGTGACGAGCCCGGCGCCGCCGTTGTCATGGGCGGTGTTGTTTTCCAGCACGAGATTGTTGCTGCTCGTGGTGATGTTGAAGCCGTGGCGGTCGTTGTCGTAGGAGACGTTGTTCCGGTATATGCCGCCCTCGACATAGTCGGCGACGAAGCCGTCCTTGCCGTTGCCGTGCGAGACGCAGTTTTCGACCAGGAGGTCGTAGGTGATCTCATGCGGATTGATGCCATAGGCGGTGCAGTTCGTCACTTCCACGCCACGGATGGTGATATCCTCATGGACCAGCCCGTTGCCTTCCTTCACCCCGGTGATGATGCCGGCCTGATGGTCGATGTTGTTGGCGCGATTGCCGTCGATCGTCAGGTTCTCGATCACCACGTTGCTGGCGTTTTCGTTCACCGGCGTACGGACCATGCCGTTGATGCGGGTGTCGAAGTGGTCGACTAGCTTCAGCACGGTCTCACCCATGCCCGCGCCACTGAGGGTCACGTTGGAACGGACTTCGATACAGCCATCGGAGGAATTGGCCGGGTTGCCGGTCATCAGGAAGGTGCCGGCGGGGATGTAGACGGTGCCGCCCCCTGCCGCATAGGCCGCGTCGATGGCAGCCTGGATGGCTGCGCTGTCGACGGTGTCGTCGTTCGGGGTTGCGCCGTAATCCAAGACATTGAAAATTGCCATGTTTTCCCCATCGCCCCCAGGGCCGTTCACCTCAGTCCCCCGGAGTTTATGAGGGGTGGAAGCGAAAGGATATAAACACAGATCAACGATGGCAGGTTTTATTTGAGTGCAGCGAAATAATATTTGAATTAGTCTGAAATCAGAAGTTTTTTACGTCGCCGGTGGTTCCCATGTCCTCGCGGCGGGGCAGGACGAGGGCCGCCGCTTCAAGTTGGCGGCGGGACGGCATGCGCTGATCCACCCCCGTGCGACGGGCAAAGTCGTGGGCGCTGGCCTCGCCGCGCGAGACGAGACGGTGGAGCCGGGCGAGCCGGTCTTCGCAGGGAAGGGCGCTCGATCCTGCGGCCGACAGGCGGATGGCGAGGCGGGCCAGAGCGCCATAGGCATAGAGGTGATACTCATAGGCGCGCTCGGCACGGGCGAGTTCGAGGGGCAGGTAGCCTTGTGGATCGACCTGGCAGGCGCCGATGGCGAATGCATCCTTCGACCACGAGCGCATGGTCTTCTCGCCGAGGATCTCCGCCAATTCCGCGACGGCGAGGCCGGCGAAATAACGGTGGTTGTTGCGGCGTGCGGTGGGGCCGGCCTGACCGTCATAATAGGCCATGGTCTGGCGGGCGAGCGTGGCGAGCCACGTGCGGATCTCGCTCTGGTCGCGCAGATCCCGGCCACGGGCCTGGAGCGTCATGACAATGCCGGCAATTTCGGATGTGAAGCGGTCACGGCTCAGATTGGCGTCCGAGGTCGCCATGTCGGTCAGCGCGCCGGTCGCGGCCCAGTGGCGCAGGGTGGCGATGGTGCAGGTGGCGGTCTGGGCAATCTGTTCCGGGGTGCCATTGCGGCGGGCGGCGATCGCCACGCTGCGGATGGCATTTGCAACCGGCGCCAGCTCGTTTTCCCGGCGTTGACGGGCCACCGGATCGATCACCGATTTCGAGGCGACCGTCTGGTCGTATTTCGAGATGGTTTCCAGTCGGCGGGGGAGGTGTGGTTGTGCCGCGCAGCCTTGACCGGACGGGGTTGCCGCTACCGTCAACGCGTTGGCGGAAGGGGACCCGGATAGGGCGAGACCCTCCACCGATTGGCTGGCGGCCGGGGCCGCCATTGACAGCACGGCGACGACAGACAGAAAAACACGGCGCGCGGTCTGCAGGGCCAACACGAAACTCCCGAACGGATTTCGTGTCGGTATAAAGACGAAGGTTTACCCTGCACTTAATTCACAGCTGAAAATACAGTCCAAATGGGCTTTTTCTGTCCCGAAACAGTTTAATTCCTGGCGGTTTCGACAATTTCTCGAGCATCCGCGACGGTTAGAGGGCCGAATTGCTTTGCGGCCTGGGCGGCGCGTTTGTTGCCGCCGGCCGCAGACAGGACGAGATAGGCCCGGGCGAGGTCGTGCCGTGTGGTGTCGCTGGCATCGCCCAACAGGACAAGGGCCAGCCGATACTGGGTTTCCGGATCCCCGGCGCGGGCGGCTACTTCCATATAAGCCAGGCCCTTTTCGCGCATCTCGCCTGATGTGGTTGCGCCAAAGAGATAGTGGGTGCCAAGGGCAAGGTTGGCGGATGGCACGCCGGCTTGCGCCTTTTCCTCAAGGAAGGCCAGGATGCGGTCCGACAGCGGCGGCTGGGTGACGGCGAGCATCCGGCCGAGGCCCTCATAGGCATCCGTATCCTTGGTTTCTGCGGCCTGAAGGTAGAGGTCGACGGCCTTTGCCCGGGCGAGGTCCGTCCCGTTTTCCTCGTAGTGGCGGGCGAGGAAGATCGTGGCGCGCGCATTGCCCTTGTCGGCAAGCGGTTGCAGCCATTCGAGCAGTTTTTCGTCACCGTTCTCCATCGATCCGGCCAGGCTTCGATAGGCCCCTGCGGCGTTCAACTGGCCGCTCTTGTCGAGCGATACGGCGCGTTCCAGCCAGTAAAGGGCCAGTTCAGGTTCTTCGCGACCGGGATGCATCAGGGCCTTGCTGATCTCGAGCATCTTGCGGCTGCGCTGATCGGACGGCACCTTGGCCAGCAACTGATTGGCGCGCTTGGTGTTGCGCTGGACGCCCCAACCCAGGGCATAAGCCAGTGCGGCATTCTTCGAGGCGCTGAGATTGCCGTTGGCGCCGCCCTTCGCATACCAACTCGCCGCTTCCTTGGGATTTTTGGCCCCGCCGATGCCGTATTGCAGCAGGATTCCATAGGCGTTGGCGGCAGCGCTCGATCCGCGCATGGCCTCGCTGCGCAAGAGCGGGCGCATTTGGGCGGCAGCCTTGAACGAGCGTGGTCCGATCCGGACGATGGCACGGGCGACCTCGCGGACGGCGGTGCGATCGCCGCGCAGGGCGGCCGGCAGGTTTTGGCGCAGCATGGTTTCAGGGCCCGCTGCGATCGCGGGGCTCGCCACCGGGGCAGAGAGGACGAGGGTGAAACCGAGGCCGAGGGCGAACACCGTGCTGAGCAACCGGGAAGCCACGCGGCGCAGCTGCCCTGCCGGCATCGCGGATGCAGCCTGAAACTTACTGAACGAAACCATTTTCAAGTGCCTTCTGATGCCAGGTTTTTGCGGATTTCGGATCGGACTCGACACCGAAGCCGAGGTCGAGGGCGATGGCATATTGGAACATGGCTTCCGGATCGCCCTGTTCGGCAGCCATGCGGGTCCAACTGGTGCTCTTGGCGGCCGACACCTTTCCATCGATGCCGGAGGCATGGAAGCGGGCGAGGATCTTCATCGCCGCGACGTCCTTGCGCAGGGCGGCCTCTTCGAGCAGGTGGATGCCTTCATCGCGGTCGGCGCCGCTCTGGGTGGCGAGCAACATGCCGAGACTGCGCAAGGCCGTGACATTGCCGGCCTCGGCCACTGATCGGAGGGCCGTCACGGCCTCCGCATCGGTTCCGCCGTTTGTCAGACGCGCGAGTTCCGGTACGGCCGTCTGCTCATCCGCGAGCGCCGCGCGGCGATACCAGTCGATCGCTTCGGCGCGCCGGCTTCCGAGCTTGCCACCGTCATAGAGCCGGGCGAGGGCCAGTGTCGCCTTGCCGTAACCGGCTTCAGCGCTTTTCAACAGCAGGCGCGCGGCGCGTTCGGCATCGTCGGCGGCCGGCGGGGCGATGCCGAGCACGGTCTGGGCAAGGACGAAGATGTGGCGGGGCGAACGGGCGGTCGCCACCCGTTCTGCCGTGATCAGAGCGGCAGATGCTGCCTTGTCATCGCCGAGCAGGCGATGAAGTCTCGCCTTTTGCGCCAGCGCGTCGATATCGCAGAGAACGACGGTTTCGAGGCCGGTCGCGACGCGTCTCAGCACAGCCTGATCCGTGGGCAGCGCCGCGAGAGCCTCCGGATTGCCGCGCTCCGCGGCCCGGATGAGCCACTCGCTGCCCTTTGCGGCGGTGGCCTCGTCCGTTGGGGCAAGATGTGCGAGCATCAGCATGGCGTCTGCATTGCCGGCATTCGCGGCGCGCTCCAGGCGCAGGCGGATGTCCGGATCGGCAGCGCTTGCCCCATTGACCTTTAGGCGGTCGCGGACAATCTCGACATCGGCGGAGGGGTCGAGGCTTTGCGCAAGCGTCTGCAGCAGGTCGTTGCTGCGGCCGGCATCGTCTCCGAGGCGGCCATTGCGCAGCGCCTGAACGAGCGCGAGACGTCCAGCGATCATGCCGTCACCGGGGGCGCCGGCTGCCTCGATCAAATCTGCGGCCGCTTTGGCCCCCTTCTTGCCAGCATCCTTGCCTTCGCCCAGGATCGCGGCGGCACGTTCGACCATGGCGATCCGATCGCCGAGGCCGGCGGCCTGTTCGAACAGGGCCGATGCCTGCGCCTTGTCGCCGGCGTCACTTGCCAGACGGGCAAGCTTGCGCAAGGCCAAGGGATTGCCGGCGGCGGCGGCCTTGCGCAGCAGCGCCGGCTGGTCGAGGCCGGTGTCCGGCCGGCAGGCGGCGATGTCGGCAAGCGCCGTGGTTCCCAAGGTCGATCCCGCAGCCTCGGCGTCGCGCAGGTGGGCGATGGCCGGCTCAATGCCCCCGCCAGACTTCAACAGGTAACGGCCATAAATGGCGTCTGCGTCGGGTGTTCCGGCGGCCAGGATGCGCTCGTAGACGTCCTTCGCCTTTTGCGGGTCCGGTGCGGTGCCCTGGCCCGAGAGCACGGCATTGCCGAGGATGTCGAGCGTGAAGATCGAGACGTCGGGGCGGGCGGCTGCCTTCTGCAGGACGCCCTGAAGGGCGGCAAAATCGGCCGTGCCATTGTAATCGCCGCGATGCAGGCGGGCCGCGATGAGGAAGGCATTCGGATCACCGTTTGCCATGCCGATCTCAAGCCGGCGGCGGAGATCCTCGGTATCAAGGCCTGCCGTCAGATCCTGTTCGGCCAGGGCTGCGAGACCGGTTACCGAGCCGGCCTCGACCGCCTGCGCCCAGTATCGGCGCGCGGCTGCGGGATCGGCTTCCACTCCACGTCCGGCCGCATAGGCGCGGGCCAGTTTTTCCAAGGCATTGCGATGTCCGGCCTTGGCCGCGACCTCGAACCAGGCGATGGCCCGTTGCGGTCCATCGGTCAGGTTCTGGTCGAGAAGGAACTGCCCGACTTCAGCGGCCACGGCACAATCGCCCGAAGCCAGCGCGGTCTGCAGATTGATCGTGGCGAGATTGGCGAAATGGGCCGCCGCCCCCTCGAACGGGGCAGGCAGGGCGCCACCGGCATACAGCGCAGAGAGTTCGAAGGCGGCCATCGGCTCGCCAAAACCGGCGGCGATCCCGAGATAACGCGGCGCATCGCTCAAGGGAAGATCGGGAAGTTCTCCACGTGCAATCAGGCGCCCGAGCGAAAGGGCGGCATCCGTTTCCTGGGAGGCCGTGGCTTCGACGAGAAGGGTCGCGGCGCGTTTGCGATCTTGCGATCCGGCCCGGTCGTCGAGCAGCAACAGTGCCAGGCGGCGCCTGGCCTCCAGCGAACCGCCCGTGCCTTCAGAGACGAGCATCTCCAGCATGCGCCGCGCCAGTGGGAGATCACGTGCAACTTCGCTGCCGCCGTCGACGAAGCGGATCGCATCGGCGAAGATCTGCTGTTGGGAGACGGGAACCGGGCCACCGGTCCAGCCCTGCCAATCGAAGGCGAGTGGGGCGGGGACCTCCGGCTTGCGGCAAATGCGGCTGTAATCCAGTGCCGGCGGTGTGGCAGGATAGGGCAGGGCCTCTATCGCTGGCGCGGCAGCGTGGACACGCTCACCCAGGCCGGCGGTAGCCATGACCACGGTCGCGAGCATCATTCCGAAGCGGCGGATACGAAACCCTTGCATGTGCTATCCTCCAGTCGCGTTGCGTGTGTGTTTTCGTCTTGATCGTGCGGTCGTCTGCTCAGATTTCAGTCTGCCGTGTCGGATACGATCGCGGCCTCCTTGGGCGCGGCGCCTTCGCGGACGGCCTTCAGCGTTCGGGCGGCCAGCAGATTTCCGGATTGTGCCGAACGATCGAACCAGAAGGATGCCTGAGCCACATCCTTGTCGACCCATTCGCCTGTCAGGTAAGCGAGGCCGAGCTGGTAGGCAGCGTTGGGATGATTGCGTTCCGCCGCTTTCTGCAGCCAGGCGATGGCCTGGCGGGTGTCGCTCTGTGCCTCCGGATGCAGCGCAAAGACGCGGGACAATTCGTACATCGCCGCGGTGTTGCCGGCATTGGCTGCGCGCTCCAACCAACCGAGGCCGGCCTCGCGCGACTGATTGAGGCCGTAGCCGTTCAGCAGCATATGGCCAAGCGCGGCCATGGCTTCCTTGTCTCCGGAATGGGCCGCGGAATACATGCGGGTGGCGGCGGCATCGGGACGGATGGCAGGGCCGAAGCCGTTGAGATAATACTCGCCGAGGGCGCGTTCGGCGGCCGAGGAGCCGCGGGCCGCCTGGGCATCGAGAAGCGCCACCGCTTTGCCGGGATCACGACCAGCCGAGGAGAAGGCGAGCCAATCGGCTTCCAGAAGGGTGGCCTTCGGCATGCGCATGCCGCTTTCACTGCGGACATCGGCCACCAGGGATGCGGCCTTGCGGGCGTCACGCTCGACGCCGATGCCGAGCATATAGGCACGGGCGAGCAAGAGGCGGGCCTCGGGGTCCTTGGGGTTGTCGTCAAGCACCTTCTGCAGCATGGCGATGACGGCAGGAACCTTGTCCCGCTGCTTGACCGACGACAGGTAGCTCGCGGCAAGCGCGGTGCGGGCGACCTGGGAACCGGTTGCAGCGGCCTTTTCGAGGATGGAAGACGCCGCAGCCGTCTGCTCCGGCGTGACGGCCATGGATGACTTCAGACGGCCAAGAGCCACGAGGTCGCCAGGCTCCAATTCATCCTGCCGGAGGCTGGTGAGAAGGGCTGCCGCTTCCTGCACGTGTCCGGGAATGCCGGTGGAGAAGAGCAGGGACGCGAGAGCGATCGTATCCGTTGGCGTCTGGACGACCGATTTTGCACGCTCCAGCGTGATGCCATCCAAGGTGTCCTGGCGCAGACGAGCCTGAACCAAGGCCAGACCTCCGCGTGGATCTCCGGCGTCGATCTGTGCGAGATAGAAGCGCTCCGCATCTTCCCACTCTGCGGGATCCCGCGAACCTGCCTGCATGTCGGCGAGTTCCCAGCCGGCGCGTTCGACGGCGCGTTCGCTCGCCCGGATGAACCAGCGCTTGGCAAAGCTGTCGCTGCGCGCAAGCTGATCGCCCTGGCGATAGAGCTGGCCGAGCCGCAGCATGGCCTGACCGACATTGTCGTCAGCCGCCTTGAACAGCAGGCGGATCGCTTGATTGCGGCCGAGCACGGCTTGCGACATGCGGCCATCAAGGGCCAGGGTGGCAATCGTGAAGTTGGAGAAGCCGACACTGACAAAGGGGGTCTTGCGCAGGCTTTCGATCAGGGCACGGGCAACCGCATCGGGCAACGGCCGGCCATTGGCTTCGAGCCATGCATTGTAGGCGAGCGCCGCCACGGTTTTCCCCGCCAGCGCCTGTTTCTCCAGAAGCGGCAGCAAAACCTTGCCGATGACTTCCGCCTGGGCAGAGCGCCAATGCTGGTTGGCGAGATTGGCAAGCGCATCCGAATCGTCCGCGATCGGTTCAAGCGCCGCCATGATCAGCTTTTCGCGTTCCGCGGGCGCACCTTCAAAGGCGAGCGCGATCTTGAGATCGAGGTTCGACAACTCGACTGCTGCCGTGCGCACATCCGCTTCGCTCGCCCGCTGCAGCCACCAGCGGGCCTCCGCGTTCGAGACGGGCATGCCGGTCTCGGCAATGGCCGCGCGACCGAGGGCCAGGGCGGCATTGCGTCCGCCAGCGCGGGCGGCCTGGCGGAAGAGGTCGGCGGCGCGGACGGGATCGGCCTCCACGTTCAGACCTGTGAGATATTGCTCGGCCAACTGCTCCACGGCGGTGACCGGATCGTCTTCAGCCGCCCGCTCCAGCCATTTCATGGCCGTTTGCGGATCGCGCCCGGTCAACAGGCCGTCGGCATAAATGCGGAACAGGGACAGCGCAGCCGCAGCCTGGCCCGCTTCTGCGCGCTGCGTCAGACGGGTGAGCACGGCCCGCTCCAATGTCTCGCCGACCGGGACACCGGCTGCAACGAGGTCGGACACGGCACCGGCACTTCCGAGCATAGCGGCGGCTTCCAGCCGGGGTATCGCCTGTTCGAGCGGTACATGCCGGTTTTCCATCGCATCGACGGCAAGCAGATAGGCGGCGTCGCCGTTGCCCTCGAGCGCGAGCGCCTGCAGGGTCGGTTCAATCTCGGCGAAACCGTCGCCGCCCGACTTGCGCATCAGCAGGCGGCCGAGTGAAACGGTGACGGCGGGCGAACGGTCACCGAGTTCCATCGCGCGGCGATAGGCGGCGATCGCCGCGTCACGATCGGCTTTGCGGATCGGGTTTTCGGCGCTGAAGATGAGGCCGTCACGATAGAGATCGCCGAGATGGCGCTGATCTTCAGCGGCCGTGCTGCGGGAAAGCGTTTCGACCAGAGCCTGCTCCTCTGCGAAGCGAGCGGCTGTGTCCGTTTCCTCGGCCGTGGCTGTGGACGAAAGCAGCCCAAGGACCATGAGGCCAACAGCTAGAATTTGTGCAAGGCTGGTCATGGCTGCCCCCAGAAACATGTCGAATTTCCACCAATGAATTCATCGATCAGCGGCCGCCGTGCCACGATCTGCCGGGAAAAGAGAGCCTTCAGCCGATCGAAGGCGAGGCCCTGGCCGGAGAGGATGGCCGCTTCCGCCCATCCCATGTAGTGTCGCCCGTGGCCGCGCGTATCGAGGAAGCCGAGTTCCAGATTGTGGAAGTCCTTTTCCGGACCCGGAATGTGGTTCTCCGCGGAATAGACGGCGACCAGGATCGGCGATGCAATGCCGTTCATGAGGGCGCCGAGCATGGTGGCGTAGGAGCGGCCATCACGCGAGGTTCGACCGTAAAAATCCCAACCATGGCCGCGGGCCGTCTCGGCGATGACGGTCAGGCTGGACAGGGTCTGGCGCTGGTACCAGAGGGCGCGCGCGCCACGTCTGGCCTCAAGCGCAAGGGTTCCATCCGGCCGGACTTCATCGAGCACGGTGTCATAGCGGGCGAGGCCCTTTTCCATCATGGCCTTGTCGCCGGTCTCGGCGCCCCAGACGGCAAGAACGCTGTCGGCCAGCACCCGATGGTTGTTGTGATCGACATCCCCATCGAAGTTGTGGTCGATCTTGCGGACAAGCCCATCGATCCAGGCGCGCAGGCGGGCGGACCGCTCGGCCTCCAGACCCGGCTCGAGAACGGCATAGGCAACCACCAACGGCAGAAGCTGACGCTTGAGCGCATAATAGGCGTCATTGATCTCTTCCGTTTCAGTGAACGCGCCTGCCTCGGCCCAGCGGTCGATCAGGCCGGCGAGGCGGTTGCGGGCGTCCGCGTCTCCGGCGAGAGCCCGGCCGGAGAGCACCATGACGGCCCAGGAGAAATCCTCGGCGGATGTGTCGGAGCCGTAGCCTTCGGTGGTCGTCAGTTTACGGATCGGCTTCAGCCTGTCCCAGGCTGGATCGATCGCGACAGCCAGGCAAAGCGCCCGGATCTCGTTATAGGCAGGCGTCTGGAGCTTGGCCGCCCGATCCTCGACGTCGAAGAGGCCTGCCCAGCTCGAGGCCGTCGCCGGGAGGGCGAGGCCCAGAGACAGGCAGAATGCGATCACGAGGGAGGTGTGACTAGCCATCCCGTGCCGCCTCGCCGGTTCCGGCCGGTGCCGGGGACAGCATCATGCCGGTGCAGATGTTGTGCTTGCGCGGCGGATGCGGCCAGCCACCGAAATTGCAGCTCTTGACCGCCTCTTCTGGCTCGCAGCTGTCGTCTGTGAGGAGAGCGGATGTCTCGCGCAGGCGCAGAAGGAATGGGGAAAGCTGGCGCAGGTCTCCGGCAAAAATGTTATCGCGCTGGCGGCGATACATGTTCCCGTCCAGCTGAAGCTGGGATGCGCCCGCGACATTGATGGCGTCTGCGTTTTCGGAGAAAACATTGCCGCTGATGACGGCCGTGACGAGCGCCTGATAGGGGTCGAGTTCGAAATTGCGGGCATGGCCTTCCGGCGACTGGCGCAGGTCGGCGATGTAGATGTCGGCACCGCTCTGGGTGTTGGCATCGATGCGGTTGTCATACATGCCGACATCGGCACTGTTGCGGATCTTCACACCGGCGCGGCGGTTGCGGCTCAGGTCATTGGCAGCGGCGATGTTGCATCCGCTCTCGTAGAAGGTCAGGCCATCGCCGTCGTTGGCAACCGCAGTGTTGGCGTAGACGATGTTTCGAACGCTGGTGCGGTCGAGCATGATGCCCGAGCCCTTGTTGTGCAGGGAGACGTTTCCGACGATGAAGCTGTCATCGACCTCGCGGGAGACGATGATCCCGTGCTTCTTCTGCGAGCCGTAGGCGGTGTTGAGCGCGATCAGCAGGTGGCGGGAGCGGTCGTGCGGGTCGATACCGTAGATGATGTTGTCGCGATATTCGTTGCCGATCACCCGGACATGGTCGACCTCGTAGCTGTAATAGCCGTACCGCAGGTTCTCGAAGCTGTTGTCGACGATGTTGCCGGTGGGACGGTTGTCGTCGAAGGCATAGAGCGACTGAACGGCGGCACCGCTGGACTGGGTGAGGCCGAAAGCCTTGCTGCTGTCGTAACCGAGCATGGCCAGCCGGCTGCCGGCGATCTGGATGTCGCTGCCGCCCCAGGCGGTGATGAAAGGACGGAAATTGGCGCGCGTCTTGTCCGTCGCGACGGCGGGGCGGCCGGCAATTTCGTCGTAACCGAGGATTTCGGCATCCTGGACGACGAGGCGCCCGGCAACTGCGATGAACGCGCCGGACTGAACGCCGAGCTTGTAGCGGCTGAACTCCACGCCGGACATCAGGAGCGTTGCGCCGGGAAGAACGATGATCGGAACCCGGACCAGAAGATCATCGCCCTCGACCACGAGCAGGCGGCGGGCCGTTGTTTCCGGAAGGTCGCGCAAGAGGGTTCCCAGGGTGACGACGCCCTTTTCGACGGCAATATAGCGCGGCCAGGTCATCTGCTGGGAAAGCTGAACCTGGTGGATCGCCGCCTCGCCGCCGGTGCTGAGCTTGAAGGCCTCGAGACTGAAGGGGCTGAAACCGAGAATGGCGAGGTGGCCGACGCCGTCGGCAGGGGCGGGAACACGGCCGCGCAACAAGGCGGCGTCATGTTCGAAGATGTCGGGCATCCGTATGCCCGGCAGGGCCCTTGTCGATGGGGCGGGCGCAAAGATCTGATGCCGCCCGATGGTGAAATCGGCCTGCTGGCCCTTTGATGGCGGCGTGGTCGACGCCAAGGGATCGATCTGCGGATCGTTCAGCCATCCCTTGACGTCGAGCGCCTTTGCCCGGACTTCCGCCATGCGGCGAAGGGCCGGGACGCGCGCCTGCCAGGGGAGGTCTGCCACGCTTTTTACAAAGCTCTCGACCTCCCCGTCTTTCTCGAAGGATGCAAAAGCGAGGTCAGCGCTCAGCGTCGCTGCACTGTCGGCCGGAAGACGCTGCAGCCGGTTCCGGGCGGGTTCGAGGGCGCCCTGTTTTACGAGGAGTTCGGCGATCTCGCTTTCGGCTTCACGGCGGGCACTCTGGTCGGTGATCGTGTCGAGCAGACTGTCTGCGCGGGCGAGTTCACCGATCCGGGCAAAGGCCACGGCGATCTCGGCACGGCTGTCGTCGACATCCTTTCCATTGGCGATCAGGGCCACGGCTTCATCGAGGATCTCGCGGGCGGACGCCTTGCCTGATGTGGCGAGCGCGATCTCGATCAGGATACGGCAGCGCGTTTCGTCGCCGGCGGTCTGGGCCAGGTAGTCACGGGCCAGTCCCAGGTCTCCCTTTTTGACGGCGTGCTCGGCCAGTGCTTCCAGCACGCGATCCCGATCCGGCCCAGCATCGATCTGGGCCAGGCTCGCGCTCGCCCCTTTCGCGTCGCCACGCTTGACCAAGGCCCGGGCAATGGCGGAGCGGGCGTAGCTCTGGTCCTGCGGACCCGAGACTTCGGACAGCAGTTCGTTTGCCTGATCCAGCAGGTCATCATCTGCCAGACCTTTGACCAGGCGGGCCATGGCGGAGGATCGCTGATCGCCGGCCGGCAAGGCACCGGCAAGGGTCCGGGCGGGCCCGAATTCCGCAAACGTCGCAAGCGCCGAGACGAGGTTGGCCGTCGCATCGGGATCGTCGAGCTTCATGTCGGCGTTTTGCAGCAGAATTTCGCGCCCGGCCTCGATGTAACCCTGACGACGGAGATCCTTGGCGATGGCGATATCGGCATCAATCCGGGCCTTGGCAGTCAGCAGCAGGGGCACAATCTCACGAGCGCGCAGTGCCTTGCCGCGATCGATGCGGGCGTCGATCAGCTGACGGAGCGCCTTGTTCTGGTCGCGGTCGCGGGACATGGACTTCGCCGTACGCAGAGCCAACCGGTCGTCACCGCTGCCCAGGGCCAACTGCAGCACGCGGTCGAGGTATTCGGCGCGGATGTCCTCGTCGCGGTCGAGAGCCTGCGCGAACATGAGCGCCTGCGCCGTATCCTTGGCAGCCAAGGCAGCTTCGGCGCGGTTTTTGAGGGTTTCGGCCGCAGGATCGGTCATGCCTTCGGCGCTGAGCGCGTCGCGTGCGACCGTCTGGTACATTGCGGCGCGGGTGCGGGCGAGGACGACGGAATTGGTGGCGATTTCAAGAATGCCCTCGGGCAATTTGCCGTTCGGAAACACGAGGACAGCCGCCTGCAGCGCGCCGTCACGGGTTGCATCGCGATCGATGCCGCGCGCTTCCTCGATCGCCAGGGTCGCCAGGCGTTCGGCTTCCTCGCCTTGACCCGTCCTCACATGGGCCGCAGCCAGTGCCGTCCAGCCGGCAGACCGATAGGCGGGGTCGCGAATGGCTTCCAACGCCGCCTTGGCGTCGAGGTCTGCCCGAAGGCCTGCGTCGCCCGGGCCGATCAGGGCGGTCAGAGCCTCGACGAGGCTGAGGCGCAGGATGTCGGGCGTTATCGCCTGGGCGGCGAGATCCTGCAGGACCTTTCTGGCGCCCGTTCCCGGCCGGTCGTCGCGTCCGAGGCCTTCGAGCACGCCGATCGCATCCACCGCGTCGTCCAGCAGACGCACGCGCGCATGGGGGTCACGCTCCGAGTCCAGCTTCACGGTGCTTTCGGTTACGATGGTCCGGGCCATGTCCACTTCGCTCTCGATCGATGCCGAGGCCGGCACCGCCCAGGCCAAGGAGATCGAGAGCAAGACCATTCGCAGTCGGGATCCGGCCGCCGGGGAGGGGAGCGTGGCCATCAGCCCACCTTTCGTTGCTGGCTGAGGCTGTCGACCTCTTCCACGGGCCGCGTGAGGGTCAGAAGCAAGATTGCGGCCTCTTCCCCCGGATTGCTGAGGACCAGTTGCTGGCGCGAGCGGAGATCGAGCCCGAAACCCTGGGTCAGCACCGTTTCGGCGCCGGGTTCTCCGAGCACCGCCTCGCCGGACAAGACCACAAAGCTGGCCGAGGCAGGTGCTTCTTCCTGGTCGAGTTCCAGCGTGGCGTTCGGCAGAATGTCGATGCGCTCGACACGGAAGCCTGGCCCTTCTTCGAGCACGCGGCGGCTTCCGCCCGTCTGCTGCCGCAGCAAATGACGATCGGCTGCGGGGTGGCCGGCTTTCGCCAGATGCTGCGCGATGAACTTCACGTCCTGGGACTGGGCACGCGAGGCCACCAGCACCACGTCGTCGGTATCGACGACGACGATGTTGGAGAGACCGATGACTGAGATCAGACGGCGGGAACCGCTGATATAGCTGCGGCGGACGTCACGCAGCAGGACATCCCCCTTGAGGACGTTTTCCTCGCCATTGTGCTGCCCGGTTTCCCAAAGGGCTTCGAACGAGCCAAGATCGTTCCATTCCGGCGAGACCGGAAGCACACCCAGCCGGGCCGAATGCTCCATCACCGCATGGTCGATGGAGATTTCCGGCGCGGTTGCGAAACTTTGCGACATGCGCAGGCTGTTCTCCGACCGGCTGGCCTCCGCAATGCCCGCGTCGACGGCGGCCAGAACGTCCGGCGCGTGGCTGGCGAGTTCTGCAAGGATGGTGTCGGCACGGAACATGAAGATGCCGCTGTTCCAGGTGTGGCGGCCATCGGCGACGAGGCGGGACGCGTGCTCGAAGTTCGGCTTCTCGACGAAGCTCAGGACTTTGGTGACCTGGCCTTCACCAGCGGGTTCGGCCTCAATGTAGCCGAACCCCGTTTCCGGAGCGGTCGGGCGGATACCGAACAGGGCGATGCCACCCTCCTTGACGAAAGGAAGGGCGGCCAGGTAGGCCTCCTGCAGCCGGTCCGGCCGGCCGATGCGATGATCGCTCGGCACCACCAGCATGACGGCTTCGGGATCTTCGGCCATCAGCACACGGGCGGCAGCGGCAATGGCCGGTGCGGTGGATCGCATGGCAGGTTCGACGAGCACCAGCGGCAGGCCAGCGGGATGGTCGATCTGCTGCAACTCATATCGGACGCGGGGCTCCTGCAGGGTGTTGACGAGCACGGTGGCGCGGCCGAAGTCAGCGTCGCGGAAACGGGCGAGCGTGCCCTGGAACAGCGAATGCTCGCCACCCAAGGTCTGGAACTGCTTGGGTTCCAGGCGGCGGGAGAGCGGCCAGAGGCGAGTGCCCGAGCCGCCGCAGAGTATGACGGGACGGATCCGGGTCATGGCTTGATCTCCTGGGCAACGGCCTGGGCGGCGGATTCAGCGCCGAATGCGCCAGCAACGGCCTGGACCATCCGTCCGATCGTGCTCTCGGGGAAAAGGTCGAAGCGGACTTCGACCGGCTGGCCGAGCATATCCGTCGACAGCGCCTTCTCCGGTGCGATCAGCACGGTGAGCGGATCCCGCGGCAGGTCGGATTGCGACCCGCCCTTGCCCGGCAGCCAGAGGATTTCGGCGTCACTGACATGGGTGCCGTCCGGATAGACCAGCGAGGCTGTCTTGACGCCGTAGAGGCTCATCAGCTTGTTGTCGCTGACAGCGGCCGAGACCACGATCGGCGCGTCCGCCCGCATCAGCCGCACGACGGGATCACCGGTGCGGACGAAATCGCCGCTGGCGAAGCGCTGTTCCGTCTGGACACAGTCACAGGGCGATTCCACCGTGATCGGGTCGCCGACGGCCGGGTTCACGGTGATCAGCGGTTCGCCGAAGGCAAGCTGCGGCTTGTCGTTGATGAAGGTGATGCGGCCCACAGCCGGAGCCGCCACGTTGACGGTCTTGGCGGCAATGCTCGCGCTTTCCGGGCGCACGACATAGAGTTCGTCATAAACATTCGCCGACAGAAAGGCGATCAGTGCCGCGCCGATCGCCGCAACGCCGGCGGTCGACGCCACCCGGCGTCCCATCTGGGAAATGCGGGCGCCGGTGGACAGGCGCGGCGGCGCGGGCACCTGTTTGGAGCGTACCATGTCGGTACGGCGGGCGACATCGAGCACGTCTCCGGCTCTGACCACTTCGCCTGCGATAATCGCGTCGGTCATGTAACTCAACAGGCTGATCTGGCTGTCCTCAAGGGCGCTGAAGACCAGGCTCGTGCGGCCGTCGCTATCGGTGGCGTACAGCACTTCGGCGGGCACGTGAGTGAGGCTGAAATGGTAGCCACTGAAGGGAATGGTGAGATGCGTCATCACTTTCTTGCCGGCTGAGAAGCCCTTGGCATTGATGGCAAAACCATTCATCGACCAGTCGTGCACGTCATATTCGCGTCCGTCGATCGTGGCCTTCAATGGGAGCCCGTAGCGGGGGTGCTGACGCTGCAGTTCAGCTTCGTAGGATATGCCTCTCATGATCGAGACTCCGGTTCGTGTTCAAAGACGGGGAATGGATGTGATGCCGATCATCAAGCTGCAGGCAGTGATCAGAGCGAGGATGCTGACCGACTGGTAGAGCTTGGATTCATATTTCCGATAGGTCGCGAGCCAGTTCCGATCTGCCTTGGCGAGCGTGGTGTTCTGGCGGGTCCACTTCTGGCGATCCAGATGGAAGAAGACGAAGACCTTCATCGCCGATCCGAAGATCTGGTTGAAATAGAGCAGCAGCGGCGCGACGATCGAGATCTGCCGTCTCGCCGTCAGGAGCGACAGCGTGATCGCGTAGCGGGAGGCCAGAATCCAGACGGCATAGACGAGGATGGTGAAGGGCGAGACCAGGAGCGTGGCCAGGATGGCGCTCGTGACGCCCACCAGACAGGTCCACATCGACATGCGCTGATCGAGGATTGCCCACCAGACGAAATATCCGATCCGGCGCGGGCCGAGCGCCAGCGCCCGCCGGTTTGTGCGCAGCATGTTGCCGTACCAGCGGACCATGAGCATGGCGGCGGAGCTGAAGAAGCTTTTGGCCGGCGGATCCTCGATGGTCTTCACCATCACGTCGGGGAGATAGAGCATCTGATAGCCGTTGCGCAGCAACCAGAACCAGCTCGACTTGTCGTCTCCGGTCAGAAACTTGAATCGACCCAGCCTCGGATGATCGATGTAGTCGACCTCGACCTGGGCGACGAAATCGGGGTTGCAGATGATCGAGGCCCGGAACATCGACATGCGGCCGGTCAGCGTCAGAACACGGCGCGAGAGGCCCATCGATGACATCAGGATGTGACGCTGGGCGAAGCGCAGTGCCCACCATTGCTGGAAGATCCATTTGCCGTTCACTTCGGCAATTTCGTCCGTGGTCAGCGCACCGACATTCGGATCGTGGAAGAAGGGCGCGCATTGTTCGACGAGATCTTCCGGAACGATGCTGTCGCCGTCGATTACGGCCACCATGGCATCCGGGGCAGGGAAGAGGCGGGCAATGGCGCGAAAGCCCGAGGCAAGCGCATCACGCTTGCCGCTGCCATCGATCCGCACGATGACGAGATCGACCGGATCTGAGTCCGCCACCATCATGGCATAGAGCTTCTTGATGATGCGCTGGTCAGAGAGATCGACGATCGACGCCACCACGGTTGCCGGACCGGGCGCTTTCAGTGCCGCGGCGAAGGCCGCGCGGTAGACTTCGATCGTCGTTTCCGTGGGAATGCGGAAGCTGGTGACGAGGAAGTAGGAGGCGAAGCCCTCCCGCTTCCTGGCCATGGCCTCGCGCTTCATGCGCGGATAGACGTAAGCGCGGTAGAGGGTGCCCCGCAGGAAGTGCAGGATGCCCCAGCCATAGCGCCAGGCGCCAATCAGGCCGATGGCCAGACCGGTCTTGCTGTCGATGATGGCATAGGCCTGGCTGGGCAGCGATGTCGCTGCCACAGCTATCCCCAGGACCATCAGGACATGCGCGGCCGGGCTGTAGGTGAAGTCACCAGCAGATGCCATGATAATTGCCTTCGCTGCGCAGCGTTTTGTCGACGCGAACCAGGTCAATGATGTGGGTCTCGGGTTTGACCCGCTTCAGCGACCCGTTCATTTCGGCCCGGTTGCCGACGACGATGACGTCCGAGTCCGAGAGGACGGATTCGATGTCTTCGTTGAGCAGTTCAGCCAGATGCGGCAGGCGGGCACTGACGAAGCTCGCATTGGCACCGGTGAGCCGGTTCATGCGGATGTTCGGATCGAAGATCTTGATCTGGTAACCGCGGCCATAGAGGCGTTCGGCGAGCTCGACGAGCGGGCTTTCGCGCAGGTCGTCGGTATCCGGCTTGAAGCTCAAACCGACGATGCCGACCTTGCGGCTGCCCTGGTTGGCGATCAGGCTATAGGCGCGGTTGATCTGCACTTCGTTGGCCGAGAGCGTCGCCTCGAGCAGCGGGGCCGGCGTTCCCTGGCGGCGTGACATGCTGATCAGCGCGCGCAGGTCCTTGGGCAGGCAGGAGCCGCCGAAGGCGAAGCCGGGGGTCAGATAGGCCTTGGAGATGTTCAGCCGATCGTCCGCGCAGAGAATGTCGAGGGCGACGTGGCTGTCGATGCCGGCCTTGCTGAGGATGTTGCCGATCTCGTTGGAGAAGCTGATCTTGAGCGCGTGCCAGGCATTGTTGGTGTATTTGATGCCTTCCGCCGTCTTGATGTCGACGACAAATTTCGGGCGGGTGATCGGCGCGTGGATCGATTCCAGGCGGTCGAGGGTGAATTTGTCGGAGGCGCCGAAGACGATGACGCCCGGATCGTAATAGTCCTTGATCGCCGTGCTTTCGCGCAGGAATTCCGGCAGATAGGCGATGCCGAAATCCTCGGAGGCCTTCATCCCGGAGGCCGCCTCCAGCGCCGGGACCACGACGCTCTCCGTGGTGCCCGGCAAACAGGTCGAACGGACGACGACGGAGTGGAAGGTGTTCTTCAGCTTCAGCGCTGCACCGATGTCCTCGGCGACGCGCTTGAGATATTCCGTGTTGAGGCTGCCGTCCGGCAGGGAGGGCGTACCCACACAGATGAGAGACAGGTCCGTCGCGGCGATCGCGGCCGCGGCATCGTGGGTGGCGGTGAGCCGGCCCGAGGCGACGCCGTCGCGAATTATGTCCTCAAGTCCGGGCTCGATGATCGGGGACTTGCCGGCCATCAGAGGGCCGATCTTGTTGGGATCGGGGTCGACCGCCGTGACGTGGTGGCCTTCCTTTACGAGGCATGCGGCTGATACTGCGCCGACATAGCCGGCACCGAATACACTGATCTTCATGTTCAGCTCCTTTGTATAGAGCCTCACTGAAACAAATAAAATCGGCCACTACATCAACATTGGTTAACTAAAACGGAATTAAAATGTGAATTTTTCAAATAAAAAATGCGGCAGACGGAACCTTGAATTCTGTCTGCCGCCGGGGCGGATTCTTCAGATTTTTGATGCTCATACAAACGGTCGGAGGATCTGCGCAGCACGTTGCCGAAGCAAGTTTTGATGCCGGTTGCGCTGTCAGGCAGCGACGATCAGATCTTCCCCGAGTTTTTCCAGCATGGAGATGCTGTTCACCAGAATGCCGCCGCGACTGGTGGCGACGATGCCCCGCTTGCCCATGTCGCCGATGATGCGGTTGAAGTGAATATGGGTGACGCCGATCGCGTCGGCGAGCAGTGACTGGGTCACGGGAATGAAGACGGGCCCCGCCTGGCCAGCCGACACCGACAGACGCAGCGACAATTCCTTGAGCAGCATGATGACGCGGGTTCTGGCGTCGCCGCGTCCCAGACTGGTGATGTGGTTGCGCATGATGGCGTTCTGCTCTTCCGCCAGGGTCCAAAGCGCCTGGTTGAGGCCGACCACGCTGTTGCTGAGCCCGATCAGGCTTTCACAGTCGAAGCGGTCGATGCGAACGGGGGTGACGGCGGCGATGCCGTGATCAATCACCGTCGGATAGATATGCGGATTGCAGATGTCTCCGGCGGTCAGGAACATGATGACCTGACGGCTGCCGTCGGGCAGCAGGCGGTAGCGCATCGCCAGGCCGTGCCCGATCGTGAGAACGTGGCGGACGGTTGTGCCCGCACCGAGAATTTCGCTGCCTTTTTCCAGGCAGGTCGACCGGAAGCCGACGGAATCGAGCACAGGACTTGCCCGCCCCGACGACGGCAGGAGCTGGCCCACGCGCCGCATGAAAGGTGATACATGATGCATTTTCCGACGTCCCCAACGCCAACATGTCAGACTGAAAATGACTGCACTTCTCACTATGGCCGCGCGCCGCTGATCTCGACACACGGAAAAGCCCAGGCACAAGACGCACTCAATCAAGAGACGCCTCTGTCCTGTCCTCTCGAATGTTTCCCCTGAGTTTGTTTTAGCGTTCTCCGATCGCTGGACCAGAGTCGCGCTTTATATTGCGATAAGTAAGTACGTTTCAGGCATCTGCACTGCTAATGACTGGATGATACAAAATCTGAGCATATGAACAAGTGTGTAAATAGATTTTTTAGGAATTGTTTTTTGGGTTTGATTAACCCATGTAAACGACGACCCGATTAATTCATTGGTAACGATAAGCTCCTTCCGAATGGGTGGAGTGAGAGCATGCGCACAAATGCAGTCTCGAATAGATTCAATCTTGGTTCTGATAGCAATTTTACACTGACACTCGAAGACGCCGGCCTGCAGTTTCGGCGTATGCTCTTCGAAGACATACTCCCCCTGTGGTCCACTGTCGGCATCGATCGCATTCGAGGCGGGTTCTGCGAAAGCATTTCCCGCGAGGGGCGCATACCGAGTTCCGCGCGGCGGGTCCGGGTGACGGCGCGTCAGGTCTACAGCTTCTGCGAGGCGGCACGGCTCGGCTGGAACAAGACGGCAGCGGCCGCCTGTCTTCGGCACGGCTACCGCTTCCTCTTGAATTACAGCGCCCCGGATGGGTTGTTGTTTCATGGACTGAGCGACGACGACACTCTGGTCGACCAGGATCATCACCTCTACGATCAGGCTTTCCTGCTGTTCGCCTATGCGCATTCCTTCGCGCATCTGCAGGATGAAGACTACCGGCGGCGGGCGATGCTGACCTTGGCGAGCCTGCGCGAGCGGCTCGGTCACGAAGCGGGCGGTTTCAAGGACCATACGTCTGCGCCTTATCCTTTGCGGTCGAACCCGCACATGCATCTGCTCGAGGCGGCGCTCGCCTGGATGGCCGTCGATGCCAATCCGGTGTGGCGGATGCTGGCAGACGAAATCGTGGCGCTGTTCAAGAGCCGTTTCTACGATCCGGAACATGGGGTCGTGCGCGAGTACTTCACCGCAGACTGGGACGCGATCGACGAGGATGGCCGTTCGCGGATCGAGCCGGGGCATAATTTCGAATGGGCCTGGCTCCTGATCCGATGGTCGCAGGCGACCGGCGGCAAGATCGGCGACCGGGCAGAGCGGATGATCGCCTTTGCCGAGCAGCACGGGGTCGATCCGGGACGCAGGGTGGCCGTGAACGAGGTCTGGTCGGACGGTCTGATCGCCGATGGCTCGGCGCGGCTTTGGCCGCAGACCGAACGGTTGAAGGCCTGGCTTGCGCTTGCCGAAATCCGCGAGGGCGAGGACCGGTGGCTCGCCGAGCAGAATGCGCTGGAGGCCTGCCATGGGTTGCTCGCCTATCTGGATGTCGATCAGCGCGGCACCTGGCACGACGTGATGCTTGAGGACGGGAGTTTCAAGGCGGGGCCCGCTCCGGCCAGTTCGCTCTATCACATCATCTGTGCCCTTGGTGAACTCGCGCGCTACCTGCAGCGGCAATCGGGCATGGGCGTACTGGATCGTCATCTGGGAGAAGGCCTGGACCGCGGTCTCGACCGGGGTGACGTGCAGCCGCAGATGCCTGCGGGCGTCGTGATGGGGATGTCGTGATGGACGCCGTTTCCTCCCTTTCTCATTCCTCTGTGCCGCCTTCTTCCCCGGTCAGCGAAACGCGTGCGACGGTTCTTCCCGAGGGGCTGAAATTCGGTACGTCCGGCCTTCGGGGGCTGGTGACGGAACTGGTCGGGCTGCCGTCGCGCGCCTATGCGCTCGGGTTTGTTCGTCATGCGCTGTCGCTTGCGCCGCGGACCCGGGAGGTGCTGGTCGGGCGTGATCTCCGGTCCAGCAGTCCGGCCATCGCGCAGGACTGCCGTGTCGCGATCCGGCAGGCGGGGCTGACGGCGGTGGACTGCGGTGCGGTGCCAACACCGGCGCTTGCGCTGGAAGCGATCCGACGCGGATGCCCGGCGATCATGGTCACCGGCAGCCACATTCCCGACGACCGGAACGGATTGAAATTCTATCTGCCGCAAGGCGAGATATCGAAGGTCGACGAGGCGGCGATCGCGGCGCAGGTGGCATCCCTTGACGATACGGTGCTGGAAAGTCTGGCCCGGGCTGCCGTCGCTGAGGACGTGCAGTGCTCTTCCGTCAATTCAGCCTATATCGGACGTTATGTCGACGTCTTCGGGTCCCAGAGCCTGAAGGGACGGCGCGTTGCCGTCTACCAGCACAGTTCGGTGGCGCGGGATCTGCTGGTCGAGCTGTTGCGGGCACTCGGCGCCGAAGTGGAGCCCGTGGGGCGGGCTGCACGTTTCATCCCCGTGGACACGGAGGCGCATGAGCCGGAGCTGGTGGCCTATATCGCCGAAGTGGCGATGGCCGGCCGGTTCGATGCCGTGGTCTCGACCGATGGTGATGCGGACAGGCCCCTCGTTGCGGACGAGACGGGGACAATCCTGCGGGGCGACGTTGCCGGACTGCTGGCGTCCAAGCTCCTGGGTTTCCAGACGATCATCACACCGGTGACCTCCGGCAGCGTCATCGAGCGTTGCGGGATCGCCGCTGAGGTGGTTCGCACCCGGGTCGGCTCGCCCTTTGTCATCGCGGCGATGGAGGCCGCGGCGCTGGCCGGCAAGACCGGCATCATCGGCTTCGAGGCCAATGGCGGCACCCTGCTTGGCTCAGACGGCATCTGGCAGGGGCGCACGCTGACGCGGCTGCCGACGCGCGATGCGGTTCTGCCGATTGTCGCCAGCCTGCTGCTTGTCGCGCAATCCGGACGGCCGCTGTCGGCGATCGTCGGCGATCTGCCGGTGGGGCACGCCCTGGCAGACCGGCTCAAGGATGTCGCCTCCGTACAGTCGCAGGATTTCCTCGGCCGTCTTTCGCAGGACGAGGGCTTCTCGCGCAGCTATTTCGATCCCGTCGGCGGCATGCGCTCGATCGACCGTCTGGACGGCTTGCGGTTCGAACTCAATGACGGCTCTGTCGTGCATTACCGAGCCTCCGGCAATGCTCCGGAATTGCGATGTTATGTGGAGGCCCAGACCAGGGAGCGCGCGTTTGAACTGCTCGCCTGGGGCCTCGAGGCCGCGCGTATCCAGCTCGACAGCAAGCGACACTTGCCCATTCAACGCTAATTCCGGGGCGGCAGAAATGCTGTGCGACAATGCAAAGAGATCCTATGCCGGAGGCGTTTCCTGAGGGAGGCTCCGACGATATTTCCCCGGAAAGTGCCGTAGCGCTGACCGTCAATCTGGTACGGGCCTATGTGTCCAATCATATCGTGCCCCCCACCCAACTGGCCAGCCTTCTGGAGCAGACGCACAGGACGGTGTTGAGCCTGGCAAATCTCAGGCCGGAGCCTCCCGAGGGCAGTGTGCCGTCCATTGCGCCGGGCGCGGAACGGCTGGTCTGCCTGGAATGCGGCAAGGCTTTTCGAGCGCTCAAACGGCATCTGTCCGCGCAACACCAACTGACACCGGAGGAGTATCGCATGCGGTGGAACCTGCCGCCGGATCATCCGGTCACGTCACCAGCCTATGCCGCCCAGCGCTCGACCATGGCCAAGGCGACGGGGCTCGGAAAACGGCAGCGGGGCCGCCCGCGAAAGAGTCGTGCGCAGGACGGGGAGGGACAGGCATGACCCGGTCCGTATCCTCAGATCTTTCGGCCTCCGCAGCCAACGGGCTGCAGCGACCCTGGCTGCGGGAAGCACTTTCCCGTTGCCGCAGCGCATTTGTCGGTGTGGCTCTGGTCAGTGCTCTGATCAATGTGCTCTTCCTCAGCGGCCCCCTCTTCATGCTGGAGGTCTATGACCGCGTGCTGCCGAGCCGCAGCGTGCCGACGCTGGTGTCACTGCTGGTGATCCTGATTGGCCTCTATGCCTGTCAGGGGCTGCTGGATCTGCTGCGGAACCGGATACTCTCGCGCGTCGGCGCCTATGTCGACAGCATGGCAAGCGAAGCCTGTTTCGCCATGACAGCCGCGCCGCCGTTCAAGGCGCGGACGAGTGCCGAAGGGTTGCAGCCGCTGCGCGACATGGACCAGATCCGTGCCTTCCTGGGCGGACCGGGACCGAGTGCGCTGTTCGACCTGCCCTGGATCCCGCTTTACATGCTGATTTGCTTTGCCTTTCATTTCTGGATTGGGATGGCGGCGCTCACGGGTGCGCTGGTTCTGCTCTGCCTGACGCTGGCGACGGACCTGTCATCGCGGCGGACCACGCTTGCGGCGACCGTGCTGTCGATGCAGAAATCCACCATGGCGGAGGCGACTTCGCGCAATGCCGAAGCCGTGCGGGTCCTGGGGATGCTGCCGCATCTGTCGTCCCGCTGGACGAGCCTCAACGGCGCTTTCGTCGATACGCAACTGTCGCTGAGCGATGTGGCGTCCGGGTTCGGCGCGATGTCGAAGGCGTTCCGGATGTTCCTGCAATCGGCGATCCTGGCGCTCAGCGCATTCCTGTTCATCAAGGGGGAAGTGAGCTCGGGCATGATCGTGGCCAGCGGCATTCTGGTGTCGCGGGCGCTCGCGCCGGTCGAACTGTCGATCGCCCATTGGCGGACCTTCATTGCGGCGAGCCAGAGCTGGCGGCGGTTGATCCGGACTTTCGGCGGGCAGGCGCCTGCCGAACGCCTCGCATTGCCGGCACCGGTTGCGCGGCTCGACGTCGAAAACCTGGCGGTGGCCGCGCCCGGCGGGAGCAGCCTGATCGTGCACAAAGCCGGCTTTAGCCTGCAGGCGGGGTCCGCGCTGGCGGTGGTCGGTCCGAGTGCTGCGGGCAAATCGACACTGGCCCGCGTCCTCGTCGGCGCCTGGCCAGCCACGCGTGGATCGATCCGGCTGGACGGGACGCTGCTTGAGCATTTCGATCCGCTGATGCTCTCCCGGCACATCGGGTACCTGCCCCAGGATCTCGAACTCTTGTCCGGCAGCGTCGCGGAGAATATCGCCCGTTTCGATCGCGCTGCCACCAGCGAGGGGATCCTTTCGGCGGCGCGGATGGCGGGTGTGCACGAGATGATCCTGCGGCTGCCCGACGGCTACGATACGCAGATCGGCGAGGGCGGCAACGTGCTGTCGACCGGTCAGCGACAGCGGATCGGGCTTGCGCGAGCGCTTTACGGCGATCCCTTCCTCGTCGTTCTGGATGAGCCGAACTCCAATCTCGACCAGGCGGGCGAGGCGGCGCTGACATCGGCCATTCGCAGCGTGCGTGCGCGGGGCGGGATCGCCATCGTCATCGCCCATCGGGCCAGTGCGCTCGATGCCTGCGACCAGGTCATGCTGGTGAGCGAGGGCCAGACGCAGATGCTGGAGCGCAAACGCGACCTGATCCGTCCGGTGCCGGCTTCGCCGCTTGCGCCGGCCGTTGGGACGGGCATCGCGGAGCCTCAGCGTGCCGGCCCCGAGCAGGATGAGGGGGCGTCCGGCGGGCTTGATCCCACCAGTCTTGGAGGCGGGGTGGGCGAACGGCTTCGCACGATGGGAGAACGGGCATGAATTCGGAACGCTCTCTCCTGCTCGCTCGCTCCATCCGGAGCAACCTGCTGGTCGCGACCGCCGCGCTCGCTTTGCTGACGACCGGGGGCGGGGTTGCGGCCACGGTTGAAATTTCCGGAGCGGTCATCGCCGGTGGGACGGTGGTGGTCAATTCGGAAGTGAAGAAGGTCCAGCATCCGGCCGGCGGCACGGTTGCGGAAATCCTGGTGTCGAACGGACAACGGGTGCGGGCCGGTGACGTCGTGGCCCGGCTCGATGCGACGGTGGCGAAGGCCAATCTGGCGATCGTCAGCAATTCGCTGGACGAACTGGTGGCCAAGCGGGCGCGGCTTCTTGCGGAACGGGACGGGCAGGCGACGATCGCCTTCGATAGCGAATTGCTGGCGCGGTCCAATGACGACGGCGTGGATCATATCCTCAACAATGAAACGCGGGCCTTCACCCTGCGCCGCGAGGCGCGAGAAGGCCAAAAGGCGCAGTTGCAGGAACGGATCGTCCAGCTTAGCGAGCAGGTGACCGGTCTCGAGGAGCAGGCCACGGCGATGGACGTGCAGGTCGATCTGGCACGCAAGGACCTCGCGCTCGCCCAGAAGATGTGGACGCAGAAGCTGGTGCAGTATTCCCGGCTTAACACAGCACAGCGGGAAAAGGCCGACCTTGATGGCGAACTGGCCGGAATTCGTGCAAGCATCGCCCAGGCCAAAGCCCGGATTTCGGAGACCAATCTCGAGATCTTCCAGATCGATCAGCAGCTTCGCGGCGATGTGGCCAAGGAGCTGAACGATGTCAATTCGTCGCTTTCAGAACTCAGGGAGCGCAAGGTTGCGGCAGAGGATCAATTGCGACGGCTGGATATCCGCGCGCCGCAGGACGGCACGATCCATCAGCTCAGCATCCACACGATCGGCGGGGTCATTCTCGCCCAGGAAACCCTGATGCTGATCGTGCCGCAATCCGATCTGCTGGTGGCCGATGTCCGGATCTCACCGCAGGATATCGACCAGGTGCATATGGGCCAAGGGGCCTTCCTGCGTTTCTCTGCCTTCAACCAGCGCCTGACGCCGGAGTTGCGGGGAACGGTCGAGCGGATCTCGCCAGACCTCGTCGTCGACCCGCAAAGCCGGACCGCCTATTACGAGGCGCGGCTGACGCTGGAACATGACGGCAAGGATCTGGCATTGAAGCCCGGCATGCCGGTCGAGGCCTTTCTGCGCACCACGGACCGGACGGTCGGGTCTTATCTGATCAAGCCGTTTACCGACTTTTTCTCGAAGGCTTTCCGGTCCGAATAGCAGGAACGGGGAGCGGCGAGAACGATGGTTTTCGTCGGGGCTCTAAAGACGCGTGACCGTCTGTCAGCTCGGGTCGGTGCCGGCCGCATCTGCGCGTATTCCGGTCTCGCCGTTCTCGCCTGCCATGCCTGGGCTTTCGCTTTGTGGTGCCAAAGGTCAGGGCCGCTGTTGCCACCGGGAACTGCACATCTCCTCAGGAATGGCTGCTGCGGCTCCTTACGGACCCTGCCGTGGGTGTCCGGAGCACCGTTGCACCGTTGGATCGACCTTGCTTCTCTGGATGTGGGGTGGTTCGACCCTCACCAGCGGCTGGCGATAGATCGATGTTGGCTCTATCGCATGGCGTCGCGACGTTTGCGCTTCGCGGGGTCCAAGGCGGGCGTGCAAGCCGCCGACGCTTTGCCGGCGTTGTGCTGCTGGTTGAAGGGCGGGGGGCAAGCTGCTAGAGACGACGTCGGACCTGCTCTGCAGTCTGGCTGTTCTGGCGGTTTGGGCTGATGACCCGAAGGTCCGCAATACAAGATTTCAACGGAAGGCATTGGCATGACGACGTCCGGCAAGAAGATCCATATCCGGCAGCCCGTTCTGCAGGTGAGCGTCGATGCGGGCCTGCTGCCGAAGTCGCCAGTGAAGACAGCAGCGACCTCGACGGCTGCAGCCGCGGATGGCAAGGCCCGCATCAACATCGTTGCGCCGATCGCGCCCAAGGCCGTGGCCTTGCGACAGACCCTGCGGCAACAGTCGGTCAAAGCCGCCATCGCCCGGGTCGATGCGGCCATTGAGGCGAATGCCGTCTCGCCGGCGGAGGCCAAGGCTCTGGTGCTGGCTTTGGCTGCGAAGAGCGTCGGACCCGGCGCGGCTGCCGAGAAGTGGTATCGCAGCCACCATCTGCCCGAGTTTAACGGTCGCACGCCGGCCCAGATGGTGCGTGCCGGAGCGCTCTCTGCACTCGTCGCGCATATGAAGGGTGAGGCTTCCAAGCCGAAGGGCTGAAGCATCGCGCCGGTGGAACAACGGGCCCCGAAGAGCGGTCCCTTCTGCGTGCGGCAGGGTGGGCTGCACGCTCATCCGGCAACCGAGATCCGGCACGGTGCCCGCATTTGGCGTTTACGCTGATGCGGGCTTTTTATTGTGCAAGTGCGAGATGAATGTTAGCACAGGGCATGAGGACACGGACCCCCTGGCCATGCTGCTGACACCTCGCGACACCTATGATGATCTCCGTCGCGACTTCCGCTGGGATATCCCCCCCGATTTCAATATCGGTCGGGTGGTGGCCGACGATTGGGCGGCGCGGGCGCCGGATCGGGTCTGCCTTGAACATTTCTCGCCGGACGGTCGCCATCTGGCCATGAGCTATGGCGCGCTTGCTGCGCAATCGTCGCGGTTCGCCCATGCGCTTTCCGGCCTTGGTGTCCGACGCGGTGATCGCGTGGCGCTGCTGCTGCCGCAATGCTTCGAAACGGTCATTGCCCATGTGGCGATCTACAAGATGGGAGCGATTGCCCTGCCGCTGGCCTTGCTGTTCGGGGAAGAGGCGCTCGAATACCGACTGAAGGATGCGGGTGCGTGCGTTGTCGTGACCAATGCTTTCGGTCTGTCGCGGCTTGCGCCGATCCGGAGCCGGCTTACGGCGCTCAGGGACATCGTGTCGATCGACGGGGCGGTCGATGGCGCGTCCGGTTTCGCCGAGATGATCGAAGGCCGGCCTTCGGTCTTCTCCGTCGCGGAAAGCGGGCCCGATGATCCGGCCTTGATGATCTATACTTCCGGTACCACCGGGCCGCCCAAAGGCGCGTTGCACGGACATCGGGTGCTGGCGGGCCATATTCCCGGTTTTCAGCTGGCACATGCATTCCTGCCGCAGCCCGGCGACAAGATCTGGACGCCGTCCGACTGGGCCTGGGCGGGAGGGCTTTTGAACGCGCTCCTGCCCGCCTTGATGCTGGGCGTGCCCGTTGTCTCGTCGCCAGCGCAAAAATTCGATCCGCATATGGCCTTTCGCATCATGGCGGAGATGAAGGTCAAGAACGCCTTCATTCCGCCGACGGCGCTGCGGCTCCTGAAGGCGGTCGACAATCCCAGGGCGCAATATGATCTCGTTCTGCGCAGCATCGGGTCGGCGGGGGAATCGCTGGGGCGTGAAACGTATGAATGGGTCAAATCGGCGCTCGGCCTCGTGCCTAACGAATTCTACGGACAGACCGAGTGCAATTTCGTGCTCTCCTCGGCAGCGCATCTCGGCGTGACGAAGGGTGGCTTCATCGGGAAGGCGGTGCCGGGCCATACGGTCGCGATCATCGACGACCAGGGCCGCGAGCTGCCTGCCGGTGAGACTGGGCAGGTCGCGATCCGGCGGCCCGATCCGGTGATGTTTCTCGGTTACTGGAACAATCCCGAGGCCACCGAAGGCAAATTCGTCGGCGACTGGATGAAGACCGGCGATCTGGGGAGGCAGGATGCCGAGGGCTATGTGCAGTTCTTCGGCCGCGATGACGATGTCATCACCTCATCGGGATACCGCATCGGGCCGGCGGAGATCGAGGACTGCCTGAACGGCCATCCCGCCGTGCGGCTTGCGGCTGTCATCGGCAAGCCGGATCCGCTGCGGACTGAGATCGTCAAGGCCTTCGTTGTTCTGCAGCCGGGTTTCCAGCCGAGCGACGAACTCGCTGCTGAGATCCGCGATTGGGTGAAACATCGCCTGTCGATGCACGAGTATCCACGGGAGATCGATTTTGTCGACGAGCTTCCGCTGACGACCAGCGGCAAAGTGATCCGGCGCTTCCTGCGGGATGGCGAGCTCATCCGGGCCTCTGCTGCGCCGGAGGGTGGTGCTGTCGATCCGGTCATTGCCGCAGCCGGCGCGCGCCGAGGCTGAAACGGCGCCATCCTCAGGCGGACGGCCGATTTATGAGCGCGTCATCCGCCGAAACGGCGGTTGAGGACCTTGTCGCGCAGGATGCGGGCGATGTTGCGGGTGTTGCGATACATGTGCAGCTGCGCGCCTACCTGACGGACGTCGCGGTCGGCATTGGAGCGCAGGCCGACAACCAGCGTCCCCATCGCTTCCCGCTCCTTCCAGAAACGGGCCATGATCGGGTGATCGGGCATGGCGCAGCTGTCCGTGCGCTGGATGTTGGCGTCGTCGAGATGCCATTCCGTCAAATCGGCCACGAGCAGCTTGCCTGGCGAGTAGCGGGCATAGGTTTCGTCGAAGGCGGTCTTCCAGGTATAGGCTTCGCCGGCCATGATGAAGACGACCATCGAGGCGATGGCGCGACCATCCAGATCGAGCGTGTGAATGCGAACCTGGTCGGCCTCGGCGAGATTGGTGATCGCCTCGCGTGCAAAGGCGGCGCGCAGGCGGTCGTTGACCATGGCCGAACGCTTGCGGCCCTTCCAGCCGCTCGCCTCCAGGGCCAGAAATTCCTCCATGCGCACGCGGATTTCGTCCGGCTGGCGGGCGACATTGTAGGTCACGGAGCCGAGCTCCGAGAGCAGGCGGAACTGTCTGCGCATTTCGCGCAGATGGTTCTTGTTGAGCGCGCCGCGCAGATAGGATTCGCCATCTTCCAGGCTTTCCAGCATGGGCCGCTCATAGGTGTTGGTGACGGTCAGCGGCAGATCGCGGCCGATGGCGACGGCGCGGGCGAGCTGGGAGAAGCGCCCTTCGAGCCTCAGATCCGGAAAGACGATGATGCCGGGCAGCTTGGCCTCGGGGCGGCCGATCGCGTCCAGAAGGTTGTCCAGCGTTTCGGCGGCGCCTTCTGCATCCACAAGCGGCGTGCCGAGCGGGCCGAAGGGGTTCGACCAGACCCGCATGATCGAGGGGCCGACGGAGAAGCCGGGTTTCTCGATCGAGTAAGGAAAGAGCATGCGCAGGCGCGAGCGACGTTCGTCCTCATCCCGGATGACGGCCAGCCGGATCTGGCGCTCTTCCAGACGCGGCATAGCTGGGGCGAGGAAGCGCGGCGCGAAGAAGACATTGGCCTCCATGACGCGGTAGGTGAGGTGCTCCAGTTCGTCCTGAAGGTCATAGCCCATCTGGCCAGGATAGATGCTGAGACGGCGGCCGGGGCGGCCGATCGCATATTCTGCCTCGGCGCCCTGGCGCATATCGCCACCGGTCAGACTGCCGATCAGGCGGTTTGCACCGCTGTTCATGCTCTCCGTATAGAGGCGGTCGGTCATGCTGTTTTCGCCTCCATTCTGCGCATCAGGGCGAGCGGATCGGCCAAGGCAAAGACGACGACGCCGAGCGCGCGGCGGACCGTCCAGTGGAGCAGCACGGCCTCGACAGCCATGGCACTGGCGGTCGCGATGGCGGCGCCGGCGAGGCCCAAATGCGGGATCAGCGATACGTTGAGGCCGATATTGGTGGCGAGCGCCAGGAAATAGACGCCGACGCAGAGCTTCTGCCGGCCGGCCATGGTCAGCAGCATTTCGGCAGGGCCCACCATGGCTTTCGCCATGTTGCCGGCAAAGAGGATGACCATCAACATGTAGCCTGCGGTGAAAGCCGGGCCGAACATGCCGAGCAGAAATTCTCCGAGCAGCAGAACAAGGGCACCGACGGCGAGCGAGGGCCAGAAGGTCCAGCGGGCGGCAGTCCCGGCAAAGGTGGCAAGACCTGTGCGATCCCCTTCGGCCATCAGGGCAGAAAAGCGCGGCGTGGCACCGGCCTTGACGGCGAAGAACACGAACTGCACCAGCGCCATAGTTTTGGCTGCGGCGAAATAGACGGCGACCTGATCGGGAGGAAGATAGAAGCCGACAACGATGACGTCGGAATTGGTGAGCAGGAAGCCGAAGCCCTCGATCAGGAAGATCGGGAAGGCAACCCGGAACCAGGCGAGGAAATCGATCTTGCGCGCACCCTTTTCGTAGCGCCGAACCAGGCGGCGATCGATGGTCAGGAACTGGCCGAGTGTGGTGACATAGGTGGCGGCCAAGGCGGCCTGCAGCGCTGTCGCGGCGGTTGCCGGTGCGCCGAGGCTGACGGCTGCCAGCATGAAGACGAGGATCAAAGTCGGGCGGATGATGTAGGTCGGGCTCATCGCGACGACCGGCCAGCGATTGGCGCGTGCGGTGCCGTCAAGAACGTCACCGAGCGCAATCATCGGCAAAGCAAAGAGAGCGAGGAAGAGAGGAACGAGGTAATAGGTCTCGATCTTGTCTTCGAAGAAATGGAGGGCGGCGACGCCGATCAGCACGAAGGCGCTGGCGCTCAGCATGGCGAAGACGCGGGCGGTCATGGTAAGGCCGCGGATTTCGTCCTCGGCCTTGTCGAGATCATATTGCGGCAGGAAGCGGATGAGGGCGGTGGGGAAGCCGAGGCAGGAAAAATTGCCGGCGAGCACCACGAGGACCCAGACGAAGACGAAGATGCCGTATTCGAATTCGCCCATCAGCCGCGCCTGGATGATCTGGGACACGAATGCGATCGCAGCGCTCAAAATCCGGATGGCGAAGGCGACCATGGCCATCAGCCTGGCGCGGGACTGGTCGTCTTCAGCACGGAGCACGCGGGCCAGAACCTGACCTGCGGGCAACCATTTCTCCGCTGCTTCCAGAACAGTCATCGTGACGAACGCAATACTTCTCACAGGGACGGGCGTGGTCCCAAGTGTTGACACATCAGGGTTAACGAAGTGTGCCCTCGGCGGTGATGGGCGGGGTCGTGGAAGGGGGTGTCGGGCGCAATGGAAGACCGTTGAAGAGAAAAAGGGCCAGCCGGCTTCTCCTGAGGATCCGGTGCGCCGCGTAGGAGAGTGCCAGCGTTGACAGGCACACGATGACGAATTCGACGACCGGGGGCCAGGCGACCAGAAGGAAGAGGGTAACCAGCGCGTAGATCAGCGGATGATGCAGGAGGTAGATGGTGAAGGAGGCATCGACGATGCGGTCGACCCTCTGGTCCTGGCGGTTCCAGAAGCGGTTGGCGCAGCCGATCAGCACGGCGCTCATCAGGATCGCTGCAATGGCATCGGCAGCGTTGTAGAGGATCTCAAGTTCGAGGCCCGTTCGGCCGCGCAGGAGGGACGCGGCGCTCGCGGCCGTTATGGCACACACGGGCAAGACCCAGCCGCCCTGCCAGATCAGGGACGGGCGGAGATCCGGGACGGCGCGCATGACGACGCCGAGCAGGAAAAAGGGCAGATAACGGAGATAGGGATCCACGCCATGGGCCACGAGAAAGGCAAAGCCGGAGGGCCGGGCCATGAAATAGGTGTGGGTCAGAGCGATCGCGATTTCCCAGGACATGGCGAAGACAAGCACGACCGGCAGCACGAGGCTCCGATGCCGGGTAACGGCGTCTGCAGCCCGGCGAAGTTGGGGCATCAGGCCGGCTGCTTCGGCCCAGAAGGCAGAAAGTGCGATCAGCGTGCTGTAGGCGAGGAGTGCCGGCAGGAACCAGAGATGCATAATCCAGCCGAAGCCGGGATGGGTGATGTCATGGGCCGCCCGGTTCATGGCCTGCGGCATGGTCAGAACGCCATTCAGCGCATCCTTCAGGTCGATGAAGAAGAGCTGTGGCGGGGCCAGCAGGACCAGGCCTGTCAGGAAGGGTAGGCCGAGGCGGATGAAGCGGCTCCGCAACCACGCCAGAGGTGGGCGGCGCGCGAGCAGCATCGCGGCGAAATAACCGGCGACGATGAAGAAAGCCGGCATGCGGAAGGTCACGAGGAAACCGCTGAGAAAGGTCAGGGCTTCGCTTTTCTCCAGCGACTGGACGTCCCAGAGGACACGGGTGTTGTAGGCCATGGCGGCGTGATAGGGGATGCCGAGCAGCATCAGCAGAGCTCGCAGGGAATCCCAGTGATGCTCGCGCCCCGGCACACCTGACATGCATCGCCCCCATTGGAAGAAGACCTGGCGGGATTGAAGACCACACCGATCTCGGGGCACTTTTGCAGTCAAAGGTTTAGAAAGCTTCAAGCTTGAATGCGCGACGGCGGCCTTCACCGACCGTCCGGTATGCCGGAGCCCGATCGGTGATAGGGGTGGTCAGAGCGAAATGTCGGCTGCGGGCAGACCATCGCGGTAACGTCGATGGGCCTCTTCAAGGCCGGCCTCGAAATCGCGTGTGTAACGCTTCGTATTGAAAAGGGGATGGCTTTGCCGGTTGGCGGCGAGCCTCGTCTTGATGTCCTTCAGACGTGCCGGATCCTGCGCGAGGTTCAAAACCAGGGTCTCGTAGGCCTCTTCAGTTTCCGTGACCAGGTCGTCCAAGCCGATGGCACACAGGAGGCTTGCTGCCACCCGAGCGGAGAACTGGCGGCCGCGTTTGGTCACCAGCGGCAGGCCGGCCCACAGCGCATCGCTCGCCGTGGTATGGGCATTGTAGTTGAAGGTGTCGAGGAAGAGATCGGCATGGCGGTGCCGTGCGAGATGGGCCGCGTGCTCCCTTTTCTCGGCAAAGACGAGGCGGTCTGCGACAATCCCGCGCGCTTGCGCTTCGCGGCGCAGATTGACCTCGGCTGCGGGATTTGACCGCAACAGCCAGAGCACGCCGGTCGGTACCGCGTGCAAGAGCCGCATCCAGACATCGAATTCCGCGGGGCCGATCTTGTAGTTGTTGTTGAAGCTGCAGAAAACGAAGGCGTCTTCGGGCAGGCCGAAATCCGCACGGGTGGTGGATGTTTCCGGGATGTGTCGCTGATCGTCCGTCGGCTGGTAAGTGTGCGGCAGATAGATGACGTGTTCGGTGTAGGCGGAGCGCTCCTTTGGCGGAATCACGACGGGATCAGCAATCATGTAGTCGATGAAATCCGCGCCCATGGTGCCGGGGTAGCCGAGATAGGCGATCTGGACGGGGGCGAGGCGCGAGGCAAAGACTTCGCTGCGGGTGTCGCCGGTGTATCCCTTCAGATCGATTGCAATGTCCAGTCGATCCTGCCGTGCCAGCCGGACGATGTCATCGTCGTCCAGGGCATGAACATCGGCGAAATGATCCACGTGGCCGAGCATTCGATCCCGCCAGATGCCCTTCTTGTGCCGACCATAGCTGTAGGCGCGGACCTCGAAGCGGGATCTGTCGTGCTCGCGCAGGAGGCCGGCCATCAGGAACAAGGTCGCGTGGTCGTGGAAATCGGCACTGAAATAGCCGACGCGGAGCTTCTCGGGTCGTCCTGTCGCCGCAGGCGGAAGGGGTTGAGGCTGCTGACGATAGGTCTGCTTGCGCCAGTTGATGGAGCGCACTTTCTGGCGCTCCGGATTGTCTTCCATCGCGAGCGTCGTGAAAGGGGGCACACTTGCGCCGAGGAGGCCGAGGGTGGGTAGCGCCACCGCCATCTCGCTCATGCGGGTCCAGTCACAGGCGTGCTGACGCAGATGCAGGAGCTGACCCCTTGCCACCTGGTGGTCCGGCTTGAGCTCGACAGCGCGTGCAAGACTGTCGATGGCGGCGGTGATTTGGCCCTGGTCTTTCAATGCGGATGCCAGATGGACATAGGCATCGACAAAATCCGGCCTTTCCGCCACCGCACGGCGCAGGTGGGCGACGGCCGGATCGAGATTGCCGCGTTCGCGGTGGGCGCTGCCGAGATTGCTGTGGGCTTCCGCAAAATCGGGGCGCAACTGGAGAGCCTTTTCGTAACAGCGCATGGCCGCACTGAGCTTACCCTGCGCTTTCAAGGCATTGCCGAGATTGTTGTGGCCCTCGGGATAGTCGGGGCGCAGGGCAACGGCGCTCGCCAGTGCCTCCTCCGCCGCCTGGGGTTTGCCGAGATCGATGAGGGTGATGCCGAGATTGTTATAGCCGTCGGCATAACCCGGTTCCAGCCGCGTGACCTCGGTAAAGGCGCTTGCCGCCCGCTCATACTGTGCCACGGCACGCAGTCTCAGACCCTCGATGTTCCAGAGCAGAAACGAGGCGGGATACTGGCGCAGAGCGGCGGCGATCTGCGGTTCGACGGACGTGATGCGGCCGGCATTGTAGGCTGCAGCCAGTGCAGTGATGAGGTCTGCCGGTGGTTGTGGCGTTTCCGGTGCCATGGCGTCGAGGCGGGCCAGCCCCTGCTTGGCCGGCTTGTTGTTCGGTTGTGCCTGGAGAACGACGCGATAGAGCTGGCGAGCCTCGCTGAACTCGCCCTTCTTTGCGTGGGCGTTTGCCTTGAAGAGGATCTGTTCCGCCGTCAGCTTCGCCATCTTGTCCCCGTGACCCTTCCGCTTCCCCTATGGCTGCCAGCTGGCAAGACCAGGGAATCACTCGAGATCTGTTTTAGGTCCGATCGCCGGGCTTTGCCAGAATGCTGCCAAAACGCAAAACGCCCGCGACATTGCGCGGGCGTTTCAGGCGTTTCAGGATGAGCTCAGAGGTCAGGCGCTTTCGAAGGCGCCGTGGCAATGCTTGTACTTCTTGCCCGAGCCGCAGGGGCAGGCCTCGTTGCGGCCGACCGTGCCCCAGGTCTTGGGGTCCTGCGGGTCGCGGTTCTGCGGGGCCACCTGGGAACCTTCGGCAAAGTCGTCCTCGCCGGTGGTGGCGTCGAGATGATGACC
Source organism: Allorhizobium sp. DMC15 (assembly GCF_056314065.1). Lineage (NCBI taxonomy): Bacteria > Pseudomonadati > Pseudomonadota > Alphaproteobacteria > Hyphomicrobiales > Rhizobiaceae > Allorhizobium > Allorhizobium sp. DMC15. The sequence goes on from NZ_JBQUZB010000004.1 coordinate 505,208, forward strand.
TTCCATGACCGGCGGCGGGGTCGGCGCCGGCGGTGCTTCACGCACGAGCTCGACGCGGGACATCTGCGTGGTCACCGCGTCGCGCAAGTTGGCGAGCAGGGCCTGGAAGAGCTCGAAGGCTTCGGCCTTGTATTCCTGCAGCGGGTCGCGCTGGGCGTAACCGCGGAAGCCAACGACCGAGCGCAGATGATCGAGGTTGACGATGTGCTCGCGCCACAGGTTGTCGATGGTCTGCAGCACGACGGAGCGCTCGACATAGGCCATCAGTTCGGCGCCGAAGCGCTCGGCCTTGTCGGCATAGGCCTTGTCGGCGGCTTCCATGATGCGGTTGTAGATGTCGTCTTCCGCGATGCCTTCTTCGGCTGCCCAGGTCTCGACCGGCAGGTCGAGATTGAGGGTCATCGCGACCTTCTGCTTGAGTCCGGCGACATCCCACTGTTCGACATAGGCGGTTTCGGGAATGTGGATGCCGACCATGGTCTCGATGACTTCGTGGCGCATGTCGGTGACGGTCGCGGACACGTCAGTCGCGTCCATCAGCTCGATGCGCTGCTCGAAGATGACCTTGCGCTGGTCGTTGATGACGTCGTCATACTTCAGAAGGTTCTTGCGGATGTCGAAGTTGCGGGCTTCGACCTTCTTCTGGGCGCGCTCGAGCGCCTTGTTGATCCAAGGATGGACGATGGCTTCGCCGTCCTTCAGACCCAGCTTCTGCAGCATGCCGTCCATGCGGTCGGAGCCGAAGATGCGCATCAGGTCGTCCTGGAGCGACAGGTAGAATTTCGAACGGCCCGGGTCGCCCTGACGGCCGGAACGGCCGCGCAACTGGTTGTCGATACGGCGGCTTTCGTGGCGTTCGGTGGCGATGACGTAAAGACCGCCGGCTTCGAGCGACTTCTGCTTGAGGGCAGCGATTTCGGCCTTGATGGCTTCGGCCTTGGCGTCGCGCTCCGGACCCGGCTCGATTTCGGCCAGTTCGTGTTCGAGACGCATTTCCAGGTTGCCGCCGAGCTGGATGTCAGTACCGCGGCCGGCCATGTTGGTCGCGATCGTGACGGCGCCGGGGACGCCGGCCTGAGAGACGATATAGGCTTCCTGCTCGTGATAGCGGGCGTTCAGAACCTTGAAGTCCTTGAAGCCGGACTGGCTCAGCATGTTGGCGAGCAGTTCGGACTTTTCGATCGAGGTGGTGCCGACGAGCACGGGCTGGCCGCGGCCGTTGGCGGTCTTGATCTCCTCAATGATCGCCTTGAACTTTTCCTCGACCGTCCGGTAGACCTCGTCGTCCTCGTCGATACGCTTGATCGGCAGGTTGGTCGGGACTTCGACGACTTCGAGACCGTAGATGTTGGCAAATTCTTCCGCTTCGGTTGCCGCCGTACCGGTCATGCCGGCGAGCTTCTTGTACATGCGGAAATAGTTCTGGAAGGTGATCGAGGCGAGCGTCTGGTTCTCGGGCTGGATCTGAACCTTTTCCTTGGCTTCCAGCGCCTGGTGCTGGCCTTCCGAATAACGGCGGCCCGGCATCATGCGGCCGGTGAATTCGTCGATGATGACGATCTCGCCGTTGCGGACGATGTAGTCCTTGTCGCGCTGGAAGAGCTTGTGGGCCTTCAGCGCGTTGTTGATGTGGTGGACGATCGCGACATTCTCGACGTCGTAAAGGCTCTCGCCCTTGAGGAGGCCGGCCTGGCGCAGCAGGTTTTCGAGCTTTTCCGTGCCGACTTCGGAGAAGTTGGCCGAACGCTGCTTTTCATCGATCTCGTAGTCTTCTTCCGAGAGGACCGGAATGAAGGCATCGATCGTGTTGTAGAGATCCGAGCGGTCGTCCAGTGGGCCGGAAATGATCAACGGCGTGCGGGCTTCGTCGACCAGGATCGAGTCCACTTCGTCGACGATCGCGAAGTTGTGGCCGCGCTGCACCATCTGGGCGCGCTCATACTTCATGTTGTCGCGGAGATAGTCGAAGCCGAGTTCGTTGTTCGTCGCGTAGGTGATGTCGCAGGCATAGGCCGCGCGGCGCTCGTCATCGGACAGACCATGGACGATGACGCCAGTGGTGAGGCCGAGGAAGCCGTACATCTTCGACATTGTGGCCGCGTCGCGCCGGGCGAGGTAGTCGTTGACGGTCACGACATGGACGCCCTTGCCGGCCAGCGCGTTCAGATAAACGGCCAAGGTCGCCACGAGGGTCTTGCCTTCGCCGGTCTTCATCTCGGCGATGGAGTTGTCGTTGAGGATCATACCGCCGATCAGCTGTACGTCAAAAGGACGCATGCCGAGCGCGCGACGGGCACCTTCGCGGGCCACCGCAAAGGCCGGGACGAGGATGTCCTGAAGCGTCTTGCCGGCAGCAAGCTGGGCGCGGAATTCGACCGTCTTGGCCGCCAGTTCTGCGTCCGACAGCGCCTTCATCTTCTCCTCAAGGGCGCCGATGGCGGCTACCTGAGGCTGGTAGGAGCGAACGCGACGTTCGTTCGACGAGCCGAAAATCTTTCGCGCAAGTCCACCAAGACTGACCATATTGATGGTCCTTTCTGACCTTCGTCATAACGTTGACCCAGTCTTCCGGCCCTTATGAGCACAGTCGAATAGGCGCAATGCGTCCCGAAACTGCTCTGGACGCGAGGTTGCGTGACAGATAAGAGGGGGGTCGAATGATGTCAACGGCGCAGGGCGATCGGAAAGACCTGCATTTGTCGGGCGTCTGACAATTTTTTGCCTGATTCGAACGGTCTTCAAACGGTTCACCATCCGAAAGGTCTTTCATGCTTCGCCTCAATAAAATCGTTCTCGCCGCCTGCGTATCGCTCATCGCCTTCCAGGGCGTCGCCTCTGCCGAGGATGCCGTCGTGGCCAAGGTCGGCTCGCTGGAAATTAAGCAGTCCGAACTCGATCTCGCCATTGCCAATCTCGATCCGCAGCTCTCCCAGCTGCCTGACGAGCAGAAGAAGGTTGCTGCCCTCTCCGGCGCCATCGACGTGAAGCTGCTCGCAGCCAATGCCGAGGCTGCCGGCCTGAAGGACGATCCGGAATATCAGCGTCGCCTGGCCTTCATCGCCGAGCGCGAACTGCACAATGCCTATTTCAAGAAGAACGTCGTTGATGCCGTCACCCCCGAAGAGGTGAAGGCGCGTTACGACAAGGAAGTGGCAGCCCTTCCGAAGCAGGAAGAAATCCGCGCTCGCCACATCCTGGTGAAGACGGAAGACGAAGCCAAGGCGATCATCGCCGAACTCGACGCCGGCAAGAGCTTCGTTGATCTGGCGAAGGAGAAGTCGACGGATCCGAACAAGTCGGAAGGCGGCGATCTGGGCTACTTCACGAAGGGCCGCATGGTTCCGGAATTCGAAGAAGCTGCGTTTGCGCTGGAGAAGGGCACCTATACCAAGACCCCGGTGAAGACGCAGTTCGGCTTCCACGTCATCCTGCTCGAAGACAAGCGCGAAGCCGCTCCGCCGGCTTTCGAAGCGGTCGAGCAGCAGGTTCGTCAACTCGTCATGCGCGACAAGTATCTTGCGCTGATCGAGAAGGCGAAGGCCGAGCAGAAGGTCGAGATTGTCGACGAAACCCTGCGCAAGGGCTATGAAGAGGCCAACAAGCAGCAGGCGCAGCAGTAAGCTGCCGATCCCGTCGCATCCATAGCATCATCAAAAGGCCCGCAGTTTGCGGGCCTTCCAGTACAGGCCAGGCACCATGTCTTCCAGCATTTCTCCGCTCGCCCCGAAATCCTATGTCGATATGCCCGTCATCCGCGGTGTGCGGATGGCAACGGCGGCGGCCGGTATCAAGTACAAGAACCGCACCGATGTGCTGTTGATGGCCTTCGATAGCCCGGCTGCTGTTGCAGGGGTCTTCACCAAGTCGAAATGCCCGTCGGCTCCTGTCGATTTCTGCCGACAGAATCTCGGCCATGGCGTTGCGCGCGGCGTGGTGGTGAATTCGGGCAATGCGAATGCCTTTACCGGCGTGAAGGGCAAGGCGGCGACGGATCTGACGGCCAAGTCTGCAGCATCCGCGCTGGGCTGCGGCGAGAAAGAGATCTACCTCGCATCGACCGGCGTGATCGGCGAGCCGCTCGATGCGACGAAGTTTGCCGGCGTGCTTGACCAGATGGCCGCCGACGCCAAGGGTGATTTCTGGCTCGAAGCCGCCAAGGCGATCATGACCACGGATACCTATCCGAAGGTCGCGACGCGTTCGGCCACGATCGACGGCGTCGCCGTCACGATCAACGGTATTGCCAAGGGCGCCGGCATGATCGCGCCCGATATGGCGACGATGCTCTCTTTCGTCGTGACGGATGCCGCCATTTCCTCGACCGCGCTGCAGGCGCTTCTTTCCGAGGGTGTCGAGCCGAGCTTCAATTCGATCACCGTCGACAGCGACACGTCGACCTCCGACACGCTGCTGCTGTTTGCGACCGGTGCGGCTGCTGCCGACGGCCAGGCGAGCGTGGATCGCGCAGACGATGCACGTCTTGCCGAATTCCGCCAAGCGCTCAACGATCTGCTGAAGGATCTCGCGCTGCAGGTGGTGCGTGACGGCGAAGGTGCCCGTAAAATGGTTGCCGTGACCGTCAAGGGTGCCGAGACCGATCTCGCGGCCAAGAAGATCGCTCTGTCGATCGCGAATTCGCCGCTGGTCAAGACGGCCGTTGCCGGCGAAGATGCCAATTGGGGCCGTATTGTCATGGCCGTCGGCAAGTCCGGCGAAATGGCGGACCGCGACCGTCTGGCCATCTGGTTTGGCGACGTCCGCGTGGCCGTCAATGGTGAGCGCGATCCGGATTACTCGGAAGCCGCGACCACGGCGGTCATGGAGAAAGAAGATATTCCGGTCACCGTCGATATCGGGCTGGGATCCGGAACGGCGACGGTGTGGACCTGCGATCTGACCAAGGAATATGTCGCGATTAACGGCGACTACCGGAGCTGAACCCGGAATGCAGATGACATATTCCGAGCCCAATCTGCCGCTCGTCAGGCGTCTGGAGGCCGTTGGCTTTCGCGCCTGGCCGGCCAGCAGCGTGGTCTATGACGGCAGCTGGCAGGTGCGGCTGACCGGCAGCCATCCATCGAAGCGGCTGAACTGCGTCGTCGCGCTGGATCCGTCCGATCATCGCGACATTGCCCTGCGCCTCGAGAAGGCTTCCCGTCGCTTCGAAGCGCATGGCCGGCCGCTGCTGATCCGGCAGACGCCGCTTTCGCCCAAGCAGTTGATCGATCACCTGGAGGCGAGTGGTTGGGAGTGTTTCGAGGATGTGGTCACCATGACCTGCGATCTCGCGACGCTCGAACTTCCCGATACCATGGATCATCTGCCGACCCATGACGTTGGGCGGTTCGTCGATGCCGATATCACCGTTCACGGAACAGATCCGGCGCTGAAGCCGGCTTTGGCGGAAATCATCACTGGCATCAAGCCACCGACCGGCCTCTTCGTTATCGAGGATCCGCAGAGCGGGCCATTGGCCGCGACGCTCTGCGTCCAGGACAACGATCTCGCCGGCATCATGTCGCTTGCCGTGCGTGCCGACAGACGAGGTCAGGGATTGGGCGTCGAGATCCTGAGCACGGCGCTGCGCTGGGCGCGGATGCGCGGCGCGCGCACCGCCTGGCTTCAGGTGGTCGCCACGAACGAGGCGGCGCTCGCGCTTTATGCGAGAACGGGTTTCAAAGAGGCCTATCGCTATCATTACTGGCGAAAGAAGGATGCAGCATGAGCGATGAGAAGAAGCCGATTCTGCTCGTTGCTGCCTGCGCACTCGTCGATGCCGACAACCGCATTCTTCTGGCGCAGCGGCCGCAGGGCAAGTCGCTCGCTGGTCTGTGGGAGTTTCCCGGCGGCAAGGTTGAAGCCGGAGAAACGCCGGAAGAGACGCTGGTGCGGGAACTCAACGAGGAATTGGGCATCGTCACCAAAGTGGCATGCCTGGCTCCTCTGACCTTTGCCAGCCACACCTACGAGAAATTCCACCTGCTGATGCCGCTCTATATCTGCCGGCGTTACGAGGGGATTCCCCAGGGGCGGGAAGGGCAGGCGATCAAATGGGTGAAATCGAAGGCGCTGCGGGATTATCCCATGCCGCCGGCCGACGAACCGCTGATCCCGTTTCTCCAGGATCTTCTCTAAGCAGGCTCGAATTCTTGGCGCGTCGTTAACGCAAAGTTTATACACCGCACCGCAATATACCCTCTGTTCATGCGTCGTAAACGTGTGTGGAGCGTATCATGGTAAACGAGGATTTCTGGAAGGCCGCACGGTCGAGAGAGCGGTCTTCGATCAAGTCCGGTCGGACTGGTGTACTCAATATCGCCTTGCTTTTCGGCACGGCTGCGATTGCCCTTTCGCTTGTCCTGACGCCGATGCTCGCCTCAAAGACCGACCGCAAGACGCTGGCTTTCGAGCCTGCCGACTACGACATGATGACCACGGGTTCGATCCCGAAGGGTGATCCGGGCAAACGCTATACGATCCGTCGCAGCGTACTTCAGGAAACACCCGGTTCCGTCTGCATCATCGATGGCTACGGCTCCGGCCAGGCCTGTTAATCACCACCGTGCCGGGAACCCTGCACGGCAGGGTCCTGCTCGATCGCCAGGAGACCGCATGCGTCCATTGCGTGACATGATCGCCGACCAGAGCGGCGCAACCGCGATCGAGTACGGCCTGATCGCCGCCATCATGAGTGTTGCCCTGATCAGCGGGTTCGGGGCATTGAGCGGCTCCGTCCAAGGTGTCTTCGAAACCGTGACGACGACGATCACGGCGGCCTGGAGCTAATCGCTGCCTTCCCGGCCAAGCGGTATCGCCCTGTTCGGGTCCAGCGCGTCGGCCAGGCGCATCTTTGCGGAGCCGGGCTTCAAGGGTTTCTGCTGACTTTCATGGGGTGACCAGCCCGAGACGAAGACGATCGAGAAGGTTGCACGGATGCGACCGTCCGGATCGGCGTAACGCTCGGCGTAGAGCTCTGCGGCGCGCAGGAAGAAGCGGCGTGAGACCGGTTTCCGGCTGCGGCCGATCAAGGGATTGGCCATGCCCATGGCCTTCAGGTCCCGCATCAGCGCGAAGATATGGTCGTAGCGGACCGTAAAACTCTCCTCATCAATGACGGGAAGGGCAAAGCCCGAGCGCTGCATGAGCGCGCCGATGTCGCGGATATCGGCGAAGGGCACGACGCGAGGGCTGGCACCGCCGTATATCTCGGTCTCCGCTGCCAAGAGGACGTCGCGCAGTTCGGCCAATGTGCCCGCACCCGGAATGGCGGCAAGCAGCAGGCCATCCGGCTTCAGCGCGCGGCGCATCTGGATCAGCATACCCGGCGTGTCATTGGTCAGGTGCAGGGAGAGCGGCGAGAGGATCAAGTTGACCGACTGGGGCTCCAGGGGGACGCTTTCGAAGTTGGTGACGCGTCCACTGCCCGCGTCGAGCAGGATCGCATCGGTTTCGATCCGCTCAAGATCTGCGATCTTGCCGGTGGCGAGGGCCGCCTTTGCCGTGAGCCCGCTTCCGCCAAAGAGTTCGACGGCCCGGTCGAAGCGGCGTTCGACGATGGCCAGTCGGTCGGCGAGTTCGCGCGCCGTCAACTCCAGCAAAAAATCGGCCCCTTCCGCCTTTTGCGCCCGGGCGCGGCTGCGGTTGCGGGCGATCAGAGCTTCATCGAAAATCTCGTTCATGGCGGTCTTCCCTTGATGACGCGGATTGGCTCGACGTCCCTTGAGGCGTAAAGTCAGCGCATGGTGGCTCACTTAGTGCAGAAATCGCTCTCCGTCAGCCTGGAACGTTCCGGGATGTTGCTGCGCGGGCTGTTTCACCTCGTCTATCCACCGACCTGCGCCCATTGCCATGTCCAGACCCTGGCGCACAATGCGCTGTGCAGCGATTGCTGGGCGAGTCTGCGCTTGATCGAGCGGCCGTTCTGCGAGGTTCTGGGACTGCCGTTTGCACACGATCCGGGCGAGGGCATGCTGTCGCCGGAGGCAATTGCTCATCCGCCGATCTTCGACCGGCTGCGCTCCGTGGCGCTGCATGAGGGGGTGGCGCGGCATCTGGTGCATGGGTTGAAATACCGCGACCGGACCGATCTCGCGCCGATGATGGCGGCCTGGATGGTGCGGGCGGCCTCCGCCGAGGTCGCTGCGGCCGACGCGGTGCTTGCCGTGCCTCTGCACCGCATGCGGATGTTCCGGCGGATGTTCAACCAGTCGGCGGAACTGGCGCGGCATGTGGGGCGGCAGGCGGGCAAGCCGTTTCTCGCCGAGGCGCTGGTGCGGCGCAAGCGGACGCAGCAGCAGGTGGGGCTGACGGCGAACCAGCGGGCGCTCAACGTGCGCGGCGCCTTCGCGGTGCCGGAAGGGCGGGAGGATCTTGTCTTCGGGCGGCGGCTCGTCCTGATCGACGATGTCTATACGACCGGGGCGACGGTCAGCGCAGCCTCCGCTGCCCTGAAGAGGGCAGGGGCCGCGGATGTCACTGTTTTGACCTTTGCAAGGGCTTTGTCCGGGCCTATATGAGGGCTCTGTCCTTCACAGCACATTTTTCGTGCCCCTCTCCCGAGGAGTTTCCCATGGCTGATGTCACCGTTTATACCCGCCAGTTCTGCGGCTATTGCGCCAGCGCAAAGGCGTTGCTCGACAAGAAGGGCGTTCCCTATATCGAGTACGATGCCACTGGCAAGCCGGAGCTGCGCGAGGAGATGATCGCCAAGTCCGGCCGCAACACCTTTCCGCAGATATTCATCGGCGGCCAGCATGTCGGCGGCTGCGACGACCTGCATGCGCTCGATCGGGCCGGCAAGCTGGATCCGCTTCTCGCCGGTTGAGGCATATCCGCGTTTCTCCTCGTCACAAAATGCGCTCTCGGCTCTTGTTGTGACGAAATTTCGGACCCAAACTGCCACGCGTTTTTGCTGGAATTTCTCTGAAGAAAGACGATCCATGGTGTTCAAGGCCGCCGCCGTCCAGATGTGTTCCGGGGTAGACCCGGAGAAGAATGCGCAAGCCATGGCCCGGCTCGTGCGCGACGCTGCCGCGAAGGGCGCGATCTATGTGCAGACGCCGGAGATGACGGGTGCCGTACAAAAGGACCGCGCCGGCTTGGCTGCGGTCCTGCGCGACGAAGACAGCGACCTGATCGTCAAGGCGGCGTCGGACCTGGCGAAAGAGCTGAAGATCCATCTGCATGTCGGGTCGACCGCGATCAAGCTTGCCGATGGCAAGATCGCCAATCGTGCTTTCCTGTTCGGCCCCGATGGCCACAAGATCACATCCTACGACAAGATCCACATGTTCGACGTCGATCTCGACAATGGCGAGAGCTGGCGCGAAAGTGCGGTCTATCGCCCCGGTGAGCGGGCCGTGGTGGCGGACCTGCCGTTCGGCAAGCTCGGCTTCGGCGTCTGCTACGATGTGCGCTTCCCGCATCTTTTCCGGGCGGAGGCCATGGCGGGTGCGGAAATCCTGACGACGCCCGCGGCCTTCACGAAGCAGACCGGAGAGGCGCATTGGGAGATCCTGCTGCGGGCGCGTGCGATTGAGAACGGCGCCTATGTCATTTCGGCGGCGCAAGCCGGCGTGCATGAAGATGGCCGCGAGACTTTCGGGCACTCGATGATCGTCGGCCCCTGGGGCAAGGTGCTTGCTTCGGCTGGTGGCTCCGGCGAGGCGGTGGTGATCGCCGATATCGATCTCGAGGCGGTCAAGGCCTGCCGGGCCAAGATCCCGAACCTGAAGAACGGGCGCGATTTCCAGCTCGATATGGCGCCTCAACTCGCAAAGGGGGGCGTGACGGTTTGATCCGATACTCTCTGTGCTGCGAGAAGGCCCATGAGTTTGAAGGCTGGTTCTCGCAGAGTGCCGATTTCGATCGTCAGAAGGAAACCGGCTTTCTGACGTGCCCCGTCTGCGGTTCGGCGGAAGTGTCCAAGGTGCTGATGGCGCCGGCGGTGGCGACCGCGCGACAGAAAGACGAGACGCAAGCGCTCGCGGTCTCCGAAGCGCAGAAGCAGGCTTTCGTGAAGCTCAAGGACGCCATCCGCGAGATCCGCGCCAGCAGCGAGGATGTCGGCGCGAAGTTTCCCGAGGAAGCGCGCAAGATCCATTACGGCGAGGCGGAAGCCCGCGGCATCATCGGCCAGGCTTCACCCGTCGAGGTGAAGTCGTTGATCGAGGAAGGGATCGAGATCGCGCCGCTTCCGGTTCTGCCGGATGATGTGAATTGACAGCGGCGGGCCACCAGCTCGCGATCTATAATTTCGGCATTCATGTCGATGCCTCCGACAGTGCCGCCGCGCGCGGCTTCGTCCTACGGGAGCCGATGAACTTCGCGGCTGCGGAGCGTGCCCCGGGGTTCGTCGCGCGATCCGGCTACAAGGGCGTACCTGGTCCGCGCAGTTGGGGGCCGCTCGTCTTCCCACGCTTTCTTACCGAACATGGCGCCGCTGAAGGCGTGTCGTCGCTGTCCTTGTGGCGGGACATCGAGAGCCTGATGGCCTTCACGTATACCGGCGTGCATGCCGATGCCCTCAAGCACGCACGCAACTGGAACGTCGTCCAGGAATGGCCGCCGATGGTCCTGTTCTGGGTGCCTGCCGGCAGGAGACCGGATTGGGAGGAGGGGGCAAAACGCCTCGAAATGCTTTTCGACCATGGCAGCGGGCCGCAGTGCTTCACGTTCAAGGAGCCCTATGATCCGGAAGGCCGACCCGTGGAAATCGACCGCGCCTTGATGAAGCAACTGGGGGCGGAGAACCTCACCGCTCAGGGCGAACTGCTCGATGCTGTCCTCAAACTGCCCGTCTGACGCTGTTCAACCCTTGAACCCGTCGGCGTCGAGATAGGCCTGTTCCTCGGCTGTCGTCTCACGACCCAAGGCGGCGTTTCTGTGGGGAAAGCGGCCGAAGCGTTCGATCAGCTCCAGATGGACAATCGCCCATTTCAGCGGCTCGGGATCGCCGGTCTCGTCCTTATGCTTCTCGAACAACGAAACGCTGTAGCGCTGGTCCTCCATGTCTTCCGAATGTTCGAAGGGCAGATAGAAGAAGGGGCGAAGGATAGGCTCGACATGCTTGTCTAAGCCCTTGGCGAGCGCGCGGCGGGCCGTCATACGGGCAAGCGGATCAGTGGCGTAGGAATGCCCGCTGCCGCGAAAGAGGTTTCTCGGGAACTGGTCGAGCAGGAGGAGCAGCGCAAGCGTGCCCTCCGGCGTCTGTTCCCATTCGGAAAGGGCGCAGCAGGATGCCTGGAAATGCAGGTCGGCATAGTCCGACTCGATCTCCGCGTCGAGCGCGGCGTTGCGCGAGAACCAAGCGTCGGGACCGTGGCGCAGCCAGCAGTCGATGACGTCTCGCGGCGACGTCACGACGCAGATCCGGGTCGGCTTGCGAGAACCATGTAGTTCACGTCGATATCGGACGAGAGGTTCCACTGGTTTTGCAGAGGGTTGAAGAAGACGCCTTTCATCTCGACGACGCCCATGCCGCTCTGCGCAAGGGGCCCCTCGATCTCTTCCGGCCGGACCAGTTTTTCATACTGATGCGTACCGCGCGGCAGCCAGCGCAGCACGTATTCCGCGCCGACGATGGCGAGCGCTGCCGCCTTCATCGTCCGGTTGATGGTGGAGACCAGCATCAGGCCGCCCGGGCGCACCATGGAGGCGCAGGTCGACAGGAAGAATTCGACATCGGCGACGTGTTCGACGACTTCCATGTTCAAGACGACGTCGAAGGTCTCGCCGCCTGCGGCCAGGGCTTCGGCGGTGACGGCGCGATAATCGACCTCGACGCCGCTCTGGGCTGAGTGGGTCATGGCAATCTTGATGTTCTTCTCAGAGGCATCAGCGCCGAGAACGCTCGCGCCCATGCGGGCGACCGGTTCCGAAAGCAATCCTCCGCCGCAGCCGATGTCGAGTACGCGAAGGCCTTCGAGAGGGCGGTGTGCCTTCGGATCACGCCCGTAATGGGCGGAAACCTTGTCGCGGATATAGGCGAGGCGCACGGGATTGATCTTGTGCAGAGGCTTGAACTTGCCGGTTGGATCCCACCACTCGGCCGCCATGGCCGAAAAGCGGTCGACCTCGGACTGATCGATGGTGGTGCGTGCGTCTGCACTCATGACGGATACCCCTTGGCAAAACTCAGGTCTCCAAGTCGTCCTGATAACGGCCAAAGTCAAGGGTATGGGTGGTCGCAGTGCAGCCGGACGTTTGTGCGGCGGAACCCGGTTGCGCGGCCAAACGTTTAGCGACGAGATACGGTTCGCCGTAAGCCAGCAGGAGATACGACATGAAGAAGTTTTGGATGATGACTGCCTTGGCGGTGTCGACGGTCGGATTGCCGGCGATTGCCGAGGCGGCGCCGGCATTCTCGACAGGCAACGTGAACATGCGGTCCGGCCCGAGCACCCGCTATCCCGCCGTCATCGTCATTCCTACCGGCAGCCGGGTCGACATTCGCGGATGCCTGTCCAGCGCCAACTGGTGTGATGTCGCCTATGCGGGCTATCGCGGCTGGGTCTCCGGTTCTTATCTGCAGGCGAGCTACTCGCAGCGCCGCGTCTATGTCGATCCGCAGTATTATCGCCCGCTTGGCATCCCGACCGTGACCTTCAGTATCGGCCGCTACTGGGACGACCATTATCGCAACCGGCCTTTTTATCGTGACCGCGATCGCTGGCGGGATAACGACGGCTGGCGTGATCGCGATCATAACTGGCGCGACCGGGATCGCGATCGCCGCCCCAGCGGCAATGTCAGCCGTCCGCAAAATGACGATGATCGGCGCGATCCGTTCTGGCGCAAAAACGACCAGCGGAATTCGGACGTCAGTCGCCCGCAACGCGCCCAAAACTCGAATGATGACCGCAGGCAGCTGCCCTTCAGGAAGATGCTGCAGGAAAAGTGCAAGGTCGATCCGAGCGCTTGCCGTTAACAAGTCAGGCGGGCGGCCTTCAGGGCCGCCCGCCATGTGTCTTCGAAATTATTCTCAAGGGGTCATTCGCTTGGCGAGCCCATCAGAAATGCGCTTGGCCAAAGCCGGATAGTCGCCATCGAAGTGGTGGCCTCCGTCGATCTCGACAGTTTCCACCGTCGTGCCCTTGAGATCGCGGCAGGCATCGTCCTCTTCATCAGCGCCATAGAAACATTGGACCTTGGAGGGGTCGATCCGTTTGATATCGTCCAACGGATCGCCGGCTCCCTTGCCGCCGCTGGCACCCAGCCAGCCCGAAACGGAGATTTCGTAGTCGACCTGATGCGACAGGGCGAGCAAACTCACCTGAGGGATGCGGGCCTTCATCTTGTCTGAGAGGCCGTTATAGGCGGCGGGCAGAATGTCGGCGCCGAAAGAATAGCCGACAAGCAGGACATGCCGGACCTTCCAGCGCTTCTGGTAGGTGCGCATGATGGTCGCGAGGTCGTTGCTGGTCTCCTCGGGCGTTCGCTCCGACCAGAAGTAGCGGAGTGAATCGACACCTACGACGGGAATGCCGCTAGCCTGCAGGTTCGACGCGACTTCGCTGTCGATGTCTCGCCAGCCTCCATCACCGGAATAGATGACGGCCATCGTATCGCTGGCCGGGGTTGTCTCGAGGATTGTCAGTGGCAGGCCGAGCGGATTGTCGGCCGCGTTGCCGAGGGCAATCAGTTCGTCGATCGCGTCGGAATAGGCCTTGGCGACGTCGTCCTTCACGTCGCGCTGGTCGATATCCGGATGGGCGCTGACGAGGCTCGCGACATGGTCCCGACCATCGGCGGGCGCGGCCGGGCTCAGGAGGACAGTGGCCGGATCCGGCAGGTCGCCGTCTGTCAGGCCGTAGACCATGCGGTCACCGGTGAGCGTCTTCTGGGCGGGGGTGCAGAACTGTTTGGTGACGGGGATGCCTGCCTCCGGGTCGAGGGCGAGGGTCTGGCCGATCGTGGCTTTCGGGGTCTGGGCGAGGATGGCTAGTGCGAGTGCGCCGCCCTGACCGCGGCCGGCGATGATCGGCGGCAGGAAGGCGGAGTTGCCGGCCTTGCGCTGCAGCTGATGGCCGAGCTCCTCGATATCCGACACCGTGTAGATGCAGTCGCCGGTGTCCTTGGCCAGGGATGCGAGATATTTCGGGGTGTCAATGCCGACGACGATGGCGCCGTTGCCCTGCAGCCGTTCGGCCTGCTGCTGATCGGCGTCCTGCCAGCCGTCCTTGTCGGAGAGCAGCACCACCAGAGCCTTCGGGGTGTCGTCGGGCAAGAGTGTCAGGGGTGCCGGGATCATGCCGGAGTCGAGCGGCGGGGTGTCTTCGGCCAGCGCGACGGAGGCCGTCGACAAGGAGAGGACCAGCGCGAGGGCCTTGAGGATCGAGGTCATTTCTTCACCACGCCTTTCAGTCCACCGCCAATCAAAAGCGTCGCGTCGAGAAGCGCGAGGACTGGGTTGAGACCGCCAGCCACGGCGAGATAACGCGGCTGCCAATCGGGATGGAACTTGGCCTTGAAGGCTCTGAGCCCCTTGAAGTTATAGAAGCGTTCGCCGTGTTCGTAAAAGGTGTTGGCGATGCGGTCCCAGACGGGCGCGACCTGCCGGCGTGAGAGGCCCGAAAGGGGCGCCATGCCGAGGTTGAAGTGGCGATAGCCCTGGTCGCGCAACTCGCTCATCAGGCGGACGAAGAGAAAATCCATCGAGCCTTTCGGCGCATCCGGCGAGAAACGCATGAGGTCGATCGAGGCTTCCTCCTTGGTGGCGGTCAGCAAGACGTTGGCGAAGGCGACAATCCGGCCTTCGCAACGCAGGATCGCGACCGGCTGGGCGGTCATGTAATCGTCGGTGAAGGCGCCGAGCGAGAAGCCTTTTTCCCGGGCGCAGTGATGGTCGAGCCAGCCGTCGGAAACGCGGCGCAGGTCGTCGAGGATCGCGGGCACCTGATCCGCCGGGATGGTCTCGAAGGTGAGGCCGTCGCGTTCGCCGCGGGTGGCGGTCTGGCGCAGGGTCGCCCAGCGTCCACCCTTGAGGTCGAAGCGAGAGAGATCGACCATCGCCAGTTCGCCGAGCTTGAAGGCCTTCATGCCGGCATCGGCGATCGCGGGCAGCAGGGCCGGCGAGGCTTGGTAAAAGACGGCGCGGCAGCCCGCGGCACGCGCCGTTTCGACGAATTGCCACACGAGCTCGTCGCGCGAGGCTTTCGGCCCGACCGGGTCCAGAAAGGCGATGAAGGAGCGGCCCTGGCGTGCATACATCAGGAAGGCCTGGCCATCGGGCGAGAACATCACGCTCTTGTCGCCGGTTCGGACGAGGTTAGCGTCGGCGATGTCGTTGCCATCAAGGATCTCGACGGCCTTGTCGACATCGGGTGCCTCGGCGGGCGGGACCGCGAAGGTGGCCGGGCGCAGGAGGCTGAACAGGCTGATTGCCATGGAGAAGATCGTAAGGCCGAGCACGGCGCGCAGCGAGCGCGGGGCTTCAGCGGAGAATTCGAATTGCCACCAGAGATCATGGCTGTATTCGACATCGCGATAGACGAACAGCAGGACGGCGATGGCGCCGACAAGAAGGACACCGACTGCGAGCAGCCAGGCGGAATTCAGCGCCTGAAGGAGTGAGGCCGGTCGTTGGAAGAGGCGGCGGCTCGCCACGAGGCCGACCAGCAGCAGCGCCAGCATGCCGGCTTCGTAGATCGCCACAGCCTTGGCAAGCGACAGGACGAGCGCTGCGATCGCGATGAAAATGGCGGACCACCAGGCGCCGTCGAGGCGCTGGGCGAGGCCGCGTGCCACGATGACCAGCAGGAGGCCGAGAATGCTGGCGAGGAAATGGGCGCCTTCGAGGACCGGCAGAGGAAGAACTTGCGCCAAGGCATCGAGATTGCCGTCAGGCGCCGGCGTGACGCTGGAGAGGACCAGCATGACGCCGAGGAGGAGCGCAAGGGTTGCGAGAAGCGTCGGCGCCAAACGGCCGGCGGTGCGGGCAACGCCGGCGGAGAGAGGCGTTGCTGCGAGCTGACGAAGTTCGGCGATTGTGACCAGAACGATCGCAACAATCAGCGGCAGTACGTAATAGATCAGGCGATAGGCGACCAGCGACGCGAGCACGGCCTCCGTGCCCAGCTTGCTGCCGAGGGCGGCCACCATGACGGTTTCGAAAACCCCGATGCCGGCAGGGACATGGCTGATGATGCCGATGCCGATGGCAACGGCATAGACGGTAAAGAAGGTCGGCCAGCTGATGTCGGCGGCCTGAGGCAACAGGGCATAGAGCACGGAGGCGGAGAAGGCGACGTCAAGAACGGTGACAATGAACTGCCGCGACATGGTGCGGCTGTCGGCCAGTTGCAGACGCCGGCCGCCTATGGTCAGGCCGTTGCTGCTTGCGAGCAGCAGCACGATTGCCAGCACGGCAAGCAGGATCACGTCGCCGGCAACGAGAACGTTCTGGGACAGGCCGATCAGCGGGGCGATATCGCCTGCGACCGGCAGGATGGCGAGCGCCGTGACCAGAACCAGGCCGACGGAGAAGGAGACGGTGACAAAAGCGATGATGCGGCCGATGTCATCGGGCGACAATCCGGCGCGGGAATAGGCCCGGTAACGGATCGCGCCCCCGGAGAGTGCGCCGAAGCCCGCGACATTGCCGACAGCATAGGCGCTAAACGCCGTGAGCGCCACTTCGGCCCAGGGGCGGCGGCGGCCGATATAGGCGAGGGCATTGACGTCGTAGAGGCAGAGTGTGGCGAAGCTCAATGCGGTGAAGACTATGGCGAGCGCAATCGAGCCCGGGCTCGTGGAGCGCAGGCCGTTTACGACATCGGCATAGGTTACCTCTTCCGTCAGCCTGTAAATGGCGTAGCCCACGGCGGCGAAGACGAAGAGAGCGGCAATGGCGGCCAAAGGGCGGGCATAGCGGTTGAGAATTGAAGCGCGGATTTCGGCTTCGGCCTCGTCGCGGGGTGGGGAGAGTTCAGCGCTGGATGTCATGCAACCCTGTCCGGAGTAACGGCTTAACTTGAAACACCGGCTCCCAGCCCGGTGGCGCGATGGTTGGCGCCTGAATTGGTTCCAAATTAAGGCAGCCGAAATGCTGCGGTTTTCAGGCGAATTTCCCTGCCATGGCGTACCGTTTCGGCCCCACCTGACCGTTGCGCCCCAGGAACATATTCGCTAAAAGCCCGGCAACCTGCAGCCTCGGGTGCAGGTCGTCAGTTTCTTCGCCGCATCAGCGGCGTGTTCTCAAGGGCATATGGTTCAAGTCTATGGCTCGCATCGTCATGAAATTCGGCGGGACCTCCGTCGCCAATCTGGAACGCATCCACAACGTGGCGCGCCATGTGAAACGTGAAGTGGACGCCGGTCACGAAGTGGCCGTGGTCGTTTCCGCCATGTCGGGCAAGACCAACGAGTTGGTCGACTGGGTGCAGACCATGCCGAAGGTGGCCGGTGCAGACTCGCCGTTCTACGATGCGCGCGAGTATGATGCCGTCGTTGCCTCGGGCGAACAGGTGACGTCGGGGCTTCTTGCCATTGCGCTGCAGTCGATGGGCATCAATGCGCGGTCCTGGCAGGGCTGGCAGATCCCGATCAAGACCGACAACGCCCATGGCGCGGCGCGTATCCAGGAAATCGATGGCTCGGATATCGTCCGTCGCATGGGCGAGGGGCAGGTCGCTGTCGTCGCCGGCTTCCAGGGCATCGGTCCCGATAACCGCATCGCGACACTCGGCCGTGGCGGCTCCGACACCTCGGCCGTGGCGATCGCCGCCGGCCTGAAGGCGGATCGCTGCGATATCTATACGGACGTCGATGGCGTCTACACGACCGATCCGCGCATCGAGCCCAAGGCGCGCCGCCTGAAGAAGATTGCGTTCGAAGAGATGCTGGAAATGGCATCGCTCGGCGCCAAGGTGCTGCAGGTCCGCTCGGTCGAGCTTGCCATGGTACACAAGGTCCGCACCTTCGTGCGCTCCAGCTTTGAGGATCCCGATGCGCCGGGCATGGGCGATCTCCTGAACCCGCCCGGTACGCTGATTTGTGATGAGGAAGAGATCGTGGAACAGGAAGTCGTCACCGGTATCGCCTATGCCAAGGATGAAGCGCAGATCTCGCTGCGCCGTCTGTCCGACCGTCCGGGCGTCTCTGCCGCCATCTTCGGACCGCTGGCCGAAGCGCATATCAATGTCGACATGATCGTCCAGAACATCTCCGAAGATGGCTCAAAGACCGACATGACCTTCACGGTGCCTTCGGGCGATGTGGACAAGGCGCTCGCCGTTCTCGGCTCCAACAAGGAGAAGATCGGCTTCGACGTCGTCCAGAGCGAAAAGGGCCTGGTCAAGGTTTCGGTCATCGGCATCGGCATGCGCAGTCATGCGGGTGTTGCTGCGACCGCGTTTAGGGCGCTCGCCGAGAAGGGCATCAACATCAAGGCCATCACCACGTCCGAGATCAAGATTTCCATCCTGATCGACGGTCCGTATGCAGAGCTCGCGGTTCGCACTTTGCATTCCTGCTACGGTCTGGATAAGAATTGATTCCTGAGAGCGGAGAGCCGAAGCCCGACCCCTAAGAAGGCACGGGTAACAGTCCGCTGACCAATGGGAAGTGGAGCAAAACGCGATGAGAGACCTTTCTGCGGGTCCCCGCGTCCTGCTCAAGCGGCTGCGCGAAATGATGGCGGAGCCGCTCGAGCCGCAGGAGCGTCTAGACCGGATCGTTCGCCAGATCGCGAGCAACATGGTCGCCGAAGTGTGCTCCGTGTATGTGCTGCGCTCTGACGGCGTGCTGGAACTCTATGCGACGGAAGGTCTGAACAAGGACGCCGTTCACTTGGCCCAGTTGAAGATGGGCCAGGGTCTCGTCGGCACGATCGCGGCGTCGGCGCAATCGCTCAATCTTTCGGATGCCCAGGCGCATCCGGCTTTCCGTTATCTCCCTGAGACGGGCGAAGAGATTTACCACTCCTTCCTCGGCGTGCCGATCCTCAGAGCCGGCCGAAGCCTCGGCGTTCTCGTCGTGCAGAACAAGGCTGCGCGGAACTATCGCGAGGACGAGCTCGAAGCGCTCGAGACGACCGCCATGGTTCTGGCGGAAATGATCGCGACCGGCGAACTGAAAAAGATCACGCGGCCTGGTCTGGAACTCGACCTGACGCGTCCGGTGTCGATCGACGGCGACAGCTATTCGGAAGGCATCGGCCTCGGCTATGTCGTGCTGCATGAGCCGCGCATCGTCGTCACCAACCTCTTGAACGAAGACAGTGAGATGGAAATCCGGAGGCTGGCCGATGCGCTCGGATCGCTCCGGATATCCATTGACGACATGCTGTCGCGGCGCGAGATCTCCATGGAAGGCGAGCATCGCGACGTGCTCGAGACCTACCGCATGTTTGCCCATGACCAGGGCTGGGTGCGGCGCATGGAAGAGGCGATCCACAACGGGTTGACGGCGGAAGCCGCGGTCGAGAAGGTGCAGAGCGATACCAAGGCGCGCATGATCCGGTTGACGGACCCATATTTGCGCGAACGCATGCATGACTTCGATGATCTGGCGAACCGCCTGCTTAGGCAGCTGACCGGCTTTTCGCCACGCAGCACGGCTGAAGGTTTCCCGAACGACGCCATCGTCTTTGCCCGCGCCATGGGTGCGGCTGAACTTCTGGACTATCCGCGCGCCAATTTGCGTGGGCTCGTGCTCGAAGAGGGTGCTGTCACCAGCCACGTCGTCATCGTGGCGCGCGCCATGGGCATTGCGGTTGTCGGTCAGGCAGCGGGTGCGGTGGCGCTTGCCGAAAACGGCGATCCCGTGATCATCGATGGCGACGACGGCAAGGTGCATGTGCGCCCCGTCGCCGACCTGCAGAAGGCCTATGAAGAGAAGGTCAAGCTCAGGGCCAAACGGCAGGAACAGTTCCGGGCGCTGCGTGATGTCGAGCCGGTGACCAAGGACGGGCGGCGGATCAAGCTGCAGATGAATGCGGGCCTGTTGGTCGACCTGCCGCAGCTGGCGGATTCAGGTGCTGATGGTATCGGGCTGTTTCGAACCGAATTGCAGTTCATGATCTCGTCCACCATGCCCAAGGGCGAGGAGCAGGAGAGTTTTTATCGCAGCGTGCTGAAGCAGGCGGCCGGTCGGCCGGTGACCTTCCGGACGCTCGATATCGGCGGCGACAAGGTCGTGTCCTATTTCCGCAGCCAGGAAGAAGAGAACCCAGCGCTCGGCTGGCGGGCGATCCGCCTGTCGCTGGACCGGCCGGGTCTCTTACGCACGCAGTTGCGGGCTCTGCTCAAGGCGGCTTCCGGTGCCGAGCTGAAGATGATGCTGCCGATGGTGACCGAGGTCGCCGAAATCCGTGCCGTGCGCGAGCTGATGCAGAAGGAAGTGCAGCATCTGTCGAAGTTCGGCCACCAGCTGCCGAAGAAGCTGCAGTTCGGCGCGATGCTGGAAGTCCCGTCGCTGATGTGGCAGCTCGACGAGCTGATGGAGGAGGTGGACTTCGTGTCCGTCGGCTCCAACGACCTGTTCCAGTTCTCGATGGCGGTCGATCGCGGCAATGCGCGGGTGGCAGATCGGTTCGACGTACTGGGGCGGCCGTTCCTCAGGATCCTGCGGGACATCGTGAGAGCGTCCGAGCGCAACGATACGCCGGTGACGCTGTGCGGCGAGATGGCGTCGAAGCCGCTTTCGGCGATGGCGCTGCTCGGGATCGGCTTCCGCTCGATCTCCATGTCGCCGACCTCGATCGGTCCGGTGAAGGCCATGCTGCTCGGGTTGGACGTCTCCCAGCTGTCGGATGTGCTGACGGCTGCGCTTGACGACAACACACCCGGCGTGTCAGTGCGCGAGGTACTCGTCCGCTTTGCGGCCGAGAACAATATTCCCGTCTGACATTCGACGAAGAAACCGGAGTAAAGGGTGGCGAAGCTTCCTGTCGAGAAAATGCGCGAACTCGAACGCCGCTTCGGCGAAATCGAGGCGCGAATGTCGGCGGGGCCGGCAGCCGACGTCTATGTGAAGCTCGCTTCGGAATATTCCGAGCTTGAGCCCGTGGTGAAGAAGATTCGCGAATATCAGTCGGCCGTCGACGAGGCGGCGGATCTGCGGACCATGCTGGCCGACAAGGCGACGGATCGCGACATGCGGGATCTGGCCGAAATGGAGCTGCCCGACATCGAGACCCGGATCGAGGGGCTCGAAGGCGAAATGCAGATCCTGCTGTTGCCGAAGGATGCCGCGGACGAGAAAAGTGCGATCCTGGAAATTCGTGCGGGAACCGGCGGATCGGAGGCGGCTCTGTTCGCCGGCGATCTGTTCCGGATGTATGAGCGCTTTGCCTCCACCAAGGGGTGGAAGGTGGAAGTGCTTTCCGCCAGCGACGGGGAAGCCGGCGGCTACAAGGAAATCATCGCGACGATCAGTGGACGCGGCGTGTTCTCCAAGCTGAAGTTCGAATCCGGTGTGCACCGGGTGCAGCGCGTGCCGGAGACCGAGGCGAGCGGGCGTATCCACACCTCGGCGGCGACCGTGGCAGTCTTGCCGGAAGCGGAAGAGATCGACATCGAGATCAAGCCCGAGGATATCCGCATCGACACGATGCGCTCCTCCGGTGCCGGCGGACAGCACGTCAACACGACGGACTCGGCCGTGCGCATCACGCATCTGCCGACGGGATTGATCGTTACGTCGTCGGAAAAGTCGCAGCACCAGAACCGCGCCAAAGCCATGCAGGTGCTTCGTTCGCGCCTCTACGACATCGAGCGACAGAAGGCGGACAGCGAGCGCTCGGCGAGCCGCAAGAGCCAGGTCGGTTCGGGCGACCGATCTGAACGTATTCGAACCTACAATTTTCCCCAGGGTCGTGTGACCGACCACCGGATCAACCTGACGCTCTACAAGCTGGACAAGATGATCGAGGGCGATATCGATGAGATGGTCGATGCCCTGATCTCCGACTATCAGGCCGGGCAGCTCGCGCAACTGGGCGAAACCCAGTGAGTGAGAAACGCGCGACGGCGAGAGGTCTGATCCACGACGCACGCCGGCGCTTCGAGGAGGCGGGTCTTGCCGATGCCGATCAGGATTCGCGCATCCTCGTGATGGAGTTGCTGGGGCTCACTCATACGGATCTGGTTTTGGACGGCGACCGGGCGGTGAGGGAAGATCACCTCCTCCGGGTCGAAGATGCCGTCTTGCGGCGGCTAGCAAGGGAGCCGGTCTTTCGGATTCTCGGATCGCGCGAGTTCTATGGGCTCGACCTGAAACTCAGTCCCGGTACACTCGAACCGAGACCCGATACCGAAGTCCTCGTCGATGCGCTTCTGCCGCATCTTCGACACAGGGTTGCTTTACAGGGGACGGCAGAGATCGTCGATCTCGGCACGGGAACAGGCGCGATTGCGCTCGCTCTTCTTGCGCAATGTCCCGAGGCAATGGCCGTCGGTGTCGATATCTCCGAGGATGCACTTGCAACGGCTGCGGCCAACGCGGCGGCTCTCGGGCTTGCCGATCGGTTTTCGCCTCGGATGGGTCCGTGGTTCGCGCAAACGCCCGATAGCTTCGATATCATCGTGTCGAACCCGCCCTATATCCGCAGCGCCGTGATGGAAGGGCTCGAGCCCGAAGTGGCAAATCACGATCCCGTCGCGGCGCTGGATGGCGGCGAAGACGGGCTGGAAGCCTATAGAGCCATTGCTGCAGAGGCGGGCGCTCATCTCAATTCCGGCGGCATCATCGGGCTGGAGATCGGCTTCGACCAGCAGAGCGATGTACAGCAAGTATTTGAACAGGCGGGATTTTTGCGGCTAGAGGCGCATCGGGATCTCGGCGGGCGGGATCGGGTGCTGATCTTCAGCCGCAAGCAAGACTGACGTGTTTGCTGCGCGTGCTAAGGATAATTCCGGGAAAAACAGAAAAAGGCTTGGTTTTCCGCAGGAAGCGTAATAGTTTGCGGGCACGTAACGGGCGGCGGGGTAAAGAACGAAGATTCGTTCATGTCTGGGCCGGCTTCGACAACGGTTCGCTTTCGAGCCCCGCGAAGCACAAAAAGACCGGTGCGTAACTCAGTAAACTCGACTTTCACCAGCGGCGAGCAAGGCGAGAGCGCGGTCTGCCGGCGGCGCGTGGAGACTTGGTCCGGGCTAACCAGAACCAGCGGCTTTGCCCTTTTTCAGCACAACAGAGACATTCAGGTGAATCATCTATGAGGCCAGGACAGCAGAACAAGCGTGGTCGGGGGCGTAACAACAACAATGGCGGTGGCGGCGGCAATGGCGGCGGCAACTTCAACCGCAAGGGCCAGAACCCCCTGACCCGGACCTATGACAGCTCGGGTCCCGACGTCAAAATCCGCGGCACGGCACAGCATATCGCCGAAAAGTATTCGACGCTGGCGCGAGATGCACAGAGCGCAGGCGACCGCGTCATGGCGGAAAACTACCTGCAGCACGCCGAGCACTACAACCGCATCATTGCAGCCGCCCAGGCGCAGATGCAGGAGCGCTTCCAGCGCGAGGATCGCGATGGCAATGAGGACCGCGACGATCGTCAGGACTTCAACGAGCGCGACGGCGAAGATTTCGACGGTTCGGACGACAACAACAACGGTCAGTCCGTCGAGCGCGGGCAGGACCGTGGCGGTGATCGCGGCAATCAGCAGCAGGGTCGTCCCCAGCACCAGAACCGCCAGCAGCAGCACAATCGCCCGCAGCGTCAGCCGGAGCGGCCGGTCGAGCCTCAGCCTCAGCCTCAGCCCGAGATTGCCGGTTCCGGGCCCCAGCCCGTGATCGAGGACATGCCGGCTGAGGTCGTCGCCGCGGTTGCCGAAAGTGCTGTCGAGGCCGGCGGCGAACGCCAGCCGCGTCGTCGTGCTGCCAGCAATCGCCCGCGCCGCCAGCCGCGCCGCAGCGCCGGTGCCGACGAGGGTGGCGAAGGCGCTGGCAATGGCGAAGGCGGAGACGCTCCGGCGCTTGCTTCGGCCGAGACCGAGTGATCTCACCAAGGGCAATTTGACCAATGCAAACTCCGGGCGAAAGTCCGGAGTTTTTTCGTTTAAATGCCTCTTTAAAGGGCACAAAACCACTCCCATATCTCGATCGAGGGCGCGGAGATCCGCGCCAAGGGCCCGCCGCTTCCGGGGGCCGATCCACAGCATCCGTTCTGTGCCGATACGGGCAGGGCGGGGAAACGGAGACAGACCATGAATATCGAGAGTTATTCCGAACGCGTGCGCGGGTTCCTGCAATCTGCACAGACCTATGCCCTTTCCGAGGGGCATCAGCAGTTCACGCCCGAGCATGTCTTGAAAGTCCTGCTCGACGACGATCAGGGCATGGCGTCGTCGCTGATCAGCCGCGCCGGCGGGGATGCGAAAGCCGTGCGGCTCGCCAATGACGCGGCGCTTGCCAAGCTGCCGAAGGTCTCCGGCGGCAATGGCCAGGTCTATCTGGCGCAGCCGCTCGCCAAAGTGTTCTCGACTGCCGAAGATGCGGCCAAGAAGGCCGGCGACAGCTTCGTCACCGTCGAGCGCCTGCTTCTGGCACTTGCCATTGAATCGTCTGCCTCCACGTCCGCTTCGCTGAAAAAGGGCGGCGTGACGGCGGCTGCGCTTAACCAGGTGATCAACGAGATCCGTAAAGGGCGTACGGCGGATGGCGCCAATGCCGAAGCCGGCTTCGATGCCCTGAAGAAATATGCCCGGGACCTGACGGCGGAAGCCCGCGAAGGTCGGCTGGATCCTGTCATTGGTCGCGACGACGAGATCCGCCGGACGATCCAGGTCCTGTCGCGCCGGACGAAGAACAACCCGGTCCTCATCGGTGAACCCGGCGTCGGCAAGACCGCGATCGCCGAAGGCCTGGCGCTGCGCATCGTCAATGGCGACGTGCCGGAAAGCCTGAAGGACAAGAAGCTGATGGCGCTCGACATGGGCGCGCTGATCGCGGGTGCCAAATATCGCGGCGAGTTCGAGGAACGGCTGAAGGCCGTGCTGAACGAGGTCCAGTCCGAAAACGGCGAGATCATCCTGTTCATCGACGAGATGCATACGCTGGTGGGTGCCGGGAAAGCCGATGGCGCCATGGACGCCTCGAACCTCTTGAAGCCGGCGCTTGCGCGCGGCGAGTTGCATTGCGTCGGGGCCACCACGCTTGATGAATATCGCAAGCATGTCGAAAAGGATGCGGCACTCGCCCGGCGCTTTCAGCCGGTGATGGTCGACGAGCCGACGGTCGAGGACACGATCTCGATCCTGCGCGGGTTGAAGGAGAAATACGAGCAGCATCACAAGGTACGGATCTCGGATTCGGCTTTGGTGGCGGCTGCTACCCTGTCGAACCGCTACATCACCGACCGTTTTCTGCCCGACAAGGCGATCGACCTGATGGACGAAGCTGCCTCGCGGCTGCGCATGCAGGTGGATTCGAAGCCCGAGGAGCTCGACGAACTCGATCGCCGCATCATCCAGCTGAAGATCGAGCGTGAAGCCCTGAAGAAAGAAACCGACGCGGCCTCGGCCGACCGGCTGAACCGGCTCGAGACCGAACTCACCTCGCTCGAGGAAGAGGCGGATGCGCTCACCGCCCGCTGGCAGGCGGAAAAGCAGAAGCTCGGCCTTGCCGCAGACCTGAAGAAGCAGCTGGACGAGGCGCGTAACGAACTGGCGATCGCGCAGCGGCAGGGCGAATTTCAGCGGGCGGGCGAGCTCGCCTATGGTGTGATCCCGAACCTGGAAAAACAGCTGGTCGAGGCGGAAGCCCAGGATGCGTCTGGTGGCGGCAACATGGTGCAGGAGGTGGTCACCGCCGATGGTATAGCCCATGTGGTGTCGCGCTGGACCGGCATTCCGGTCGACCGGATGCTCGAGGGCGAACGGGACAAGCTGCTCCGGATGGAAGACGAGCTGGCGAAATCGGTCGTCGGTCAAGGTGATGCTGTGCAGGCGGTCTCGCGTGCGGTTCGCCGTGCCCGCGCCGGTCTGCAGGATCCGAACCGGCCGATCGGTTCGTTCATCTTCCTTGGGCCAACCGGTGTCGGCAAGACCGAGCTCACCAAGTCGCTCGCGCGCTTCCTGTTCGACGACGAGACGGCGATGGTCCGGCTCGACATGTCGGAATTCATGGAGAAGCACTCGGTCGCACGGTTGATCGGCGCGCCTCCCGGTTATGTCGGCTACGAGGAAGGTGGGGCGCTGACGGAAGCTGTGCGGCGCAAGCCCTATCAGGTCGTGCTGTTCGACGAGATCGAGAAGGCACATCCGGATGTGTTCAACGTTCTTCTGCAGGTGCTCGATGACGGGCGCCTGACGGACGGGCAAGGCCGGACGGTCGACTTCAAGAACACGATCATCATCATGACCTCGAACCTGGGAGCCGAGTACCTGACCTCGCTCGGCGAGGACCAGGATGTCGACCAGGTGCGCGACCAGGTGATGGATGTGGTGAAGGCCTCGTTCCGGCCGGAATTCCTCAACCGTGTCGACGAGATCATCCTTTTCCACCGGCTGCGTCGCTCGGAAATGGGCGCAATCGTGGATATCCAGATGAAGCGGCTTCTGTCGCTCCTGTCGGAACGCAAGATCGCCATCGATCTCACACCCGATGCCCGCAACTGGCTGGCGGACAAGGGCTACGATCCGGTCTATGGCGCCCGTCCGCTGAAGCGGGTGATCCAGAAATACCTGCAGGACCCGCTCGCCGAGCAGATCCTCGCCGGTCAGGTGATGGACGGATCGGAGATCGTGATCGAAGCTGGCAGCGACCGGCTGCTGATCTCGCCGAAGACGGCGGTGAGTGCCGCGGCCTGACGCCGCGATACGGATTGAAACGGAAAGGGCGGTCTTCGGGCCGCCCTTTTTGCGTCTCAAGCCTCGCCTGAAAGGTTACATTCCGCGACGCCCGAAGGTCGGCTTGCCATATCCCCGTGCCATGGGGGCTGTCGCTGCCGGGTGTGTCCGCACCTTCGTCTCCTCGCGGGTCAAGACGGTGCTGCGGTCGAGCCTATCCTGAGGGGCCGCTGGCAATATCGGATCGTCTGCGGAAAAACTGTCGCCGGGTGCCAGCAGCATGAAGAGAGTGGCGACGATCTGCAGACCGATGTCGAACATGGAGAGGATCGAACCGAGATCACTGCCCGATGTCATCGTCTCCAGGGAATGGACAATGCCGTAAAGGATGGCAAAGCCAACAATGGTGAAGAGGGGATTGAGGCCGATATCACGGATGCGGGCCGCCTGCATGCTGAGCGAGACCCAGAGAAACATTAGCCCAAAGACGATCAGGAACGCCAGGATCAGCATGCCGCCGCCGTTCACCATCTCCATGATCGCCAAGAACAGCAAGCCGCCGCCGGCCAGGTTAATCACGAGGCCCGCGAGAAAATACTGCAACCGGTTAAGGCGTCCGCCAAACAGGAAATATGTCTCGGTCATGATGTTCCCCTGCCAGAAATTGAGCGCATGACACCATACAACTCATTCCTTTCGATAAACGCAGACGCTCGCATTTGAGGAAAATGCGCGGGCGTTATCTTTGCGGCAGAGGGACTTTGTTGCGGCAGCCAGCGGGCCTAAGCGGTCAGGGTCGGGTGACGCTCTGCTAGCGGCTCGCCACCTGGGCCGGGCGCCCGCCGCTTTCGAGGAGCGTGTCGATGCGCTGGCGCTCCTGTTCGAAAACGGCCAGTGCCTGACCTTCGAGCGCCTTGCCACCCGGCAGACGCACCTTCATCGCATCGACCTTGGTGCCGTTGACGATGAGTTCGTAATGCAGGTGCGATCCGGTGGAGGAGCCGGTGGAGCCGACAAAGCCGATCACCTGACCCTGGGTCACCTTGGCGCCCGGGACGATCCCCTTGGCGATGCCACTCTGGTGGTTGTAGGAGGTGACATAACCATTGGCATGGCGGATCAGGGTCTGGTTGCCGTAACCCGAAGCCCAGCCGGCCTTCTCGACGACACCATTGCCGGCTGCGATGATCGGTGTGCCGCGCGGTGCTGCCCAGTCGACACCGGTATGCATGCGCGAATAGCCCAGAATGGGATGTCGGCGCATGCCGAAGCCGGAGGTGAAGCGGCCGTTGGGAACGGGATTGCGCAGAAGGAACTGGCGGATCGACTTGCCTTCTTCATCGAAGTAATCGATCGAGCCATCTTCCGGGTTCTGGAAGCGGTAGAACTGGGTGATCGTGTCGCCGAAACGGGCGCGCACATACAGGAGTTCGGAATCCGGCGTTGCCTTGCCTTCCTCGTCTGTGACCGAGAAGACGGCTTCCAGCATGTCTGTCGGCTTCAGCTGGGCCTGGAAATCGACATTGGAGGCGAGCAGTCGAACGACCAGCGCGGTCAGTTCCTTGCTCATGCCATAGGAAAGTGCGGCGCGGTAAATGCCGTCATAGGCGCGCGGCAGATCGCGGCCGGTGACGATGGCGGGTGTCGAACCGTCGAAGGCGCCCGAGATCGCGGCCAGTTGCGGCGGTTCGCTGCCCTCGACCAGACGTCCGGCATCATTGACGGCGAGCGTCACGACATGGCCTGCATTGTGATACAGCGAAAACCGGACAAGACGGACCTCGTCCCCGCGCTGGATGAGCCCGACACGCAGGACATCGCCAACCGCGAGCAGCTTGCCCGACATGTGCGGCGCGAGGGCGGCTTCCACATCCTCGGCCTTGGAGGCGGGATATCCGGAGGCGACCATCAAAGCCGAAACCGACTGGGCGCTGCGGGCCGGGAGAATGTCGTCGGCAAATTCCGGCGTCATCGGTGTGACGACCTCGGGTTCGGCCACGCTCATGTTCTCTTCGACCACCCGGGCGGACAGACCGACGGCGAGATCGATCCCCGTGTCTTCGGTGTCGAAGCGGCGCGGGTCGATGTAATAGAGGGCGGCGACCTGACTGTCGCCGTCGGTCAGAACCGATCCGTTCGAGCGGACATTTTCCTCGACTTCGTCGAAGGTCATCTCGCCGGCAAGGGGCAGTTCCGGGCTGCTCGGGAAGGGGCTCGACTTCAGGATGACCTCGGACTCGACATCCGAGCCATAGAGAGAGCCTGTGCGATTGGCGACCGGCGGGGTGGTCTGGTCGATGGCAAAGATCGAGAGCGGGTCAAAGGGCGGGTAGCGGTCCTGAACGGCGTAGTCGGCGGCGAGCGCCATCTTCACATGGGCAAAGGGCTGTTTGCGCACAAGCTCGCGTTCGCCGTCCTTGATGACCGTGGGGACATCAAGGATCGCCTTGTCGACCGGACGAGCAGCAATTTTCGCGCCGAAGAGTCGGGAGCCTCGTACAGTGTCCTTGGCTGGGGATGCGTCGCCATCCGGGGGCACGACTGCGTAGGCTTCTGCGGGGATGGCCAGCTGCTGGCGGCCGTCGAGGGCAGCGAAAAGAGCCACCCCCATGAGGATGCAAGAGGTGATGCCGGTCAGAAAGGTGCCCGACAGCCAACGCAACGAGATCTCGCGCCGGTCCGGCGCCCGGAAACCATCCGCCAGGATCGGAGGCTCCGTTCCCAGCGAGCGGATCATGTCGCGGTCTGCCGTCATGCCGGTCTGTCGATCCCTATGCCAATCATGATCACGGGGCGCAAAGCCCCATGCCTGCGCGTCAAGCGCTCTCATGTCTCATGTTTTGGACGCCGGCGTCAAATCAGCGGCCATTTCGGGTCCTGTGTGAACCGGAATTATGGAGAATGCGGGGCGCCGTCCTAGATGGGAAAGAACCGCTTATCCCTTAAAGGGCCAGCGCCGTTATATAGGGAGCAGGGCAGCCCTTAAGATAGAGGCCCATATAGAATGGGGCTGCCCATGGGCGGCTTGTCCAGAAGCCCTGGTTTCCCGGAGCTTTCAGCCGCATTCCCAATCCGGTTTTCAGCCCCGCGTCTGTTTCCTCACGAAATTATCCTTTAAAAACAGTTAGATGTTAGATTTTTGTATTTTTGTTGCGATTGGTTGTTGACGTGTTGG
>NZ_JBQUZB010000005.1:0-251269 GCF_056314065.1 Allorhizobium sp. DMC15
GCTATTCGGACACCGAGGGCACGCCGCTTGCTTCGGTGAAGATCACAGGCCTTCCGTTGAATGGAACCTTGCAGTTCCTGAACGGTGCGGTCTGGGAGGCTGTGACGGAAAACCAGGTCATCTCTCGCGCTGATATTGAAGCAGGCAAGCTTCAGTTCGTCCCTGCGGCGAATGCCAATGGCGACGACTATGCGACGATCGGCTTCCAGGTCAGCGACGGTAGTGACTTCAGCGTCGACAGCTATGAGCTGACGGTTGATGTGACGGCTGTGAACGATGCTCCGACGTCGGGCGATGACAGTGTCACGACGTTGGAAGACACGCCGAAGCTTCTGAGTGTCTCGGACTTCGGCAGCTATTCGGACACCGAGGGCACGCCGCTTGCTTCGGTGAAGATCACAGGCCTTCCGTTGAATGGAACCTTGCAGTTCCTGAACGGTGCGGTCTGGGAGGCTGTGACGGAAAACCAGGTCATCTCTCGCGCTGATATTGAAGCAGGCAAGCTTCAGTTCGTCCCTGCGGCGAATGCCAATGGCGACGACTATGCGACGATCGGCTTCCAGGTCAGCGACGGTAGTGACTTCAGCGTCGACAGCTATGAGCTGACGGTTGATGTGACGGCTGTGGCAGATGGGAATATAACCTGGATCCCAGTTAATCCGATTGGTTTCAGCAATGCGCCGCAATCAAATACGGTACTAGGTTCTCTGACCTTCGATCAGTCACTGACAGGGCTGACCTTCCACATCAAGGATGGACCAACGCCTGCGCAATTCAAAATCATAAACGGAAACCAAATCGCGACTGCCGGCTCCGGTACGGGGACTGACGCTAATCATGTCGTGATAATTGAAGTGCGCTCCAATGGAGTGGTCGTGGGAGAGGAAACTTTCAGAGTAATTGTAGGATCTACCAGCCAGGACGATCTGACCGGATATGACAATACTGATGACATTCTGTACGGAGCAAATGGCGGAGACAATATTTACGGGGCCGCCGGGGATGATGTGCTTTATGGACAAGGTGCCAGCGACTTGCTGGTCGGAGGCTCCGGTAATGATTATTTAATCGGCGGAGCGGCGGCTGATACCTTCAAATGGGGTGGCGAGGCTTTGACGGCCTCAAATGCGGATAGGATATTGGGTTTTGAGGGCCAAGATAAAATTGATCTGAGCTCGCTTTTCACGTCAGTTCCGTCAAATGTGAACAGTGTAGTGAAGGTTGTCATCGCTGGCAGCGATCTTCTTGTGAAGGTCGATGTCGGTAACGGCTTCGTAACGGCCTACACCCTTGTCGGCGCATCGTCCCTCAGTGGGGTCAATGTCACAGTGGGTGGGGCCTACGTCTCTATGACGCCGGTTAATGCCGCCGACCCCATCATCCTTGACCTCGACCACAACGGCTTCGCCTTCTCGTCCATCGACACCGGTGTCACGTTTGACATCAATGCCGATGGTCACAAGGACCAGATTGCCTGGACCAGCGACGACGGCGTTCTCGCCTATGACGTCAATGGCGACGGCAAGATCGACGACGGGTCGGAGATCTTCACGCCGAACTTCAACGGCGGCACCTTCGCCAGCGGTGTGGCGGCACTCGCCTCGCTGGATGGCAATGGTGACGGCAAGATCGACGGCAGCGACGATGCCTTCTCGAAGCTGAAGGTCTGGATCGATGCCAACAACAACGGCATCAGCGACGATGGCGAGTTGTCGAGCCTTGCCGATCACCACGTGGCGAGCATCTCGCTCACCACGGATACGACAGGCGGGACGGAAGACGGGCAGACGATCCTCGGCGAAGGCTCCTTCACCTTCGACGATGGCTCGACCGGCAACTTCGTCGAAGTCGGTTTCGACACGATCTTCGGCTCGGACATGTCCGATGCCCTGACCGTGATCGGCACGGATGGCGATGACGTCCTGCATGGCGGCATGGGTCAGGTCTTCCTGACCGGTGGTGCGGGTGCTGATACCTTCGTCTTCGACGAGACGGCTCTCCACGACATCGATGTGGCGGACGTGATCACCGACTACTCGTCCGCTGAGGGCGACCAGCTCGATGTCTCGGCCCTTCTCGACAGCCTCTTGGGCGAGCAGGCCACGGCGGAAACGGCAGCAGCCAGCCTGAAGGCAACGGTTGCCGACGGCAATACCACCGTGAGCGTCCAGATCGGTGAAGAAAGCTGGAAGGACATCGCCGTCCTTCAGAACCACACCACGGCCGTGAAGGTTCTCTTCGACGACCAGCACTCGGTCACGGTCACCCACCACGACTGATGCATGAAACGGTAATGGAACAAAACAAAGGGGCGCCCATCGGGCGCCCCTTTATGTATGTTTCGTGTTTATCCGTTCCGAACTACTTCGCTGATTCTGCAAAGAGACTCAGGTTCTGCACATCAATCCACAGAGGATCCTTGCGTCTGGACGCAATTCCCTGTGGCTGATGGGAGACATGCCCTATTTTTCTCCAGACAGCGTTAATTCACAGCGCTGCTGTGATCACGGTGGTTGCAAGAGGTCGGGAAATTTTTTTCCGAAGTTTTATTTTTCACAGCGCTTCAATGGGACGAAGTCGAGCCCTGTAGAGCAGAAACGTTTAATCTTGGCCGAGAATTCAAGTGCTGCGTGTCAACAGATCAAAATTGGGTGCATCTTTCGGGCGGGCGGATTAGACTTCACAGCCTGAGATCCTCCGGTATATAAGAAGTGCTAATTGAATTTGGGCAGGGGCACTAAATTGTTTACCAAAAATAGACTGTTCGCGGCCTTGTACACGTCTGCGGCACTGGCAGTGGTGTCCTGGACCCCCGCAAGCGCGATGTCGCTGCAAGAGGCCATCCAGAAGGCGCTCACCACGAACCCGCAGATCTCTCAGGCTGTCAAAAACCGTGAGGCGGTCGAATTCGAACTGCGTCAGGCGCGTGGCCTCTATCTGCCTTCGATCGATCTCGAAGCCGGCGTGGGAAAGCGCCGCCTCTCGAACGAAGGCACGGGAACGCTGACGCAGGACTATGAAACCTTCAACTCCTCGGATGTCGGCCTGACCGTCACGCAGCGTCTGCTCGATGGCGGCGCGCGCCGCGCGCAGGTCGATGCGCAGGCGTCGCGTGTCGATGGTGCCTCGTTCCGCGTGCTGGAGCGCTCGGAGACGGTAGCCCTTCAGGTGGCGCAGGATTACCTTGAGTATATCCTGCAGACCAAGATCGTCGGCATTGCCAAGCAGAACGTCGATTTCCACCAAGGGATCCTGGGCGACATCAATCAGGGTATTGCCGGTGGCGCTCTGACGGATGTGGACAGCGTCCAGGGTCGCGAGCGTCTTGAGGCGGCCAAGGCCCGCCTGCGCGAGGCGCAGGAAGAACTCGAAGCGACCAAAATCCGCTTCCTTCAGACCGTTGGTGAGCCGATCGCCAATGCCAAGATGCCGGGTTCGCTGGGCAAGGCTCTGCCGCGTTCGCTGCAGGACGCAATCGAGCTTGCCAAGACCAACAACCCCCGCATCTTCTCGGCCCGAGCCGATATCGATGCGGCGGATGCAGCCGTGCGTGGCGCGCGCTCGAACTATGCTCCGACGCTTGACCTCGAAGGCCGGGCCAGCGTCGGCAACGACATCAGTGGCAGCCAGGGCAACACCAACGATCTCGAAGTTCGGCTGGTTGCCCGTTGGAACCTCTATCGCGGTGGCATCGATCAGGCCCGCGAGCAGGAGCAGATCCGCCGGGCCAGCGAACAGCGCTACGCGTCCGACCAGGTTCATAGGGAGATCGAGGAATCGGTGCGCTCGGCCTGGAACGAGCGCAGCAGCCGCGGCGAGCTCTCTCAGATCCTTGCATCGCAGTCGTCGCAGAACGCCAAGCTCGTGTCGTCCTATGGCGAACAGTTCAAGATCGGTCAGCGCTCGCTGCTCGACGTGCTGGATGCGCAGAACACGCGCTTCAATACCAGCATCGTCGCCGAGACGGCACGCTTTGCAGCGCTTTTCGCAGAATACAAGATCCTGGCCGCAACCGGCTCTCTGCTGAAGGTGATGGGTGGCAAGCCCGTGGCCCAGACGGAAGCCTATGCGCGCAACGAATTTTCCGTGAAGACGTCGGCGGATGGTGCCTATGTCGAGCGGGATCCGCGGCAAAAGGCGGGTGTGCCGATGGACCTCCTGGCGCCGCTCCAGTAACCGTCCATCCGATTGGATGAAATGCTCAATACCTTTAGGGAACCGGCGGGCACTCGTGCCCGCCAAAGCTTTCGTGCTTCGTTCAAGGCTGTGGCCGGATATTATGGCCGGCCCAGCTCCGATACCGTTTTGTTCTCGGGGCTTCCCGATGAAATCGTCGAGTCCCTGGACATCGACGATGTAGAGCATGTGGCCGAACGCATCGGTCTGCAGGTCATGCGTGTCGCCGAGCGGGCGGTGCGAGAGGGCGACTTCGACTGTCCGGCCATCGTTGTCCTGAAGGACGGGGGCACGTTGCCTCTGCTGGAAGTCTCCGCTTCCGGCGATTATACCCTCGATGTCGCCGGCGGTCCCTTGGCGAGCCGCCTCAGCCGGGACGAACTCTTGGCGCTCGAACCGGAGTTTGCTTTCGGCTTCACGCTGTTTTATCGCAATGACAGCGATGACGCATTGGTCGGCACCGCAGACGAGATCGAGAAACGCCATTGGCTGGTTCGGGCCCTGACGCCCTATTGGAAAACCTACGTCCGCGTGGTGATCGCCGCGCTGTTCATCAATCTGATTGCTCTCGGTTCGCCGCTTTTTACCATGAACGTCTATGATCGGGTGTTGCCGAACAAGGCGATCCCGACACTTTGGGTGCTCGCGGTGGGCATATTGCTCGCCTATCTCTTCGATTATCTGCTGAAGACGGCACGGGCCGCCCTGATCGACCATGCCGGTCGCAGCGCCGACCTGCGTCTCTCGCAGATGATTTTCGACAAGGTGCTGAACACCACGCTGGCGTCGCGGCCGCTGTCGACGGGCGAATATGCCAATCGCGTGATGCAATACGAATTCGTCCGCGAATTCTTCACGTCGAACACCATCGGGCTGGTGATCGATACGGCCTTCGTCTTCATCTTCCTGATCGTGATCTATCTGATCTCGGGTTGGCTGGCGATCATCCCGGCCGTGGCGCTTGTGCTGTCTGTCATAATCGGACTGCGGGCCCAGGCCCAAATCGGCCATCGCATGGCGGCTGCCTCCAACGAAGCCTCCAAGCGTCAGTCTCTCCTGGTCGAGACGATCTCGACCATCGAGACGTTGAAGAGCCTTCGTGCGGAAGCGACCATGTTGCGTCGCTGGCAGGAGCTCATGAAGCATTCGAGCCGCACCAGCGAAGACATCAAGCATGTCTCGACCAACGCGATCAACCTGACAGCGCTCATCCAGCAGATCGTTGGTGTATTGATCGTGATCGCCGGAACCTATGAGTTCTCCGAGGGCCGCCTGGCGATGGGCGCAATCGTGGCTACCGTCATGCTGGCCAGCCGGGCCGGCGCGCCGCTCGGCCAGATCGCCATGACCCTCGCGCGTTTCCGTCAGGCGACGCTGTCTTTGCGCATCCTCGATCAGGTCATGGATCAACCCGAAGATCGCCCGTCCACGGTGGGCTTCGTCAACCGCGAGATCAAGCAGGGCGGCTTCTCGTTCCAGAATGTCTCGTTCAATTATCCAGGTTCCGATCACCCGGTCATCAGCCAGCTCAATCTGACGGTCCAGCCGGGAGAACGGGTCGGCATCATCGGGCGGATCGGCTCTGGCAAGACGACACTCGGGCGTCTGTTGGACGGGCTCTTCGTCCCGACCGAGGGGCGCGTGCTGATCGACGGTGTCGATATTCGCCAATATCACATGTCCGAAGTGCGGTCTGCCGTCGCGGTTGCCGGCCAGTCTTCGGATCTCTTCTCCGGCACGGTCAAGGAAAACCTCCTGATTGGCCGCGCCGACGCGACGGATGAGGAACTGCTCGAGGTGGCGCGCATGACCGGCGTGGAAGAGTTCGTCTCTCGCCACCCGCGTGGTTTCGACATGCCCGTCGGCGAACGCGGAACGAATTTGTCCAGCGGCCAGAAGCAGGCGATGACCATTGCCCGCCTCCTGCTGACGAAGCCGAAGATCGTTTTCCTCGATGAGCCATCCGGCGCAATGGACCTTGCGAGCGAGCGGCACCTGATCAACCGTCTGTCCAGTGCCTTCGACCGCAACACCACGCTTCTGATCGCCACCCACCGCTTCACGATGCTCGATCTTGTCGATCGTCTGATCGTTCTGGACAAGGGCCGCGTGGTCGCCGACGGGCCGAAAAAGACGGTGATCGAAGCGATGCAGAAGAAGGCTGCGGTGAAGCCATGAGCAGAGCGGTCGTCGACACGCCTCCTTTTTTTGCCCGCACGATTGTCTCCCTTGTGGCGCTTCTGATCGTGGTCTTTCTCGCCTGGGCGGCGTTTGCCGAGATTGACGAGCTCGCCAGAGGGGAAGGCAAGGTCATTCCGGTCTCCAAGACCCAGATCGTGCAATCTTCGGAAGCCGGGATTGTGCAGACCATCGCCGTCCAGTTGGGGCAGGTGGTGCGCAAGGGCGAGCTCATCGTCCAGCTAAACAACACCACTACCGAGTCCTCTCTCGGCGAGGCCAAGGCCAAGGCCCGCGCTCTGGGCGCCAAGGTGGCACGCCTGGCGCTCGAAGAGGTGGGAAACTACGACGTCGATTTCGTCTGTCCCGAGGACGTGAAGGCTGTGGCCAGCAAGGTCTGCGAAAACGAACAGAGCCTGTTTGCCGCCAACAAGGCGAGCTATCTGAACAAGCTTGGTGTCCTGCAGGAGCGCGTCCGCCAGCGCGAGAATGAGTTGAGCGAAGCGCAGGCTAACATCGCGCGCCTGCAGCAGAATATCGAAGCCGCGACCCGGCAGTACGATCTCATGAGCCCCCTTGCCAAGAAAGGTCTCGTTGCGCAGACACAGTTGATCACGGTCGAGCGGGAACTGACCGATCAGCGCGGGCAGGTCAATGTCTATACCGAAAGCCTGGAGCGGCTGCGTGGCGCGGTGGAGGAGGCTAAGCTGCAGGTCGATGAACTGGCGCTGCAATTGCGTCAGCAGGCGCTGACCGAAAAGGCACAAACCCTGGCGGAGCTTTCCGTCATCGACGAGACCATACGCGGTGCATCCGACCGCGTCGACCGCACCGATATCCGCTCCCCTGTGGATGGCATCGTCAACACGCTCGAAGTGAACACCATCGGTGCCTACGTCGATCCGGGCACGGTGGTTGCCGGCATTGTGCCGACGGCGGACGTCCTTCTCATCGAGGCGAAGATATCGCCGCGGGATGTCGCGTTCATTCGCCGAGGCCAGAAGGCGATCGTCAAGATTACGGCCTATGACTTCTCGATCTTCGGCGGCCTGGAAGGCGAGGTGACCAACATCTCCGCCGACAGTATTGTCGAGAAGGAGAAAGGCGAGACCTTCTATCTCGTTCAGGTGAAGACCGACCAGTCGGAATTGAAGCGCAACGGCAAGG
The DNA here is from genome assembly GCF_056314065.1 of Allorhizobium sp. DMC15. Lineage (NCBI taxonomy): Bacteria > Pseudomonadati > Pseudomonadota > Alphaproteobacteria > Hyphomicrobiales > Rhizobiaceae > Allorhizobium > Allorhizobium sp. DMC15. The sequence continues at coordinate 7,522 of NZ_JBQUZB010000005.1, forward strand.
CGTATCCGATCATTCCGGGCATGGTCGCGTCGGTGGAGATCATGACCGGTCGCAAGACCATTCTCAGCTACCTGATGAAGCCGATCAACAAGGCGCAATCCGTCGCCCTGACCGAGCGGTGAAGCATGTCGTCCTCCGACCGGACATTGCTTCAGGCGGATAGGATCGAGCTTCCCGGTCAGACGCTGTTCCAGATCGATGACGGGGATGCGGAACCGAAGTTCCGTGCCATCATCGGACGCGGCGGCGTGCGGCGCGGCATTCGTCTGGAGTCGGTTTATTGGGAAGGTCTGTCCTGGCTTCTTACTGGATCACGCCAATCGATGGGGGAGGTCGTTGAGCAGGCGGCCGAGCAAGTCGGCGACGGCGGCAATCTGGCCTCCATGCTGAGGGTCGTCGCCTTTCGTTGGATGTGGCGTCGTCTGGCTGCCGCCGAAGCATCCTATTCCATCGAGAATCTCGGCGTTCTTCTTCACGCCTCTCCGTCACCAGCCATCGTGCTGACTCGGGACAAGAAGATTCAGTTGTTCAACGAGCCCTTCGTGGCGATGTTGAAACAGCGGCTATTGCTCGGCAATGTCGCCCAGATGTCCTCAGGCTTCCGGTTCGTTCTCGACACCCATGTCGATGAGGCCATCGACAATCTTGTCGCGACCCGCAAGATGCTCACCACCGGGTTCACCGCCAGTTGCGCCGGCAAACAGCTGACCGGGCAGATCAATTTGGCACTCGCCCCGGTCCATTCCAAGCAGATGCTGGTGGGATATATCGTAAGGAATTGATGGTCGGGATCGGTCCCGATGAGCCTGATCCCTCGGGACGGTCAGAGTTCGCCACCTTCGCCGGGGGCAATGCCATCAAAGCTCTTCATGGCAAGGGCCTTGCCCTTGGTCTTCATTCCGTGCAGGAAGCCGCGTCCGTTGGAGATCGAAAACAGCGGCATGTAGTCCGGCAGCTGCGCATCCGTGAGGATCTGTTCGCGCATGTTGTCGAGGATGTAATGACGCCCCTGCACCTCGACCGACAGAACCGCATGGTAGAAATGCCGTTTGGTGTCGTAGAGGATGACCACGGTCATATCATTGAGCGGAATGCCTTCGCTGGCCAGCACCGCCATTTTCAGGAGCGCGTAGTCCTCACAGTCGCCGGCGCCGAGCTTGAGCGTCTCCGAAGGAGCTGCCCAGCGGTCGAGCTTGCCGTGCACATCGATATCCTTGCGGTACTGGATACGGCGGTTGATATCGCTATTGACGAGGTTGAGCTTGTCACGGATCGAGGACATGCCGCTGCCAGCTGCCGTCTTTTGGACCAATGCTCTGACCTGCTGGCAGTTTTCCGCGCCGCAGTCGAGGACAGAACCCTCGGCGATTTCCGCAAAGGTCGGGGCGGCCTTCTTCAATGCGCCCAGCTTCTTGAAGGGGATCGCAACCGAGTGAAAAACGTCTTCAGCCGTCTGCCGTGGCGCGACCAGCGGTTGCCTGCTGTGCGGGATCGTGATGGTGCTGGTGGTCAGGCTGCGATCAACGAGAGATGCAGTGGCGCTGCCGATCCAGATGGCGTTTGACCAAACCGCCGAGGCGACTTGCCACCCTGCCGCAATGCCCTGAACAACAAGTCCGCCCATGGGGATCGGCATGGGCGCCATGTCCTGGACCAACGTCGTTGTCTTGGCCGGAAAGGAAGGAAGGTCGATCGTCAGCGGCGTTGCGTTGACATTGACCGATACCATCGCCGCAAATGCGAAGGTCGAGACTGCGAGAATTTTCTTTTTCTTGTTGATCATCGCTTTTCTCCGATATTGCTCGAAGAATACAGCGATCAACTCAATTATTCGTTCCGATACTTGGATTATTTACTTTGAAGATGCGGGGATATATTTTCGTAAAATCTTTTGGATTGCCGCGATATTCTATTAACCATGCGGGTATGGCCCGGCGAGGCATGGGCTGCACACACGGAACTGTTTGGCGTGACTTCGCCCCGGCGCGGATATGTGCCCAGATATGGGACAGTGCCGCTCTTGCTTTGCCGCGCGCCTGTGCTTACGGTTCCATCAGGGTTGGGAGCAAAAGTCGTCAAGAACATGAGTGGATCGGCAACACCGGGGCGCATCGGGGCACGTGCTGGGGTCGTGGCACTTGTCGGTCTTTTGCTTGGCGCATGCCAGACGGACGACCTCGTGCCGAAGGAAGGCGCAAACGCCGGCTCGGCCCAGGGCACAGTTTCGGCCGATAGCGGCCTTTACAATCAAACCCTCGGTGCCGGTGCCACACCCATCGGATACATTGGTGTCAGACGTCTGGATCAGCCAAGCCGCCAGGCCGATAATGAAACGCGCGACGGGGCGGCACTCGCGGTCAATTCCCTGGGCAGCGACGTCATCAAACTGACGATGGTGGAGACGACGGAAAAACCGGACTCCATCGAGATGGCGGCGAAGTCGCTTGCTCTGAATGGAGCTGCGCTGATCATCACCACGGCGCGTGGAGCCGAGCTTGACGTGATCCAGAAAGGCCTTGCCGGCCGCCCAGTGCCGGTGGTCGCGTTACAGACCAATGAGGCGACACTCCCGCCATACGTCTACGCGTTCGTGTCGAGCCCGGTCGACAGCCTGATCGAGGCCGCGTCCTTTGCCATGGCGGAAGGAGGGCGTCATGCCGTGATCCTCGCCTCGTCTCCGGCCGAGAAGATCCAGGCCGAGCGCGTGGCGGCGCAAATCAAGGCTTTCGGCGGCAAAGTCGAGCCGATCATTGAACTCACCGGTGGAACCGTTCCGCCGAAATCGCTGCCCTCCTGGAGCAAGGCAGACATGGTCGTGCTGATGCCGGGCCTCAAGGCTCCCGGCGAGGTGCTGAAGAAGACCGATTCCGTCAAGCCGCCGGCGCCCGGTCGCCGGCTGGTGGCCAGCACCACGCTCACACCGAGCGACCTTGCCCATCCAAAGCTGACGGGGACAATCGTCTGTCGCTACGACCAGAACATCCAGGCCCGGATCGGCAGCCGATACATGCAGAGCTACGGTATGCCGGCCTCGGCCAATGCCGGTTACGGCTTCGATGCCACTGCCATGGCCATCGGGCTGGTCAGTCGCTGGGGGAACACGGCCTTCGCCCCCGAGCGGATGATGGCGCCGGAAGGCTTTTCCGGTTCGCTCGGCGTGTTCCGGCTTGAAGAGGGCGGTAAGGTTCGCCGCAACTGCGACATCTTCAAGGTCTCGAAAGGCTCCTACGTGTTCTTCCAACGCGCGCCTGCAACGCTCTGATCACTTCAGTTTGAGCCATGCAAAGCCTGCAAGGCGTCTCGTTCCGTTGCAGAGAAGTCCGTCTCGTTTTATTTATTGGAAAAGTCCAATAAAAGCGGCTGACGATCAACGCGCTGGTGCAAGGGGGAAATCATGGAGTTCGCAGGCAATCGCGATACCGTTGTGCGCCATCGACCCGCCCTCAGGCTACTCCATTGGCTTGTGGCGGCGCTGGTTCTCGCCACCTGGCCGCTTGGCCTGATGATTGGTTTCGTCAAGGATGACGTCAAGCTCGACTTCTATCTCGTGCACGAAAGCCTTGGTTTCCTCGTCTTGTGGATCATGCTGCTGCGTGTCGGGGTTCGATTGACCGGTGCGGCTCCACCGGTAGAAGGGGCGGCCGTGGAAAGGGCAGCAGCCGGCACGGTGCACGGTCTCCTGTATCTTTTTCTGATCTTGATGCCGGTCAGTGGTTTCCTGGCGACCAATGCGCATGGCTTTCCGCTGCAGTGGTTCGGTCTCTTCACGGTCTGGAGCCCTTTGGGCAAGGCTCCTGATATCGCCTGGACACTTTCCGCCATTCACGAATGGAGCGCATGGATCCTTTTGCTCCTCTTTGCGTTGCACCTCGGTGCCGCACTCTTTCATCACATCCTGCGTCGCGACGGCACGCTGTATCGTATCCTCTGACCGCCGGGACGTGCCCTTATGCGCAAGATCGACATGACCGACCAGATCTGGGCAAGGCTTTTGGCCATGCGGGGTGGCCGGACAGGCGTTACAGCAGCGGAGGAGAGTGACCCCATCGTTGCGCTTTATGGCCCGATCGCGTCGGCGTCGGGCAGTTTCGTGCTGGCCCAGGTCGGCCAGTCCCTGGATGGCCGCGTCGCAACCCCCGCCGGCGACGCCCGTGATATCTCGGGACCGGACGGCATCGCGCATCTGCATCGCTGTCGTGCGCTCGTTGAAGCGGTGATCGTCGGAGTAGGGACGGTCAAGGCCGACAATCCCCGTCTATCGGTGCGGGCCGTGAAGGGACCGAACCCGGTGCGGGTGGTCGTGGACTGTCGCGCCCAACTGACTGGAGACGAGAAGCTGTTTCACGATGGCGGTGCGCCCGTAATCCTCATCCAGGGGCATGATGCTCCACCCATTCACTATGCCGCGGACGTTCTGCGGGTGAGACGCACGGAGCAGGGTCTCGATCCACAGGCGATGCTCGATGCTCTCAGCGAGCGCGGATTGCGCCGCATTCTCGTCGAAGGTGGCGCCCGCACCATCGCCCGCTTCATTGATGCCGGCCTGGTCGATCGCCTGCATGTGGCGATCGCACCGTTGATCATCGGGTCCGGCCCGGCCGGGATCAGCCTGCCGCCGATCGACCAGCTCTCCAGCGCACATCGCCCCCCCGCCAAGGTCTACAGCCTTGGAAGCGATATCCTGTTCGATTGCGAATTGCGTCAGGTGGCCTCGTCAGCCGGGATGGATGGCCAGAAGATCCGTATGGCCGACCACGCATGAACTGCTGTTTGCGTTGACCGCAGACAGGCGGAAGGCGAGCCAATCCTGAAGATCGTTTGAGCTGACGGCACCGATCTCCATGACCGGTCTTTCCATGCCTCGCAGCAGTTCTGCCTGCAGGTCCTGTTGATCGGCACCGAGACGCCAGGGGCTGCTGCGGGTTGTCACCTGGTATCCCGCAGCCTCCAGTGACAGGCGCAGGTGCTCTGTGGCGTCCGGTCCAAGCGCCGGTCCAAAACCCTTGTCCAGCCTCTGGTGACGGTTGAAGCTGTCGACAACGGACCGGTCGAGCGGATGAGCGATTGTCCACTCCATGACGCCGTCGTAATTCAGCGATGCATAAAGCCCAGTCCTATTTCCCGTCAGGCGGTCGAGAAAACGGCTGCAAAAATCGGCCGAACAGAGATCGAACAGCGCCGATGCCGTGACAACAGACACGCCATCGAGCGGCAGGGCAGCAAGATCGTTCAGATCGTGCTGGCGCAACGTCACGGCTGCAGAGGATCCGATGCGACGAGCCGCTTCCTCAAGAAGAAGCGGATCATAGTCCAGCAGCTGCCAGCGGGTGTCTTTCGGCGCCAGTGAAGAGAGCGTCCGATACGTCGATCCGGTCCCGCAGCCGATGTCGAGCAGCGAAGGCGGGGGATGACCCTCCGCCAGATGCCGGCAGAGCATGTCGACGAGCGGTTTGGCTCTTGCGTCGCGATCGGCGGGTTCGCGTAGCGCCAGCCAGTTTTTATCGAAACCACTCATTTCAACTCCTGCAAACGGCTGGAAAGCGTCGCCGCCGTCTCGTCCCAGCTGGGCAAACATTCGCCGGCCTTGGCTGCCCCTTCCGCCTTGGCGGTGCGGGTCGGGGCTTGGGTCAGCAGAGACCGCAACGCATTGGCAAAGGCGTCGACATCATCGACCGGAACCAGAAAGCCCGCCGTATCGGGAACGACCTCTGGGACCGCACCCGCCGCGCATGCGACGATTGGCAACCCATGCGACAGCGCTTCCGCAAAAACCATGCCGTAACCCTCGTAACGGCTGGCCAGGGCGAAGATATCCGCCTGCATCATCGCGGCCCGGCCGTCTTCGACCTCGCCCACGAGCGAGGCGCGTTGGCCAAGGTCAAGAGACGCGACCAACCGTTGGAGCTCGTCAGCCGTGTTCGGGTCGAGGTCGCGGCTGCCGATGATCCTCGCCGTCCATGAAAGGGGTTCGATCTGTTTCAACGCACGGATCAGGACGTCGTGTCCCTTCCTGCGCGTCAGCGTCCCGACCGAGAGGATGACGGGCGGGTCGCCTTTTCGCGGGGCCAGACCATGTTTCTCGGTGCCGGGCAGGGCAACGGTCAGGCCCGTGGACGAGACGCCATAATTCTGAACGAGTTCCCGGCCCGTCATTGGCGATGTCACGACGATGTGCCGGGCAAAAGACAAAGCCGTTCGTTCGCTCTCCCGCAACCGCTTGGCCTCCTCCTCGGTTATCCCGGTTTCGAGGGCAAGCGGGTGGTGCACGAGTGCAGCAATCCGCAGGCGTGTCGCATGCTGCGCGGCCCAGCGGTCGAGGACTCCGTAGGCCAGACCGTCCACTAGGACCAGGGCACCGTCCGGAAGGGTGGATAGGCGCAGTTCTGCCTCTTCTAGAGCTTGGGCTGACGGGGCCGGAAATCCGTCGCCCAAAGGAAGGAGGGTCACGCGCCAGCCCTGAGATCGTAGGCACGCGACAATCCGGCGGTCATAGCCATAACCCCCGGTCTTCAACTCCAGATCGCCGGGATAGGCGAAGATGAGCTCGAGGCTCAAAGATCCGCCTCATACCAGCCACGCGCCGCGTGCGACTCGTGCAAGGTCACCTTGAGCCGACATATGCGTCCGCTCCCCGGGCCGAGCCGCTTGTCGGCAACCGCGGAGGAAAGCTCGTCGAAAATATGCTTGGCAATAACTTCCGTCGTGCTCACCTTGCCCTTGAAGACGGCAAGTTCATCAAGGTTCTGATAGTTGAGCGGCTTCAGCACCTCTGCCAGGACCGTTGTGGCCGCACCAATGTCGACGGCGAGCCCGTCTTCATCGACATCCTTGGTGAAAAAAGCGGCGTCGACGACGAAAGTGGCCCCGTGCATACCCTGGGCCGGTCCGAACACCGGGCGCGGCAGGCTGTGGGCGATCATGATATGGTCTCGAACTTCAACAGCAAACATAAGCTCTCTTTTCTTCAGTAACGGATACGGTGGCAGAGTGTGTCCGGTTTGGACAGGATACGCGCATAGGCGGCGGGCAGTTCAGAAAAAGGTGTCTCGCCTGAGATCAGGGCGTCGAGACGCACGTCGAGCAAAAGGTCCAGGGCCTTTGCAAGACGGCGTGCATAGGTCCAGCGGGGTCGGTGCGAGGCCGGCAAATTGCCGACCTGGGAACTGACCAGTGAGAGCCGTTGCGCGTGGAAGGCGCCGCCGAGCGGAAGCGTGATCGTGCGGTCCCCATACCAGCTCGCTTCAACGATCCGTCCCTCCAGTCCGGCGATGCCAAAGGCCGTCTCGAGCACATCCGGCGAGGCTGTTGCATTGACGATCACGTCGTATTCGCCGGTGAGATCGGCAGATGTAGCGAATTCGATGCCGAGGGCGGCGGCGAGGGGGTCCCGACCCGTTTGGCGGTCGATGAGAACCGTCTCGGTACCGGCGATCCTCGACGACAGATAGGCGACCAAACTACCGACGACGCCCGCTCCGAACACGGCAACCCGGTCGCCGGGCTGTATCCTGGCATCCCAGACGATGTTGAGGGCCGTTTCCATGTTGGCCGCAAGCACCGCGCGGCGTGCCGGCAATGCGAGGGGCAAGACGGTGATGCGGTCGGCCGGCACGACGAAAAAGTCCTGATGCGGGTGAAGGCAAAACACTTCCCGTTCCAGGAGCTCAGGCGGGCCTGCGACGACGACGCCGACCGCGCAATAGCCATATTTGACAGGGAAGGGGAAACCGCCTTGCATGCCCGGTCCGCGCATCCTTTCGAACTCGGTTTCGGGCACGCGACCTTCGAAGACCAGCGATTCCGTCCCCCGGCTGATGCCGCTGTAAAGTGTGCGAACCAGAACCTCTCCAGGACCGGGAAGGGGTATGATTTCGGCGCGAAGGTCACAGCGACCCGCAGCTTCTATCCAAAGCGCACGGGCAGTTACCGGTTGCGACACGCTTTGTTCATCGACCTGGCTCTTCACTTGTTCCCCCATACTGCCCATTTATGCTCCGCGGCTCAGGAACGTATGGCCTCAACGCGCATTTGGTTCCTTGAGGACAATCAAATTTTATTTATGGCGGGTCCGCAATCCGCCGACAGGGGTTCGGCGTAGTGGAACCACTGTCTCAGGGAGAGTAACACCATGTCGAAGTCCAGCCAGGCCGCCTTCCAGTTCTCCACGCCGGAAATCGAAGTCGAACGGGCCGTGTCCGAGCTCCGTTACGGTCGTCCAGTGCTGTTGAATGAGGGAAAGCGGCGGCTTGCAACCCTTGCGCTGGATAGCGTTGCGCCGTCGGTTTACGACCAGTTCGCCGCCGTGACCGACGACCGCCATTCCCTTCTGCTGACGGCGCCGCGCGCATCGCGGCTCGGCCTTCGGACGACCGGCGATGTGCTGGCGCCCCTGTCCGGCGTCTCCTTCGACCAGGCTTCGCGACTGGCTTACGCACTGGGCGCCGATGGTCCGCGCTCCTGGCAGCCGGCCGACATGCTGGCTTCCGGCTCGGCAGAACTCGCCCGCCTGGCACTGCTGTTGCCCGCAATGGTCGTGGCGGATGTGACCGAGATGGCCGACCGGTTTGCCGGCTGCTGCGAACTGTCTGCTTCTCGCCTGAAGGGTGCGGATCTTGCTCGCCAGCGCTTCGATCAGGTGGTTCGAACCCGCGTCCCCTTGAAGGATCTGGGCGATGCCGATTTCGTCGTCTTCCGTGGCGGCCTAGCCCAGAAGGATCAGGTCGCCATCGTCGTCGGCAAGCCCGATGTGACGAAGACGGTTCCAATCCGGATTCACTCGTCCTGCATTACTGGTGATCTCTGCGGTTCACTGAAATGCGATTGCGGCGATCAGCTGCGCAATGGCCTGGCCCTGCTGAAGAATGCAGGCGGCGGGGTACTCCTCTATCTTGACCAGGAGGGGCGCGGCACGGGCATTGGCGCGAAGATGCGCGCCTATGGTTATCAGCATCTCGGCCTTGATACGATCGATGCCGATGCTGAACTCGGTTTGCGCGAGGATCATCGTCGTTACGAAGCGGCCGTCGCCATGCTGCAGCATCTGAAGATCGACCGGGTCGCCGTTTACACCAACAATCCGACGAAGATCGAAGGTTTGCGCATGGGCGGCATCGACGTCGAGGCGCGGGCTGCAGTCACCGGCCGTGTCACTGCAGAAAACGAAAACTACCTGCGGACAAAAACCCTGAGAGCAGGCCATATGCTGGACCTCGCCAGCCTCGTTGCAGCCGAGTAGAGTGCAACCGGGGAACAAGGGCTGGAGCATCAATATGGCAAGCGAGCCGAATCGGCTGGGCGAATGGCGACAGGATTGGGCCGGGAAGTTCTCTGTGTCGCCACCGCTCCTTAGGGATGCTCTGATTTGCCTTTCGGGGCTATTTTTCGGGACGACCGTCGTTGCCGTGCTCGTGAGTGGTCTGGTCCCGGAATTACGCTGGGATTTTACGGTGCTGTCCTTGCTCTGCTCAGCCCTGATTTTTGCGCTTGCGCTGAAATCCCTGTCAGATCACCCGTTCGAACGGTTCGGTCATGCCAATCTGGTCACCGCCTTTCGGGCGTGTCTTGTCAGCCTGCTCGGCGCATGCATCTTCTGCTTCGACGACCTGGCAGCCGATCGGACAGCTTTGCTCGCCCTTGCCGGGATCGTGCTCTTCGCACTCGCGCTTGATGGAGTTGATGGATATCTTGCCCGTCGTCAGGGGCAGGAATCGGATTTTGGTGCCCGCTTCGACATGGAAGTCGACGCTCTGCTGATTCTGATCCTTTCGGCTGCCGCTGCTCTTCTCGAAAAAGCTGGATCGTGGGTCGTGTTGATCGGGCTCATGCGCTACGTGTTCGTGCTCGCCGGGCGCTACGATCCCCGGCTGAATGCGCCACTTCCGCCGTCTTTTCGCAGAAAGCTGGTGTGCGTTCTGCAGATATCCGCCCTGTGCCTGCTTCTTCTGCCCCTCGTCGTGCCCCCGGTTTCGACGCTCATCGCGTTTTCGGCACTGGCTCTTTTGACCTATTCTTTTGCCGTCGATATCCGATGCCTGATGCGTCGGCCGGTTCTTGCTCCGTGAAACGGCGTTCATTTCGCATGGTGGTCGACGCCCAATGCCTCGAGGACGAGAATGATGAGACCAGGCGCTGCCCCGATGAGCGACAACGCGCCGTAGAGAAGGCTTGCCGCCAGGCCGTCCGACGGGGAATAGCCGAAGAGTGGCCACAGCGCCATGGCCGCAGCCTCGCGAGTCCCCCAGCCGCCCAGCCCGACAGGAATGAGCATCGACAAAAGGCACAGCGGGATGATGGTCAGGGCCGCCTGCCATGGCAGGGTGGCGCCGATCGCGTGGGACGACAACAGGAAGACGGCGACATAAGCTGCGACCACCACAAGGCTGAGGGCAGCCTGCACCAGCCACGCCCCGCGACGGAGAAAGACCTCTGCGGCGTCACGGAACAGGTCTGTCAGGCCAGGGCTGGCCACGACCCCTCGTCTCGTAGCCCATCCAAAACCCGCAAGCAGGAGCCCCGCCGCGACACAAACGCCTCCCACGACCCATCCCACATGCACCGGCGATGGCCCCTCGATGAGCAATGGCCAGAGCGGCAGGCCGAGCGCCAGCATCAGGAAGAAAATTGCCTGTCCCGACAGTCGTTCATAGACGATCGCCTTGGCAGGCAGCTTCCATCCGCCTGCCCCGAGGCTGCGCATGCGCCAGGCCCGGATGGCATCACCGCCCATGCCCCCGGGCAGGCTCTGATTGAGGAGACTGGCGACATAATATTCCCGGATGGCCCGCGGTGCGTCGATAACCTGTCCAAGCCTGCCGGCAGTGAAACGCCAGCGCAGGGCCGACAGGATCACCTGCAACTGGACGAGACACAGACCCGCAATGACCGGCCCGGCCGAGATGCGCGCGAAAGCCTGACCGAGCGCGGTGAGATCCGACCGCCAGAGCAAAAGGGCGAGAAGCCCGGTCACCAGAAGCGGTGGCAGAAATCTGGTACGAGGAAACAAGGGGCAGTTCTCTCCCGACATGGTAGCCGCAATGCCGGGCCGGGTCTCTGGCCGATTCGCACAGGGGGCTGAATGAAACATAAGATAGCCGGAAACAGATACGAGATCCGCTCTATCTTGGATGCTCTTCCGCGCCGGGGGCGTGTGATGTTGGGCGCCCTTCTGTTCAGCATCATCGCGTTTGTCAGCTTCACGCTTCCAGATCATCCCGACGCCTTCACGTTTTCCGCATTCCTCCGGTTGCCGCTGGAATGGCCGCTTGCTGCCTTGGCGCTCTTGTTGACGACGGGTCGTCTGCGTCTCGCATTGGCTGGGACGGCCGTGACATGCGTTTTCGTCATCCTCTTTTTGAAAATTGCCGATATAGGAACGCAGGCTGCATTCCAGCGGCCGTTCAATCCCTATCTCGACATCAAGATGATCGGCGATGGCTGGAATCTCATGTCGGGTACCTTCGGCTCGCTGATTTTAGTTCTCGTCGCCTCTGTCGCCGTCGCCGCTCTCATTCTGCTCATGGCTCTTTTTCTGCAGTCGATGCTTTGGATGGCGCGTGCGGGGGGACTGTCCCGCGCCTTGCTCTTGGTGGGCTTCGGGATGCTTGCGACCGTGGGTTTGCTGCTCCTCGCCCTCGGAAGGCCCGGGCTAGAACTGAACATGGCCCGTTATCTCTCCGACAGGCTTTCCCTGGTGGTTCGCTCCGTTGACGATATGCGGGTCTTTGAAGCCGAACTCCGAGAAGGGAGCGGTCCGCGCGACGGCGCGAACCTGTTCGGCGCCATCCAAGGCAAGGATATCGTCCTCATCTTCGTCGAATCCTACGGTCGCAGCGCCATAGAAGACCCCCGTTATGCCCCTGTCGCCCGACCACGACTTCAGTCGATTGAGAGCGCGCTCGAGGCTGCGGATCTTCAGGCTGCCAGTGCGTGGGTCACCTCACCCACGGTCGGTGGCTTGAGCTGGCTTGCCCATGGCACATTGTTATCCGGTCTCTGGGTCGACAGTCAGGCGCGTTACGACCGATTGATCCGCAGCGAACAACCAAGCCTCAATCGGCTGTTTGCGCAGGCCGGCTGGACGACGGCAGCCGTCATGCCCGCGATCACCATGGATTGGCCGGATGCCGCCTATTACGGCTATAGCGAGATCCTGCCCGCCGCCGGGCTCGGCTACCGGGGCAAGCCCTTCAACTGGATCACCATGCCCGACCAGTACACTCTCTCCGCCTTCGAGCGTCTCGTTCGCGAACCGGCGCGGGAAAAGGGCAAGCCCGTCATGGCGGAGATCGCGCTGATTTCGAGCCATGCGCCCTGGACGCCGGTGGCCCGTATGATCGATTGGGACGACGTGGGCGATGGTACGGCCTTCGACGCTCAAGCCACCAGCGGTGACCCACCCTCCGTGGTCTGGTCGGATCCGGACAGGGTGCGCGCCCAGTACATCGCGACGATCGATTATTCCTTGGAGACGCTCGGGAGCTATATGACGCGCTTCGGCAAGAACACCGTCTTCGTCGTCCTGGGAGATCATCAACCCGCCTCGATCGTCACCGGGCCCAATGCATCGCGTGCGGTACCGCTGCATGTGGTGAGCGCGGATCACGATCTGATTTCGCGCTTTCGCACCGAAGGGTTCACGCCCGGGATGGTGCCGGATGCGGCTGCGCGGGAATGGCCGATGGACAAGATGCGCCAAGTGCTGATCGATCGGTTCAGCCAGCGCTGACCGAAGGATCGGCGGCAGGTCTGTCCGCCATTCAGTCCTGCCGCGAACCCAGCCGCTTCTGTTCCTGCTGTTTCCAATGTCTCGGGGTGAGGCCGGTCTGGCGGGTAAAGAAGCGGGAGAAATAGGCGGGGTCGGCAAAGCCCAGCCGGAAGGCGACCTCCTGGACTGTGTCCGGCGTGAAGAGCAGTTCACGCTGTGCTTCCTCCAGCAGGCGCCGCGCGATCAGTTCCTGTGTGCTGAAGCCGGTTTTCGCCTTCACGACGCGATTGAGATGGGTCGTCGAGATACCGAGAGCATCGGCATAAAAAGACGCCGGTCGATGCTGTCGCACCTTGCGATGCAGAAGCGCGAGCAAGGCCTCGACCCGCTTGTCGTTGTCTCCGGCGATGTCCGTCTCCTCCGCTTCCTGGGCAGAAAGCCGGGCGGTCAGGATGAGCGCCGACGTCAATGCGGTTTCCATCAGGACGGAACGACCAGGGCGACGGTGATCCCACTCTTCCGCGACCCTTTCCAGGCTTGTTCGGATCATATCGCTTTCGGGACCCGGACTTTGGAGGTGCGTCACACGCGGTTGTGCCAGGAAGGCCCCGATCGCTCCCGGCTCTCCCGGCCGAACGGGAAGCCGATCGGCGAGGATAGTGAAGACGAAGCCGTCGATATCGGGCGAGAACCGGAACCCATGACCGACCGCGGGCGGCACCGTCAGAACAGTTAAAGGTTCGAACCGCACAATTTGTTCGCCATAGACAGCATCACCGGAGCCACCGGTAATCAGCAAGATCTGGAAGAAATGCTCATGCCTGTGGAGCCCGATTTCCCAGTGATGCAGACTGCTTCGAGCCTGGATTGTTTCGCAATGCAACCGAAACTGAGCGGATGCGGCATTTTCTTCGCCGTATAGCTCGTAGGTGGGAATGGTGCCGGGTGTCTCAAAGTTGCGATATGTCATGTTCGAATAGTGCAATAAAAGGACGGGTTCGTCCATTGTCTCCAGGGCTTCTGGCGTCCAAGACTTGCGCATTGCCAAGTGACGGCACGCCATTGGGAGGAACCATGCGCACCAAAGTCGCCATCATCGGATCGGGACCGTCCGGTCTGCTGCTCGGTCAATTGCTCAGCAATGCCGGTATCGACAACGTCATCATCGATCGGGTGAGCCGCGAGCACATCCTCTCACGTGTCCGGGCTGGTGTGCTGGAAGAGGGCATGGTCGGCCTGCTCGACCGGGCGGGTGTCGGCCAACGCATGCATCGCGAGGGCCTGCCGCATGACGGCTTCTCGCTCGCATTCGATGGTCGCGACCACCGCATCGACCTCTTTGACCTGACGGGCGGAAAGCGCGTCATGGTCTACGGCCAGACGGAAGTGACGCTGGATCTCATCGAGCAGCGCGAACGCGACGGCGGTGTCACGATATACGAGGCCGCCCAGGTCACTCCGGCCGGCTTCGACGGGGATCATCCTTTCGTGACCTATGAGAAAGATAATGTGACCCACCGCATCGACTGCGACTTCATCGCCGGCTGTGACGGGTTCCACGGTGCAAGCCGCAAGGCGGTGCCGGCAGATGCCATCAAGACCTTCGAGAAAATCTACCCCTTCGGCTGGCTCGGCATTCTGGCGGAAGTGCCGCCCGTCAGTCACGAACTGATCTATGCCAACCATCCACGCGGCTTTGCCCTCTGCTCCATGCGGTCCAACACGCGCAGCCGCTACTATGTGCAGTGCTCGCTTGAGGACACCGTCGATATGTGGTCGGACGATCGTTTCTGGGACGAACTGCGTTGCCGCCTGCCGGTCCATCACGCGGAAGCACTGGTGACCGGAGCGAGCTTTGAAAAGTCGATCGCGCCCCTGCGCTCGTTCGTCGCCGAACCCATGCGTTTCGGCCGCCTCTTCCTGGTGGGTGACGCTGCCCATATCGTGCCGCCGACCGGGGCGAAAGGTCTCAATCTCGCGGCGTCGGACGTCCATTATCTGCTGGCGGGCTTACTGGAACACTATGAGGACAAGAGCGATGCCGCGATCGATGCCTATTCGGAGCGGGCGTTGAAGCGGGTCTGGAAAGCCGTGCGGTTCTCCTGGTCGATGACGACGCTTCTGCACCGTTTCCCCGATACGGGTGATTTCGGGCAGAAGATCCAGGAAGCGGAGCTCGACTATCTCACCCAGTCCCGTGCCGCCTCAACGGCCATGGCCGAGAACTATGTCGGATTGCCGTATTGAAACGCTGCCCACTTGCGCAATGGCAATTGTTCGTTACACTTACTAATTGAACGGAATTGGCCGGCGGCTCTGGGCGTATCTCCAGGCTGCCCGGCGATCGGGCGCGGCAGGGCAGGGGAGATGCCCGGTGGGAAGCTGCGAACCGGACCTTTAAACAGACAGTTCCACAGGGCTGTCCAACCGCTCACGGAGGAGACAATCGTATGAACATGCATATTTCACTGCTGATCAACGGTGCGGAAAAGGCCGCTCATGGCGGGCGCACCTTCACCCGCATCAATCCTTTTACCCAGCAAGTAGCGACCACAGCGTCTGCCGCCAGCCTGGAAGATGCGAATGCCGCCGTCGAGGCTGCTGCAGCGGCTTTCCCGGCCTGGTCGAAGACGGGTCCCGGCGAGCGTCGCAAGATCCTGCTCAAGGCTGCCGACATCATGGAAACGAAAACTGCCGAGTTTAGCGAACTCGTCGTTGCCGAGACCGGTGCGACCGGTCATTGGGGTGCCTTCAACGTGATGGTGGCCGCCAGCATGCTGCGTGAAGCCGCCTCGATGACCACGCAGATCTCGGGCGAGGTCATTCCCTCGAACAAGCCGGGTTCCCTGTCCATGGGCATGCGCCAGGCCGTTGGTGTCTGCCTCGGCATTGCACCGTGGAATGCGCCTGTCATCCTCGGTACCCGCGCCGTTGCCATGCCGCTTGCCTGTGGCAATACGGTCATCCTCAAGGCGTCCGAGCAGTGCCCGGGCACGCACCGTTTGATTGCGCAATGCCTCGTTGAGGCTGGGCTGCCGACCGGCGCCATCGGCGTGATCACCAACGCCCCGGAAGATGCGGCCAAGATCGTCGAAGCCCTGATTACCCATCCCTCGGTCAAGCGGGTGAACTTCACGGGCTCGACCAAGGTCGGCAAGATCATTGGCGAAATCTGCGGTCGCAACTTGAAGCCGGCGATCCTGGAACTCGGTGGCAAGGCACCGCTCGTCATCCTGGATGACGCCGACATCGACGCGGCGGTCAATGCCGCAGCCTTCGGTGCCTTTGCGAATATGGGCCAGATCTGCATGTCCACCGAGCGGATCATCGTCGACGCCAAGATTGCCGATGAATTCGTCGAAAAGCTCGCTGCCAAGGCCTCCAAGCTGCCGGCCGGGGATCCCAAGGGTCATGTGGTGCTCGGCTCGCTGATCAGCCTGGAATCGGCCAAGAAGATGGACGAGTTGATCGCCGACGCCGTGTCCAAGGGGGCAAAGCTTGTCGCGGGCGGCAAGCGCGAAGGAAGTGTCGTGGAGGCGACCCTGCTCGATGGCGTCGATTCCTCCATGCGCATGTACTCCGAAGAGAGCTTCGGCCCGGTGAAGCCGATCATCCGTGTCGACGGCGAGGAAGAGGCGATCCGGATCGCCAACGACACCGAGTACGGCCTTTCGGGTGCCGTCTTCAGCCGTGATATCCGCCGGGCGCTCGCCGTGGCGGCCCGGATCGAGTCCGGCATCTGCCACATCAACGGCCCGACGGTGTTCGATGAGCCGCAGATGCCGTTCGGCGGTGTGAAGGGCAGCGGCTACGGCCGTTTCGGTGGAAAGGCGGCCATTGCCGAATTCACCGAACTGCGCTGGATCACCATCGAGGATCCGAACCAGCATTACCCCTTCTAAGTCCTGTGACTGTCGAGCGGCCGCCCTTGGAGGGGCGGCCGTTTCAGTCTGAATGACAGGCAGCGCAGGGCGCTTTCTCGCCTGCTCAGTCAGTCGATGAAGGATCGGAATAGATCCGTTTCAGCGACGCGATAAATGCCTGCAGCTCTTCCGGGGAAAATCGCTCTGTGAAGCGCGCCTCGTGTTTCGTCTGGATCTCGCGGGCGCGGGCGAGTGTTGAGGCTCCGTCGCCGGTCAGCACCAGTTCCTGCCGTCTTCGATCCACCGACGACGGCTGCCTCGCAATCAGATTGCGTCCTTCGAGGCGGTTGACAAGTGCCATCATGGTGGCGCGGTCCATGCTCAGCCGGTTGGCGATGTCAATCTGGCTGACCTTGGGGTTGGCTGCGACCAATTCTAGAACGGCGAATTGTTTTTGCGTCAAACCGAGATCGCCCATTGCCGCGGTGTAGTCCTGGTAAATGGCGACATTGGCCATGCGCAGGTGAAAGCCGAGGATGTCATCGAGTCGCCCGGTTCGCAAAGGGCTGCCCAGCTCGAACCCCTCGTCGTCATTGGCCGGCTTGAGGTCCTTTGGAGTCGTCATGGCTTCCCTTCTGCTTTTGCGTCTACCCCTGTAACCATCATTCATGATCACTATCGCATGCAACAGTCAAATCGCAGTTGCCAAATGGCAGACTAAATAGTAAGTGTAGCATACAAATGCCGAGGAGGCCTCAAGAGAGGTGGCATGGAGGAGAGCGAGCATGCAGCATTCTGTGCTGTCGACCGGGCGAGGATGGAGAGCGGTGGGTCTGGAGACGGATGATCCGTTGATCTATCGTGCGAAGACGGGCCCGAACCGGGCCGCAGTTTTTGAAGTCGCATCGGGTAGAAGTTATAGCTACGGCGAATTGAACGACATTGTGGGTCGTTTAGCGGCGTTGATGGCCTCCGAGTATGGCGCGGTTCCTTCGACCCGCATTGCCTTTCTCGGACGCAACTCCATTGCCCAGCTTGCGGTCTGCCTGGCCTGTCAAAGGGCGGGATTCGTGTTCGTACCGCTGAACTGGCGGCTCGGCCCTTCCGAACTCAAGCGAATTGTCGATGACTGCCAGCCATCGTTGATCCTCCACGATACCGAGTTCGCCGAAACGCTCGCAGCCATGGACGATCTCGATGTCGCGACGCTTTCGGTTGAAGGGGCGGATGGAATTTGGGAGCGCGCGGCGCAGTTCCAGCCTCTTGCCAGGATCGACTTCGACGCAGATCTGCCCTGCATCATGCTCTACACGTCAGGCACGACCGGTGCGCCGAAAGGCGTGATCATCACCCGGCGCAATGCCTTTGCCTCGGCGATCAACTTCTCCATGGTTGGAGAGGTCACGGCGAACAGCGTCGCTCTGTGTGACCTGCCCTTCTTCCACACGATCGGTCTCGTCGCAATCGGGCGGACCACGCTCATGATGGGTGGGCGGCTCGTGATCTCGGATCGCTTCATGCCCGACCGGACGCTGGCCACGCTCGGCGATCCGACGCTCGGCATCACACACTATTTCGCCGTTCCCCAAATGGCTGCGGCGCTGCGGGCGGCTCCCGGCTGGGATCCTGCGGCCTTGAAAGCGCTGCAAGCGATCTTCATCGGCGGTGCGCCGCTGTCGCCAGCCCTGATCGAGACCTTTCTCGAAGACGGCATTCCGCTGGTGAATGGCTATGGCATGAGCGAAGCGGGAACTGCGATCCACATGCCGCTCGACCGGGATATGGTCGCCCGCTATCCGGGCAGCGTTGGCTTTGCCGCGCCTCTGCTGGACATCCGCCTTGTCGGCGAAGACGGGCAGGATGTGCAAGACGGCGAGGTCGGAGAAATCTGGCTGCGCGGTCCCTCGGTGACGCCCGGCTACTGGAACAAGCCGGAAGAGACGGCATCTGCTTTCTCCGACGGCTGGTATCGCTCCGGTGACCTTGGGCGTCGCGCTGAAGGGGACGTCATCCACGTGCCTGACCGGCTGAAAGACATGTATATCTCCGGCGGCGAAAACGTCTTTCCGGCCGAAGTCGAAGCCGTCATCGGCGCGCATCGCAAGGTGCGCGAGGTTGCTGTAATCGGTGTTGCCGATCCGAAATGGGGCGAGTGCGGTATCGCCTTCATCGTGCCCCATGACGACCATCCGAGTGTCGAGGAGATACTCGCCCACTGCACGGAGCGGCTGGCGTCCTACAAGCGCCCGGCCCGCATCGTCTTCATCGATACAATTCCCCGCACGGCCTCGGGCAAGGCGCAGAAACACGTCCTGCGTCAAACCCATCTGTCGTCCTGACAAAGGCGGCGCCGACGAGGTTCCAGATACCCATTCCAAGGAGCATGATCCATGAGTGAAGTCGAACAAACCCCCACCAGCCCCGTCGTCGTTGAATTCGACAACGGTATCGCCTTCGTGACGCTCAATCGTCCGGAAAAGCGCAATGCGATGAATCCGGCCCTGAACATCCGCATGATGGAAGTTCTCGACGAACTGGAGGCGGACGAGCGTTGCGGCGTTCTTGTGCTGCGTGGTGCCGGCCAGTCCTGGTCGGCGGGTATGGACCTCAAGGAATACTTCCGCGAGAACGACGGGAAGGGTCGCGCGGCGGTATTGAAGAGCCGTCGCCAGTCCGGCGGCTGGTGGAACCGCCTGATGTATTTCGAAAAGCCGACGATCGCCATGGTCAACGGCTGGTGCTTCGGCGGTGCGTTCACGCCGCTGGTCGCGTGCGATCTGGCGATTGCGGCAGACGAGGCGACCTTCGGTCTCTCGGAAATCAACTGGGGTATCCTGCCAGGCGGCAATGTCACCCGCGCCGTCGCCGAGGTGATGAACCATCGCGACTCGCTCTACTACATCATGACGGGTGAGAATTTCGGCGGCCAGAAGGCGCGCGATATGGGCCTCGTCAACGAATCCGTTCCGCTTGCTGACCTGGAGACCCGCGTCCGGGCGATCTGCGCGAGCCTGCTCGAAAAGAACCCGGTGGTTCTGAAGGCTGCCAAGGACACGTTCAAGCGCGTGCGCAACATGCCTTGGGAGCAGGCTGACGACTACATCTACGCCAAGCTCGAACAGATGCTGTTCCTCGACAAGAGCAACGGCCGCGCCGAAGGGCTGAAGCAGTTCCTCGATGACAAGACCTACCGTCCTGGTCTCGGCGCCTACAAGCGCTGAGATCCTGGATCTTCATGACGTCTTCGGCCCGGCATTCGCGCGAATGCCGGGCCGTCTCTTTCTTGGTCCGCGGAACGAAATGCGTGCGGCTGCATTGTTAAGACAGGCGGAGCGTTAAGCAGCTCAAGAGGGACTTCCCCGGCGTTTGACCGGGTAGCGAATTGAGGGCCGCGCGTGACCGCGACAGAAGGAGAAAGACCATGGGTTCCACATCCGACAAGATTTCCGGCAAGGCGAACGAGCTGGCTGGCAAGGCAAAGCAGGCCATTGGCGACGCTACCGACAACCGCAGCCTCGAAGCCAAGGGTGTCGCTCAGGAAGCAAAGGGCGATGCCCAGCAGGCCAAGGGCCATGCCAAGGATGCTGTGAAAAACGTCATCGACAAGGTCTGACACTCCTGGTGTCACGACACCTTTAGGCCCGCCATCGTGCGGGCCTTTCGGTTTTTTAGCGGTGGCCGAGGTGACGGAACCATAGGTTGCGCCCCGCCGATGATCCGTTTGGAACGGGAATGAAGCCGAAGCGCTTCGCTCCCGTTTTTCGTTTCAGACGTAAACTGCAGCAAGCCCGCCATCGATCGGCAGGTTAATGCCGGCCACCCAGCGCGCATCGTCGGAGCAGAGGAAGAGTACCGGACCCGCAATCTCGTCGGCGAGGGCCGGACGCTTCATCTTGTGCGCGTCGGCTTGAACGCGGTCTTGGCCCAGCATGGTGACGAAGTCACCGAGGATCGGGGTGAAGACAGGTCCCGGCGCAACCGAATTCATGCGGATGTCGCGTTCCATAAATAGCGAGTGGCTCCGCTTCATTGTCCAGACGATCAATGCTTCCTTGAAATACTGGTAGCATGTTTCCTGGGCAACCGGATGGGCGCGGAGCCATTCATGCCCCGCGACGAAGCTCTCTGTGGCAGCAAGTTGCTTGTGCAACTCGACACGCTGGGGCCATTCGGCTCCCAGGATCGAGGCAAAGTTGACGATCGACGCCCCTTTCGGCATGCGATCGAGAAGCGCTTCGGTCAGATGCCGCAGGCCGAGATAATTGACCTTGGCAACCAGGTCCTTGTCCGCAGTGCCGGGAACGCCGGCGGCATTGATCAGAGCGTCGATGCGGGCAGGAAACTGGGCGAGGGATGCATCGATCGCGGCCGGATCCGACAGATCGAGCTTGATGAAACCGTCGAGTGTCAGCATGGCGTCATTGCGGTCGACGCCGATGACGGTCGCCCCGCGAAAGCGGGCGAGGCGAGCCACTTCGCCGCCGATGCCGGATGAAACGCCTGTAATGACAATTGTCTTTCCTGAAAGGGTCATGGTCGTGCCTTCTGGGAGTGTGTGGTGAGATCAGATCCGTTCGCCTCGGGGCGAACGGTCCGCTGGTCTGGTGGATTTGTGGGGTGGATCAGAAGGGATATGGCGTTGCCGCAGTCTTCACAGAGACCCATTGCCACTGGGTGAATTCCTCGATGTCGGCGGGGCCGCCGACGCGGGTGCCATTGCCGGACTTGCCCCGACCGCCGAAGGGCGCATAGGGACCGCCGTTCACGGTCTGGTCGTTGATGTGCAACTGTCCGACATCCAGCTGGTCGCCCAGCGCGATGGCCCGGCCGAGATCGGCCGAGATCACGCCGGCGGCAAGGCCGTAGTCCGAGTGATTGGCAAGAGCCACGGCTTCTTCGTCTGTCTTGAAGGAGGTGATGCAGGCGACGGGCCCGAAGATCTCCTCCTCGAAGGCAAGCATGCCCGGTTTGACGCCAGAGAGGACGGTTGCGGCATAAAAGCGGCCGTTATACGTGCCACCGGCGAGCAGCTTTGCGCCCTTGGCAACCGCGTCATCGACGATCTTCTGAATGGTCTCGACCTGCGCATCGGAAATGATCGGGCCGAGTGCTACCTGCTGCGTCGACGGATCACCGGCCGGCAGATGCTTCGCCTTGGCAACGAGTCTTTCTGTGAGGCTCTGTTCGATCCTTTCGTCGACCAGGATCAGGCCGGTCGCCATGCAGATCTGTCCCTGGTGCAAAAAGGCGCCCCAGGCGGCGTTGGAGGCGGCGATGTCGAGATCTGCGTCATCGAGAATGACGAGGGCGTTCTTGCCGCCGAGCTCAAGCTGGACCCGTTTCAGATTGCGGCCACAGACCTCGCCGACCTTGGCGCCGCCGCGGGCCGACCCTGTGAACGAAACCATCGCGATGTTGGGATCGCTGCACAAGGCTTCACCAGCTTCAGCCCCGCCGGGGACGACATGCAATACGCCCTTTGGCAGGCCTGCCTCTTCGAAGATGCGGGCGATGATAATGCCGCCGGAGATCGGCGTGCGTGGGTCCGGCTTGTGAACAACCGTGTTGCCAAGCGCGATGGCCGCGGCAATCGAGCGGACCGAGAGCACCAGCGGGAAGTTGAATGGCGAGATGACGCCAACCACACCATGCGGCACGCGCCGGGCGTAATGGGTGCGATCGTCCATGCCCGGCAGGAACATGCCCGACGGCTGCACGGCAAGCGATGCGGCATGGCGCAGGAAGAGCGCGCCATGCTCGATTTCGATCATGGCTTTGGGATCGATCGAGCCCGTTTCCTGAATGATCCAGCTCGCGAGTTCCGCACCATTCTGTTCCAGCAGGTCTGCGGCGCGGTTGAGGATTGCGGCCCGCGTGGCCGGCAGGACCTTTGCCCAGGCTTTTTGCGCGGCGCGCGCCTGGCTCGCCGCACGCTGAACGTCTGCCTCACCGCAAAAGCCGACGGCGGCCAACACATTGCCATTGGCCGGATCGGTGACGTTGATCGTCCCGCCGAGGGCCTCCTGCCACTCGGAGATATAGGCCATGCCGCCCCAACGGGCGGTATCCAGAAATTTGGGGGTATGCATGTTCATTGTGTTGGGCCTCCAATCCCGTTGGATGTGGGAGGTCGCGGGCACAGCTTCGCCGTTGTGATCAGGCCTGTTTCAGCCACTCATCGGATCGAGCTGTGATGCGCCATCCTCCTTGCCGCCTCCTCAAGCGGCTCGAAGTCAATCTCGCAAAGTGTGTGCCAACTGCGGATCAGAGATGGGCCTGACGGGGGCAAACCGGCTTTCCCTTTGTTCGACATGATCTTTTTTGCGCATCGTCAAGAATTGTGCTGGTTGCGTTGTCTATTGCGACGTTCATGAAATAATGAAATTCTGCTGAAAACTACGAAAATAATGAAAGTCGTTCATGTCCAGGGATCGTGCTTCCAACCGTGTGTCGTTGGCCGATATGTCGAAGTCGACGGGCAGGATCCTGTCCAAGGGAGCGTTCAGCGAGCTCGATACCGGTGCATCGCCAACGCTCGCCGAACTGACAGAGGCGCTGCATTTTTCGTTGGGCGATGGCCGCATCTGGCTGAACGACCAGCGCATGGTGCTGATGCAGAGCCCGGTTCTCGGGCGCTTGCGACAGGAGATCATCGAGGCCTTCGGGATGGAGGCGGCCAAGGGCATCTTCATGCGTGTTGGTTACATGCAGGGGGTGCGGGATGCGGAACTCATCCAGAAACGCTTTCCGAACCAGGACCTGACCCATGCTCTGGCCGCCGGGCCCCGGGTTCATACGCTGGAAGGCTTCGTCAAGGTCGTCACCAAGCAGTTCGAATTCGATAGCGACCGAGGGACCTATTTCGGCGAATTCTACTGGCACGATTCGTCGGAAGCCGGCGAACACATCGCCCATCACGGTCTGGCGCAAGAACCGGTTTGCTGGATGCAAACGGGCTACCCAAGCGGCTACACCAGCACGCTTTTCGGCCGCCCGGTGATCTTTCGCGAAATCGAATGCAGCGGCATGGGCGCCCCACGTTGCTATGTCGTGGGCCAGAACGCGGAGGAATGGGGGGAGGATGCGCCGGAGCGTGCCTATCTGGGCCTGGAATGGCCGAGGCAGAAACGCACCTACCGGCGGGCGGTGCAAAAGGAACCTGAGGCGATGCCTGCGCCAGCGCAGGACGAGGACCACCCGCCACGTGATCCCGTTGTGGGCGTGTCGGCGGGCTTTCTGCGCGCCAGGTTGATGGTCGAAAAGGTCGCCGATACGGAGGCAACGGTCCTGCTTGTCGGCGAATCCGGTGTCGGCAAGGAGCTTTTTTCACAGCAGTTGCATCGCCTCAGTCTGCGAGCCGGCGGTCCCTTTGTGGCCCTCAATTGT
Source organism: Allorhizobium sp. DMC15 (assembly GCF_056314065.1). Lineage (NCBI taxonomy): Bacteria > Pseudomonadati > Pseudomonadota > Alphaproteobacteria > Hyphomicrobiales > Rhizobiaceae > Allorhizobium > Allorhizobium sp. DMC15. The sequence goes on from NZ_JBQUZB010000005.1 coordinate 31,474, forward strand.
GCAGCCATTCCGGACACGCTGGTGGAATCGGAACTCTTCGGGGTCGAAAAGGGAGCTTTCACCGGTGCTGTCGCCTCTCGGCCGGGCTATTTCGAGCGCGCAGCCGGTGGAACGCTGTTCCTCGACGAGATCGCCTCTCTGGCCTTTGCTGCGCAGGGGAAGCTTCTCCGGGCCATCCAGGAGCGTGTGGTGGAACGGGTTGGCGGGACGAGAAGCGTGCCGGCCGACGTCCGGGTCATCGCGGCCTCGAACGTCGATCTCGCCGAGGAGGTTCGCGCGGGCCGCTTTCGCCAGGACCTCTATTTCCGTCTCTGTGTCTTTCCGATCGCCATCCCGTCGCTCCGGGAGCGGCGCGACGACATTCCGCTTCTCGTGGATCACTTTCTGCGTCTTTTTCGCGAGCGTCACCGCCGGCAAGTGGTGGGCCTCACCCGGCGAGCGATGGACGCCCTGCTCGCCTATGATTTCCCCGGCAATATTCGCGAGTTGCAGAACCTGATCGAACGCGGCGTGATCTTCGCCGATGCCGGCGGGTGGATCGACGTGCATCACCTGTTCACGGCTGGCGAAGTCACATCGCCCTTTTCACCCGCCCTGACGGCGGAGGGGAGGCTTGCGGTTCCCGGGGCGATGGCCAGCCTCTCGTCTGCCCCAGTGACCGGCACGAACGCGGTGCGCTCGGCACAGGATCTGGCAAAGGCGGAAGGCGACCTCTACCGAAGTGCCCTCGACCGGGCAGGCGGCAATGTCTCCGCTGCAGCCCGGGCCCTGGGTCTTTCCCGTGCGAAGCTCGAATATCGACTGCGCAAGCTCGACTTGCTTGCGCGGGACCCGTCGGTTTGATCCGTTATTCCTCGATGCGGGCAATTTCCGCTCCGGCGGACACATAGGCGCCGGCTGCAGCCTGGAAACGGATCCGCCCGGCCCTTGGGGCGGTAATCTGGGTTTCCATCTTCATCGCTTCCATGACGGCAATCAGATCGCCGGCCTCGACCGGTGCCCCGTCCTCTACCCTCAAGGCCTGCAGCGTGCCGGCAATCGGAGCCGTGACGCTGTTGGCATCCGTTGCCTTCCTGCTGTCGGCTGCAACCGCGCCGCCGGCAGACAGACCGCCGAGGCCAGCAAGCAGGACAGCGGGGATGCCAAGCGCGTGGCGCTTGCCGTCGATCTCGACATGGGTGCGAACCAGGCCCGTCTGCCCGGCGGGCTCAGGGCGAGCCAACGCCTCGAGCGAGCCGGTAAAATCCGTCTCGATCCAGCGGGTATGAACACGGAAGCCGTCTTCGCCGGTAAAATCCGGATGCTGAAGAACGGCACGGTCGAAGGGAAGCACGGTGGCAACGCCTTCGATCTCGAATTCGGCCAGCGCGCGACGGGCGCGAGAAAGCGCCTGTTGACGGGTCGAACCGGTGACCACGAGCTTTGCCATCAGGGAATCGAAGGTGCCGGGCACGGTCGAGCCCGAAAGGACACCGGTGTCGAGGCGGATCCCGGGACCGGACGGAGGATCAAACCGCGTGATCTCACCCGGCGTCGGCAGGAAGCCCCGTCCGGGATCTTCGGCATTGATGCGAAACTCGATCGAATGGCCACGCGGGGCAGGGGACTCCGTGACCTCCAGCGCCTTGCCTTCGGCAATGCGGAACTGTTCGATCACGAGATCTATGCCGGTGGTCTCTTCGGTCACGGGATGCTCGACCTGCAGACGCGTATTGACCTCGAGGAACGAGATCGTTCCATCGACGCCGAGCAGGAATTCGACAGTGCCAGCCCCCGAATAGCCCGCCGCCGCACAGATGCGCTTGGCCGCTTCATGGATCGACTGGCGCTGACCGTCGGTGAGGAACGGGGCAGGCGCTTCCTCGACAAGTTTCTGATTGCGCCGCTGCAGCGAGCAGTCACGGGTTCCGAGCACCAGCACATTGCCATGTTTGTCGGCCAGCACCTGCGCCTCAATATGGCGTGGTCGATCCAGGAACCTTTCGAGAAAACATTCGCCCCGACCAAACGCGACTTTCGCCTCGCGTACGGCGGATTCGTAGAGCTCGGCTATCTCTTCCATCTTCCACGCGACTTTCAGGCCGCGCCCGCCACCGCCATGGGCGGCCTTGATGGCCACCGGCAGGCCGTGTGCCTCTGCAAATGCGATCACCTCTGCCGCTGTTCCAACCGGACCGTCGCTGCCTGCGACCAGGGGTGCGCCGACGCTGGTTGCGATGCGACGCGCCTCAACCTTGTCGCCGAGCGCCTCGATCACGTGCGGGTCGGGACCGATCCAAGTCAGACCCGCGTCCTGCACCGCACGGGCGAACTCGGCCCGTTCAGAGAGGAAACCATAGCCTGGATGAACCGCATCCGCCCCCGATCGCTTCGCGATGGCGATCAGCTTTTCGATGTCGAGATAAGTCTCGGCCGGGCTGCTGCCGCCCAAACCATAGGCTTCGTCCGCAAGCTGCACGAAGAGCGCGTTCACGTCCGGATCGGCGTAGACGGCCACCGACTGCAGGTCATAGTCGCGGCAGGCGCGAATGATACGCACGGCGATTTCGCCGCGATTGGCGATCAGCACTTTCTTCATCGGGGTCTCCTCAATTTGTTGCCGCGTCAGGGGCGAGCGTCACATGGATCAGCCCTTTGCGGGCCTGATCTCGGCGAACTCGGTTACGGGCCGAAACTGGATTTTGGCGTTGACCGGAATCTGCCCGGCAAGATCGAGATGATACTCGGCGACGGTACCGATGACCGGGTAACCACCTGTGAGCGGATGATCGGCGAGAAAGAGCACCGGCTGGCCGCTATGCGGCACCTGGATCGCGCCGGTTGCCGTTCCTTCGCTCGGCAATTCCGCCTTGTCCTTTCGCTCCAGCGGCTCTGGCCCCTCGATGCGGATCCCGACCCGGTTGGACTGGGGTGTCACCGTATAGAGCTGCGCACTCAGGGTCGCGATGCCCTGCGCCGTAAACCAGTCGCTGCGCGGTCCCATGATCACGTCGAGCGTGACGATGTCGCCTGCTGCCGGACAGTCGAAGGCGGGCGCCTCGCCGAGTGAGACAGATGTCAGGCCTTGGCCTTCACCGATGTTGAGCTGTGTGCCTGTCACGACCGGCTCAGGTCCGACGACGGCCAGCGTGTCGGTCGAGGCGCTGCCCAGAACCGGAGCGACGGCGAACCCACCCCGCAGCGCGAGATAGCTGCGAGCCCCTTTCGATGCAAAACCGAGCGTGATCACGTCGCCATCCTCCAAAGAGATGGGACGGTAGGTCTCTGCTTCGATCTCCCGGCCTTTGGCATCGCGGATGGTGATCGGGCAGGGGGCCCCTGTCAGCGCCATGACGGCGCGGCCGGAGACCTGGAAGGAAAAGCCGCCGAGGGCGATTTCGAGCGCAGGCGTCTGAACCGGGTTGCCGACGGCCCGGTTCGCCGCCTTGAAGGCGCCTTGATCGAGCGCTCCGGAGGAAGAGACACCCTGGCCGGTCTGGCCGAAACGTCCCAGATCTTGGAACAGGGCGGGCATCGGGGCGGCCAGCACGGTGATCGACGCCTTGCCAATTGCCCTTTCATTGGAGAGAGCCGTTTCCGGCGCTGATATGTCGGAGGTTGCGATGGCGGGCTTGTGCCGGAGATCGACGAAACGAACGCGGTAGCCGGGCTGGAACAGCGCTGGCGGATCGCGGCTCAGGTCCCACATCTTCAGGGGCGTCGTGCCGATGATCTGCCAGCCGCCGGGACTGTTTTGCGGATAGACGCCGGAGAAGGCGCCGGCGAGGGCCACCGAACCTGCGGAGATTTTCGTCCGCGGGCTTTGCCGGCGAGGCACCTGGAGGGTCGGGTCACCGCCGACCAGATAACCGAAGCCGGGTGCAAAACCGCAAAAGGCGACGGTGAAGGTGCTTTCGGTATGACGGCGAATGACTTCCTCGACCGACAGCCCCGTCAGCTCGGCAACGTCGTTCAGGTCCTCCCCATCATATCGCACCGGGATCTCAACCAGTTTGTCGGACGGCGCGATGCGTGCCGAGAGGTCGCGCTCGGCGATTTCTGCGGCAAGGCGTTCGGCTGATAACCGGTCCGGCCGGAACCTGATCATCAACGTTCTTGCCGCCGGCACCATGTCCTCGATGCCATCGACACGATCGGCTTCGAGCGAGGCAAAGAGCGCCAGCGTCTCGTCGAGATCCTTCAGTTCGACAAGCAGGACGGTCAGGCTGACGGGCAGGAAACGCATCGGGACCTCAGGCGTGATAGGCGGAATCGGGAATATCGGTGATGAACATATGACCGGGGGCATGGGTGATGGCAAAGGGTACGCCCGATGCCATGACGGCAGCCTGGGGTGTCACGCCGCAGGCCCAAAAGACTGGAACTTCGCCCGGCTCGATGCGAACGGGATCGCCGAATTCCGGCTTGGCCAGATCGCGAATGCCGAGCTCTTCGTGCGCGCCGACATGTACGGGCGCGCCATGCACAGCCGGGAAGCGGCCGGAGATGGTCGCGGCATCCGCCACGCGCGAGGCCGGGATCGGGCGCATCGACACGACCATGTTGCCATGCAGGCGGCCGGCGGGACGGCAGGGCCGATTGGTCAGATACATCGGTACATTGGATTTGTCGGTAATGTGGCGGATCTCGATGCCGGCCTCCAGCATCGGCGTCTCGAAGGTGAAGCTGCAGCCGATCAGGAAGCTGACGAGATCGGGATGCTCTGCCCACGCTTTCGTCGCATCCGGTGTTTCCTCGGCAAGCTTTCCGTCGCGCCAGATCCGGTAGAGGGGCAGGTCTTTGCGTAGATCGGCCCCTGGTGCCAGAAGCGTGGCATGCGAGCCGGGATCGGAGACGTCGAGCACCGGGCAGGCCTTCGGGTTGCGTTGGGCATAGAGCAGGAAGTCGAAGGCCCAGTCGCGCGACAGAACGATCATGTTGGCCTGGGTGAAGCCTGGCGCCACGCCAGACGTCGGGGCAACCTCTCCGGCCCGATACTGTTCGCGGGCAAGCCGAGCGGGTGTGACATCCACATGACGGAGGTGGTCGAGTGCGATCATGACAGTGCTCCAGACGGTGTTCGGGCGATCGTGTCAGGCTTTAAGAAAGGACCGGACAGTGATGCCGTCTGCCTCAAAGGCGCGACGGATCTCTTGGGCGATGGCAACGGCCCCCGGGCTGTCGCCGTGGACGCAGATCGATTGCGCATTCACCTTGATGGTCGAGCCGTCGATTGCCTCCAGCGTGCCCTCACGGGCAAGCTGCAGCATGCGGCGGGCAATGAGATCTGTATCATGGAGGACGGATCCGGCCTCGCGGCGCGAAACCAGTTCTCCTTCAGGCGTATAGGCCCGGTCGGCAAAGGCTTCCGCGACAGTCTTGAGACCGGACTTCTGCGCGAGCTCAAGGATCGGTGCGCCGGCAAGGCCCATCAAGACCAGGTTCGGATCGATGGCCTTGATCCCGTCGATGACGGCCTGGCCCTGCTTCGGATCATAGGCGATGCGGTTGTAGAGTGCGCCATGCGGCTTGACATAGCCGACGGTGACGCCGGCGGCGGCTGCCACGCCCTTGATGGCGCCGATCTGGTAAATGACGTCGGCGGTCAGTTCCGCCGAGGTCACGTCCATGTCGCGGCGGCCGAAGCCGACGCGATCCGGATAGGAGACATGCGCGCCGATCGAAACGCCCTTTGCCGCAGCAGCTTGCACGGTTTTCAGGATGCCGAGCGGGTCGCCGGCATGAAAACCGCAGGCGACATTGGCGCTGGAGACAATCGAGAGCATGGCCTCGTCGTCGCCCATGGCCCAGGCACCATAGCTTTCGCCGAGGTCGCTGTTGAGATCGATGGCAGTCATGTCTTCCTCCCGTCTGTGTTCAATCTGTTCCGCTCAAGCGCCCGTCAGGAGCGCGAAAATCGGACCGATCGACTTGTAGCCCATGTACCAGGTGAGCGCGCAAGTCAGCGCTCCCAGCACCAGCAGCCAGCGGGGATAACGATAGCCACCCATCAGGTCGGAGCGTGCCCAGGCCGCGTAGATGAAGATCGAAAGCCCGATCGGCAGGATGAGACCGTTGAGGCCGCCGACGAACACCAGCATCTGGGCAGGCGGCGTTGTGATGATCACATAGAAGAACAGCGAGACGGCGATGAAGATCACAGTCGCGATGTTGCGGGCCCGCTCGCTGATGTCCTGCTTGAATACGGTAATGAAAGAGACAGAGGTATAGGCAGCCCCGATGACAGAGGTGATGGCGGCAAACCAGAGGACCGCGCCGAAGATCCGGTACCCGACATTGCCAGCAGCTGCCTGGAAGGCCTGGGCGGCGGGGTTTGCACCCTTGCCGGAGACGTCGATGACGACGCCGGAGGCGACCACGCCGAGGATGGCTAGGAACAGCACGTAGCGCATGAGGCCGGTGACGGCGATGCCGGTCAGAGCGGCCCGGTTGACAGCGCCGAGGTTTTCGATGCCGACGGTGCCCTTGTCAAGCAGGCGATGCGCGCCGGAATAGGTGATGTAGCCGCCAACCGTGCCGCCGACGATGGTGGTGATCGTGGCGAAATCGATGGTGCTGGGAAGGAAGGTCTGGAAGAGCGCATCGCCGACCGGGGGCTGCGAGACGATCGCGACGTAAAGCGTCAGCACGATCATGGCAACACCGGCGACCACGATCAGGCGGTCGATGGCGACACCAGCTCGTTTGGAGCTGAAGATGCCGATGGCGATCAGGGCGCTGATGGCGCCGCCCCATTTGGGATCCACGCCGAGCATGGCATTGAGGCCGAGCCCCGAGCCGCCGATATTGCCGATGTTGAAGAACAGCCCGCCGATGATCACGAGAACCGCGAGCACATATCCCGTGCCGGGGATTGCCGCATTGGCGATATCGGACGCGCGCATCTTAGTCAGCGTCACGATCCGCCAGATGTTCAGCTGAACGACGAAGTCGATGAGGATTGAGGCGAGGATGGCAAAGGCAAAGGCCGCGCCGAGTTTGGTGGTGAAGGTCGCGGTCTGCGTAATGAAGCCTGGGCCGATGGCGGACGTCGCCATCAGGAAGATGGCGGCAACAAGTGCTGTCCGTCGCGATTTGACCGACATGCCGCCGGATCCGGCTGTCGCCGGCACATTCGAATTCTGTTCCATGTTTCCCTCTCCGTGGATCTCGCGCCGGTTACTCCGGCAGACTTGACGATCGACAGGCCTCAGCGTCGCCGCGTTTCACAATTCTGTCAAGATTGTTCAACGATATTATTTGATCGTTCTACTATTGTGCCGATATGTTGAGCAAAATGCCGGAATCCTGGACGATTTTCGGCAAGTCGCGGACATTTTTTGATCGTGTCGTGGCTCGCAGTTGCCGCCGACCGGTGTTTGGACAATAAGGCGGACGCGCTTTTCACTCGCCGGACTGATGGAGATGGGCGTACGGCAAAGCCGGTCGACACCTGTTTTCCGTGGCGACCGACAGAGGTCGCGAGACTGGCAGAATGGGGACACGCATGGCAGAGGTGGATACGACGGCAGCCCTTGCGCCAAGATTGGCGGAAGAGATCCGCGACAAACTGATCCGTGGCGAGTTGAAGCCGGGGCAGCGCCTGTCGGAAGCATCTCTCAGCGCCGATCTCGATGTGTCGCGCAATTCTCTGCGTGAAGCATTTCGTCTGCTGACCAAGGAGGGTCTGCTGCGCCACGAGCCCAATCGTGGCGTCTTCGTTGCCACCCCGAGCATGGCCTCGATCATCGACATCTACCGCGTGCGTCGCATCATAGAATGCCGGGCGCTCGCCGACGCCTATCCGAACCATCCGGCCGTGGCACGCATGCGCGCAGCCGTGGATGCGGCCCGCATTGCGCGGCAGGCAGGAGAGTGGGGCACGGTTGGCAGTGAGAACATGAAGTTCCACTCGGCTATTGTCGAGCTTGCCGACAGCGTCAGGCTGAGTGCCTTCTATGCTCAGATCGCCGCCGAACTGCGCCTGAGTTTTGGCCTCCTCGATGATCCGGAATTGCTGCATGCGCCCTATGTCGAGCTGAATGCCGGGATCCTCGAACAACTGGAGAGAGGCCATCCGAAGGAGGCGGCGTCAGCCCTGGAAGCCTATCTCGCCCAGTCCGAGCGCACGGTACTCGCCGCATTTTCCAGGATCGGCGCCTGACGCTTCAGGGACGCAATTGCGCTTCCAGCATCTCGCGCAGGTCGGCAATATCCTCAGCTATGCGGATTTCGCCGCGGCTTTCGGCGCCGTGAAAGATCCCGTCGAGATGCAGGCCGACGAAACGGGCCAGTTTTTCACGGTCGACGCTCCCGTATCGGCCGATTGCCATCCCTTCCTCCAGCGTGCGGACGATGAGATCCTTCTCGAACTGATAGAAGCCCATGACCATGGCATCGAGCTCCGGGTCTCTGACGGGCAAGGCTGCCTGGTCGGACATCAGCTTGACCATGCGCGACATCATGCTCGGCGCCATGGCCGCATGGGTTGAAAACCAGGCGCCGATATCGGCGAGGAAATCGTGGCCGTGGGCGCTCCGTCGAGCTTCGTAATCGTCGGTGATCTGACTGAGCGCCCGTGCCAATACCAGACGGACGAGGTGATCCTTGCTGCTGAAATAGTGGTAGAGCAGGGCGACATTGACGTCACAGGCGAGCGCGATGTCGCGCATCGTGACAACAGAGAAATGCGAGGTGCCGACGAGCCCGAGCGTCGCGTCGAGGATCAGCTCCATCCGCCGGCTTGGATCCAGTCTCTGTCGTGCCGCCTTGGCCAAATCGGCATCCTTTCCGCAAATCCGGCTTCGATTATCTTCGTCGCGGGCACTTTGCCAATCGCAAAATGTGGCGCTCAAATGTGCAGTGCAGCATGGGTGGCGGATTAAAAAAACGCCTTATACGCAAAGGTTTTCGCAAGCCTGCCCATAAATTGATCTTCGTCATTTTTGCACTTGCGAAGCTATTAAACGCTTGCTTAGTTATGCGCAACGGCCTTTGCGTCAGACCTGGAGACAAGCCAATGAAGTTTTCATTTCGTGCCCTCGCCCAGTCCCTCACCGTCGTCCTCGGCACGTCGCTGGCCCTTGCCGGCACGGCGCTGGCCGCGCCCAAGACCAGCTTCAAGGTAGGCTACTCGATCTATGTCGGCTTCATGCCCATGGGCTACATGAAGGAAAGCGGCATCCTGAAGAAATGGGCCGACAAATATGGCATCGAGATCGAGATGATGGCGGTCAACGACTATGTCGGCTCGATCAACCAGTTCATCGCAGGTGACCTCGATGCCGTCGGCGTGGCGGGCATGGATGCGCTCACAATGCCGGCCGCCGGCGGGGTGGATACGTCGATTTTCCTGATCACCGACTATTCCAACGGCAATGACGTGCTAATGTCGAAGTCGGCGACCTCGGTTGCCGACCTCAAGGGCAAGGACGTCTACCTCGTCGAATACAGCGTCTCGCACTACCTCCTCAATCGCGCGCTTGTCATGAATGGCCTGAGCGGTGTGGGCGAGGTGAAGACCGTCAACATTTCCGATGCCGACATTGCCGCCGCCTACCTCTCCAATGCCGATATCCAGAATGCCGCCGCCTGGAAGCCGATGACGGCCGACATGATTGCCGGCTCACCGGAAACGAAGGTGCTGTTCGACAGCTCTCAGATCCCCGGTGAAATCATGGATGTCTTCATCGGCAACACCGAAGTGCTGAAAGACAACCCGGCCTTCGGCAAGGCGCTGACCGGCGCCTGGTATGAGGCGCTTGCCGCCATCAAGGCAGGCGGTGATACGGCAAAGCCGGTCAACGACTACATGGCAAGCGCGCTCGGCACAGATCAGGCCGGCTTGAAAACCCAGATCGACACGACGTTCTTCTTCTACACCCCGGCCGAAGCCAACGCCTTCCTGACCGACGCCAAGACCGGCACGATCATGGACGACATCCGCAAGTTTTCCTTCGATCGTGGCCTGTTTGGCCAGGGGGCAACCTCCGTCGATGCGATCGGCATCCAGCTCGCCGACGGCGCCGTGCTGGGCGATCCCGCCAATGTGAAGCTGCGCATCGACGCCTCCTACGCCAAGCTTGGCGCGGACGGCGGGCTCTGATCGGAAAGGTTTGGCAAGGAGGGCAGTTTCATGAAACGCATCATCAACTACCCTCCTTCCCGCGGCCAGCGCCTCTTCCTCGGCGTTCTGCCATTCCTTTTGATCCTTCTCGCCTATGTGCTGGCCTCCGAAGCGCGGTTGTCCGTCAATCCGACTGACAAGCTGATGCCGGCGCTCTCTTCCTTTGTATCGGCCATGAACCGGATGATGTTCGAGCAGGACCGCGCAAGCGGCGCACTGCTGTTCTGGTGGGACACCTATCTTAGTCTCTGGCGGTTGTTAGTCGGCCTCGGCCTCTCCGCCCTGCTCGGCCTCGTGCTCGGCGCGCCGATCGGTTTCATCCCGCAGTTGCGGGCAGCCTTCGACCCAGTGCTGGCCGCGATCTCGCTGGTGCCGCCGCTCGCCATGCTGCCGATCCTCTTCATCCTCTTCGGGCTCGGCGAAGTCTCCAAGATCGTCCTGATCGTCTTCGGGGTGGCGCCCTTCCTGATGCGCGATGTGGTGCTGAGGGTCGAGGCGCTGCCGCGCGAGCAGATCATCAAGGCCCAGACGCTCGGCGGCTCCACCTGGCACATGCTGATCCATATCGTACTTCCGCAGATCCTGCCGGGCCTGATCAACGCCGTGCGCCTGTCACTCGGAGCCACCTGGCTCTTCGTCATCGCGGCCGAAGCAATCACGGCGGAAGGCGGGCTCGGTTACCGCATCTTCCTCGTCCGCCGCTATCTCGCGATGGACATCATCCTGCCTTACGTCATCTGGATCACGCTGCTCGCTTTCCTCGTCGATCTGGCGCTCCGCAAGCTGTCGGCCTTTCTCTTTCCCTGGTCCGTGCTGAAGGAGGGCTGACATGGTCGAGATCGTCTTCGACAAGGTCTGGAAGGAATATGGCGACGCCATCGTCCTCGAAAATGTCAGCCTCACGCTGAAGGACCATGAGTTCCTGTCAATCGTCGGCCCGAGCGGCGTCGGCAAGACGACGCTGCTGCGATTGTTACTGAGCCAGGAAGTCCCGACTCGTGGGCAGATCCTGCTTGATGGCCAGCCGATTGCCGGCGAGCCGACCGATGATCGCGGTGTCGTCTTTCAGCGCTATTCCGTCTTTCCGCACAAGACCGTGCTCGGCAATGTCATGCTGGGGCCACAGTGGCGCTGCTCTGCCTTTCTCGGCACATTGTTCGGCGCAAGACGCAAGGTCTTGCGTGACCGGGCCATGGCACTGCTTGAGCGCGTCGGTCTGAAGGACTCGGCTTCCAAATATCCGCAACAGCTATCCGGGGGCATGCAGCAGCGTCTGGCGATCGCCCAGGCCCTGATCATGCAGCCCAAGGTGCTTCTGCTCGATGAGCCCTTCGGCGCGCTCGATCCCGTCACCCGCAAGAGCATGCATGTGCTGATCCGTGAATTGTGGACCGAACGGCAGATGACCATCGTCATGGTCACCCATGACATGGGCGAGGCCTTCGAGCTTGGCACCCGTGTCATTGCCATCGACAAGTATCGCAAGGATCCACAGGCGCCCGAGCGCTACGGCGCCGGCATCATCTCCGATTTCGAGGCCAAGCCCCGCATCGTGCGCGAGAGCGCTCGTTTCGAGCTTTCCCGATCCAAGATCATTCCACTCCAGACTGCCCGTTGACAAAGGAGAGCCTATCCATGGCCAAGAAGATGCACCTCGCCTGGTTCATGAACTTCACGCCCGACGAATGGCGCGAACCCTTCGGACAGGGCGGTTATCCCTGGGATGGGCGCTTCTACATGGAAATGGCGCAGACCCTTGAGCGCGCCTGCTTCGACTACATCATGATTGAAGACAAGCTGATGGTGCCGCAGACCTATGGCGGTTCGCGCGACTTTGCGCTGAAGAACGCCATGATGGTGCCGAAGCACGATCCGGCGCCGCTCGCCACCGCCATGGGCATGGCGACCTCCAAGCTCGGCGTCGTCGCGACCATGTCGACCATGGCCTATCCGCCCTTCCTGCTGGCCCGCCTCTGCTCGACCATCGACAGCCTGACGCGTGGACGTTTCGGCTGGAATATCGTTACCAGTGCCGAGGATCTTGCGGCCAAGAACTTCAACATGGACAAGCTGCCGCTGCGCGAAACGCGCTACGAGATGGCGGAAGAATACATGGAGGTCGTCAACAAGCTCTTCGACAGCTGGGACAAGGATGCCGTCGTTCTCGACCGCGACAAGGGCGTCTATGTCGACCCGACCAAAGTTCGGACCATCGATCATGTCGGCAAGCACTATCAGGTCCGCGGACCGCTCAACACCGTGCCGTCGCCGCAGCACCGGCCGATCTATGTCCAGGCCGGCGCTTCGCCGCGCGGCCGCGACTTTGCCGCCCGCTTTGCAGACTCCATCATTTCCGTCGCCTCGGGTCCTGCCGAGATGAAGGCCTTCCGCGATGATATCAGAGCCAGGGCGACCAAGATCGGCCGCGATCCCGATGAGATCAAGGTGTTGTTCTGCATCACGCCGACCTTGGGCGAAACCGAGTTCGAAGCGCAGGAGAAGTATAAGCGGCAGGTCTCGTCTGACTATTTCATTACCGATACGCTGGCCTCCATCTCGGCGATCACCGAGATCGATTTCTCGCAATTCGATCTCGACAAGCCGCTGCCTGAAAAGCTCGTGACCAATGGCGAATCCGGTTCGCTCGACAAGTTCCAGCAATGGGGCAGCGGCAAGACCTTGCGTGAACTGGTCGTCTCCGGCGGCGGTGGCCTCGTTTCCTCTGTCGAACTGATCGGTACCCCCGACCAGGTGGCCGAGCGCATGGGCGAGGTGATGGAAGAGGTCGGCGGTGATGGCTTCCTGGTGACGACGCCAGTGCTGCGCGTCTCGCGCCGCTATCTCATGGAAGTCGCCGATGGACTTGTGCCCGCTCTACAGAAGCGCGGCTTGGCCCGGACCAGCTACGCCCACGACCTGTTGCGCGATAACCTGCGGGAGTTTTGAGCGACCGCGACGATTGCGCCTCTGCAAGCCAGTTCCTGAGTTCACCAAGAGGACCCGTCATGACCGAGCCCCACCTCGCCCCGTCCGGCTCCGGCATTCCACGCACGCCGGTCACGCGGGAAATCTATCGCAATGGCATGGCCTCGCTTGCCGCGGCCGTGAACGTCATCGCGAGCGACGGGCCGGGTGGCCGCGCAGGCTTCACGGCCACGGCCGTCACCAGCGTCACCGACGATCCTCCAACGCTGCTCGTCTGCCTCAACAGGACGAGCTCGGCTGCCCCGGCGGTGATGGAAAACAAGGTCGTGTCGGTCAATGCGCTGGCTCCCGGCCACGAAACCGTCTCCTCACTCTTCGGCGGCAAGACGCCCATGGCGGATCGCTTTGCCGCCGCTCGCTAGAAAGCCGGCAAGACGGGGGCGCCGCTTCTCGAAGACGCGCTCGTCTCCTTCGATTGCGAGGTGACCGAGACGGTCGAGGTGGGGACGCATTTCATCCTGATGTGCCGTGTTGTCGACGTGCGTGGCGGCGACCGGGAACAAGCCCTCGTCTATTTCCGCCGTGCCTATCAGGCCGTCAGCGCCTGATAAGATGTGCGGAGCAATCGTCGATAAGGGCCGACGCAGACGCGGCTATCAGCCATTCGCTTCCTGTGCTTCGGCCACCTGGCTCGCCTCTTTGAAACGCGCTTCGAACTCTAGCCGCAGCGCCCGGCGAATTTCGGCGGCGCGCTGGCGGCGCTTGCGGACTTCCGTCTTCGCCTCATAGGGCGGCACAGCAGTTGGACGGCCCTCGGCATCGACGGCGACCATGGTGAAGTAACAGGAATTGGTATGGCGTCGTTCGCCGGTTCGGATGTTTTCGGCTTCCACGCGAATACCGACTTCCAACGACGTGCGGCCGGCATGGTTGATCGAGGCGCGGAAGGTCACGAGTTCGCCGACATGGATCGGCTGACGGAAGACCACCTGATCGACCGAGAGGGTCACCGCATATTGCTGGGAATAGCGCGAGGCGCAGGAATAGGCGACCCGGTCCAGCAGATTGAGCAGCGCGCCGCCATGCACTTTTCCGGAAAAATTCGCCATGTCGGGTGTCATCAACACCACCATTTCCAACTGGCTCGAGTCATGTGTCTGTTCCATCGGTACCTTTCCCACGCGCGACAATCCCGTCCACTGCAGGCTAGGCGAGGCAACAGAACTTTCCAAGGCGGTTTGCGTGAGCTTAAGCGGCGCAGGGTCCAGGGACAGTGCGCTTCCGCGTCTCGACCCGATCCACGGCCTCTGCGATCCAGCTCCAGAAGCCGAGATGAAAACTGCGCACCTCGGATAGCATGCGAGGGGTCAGCGCTACACGGCGCGAGTTCCGGTTTTGCAGCACGAGACCTTCCGCTTCGGCGGCATTGATCACGTTGCGCAAGTGGGAGTGGGATATTCCGAGTTGGTGGGCCAGATGCCGCGATTCGAGCGCGAACCAGCGATCCCCGTCGAGATCCGCACCGCTGTAATGGGCACGCAGGAGCGCGAGTGCTATTCGGTCGCCGCAGTCGAAATTGTCGAACCACGACCAGGCGCCGGGCTGCTTCAGGGCCGCGCGCGTGCGCCCCAGCATCGGACGCGTCGCGGCGATGAAGGCGATGCCGAAGTCCTTGTCCGTCCGCAATCTTTGCGCGTATCCGTCCGGCAGGAAGCCAGCAATCTCGGCACAATTCATGTGGTGCGAGAGCCAAGTCTTCAGTCCATCCAAAAGCGGCGGCCGAGCCGCCAGAAACTTGGCCCGCCTGTCTTCGGTATTCACGATCGTCTCGACGAAGCCTGCAACCTTCAGAAGTGCGAAGAAGGCGGACAATGTGCGCGATGCACCCATTTCTTCCTGGATCTGCGTTAGGGTGGGACGGTCCCCGAGCCCGAGTTCCGCCTCGCAATGCAGCACGGCCAGGAGACCTGCAGCGTGGGACTGCAGGTTGCGACCGAAGATCTTGTTGACCAGCCTCTCGCCCAGATGCATCGGCAAAATGCTGGTGGTGCAATGGCGGATCGCCTCTTCATAGGCCTGGTCCGTCAATCTCGCCCGCAATGCATCCATGGCCATCCTCTGCCCGCTCGATTGGACTCCCTAATACCATAATGAGACCGTTTCTGCTGTGACGACCGACAGGGCACAGATGTGTTTGAGACGCCCTCCGTCATTTTTTGCCCTAAAGACACGGCCCACACATTCCGCTGCTGTGCTCCTCATAGAACCCGTCCTGCTGACCGGTTGGCATTGCATGAGCAAAACAAAAAAAGTCACCAATTTTGGTCGGAGTTTTTGTTTGCGGCGAAGATAATTATGGACAGCAGCAACCCCGGCAGTTAGCTCTGAACTCGACTTGCACATCGTGTTGGATGTGTTGGTGCAACTGCGAGCATACTGCCGGAGCCATGTCTTGCCACTCTACTACATGCATGTCGTTGAAGACGGTGAACGCTTGCTCGATGTCGAAGGCACCGAAAGTTCCGACATAGATGCCGCCCGTGCAGTTGCGATTCGCGGGATCCGCAGTGTCGTGGCCGACTCGTTCTCCACCGGCGAACCCAGCAGCATCACCGCAGTGGAGATCTGCGATGGCGGTGGCAATTTGCTGCTTTCCGTCACGGTCGCCGAAGCGGTCGAGGCACCTTTGAACCGGCTCCTCTCGATCGTTCAAGCGAGCACGACGGGCCCCGGCCAGAGCTGATCGATTTGCGCTGAGGCGTGTGCGCCGGCGGAGCCTAGCCTCCCTCGGCCAGGACTGGCCGGCACGGGCACCTCCATGGTATCCCGACAGCTCCATCGCGGTTTTCGACGATCAAAACAGGTATCGCGGAGTAAAGTCTTGCGTGAAGGCGACCCAGCAGACACCCACCTGGCCGATGTGCTCGCCATGCAGCGGGCGGCTTTCGAGGCGGATCCTTCTCCGTCTTTGGCCGTCCGCCGTGATCGGCTGGACCGGATCGCGCGCCTCCTGACGGAGCGGGCGGAGGAGATTTGCGCGGTCGTGTCCCGCGATTTCGGCCATCGCTCTGTTCATGAAACGACGATGCTGGAAATCGTGCCTTTGATGAGCGCGCTGCGTCACACGCGCGCGCATCTGAAACGCTGGATGAAGCCCGAACGGCGCGGGCGTTCGCTGGAATTTCTGCAACTGTCAAACTGGGTTCAGTATCAGCCGGTCGGTGTGGTCGGCATCATGGTGCCGTGGAACTATCCGATCTTTCTCGCGCTCGGGCCGTTGATCGATATCCTCGCCGCCGGAAATCGGGCGATCATCAAACCTTCGGAACTCCTGCCGCAGACATCTGCCCGGCTTGCCCGGCTGATCGCGGACTATTTCGCACCCGAAGAGGTGACGGTGATCGAAGGCGGTGTCGAGGTGGCATCCGCCTTTTCCGCGCTGCCGTTCGATCACCTCATCTTCACCGGTTCCACAGCTGTCGGCAAAAAGGTCATGGCAGCCGCTGCAGCCAATCTCACGCCGGTGACGCTGGAACTCGGCGGCAAATCGCCGACGATCGTCGCCCCCGACTGTGATCATGCATCGGCCGCGCGCGACATCGTTTTCGGCAAGATGATGAATGCCGGGCAGACCTGCATCGCGCCCGACTACGTTCTTGTCGAAAGGAGCCGGTTGGACCAGTTCGTCGGCACTATCGTGAGCGAAATCGAGCGCTGTTATCCGCATGGAATTTCCCCGTCGCAGTATACCGGTATTGTCGGGGATCGCGCCTATCGCCGTCTCCTCGACGCCGTGCAGGAATGCCGGGACCGCGGCGCGAGGCTGGTTGCCGCAGATATTGCCCTGCCGCAGACGGGTGTCAGCCTCGCACCGACCCTTGTTGTCGATCCGCCGATCGATTGCCGGCTGATGGAGGAGGAGATCTTCGGGCCGATCCTGCCGATCATACCGTATGACACGCTCGCCGACGCCATCGCCTTTGTGCGCGCCCGACCACGGCCGCTGGCGCTTTACCTTTTCACAGCCAGTTCCGAGACGGAGCGCAAGGTTCTGGCCAACACGATCTCCGGCAACGTCACCGTCAATGGCACGCTGCTTCATGTCGCACAGAACGATCTGCCGTTCGGCGGGATCGGTCCGAGCGGCCTCGGCGCCTATCACGGCTTCGACGGCTTCAAGAGATTCTCGCATCCACGCGGCGTGACGAAGGTCAGGATCTTCAATCCGACCCGCCTCGCCATGCCGCCTTACGGGCGCCTGACGGGCATTCTGGCAAAAATCATGGGGCGCGGCTGACGGGGTATCCCCTAGGGTGACGAAGATCGGTGATGCCATTGGGGAAAGGCGGCCTGGCAGTGCAGCTTTCATGCGCGCTTGTGGTGACCTCCCCAAAAATAGTCACCTGCTTTACACCAAAAGATCGAGCGCATGGATGTGTGCCGCGACGCTGATGGGGGCTATCGGCGGCGTTTTTATCCGATCGACAGATGAGCGCACTGCCAGACAGCAACGGTCTATGATGCCGCCGTCCTCCGTTCGATACAGCACGAAGTTTTCCTGCAGCAGTTGGGAGGATACATGTTGCGTCCCACAACAGGGTTTCACAAATTGCGTGAAATTTTAAGCAGGATGAGGCGAAAAAGTAATTATTTCAATGAAATAATCGATAATTCCTTCAGTCAGCGTGTAAGAAGATCATCGAAAATCTATGTCTTTTAATGGAGTGAAGTAAGTGACATTTCGAATGTGCTAACAAAAGACCTTCGAATACGATGTCCTGTATAAATATGATTTATTAAAATTCATAATATATCATATTATGAACATCAAAACGGAGTAAAGTGTGCGGTATGTAATAAGGAATATTTATTCTTATATGAAAATATAAATTATAGGACTTTTGATTAATAAATTAATAATAATGCATAACTATCGCCTGTTCGATGTCCCCGATGTGGCAGGGGCACTTCAGCATGCGACGGCACGTCGGCGTCGCAACTTGGCGGGGTGATACATTATGAACATCGGGTACGCCCGAGTCTCAACGGATGAGCAGAATCTGGATCTGCAACTGAATGCCTTACGGGCAGCCGGCTGTCAGCAAGTTTTTTCCGATCAGGGCCTGTCTGGCAAGACAATTGATCGTCCTGGGCTCACGCAAGCGATGGCAGCGGCACAGGCAGGAGGAAAGCTGGTGGTGTGGAGACTTGATCGCCTCGGACGGTCTCTGCCCCATCTGATCAGGCTGGTCGATGAACTTGGCGCGCGTGGCATACAGTTCCACTCGCTGATGGAAAACATCGATACGAGTTCGTCGAGCGGACGATTGATTTTTCATATTATGGGCGCCTTGGCTGAGTTCGAGCGCAACCTGATTAGTGAGCGGACAAGAGCCGGGATGGAAGCCGCCCGTATTCGAGGGGCGCGTTTGGGGAGACGCTCCGCCTTGTCAGCCCTTGATATCTCTCAGCTGAAAACCGCCCACAAAGCCGGGGCCGAACTTTCGAGTCTCACCAATCGATTCGGTGTTACAGAGCGAACCCTGAGACGATATCTAAAACACTCGATGTCTGTCCTTGCGCTGCTCTCCCTGATGCCAATTGACACTATGTGTGGAGCCGGCGCCGTGGCGGTGCCGGAGGCGACGAAGACGGCTGTTTTGCGTGATTCCGCGGTCTGGATGCATGCACTGCGCTGAACATTTCACCACTGCCGACCTGACTTGAGCACTACCAGGTCTACGCCGGGCAAGCGGAAAAGCCCGGCCAAACCCGCTTCCGAATTCCGTCTCCTGCATCGTGAGCACCGCCGATGGCTCACCTTGCCCGCAAGAGCGACTGGTGCACATCTGGCCCGGGACCTCGGCTTCCGTTTCGCGAGACAGCCTATTTATCATCCAACACATGCGTCGTGCTCTCTATGACCTCTAGAGCGTGCCGGCGTTTCTCGACGCGGTTTCTGATCATTCGGTTGAGCGAGCGCGCGGTCAAACCGTGTGCTTTGGCGATTTCACAGAGCGTGGCCTCGCCCATCTCAAGTGCGTGTGCCGCGCAGAGCAACTTTTCGTCGCTCAGGATCGGTTTGCGCCCGACATGGCGACCCAGGTTGCGGGCTGCGGCCATACCGGCGCGTGTCCGTTCGCTGATCAACGAACGTTCGAATTCCGCAAGTGCCGCCATCATGTGGAAAATGAGCCTGCCGCCGGGAGAGCTCGTGTCGATATTCTCGCTGAGAGAGAGGAAGTGAACCCCACGCCTCCCAAGCTCATCCACGAGCTTCACGAGATGCATCAGGGATCGACCCAGCCGGTCGAGGCGCCAGACCATCAGCGTGTCACCCGGTTTAAGTACTTTTGTCAGTGCATCCAAACCAGGACGGTGGAAGTCCTGACCGGAGATCCCGTGGTCGGAATAAATCTTCGTGCAGCCTCTCTGTTTGAGTGCCTGAATTTGTAGGTCCAGCTTCTGGTCTTCGGTCGAAACGCGAGCGTAGCCAATATTCATAATCAATTCCCATCAAATCCGGATTTCTCCGGGTTGGACCAAGTTTGGGCCGACGTATCATCTGCGTTGACAATAAGGGGTCCTTTTCGTCCGGGATTTTTTTCCGCATTTTAAATCAAAAAAATCCAAAATTTTCAGTGTAGATTCGAATCTGCCGTCCTTCGCAGTCTTGTTACGTGAAGGGACCCTTTAATGCACGGTTCATATTCATTATATTCGAATTTATGCACAAATATTACTCTGCGTAAAGAGAGTATTATTGAAATAAAATCCGGTAACTTGGGGATTTTAGTTCGAAAAATCTTCAGTCTTGCTTCGAAACAAATCCGTCACATTGTTCATTCCACCCCGCCCAATAACGGTGTCCGCGCAGGTGCAGCCTTGCGGTCTGGTGTCTTCGGCGCCGCCGCTGCGCCGGAATGTCTGGGGGTGATCCGCAATTTGCAGCGTCTGTCTCTCGGATGAGGTGACGCGCCTTTTTCAATTGGTTTCAGGGACATCTGAGGGGGTAAGAAGTTGGTTTTCCATCATCAAAGTCGTGGCCTGGCTTCGCTGGCGTTTGCCGAGCGTATGAGAGGTTTCGTTCAATTGTCTCAGCGGCGACGTCGTCTGGCTGCAGGTGTTTGCCTGCTTTCGCTGGCCGTGAGCTCTAACTTCGGCCTTGGCGTGTCGAACGCTCTTGCAGATTGCCTGCAGAGCTGTGGTGGTGGACAGGCGCCGTCAGACCTTTGGGTAGATGAGGGTACCAAGACGCTCTCGGACGAGGATCTCGGCGTCAGCACACTAACGGTCGGCAGTGCCAGTGCTGCTAACCTGATAATCAAGGAATCGGCAGCGCTGGTCAGCGCGAATGCAACGATTGGGACAGAGGCTCTTGGTGCTGGCAGCGTCGAATTGACGGGCGCTGGCTCAAGCTGGTCGAACAGCTCTGAACTGACGATCGGGATCTATGGCGGTACTGGGAAGGTCACAGTCTCCGATGGTGCGGCGCTGACCGCATCTCGTCTTGCACTGTCCACTGGGAGCTGGGAGCAGGGCGCGGGTGGTACCGGTACGCTGGAAGTAAGCGGTCAGGGTACGGTCTGGACCAATACCGGTGGCGTCGATGTAGCGCGTACTGAAGGTTCCACGGGTTCGCTTACCATCTCCGACGGTGCACAGGCGTATATTCGCAACATCGGTATTTATGCCGGAGCCGGCGCTTCGATCACCATCACGGGCGACGAAACGCATGTTGAGATCGGCAATCCCGAAGACGAGGGGGAAGCAGCCTGGTTGAGCCCGGAGGGCGGTTCAGTCGACGTGGCTGATGGTGCCTATCTCTATGCGAGTGGCATTTACGTTGGCTCCGCTGGCGAGAATCTGACGACCATGACGGTCTCGGGGGCTGGGACTGTCGTGGATACGAAGCATCGGATCTATGTGGGTGGGCAGAACGGCTCTCGGGACGTAGATCCCATGAACGGCAATGGCTTCCTGCAGATATCGGACGGCGCGCAGGTTTCCTCCGCCACCGTCGGTGCCGGTATGGATCCCAATTCGTTTGGATTTGTCCATGTCACCGGCGAGGGCAGTCAGCTTGCTGCCCGGGAAAATGCTGACCTGGGCGCCGCCGGGAACATTTATGTTGGATATGCCGGAACAGGCGTCATCGGTGTGTCGGACGGGGCGGTCCTCGAGGCCGATGGACAGATCCGGATCGCCACGGTTGAGGGGGCGACCGGGGTCCTCGTGATCGGTGGACTTATCGGCTCTCCTCTGGCGGCGGGGACCGTGCTCGCTGACGAGGTCGTCTTCGGTGATGGCGAGGGTCAGATTGTCTTCAACCATACGTCTACGGATTACGAATTTGCCGCAGCCCTGTCCGGCAGTGGCCTCCTGACTGCAGCAGCGGGTACGACAATCCTGACAGGTGATTCCGGTGATTTCACCGGCACGATTGACGTGCTCGGCGGCACGTTGGACATGCAGGGTGCCAACAACGCCACGGCAGTTGTACGTTCAGGAGCCACACTCACGGGTGATGGCACCGTGGGGTCCATCGACGCACGTGCCAATTCGGTCATTGCACCGGGCAACAGTCCCGGCAAGCTGAGGGTCAACGGAGACTACAAGCAGGCAGCCGGCTCAATCTACCGCGCCGAATTGGCGCCGGGCGTCGTGGATGTTCTGCAAAATGTGAGCAACCGCGCGGCACCTGCAAAGAGCAACGACCTGATTTCGATCGACGGCGAGGCGACCTTGGAACCCGGGGCCATCCTCGACGTGGTGAAGTATGGGACCGACCGCTACCGGCTCGATGCGAGCTATATGATCCTGACCGCAGACGAAGGAGTTACCGGCGTCTTCGACGTGCAGGGTGATACGCGTGTATCGCAATTCTACGACTTGCTGGCGGACTACCAGGACCATGCCGTCTCTCTGATATCGACGCAAACGTCATCGTTTGAGAGTGCGGCCCTGACGTTCAACCAGTTTGCGGTGGCCGAGACCCTGCAGGCAATGGACCCGAAGGCCGATCTTCGCGAGGCTGTCGGTATTGTCCAGTCTGCCGAAGACGCACGGTTGGCGTTCGATCAGCTCTCGGGGGAGGTGCATGCATCCGCGAAGGCCACGCTTCTCGATGACAGCCGGTTCCTGCGCGAAGCCGTCGGACGGCAGATGTCGACGGGGCCTGCGGTTGAGGGGCCGTCGTTCTGGACCCAGGCTTATGGCAGCTGGGCCAATCTCGATAGCGACGGCAATGGGGCAAGCATCGACCGCAATGGCGGCGGCTTCTTCGTGGGCGCCGAGGGCGACCTGGCAGAAGCCATGCGTCTTGGTTTCGTGGGTGGCTACGGCAACACATCCCTGAACCTTTCAGAGGGTAGGGGATCTGCGTCGATCGACAATTACAGTCTTGGTATCTACGGCCAAGGCACATGGGATCGGCTCAACCTCACACTGGGTGCCGCACAAACCTGGCACGAACTCGGGACCGAGCGACGCGCGAGCTTCGACACATTCGAGGATCAGCTTTCGGCCGACTACAAGGGGCGCACTGCGCAGGTCTTCGCGGAACTCGGTTATACGCTCGAAACCGGTGAGGCTTCATTCGAGCCGTTCGTGGGGCTCGCCTATGTGAACACCGATACCGACGCCTTCACAGAAGAGGGAGGAGTCGCGGCTCTGAGCGGTGCAGCCAGCGATGTCGACGCAACGTATTCGACGGTCGGTCTCAGGTCGAGCACCCGTTTCGACGTAGCCGGACTGGCGATGGAAGCCTCTGGCACTGTCGGCTGGCGCCACAACTTCAGCGATACGAACGTCGGTTCGGTTCACGGCTTCGACATGAGCAACAGCTTCACCGTCGCCTCCGCTTCTTCCGACCGGGACGTCGGGTTCATTGAGGCCGGTTTGAAGGCTGACCTCGGATCGAGTGCCGCGCTGAGCATCTCCTATTCCGGACAATTCGGCAAGGAAATCAACGACAGCGGCGTGAAGTTGCGCTTCGACGTGAACTACTGACCACACACGAGGGACGGTTTGGGGGCGACCGAAGATGAAATCGAGCGTCAGTCAAGAGCCGAAGTTCGGTCACTCGCTCCCCGGCAGGCAGCTTCGCCATGCCGGGTTGCGCGACGGGATTGTTGCTATCGACCGTGTGTTCCCCCGTCGGGAAATTGCGCGCTTCTTCAGCCCTACCACGCACCCCCAAGCCCATGTGGTGTCGGGTCTGAAGAGGGAGAAGCCTCCGTTCGTCGTCTTCGGCAGGGGGCCCTGGACCGGGACCGCCGTCCCGGTCCAGCTCCTCCCGCGGTTCGAAGCGGTCGGAAATCAGCTTGACCGTGTCGACCGACCGAGAGCGCCGACCGCTGTCGGGTCCCGGCGGTGAGCGAAAACGCATTGCAGCAGAAATCTGGCCCCACCTGACGAGAGGTTTGGCCTGACCACAGATCGCACGATGTGCGGTTCAACGCATTCAAGGCGGAACTTATCCATGAAGAGCCACCCACGCTTCACGATTGTGATCGAGAATCTAGCCTGCATCGCAGCAGCCTATTCCGAAGGCGTTGCGGGGCGTGTCCTGGGTGAAATCTGGCGGCGTTTCGACGAGGCGCTTTCCGTTGTCGACTGGGAGCGAGACGAGAAGTCTTACGGACTTTCCTTGGAGTTTGTCGGGCCGCGATTGGATGATGCGCGCCTTCAGGAACTGGAGGATGCCGTTCAGACCGCCGCGTTAACACCGCTGACCATCGGCAAAATCAAGCTGGTGGTGGCGCTCAGATTGTCACGCCACGACGCGCCGGCCACGATCAGCTACATCAACCGCAATCTCGATGTCGCCCGCTACCGCGCCGATATGGAAGCGGCGGTACTTGCCTATAAGGCCGTCCGGTCCGGCAAAGTGCAGTTTGCCGAACAGCCGATCGTCGCTGCGGATGCGCCCGAAACGCTTCTATACCGGGAGCGCCTGATCCGCCTGACCGAGGTCGGTAGCGGCAAGAGCATCGCGCCGGGGGCATTCCTTCCTGCGCTCGAGAGGCTTGGTCTTACCGCCACCCTGGACCGCTGGGTTCTGATGGACACGCTGCGGCAACTGAACGCCGAACCTGAGTTGTCGCTCGGATGCAACGTCTCGGCGATGTCGTTGAACGATGATGTCTGCTGGAACTCGTGTCTGCGAGACCTGATGGCGAGACCCGACGTGGCGGGCCGTCTTGTCATCGAGGTGACTGAGACCGCGCTCCCCGCAGATACCGCCACAGCCACCGACTTGCTCTTCGCGCTGAAAGGCACCGGTTGCCGTATCGCCCTCGACGACTTCGGTTCTGGCTTCAGTTCGATCGCGTTCGCACGCGTTGCGCGCCCGGACATCATCAAGCTGGACGCGATCTTCGTCGGCGAAACATCGGAAACCATCTTTGGCAGCGAGCTGCTCTCCAGCCTGATTACCATGTCCTCCTGCATGTCCAGCCTGGTGGTCGTCGAGGGGGTCGAAGACGCTGAGTGCCTCGCGGTAGCGCGGCTTGCCGGTGCCCAGTGGCTGCAAGGCTATCACTTTGGCAGGCCGGAAATCCCGCATGACCGTTCCCAGGCCGTGGCCGCCGTGCGGCTGCCGACCGCCGATCGTGCGCGTGCGCGGCGCCAACTCATCCGGAAACCCGTAGCTTCTGAGGAGATCCTGCGTTGAATGTCCAGTCAAATTCCTGGGCGTTACTGGATTCCGGTGCCTCCGTCAGGATCGGAGGTTCTCTTGCGGATCTCGCCCAAAGTGCCGGAACCAGCGAACACGCCGCTCTGATTGCTGCGCTTGAAGCCCTGGATCCGTTTTCGGCGCCTTTTGAACATCCGTTCAAGCATCTGACGGATTCGGCGCAAGCAGCGCGCGATGTGCTGTCGAGCCCCGGATTTCAGCTCTCTGAAAGACAGATCCAGGTGGCACTTTCTGTCTACGAGGAGGGGCTTTTGAACGGTTATGACGCCGCCACGGACGAAGCCCTTCTTAGGGAGGCGGAGGGTTTCTCCGCAGCGGATATTACCCGCATCCACGCGGTGGCGTGGCGGCACGGCGATGCCATCCGCCGGCGCTGGCGGGCTTACGGGCATCTCGTGACCATCCTCATCGGAGGCCGACAGCCATGATCTGCGAGTATCGCTCAGCACCGATCTCCTCGGTCGCTATTTCATATCCATTCCTGTGCGTCGGGCTGACACATGTCGGTTCCGTGGTAGGTGCCGATGTATAAGCAAGCCGTCGGGTTCTGGGACGCACCCCGCCATATTGCTCTTCGGGTTCGCTATCAGCTTGTGGGCGGTCTGCTCTTCGCGATCGGCGTTCCGCTGATTCTGCGTATGCTGTTCGTGCCAGAGGTTCTTTCGAGTGCCAATCACCAGGTCACCGTAACGGCTGCCATTGTCGCGCATCTGGCGGGTTATCTGCTCTATCGTCGGCTCGGCACCTATCCCGGCTTCGCCGCCGCAGGCGCGATCCTGCCGACATTCGCGCTGACCTATGGCACGGTCTTCATCATCATCTTCTTCTTCCGGTTTGATTACAGCCGTTTCCAGGCGGCGGGGTCGTTCACTTTGTCGACCGTTTGGTATTTCGGTTGGAGCTTTCTTGTCAGCAAGCTCCAACCGACACGCCTTGCCGTCGTTCCGGCTGGGGACATCGGAACGGTGACGTCGATCGCGGATGTGGCATGGCGCGTTCTGACCACGCCCAATCGCCCTCCGGAGCGTATTCAAGGCGTTGTCGCCGATCTGCGGGCGGATCTTTCCGGTCCCTGGGAGCGCTTCATTGCCGATTGCGCCCTCTCCGGCATACCCGTCTATCATGTCAAGCAGATCGTCGAATCCCTGACCGGGCGCGTTGCCATCGACCATCTGTCTGAAAACACCCTTGGATCGCTCAACCCAAACCAGGCTTACCTGGCGGTCAAACACGCTGTCGATTGCGTCACCGCGGCGATCGCCCTCGTGCTGTTGCTGCCCTTCCTTCTCGTTGTGGCGCTGTTGATCCGCGTGGATTCACCCGGCCCCGCGCTCTTCTGCCAGGAGCGGCGTGGCTATCAGGGGAAGGTATTCACCATCTACAAATTCCGGACCATGCGCGTTGCGGGAGACGCTCGCCAAGATGATCGGGAGCGCGCCGTCACGGCCGACAGTGACCATCGGATCACCCGCTTCGGCCGGTTCCTGCGGCGCACGCGCATCGATGAACTGCCGCAGTTGCTCAACATCCTCCGAGGCGAAATGAGCTGGGTGGGGCCGCGTCCCGAGGCCCTGCCGTTGTCGCGTTGGTATGAAGAAAAGCTGCCTTTTTATCGATACAGACACATCGTAAAGCCGGGAATTACCGGGTGGGCACAGGTTAATCAGGGGCATGTTTCAGATGTTGAGGACGTCAGGCAAAAGTTGCATTATGATTTTTACTACATAAAGAACTTTTCTCCTTGGATGGATATCATAGTGTACATAAAAACTGTTGCGATAATCATAAATGGATTTGGTGCAAAGTAAGATTTTTTACCGTCTATGTTTTGAAATCATGACGGTTGTCGCGCGCCCATCGAGGCGAGCAACGTGAATTGGAAAGGTATCGATTGATGAAATTGCTCGTGACGGGTGGTTTGGGGTTCATCGGCTCTGCTGTCGTGCGGCTGGCGGTCGAGAAGGGGCATTCTGTCGTCAATGTTGACGCTTTGACCTATGCCGGCCGTGTCGAGAACGTCAGCCCGGTCGCGGGAAACCCGCTCTATGCATTGGAGCGCGTCGATATTCAGGACCGCGCCGCCCTCGATCGGATTTTCGACAGCTTCCGGCCAGACGCCGTGATGCATTTGGCTGCAGAATCCCATGTCGACCGCTCGATCGATGGCCCGGGAGATTTCATCCAGACAAACATTGTCGGCACGTTCTGCCTGTTGGAAGCCGCGCGCGCATACTGGTTGAGCTGCGGGAAGCCGGACAGTTTCAGGTTCCAGCATATCAGCACCGATGAGGTCTTTGGCTCCCTTCCTCGCGACCCCTCGGTCAAGTTCACCGAGACGACACCGTACAGCCCCCGCAGTCCCTATTCGGCATCCAAGGCGGCTTCCGATCATTTGGTCCGTGCTTGGCACGAAACCTATGGCGTGCCCGTGCTGTTGACCAATTGCTCGAACAACTACGGACCCTATCACTTCCCGGAAAAGCTCATCCCGCTCGCGATCCTCAGGGCATTGGCCGGTAAACCGATCCCGATCTATGGCGACGGCAGCAACGTCCGCGACTGGCTTTATGTCGAGGACCACGCCGAAGCTCTGATGACTGTACTCGACCGAGGCTCCGTCGGTTCAAGCTACAACATCGGCGGCGACAATGAACTCACCAATCTCGAGTTGGTGCGGACATTGTGTTCGATCCTCGACGCCGAGAGGCCAAAGTCCTCGGGCCGTTATGCCGACCAGATCGTCTTCGTCGCAGATCGACCGGGCCATGATGTGCGTTATGCGATCGACGCCACACGGATCCGCACCGAGCTCTCGTGGAAGCCATCGGTGACCATCGAAGAAGGGCTCCGGCGAACCGTTCGCTGGTACATCGAAAACGAGGCCTGGTGGCGTCCGTTGATGGACCGAAAAGCCGTTACCGCACGGCTTGGGGCGAGCGCATGACGCACACGCATCATCATTTCGCGGAAAGCGGATTTCTCGCACCTTTCTGCGCTACATCGGAGGTTGGACATGTCGTCTCGTAAGGGGATCGTTCTCGCCGGTGGTTCGGGCACCAGGTTGTATCCCATCACCGTGGGCCTCTCGAAGCAACTGTTGCCCCTCTACGACAAGCCGATGATCTATTACCCGATCTCCATCCTGATGCTGAGCGGCATTCGTGAAATCGCGATCATCACGACGCCACAGGACCGCCAGCAGTTCGAAAAGGCACTGGGTGACGGCAGCCAGTGGGGTATCGAATTCACCTGGATCGAGCAGCCGTCGCCGGATGGCCTCGCACAGGCCTATATCCTCGCGGAGGAATTCCTCGCCGGCGCGCCGTCTGTGATGGTGCTGGGCGACAACGTCTTCTTTGGCCACGGTCTGCCCATTCTTCTGGCGGAGGCCGCCGCACAGGAGACTGGCGCGACAGTTTTCGGTTACCGCGTCGCCGACCCGCAGCGCTATGGAATCGTGTCCTTCGACGACTGCGGGCGGGTATCGAGCATCATTGAAAAGCCACCCGTGCCCCTCTCGGATTATGCGGTCACCGGCCTCTACTTCATGGACGGCACTGCCCCCGCCAAAGCGAGAATGGTCGTTCCGTCTGCGCGCGGCGAGCTGGAGATTACATCCCTGCTCGAACAGTATCTCGAAGAAGGCACGCTGACCGTCCAGAAGATGGGGCGCGGTTATGCATGGTTCGACACCGGGACCCATTCCAGCCTGCTGGACGCCGGAAATTTTGTCCGCACGCTGCAGATGCGCCAAGGATTGCAGGTCGGATCACCCGATGAGATCGCCTTCGACCAGGGTTGGATCGATCAGAATGCCCTCGTCTCGCGTGTGAACCTCTTCGGCAAGAACGAATACGGCCGCTATCTGGCGGGGTTGCTGAAATGATGGTTTGGGCGA
This sequence comes from Allorhizobium sp. DMC15, assembly GCF_056314065.1. NCBI lineage: Bacteria > Pseudomonadati > Pseudomonadota > Alphaproteobacteria > Hyphomicrobiales > Rhizobiaceae > Allorhizobium > Allorhizobium sp. DMC15. The sequence continues at coordinate 60,103 of NZ_JBQUZB010000005.1, forward strand.
GAGTCTCGACCGACGAGGTTTGGGATGCGTTGGACCGCATTCTGCCAACCGCATGCGCCGCACGCGCGACCGCCCTTGCGCAGGCAACTCAGCCGGAGGCGCGCGCATGACCGCCGCTCTTGCTGCAATACGACCCGCCGAGAGGGCACAGACAGGCGGCGAGGGCGCGCGCTCGGCGGCCCCATCTGTGGCTGAAGGCCAGCCGGTTTGCCGCTCGTTGTTGACGAACACGCTCGTCATGTATGGGCGGACGCTTCTGACCATGTCGGTTTCTCTGTACTCGTCGCGCATTATACTCGCCGAACTCGGTGCCGTGGACTACGGAATTTATGTAGCCGTGGCCGGTGTCACCTTCGTCATCGCGTTCTTGAACTCGGCCCTTGCCGCCAGCACTCAGCGCCATCTGAGCGTCGAGCTCGCATTCCACAATGCAGAGCGGCTGGGCGCCGTTTTCAGCGCGTCCCTCCAGATCCATGCCGCAATTGCGCTCTTTGTCTTGTGTGTCTGCGAAACACTGGGCCTTTGGTTCCTGCATACCCACATGGTTATTCCTCCGGCACGGATGCAGGCTGCTACATGGGCCTTCCACTGCGCCGCATTCACGGTTGCTCTGACCGTGCTTCAGGTTCCGTACAATGCGTTGTTGGCGGCAACCGAGCGGTTCTCGGCCTATGCCGCTTTCGATATTGCGCACGCGCTCCTGCGAGTGCTGGTTGCCCTGGCCCTCGTCCCGGCTGTCGGCGATCGTCTTGAACTCTTCTCGTCTCTGATGATGTGTCTCGTTGTCGTCAATTTCCTGGCCAAGGTCGGATATTGCCGATGGGTGATCGAGGCCAGTCGATACAGGCCGTGCACAGATTTCGATCTTTTGCGACGGCTGGCCGGTTTCGCCGGATGGAGCCTCATCGAGGTCCTGTCGGTCGTCCTGAACATCCACGGCTTCGCGTTGCTTCTGAACCTGCATTTCGGCCCGGTGGTGAATGCGTCGCAAGGCATTGCAGTTCAGCTTGCCAATGCAACGTCGACGCTCGCGTCAAACCTCCAGATCACGGCAAGTCCAGGTATCGTGAAGTCATACTTCCAGCAGAATTCATCGCAGTTACACGACCTGATCGCGAGGAACTCTAAGACGGCCTTCTTCTTGATGCTGATCCTCGTTGTGCCTGTTTCCCTTGAGGCTCACGTGGTTCTTGGCATCTGGCTAGGAAACACTCCGGAACATTCCGTGGGGATGGTCCGGCTGCTGCTCGTGACCGGTCTCGTCAACAGTCTGTCCTATCCATTGGTCTCCGTCATTCAGGCGACCGGAAACATTCGCCGGTATCAGATCGTCGTTGGTGGATTGATGTTAACGGCACTGCCGCTCGGCGCACTCCTGCTTTCCGTGGAAGCAGGACCGCTGTCGCTGTTTTGGTTGCTGCTTCTGCTTTCGTCTCTTGCTCTGGCGGTTCGAACGCGGTTCGTCGTGCAACTGACAGGGCTTGCTCCCGGATACTTCGCTCGGGCCGTACTGCGGCCGGCTGTGGTCGTCACACTGCTGTCTTTTGCGGCGAGTGCGCTTCTCGGCGCTGCAATGTCGCACCTGCCGCTCCCCGACATTTCCAGGTTTATGGCCGCATGCATGGTGACGGCCGGTGCAATCTACGGGCTCGGCTTCTCCGATGAAGAGCGCCGGTGGTTGTCTGGCATGCTCAAGGACCGCCTCCTCCGGTCTCGGAAGGTCTCGCCATGAGTGCTCGTAGACCAAGCGATGCCGCATCACAGCAAACCGGGATCCAGCACGGTTTGACGGCCTCTGTCGTGATGGCGACCTTCAACGGCGCAGAATATCTGGAGGAGCAGCTCACAAGCCTGTCTCAGCAGACGCGACTCCCAAATGAACTTGTCGTCTATGACGACGGCTCAACGGATGAAACATGGGCTGTCCTGCAGCACTACGCTGCCAAATCGCGTTTCGAGATGAAGGTTCTTCGCGGGCAACGAAACCGGGGCGTCAATGCGGCGTTCAGCGCCGCCCTCCGCGAGGCGTCAAGTGACGTCATCTTCTTCTGTGACCAAGACGACATCTGGATGCCAACAAAGATTGAAGTCATGCTGGCGGCACTCGGCGGAGCGCCTCACGCTGGTTTTGTCTTCTGCGACGCGGTCCAGTTTTCCTCTTCCGACCGGTATCAGTCGAAAACGCTCTGGAATCTTGCTCGCTTCACGACCACGCGGCAGGCCCGATTCCGCAAGAAGCCGTTGGAAACCATGATATCGGGTGGAAACGTCGTCTACGGCATGGCTTCGGCCTTCCGTCGTGACGTGATCGAGCCGTTCATGGACATCAAGCCCGCAGGTTCCGTGATGACACACGACACCTGGCTGGCTCTCTGCGCAACGGCGAGCGGGCATCCGGGACTGCCTCTCTCTCAGAAATTGGTGGCCTATCGGCGTCATGCCTTGCAGACGAGCGTGCTGGCACGACGAAAACCGCATGATCTGGCCGCTCGGGCTGAGGTCCAGCGGGCTCGGTTTGAGCAGGAGATCGAGGCTTTCCGGCTTGTGCGAGAGAGCGTCCGCTCATTTTCGCTTGGCGCCGACATCGATCTGGCCACGTCCCTTTCGGTCCTCGACCGCAAGATTGCGCTGTTGAAAGCTCGGGCCGATTTGCGCCGGGAGAGAAGTGCGAAGCGAGCCTTGAATGAGCTCTTCAATCGTGACTACTGGCGGATGAGCAGTGGCCTCCTGAGTGTCCTTCGTGACTATAGGGGGATCTGGTGAACACGCGTGTTTCATTCGCCTCCTCCTCCGGCTCCTTCGGAGAATTTCTAGAGGATTTGGCTGCCCTCGGTGTCGCTCAGGTGTCCGATGGGGGGCGGTCCTATGGGCTCTTGAAAGCGCGGACCAACGATCGTTGGTGGGTCATCCCAACCAGCGGCGGCCGTGTATCGGCTGCCGCCATGGCGATGTTCCAGCCTATGTCTTTCCCGGCGAGCCTTATGAAAGCCGGGGTTACACTGGCCGCTCGGCTTGGTGTCCCCAGCGGTTGGAGCTCCGGTCGTCTGCGCCTCGCTACTCTTCCAGAATTGCCCGGGAAGCATCCGGCAGGGCTGGCGCATTGTGCGTATTTTACAGGAACCGCAGGGCCTCATCGGAAGACCGCGATTCAATTGATGGCTGAGAATGGCGACATTCTCGGCTACGCCAAAGTCAGTCGACGAGCCCTTGTGAAGCCGCATCTGGCGCGCGAGGCCAAGATGTTATCGCGTATCGACCGCCTCGCGCTGTCGACTGTCGACGTGCCGACCGTGCTGGCTTTTGATTCTGGCTGTGCGGTTAGGCCAAGTGTGCTCGTAACAGACAGTCGCAAGACCATGGCGACCAAAAGTGGGGTCCGTCTGGGGCAGGCCCATCTCCACTTTCTGTGCGAACTGGCGGCGCGAACGCGACGTACCGGTGCGACCTCAGTGATCGAGCACATCCGGAGCTTGTCGCGCGACATCCGACTGCCCGCAGCCTGGGTTGGCCGTATGCTGTCCAGTGCAGCGATAGTCTCGCGCTTTGCCGAAAGTCTTCCTGTCTCCATGGCACACGGGGATTTCACCCCTTGGAACTGCATCATGCTGGAGTCTCGGCTCTACGTGTTCGACTGGGAATACGCAGCCGAGGATTTGCCGCTTGGCTACGATCTCGTTCACTATCTGCTGGCAATCCGTCACGATGACGACCCGGTCGCCGTCATCTCGCGGCTGAACCAGCAGGTTGCAGCACTCTTTTCCGATCTGGATCTGGAGACTGTACGGACCTGCATACTTGCGTCTCTGCTGTTCCACGCGGCTTTTTATCTGCAACGGCAACTGGACTATGCCGGAAACACCGATGGCTGGACTGACGGTGACCGGCGCGGCCGCCTGGTCGATGCCTGCCTCCGGCAATGGGAGGCTGCGGGATGCTGAGATTGGCGGTCGTCATCCTCACCTACAATAGCGATCGCGACCTGCGGCTGTGCCTCAATGGGATTCTGACCCAGCGCGATGTGGTCGTGGACGTGATCGTCGTCGACAACGGGTCCAGCAGTGTAAGCCGCGCGAGAATGCGATCAGACGTAAGGGCTGCTCTGCCTCGGGTGCGGGAGGTCCAGGCCGGCGACGGTGTACCCTCAGACTACAGACAGGGCGCCGGGCTCTTTGTATGCAACGATCGGAATGCCGGTTATTCGGCAGGCAATAACATTGGCGCGCGCCTCGCCGTGTCGCTCGGCTGCGACGCGATCCTCGTCGTCAATCCCGACGTCCGGATCGAGGACGTGGATTATCTCACCACACTTGCTACCACGCTATTTCGGTCGCAACGGAATGCAGTGGCGGCGTCGGCGATCTTGAGCCTTGCCGGTGTCAACGAAAACCCCATGTTCGAGCCAGGTCTCGCAAGGGAAATTCTGGCACCGTTTTTCATGCTCCTCGCCGGTCTGTCGCGCAGACGCATCGGGGGCAATCCGAAACCGGAGCTTCCGACTGGCAATGACAAGTTGAGCGGATGTTGTTTCCTGGTGCGTAGCAGCTTCCTGGACCGTATCGGCTACTTCGACGAGAACGTCTTTCTCTACTGCGAAGAGGCAATTCTTGCCGAGCAGGTGCGGCGGGCCGGCTTCCGCTCCGTCTACAATGGCGAAATCTCGGCCGTTCATGCCCATCGGACCGCCGAGAAAGGCGATCCCGTACGCCGCTTTTCCCTCTGGGCACAAAGCCGCAGATATTACCATGTCCGCTATCGCGGCAGGGGGCGGATTTCGCTTGCGGCCTTGCGTCTCTCCCATGGGGTGATGCTGGCCATGACCAGTCTTCGGGCACGGGTGCAAGGGGGCTTCCTATGAGTGACGTCTTCGCTCCTTATTCCGGAGTATCGCCAAGAATGGCTGGATGGCATGGCGGACGCCCCTTGTCGCCGGCGCGCCAATGGCTCGTGGCAAAGGTCCTGCTCGTTACTTTCGGCACTGCCATCTCCCTGTTCGTCTTGGGAGACCAACGCAATGTGCTGGTCATTTTGGTAGCCGCCTTGTCGCTGCCGTGCATCATCATACTGCGGTTGCCGCTGGAGCGCGACTTCGGTCCATCCGCTGCCGCCATCGCATATCTGATCGTCGTAGAACTCGCCCATGGAGGAGCCGCCAACTTCACCAGTCTCGGATACACCGGGATGTTCGCACTCTCCTATATTGCCTTTGCGGGGACGCTGGAGGGCGGTTTCATCGATCGCGAGCGGTTGATCGAACTGCTGCGCCAGCTGATCCTTGCCTTCACGGCGGTTTCCGTCGCGCAAATGGTCTGCTCGCTGGCAGGTCTGCCGATCCTGAACGGCATGTTGTCCAAAGGCGCCTGGAGCTACAACTCCCTTGCGGTTGAGCCGTCTCACGCGGCGCGCGCGCTGTCCGTCACCCTGCTCGCCTACCTCATCCTCGCGCGCCGTGGTGGGCCCGCCTTGAGTCTGCGAGACCTCTGGCGTCGGGAGAAATGGGTGCTGGTTGCCTTCGCCGTTACCCAGGTTCTGACGGGCAGCTCGCTGGCGGCGGCGCTTCTGCCCCTGACGATCGTGCTGGCTTTGCAACTGCGCTGGCTAGCGACGTGCTGTGGGCTGCTCGTGGTCGCCTGGCCGTTCCTTCAATCCGTCGAAGCAGAGTCGGTTCGCCGCCTTGTCGGCTTCCTGACGGCGCTGCCGACGCTGGACATCATGGCTTTGGTCCAGGCGGACCAAAGTGGTGCGGTGCGCGTCATGCCGCTGCTCCTCTTTCTGCAATCGGCAAGTCTGGACAACCCTACAGTCTGGTTCGGAGGCGGTTACCAGACCATCAACCAGTATATTCAGGGAAATATTGTGGGTGCTGGCGAAGATGTGGCTATGGCCGGTTTCATTCCAGGCTACATCATGATCACTGGCATCACCGGGACGGCCCTTTTCTTGCGCGCCTACATGTTTCGCTTTGCGAGCATGGAGACCTTGCCTCTGCTCCTGTTGTGGATCCCGGCACTCGCCAGCTCCGCCTGGAACAGCCAGATCTTCTGGTACAGTCTGCTGCTGCTGCGCGCCGTTCACCACTTTACGAGCGTAACGTCAGCCACTCGCAAAGCGTCTATGCGCGGGGCGAACCCATGAAGATTCTCATCTCAGCCTATGCCTGCGAAACCGGCCGCGGCAGCGAAGGTGAAATCGCCTGGAGGCTCGTTCTCGAGCTTGCCAAGCGCCATGACATTGCCGTCATCACCCGCGCCAACCTGCGTCCAGTGCACGAAGAGGCTTTCCAGAGGCATGGCCGGCCGGTCAATCTGCAGTTCATCTACTTCGATCTCCCTTGGATTTTCCGCTTCTACAAGAAGGGTAGACGCTTCTTCCTTCTTTACTACTACCTGTGGCAGATCGGGTCGGGTCTCCTTGCAAGACGCCTCCAAAAACAGGCGTGTTATGATCTCTGCCACCATCTGACGGGTGGGATGGACTGGATGCCAGCTGGGCTGGCGCTTGTCCGAGGTCCTTTCCTCTGGGGGCCGGTCGGCAGCGAAGACACACATCCGGTCCTGCGTCGCGGGCTTTCGGCCCTGTCCCAGTGGAAAGACCGACTGAGGCTGATCGCCCGAGGTACGATGCGGCGCTTCGATCCTCTGGTGCGGCTCTCAGGGCGAAGAGCCGGCCGGATTCTGTCGCATACGCCCGAGACCATGCCGCGGCACTTGGTTTGCAAGATGACGCCCTTCACCCAGACGGGGATCGAGGAAACGCCATCCATGGTGTTGCCCAGGGAAAACGTGGGGCGGGGAGGGGAACTGCGCCTTTTGTTCGCCGGCGAATTGAAAGATTGGAAGGGCGCGCTCCTCGCGCTTCAGGCCGCCCTCCGTTTCTTCGAAATCTATCCTTCTGCGCGCCTCACGATCGTTGGCGACGGCCCCCTGCTCTCCAAGATCACAGGGATGGTTGCGGCGCATCCCCATGGCGACAGGGTCACGCTTGCCGGACGTCTCGACATGGCAGGACTGGTTCAGGCCATCAACCACAGTGACGTTTTCCTTTATCCGTCTTTCCATCACGGACTGGCGACGGTGGTGCTGCAGGCCATGCTCACGGGTGTTCCGGTTGTCTGCCTTGAGGGCGATGCCACTGGACGCACGGTGAAGCAGGAGGCTGGTATCACTGTGTCCCTTTCGAATGAACGGGATCCGGTCGATGGCCTGGCCTCAGCCATACATCGCCTCGCCATCGACGAAACCTACCGGCAATCATTGGCTCGTGCGGCCCAAACCATTGCACGCGAACGCCACGCTTACGCGTCGCTCGCCGATTGCATCGAACAGATCTACCGTGAGATGGGGGCGCGCTCATGACCGATACAAGGACCGCGCTGCAGGCGCTGGACGTCACCGTCATCGTGTGCTGCTACAATGCCGAGCGCACGATCGGCGATACCCTGACTTCGCTGGCCCGACAGACATATCCGCCTAAGGAAATCCTGGTGATCGATGACGGTTCGACCGATCGTTCGGCCGAGATCGTTGCGGAGCGCGCCACCGACGACGGCCGCATCCGGTTGCTGCGCAACACGTCCAACCGGGGAACCGCGTTCACGCGCGAACGGGGTTTGAACGAGGCTGCCTGCGAGGCTGTTCTGTTCTTTGATTCCGACGATGTGGCGACACCGCGCCTCCTCGAAAAGCAGGTTTCATTGCTCGGCAAAGACCCGTCCCTATTGGGCGTCGGATCCTACGCGACCTATTTTGCGTCGGAGAAGCCAAGCGGCGGTCTGGGGAACCAGCGGGTCGGAGCAACCAGCCGCGCAGCAGCTCTTCACCAATATCGCGGCAACAAGCTGGTCTTCATGGCTCCGGTCACGATGTTCTGGCGGCGCGATGCCCTTGCTGTTGGTGGATACCGGCAGAACCTGCTGCCGAACCCGGCGGGCCTCCGCTACGAGGACTACGCCGAGGATCTGGACCTTTGGTGCCGCATGGCCGACCTTGGTGCACAGGGCCGACACTTCATCACGATCCCGGAAGCATTGTTCTTCTATCGCAAGCCCGTCGGGTCTCTTTCCACGCGCAATGTTGCGGTCATGCAGCTCAAGATGCGGTGGATCAAGGACTGCATGGTCCGTCGACGCAAGGGGGCCGGCGAGCGTACGCTTGCCGAGTTCCTGGCCTCTCGAACGCCGATTGAACGGTGGGCCGACTGGCGCTCAGATCTCGCCGCGGCTTCCTACAAGCGGGCCGGCTTCGCCTATGCAAAGCGACACTACCTCCGCATGGCCCTTTTCCTTGGCCTCGTCGCAGTCACGTCGCCGAAACTCATCCTTCAGAAACTCAAGACACAGTCGGTGCAGTCATGACCTCAACCTCGCGGCTCGAAGATGCGCCCCTACCACCGGCTGATCTACTCGGCCGGCTGTTCTACGATCTCAGCCTCTCGGAGGTCGAATACGCGGTGACGCGGAATTATGAGCAGCTTCCTTACAGCGTTGGGGCGAGGGACATCGATATCGTCGTCGTTCCCGCACACCGCTCCAAGGCGGTTCAAGTCGTTGCTCGTCTGGCAAAGGAATTCGGCTATCTGTTTGCCAAATATTACACCGACGAGAAGCTCGCCCAGTTGGTGTTGACCAAGCGGACCTCTGCCGGACTCGCGGAACTGCAAATCGACTTCATCACCTCCTGCCAGATTTATGGTGTGGAGTTTCTGTCTGCTGCGGAGATGCTCAAGGATCTGCGGTGGCACAACGGCATACCTGTCGTTTCTCAGCCGGTCGTGCTCCTGGATAAGCTGTTGTTCCATCTGGCGGTCGGCAAGCCACTGCATCCCAAATACGACATGATGTTTGCCGGCATTGCCGGTCGAAGCCGCATGGCTCTCCTGGAAAAGCTCATTCCATTGGTAGGCGACAAAGATGGGCGCCAAATGGTCAACGAAATACGGGCAGGACGCGCCTCTGCTCTGCAGCCGTTGTCTGCGGTGCAATGGTTCACGATGCTAGTGAACGCCTGGAGGACACAGCGAGCGGCAGCCTATCTGCTGTTGCCTCAATTCATGTTCAATCGGCTCTACGATCGGGTGAAACCATCAGGGTTCTGGCTGTCGGTCAGCGGACCTGACGGCGCTGGCAAGACGACGGTGATTGAACTCGTGCTTGCTGACCTGGCACTCGCATTCGGCAAGGATGGTCTTGCCCACAGGGGCCATTTCCGACCGTCCGTCCTGCCACGGATCGCAGAACTCGCGGCTGCCACTGGCGCCGCCAAAACGGTCGATGTCGACTATTCCAGACCGCATCGCAGCCCAGCCTCCGGTTTCGCCGGGTCCCTGGCCCGGCTTTCCTACTATGTGGCCGACTATGTCTATGGCTATTTCCGGCTTGCTCGGCCAGCACTTGTGGACCGTCGGATCGTGTTGTTTGACCGTTATTATTACGATGTCATCGCCGATCCCGGTCGCAGCCGTATTCGGCTGTCCAAATGGCTGTTGCGCGCTTTCGCCTCTATCATCCCGCTTCCGACCTACAGCTTCTTCATCAGCGTAAGTCCCGAGGTTGCGCGCACGCGCAAGCAGGAGTTGACGGTCGGAGAGATCACCCAACTCAACCTGGCCTACGGCGATCTGGTTCGACGCGGCGCCATGACGGAGGTTGCAAACAACGGGCTTCCCGAAGAGGCCGCAGCCGCGATCGTCGACCATATTTTTGCCGATCGCGACGGAGCAGCAAGGTCAAAGTTGCGGGTGGCCCGGTGATGATCGTGTTTTGCCATCTACTCAACGACAATTCTGGAAGCCCGCGGGTTTTGTTGAGCGCTATTGAAGCGCTGGCACCTTCGAACGAAGGGAGTCTTCTTTTCGTCGGTTCCGCCGGAAGTGGTTTGTTGGACAGTGCCAACGTCACGATACGACGTTATGGGTACCGCCGAAGTCGTTTTCGTCTTTTGACGTTGGCGTCCCTGATCGCTAGCCAGTTCCGCCTCTATCGGATGCTTTGCAAATCCAAGGAGATCTCGGCGGAAACGATCATCTACGTGAACACGCTGCTGCCGGTGGGCGCGGCGATCTGGGCATGGGTGAAAAGACGGCGCCTTGTCTGGCATCTGCACGAAGTGTCGCTGTCGCCGGCCCCGTTGCGGTGGCTGCTGCAGGCGGCGGCCACGCACTATGCGGATCTGCTGGTCTATGTTTCGGAGGATCATCGCGATCGACTGCCCACCAATCCCGGTCGATCGATAGTCATTCCCAATCCGGTGTCGTCGTCGCTTCAGTCCAAGGGGAGGGACACACCTTTTTGGCCCCGCCGCAGCGGCCTGTTTCGGGTTCTGATGCTTGCGTCACCCCGGGATTTCAAAGGCGTACCCGAGTTCATCAATCTCGCCCGGACGCTCCTGTGGCGGGACGATATTGCGCTGGACCTTGTTCTGAACGCCAACAGCGACGAGATCGGCCAATATCTCGAGGGGGTTCAGGTCCCATCGAACCTCAGGATTTATGCGAAGGTCAGTAATCCCGCCCGGTTTTACACATTCGCCGATCTCGTTGTGAATCTTTCCCGGGTCGACCTCTGTATAGAGACGTTCGGGTTGACGATTGCGGAGGCATTCTCGTTCGGGGTGCCGGTGATTGCGCCGCCTGTGGGTGGACCCGCGGAGATTGTCAGTGATGGCCGTGACGGTTTTCTGATCGATTCTCGAAACCTGGCCGAGTTGGCCGAGTGCGTCTGCCGTCTCGCTGACGACCCCGCTTTGTGCCTGCAACTGTCGTCTGCGGCCCGGCAGAAAGCCGAGCGATACAGCCAGGAAAACTTCGCGAGCCTTTTGCGCACTCAAATTGCAAGCCTCCGCAACCGGGAGGTCAGCGCATGAAGGCGGCAATTCTCGGCACCGTGGGCGTGCCCGGTTGCTACGGCGGCTTCGAGACGCTTGCGGAGAACCTGGTGCGGCAACATCAGGAATTCGGCTCAACGAACCATCTTGCCGTCTATTGCAGCGCCCCGGCCTACGACGTCCGGCCGGAGAAATATCTCGGCGCCCAGCTCTATTACTCGCGGTGGAAGGCAAATGGGCTGCAAAGCGTCCTTTACGATGCGACCACGCTGCTACACTGCGTCTGGCGCGGCCACGATGTCGCTTTGCTGCTCGGTGTTTCCGGAGCTTCGATCCTTCCCTTGATCCGACTGATTTCCCGCATGCGGATTGTGACCAATGTTGATGGCATCGAGTGGCGAAGGGACAAGTGGAAAGGGCTTGCGCGCCACTTCCTCCGTTTTTCCGAATGGATGGCTGTACGCTTCTCCCACGAGGTGGTCGCCGACAACCAGGGCATCGCCGACTATCTTCGTGATGCCTATGGAATAAGCCCCAAGGTGATCGCCTATGGCGGCGACCACGCGGTTGTGCCACCGTCTCAGACCGGTGATGCCACGCCTAAAGTCTCGTGCCCGGCGGGCTACGCCTTGGCGCTCTGCCGGATTGAACCGGAAAACAACATTGCGATGATCCTGGACGCATTCGCAGGGGACACTCGTGATCTCGTCTTTGTCGGCAACTGGGACAGCAGTGATTACGGGCGCCAGTTGCGGCGTCGCTATGCGCCCCACCCTAATCTGCATCTTGTCGATCCTGTCTACGACCCGGCCGAGCTTTATCGGATACGCAGCGCCGCCGGTCTTTACGTGCATGGTCACTCCGCCGGCGGGACCAACCCTTCGCTGGTGGAGATGATGCATTTCGGACTGCCGGTTCTGGCATTTGATTGCGTCTACAACCGGCACTCTACTGATCATTGTGCCCGCTATTTTCGCTCTTCCGCGGATTTGAGCCGCCTGCTCCGAGCAGGCGAGGGTGCGACTTCAGGGCCCAGGATGAAGGAAATTGCTCAGCGGAAATACCGCTGGAGCGTCGTGGCAGCTCAATACTTCGAATTGCTCTTAGCGGAGCAGAAGGTGGGCAAGACAATTCTGACAGTCAATCAAGGGGAAAAACGATGAATGGGCAGTTCAAGAAGGCGGCAGTGTTCTGCATGATCGGGCTTGCATCCATGGGGCTGGATGCTCCGCCTGACGTCGCTGAACCTTCAGTTTGCGGTTGCCGCGCACCCCTCGCATCGACGGCAGTTCTCCGGGAAGTCACCGGTAAAGTTTTCGTTTCACAGACCGAGGGCATGCGGCCTGCGCAGGTCGATGCGAGCGTGTCCTTGCCCGCAAAATTGCTCACCGGGCCGTCATCGACCACCACACTCAAGATCGGCGACACATGCACTCTGTCGGTGCCGGAGAAGCGATTAATCCGGATCGAGGACGAGGAAGGGTTCTGGTGTGTTCGTGCTGAAGCTGCCCGACCAGTCGGACCGTTGCAGGCGGCTCCTCAGTCCCCTGTCCCCATCAGCGTCCTTGGCATTCTCGCAGGCAGCAAAGTCATGATTTCGATCGCACGGAAAGACGAACGGGTCAGCCGCTGACCCTCATCCACCTCGCATGTCGCTCGCCGCGGCCCGTAGCACCTTCCACCAGGGAACAGAGACAGCATGATTGACCTCCACTCGCACATCCTCTTCGGGCTCGACGATGGCGCCAGCGAGCTCGACGTGTCCATCGAGATGGCCCGTGTCGCTGTCGCGGATGGCATCACCCACATGGCCTGCACGCCTCACGTTCACGGCGGTGTCTACTCGAACGACAATGCGACCATCCGTCCGGTCCTGAATGTCCTTCAACAGGCGCTGCGCGAGCTTCGCATCCCGTTGACCTTAGTTTGTGGGGCAGAAGCCCATCTTGCGTGGGATCTGCCCGACAAGCTTCTTGCTGGCGATATTCCGACTCTCAACGACACTCGTTATTTCCTTCTGGAACTTCCTCCTCTGGTGGTGCCGCAGAAGCTGAATGACTTCGTTCTGCGTTTGAAGGACTACGACTTCATCCCGGTGATAGCGCATCCCGAACGGCTCGGTTGGCCGGCGCTGCGTCAGGACCTACTTCTCAAGATCGCGGATCTGGGATGCCCGTTACAGCTGACAGCCGACTCGCTCCTGGGCCGCTTCGGTACGGCCGCGCAATTGCAGGCGGCGAGTTTTATCGATTCGGGCCGCCCGGTCTTCGTCGCAAGCGATGCCCATAGCCCACGTGTTCGGGCTCCGCGCCTGGCGTCAGCGATGAAACTGGTCGCCAGCCGCTGGGGTGAGGCGGCGGCCCATCGTATGTTTGTCGAGATCCCCGAAATCATTCTGCAGGACGGACCGCTTTCGGGTGCCGTCGGCCGTAGCTTGGAATCGCGTCCGATTGCGGTCACCGCAAACCGTGTCGATCGGCTGCTCACGCTCCTGCGGGCGGGGTGGTGAGATGCTGATGATCCCCCGTCTCCTTCTTGTCGCAGGGCTCTCCGTGGCTACGCTCGTGCTCACGTCATGCGGCAGTTCGGGTATGCATCCTGCGACATCGCCTCAGCATGCAGAAACGGTGTCCGGTGACCTGCAACTTGTCCGGACCCTTCCCGCACCGGCCGATACGGCTGGTGGAATGGACCAGCCCTTGCTCCCGGGCGATGTGTTGACCATCGATGTCTTTCAAGCGGAACAACTCAGTCGAACGGTTCAGATTGATTCCCGTGGTGCCTTGTCTCTTCCGCTGATCGGCCCGGTCACCGCTGCCGGCAAAGGCATCCGGTCGCTCGAACTGGAACTCGAGCAACTCTACGGCGCGCGCTACCTTCAAAATCCCGAGGTGTCGATCTTCCTAAAAGAGTCATCGGGGCAGCGGGTTACAGTCGATGGGGAGGTTGCCAAGGCCGGTCTCTATCCCGTTTCGCCCGGGACGACGCTTCTCGATGCGATCGCGCTGGCCGGTGGGTTCCGGGAACTCGCCGACCAACGCAAGGTCTACGTCTATCGCGCCTTCGGCCAACGCAAACTGGTCGCCAACTACGACGTCGGCACGATCCGTGACGGGCGTGCGGAGAACCCCCGCATCTTTGGTGGCGACGTCGTGGTCGTCTTCAGGTCGCAAAGCCTGGTCGCAATCAACAGCCTCAAGGAAGCGCTTGGCCTTTCGGCACGGGTCGCCACGGGAATTGCAGCAATTCCCTGAGCACATGCTCTTGGCAATTTAAGAATGGATTGAAGATGTTCGATAGAAACCAGCCGGCCGCTGCAGGAGATCCCTACCAGCCCATGACGCCTCCGACGGATGCGTTTTACGCCGGTTATCATCGGGGGCGGGACATAGGCCTGGATTATTATCCACGCGCGGCCAGCCTCGACATGATCGGCCTGTTCTTTCGCGTGTTGCAATACAGACGACTGATCTTCGGTCTCCTGGGCGCGGGTCTTCTGCTGGCTGCACTTCTGACGCTGATGCAGACGCCCCAATATCAGGCCGTCGCCAAACTGGAGGTTCTGGTTCCCTCTGCAAGGGTGTTCGAAGATCTCGAACTCATGAGCGAGAGCAGCGATATCAGAGCGTTTCAGACGGCGAAGGAGAAGCTGAAAAGCCGTGCTTTGGCCGAGCGGGTCGTCTTTGCGCTGAGCCTGACGGAGCGTGAGGACTTTCTGTTTCCCCGCGCCCGAATATCGCCGCTGAACATCTTTTACAGGGCCTTTGGCGCGGAGCCCAAGAAGACCGATGATACGCTACCGCAGGACGCCTTGGTGCGGATTGCCACATCCCGCGTGATGTCCAACCTGAAGGTCGATCTCGTCCCGAACACCAGCCTGTTGACGATCGACTACCGTGATCAGAACCCCGCCTATGCGCGAGACATTGCAAACCAGATCGCTCAGAGCTTCATCGATCAGCGCATCGATCAAAGCAGCAAAACCTCTGTGCAGGCCCGGGAATTCATCCAGGAGCAGGTTGTTCTCGTGAAGGAGAGGCTTCAGGAGTCCGAGAGGGCACTTGTCGCTTATGCGAAAACCGCTGGCATCACCGTGACGGGAAATGATGGCTCGCTTCTTGACACTAATCTCGCGGATATCAACGCCGCCCTTTCAAAGGCCATCCAGGAAAACCTTGATTTTGAACGACTGGTCAAACAGATCGACGCCGGGCAGGGCGAAAGTCTGGAACAGGTGCTCGGTAGCGCGGCACTCGATAAGCTGCGCAACACGCTGGTCGATCTCAAGGGCGAGTATCAGCGGAAGAGGCTGCTCTTCAAGCCGGACTTTCCCGAGATGCTTCAGCTTTCGTCGCAGATTCGGGAAGCTGAAAAACAGCTCAAGATGGGCGTTCTGACCATCACCGACTCGATCAGGCTCAAGCACCAGGAGACTGTTGCGAAGGTCGCGGATCTTCAGAAGAAGCTCAGCGAACTCGAAGCCGAGAAGTCGGCGTACCAGGACAAGAACATTCAGTACACCATCCTCAAGAGGGAGGTCGATTCCAACCGCGCTCAATATGAGAGCCTGATCGGCAAACTCAATGATGTTGCGGTCGGATCCGAACTGAAGACCCAGAACGCCGCCGTGGTCGATCTGGCGGTCAGCCCGTCGACACCCTTCTCGCCCAGCCTGCCGATCAATCTCACGATCGGCGCGATCATCTCGCTTCTGCTGGCCGCCTCCGTCATCTACGTGGCTGAACTCATCAACAACGCCTTCAGCAGCTCCGACCAGGTCGAGAAAGAGCTTGGTCTGCCGGTTCTCGGCGTCTTGCCCCTGGTGGCCGAAATCGATCTGGAACAGCAGCTGACAAACCCTCAATCGGCTCTCTCGGAAACCTATCGATCCCTGCGAACCTCGTTGCAGTTTTCAGGTTCCGACGGCGCCCCGGCGACGCTTCTGGTGACCAGCTCCGAGCCAAGCGAGGGGAAATCCACGACGGTCATCAAGCTTGCGGAAGACTTCGCCTCACTCGGCGGCAGGGTGCTGATCATCGATGCCGACATGCGCAAGCCCAGCATCCATCGCCGTTTCAACGAGGACAACGTGATTGGCCTCAGCAACCTTCTGACAAACACCGTGAGGAGGGGTGACCTTGCGCGCCTCGTCCGGCGCGGCAAGTCCTCGAATGTCTTTTTCATCTCGGCTGGCACAGTGCCGCAGAACCCGGCAGATCTTTTGTCATCCCCCAGGATGAGCCTGATCGTCTCCAGTCTGCGCAAGCAGTTCGACATGATCATCATCGATGCGCCGCCTGTCATCGGGATTGCTGACGTGCCCATTCTCAGCCGCCTTGCCGATGCGACGCTCTTCATTGTCTCGACCAGCAAGGTGTCCCGCAAATCGGTGGCCATGGCTGTTCGGCGCCTGACCTCCTCAGGCGCAAATGTGGTCGGTGTCGCGCTGACAATGTTCACGGTCGGAAAGTTCGAACACAACTACAGGTACGGAAACCTGAATTACAAATACTACACGTATACTTCATCCAGCACGCTGTTGCCGGAGGTATCATCGAATACGCAGGGGCAAGATCGCGATGTCTGGAATTGGTCGGTGGGTTTTCTTGTGTTTCGCATCCGCCAGCATTTCGACACTCTTCTTGATCGCATCAAGTCAATTGCTTGAGAAGAGTGATCCGAAACTCGCTCTGCGCCTGAACCCGTTCAATGTGGACGCGTTAGTCGCGCTTTCCGAGAGCATGATCGGCGGCACGACAAAACCCTCTGATCTCGATCAGTTGCGCTCAGTTGCTCGGCGCATGATGAGCGTCAATCCGGGCGATGGCCGTCTCTATAGCGTGCAGGCACTTGTCGAATGGGAGAATGGCGATTTGCCCGCGGCCCAGCAGGCATCCGCCAGTGCCCTCGAATTGGCACCGACCGAACGGCAGGCGCTGCAGTGGATGATCGGCTACGCGGCCGACGAGGACGGCGAAGTGCCGATGGTGGATCTCATCGACGCTCTCTTCCGCAGATGGCCCGATATGATTCCCGTCTACGCCGACCGGCTCTCCGAGATCTTGTCGAAACCCGAGCAGCGCCGGCTTCTGATGCAACATCTCGAGCGGGCGCCGCCATGGCGGGGTGCTCTGATCAGCAGCTTGAGCAAGTCTCCGGATGGAGCGCTGTTTGCGGCAGATCTTCTTTGGGGAGTGGCGCAAGGGAAAGGCGGACAGTATGCCGGCGAAATCAATCAGGTTCTGAATGCTCTGCTCGCAGCGGGCCGCTATGACGAGGCTTATCGGACCTTTCTCGTGACCCTCGACGGCGAGCGGGAGACACTGCTTGGCAATGTCTACAACGGCTTGTTTTCGGCTATTCCCAGTGGGGCACCCTTCGACTGGTCGGTGAAACGGCAGCCAGGCTTGGCCCTGTCCATCGCAGAGGAGGGCACTCTTGCCCGCGGTCTGTCGCTTGAGTTCCTCGATATTCCCGTCAGGGATCCAGGTGTCCGCCAGTATTTGGTTCTGTCACCTGGACGGTACCAACTGTCGATGAAGGTATCGGCAAAGGGCGCCGTGTTGCCCAAGACGCTTTTCTGGAGCATCGCCTGCTTCAAGCCCGGTAAGATCCTGGCCATGTTGCCGGTTTCGGAGGGAACCTATCCCCTGAAGGAGATAACCGCTGATCTTGAGGTTCCCGCAAACGCATGCGGATTGCAGGTTCTGCGCCTGGGGACCCGGACCATGACGGGAAGCTGGAACGACCGATATTCCGGCCGTTTGCTTTTCGACGAAATCCGGATCGCGAGCGTGCCATGAACCAGAGCACTTCGCCAAACAGCGTGCTGTTTGTCATCGGGACTGCATTGCTGGCCTGCCAGATATTCGGCGGAGGCACAGAGCGGGGCCTTTTGGTCGACCAGATCCTGCAGGTCCTGATCATCGGCTCGTCGGCCTATGTCATCGTGAAGCTCGGGCAGCGCCGCGCCTCGATCGCCGGTTTTGGGCTGTTCGCAGCGATTGCGCTTCTGGCGTGTATTCAGATCGTGCCCTGGCCATGCGACTGGCTGCACGGCATGAGACCGGAACCTTACATTCCCGCTCATGGTACATGCTCGACGACCACGCTGAGCCTGTCGTCCTACCGGACGATTTTCGGGCTGATGTTCTGCCTCAGCATGGCATTTCTTTTCACGGCCCTGAGCAAACTCGAAGAAGCGGAGCTCAGCTTCATCGGACGGTTCGTGATCTTTGCTGTGCTGATCAATCTCGCGCTTTCGTTCGCGACCTTTTCGCAGTCGGACATCTCCTGGCTGTCTGCCTTGCTGGGTTATGAGGCAGAACTCGGCACATTCCAAAATGAAAACCACTACTCGGTCTATGTCGCTGTTGGTATCCTCGCTGCCCTGACAGCACGGCCGCAGGGCTATACGCGTGTATGGACCCTGCTTCTCGTGACGCTGGTGCTTTTGTCACTCCTCGCCGCAGGCTCGCGGGCGGGGGTGGTGATTGGCCTCTTCATATCGCTGCTGGCGTTTCTGATGATTGCGCGTGGCTCCAGGTCCGCAACCCTGCTCGTTCCTGGCCTCTGCGTTTTGGCAGTGGCCTACCTTTACGGTCTGTGGATCAAGTTCAGCGAAGCCGGGTCGGACCGGTTTCTCGACCGCCGGGACTACGCACTGACGACACTAGATGCCATTCGTGACCACTGGCCGCTGGGGACGGGATTTTCCACTTTCGATCTCGTGTATCCACGCTACGAAAAACTCGAGCAGGTCTATCCGGCCTTCGTCAATCACGCACACAACGATTTTCTGGAATTGCTTCTCGAGGGAGGGCTTGCTGGAACCCTCATTGTGGCGGCGTGTCTGTTGGCCATAGGAGCCCGATTCATAAGCTTACGCGGACGCGACGCGGCGCGCACCGCTTTCATCGGCATCCTCATCATCCTCGCCCATTCCACAGTCGATTATCCGCTGCGCACGATGGGGATGGCCTCTCTCTTCGTCTTCTATGCCGCTTTCCTGTTCGCCCGGGCGTCGGGTTCCTCGGCGGTGCCGACCACAGACGAGGAGGCGGTGCTGACCAGTCTTCTCGATCCCGCCGAAGCGGTGATGCCAATCTCAAAAGGAGATCAAATTGCGTTTTGACCAACTTGAAATCGAGGGCGTCTTCAAGATGTCACCCAGTCGCTTCGGGGACGGGCGTGGATATTTTTCGGAGACCTTTCGCCAGGATGTGTTCTGCCAGAATGTGGGTGACTTTGCATTCGTTCAGGACAACCAGTCGCTTTCTGCGGAGAAGGGAACCGTACGGGGGTTGCACTTCCAACTTGCGCCCAGATCCCAGGGAAAACTGGTGCGCTGCGTGGCTGGCGCCGTGTTCGACGTTGCCGTGGACATTCGGAGTGGGTCGCCGACCTTTGGCCGCCATGTCTCTGTTGAGCTTTCGGCCGATAACGGCCTGCAATTGTGGGTGCCTCCGGGGTTTGCGCACGGCTTCTGCACGCTGACGGACAACACGATCGTCGCCTACAAGGTTACCGACTATTACAGTCCGGAGCATGACAGGGGACTTCTCTGGAGCGACAAGCAGCTTGGCATCGAATGGCCTGTCGACGGCCTTTCCGCCCGCCTGTCGGACAAGGATTCACGACAGCCAAAGCTTGCGGACCTGGGGGAGGTTTTCCATTACGAGGGATCCAAGCTATGAGCGGGTTCGAAGACATCGCGTCATCGAGATCAGGGCCGATCGACGCCAGCCGTCAGGATGGCCAACTGGGGCGAAAGCCGTTGCGTATGATCGTAACCGGACGCGCAGGCCAGGTGGTCAGTGCACTTGCAGAACGGGGGAGGCGACAGGACCTGTTTGACGTCGTTCCCCTTGGACGACCGGAACTCGACCTTGCCGACCCGGGTTCGATCGAGGTGGCAATCCGTTCTTGCCAGCCCGACATCATTGTCTCCGCCGCGGCATACACCGCAGTGGACTCTGCGGAGACGGACGAAGCGAACGCCCGTGCGGTGAACCAATTTGCCCCGGGGGAAATCGGACGTGTGGCATCAATTCTGGATATCCCGGTCATTCATCTGTCCACCGACTATGTGTTCGACGGCACGAAGGGTTCGCCTTATGGGGAGACCGATCCGACGAACCCGCTGGGTGTTTACGGCCGTTCGAAACTTGAGGGAGAGCAGGCTCTGGCCGGAGCGACTGACAATCATGTCATCCTGCGGACGGCATGGGTTTACAGCCCTTTCGGACGGAATTTTCTCAAGACCATGCTCAAGGTCGCGGAGGCGCGAGAGCGCCTGAGTGTCGTGGACGACCAAGTCGGCAATCCGACATCCGCATTCGACATCGCCGACGGGGTCGTGGCGGTCGCAAAAAATCTCCTGCACAGCCGCGCGAGTGAGTTGCGGGGAACGTTTCATCTTGCCGGTCAGGGTGCTGCCAGCTGGGCTGATTTCGCTGCGGTTATCTTTGAAGCATCGCACCGGTTCGGCGGCCCATCTGCTCAGATCGACCGCATCTCAACCGTGGATTACCCGACGGTTGCAAAACGCCCGGCAAATTCGCGGCTGGATACGGCAAAGCTGGCGTCAATTCACGGCGTTCAAATACCCGACTGGCAGAGTTCGGCGCAGCAGGTGGTTTCACGCTGCGTCACCCATCACCCAAATCCTGACATGGTCTGAGAAAGGAGCCTCTTGTGACCGATATAGCAACGAAACACAGCGACCTGCAGATGGTCGATTACGCCTCGCGGGTTATTTCCGCGTATGTTTCCAATCATGTAGTGCTCTCGGCCGATTTGCCGAAGTTGATTGCGAGCGTTTTTGATGCGCTACAGAGCGCCTCACATGCACAATTCGCGGGACCCGTGCCTGAGAAGCCCAAGCCCCCCGTGCCAGTAAAAAAGTCCATCGAAGAAAACTATCTGATCTGCCTTGAGGATGGCCGCCGTTTCAAGTCGTTGAAGCGACACCTGAAGGCGAGCTTCAACATGACGCCGGACCAGTATCGGGAAAAATGGGACCTGCCGCCCGACTACCCGATGGTCGCTCCGGCCTACGCGGCAGCGAGGTCGCGCCTCGCCAAAAATATGGGACTTGGCAAATCAACCAGGAAAGACGGAGTCGGGAGGTGACTAGGCGGCAAGAGAGGGTCTTGCAGATCCCCGATATGGGAACTCTTATGGAAACCGGTTCAGTAAGGGTCCGGCGATCGCTTGCGTACCAGCTAACATAAGTTCCATAATAATGATTATGCGATAAAAAGTAGGTGCTATTTGGTGGTCTGACAGTTGGGCCAGTGAGGGATGCGACAGTCTCGCCTCTTGGTGCACTGGTTCGATGCGGATGTCGAATTTGGGAGACGACATCGAATCTTCAGGGCTTCAGCTGTCCGTCAGGTTTCAAACGCATGGTCGTGCGAAACCTCGGACAAGGACCCGGCCGTGCGACCTTTACTTTTGACTCTGTGTTTATATGCAAGCGCCGGGTGTGTCGTCGAAGCGGCTGAAAAATGCGAGATCCCGCTGTCCGAGTGGCGGCCGCGCGAGGCGCTGAAGGCACAGCTTGAGGGGCTCGGCTGGCAGGTCCGATCGATCAAGGCCGAAGACGGCTGCTACGAGGCGGCGGCCGTCGACGGACTTGGCCGGCTTGTGATCGCGAAATTCGATCCGCACAGTTTCCGGACGGTCGACGTCAGAACGGCTGACTGAGCTCTTCGGCCCAGAGCAAGACAGAAGCGGCAAGAAGCGCCGCGCCGTTGTGGGCCTCACCGTCATGAAATAAGTCTAGGCAGGGCCGAACGGCTTCGGCGCCTGCAGAGATGGCTCACCCTCGGCACTCCCCGTTTGCAATCAGCTTCCCGCGAGCCGGCAGTTGCCCACGATGTCGAGCGCCGGATCACGCACCTCGGTCTTAACATGCATCATGCCGAGCACCGTGTGGAACAGATTGTCATGCGAGGCCGGTTCCGACGTGCGGGCATTCAGGCAGGCCGTGTCGATCTGGGCGCGGGCCGTCGAGCCGAGCCACAGGACGAACGGAATGTGGGTCTGCTGGCTCGGCGCAAACAAGTAGGGCGTGCCGTGCAGGTAGAGCCCGTTTTCGCCAAGCGATTCGCCATGGTCCGACATGTAGATCATCGAGGCGTCGATAGCTGCATCGCGCGCCTTCAGCTTGTCGATGATCGACGAGAGGATGAAGTCGGTATAAAGCAGGGCGTTGTCATAGGCATTGGTGATGCTGTCCGTGGTGCAGTCCTTGAATTCGACGGTACGGCAGTCGGGTGTGAATTTGCGGAAGGCGTCGGTGTAGCGGGCGTAATAGGCCGGACCGTGGTTGCCGAGCTGATGCAGAACAAGCACGGAATCGCCCTTCACGCTGTCGAGCCAGCCATCGACCTTGTCCAGCATGATCTCGTCGAGGCACTCTCCGTTGGTGCAGTAGCGCGGATCCTTCATTCTGAAGAAGTCCTGGCTGCCGATACGGTCGGCAACATTCTTGTCGCCGGTGTTGTTGTCCCACCATTCTGTGCGCACGCCGGCATGGCCGAGGACATCCACCAAGTTCTCTGTCGCCAGCGCCTTGGCGTGACTGTATTCGCTGCGGGTATAACGCGAGAACATGCAGGGCACGGAAACGGCGGTCGCCGTCCCGCAGCTCGAGGTATCCTTGAAATAGAAGATGTCGCGCTTCGAAAGTTCCGGATTGGTTTCACGCTCGTAACCGCCAAGCTGGAAATTCTGTGCCCTTGCCGTTTCGCCAACGACGATGATGGTCACGCGGGGTTTCCGCGTGCCGGGTGCGGCGGCATCCGTTACCTTCGCATCCAGGCCGATCGGCTCGGCTTTGATGTTCACTTCCTCCGTCGATTTGACGACATAGCTGAGGGCCGCGCCGATCGGGAAGATCGGGTTGAGGCTTCGGAACCAGTCCCGATGTTCGCGGATGTTGAAGATGAAGGTGCCGCTGTTCGTGGCGCCTGCGCCTGCGAGAACAAGCACAGCCGGCACGATGACTGTCAGATTGCGAAGGACCTTTCGCAGGAGCGTCCGGTGCTTGACCTCCACCCAAACCACGAGAAGGGACGGCAGAATGCCATAGAGCGTGATGTGTAGAAGAAACGTGGGGGTGATCAGGTGGCCCGCCTCCGGTCCAGTGGTCTCCGCCGCATTGCGGATCATCTCGCTATCGATCACCACACCGAAACGGTCCATGAACCAGGCCGATGCCGTAGCCGACAGGATCAGGAATATCAGCACCGGTTTGATGACATATTTCGCCGAGAAGGCGACGAGGATCGCGACAAAGCCGGCGAACAAGCCGACCGCCAAGCAGGCGAGTGCGACCCGCTCGCCGGAGAGGTAGTTCGCTGACTTTTGCCAGAAGGTCGCGTTCATGAAGACGAGCAGGTAGGCCGAAACGATGATGCTTAGCCATTCGCTGCTGATGCGGGGCCGAGGAAGAGAGCGGAGCAAGGCCGGCAATGCGGTATCCTTCGAGGGTCAGTCATTACATGTGCAGCAACCCCTGACGGAAAAAGCTGACAGACACCTGAACGCCTGAGCCAATCAGCCGGCCGGTGGAGCAGTGTCATCTCGTGGAGTGGCACCCGGCTTTTCTGACGGTACCAAGGCTGTCGCTTTCGGGTCGGCTCACAGTGACGCGGTTATGCCACCGTCGACATAGAGGATGTGGCCGTTGACGAAGGAGGAAGCATCGGACGCGAGGAAAACGCAGGCGCCAACCAGTTCCTCCACCCTGCCCCAGCGACCGGCCGGCGTGCGCTTTGTCAGCCATGCGGAGAATTCCGGATCGGCCACCAGCGCCGAGTTGAGTGGGGTGTCGAAATAGCCCGGCGCAATCGCATTGCATTGCAGTCCGTGTTTTGCCCAGTCGGTGGCCATGCCCTTCGTCAGGTTGCCGACTGCCCCCTTGGTCGCGGTATAGGGCGCGATCGATGGTCGTGCCAGGGCAGTCTGGACGCTGGCAATGTTGATCATCTTACCGCGACCGCGCCTGATCATGTGGCGGGCGACGGCCTGGCCCACATGGAAGACGCTGGATATGTTGGTCTTCAGCAACTGCTCGAAGGCCTCTTCGGGAAAATCTTCGAGCGGGCTGCGGTGCTGCATGCCGGCATTGTTGACGAGGATGTCGATCGCTCCGTGATTGTCCTCGAATGCGTCGACTGCTTGGCGCACAGCCTGGTGATCGGTGACGTCGAATGGCAGGATGTGAACCGGGCCACCGATCCCAGCCGCAGCGTCCGCCAGTTTGACGGCGTCGCGGCCATTCAGCACGATCTCAGCGCTGGCATCCGACAGGCCTTTGGCGAGCGCGAGGCCGATGCCTTGCGAAGAACCGGTGATCAATGCGCGACGACCGCTGAGATCGAAGAGTTTCAACGACATGGTTTCCTCCGTCTGTCGCGCCGGGCTCCTGTTCCCGCGCCTGCCACCGATGCCATAAACCGTCCGATGATGTCCATGGCGGGAGAGGATTGGCGACGCTGCCCTCATGGGCCTTGGTCAGCTGCGGATGGTGAACTGGACGCGGTCGGCCGGAAAACGGGTGATTGCATACTGGATCGGTCGCCCCGCCGTATCTGTATTGAGTGCGTGGGTGACGAGGACGATGGCGCCGGGCGTCAGTTCCAGGCTGGCGACATCGTCAGGCTCTGCATGTACAGCCGAAATTTCGGTGAAATCGCGCAGATAGTCGTCGATGCCGAAACGGGCGAGCGCTTTCGTAATCGAGCCAGTTTCTGCAAAGGCGGTGTCGATGCCCGCGAAGCGGTCAGCGGGAAACCACATTGTCGAGCGGGACACGGCGCGCCCATCGGCTTTGCGAACACCGTCGAGCCGCAGCACGGCCTCGCCGGGATTGAGCCCCAGTCGTTTCTGCACGTCCAAAGGTGCGGCCTCCCTCTGTGAGGCCAGGAGCACGCCCTTCAGATCCCGTGCCTGATCGCCGATGCCTTCGGTGAAACGCGTCCTGCGGCCGATCGGGAAATCGAACTTGTCGCGTCGCTCGATCATCGTGCCGCGTCCCTGCGAAGCCTTGACGATCCCCTCCTGAGCCAGAGCCGCAAGGGCCGCTCGCACCGTGTGGCGGTTTACCCCGAACTCCTGCGCCAGCGCCGTTTCGGCCGGCAGCATCTCGGTGGCGTCATAGAGTCCGGCGGCGATATTGGCCCGGATGCGGTCTGAGATCTGCCGCCAGAGCGAGACGCCCTTCTGCTTCTGAATCACGGTCTGCCCCGCCCCTGTCATACCCTTGTCATGCCCTGCGTCTAATCATACAGTAACTTGTATGGTTGTCTATATTAATAGACATTAAGAGGATCGTCCATGGACAGAGCCCCACAGATGCAAACTGCCGCGACGCCAGCGCGCAAGCGGATCGTCGATCTGCTCGCGCGTGCCACGCGCACCGAACTCGAAAACGCCCTGGGTGATCACGCCGGTGTGCCGGAGCACATTCTTTTACGCGGTCCCGAAACGGGCCTTGTGATGGTCCGGGGCCGCATCGGCGGCGGCGGCGCGCCGTTCAATCTGGGCGAGGCGACCATGAGCCGGGCCAGCATTCGGCTGACAGATGGCCGGATCGGTCACGGGTATCGCCTTGGCACTGATCGCAAGGCGGCAACGCTCGCGGCCGTCATCGATGCGCTGGCGCAGGACGCATCCACGCTTGCAACCCTCGAGGCAGGGCTTTTCTGCGAGATCACGGCGCGCCTCGAGGATGAGGCGCGGCAGACGCGCAAGGAAACAGCAGCCACGAAGGTGGATTTCTTCACCATGGTGCGGGGAGAAGACTGATGAGCCAAACGACTGAAAGTCTGATCGGTGGCTTTGCCGATCCCGTCTTCGATGCCCAGACGGTGTTCCGCGCCGTGATGGACGCCATGGCGCGTCCGGGCACAATTGGTTCGGTCCTGCCACAGGTGGCGCCGCCCTCCCCGCTCGGTGCCGCCGCTGGCGCGCTGCTCCTGACACTCTGTGACCACGACACGCCGGTCTGGCTCACCTCGGCATTGTCGAAGTCCGCCCTGCCCGGCTGGATCGGCTTCCATACGGGTGCGCCGCTGACATCAGAAAAGACCGAAGCGAAATTTGCCTTCGTCGAGGCCGGCGCCCAGCCGCCTTCGCTTGCGCATTTCACGCTCGGCAGCCAGGACTACCCGGACCGCTCCACAACTGTTGTGATCGAAGTCCAGAGCCTGGAAGGGGGCCCTGCCCTGCAGCTCTCCGGTCCCGGTATCCGTGCGACCGCCGCCATAGCGCCGAAGGGAATGACCGAGACCGTCTTGCGCCAGTGGGCCGACAATCGCGCCCAGTTTCCGCGTGGCGTTGACGTGGTCCTGACCTGTGGCCGCCATTTCGTAGCGCTGCCACGCACCACGAAAATCAGTCAGATGGAGGCCTGAGCCATGTATGTTGCCGTCAAGGGTGGCGAAAAGGCCATCGCCAATGCCCATCGCCTGCTCGCCGATCGTCGTCGCGGCGATCGCAATCTGCCGTCGATCACCATCGACCAGATCGTCGCGCAGCTCGGCCTGTCCGTCGATCGGGTGATGGCGGAAGCCTCGCTTTATGACTGCGCGCTCGCAGCGCTCGCCCTCAAGCAGGCGCGCGGCGACATGATCGAGGCGATCTTCCTGCTGCGCGCCTACCGGACCACCCTTCCCCGTTTCGGCACCTCGCGGCCGATCGAAACGGGGAAGATGCGGGTCGAACGTCGCGTGTCGGCCACCTATAAGGATCTGCCCGGCGGCCAGTTGCTCGGGCCGACATTCGACTACACCCATCGTCTTCTCGATCCCTCCCTGCTCGAGGATCAGGACGTCGACGTGCCGGAACTCCGCGATGACGCTTATGAAGACGTCATGCGGGTCTCCGACATTCTCGATGGCGAGGGTCTGATCGAGCCGGATGGCGAGATGCCGGAGGATCACGTCGCCGGCGACATCACCCGCGAGCCGATGGAATTCCCGATGCCCCGCGACCTGCGTCTTCAAGCGCTCGCCCGTGGCGACGAGGGCTTCCTGCTCGCCCTCGGCTATTCGACCCAGCGCGGCTATGGCCGCACCCATCCCTTTGTCGGCGAAATCCGCATGGGTCTGGTCGAGGTCGAATTCGACGTGCCGGAGCTGGGTTTTGCGGTCTCGCTCGGCGAAATCCGCGTCACCGAATGCCAGATGGTCAACCAGTTCAAGGGTTCGGCCAAGGCCCCGCCGCAATTCACCCGCGGCTACGGCCTCGTCTTCGGCCAGAGCGAACGCAAGGCCATGTCCATGTCACTGGTCGACCGGGCGCTCCGAACCCAGGAATTCGGCGAGGATGTCGTCGCTCCGGCCCAGGACGAGGAATTCGTGATTTCCCATTGCGACAACGTCCAGGCGACCGGTTTCGTAGAGCACCTGAAGCTGCCGCATTACGTCGACTTCCAGGCCGAACTCGATCTCGTCCGCCGCATGCGGGCAAAGCACGATGCGAGCCGAATTGAACAGACAGATCTGAAGGAGGCCGCCGAATGATGCGTCAGTCCCCGCCACCGTCTCCCCCGCCGTCACCGCCGCAATCATCGGTCCAGTTGCCGCCACCGTCGGCGTTTCCTGAGCCTTTGCTTTTGACACGCTGGTCGTGGCGGGCCCCCAAAAACAAGATGAACCCAACGATGGCGAACACCGCAAACAGCACCACCGCCTCCATCCAGACAGCCGATCCGCTCGGGTCCATGTCACGCCTCCACGCTTGTAAGCCAGGCAAAGGGTAAGCCGCCATGCAGGAACTCGCCACCTACAATTTCGCCTATCTGGACGAACAGACCAAGCGCATGATCCGCCGCGCGATCCTGAAGGCGATTGCCATCCCTGGCTATCAGGTGCCCTTCGCCAGCAGAGAAATGCCGATGCCCTATGGTTGGGGCACCGGCGGCGTGCAGGTGACGGCCTCGATCATCGGCCGCGATGACACGCTGAAAGTCATCGACCAGGGCGCCGATGACACGACCAATGCCGTCTCCATCCGCGCCTTCTTCCAGAAGGTCGCCGAGGTCGCGGTGACCACCAAGACCAGCGAAGCGACGATCATCCAGACCCGCCACCGCATCCCCGAGGAGAAGCTGAAAGAAGGTCAGATTCTGGTCTATCAGGTGCCGATCCCCGAACCCCTGCGCTTCCTCGAGCCGCGCGAGACCGAGACCCGCAAGATGCATGCGCTGGAAGAATACGGCCTCATGCATGTGAAGCTTTACGAAGACATCGCCAAGCACGGCCGCATCGCCACGACGTATGCCTATCCGGTAAAGGTCGAGGGCCGCTACGTCATGGACCCCTCACCGACGCCGAAGTTCGACAACCCGAAGATGCACATGTCGGAGGCCCTGCAGCTCTTCGGCGCGGGCCGTGAAAAGCGCATCTACGCCGTTCCGCCCTATACCGACGTCGTTAGCCTCGACTTCGAGGATCACCCATTCGAGATCCAGACATTCGACAAGCCCTGCGCGCTCTGCGGCGCCCACAACGTCTATCTCGACGAGGTCGTGCTCGACGACAAGGGCGGCCGAATGTTCGTCTGCTCCGACACCGACCACTGTGAGACCCGCCAGGCCGAAGGCCATGTCGGCGAAATGCTCGCCCAGAACAAGGAGGCCGCAGAATGAGCGACCAGCCCCTTCTGAAAGTTCGCAACCTGTCGAAATTCTACGGCAACCGCATCGGCTGCTCTCAAGTCTCCTTCGATCTCTGGCCGGGCGAAGTTCTCGCCATCGTCGGCGAAAGCGGATCGGGCAAGACCACGCTTCTCAACTGCCTGTCCACCCGGCTGATGCCGACGACCGGCTGTGTCGACTACCACATGCGCGACGGTCAGTACCGCGAACTCTACCATATGGGCGAGGCCGAACGCCGCTTCCTGATGCGCACCGACTGGGGTTTCGTGCACCAGAATCCGGCTGACGGTCTGCGCATGACCGTCTCGGCCGGCGCCAATGTCGGCGAGCGACTGATGGCCATCGGTGATCGACACTACGGAAAAATCCGCCAGACGGCGAGCGAATGGCTGGAGCGCGTCGAGATCTCGACCGATCGCATCGACGATCAGCCCCGCGCCTTCTCCGGCGGGATGCGCCAGCGCCTGCAGATCGCCCGCAATCTCGTCACCGGTCCCCGCCTCGTCTTCATGGACGAGCCGACCGGCGGTCTCGATGTCTCGGTCCAGGCCCGCCTGCTCGATCTCGTGCGCGGCCTCGTCAACGACCTCGGCCTCTCGGCCATCGTCGTCACCCACGATCTCGCAGTCGCCCGCCTCCTCTCGCACCGGATGATGGTGATGAAGGACGGCCATGTCATCGAACACGGCCTCACCGACCGCGTGCTCGACGACCCGCGCGAGCCTTACACCCAGCTGCTCGTGTCCTCGATCCTGCAGGTCTGACGGAGATACCCATGGCCACGCCTCTCATCGTTTCCGAAGTCTCAAAGAGCTTCACCATGCATTTGCGCGGCGGCCTCGTCCTCCCCGTCGTTGCCAACGTGTCCTTCTCCGTCGCAGCCGGCGAATGTGTCGTGCTCGGCGGTCCCTCGGGCATCGGCAAGAGCTCGATCCTGAAAATGCTCTACGGCAACTACGCGGTCGACCAGGGGCAGATCCTGGTCGCCAGGGGCGACCGTATCGTTGATATCGCCTCGGCCGATCCGCGTGCTGTGTTGGAGGTCCGGCGTTCGGCGCTCGGTTATGTCAGCCAGTTTTTGCGTACCGTACCGCGTGTCTCTACGCTTGATGTTGTCGCCGAACCGCTCGTGGCGCGCGGCACCGCAACGGAGGAGGCCCAGGAGCGCGCGGCCGAACTTCTGGCCAAGCTCAACCTGCCCCGCGATCTCTGGCAGTTGCCGCCCTCCACCTTCTCTGGGGGCGAACAGCAGCGCGTCAATATCGCGCGAGGGTTCATCACCGATCACGCGATCCTTCTGCTCGATGAGCCGACCGCGTCGCTCGATGCAGCCAACCGTGCGGTGGTGGTGGATATGATCCGTGCCAAGAAGAGAGCCGGCGTCGCGCTCCTTGGTATCTTTCATGACGAGGAGGTGCGTGAGGCCGTCGCCGACCGCGTTCTCGACGTGACCCAGTTTTCGCCGCGAAAGGTTGCAGCATGAGCAAGAAACTTGGGCTCGAACCGCTGATTCATCCCGGCGCCACGGTCGGGAATTCGACGCTCGGCCGCTACACAGAGGTGGGCGAACGATGCCGCCTCGACGAGGTGGAGATGGGTGACTATTCCTATATCGAGCGTGATGGCGCGGCCTGGTGCGCGACGATCGGCAAGTTCGCCAATATCGCTGCGGCGGCGCGCATCAACGCGACCAATCATCCGATGTGGCGCGCAACTCTGCACCACTTCACCTACCGTGCCGCCAGCTATTTTGATGGCGCTGAAGATGATCAGGACTTCTTTGCCTGGCGCCGGGAAAACCGCGTCACCATCGGCCATGATGTCTGGATCGGTCACGGTGCGACGGTGCTTCCAGGCGTAACCGTTGGAGATGGCGCCGTGATCGGCGCCGGCGCGGTGGTCTCAAGGGATGTCGCCGCGTTCACGATAGTGGGCGGCGTACCGGCCAAGTTCATCCGCGAACGTTTTCCCAAACCCGTCGCCGATCGCATGCAGGCCCTCGCCTGGTGGGACTGGAATCACGACCGGCTGTTTGCGGCATTGGAGGATTTTCGCAATCTGGACGCCGAACAGTTTATCGGAAAATATGCGTGATAATCGTTATTTTCCAAATGCTTGCATAGTTTAACAAATCCTACACAAATCTGACATTCGCGCTTCACGATGAAGCGCTAGTGGATAACCAGCACCGCAATCAATGACGGCGAAGGAACCACAATGCGCTTTCGGTTGGACAATCTCACCCGACAGTTCGGCAACCACAAGGCCGTCGATTCTGTCAGCATCGAGATCCCGGCGGGCCAGATGGTTGGTGTCATCGGTCGCTCCGGGGCGGGCAAGTCCACTCTTCTGCGCATGATCAACCGCCTGGTCGACCCCACTTCTGGTTCCATCCGTTTCGGTGATGTCGAGATATCCACATTGCGCGGTGCAGCACTCCGCAACTGGCAGCGCGACTGCGCCATGATCTTCCAGCAGTTCAATCTGGTGCCCCGTCTCGACGTTCTCACGAACGTTCTTCTGGGTCGCCTCAATCATCGCTCGACTGCGTTGTCCATGCTCAACATCTTCTCTCGCGAAGAGCGCCTCATGGCGATTGCAGCTTTGGAGCGTCTCGGCATCGAACAGACGGCGCTCCAGGCAGCCGGCACGCTGTCCGGTGGCCAGCAGCAGCGTGTGGCGATCGCCCGTGCGCTGATGCAGTCGCCGAAGATGGTTCTGGCCGACGAACCGATCGCCTCGCTCGATCCGCTCAATGCCAAGATCGTCATGGATGCGCTGCGCGACATCAACGAACGCGAAGGCATCACAGTCATCACCAACCTCCATACCCTGGATACCGCGCGCAATTACTGCGAGCGCATCATCGGCATGGCGCGTGGCCGGGTGGTGTTCGATGGCGCCCCCTCGGAACTGACAGCGGACGCCGTGCACGAGATTTATGGCGCCGATCGCCACGGCGCCGGCATCGATGAGACCATGACGTCGACGAGCATCAATATTGCGCATCAGGACAATGACGCTGCGCGCAAAATCCCATCCCCTGGCCTTCGCCCGCTGGCAGCTGCCGAGGCCTGAGCCACGAAGATCGCCAAGCCCGGCGTTACGGGTGTGCATTCAAACAATTCAATGATCCCAGGAAACAGGAGATAAGCTCATGTTGAAGAAGACCCTGCTTGCCGCCGTGGCTCTCGGCGCTCTCGCCGGTGCCGCTCATGCCGAAGACTTGAAGGAATTCCGCATCGGCATCCTCGGCGGTGAAAACGAAGCCGACCGTCTGCGCAATTTTCAGTGCATGGTCGACAAGCTGCCGGCTGCCATCGGCGTTGAAAAGGTTTCGCTGTTCCCGGCCGCTGACTATGACGGCGTCATCCAGGGTCTGCTCGGCGGCACACTCGACTATGCCGAACTCGGCGCTTCGGGCTTTGCCAAGATCTATCTCGCCAATGCCGATGCCGTTCAGCCGATCCTGACCACCGTGCAGACCGACGGCTCGATGGGCTACTACTCGATCATGGTTGCCCGCAAGGACAGCGGCATGACCAAGGTCACCGACATCAAGGGCAAGAAGCTCGGCTTCGCCGATCCGGATTCGACTTCCGGCTATCTCGTTCCCTCCGTCACGCTTCCGGAAGCGCTCGGCGCTCCGGTCAAGGAATATGTTGCTGAAACCGGCTTCGGCGGCGGCCACGAGAACCTCGTTCTCGAAGTGCTCAAAGGCACCTTCGATGCCGGCACGACCTTCGGTTCCGGCGTCGGCGAGTTCAAGGACGGCTACACCTCCGGCAACCTGCGCAAGATGGTCGACAAGGGTATCCTGAACATGGACGACCTCGTTGAGCTGTGGAAGTCGCCGCTGATCCCGAACGGCCCGGTCGTCGTGCGCACCTCGATGAACGAGGACATGAAGGCCAAGTTCAAGACGTTCATGATGGACCTGCCGACCTCTGACCCGGCCTGCTTCTCCGCCATCCAGGGTGGTGACTTCAAGGGCTTCACCGAAGTCAACGTCGACTTCTACAAGCCGATCATCGACGCCCGCAAGGCGACCATCGGCGGCTGATCCCGTTATCCGCGTCAGGAACCGCCGGTCTTCGCCGACCGGCGGTTCTTTCTTGAACCGCAGTCCGAAGGGGATGGTCGATGCACATGTCGACATTGCAGCCGCTGAGCGAAAGCGGCGCCGCCGTGGAACGCCATTGGCAGGAACTTGCCTCGAAGCGCCGTCTCTATACCGGGCTCGGGATCGTCATCCTGTTCTTTGCGGTGACCGGATCGGTGTGGTTCGCCAACGAGACCAATTCCGGCAAGTTCTTCGATCGACTGCCTTACCTCTTCGATTTCCTCGGCGATCTTGTGCCGCGCGACGGCTGGGAGATCTGGCGTGCCCTGTTTGATCTGCCCTCCCCCTATGACGACGGCAGTCTGAAATACAATTATCCGGATGGCCGGCTTTACCTGACCCAGAGCCTCTACATCCCCGAATATTTCTACAAGATGGTCGAGACGATCAACATCGCGCTGCTCTCGACGGTGATCGGCGTGCTCTTCGGTTTCTGCTTCGCCTTTCTCGCCGCCCGCAACATGATGCCGCTCGTCTGGGTGCGCTGGCCGATGCGCCGGGTGATGGAAGTGCTGCGTGCCTTCCCAGAAGTCGTCCTTGCCGGTTTCTTTCTCGCCATCCTGTCGCTCGGGCCGATCCCGGCCATCATCGCCGTCTCTATCCACACGATCGGTGCGCTGGGCAAACTGTTTTACGAAGTGATCGAGAATGCCGACATGCGCCCCGATGAAGGCTTGCGTGCGGTCGGCGCCAACTGGTTCGAGCGCGTCTGGTTCGGCATCACACCGCAGGTCATGCCGAATTTCCTGAGCTATTTCCTGCTGCGCTTCGAGATCAATGTCCGCGCCTCCACCATCATCGGTGCGGTCGGGGGCGGTGGTATCGGCGAATTGCTGCGGCTGTCGATCAGCCAGGGCCATGAGGCCAAGACGCTTGCGATCGTTCTTCTGCTGCTGACGACCGTCATTGCTGTCGACCAGTTCTCCGCTTCACTGCGCCGCAGGCTGGTCGGTGAGCAGGCCTTTCAGGGGGTAACGTGAGGATATGACGATGTCGATGACCAACACCGCCGAGCTGAACCGTCTGGCCGAACGCTATCCGCATGTGCTGCAACGCAGTCTCTGGCAACGCTACCGGATGCCGCTGTCGATCGGCATCGTTGCGCTCTACTTCGTCTTCTGCTGGTGGTTCTTTGCCGTTGGCAAGACGATCAATCAGGCGAACTGGGGGCTGGCCGGCAACTATCTCGCCGACTGGGTTTCCTATGAGATCCGCCCTGAATTCCAGATTGCGCCTGACGGTACGATGCAGATCACCTATCCGCGCTTCGACCCGATCGGTCCCCATCCAAACCCGGACTGGATCGACGCCAGAAAGGAAACGATCACCCGCACTCTGACGGATGCCGCCCGTGCCGCGTCGTCGGCAATTCCGGCTGCGCCAAAGTCTTCGTTCAGCTTCCTCGCACCGGTCGCACCGCAGGCGAATAGCACTGAACAAGCGGCGCCTGCCGCACCCAAGACGGTGACGGAAGAGGTGATCACCAGCGCTCATGTCTCGCTCGGCAGCGCAGCAAGCATTGACCTCGACGGCAGCAATCTCACGCTGACGCGGGACGGCGAGACCGTCTCGCTGAAACTCGACCATGTCGCGGACACTGTCACCGTCGAGGGCGCGCTTCCCGACTGGGTCGAGCAGCGTTCGGAAGGTGGTCGCGTCATCGCCTATTTCGGCATGGCCGGCTGGATCGACGTCACCGCCGAGCGGGTGCGGGTGCGCAAGCGCTTCCTCGGCTGGGAAAACTTCATCTTCGACACCAACTCGCCCTTCTTCGATCTCACGCCGTCTCAGGTGCTGCACAAGATTGCGTCGGAGGAGCGGATCGATCCGAAGATGAGCAATCTGGCGCTGGCCTGGAACAACGTACTGTATAATTCTTCCTGGCAGCATCTCGACGTCTGGACCAAACTGCTGCAGACCATCGTCATGGCTTTCATGGGCACGCTGCTTGCGATGCTGGTGGCTTTCCCGCTGTCCTTTGTGGCCGCCCGCAATATCAGCCGCAACCGTCCGATGAACCAGCTGACCAAGCGCTTCTTCGACTTCCTGCGCTCCGTCGACATGCTGATCTGGGCGCTGTTTTTCACTCGTGCCTTCGGCCCCGGGCCGCTCGCCGGCATATCCGCGATTTTCTTCACCGACACCGGCACGCTGGGCAAGCTCTATGCCGAAGCGCTTGAGAACATCGATGACAAGCAGCGGGAAGGCGTCAAGTCCGTGGGAGCGTCGCCCATGACAGTCCAGCGCTTCGGCGTATTGCCTCAGGTTCTTCCTGTCTTCGCCTCACAGGCGCTCTATTTCTGGGAAAGCAATACGCGTTCGGCCACGATCATCGGTGCCGTCGGCGCCGGTGGTATCGGGTTGAAGCTCTGGGAAGCGATGCGCACCAACTCCGACTGGGAAAATGTCGCCTATATGGTGGTGTTGATCCTGATCGTCGTCTTCGTCTTCGATGCCATTTCCAATAGCCTGCGCTCCCGACTCATGGGAAAAAGCCGGCACTGATCCGGAACGGGCGCAACTCGTTGTGCCCGTCCCCCAGCATTCCGAAAGCACCACCTTGCGCTACGCCCTGTATTTTACGCCCGCCGAAGACGCCCCCCTCACCCGCGCAGCCTCTGCCTGGCTGGGACGGGACGCTTTTACCGGGGAGACCCTGCCCCAGGAAGATCATCCGGGCTTTGAAGCCGGCGAAGTGTTTAAACTCACTGACGATCCGCGCCGTTACGGATTTCACGCGACGCTCAAGGCACCGTTTTCTCTGAAGAATGGTTGCAGCGAGGCCGATCTGCTCGCAGCGCTTACGGAGTTCGGGGCACGCCAAACCGCCTTCGCCATCCCCTCGATTGTCGTCGGACAGCTTGGTCCCTTCTTCGCGCTGGTGCCTGAAACACTGCATCCGCCGCTTCAGGACTTTGCGGCTGCCGTGGTCGAGGCCTTCGAACCCTTTCGCGCACCTCTCTCTGAGGCCGATATCGCGCGGCGCAATCCCGAACGACTGAGTGAGCGCCAGCGCAAGAACCTGGTGGCCTGGGGCTATCACCATGTCTTCGAGGATTTTCGCTTTCATATGACACTGACCGGCCCCGTCTCCGAAGAACGCGCCGATGTGATGCGGAAACTGCTGGAACGTCGTTTCGCCCTCTTCACCGCAAGGCCGCTTGTGATCGATTCGCTCACGCTCTTCATCGAGCCCGAACGCGGCGCCCCCTTCCTCGTCCATTCCCGGCAGCCCCTCTCCCCTGCCCCAACCAATGGTTATCATCATGGCTGAACTTGTCCTCTCCAATGCCCGCATCGTTCTGGAGGACCGTATCGTTCACGGCAGCCTGATCGTTCGCAATGGTTTGATCGAAGCGATCGATGAGGGCGCAAGCCGCGTCGGCGAAGACCTCGGCGGCGACTACATCGTTCCGGGTCTTGTGGAGCTCCACACCGATCATCTCGAAGCCCATTATTCACCGCGCCCCGGCGTGCGCTGGGACAAAACGTCGGCCATCCAGGCGCATGACGCCCAGGTGGTGACATCGGGTATCACGACCGTGTTCGATTGCCTGCGCATGGGCTCGGACGAGGATGGTGGCTTCGACAAGGGCGAGATGCGCGATATGGCCGATGCCATCCAGGCGGCCGAAAAGGACGACCGTCTTCGCGCCGATCACCTGATCCACCTGCGCTGCGAGGTCGCCTCGAACAACGTGCTCGACCACTTCGCCGATTTCGAGACCGACCCGCATGTCCGTCTCGTTTCCCTGATGGACCATTCCCCGGGGCAGCGGCAGTTCCAGACGATGGATCAATACACGCTGTACTACAAAACCAAGCGTGGTCTCTCGGACGAAGCCTTCGCTCGCTTCGTCGAAAGCCGGCTGGCTCTGTCTGCACGGTATTCCGGCATCCACCGCGACACTCTCGCCCGCATCTGTGCCGAGCGCGGCATCACGGTGGCAAGCCACGATGATGCGACGCTTGCCCATGTCGAAGAAGCCAAGGGTCATGGCGTAAAACTCGCCGAGTTCCCGACCAGCCTTGAGGCGGCCGAGGCCTCGCACAAGGCTGGCATGAGCGTGCTGATGGGCGCGCCCAATGTCGTGCGCGGCAAGTCCCATTCCGGCAATATCGCCGCCCGCGATCTCGCCAAGCTCGGCGTGCTCGACGTACTGTCCTCCGACTACGTGCCGCTCAGCCTGCTGCATGCCGCCTTTGTGCTCGCCGATGATATCGACGGCATCGATCTCCCGTCGGCTCTGGCCATGGTGACCGCGACACCGGCCCGCACGGTCGGTCTGGAGGATCGCGGCCGGATCGCTCCGGGCTTGCGTGCGGATCTGGTGCATGTCCGCCGGCCGGAAGGCGTCCCGGTGGTCAAGGCCGTCTGGCGTCAGGGACGGCGGGTGGCGTGATGGACGGCCAGCCGCAATCCCCTGTCTCGGTGAAGGCCGGTATGCTGGTGGCGGTGGTAGGCCCGAGCGGGGTCGGCAAGGACAGCCTGATCGCCGGTGCCAGAACTGCGTTTGCAGATTCGTCAGCCGTTGTTTTCGCGCGGCGCCTGATTACCCGCCCGGCCGATGAGGCCGGGGAGAATCACATGCCGGTTTCAGCGGAAGATTTCGATCAGCTCGAAAAGGCCGGAGCCTTTGCCGTCAGCTGGGACGCACATGGGCTGAACTACGGTGTCCCTGCAGCGGTCCTGGATGAACTCGCGGCTGGCCGCGTCGTTGTTGTCAATGGCTCTCGCTCGGCACTTGGCCGTTTCCAGGCGGTGTTCCCTCGCCTGTTGGTCGTCAACGTGACGGCGAGCCCTGACGTTCTGGCCGCCCGACTTGCCGGTCGTGGCCGTGAAACTCGGGAAGAGATCGAGGCAAGGCTCGCCCGCGCTGTCGATCCCCTGCCGGAGAGCTTTGACGTCGTGACCATCGACAACAGCGGAGCTCTCGACGAGGGCGTCGAGAAACTGGTCGCGCTCCTGAAGCGCCTGGCGTGTGACGTCGCCTGATTTCCGGCCTACTTTCGTCTCTGGTCAGAAATGAGCGATGCTGTCGAGATTCGACTGGAAGAGTGCGCCCAGCAGATCCGACTGGCTGATGATCCCGATCAGCCGGTTGTCACCGTCGACCACCGGCATCTGATCGATGCCCTGGTCGACCATGGGTGATACCAGCGCGGTGATTGTTGTCTGGGGCATGGCCGACTGCACCTTGCGGCGCATGATCTCTTCGACACGCTTCGGCAAGGCTTCTCTGCGCAGCGACGCCATGATCGTATGGCCGAAGCCGAGGCGAAGGGTGCCCTCCCCCGAGAGGACCGAGTTCTCCAGGAAATCGTCCAGTGAGACGATGCCGACCAGGTGCCCCGTCTCGTCGGTGACAGGCAGAGCTTTGATGTGACGCGTCATGAAGATGCGCCACACCGTTTTGAGGCTGGTGCCCGTCTCGACGGACAGCACGTCACGAGACATGACATCTTCGCAGGTGACGCCGCCGGCCTGACGCTCGAAGGCGCGGATCTGCGCCTTGTGAAACAGGAGGTCCAGATCATCCGTGCTGACCGGGACGACCTCGTCGAAATCCTGGATCGCCGCGGCAATGTCGCTTTCACCGGGGCCGATGCGGTGGCCAGGCAAGGGATCGGATGTCTTCTGCGCCGGCTGGCCGGGCGCGGGTGCAAGATGCGGATAGCGGCGACCGGTGACATTGTTGAAGAGCAGCGCGACCGATAGCAGGACGACCGAATTCAGGGCGATCGGCGAGAGCGCGAACCAGTAGCCCGCATCATGAATGGCCGGTCCACCGAGCACAGCGGTGAGCGCGACGGCACCGCTCGGTGGATGCAGGCAGTTGAAGACGAGCATGGCGGCGATCGCAAGCGCAATGGCGACGCCAGCGGCGATCAGCACATTGGGGATGAAAAGCGCGCAGGTGACCCCGATCAAGGCCGCCACCAGATTGCCGCCGAGGATGGACCACGGCTGGGCGAGCGGGCTTGCGGGCGCTGCGAACAGGAGCACTGCCGACGCGCCCATCGGGGCGACGATCATTGGGACGCTGCCATTGCCCCCCAGCGCCAGAGAGCTGACGAGACCGGTAAGGCAGATACCGGTCAAGGCACCGGCCGAAACACGAAGCCTCTCGCGCAGACTGGTGCGGACCAGCCCAGGGCTGAGGCGTTGAAGCAAGGACATGGCAATTCCACGAGAGATTTGCCTCTCTGTTAGTCTATTGCTGGATAAATAGGCAGCAAATTCCTTGCTTATGACGACCGCGAAGTGAAATCTTCGTCCGGTGTTTTGTGTTCACGCCGATCCGAGCGGAAGATAGCCGACGCCGGACGCTTCTGCGGCCTCGATCGCCGTCTCATAACCGGCGTCGGCATAGCGGATGATACCCAGAGAGGTGTCATTGGTGAGGGCATGTGAAAGGCGTTCGGCCCCCGCTTCTGTCCCGTCAGCGACGATGGTGACGCCGGCACTCGTCATGAAGCCTGCATAACCGCCGCCACCCGAATGGATCACGACCAGATCGGCCATCGAGGCGCAGAGCGTCATGGCATTGATCAGCGGCCAGTCGGCGATGGCGTCCGATCCGTCCTTCATGTTCTCCGTCATGATGTTGGGATGGGCCATGGCCCCGGCATCGAGATGGTCACGCGAGAATGCGACCGGACCCTTCAACGCGCCAGTGGCGACCAGCTCATTGACCGCGACCGCAAGGCGGGTGCGCTCCCCATGGCCGAGCCAGGCGATGCGGGCGGGTAAGCCCTCGAAGGGCACATACTGCCGCGCCAGTGAGATCCAGTTGGTGACGATCTGGTTGTCGGGGAAGAGTTCGAGCACGAGATCGTCGATGCGGGCGATGTCGCTTTCCTCGCCCGACAGAGCCATCCAGCGAAAGGGCCCGATCGCCTTGCAGAACAGCGGACGCAGATAGGCCTCGGTGAAGATCGGGATGTCGAAGGCGTTGGCTACGCCGCCCTCTCGTGCCTGGGTGCGGATGAGGTTGCCGTTGTCGAAGACTTCCGAACCCTTTTTCTGGAAGGCGAGCATGGCGCGCACATGATCGACGATCGACGCGCGACTGGCAGCCATCAGCTGCGCCGGTCCCTCCTCCCGCAGCCGTCGGACGTCCGCAAGGCTCATGCCTTTCGGTACATAGCCATAGACCAGGTCATGCGCCGAGGTCTGATCCGTGACGATATCGGGCACGATGCCGCGCGCCTCGATCTTCGGGTAGATGTCGGCAGCATTGCCGACGAGGCCGACGGAGATCGCGCGCTTGTCCGCCACCGCCTCGTCGATCAGGCGTAACGCCGTGTCGAGATCCGGCGCGACGACGTCGAGGAAGCCAATCGCCCGGCGCTTTTCGGCACGTTCCGGATCGATGTCGACGGCGAGGATCGCAGCCCCAGCCATGCGCCCTGCCAATGGCTGGGCGCCACCCATGCCACCAAGGCCCGCCGTCAGGATGAAGCGGCCGGCGAGCGATCCGCCGAAGCGTCGTTCGGCGATCCGCATGAAGATTTCGTAGGTGCCCTGGATGACGCCCTGCGAGCCGATATACTGCCATGCACCGGCGGTCAGTCCGCCCCAGCAGATAAGCCCCTTTTTCTCCAGGTCGTAGAAGATCTCGGCTTTGGCCCATTGTCCGACGATGTTGCAATTCGCCATGATGACGAGTGGTGCCTTGGCATGGGTTTTCAAAAGGCCGACCGGCTTGCCCGACTGGATGATCAGCGTCTGGTCCTCGTCCATCGACAACAACGTCTCGACGATCTTGGCATGCGCCGGCCAGTTGCGCGCGGCCTTGCCGAGCGCGGCATAGACGATCAGCCGATCGGGATCCTCGCCGACGGAGAGCACGTTTTCAAGCAAACGGAGAAGCGCCTCCTGCCGCCAGCCTTTCGCCCTCAGTTCTGGACCGCCGGGGATGGGAAAGCCGGGATGGCGCGGATTGGGTTTCGGCATGGGAAATTTCCTTCGGCGTTCGATCAGTCGGCGAGTGCGTAATCGGCAATCCGGATGCCGAGCGCCTTTTCGACGGGCGGATAGACGGCTGGATCTTTCACCCCCGCTGAGAGCGGGATCACCGTTTTCGGCACATGCAGGACGAAGATCGGCATGCCCTCGTGCAACTGTCCGACGCTGAGCGGCTCGCCTTCGGTCGAGAGCGTCGTGATGACA
The DNA here is from genome assembly GCF_056314065.1 of Allorhizobium sp. DMC15. Lineage (NCBI taxonomy): Bacteria > Pseudomonadati > Pseudomonadota > Alphaproteobacteria > Hyphomicrobiales > Rhizobiaceae > Allorhizobium > Allorhizobium sp. DMC15. Next base: position 100,893 of record NZ_JBQUZB010000005.1, read on the forward strand.
TCCGGGAAGGTCGCCAGCCGGTTGCCGCCGGCATCGTCGACGGCCATGTATTCGTTCATGATGTGCAGCGTGATGGCCGTGTCGTCGGACCCGACCGTGACGGTCCCGACGTCGAAGGCTTCGTTGGTGTAGACGACCGACTTCTTTGTCACGATCCCTTCCTTCAGGATCGTGCCGGACGTCGCCTTGACGATGGCGTCGATGACGGCCCCCGCCCCCCTGGCTTCGGCAGCGATGATCGCTTCGCCGAGTGCAAGTGCCAGCGAGATCCCGCCCAGCGCCGCGTTTCGCCGAACATAGGAGGCGCGCAGCGGATTGCGGCAGGAGGCGATGAAGCCGCCGGACTGGTCGGCGGCTGTGCGCAGGATCGGCGAGACCTTGGCGGTGGCACCGCGGACGACCAGTTCGATGTAACGGTTTCCCGCCCGGTTGCCGCCGACGGCCGTCTGGATCATCTGCTCCGGCGATCCCGCCATGCCGATCGCGCCCATGTCGCCGGTCGGATGAGCGCGAATGTCGCCGACGGCATCGACGACCTTGGTACCGAGAATGGCCGAGGGCAGCCAGCCGTTCAGCGTCGAGGACTTGCCATTCTGGCCGATGATCAGGCCGGCGAGCTTTTCGCCCAGCGCCTCCTGCAGCAACTGCACCGCCTTGACGTAGTCCACGCCCTGCATTTCCCAGGGGGTTGTCGAAGCCGGCGCCCCGATCGCGGCGGCCGTCGCCACCCAGTCGTTATCTGAGAGTTCGTCGATCGAGACGAGTTCCGGCTTGCCGATGCTGACGGCTGCATAGCCGAGCATACGGCCGTGATCGGCCCAGCCTCCGCCACCCGCAGCATAGACGGAACCGCCCTTGACTGCCGCTTCGACGTCCTTTTCAGTCAGTATGCGTCCCATCATCGATCTCCCTGGTTGGATTGGCGAGTTGATCGTCCAGTGTGAGGACGGCTTCGAGCAGCACGGCCGAGCCCAGCGCGATATCGGCGGTCTCTGCCCATTCCTCCGGTGTGTGGCTGCGTCCACCGGCGCAGGGGATGAAGACCATGCCGGTCGGGCAGATGCGCGCCATGAAGGCCGCGTCGTGGCCGGCGCCCGAGGCCATGCGGCGATGAGTGGCGCCCGTTGTCTGGCAGCCCGTTTCCAGGGCCTCGATCACCTGATCGTCCATCGGGGTTGCGGGATTGTCGGAAATCACTCTTGGCGCGGCGATCATGACGCCTGTCTCTCGGCCCACGGCGTCGACCGCACTGTGCAGCTGCCGTTGAAATTGATCGAGATCTTCACGTTGCTCCGCCCTGACATCGAGCAGCATGCGGACCCGTGAGGGCACCACATTGGCGGCGTTCGGCTCGATTTCGAATTCCCCGACCGTGGCCGCGAAATGTCCGGGCGTCGCGGCGAGTTCTAAACCGAGACGCTGGATGTCGAGCACCAGTTTCGCGGCGGCGACCAGCGCATCCTGCCGCGCCGTCATCGGTGTCGTGCCGGCGTGATCGGCGCGGCCCTGCACCACGATCTCGATCCGGGTGATGCCGGCAATCGCGGTCACCACGCCGATGTCGAGACGCGCCGTTTCAAGCACGGGGCCTTGTTCGATGTGGAGTTCGAGGAAGGCGCGGATATCGCTGCGGGCGCCTGAGGTTTGCGGCTTGCCGCCGACCAGGGTGAGCCCCTCTTCCAAGGTCAGATCCCCTGCCCGTCGCTCCAGCCATTCGGGAGGGCGCAAACCTGCCATACCCCGGCTTCCGATACAGGAGACGCCGAAGATGGAGACTTCTTCGGCGAGGAAATCGACGATCTCCAGGTCATGGGCGAGAGTGATGCCCCGGTCTGCAAGGCTGCGTGCGACTTCGAGTGCAGCCACAACGCCGGCAACGCCGTCGAAGCGGCCCCCTTCCGGCACCGTGTCCGAATGCGATCCCAGCATCAGCACCCCGAGGCCGGGCACTTTCCCCGGACGCTTGCCGATCAGATTGCCGCTCGCATCGATCCGCGTTTCGAGACCGGCACTTTTGAAACGGGCTTCGAGATAGGCGCGCCCATCGAGAAAGAGCGGGGTGAAGGCGCGTCGCGTGTATGGGCGATCCGGTTCTGTGATGGCGGCGAGCGCCTCGATATCTGCTGAGATGCGCGTGGCATCTACGACGAGGTTCTGCCTCATGCGGGAAGATCCTGAAGTGGCAGCCTTGCCGGCGGGCGCATGAACTGTCCGTTGCCCGGTTCGGCGAGCACGCGGCTTCCATCGAAGGCGAGCCGTCCGCGGAGATAGGTGGCCGCCACCCGGTAGGGCAGCGTCATGCCGTTATAGGGCGACCACCCGACGACGTTGTGACCGCTCGCAGAGGCGTCATAGCTATGGTTGCTGGGGGTCATCACCGCGATATCGGCATGTTTGCCGACCTCGAGTGCGCCTTTGACGTGATCCAGGCGGAAATGTCGGGCCGGATTCTGAGCCATAAGCCGCGCTGCCCAGGTGAGCGAAATGCCGCGATCCAGTGCGCCCTTGACGAAAAGCGGCAGCATGACTTCGAGCCCCGGCACGCCGGAGGAATTGGCGAGCATGTCCGGATGGGTCTTGCGCTGCTCCGACCAGCTGACATGGTCGGTCGAGACGAGGGTGACATTGCCGGCCGCGACATGGCGCCAGAGTTTTTCGACTTCGGCGCGCGGCCGGATCGGCGGATTGATCTTGGCCTTGCCGCCGAGCCGCCGCACATCGTTTTCCTCGTCAAGAACGAGATAGTGGATGCAGGCCTCGACGGTTGCCGCATGGCCTTGCGCGCGATAGCCAGCGGCGATCTCGTAACCGCGACCGAGCGAGCAATGCACGACATGCGCGGGGCAGCCGGTCGCCACGCCCGTCTCAAAGATCTGGTGCATGGCGAGGAGTTCGGTGAGCGGGGGGCGCGACAGACCGTGGGCGCGGTAGTCGGTGATGCCCGCAGCCTTTACGGCCTCGATGGCCGCCCGCACGAATTCGTCATCTTCATTATGCACTCCGGCCGTTAGCCCTGTTGGGGCGATCGCGGCAAAACAGGATTGCAGACGAGCAGCCGGGATGCGGGGGAAACGTTTCGGATCGGTGCCGAAGGTGGAGAATTTGAAGGCCGCGACTCCAGCTTCGACCTGTTCGAGGATCCGCGCCGGCCCCTCTTCCGGGTCTATGGTGCCGTAAAGTGCAAAATCGACCCGCGCCTGGGCAGAAGCATGAGCCACCTTTCGCTTCACGGCCGCAGCCGAGCAGATCAGATCGCCTTCGTCATAGGGCATGTCGACGATCGTGGTCACACCGCCCGCCGCCGCAGACCGAGTGGACCAGATGAAATCCTCCTGATCCTTCTGGCTGAGAGAATGGACCTGCGCATCGATCGCGCCTGGCAGGATAAGCGCATCGCCGAGATCATGCCGCTCGCGACCGGCAGGGGCCGTTCCGACGCCGATTTCGGCGATCATGCCTTGGCGAACGGCAATGTAGCCGGAGGGGACGATGCGATCGGGGAGAACAAGGGTTCCCTTGAGAACCAGATCGAAGTCCGTCATGACCTTCTCCCCTGCGGCCGTCCTGTGTGATGTCAGCAATGGAAGTGTATTGCTTTATCGTCGAAGCGGGATATCCCATATGTTGAACAGGGGATGCGGATGACCGTGTCCCCTTCCGCCAAGGACCGGGATGGATACGTTCACGCTGATTGCCGGCCACACGATTTTGACGACAGGGGGACTGCGTCAGGCTGCGCGTTTGCTGGGACGTCCCGTTGCCAGCGTATCGGCCGCTCTTTCCCGTTTGGAAAAGGCGCTTGCCACGCCGTTGATCATCAAGGCGCCCTCGCGAAGTGCTCCCACACTCGAGGCGCAGCGCCTGCGATCGGAGTTGGAGCGAGCAGCCGACATCTGCCTGAAGCTGCATGCTCTCTTCGTGACTGCCCGACCTGACTCTAAACCGGTAAACACCGTGAGCCTCCTCGCTTTACGACGGTTTTGCGAGGTCGTGCGGTCCGGCAGCATCCGGCGAGCGGCACAAAGTCTGCAGACGGGCCAGCCGCAACTGTCGCGACAGATCGCAGGCCTCGAAGCAATGGTTGGCCAGCCCCTCCTTGAGCGCAGCGGCCGGGGCACGCAGCCGACATCGGTCGGTCGTGCACTCATGGTGCTGGCCGAAATGTTGGAGACCACCTGGCAGAGCATGACCGGACAGGCCGACAACGCGTTTCGCCGGACCATCTCGACATTCCGGCTCGGCACCATCATCCCGCTCGGACATGAAAGTGAGACGGCGCGGCAACTCGCGGCTCTTGCCGCGCGCTGGCTCTCGGAGCGGCCGAAGACGCCGCTCTTCATCTCCAGCACGACGGCCGAGGACCTGCTCGCCGGATTGCAGTCTGGGCAGTTTGACCTTGCCTTGCTCGACACCGACCTCGTGCCCCCGCATCTGGAGCAGAAGATCGTCGCGAGCCTTCGGCTCGCGGTCGTCGGGCAGCCGGCTCTGATGAGCGACAGCGCGGAAAGTCTGCGGAGCCTATTGCAACGACTGCCAATTGCCGTGCCGAGCAAGCGCAGCGGACTGCGTCAGCGCTTTTCCGATCTTTTAGGCGGGCTTATGACAGAGGCCGAGCGGGAGGCGATGACGCTGGTGGAAGTCGATTCTCTGCCGATCCTAGTCAACCTCGTTCTGCAACACGGCTTTCTCGCCGTGCTACCGGAGGCGGCCTTCTCCGATATTGACGAGCCGCTATCGGCGATTGCTCTTGACCCGGCCTATGACCTGAAGCTCACCCTCGCCTGGCCGCCGACCTTTTCCGGCCGGCGCCTGGCGGAAATGGTGATGAGGACACTTTGGACGGATGTGCGATGATGTGGTGACGGCGCCCCGACGCCAAGCGCCAGCTTCAACGGGGCGGATCGGGCTGCGGCTCCAAGAATCCGCAGAAGGACGACTTGAATGTGCAAGACGCTAATGGCGATGAAGATGCCAACTGCCGCCCTCCCCTCCCCCGCGCCACGCTTGAATGCCAAAAAAATTGACGCTATATTACGGCAGAATGTTTGAGATGAAACAGAGGCCATCACATGGGACTTGCCCAATACGCCGATGACGGCCTGTTTTCGCCGCGTAAGATCGCGGAAGTTCTGCGCACGACCAGCGAGGAAATCGCTCGGACCGCCGGGCTGGGCAAGGATGCCATTCAGCGCAAGGATCGGATCCGCTCGGACAAGACCCAGCGACGTCTGCGAGAGATGACCGAGGTCGTCAACAAGGTCGAGCCGCGCTTCGGATCGGCGCTGATGGCCTATGCCTGGTACCGTTCCGAGCCTCTGCCGGGTTTCTCCGGGATGACGGCGATGCAACTGGTGCGCGACGGCCGTGCCGAAGAAGTTCTCGACTATATCGACGCCGTCGATGCCGGCGTCCATGCCTGACGGCCGATGCGATTTCAGGGGAAGCTCTACAGAGCGCTCAATCCAGTTTTTGCGCGCGAGCCTTTGTCGGGTCGCGGGGCCGAACTCTATGGCGGTCGCTTCAACAGGAAGGGTACGCCGGCCCTCTACACGTGCCTGTCCGTGATGACGGCGCTGCGGGAGGCCAACCAGGCCGGTCGTCTGCAGCCCACCACATTGATTGCCTATGATGCGGATATCGAGCGGGTCTTCGATACCCGGGACGGCGCCGAGCTGTCGCGCATCGGCATGACCGCGTCCCTCCTCGCGGATCCAACTTGGCGGGATCAGATGAAGACTAAGGGTGAAGCGAGAACGCAGGCCTTTGCAAGAGAACTGGTGTCTGCCGGTTACCACGGCCTTCTGGTCAGAAGTTTCGCACCTGGCTCGACTGAAGACGACCTCAATCTGGTGCTCTGGGGGTGGGGTCCGGTCGCTCCGTCGCGTCTTACCCTGATCGACGACGAACAGCGGCTCTCCCGGTGATCCCCCTCCCCGGGCTGTCCCGATGCCAGCCGTTGCGGTGGTGTCGATGATCCTTTCGCCGCAAGCGGGCCTCGATCCCGGCTAGAGAATCCCCCAGGCCCTGAAGCGTCCCCTGCCCGTCATTTCGCGCAGGCCGAGTTCGGCCACGATGCGGCGGGCTGCCTGTTGCGTCACCCCGAGCGTCTCGCCCACCATAGCGGCGGAGACTAGTGGCCGCGCCATGACGAGGTCGATGAGCGCCGGAAGGCGCGACGAGGTGCGTCGTCCCTGAAGCTTGCGTTCCAACACCTGTCGGGCAAGCGCCAACCGGTCGTGCTCCCTGAGCCCGATTTCGGCTGCCGCCTGCAGCGCTTGGGTGATAGAAAGCAGGCGCACGTCCCGGTCCGCATGTCGCCTGCGATCGATGGCGACGGTTTTCAGGCCGAGGTTGAAAGTTACGAGATGCCCAGCGGTCGTCAGTCTCGACTGTCGAAGTATTGCGGCTGCAAGCAGCCGCCCAAGCCACGGGGCGTGCTGAAGCACGGCGAGCGAGTTCCAGGCATCCAGCGCGATGACCGCCTGAAAGACAGGAGGCAGATCTGCAGTGCGAAGCACGATCTGGAGCCATTCCTCCAGCCTTGCATCTTCGTCCCAATCCAGATCGTAGAGGAAGGGGTCGCGCTCGCGTGAGTGTCGGACTGTCGGCGACGTCGCGCCGGCAAGGGTTGCCTCTGTTCGTTTCAGCAAAGCATCGAGGGATCTGAGCTCGCGCGAGAGCGCATCCTCATTCTCACCATCCCGGCCATCGGCGGCGGTGATCGATGCAGCATCCATTGGTCTCTGCGGCAAGCTCTTCGTCTCCGGCGCCGCCCGCACCAACCCACGCAAGGCGCTCAGTCCCGCCTGGCTCAACACCCAGTCCGGGGGATGTGACGCAATTCGTCTGCGGCATCGCAGGACATCGCGGGCAATGGTCAGTTCATGCGTCGGGGCGCGGATATCGTGGCCGTCCGAATGCAGGACGAGGTCCTCTACAGTCACAAGTTCACCGTCGACCCACAGCGAAGCGCAGGCGTCTGCGAAATGGGCTCGTTCGACTAAGCCTCGGCCCAGGCTGGAGCAAGCGATCCGTTCATCGAGCCGCGCAAGACCTGCGGCCGCGTCAATGGCAGGGCGCAGCAGGGTTTTCACGGGCAGATGTGCCAGATCATAAGACATTGAATTTATGGTAAACGAAACGTAAAACGAAAGCTATCCAAGGGTTAGGGTTCGCCACTCCCTCATCGCCTTGTAAACCCGATGTCGGGTGTCAACGCGTCTCGCGACTCAAAGCTAGTGCAAGGGGCCGACCGGGGGAAGGGCCTAGGCTGCAGCACGCTGGTTTTTTGTCGAAGATTCACAGATTGCGTTGGGCGCCACGCTCGCTAGAGCCGCCGGCATATTCCCAGACTATCCGTCCTGACGTCCAGCACGACGACAGGCCACGTGCACCCCTGTGAAAGTTGCACGCAGCCCGTCGGCAATTTTGTCATACCGTCATCGCAACACGCGGGTGTGGACTGTCTTCATACGCGCCCCACACCGACTGGTCGAAGTTGATTGTGGCACCCGTCATCAGACCCGACTCCTCGGAGGAGAGATAGGCGCAGGCGCGGGCCACTTCTGCAGGATCCACCAACCGGCCAAAGGGTTGCCGCGCGGCTGCCTGAGACAGCCAGTCTGGATCGGCGCCATGGTGCTCCCGCTGGATACGATCCTCACCGTCGCTTGCCATCCAGCCGATGTTGAGTGCGTTCACGCGAATGCGGTTCTTCAGCAGGGCAAAGGCGGTGTTGCGGGTGAGCGTGTCGATGGCACCCTTAGACGCGCAATAGGCGGCGATAAAGGGTTGGCCGGCCATCGCCGACATGGAGGAGATGTTGACGATCGTTCCTTCCGTGCCGGTCTCGATCATCAGCTTGATAGTATCCTGCATCAGGAAAAACGGGGCGCGGGTATTGATGGCGAACATGCGATCGAAGAGGGCGGGATCGGTGTCGAGGATGGTGCCGCGATCGGTGATGGCAGCGACATTGACCAAGGCGTCAATCCGACCGAAGGCGCTCCTGGCTGTGGCGATAACCTTGCGGCATGCATCGACTTCCGCGAGGTCGGCGGAGACGAATTCAACGCGACATCCGTAACGCTGTCGTAGGTCTTCGGCCCTTGCCTTCCCCTTGTCGGCGCTGCGACCGCAGATGACGAGACCCGCGGCACCCCGCTCTGCAAACAGGCGCGCGACCTCCGCGCCCAATCCTTGGGTGCCGCCGGTAACCACGGCAAACTTGCCGTCCATTCTTCCCATGATGCTCCTCCTCGTGCGGTGGAACCGCGGCCCGTGCCGCTGCTCCGCATTCAAAATGCGGCGCCATGATCCCTGTCTCGAGCTACAGCGCAAGGGCCATTCCACAGATTTCAGCACGGCGTCCGCGGTGTGGGCTGGAAGTGTTGACAGCTGTCAACCTCACCCGGTTTGCGGCGGCCCGACGCTTCGGATCCATCAGCGCGGTGAATCGAGATGCCTGGATCGATTCTTATTATGCGTTGGACCGGTTGATGGCTCTGTCGGAGAATCCGTTCATGACCAGATCCGCAGACTGCATCCATCTCCGCCGCTACGATTCTACCCGCAACATGGCGCGCTTCTATCGCGTGACCTTGGAAGCAACTCTGTTCGGCGAGATCGTCATCCGGCGTAACTGGGGGCGGATCGGCACGGGGGGGCAAAGCCGAGAGATTGTGGTGCCGACGATGGAGGTTGCTTTGCGGGTGATGGGCGACCTCCGCACCGGTAAACTTCGCCGCGGCTATCGACCGTCTTGAAACCGAGTTCAATTCTGAGGTTGGGTGCGTAACCTCGCTTAACGTTGCCTGCCTCGGCCACGCCTTTTGACCTCACATGTTCTATGAGCGCAGTCGCTGTTGACAGCTGTCAACAGTCCCGCCGCCATTTGGCGCTCGCCAGTACATCGGGCCAACTGGTGTATGATGGGGCATTTCATTCACCATATTCGCATCTGGGTATGTGTACCTCTGTCGGTCCGGTCTTGGTTGCAGTTGGCTCGCCACGGGGGAGGGTGCCCGTTTCCGCGCGTGGCCTGGCAATACCGTAAACAGCGCGACCGGGAAGCTCGGGACGGTTATACGGCCTGAATGGTCGCAAAGCCGCTTTTCTTGTTGCGACGCGATCAAGGGAATTTGGCAATAAACTCGACCAATTTGGGTGATCGCGACGTCTTGAATCTTTAAGGCGAACTCGCGACGACGCCGAATGATTGTGCGCAAGGCCAACGATTTGCCAAAATCTGGACCGAATTGCAGGGGAAATGCGGCAGAATTTCTCTTTACAACATTTTTCAAGCCGATAAGACACTGCATTAGTGATCTAACAGGCGGCGCTGGCGGGTTGTCATTTTGCGACTTTCCAGCCCTTGGAACAGATTGCCGGATTCGGCTTGCGGCCGGACCCGTAAAACACGGGCGCGATCCACGCGCTGCGGAACCAAAAGAACCGGTGGGACGGGTTGCCGTCCTCGCCTTTGGGAGACTGTTGATGAAAACCAAATTCGCCTTTGCTGCTGCGGCGCTCGCTGCGGCGACCTTCCTGTCGGGCGCGGCCAGCGCCAAGACTTTCGTCTACTGCTCGGAAGGTTCGCCTGAGGGCTTCGACCCCGGCATGTACACCGCCGGCACGACTTTCGACGCTTCTGCTCATCCGGTGTACAGCCGTCTGATGGAATTTAAGCCGGGCACCACCGACGCGGAAGCCGGACTCGCCGAAAGCTATGAAGTGAACGCTGAAGGCACGGAATACACCTTCAAGCTCCGCCCGGGTGTCAAATTCCACACCACCGAATTCTTCACGCCGTCGCGCGACCTGAATGCCGATGACGTCATCTTCTCGCTGGAACGCCAGATCAAGGCCGACCACCCTTGGAACCAGTATGTTGCCGGTACCTCTTGGGAATATGCCGCCGGCATGGGCTTCCCGGAACTGATCAAGTCGATCGAGAAGGTTGATGACCTGACGGTCAAGTTCGTCCTGAACCGTCCGGAAGCGCCGTTCCTCGCCAACCTCGCCATGCCCTTCGCCTCGATCCTGTCGAAGGAATATGCCGACAAGCTGGAAGCCGAAGGCAAGAAGGAACAGTTGAACCAGATGCCAGTTGGCACCGGTCCGTTCGTCTTCGTCGGCTACCAGCAGGATGCCGTCATCCGCTACAAGAAGAACGCCGACTACTGGGGTGGCGCACCGAAGATCGATGACCTCGTCTTCGCCATCACCACGGATGCTGCCGTTCGTTACCAGAAGCTCAAGGCTGGCGAATGCCACCTGATGCCGTTCCCGAACGCTGCCGACGTGGAATCGATGAAGGCTGATTCGTCGCTCACCGTCATGGAACAGGAAGGCCTGAACGTCGCCTATCTCGCCTACAACACGACCCAGGCTCCGTTCGACAAGCCGGAAGTGCGCAAGGCGCTGAACAAGGCGATCAACAAGGAAGCCATCGTTGATGCCGTCTTCCAGGGTATGGCAACTCCGGCCAAGAACCCGATCCCGCCGACCATGTGGTCGTACAACGAAGCCACGCAGGACGACGCCTACGACCTGGACGCTGCCAAGAAGGAACTCGAAGCAGCCGGCGTCAAGGATCTCTCCATGAAGATCTGGGCTATGCCGGTTTCGCGTCCCTACATGCTGAACGCACGTCGCGCTGCTGAAATCATGCAGGACGACTTCGCCAAGATCGGCGTCAAGGTCGAAATCGTCTCCTACGAATGGGCAGAGTATCTCGACCGTTCGAAGGCCAAGGATCGCGACGGTGCTGTCATGCTTGGCTGGACCGGCGACAACGGCGATCCGGACAACTTCCTCGACACACTTCTTGGTTGCGAAGCTGTAGGCGGAAACAACCGTGCTCAGTGGTGCAACGAAGAGTTCAACGCGCTGGTGAAGAAGGCCAAGGTTACCTCCGATCAGGCCGAGCGCACCAAGCTCTACGAAGAAGCACAGACGGTCTTCAAGCGCGAAGCACCCTGGGCGACCCTTGACCACTCGCTCTCGGTTGTTCCGATGCGCAAGGAAGTCTCCGGTTTCGTCCAGAGCCCGCTCGGTGACTTCACCTTCGAAAACGTCGACATCGCCGAGTAATCGGAACGATCACTCTTTCGCCGCGGGCCATTGCGCCCGCGGCGATTGTCGTTGAAGCTGCAGGCATTTGCGGCCGCGCCTCGGTTCGAAGTCCGTCGCGGTCACCAAAGCAGACCCGGAATGCCGTGAGCTCCGGGATCGACCATCACAAGAAAAACAACAGGTCCACATATGTTTGGCTTTCTCTTGCGGCGGCTTGCCGTCCTGATCCCGACTTTCGTCGGCGTCTCGATCATTGCCTTCGCCTTCATCCGGCTGCTGCCGGGCGACCCCGTCGCGCTTCTGTCCGGCGAACGGGTGATGTCGCCGGAGCGCCATGCAGAAATCAGCGCACAGCTTGGCCTCGACCGCTCCCTGGTGGTGCAATATTTCGATTATCTCGGAGGCGTTCTGACGGGTGACTTCGGCACTTCGATCGTCTCGAAGAGCCCGATCATCGACCAGTTCTTCGCGCTGTTCCCTGCAACGGTTGAATTGTCGTTCTGCGCGATCCTCATCGCGGTTGCGATCGGCGTGCCTGCCGGCATCATCGCAGCGATCAAGCGCGGTTCGGCCTTCGACCAGACCATGATGGGCATCGCCCTGGTCGGCTATTCCATGCCGATCTTCTGGTGGGGCCTGCTTCTGATCATCCTCTTCTCGGGTATCCTGCAGTGGACTCCGGTCTCCGGTCGCATCTCGCTGATGTTCTTCTTCCCGCCCGTAACGGGCTTCATGCTGATCGACAGCCTCTTGTCGGGACAGAAGGGGGCATTTGCCTCCGCCGTTAGCCATCTGATCTTGCCGTCGATCGTGCTCGCGACCATCCCGCTTGCTGTGATTGCCCGCCAGACGCGCTCGGCCATGCTGGAAGTGCTGTCGGAAGATTATATCCGCACCGCCCGTGCCAAGGGTCTGTCGCCGTTTCGTGTGGTCAGCCTGCATGCGCTGCGCAATGCGATGATCCCAGTCATCACCACGATCGGTCTGCAAATCGGCGTCATGCTCGCCGGCGCGATCCTGACCGAAACCATCTTCTCCTGGCCGGGCATCGGCAAGTGGATGGTCGACAGCGTGTTCCGCCGTGACTATCCGGTCATCCAGGGGGGGCTCCTCCTGATCGCCGGCATCATCATGGTCGTCAACCTGATCGTCGACCTGCTCTACGGCCTGATCAACCCGCGCATCCGCCACTAGAAGGATAAAATCCCATGGCAGAGACAACAATCAGCCAACCGGTTTCGAGCGCCCAGCTGCGCCGCCAGATGCTGGCCGAATTCTGGTTCTACTTCTCGGAAAACCGCGGCGCCGTCATCGGCCTCGTGGTCTTCCTCGCTCTCGTCTTTATCGCCGTCTTCGCCGGTGTCATCGCCCCGCATTCGCCTTTCGAGCAGTATCGCGACGTGGTGCTCCTCCCGCCGGCCTGGCTGGAGGGGGGCAACTGGAGCTACCCGCTGGGCACCGATCCTGTCGGTCGCGATATCCTCTCGCGCCTGATCTACGGGTCCCAGTATTCGCTCTTCATCGGCGTCTTCGTCACGACCCTGTCCTTGACCACCGGCATCGCCGTCGGCGTCCTCGCGGGTTACTACGGCGGCTGGCTCGATACGGCCATCATGCGTCTCATGGACATCATCTTGGCTTTCCCGTCGTTGTTGCTCGCGCTGGTTCTCGTCGCGATCCTCGGTCCCGGACTGACCAACGGAATGATCGCCATTGCGCTGACGCTGCAACCGCATTTCGTGCGTCTCACCCGCGCGGCTGTCATGGCAGAGAAGTCGCGTGACTATGTGACGGCGGCTCGTCTTGCCGGCGCAAGCCCGCTTCGCCTAATGTTCAAGACGATCCTGCCGAATTGCATGGCACCGCTGATCGTCCAGGCGACGCTCTCCTTCTCGAACGCCATCCTCGATGCGGCTGCTCTCGGCTTCCTCGGCATGGGCGCCCAGCCCCCGGCGCCGGAATGGGGCACCATGCTCGCCGAAGCACGCGAGTTCATCCTGCGCGCCTGGTGGGTCGTCACTTTCCCGGGTCTCGCGATCCTGATCACCGTGCTTGCCATCAACCTCATGGGTGACGGCCTGCGCGATGCGCTCGATCCCAAGCTGAAGAGGTCCTGATCATGGCGCTTCTCGATATTCAGAACCTCACTGTCCAGTTCGAGACGGCAACCGGCTGGTTCAAGGCCGTCGACGGCGTGTCGATGTCGGTCGAACCGGGCGAAGTGCTGGCCATCGTGGGCGAAAGTGGCTCCGGCAAGTCCGTCGCCATGCTCGCCGTCATGGGGCTTCTACCCTGGACGGCCAAGATCACTGCCGACAAGATGGAGTTCCAGGGCCGAGACATTCAGAAGATCTCGGCCGCCGAACGGCGCAAGCTGATCGGCAAGGACGTCGCGATGATCTTCCAGGAGCCGGTCGCCAGCCTCAACCCGTGCTTCACCGTCGGCTTCCAGATCGAGGAAGTCCTGCGTCTGCACATGGGACTTGGAGCAAAAGAGCGTCGCGAGCGCGCGATCGAGCTCTTCAAGCTGGTCGGCCTGCCGGATCCTGCCGAGCGGCTGAACCACTTTCCGCACCAGATGTCGGGCGGTCAGTGCCAACGCGTGATGATCGCGATCGCGATTGCCTGCAATCCGAAGCTTCTGATCGCCGACGAGCCGACAACGGCGCTCGACGTGACCATCCAGAAGCAGATCCTCGATCTCCTGATGAAGCTTCAGGCCGAAACCGGCATGGGCCTCATCATGATCACCCACGACATGGGTGTGGTCGCCGAAACTGCCGACCGCGTCATCGTCCAGTACAAGGGCAAGAAGATGGAGGAAGCCGACGTGCTCTCGCTCTTCGAGAACCCCAAGAGCGCCTATACCCGGGCGCTCCTGTCCGCCCTTCCGGAAAATGCCACTGGTGACCGCCTGACGACGGTTTCCGACTTCCTGGCCGCCGCTGAAACGGAAGGTGCAGCATGACCGAAGCAAAACAAACCCCGATGCTCGAGATCCGAGACATCAAGCGCGACTATCGTGTGCCACAGGGCGTGTTCAAGCAGGACAAGATCGTCCATGCCGTGAAAGGCGTCTCCTTCAAGCTCGATAAGGGCAAGACGCTCGCCATCGTCGGCGAAAGCGGTTGCGGCAAATCCACGCTCGCCCGCATCCTGACCTTCATCGATGAGCCGACAGCAGGCGAGCTCCTGATCGATGGCCAGAAGGTCGATACGCGTCCGGGGCACCTCACCGCCGACATGCGCCAGAAGGTGCAGATCGTCTTCCAGAACCCCTATGGCTCGCTCAACCCGCGCCAGAAGATCGGCGACGTGCTCGGTGAACCGCTGCTCATCAACACGAAGATGAGCGCCGCCGAACGACGGGAACGCGCCACCGACATGTTGGTCAAGGTCGGCCTTGGTCCGGAGCACTATAACCGCTACCCGCACATGTTCTCCGGCGGCCAGCGCCAGCGTATCGCAATTGCCCGCGCGCTGATGCTCAATCCGAAGCTGCTGGTGCTCGACGAGCCGGTATCGGCACTCGACCTCTCGGTCCAGGCTCAGGTGCTGAACCTGCTCGCCGACCTGCAGGAAGAGTTCGGCCTGACATATGTTTTCATCAGCCACGATCTCTCGGTCGTGCGCTACATCGCCGACGAGGTGATGGTGATGTATTACGGTGAGGCGGTCGAATACGGCACGCGCGATGCGGTCTTCGCCGATCCGCAGCATGCGTATACCCGCACGCTCTTTGCCGCGACGCCGCGTGCCGACGTGGAATCGATCCGCGCCCGCATGGCGAGGCGCGGCAAGATCTCGGCTCTGGCCGGCTGAGATCGTCCTGCATCCGAACGAGTAGGGGAGGGGGCGCGGTCAGCGCCCTCTCTCATTCCGGCAGATAACCGTGGGTGAGTTTCGGGCTGTCGAAGACCATGGTGGAGCGGATTGTCTTGATCTCGGCCAATCGGTCGAATTCCTGCCAGATCAGCCGCTTGAAGTCCGCCATGTCGCGCACTGAGATTTTCAGCAGGAAGTCGAAATCGCCGGCGACGGCGTGGATTTCTACGACGGCCGCAAGCTTGCCGACATGCTCGATGAAACGTTCGCCCACTTGGGGCGTGGTTCGGTCGAGAGTGATCTCGACAAAGGCCTGAAGACCAAGACCGACCCGCGCAGGGTCGATGATGACGGCCTGACGGATGACACCCGCGGTATAGAGGCGCGCAAGCCGCCGCGATAAGGGAGCCGCCGTCAGCCCGACCCTTTCGGCAAGGTCAGCGTTGCTGAGGTCGGCATTCTCGATCAGGCAGGCGATGATCCTGCGATCGATCCTGTCGAGTTCCAGAGGTTGACCTTCGATCATTTTATGCATCCCTGCAACTATGCGCAACGATGTATCGCACAATTGGGAAATTGCGCAATCTGATGCAAGAAGCCTTCGCTGCGGACAAGAAATCCGCAGAGACTTTGCGCGGGAAACTTGCTATCTCTCTTGCAATTCAATGCCACCTTAAGGTCCGTCATGTTTGACAAGCTCGCTTCCCAGCCGAACGATCCGTTGCTCGCCCTGATCGGGCTCTACAATGGCGATGGTCGCACGGACAAAATCGATCTCGGCGTGGGGGTATATCGTGATGACCACGGTCAGACTCCGGTCCTGCGATCGGTCAAGGCGGCCGAGAAGCTCTTGTTGGAGACACAGTCTAGCAAATCCTATGTGGCGCCCGAGGGCGACCGAGTTTTCCTCGATTTGCTCTGGGATCTGGTTGGCGGAGCTGAAAGCGGCAAGTTCGCTGCTGGTGTCCAGACACCCGGCGGTTCCGGTGCACTTCGTCTTGCATCCGACCTGATCGCGCGCGCGGGCACCGGTCGCCTTCATCTCGGTCTGCCGAGTTGGCCAAACCATGCCGGGATATTCGGGGCCACGGGTCTCAATGTCGAAACGCATGCATATTTCGATGTGCCCACACAGGATGTGCGCTTCTCCAGCGTGATGAAGGCGCTTACCGGTGCCCAGCGTGGCGATGCCGTTTTGATCCATGCCAGCTGCCACAACCCGACGGGGGCAGGGCTCAAGCCTTCGCAATGGGAGGAACTGGCCACAGTCATCGCCGAGCGGCGGCTGATACCCTTGATCGATTCCGCCTATCAGGGCTTCGGCGCCGGTATCTCCGAAGACGTGGCCGGTCTGCGGACCGTGATTGCCGCGGCTCCCGAGGCGCTGGTTGCCGTGTCCTGCTCGAAATCCTTCGGCATCTATCGGGAAAGAACAGGCGCCATCTTTGCGGTCGCGGAAACCCAGGCCGCAGCCGACACGGCGCGATCGAACCTGGTGACGATGGCCCGTACCAGCTACTCCATGCCGCCGGACCATGGCGCGGCCGTGGTGCGGACGATCCTGTCGTCCGATATCCTGCGCAAGGACTGGATGGAGGAGTTAAACTCCATGCGCGCCCGTCTGCACGGTCTTCGCCAGCAATTGGCCGATGCCCTTGCCGATGGTTGGCAGCTGGCGCCGCAGATTGCCGAACAGCAAGGTATGTTCTCGCTACTGCCGCTGAAGGAGGCCGACGTCCTGGCCCTGCGCAAGGAGCACGGCATCTACATGCCGACCTCCGGCCGCATCAACATTGCCGGTCTGAAGAGCGCTGACATCGAGCGTGTCGCGGCTGTCCTGAAACCGCTGCTCGGATAACCCAATGACCACCACGACCGCATCAAACGAGGCGCGTGCCGAGCGGCACCGCCTTTACGAAGACGTGCTCGCGATGATTTCGGGCACCATGTTCGTTTCGCTGGGCACGCTGATCTACACAAAGACCATGCTGACTGTCGGCTCAAGCGCCGGCCTCGCCCTGCTCCTCTCCTATACGAGTGGCTGGGGTTTTGGTCTGATCTTCTTCCTGATCAACCTCCCTTTCTACATACTTGCGGTCAAGCGCATGGGCTGGGCTTTCACGCTCCGCACCTTCACGGCCGTGGCCTTGGTGTCCATCCTGTCGAAGCTCAACGGCCAGTGGATCGACTTCTCGCATCTCGATCCGCTCTATGCGACGATTATCGGCGGCGGTCTGATCGGCACGGGCCTGTTGATGCTCTTCCGTCACCGCACAGGCCTCGGCGGCATCAACATCCTGGCTATGTATCTGCAGGAAAAGATCGGGCTGCGCGCCGGCTATTTCCAGCTCGGAGTCGATCTCTCGATCCTGGCCGCCGCCTATTTCATCCTGCCCGCCGACCGGCTGGCCCTCTCTGTTCTCGGCGCGGCGATCGCCAATCTCATATTGGCGATCAACCACAAGCCCGGGCGCTACATGGGGCTGAGCTGACCGTTATCTATTCGGCCGCTACCAGTTCAACACGACGGTTCTTCGCCCGACCAGCCTCGCTTTCGTTGCTGGCGACGGGCGCTGCCGGGCCAACGCCGAAGGAACGCAACCTGGATCCGGCGACCCCCATGTCCATCAAGGCCTTTACGACAGCTTCGGCGCGCCGTTTCGACAGATCGAGGTTATAGTCGAAGCCACCTTTCCAGTCGGTATGCCCGGCGACGATGAGCTTTACCTGAGTGTTGGAGCTCAGAAACTTTGCAATTTCATCCAGTGTCGGCTGCGAGTCCGGACGGATGCTCGCCTTGTCGAAATCAAAGAGAATTCCGTATAGCGCGACCCGCCCATAGGCGCTGATGTCCTTCTGCATCTGTGCTGCGTCGACGAAAACGATCTTGTCCGTGTCCATGGGCGCGGTTTCGACGACATCAACCAGCACTTCCGGGGCCTTTTTGAAGTCCCCGACATAAATGGTGGCGTAAACGTCGCCCTCCGGTCTCGTCAGTTTTGCGGAGGTAAAGATCTGCGACGGAGGGTTTGAGTGAATGTCGCCATTGCCGAGCGGACTCTCGTCGTGCAGCGCGAAGTAGAGTTCGGACCCGCCGAGATCAGAGCAGTCGGCGCCCTTGCACTCGAACAGGATCTCGAAACCCTTGGCCGTGATCTCGCTCTGGAAGTTTCGCGCGACTTCGAGCGGCGAACGCCCGCTCGGCCCCTCGTACCGGATACGGATCGATTTGCCCGCAGCCGGGATACTGTTCTTGTCATTGACCCGTTTGCCGGTTTCCCGCCGGTCGGCCGAGGTGATCGGTTTGGTCAGGATGCGTTGCTCTTCATAATCGCTTTGCTTGAAGAGGGTCATCGTCGACCCCTCGTACCGGCCGATCAAGGGATAGTCCTCGCCACCGGCCACGTCTTTCGGAAGCGTTGCTGTGGCGGTGAATAGAATTGACGAAATGCAAATCAAAATGCGCGTCAGCATGACTTGGCTCCGTGCAGTCGAATATGATCGCACGGAGCATAGGGAGCTGATTTGTTCTTTGTCTAGCGAGCAAACAGGAACCGTTGTCTGCTGTGTGATGCAGCTCACGCACCCGGGCGGGCGCCGATCCGCTTCACCGGCCTCCGATGGATGGATCCCTCAGGCCAGCGCCGCGTCCACCACGACCATCGGTCTTCCCTGGGTGCAGTTTTCGATCCTTGCCTCGACCCGGTAGACGTCGCGCAGTAGGGCAGGGGTGATCACGTCCAGTGTGGCACCGCTGACCATCAGGCGGCCATTGGCAACCACCAAAACATGGTCGCAATAGCGCATGGCGTGGTTCAGGTCGTGCAGCGCGATCAACACGGCGATGCCGGAGTCGCGAGCCAGGGTATGCATGAACTGCAGAACCTCGATCTGCCGGAAGAGATCAAGTGCCGAAGTGGGCTCGTCCATCAGCAGGATTTCCGGCTTGCGGACCAAGGCCTGGGCAATTGCCACCAACTGACGCTGGCCACCGGACAATTCCCCGAGATCGCGAAACGCGAGGTCGTTGATGCGCAGAGCGTGGAGAACCCGGTCAATCTCAACCAGCTCGTTGTCGGCGACCTTCCAACCGGATCCCTGCTTGGAGGCAAGCAGTATGCTCTCGTAGACGGTGAGCACGGCGTTGGCACCGGTATCCTGCGGCATGTAGCAGATCGGTCGCAGGCTTTCTTCGCCGCTCACATGAACGACGCCGTCGCCCTTCAACAGACCGGCGATGCGCTTGAAAAGGGTGGACTTGCCGGCTGCATTTGGACCGATCACGGCAGTCAACGCTCCGCCTATGATGTCGGATGTGGTGATTTCCGAGAAGACGCGGTGGCGACCATATTGGGCGCCGACGTCCTCGAGCCTCAGGGCTACCATGCGCGCCTCCTGTTGGTGAAAATCAGAGAGAAGAAGAAGGGCACGCCGACAAGCGCTGTGATCACGCCGATCGGCAGGATGGCGCCGGGAATCAGCATCTTCGAAACAACCGAGGTGACGGAGAGCAGCAGCGCCCCGCAGATCACCGATCCGGGCAGGAAGAAGCGCTGGTCTTCGCCGACCAGCATGCGGGCGATATGAGGGCCCACCAGTCCGACAAAGCCAATGGTGCCGACAAAGGAGACCGGGATGGCCGCCAGCAGGCTCACCAGCATCATGGTCTCTAGCCGCAAGCCCTTGACGTTGACACCGAAGGAAGAAGCCTTGTCGTCTCCGAGCCGAAGGGCCGTGAGCGCCCAGGCGCGGCGGGCAAACAGGGGCACACACACGACCAGCACACCGAAGGTGACCGCCACCTTGGCCCAGGTCGCCTTGGTCAGCGATCCCATCGTCCAGAAAACAACGGCAGCGAGCGCCTGTTCGGAGGCAAGATATTCGAGTAGCGACAAAAGGGCGTTGAAGGTGAAGACGAGCGCAATCCCGAGCAGAACGATCGTCTCGACCGTCACGCCCCGGAGCGTCGAGACGCTGTAGATGAAAAGCGAGGCGAGCATCGCCATCAGGAAGGCGTTGATCGGCACCATGTACTGCACGGCCGTCGGAAAGACCGCCACCCCGGCGACGAGCCCGAGCGCTGCGCCGAAACCGGCGGCAGCCGATATGCCAAGCGTGAAGGGGCTTGCCAGCGGGTTGGCAAGAATCGTTTGCATCTGGGCACCCGCAAGGGAAAGGCATGCGCCGACAGTCACCGCCATCAGTGCGATGGGCATGCGAATGTCCCAGATGACCACGCGCAGCTGGTTGCCGGCGGACTCTGGGTTCCAGATCGTCGAGATGACCTCGGACAGGCTGTAGCGCGCCGGACCATAGGCCATATCAACGGCAATGGAGACGACGAGACAGAGGCATAGCCCCGTCAGGATCGCCAGGCGCTTTGCCGTCAGGCTGCGATAGGTGTCTCTCGAAGCGGGGAGGGCCGTTTCGAATGTCGAGGCCATGGGATGGGTCCTGCTATAAAGTATGTTGCCACGGAGGCAGAAGGCCGGCGGTCGCCCGCCGGCCACGTTCGAACTTACGATCCGGCCTTCAGCGAGGCGAAGTAACCCGGCTTGTACTCGACCGGCAGGAAGCGGGTGTGCAGTTCCTGGAAGGTCTTGTCGGCGTCGAGGTCCTTGAACAGGTCAGGGTGCAGCCACTTGGCAATCTGCTGAACGGCGACGAACTGGTACGGGCTGTTGTAGAACTGGTGCCAGATGGCGTGGACATTGCCGTCCTTGACCGCCTTAATGTCGGTAAAGGCCGGACGCGTCATCAGATCGGCGAGCTTGCGCTCAGCCTCTGCCTTGTCGGCACCCGGTCCGACGCCGATCCACTTGCCGCCGGGGACATAAAGCTCCCAGTTAGAGCCCGTCACGATCACCTGGTCGGGATTGGAGGCGATGATCTGTTCCGGATTGACCGTTCCGAACGTGCCCGGGATGATATCCTTGGCCATGTTCACGCCGCCAGCAAGCTCGACCATCTTGCCGAAGTTTTCGTTGCCGAAGGACATGCAGCAATCGTCGGAATAACCACCGGCGCGTTCCATGAAGACAACGGGCTTCTTGAGGTCCGACTGCTTCGCCAGCACATCGGTGACGCGGGCGATCTGCTCGTCATGGAACTTCACGAATTCTTCGGCACGCTCTTCCTTGCCGAACAGCTTGCCGATGATGCGCATGGAATCATCGGTGTGCTCCATGGGCTTTTCACGGAAATCGATATAGACCAGCGGGATACCGACGGCGGCAAGCTTTTCGATATAGCCGCTTTCTTCGGTTGCCGCCTTGGCTTCCGTGTTCATGATGATGACGTCCGGCTTCAGAGCCACGGCCTGCTCGATGTCGAAGGTGCCGTCCTTCATGCCGCCAAAGGTGGGGATCTTCTCCATCTCCGGGAACTTCTGGAGGTAGATGTTGTATCCGTCGAGATCGGCCTTCTTGAAATCGTCGCGCCAGCCGACGACGCGCCCGAAGGGCTTTTCCGTGTCGAGCGCTGCGGTGAAGTAGATCTGCCGGCCCTCGCCGAGGATGACGCGTTCGACCGGAACGCTCACCTCGACCTCACGGCCGGTGATATCCTTGATCTTTACTGTCTCACCGGCGAAAGCGACGCCGGAAAAAAGGGCGAGCGAAATCGCGGCGGCGGAGGCCACCTTCTCCATCTTGAACACGGTTCTATCTCCTGTTTGCGATTGTGCGGTGATCTACGTTTTTATGACTTTCATAGTCAAGAAATATCTTTTAGAAGTGTTCCAACCTCAGTTTCGCCTTTGAAAGACTCATATGATGCAAGCCGTTAGCTCGCTTTCCAATCACGACCTTCGCGACGAGATCAAAGCCTATTGGTCACGTCGTGCCGAGACATTCGATACGCAACCTGGCCATGAGATCTTTTCCGAAGACGAGCGTCGCGCATGGCACGATCTGCTGCGGAAGCATCTGGGCAACGGCGACGGCAGGACGGCCCTTGATCTCGCCTGCGGCACAGCCGTCGTGTCGCACCTGCTCGACGATCTCGAATTTCAGGTGACGGGACTCGACTGGTCCGAGCCGATGCTCGAGCGCGCGCGGGCGAAGGCCGCTGCGCGGGGACGCAAGATCCGCTTCCTGATGGGCGATGCGGAGCGCACGATGGAGCCGGACGCCTCCTATGATGTGATCACCAACCGTCACCTCGTCTGGACGTTGGTCGATCCGCTTTCGTGTTTCCGCGAATGGCACCGTGTGCTCAAGCCCGGCGGCAAGGTCCTCGTCGTCGATGGCGACTTCGTGAACCCGTCGCCGCTCACGCGGCTGCTGAAACAGCTGACTGAGTTCGCAGCACGCCTCGGTCTCGCCCGGGACGCCGTCCATGGGCCGTTGAACGCGGAGATGGCGGAAACCCACAACCGGATCCTATCGTCCGTCTATTTTTCCAAAGGGGCGCGGGCGGACGCGGTTGCGGCTCTGCTGATGGAGGCCGGTTTCACCAAAGTCACGATCGACCGGAATATGTCGGCGATTCATCGCACCCAGCGGCGAAATTTTTCCCTGTTGAAGGGACTGGAGCGCGCGACCCAGCATCGCTACGCCATCTGCGCGGAGAAGTAGGATCTGCTGGAACGGATGCAAGCTGTCTCGGGAAATGGCTGTCGCCCGCACGGCGTCGCATGCGGAGCGGGATACTGCGATTTTTGCCGCCTGCGCGGCGCAAGGTCCCTGTAGCATGATGCTGTAAAGCCCTTCTCCGATCGCTACCCTCCTGCAAGAGACACTCCATCCCGTGAAAACCGTTGTCCTTGATGCCAAGCCTCTCGATTTTGCTGCTCTCGATGCCATCGGCACCGGCACTGTCGCCGTCACCCTTAGTCCCGAAGGCATGAGCCGTGTCCGCGCGGGCCGGAGCGGTCTGGAAGCGGCCATCGCCAGGGGAGAGACAATATACGGCGCCAATACCGGCGTCGGGGCGATGAAGGACACGGACTGGAGCGATGACGAGTTGGAGCAGTTCAATCTCGGTCTTGTCCACGCCCACCATTTCGGCACGGGTGCGCCTTTCCCGATACCGACTGTGCGCAAGGCCATCGCCATCCGCATCAATACGGCGTTAACCGGTTACTCCGGCTGTTCGCCCGAACTGGTCGGAGCCTTCGCGGCTTTGCTGGACCGGGATGTCATTCCGGTGGTGCGCCGCACCGGCTCTATCGGTTGCGCCGATATCGGCCTGATGGGACAGATCGGATCCGTGCTGACCGGTGTTGGTGAGGTCTACTACCGTGGCCTGCGCCGCAAGACGGCCGATGTCTTTACCGAACTTGGCATGGTGCCGATCAAGCTCGCGCCCCGCGACGCGCTCGCCTCGCTTTCTGTCAATGGCGTCGGCTACGCGGCGAGCGCCGTCGCCGTGCGCGATGCCGCCCGCGTGCTGCGTGTGATGATGGCGACCGCGCTGATGTCGTCCGCGACGCTGGGGGCCGCTCGCGCGCCATGGCGTTCCGCCATAACCGTCGGCTGCAACACCCAGTCCCAGATTGGAAGCTGGCTGACACGAACCTCGGCCGATTGGCGCTGGAACGACGCCTCGCATGTGCAGGATCCCCTCAGCCTGCGTATGCTGCCGCAGATATTTGGTGTCGCGGTCGCGGAAATCTCGCGCATCGGCGCCGTGATCCTCAAGGCGACCGGTCGCAGTGACGATAATCCCGTCGTCGTTGAGGGAGAGGTTCTGACATCCGGTGGTTCGCTGCCCCTTGAGGTGGCCATTGCCATGCAGGCGGGCCAACTGGTGATCGCTCACGTTGCGCGCAACGTGTTCAACCGTTGCGTCCTGCTGGCCAATGGCGGCCGACGCGACCTGCCCGTCAATCTCGTGCCGGGCGGCGCGGTCGCAACGGGTTTCGGCCCGGCGCTGAAACTGGTCGGAGATCTCTACATGCGCGTCACCTCCATGACCGCCGCCTTGTCTCCACAGTCGTTGGTGGTCGCAGGCGGCATCGAAGACGAAGCGGCGTTCCTGCCTCTGATCGTCGAACGTTTCGAGCGACAGGTGGAGGCTCTCAAGCGCATGGCAGCCCTTGAGGCCCTTTTTGCGGCTCAGGGCAACGATATTCTCGGGGATCAGCCCGAGGGCATCGCCGGCTTTCTGCAGGAGGTCACACGCAGGCATTCAGCCTTCTATCGCTCCGATCGGCCGCTCTCGTCCGAAGTCGAGGCTTTGGAGGACGATCTTGCGGCACCGCCGACGATCAGGCGCATCGTCTCGGAAGCGCCTCTCCCGTTCTTCGACGAGTTCTTCGCCCTCTGACGCCTGCCCCAACGGCGGCGGGTCAGACGCATGTGTGGCGCAAATTGCGGTCGACGGCGAGCGCCGGGCGCTTTATCACCAGACGCAATGCGTGGGAGGAGCAACAGCATGGCACGGATCGTCGCGATTGGCGAATGCATGGGGGAACTGTCGGAGACGGGGGAGCCCGGCGTGCTCTCAATGGGGTTTGCCGGTGATACGTTGAACACGGCATGGTACCTGCGGCGCAGCCTCGGCATGGACTGGGATGTCGACTATCTGACGGCCATCGGGACGGATATGCTCTCCGATCGTCTTCTGGGTTTTCTATCGGGGGAGGGGATCGGGACCGGGCACGTTCGGCGGCTCTCCGACAAGACCATTGGTCTCTACTACATCAGCCTGAAGGACGGGGAACGCAGCTTCACCTACTGGCGCAACGACAGCGCCGCAAGGCGGCTCGCCAGCGATCCCGCCGCCATTGCCAAGGCGCTTGAGGGCGCAGATGTCGCCTACTGGTCTGGCATCACGCTTGCGATCTTGTCTCCGACCGATCGCGCGGCCCTCCTTGAGGTCCTTTCTCAATTCGCCGGCCGCGGTGGAAAAGTGGTGTTCGATCCCAATCTTCGCCCCCGGCTGTGGGAAAGCGCTGACACCATGCGCGGCTGGATCCACCGTGCAGCAGCGGTCAGTGGTCTTTGCCTTCCCTCGTTCGATGACGAAGCAACGCATTTCGGAGATGCCTCGCCTGTCGAGACGGCCGAACGCTACCGAAGTCAGGGCGCGGCGCGGGTGGTCGTCAAGAACGGCCCCGGTGATGTCACGACCGTCGAAACCATCGGCGCGGTGGCGACAGTTCCGGTGCCGGCTGCCGCGGCGGTGGTCGACACGACTGCAGCGGGTGACAGCTTCAACGCGGGTTACCTCGCGGCCGAACTCACAGGAGCATCCATGCGCGAGGCGGCGCAGGCCGGCGCTTTGTTGGCCGGAAAAGTGATCGGCGCACGCGGCGCGCTCGTCCTCCAGGCGGTGCAGGGGCACGAGGGGTGATCAGCCCCCCATTGTACCGCCGAAAAGGGTGAAATAGCCCCAGGCGGCCACGAAGGCGAGCACGATGCCTCCCCAGATCATCGCTTTGCGAAGCGTTGGGGAAAGTGTCTTCTTCGGCTTCGGCGCTTTGGGTTCCGGCGGGCGCTCGAACTTGATGACGTTCGACATTCATTTATCTCTCAAAGGCGACGCGGGCATCAGTGCCGGCGACTGCCGCAGTCCTGCCATGAGGAAGGCTTCGCGACAAGTGTCGCATCACACCCCGAAAACAAGAAGCTCACGCAATCCTGTCTATGGCCACCGCAGAATATCTGTGTTGCATGAAATGCACCCTGATCCCGGTGGCAAAGGGCTTGCCGCCACGATTGGGCCGCGCTAGCGTTTTAGCCGCAAATCCTGCATAGATCCTTTGTCCCTTGGACGGGGAATTGAAACATGAATGCCAACCCTTTCGAAATGCTTTTCCAATTCGCATCTGGCTCGGGTACCTCGAAAGACAGCGGACAGCCGGATGTGAGGAACAGCGTCACGCTTGCCCGCGACGCGGTCGTGACTCATTACCTGAAGTTGGCTGAAGATCGCGGCACGATGGGATTTTGGTCCTGTGACAGCATGAGCGGTATGTGCTGTCCCAGTTCTGGTTTGTTGCGTTTGCTAGGGCTCGGTCCGACGGCAAATTTCCGAATTGCGGAAATCAGTGATTTCGCCCACCCGGAAGACCGTTCACAGGCGGAAAACATCTGGCTGATGATCAGAAGCGGCGTTCCTGTCGAGCGCAGGTTTCGCATCGTGCGCGCGGACAGGACCGTCCGTTGGATCGATTTCCGCTCAGAGGTGGTTCTCGATGACAACCAGCAGCCAACCCGTTCTGTCGGCATCGTCATCGACATCACAGCGCAGCATGAGAGCCGTGAGACCATCGAAGATACGCTCGCGCGGTACCGTGCCCTCGTTAACTCGCTTGCGACCATGGAATGGCGCGCCTCGGCAGATGGCGTGCCGATCTATTCCCAAGGCTGGACGGCTTTGACCGGCCAGTTGGAAATCCATGTCGCCAGTGGTGCCTGGTTAGAGGCCGTCCACCCGGAAGATCGGCAGCGCGTCGCGGCTGCCTGGGGCCAGGCGGTACGGACACTGTCGCCCTATTTGGTCAATTTGCGTCTGCGGCGGATGACAGGCGAATACGAGTGGTTTCACTGCCGCGCTGTGCCGATCGTCAAGAAAGGCGGCCGCTCGCATGAATGGCTCGGGATCATCATGTTGCACGATGACCTGACCAACCATGGTCTTCCGTCCAACGACGATTGGCATGATCTCACACCCATGCAGATCCGGGCAGCGCGGGCGATGCTGCAGTGGACGTTGGGCGACCTTTCCGCGCTGTCGGGCATCTCCGTCTCCTCGATCCGCCGCATTGAGGCCGAAGGTGAACGGTCGACGCGCCCGGCTTCGATCAATGCGATCCGCCGGGCGTTCGAAGAACACGGACTGAGCTTCGGCGAAGGCAACAAGGTCTGCTTCCAGGATCCAGCCTCACAGCGCCCATTCTGAGCCCCGCCGGCAGTCCGAGACGGGGCTAGCTGGCAAGGCGAGGGGTGTTCACGATCTTTAGGAACATGGCTGACATAGCTTCCGCGATACCTTGGCTTGGGCTGACTTCGAAGTAGAGCCCGGGTGACGCGCAGGCCTGCATGCGGGTCGGAATCTCGCTCTGGAACGGCTTGATCCAATCCTTGTACCATTGGTTTGTCGGAAGCGGCAGATAGGTCGTGTAAAGGACGGCGATGCGGTATCCCTTCGCCTTCAGAGCGGTGCACTGGGTCGTGTCGATCGGTTCCTGGCAACGGCCGCCATTGAGCTTTTTCGTGCAGGTCGTGGGCTTGTAGGCATCGCCCACGCCATCGGATACGAAGAAGACGATCTTTTCCGGGTTCGAGGCGTTGCTACCGGTACCGGAGGTTCCCATGAGCTTGCCGACGTTCGACAGGGCCCGATCGAAATCGGTCTGCTGGTCGTTGTCGTATCCCTGATAGGGGATCGACATCAGACCGATCTTCGATGCCTTCGTCTTGACGGAATCGAGGTCGCTGGTCAGGGAAGCGACTTCGAGAAGCTTTGTGTCTTCGGCCTTTTCCCCAAAAGTATAAACCGCCATCCTGTACTGGTTGGAACTCTTGCGAGAGGTCTTGGCAGTCTCCATCAGGGCCGAGGTCGCCGCCGCGACGACGTCGATGCGGATCGTGACACCGAGCTTCTTGGCGAGGTAGTAATAACTGTTCTTGTCCACAACGCCGTCTTTAACGATGTGGCAGGCGAAGGCGCATTTGTCGCCGGTATTGGCCACCATCGTATCGACATCGGCGGGCGTCGCGCCCACCCCCATCGACGGCGTGTTGTCGAGCAAAAGATAGAAATCGCGAAATGTCTCCGTCTGGAAGACAGCCTCTGCGGTCCCGGAAACCGTCACGGCATTCTTGCCGAGGATGCGCGACAGCGTGGTCGGAACTTCGGCCTTGTAGGAGATCACAGCTTTCAACTGGTTGCCGGACTTGACGACGTCGGCATCTGCACTGACGAGCTTGTAGTCACTTGATGTGGACTGGGCGAGAAAGACACTCTTGGCATCCGCAACAGCACCGGAGATCTCGCCATCTCCGCCCATCTTCATGGCTTCGGCGACCCCGGTCGACACCTGGCCAACGGCTGCAAGCGCAGCCGCATCGGCTTTGGCCTGTAGATCGGACCGTACCAGAAGTGCATTGCTGAGATCGAGGGCAAACCCTGCCGCGCCTGCCAGCGGCACCATCAACAATGCCGTCATCAGGCCAAAATTACCGGACCTGTCGAACAAATATCTGCGGATCATATGCACCCCCTTTTGGGGGCTATTTAATCCGCCTTTTATCTAGAAACGGTTCAACCATATGGTTTACGAGATCTGGATGCACGCGTCTCAAATTATCGCAGTTTGCGGGCAGGAGGATTATCGCCGTCATACTGGCGGCGGGACTGCTGGATGCGGCCGTGATGTTCAACTGACCAGAGAACGAGGCCGGCGATCGGTCCGATCAGCGACTGACCCAACTCCGTCAGGCTGTATTCGACGCTCGGTGGCTGGGTCGGGAAGACTTCGCGGTGCACAAGGCCGTCGCGCTGCAGCGTTCTCAGAGTGCTGGTCAGCATCGCCTGGGAGATGTCGGGGATGGCGCGGCGCAACTCTCCGAAGCGGTGATTGCGCGTGCACAACACCTGCAGGATCAGTGAGGCCCATTTGTCTCCTATGTGGGAGAACACGTCCCGAACAGGGCAATTCTTCGGATCGAATGGGCCACCCAGTGGTTCGGCCAGCAGAGCCTTGATTGCACCGATCGCCTGCTCGACATCGGGGATTGGCTTCACATGCGCCGTCACCGGTATTCTCCATCCGACATGGTTCTAAAAAACTGCCTACTTTACGGCATCTCATGGATCTGCAATCTACAGCAACTCTGAAAAACAGACCAGCCCTGTTTTTGAGCCCACCTAATCGCTGCAAGGATGCATGATCCATGACTGCAAAGTACCTCGTCACCGGCGCTTCCGGCAAACTCGGCCAGAGCGTCCTTCACCACCTGACGGAAACCTACAAGGTTGCGCCGGCCGATATCGTCGCGGCGAGCCGCAAGCCTGAAGCTCTGGCTGCCTGGGCAGCTAAAGGCGTTGAAACTCGGGCAGTCGATTTCGACGATGCCGCATCGATGGAAAAAGCCTTTGCCGGCGTCGGCCGTGTCCTCATCATCAGCACGGACAGCCTCGATCGGCCTGGGCACCGGCTCGTTCAGCACAAGGCAGCGATAGCCGCGGCCGAAAAGGCAGGCGTCCGACACCTGCTTTATACCTCGATGCCGGAACCCGCCAATTCGCCCCTGCTGTTTGCGCCCGATCATGAGGGCACGGAGGCTGCTATCAAGGCCAGTTCCATTCCGGGTTGGACCATCCTGCGCAACAACTGGTACTTCGAGAATGTCTTCCTTTCGGCGGGCGCGGCACTCGCCTCCGGCCATTGGTACTCCGCTGCAGCCGGTGGGCGCATTGCGCACATCGCCCGGGACGACATCGGCCGTGCCACGGCGGCTGCCTTGATCGCTCCGACCGACGCGAAGACGATCTATACTCTCACTGGCGCTGACACCTTCAGCCACGCGGATATTGCTGCCTTGATCGGTGCCGCCGCCGGCAAGGAGATCACCGTGGTCGAAGTACCGCTCGAAGGGCTCGTCCAGGGCATGATCGGTGCGGGCCTGCCGGAGCCGGTCGCACGCGTCTTCGCATCGATTGATACCATGATCGGTGTCGGGGGCCTGGCCCAGGTGACCTCTGACTACAAGACGCTCACTGGTCTTGAGCCTCAGGCATTCGAGCCTTGGATCGAAAGCCAGGCAGACGCCTTTAAGGGCCTGTTGCACTAGGCGTTTCGGAACCCATGGGCGCATCGAGACGGCATTTCCGCCAAGAGGTCGTCGCGCCCGCAACGTTCCGAAACCATCGCCCGGGCAGCCCCGCCTGGGCGATGGGCAAGTGTCATGGCATCGGTGCCATTAAGCTATGGCGATAACGTCAAATCTGACGCCGGGCGTCAATGCTTGTGTTCCGGCATGTCCTTCAGCTGGTCCTTCGTCCACGCCGTCACGGCATGTACATCGCCATCCTCGTCACGCATGAAATCCAGGTCGCTGAGGGGAACGGAAACCGGCTTGGCGCCGATCCCGAGGAAGCCGCCGACATCGATGACGGCATGGCTCATGGCGCCGACACCGTGAACGTGATCGACCTTGCCGACCTTGTGATCGTCAGCCCCGTAAACCGTCGCCCCTTGCAGGACTGAAGGTGTGAGTTCAGTGGGAGCGAGACGGACGTGGTTGCGGTGATCCATTGTTTTTCCTTCCTGTGTTGCAAGCCTTTGGACAACTCGTGCCACGGGGTTGTGGTTCCGCCAGATCTGTATCCGGGCTCGCTGATCACCAATCTCCCTTTTCTCGCTTACCACAGGCCAGCTTGACCTTTCGGGCGAGGCGGTTACCAACTACCCGCCTGTTTCGAGGCATTCGTAGGGTGAATGCATGCGCGTGCTTTTGGTGGAAGATGACGAGTTGCTGGGGGATGCGGTTCGCACGCACGTCCGCCGGCAGGGCCATGCCGTCGATTGGGCCGTGACGGTGGAGACTGCCGAGGCAAGCCTGACCGCCGCCCCCTATGATCTGGTTCTCCTCGATCTGCGGCTGCCCGATGGGAAGGGTATCGACATCTTGACACGGATTCGGGCTCGACGAGATGTCACGCCCGTTATCATCATGACCGCGCATGATCAGGTTTCGGACCGCATTGCGGGTCTGAATGCAGGGGCGGACGACTATCTGGTCAAGCCCGTGGATATGGGCGAACTGGAGGCGCGAATGCAGGCGGTTGCGCGCCGCTATGGCACTCAGCCCCTGCCGGAAGTGACTTTGGGCGCGCTGAAGGTCTTCGTTGCCGAACGGAGAGTGGTGTCGCAAGACGGCGTCGAGATCAGTCTGTCGTCGCGCGAATGGGCGGTTCTCGACCGGCTGATCGCGCGCCGCCACGCGATCGTCTCCAAGGGGCAGATCGAAGAGGCGCTGTACGAATTCGGAGCCGAGGTGGAGAGCAATACGGTCGAAGTCTATGTCAGTCGTCTGCGCCGCAAGCTCGGCAAAGACGTGATCGAGACGATGCGTGGTCTCGGATACAGGATCGCCTGATATGTCAGAGAAACCGGCCAGCTTGTCCCGGACCTTGATCGTCTCGCTTGCCGTTCTCCTCTTCGGCTTCTGGACGGTCGCCGTCCTGCTCGGCATCACGATTATGCGGGACGAGTACGACGAAGTCTTCGACAGTGCTTTGCAGGAAACGACAGAGCGGCTGGTGCCGCTGGTGGTGGACGACCTGTTTCGTCGCGAAGCGCGAGAAGAGCCTTATCGCGTCGTTGACCCGAAAGGCGACATTCGCGACGAATATCTGACCTACCAGGTACGCGATGCCTCCGGACGTGTTCTCCTGCATTCGAACAATGTCTCGGCCGAACCGTATGGCGCTCCCCTCGTACCGGGTTTTGCCGATGACGGCGACCGCAGGATCTTTACCGTCGCGACGGTGAGTGACAGTCTCTTTGTACAGATGGCGGATTCGCTTGACCACCGTCGCGAGGCGACCTTGGAAAGCGCACTCGCACTTTTGCTGCCGATCATGATTCTTCTGCCGCTCGGCATGCTGGCTGTCTGGTGGATCGTCTCGCGGGCGACGGCGCCTGTCGCGCGGCTGGGGGACGCCATTTCCGAGCGCGACGGCGCCAACCTGACGCCGATCGAGATCGCGGATCTGCCGGCCGAACTCGCCGCGATACCCGGTTCGATCAACCGGCTCCTGGAGCGCCTGACCGCGACCTTGCAGGCGGAACGCGATCTTTCGGCCAACAGCGCGCACGAGCTGCGAACGCCCCTCGCTGGTGCCTTGGCCCAGATCGAGCTTCTGATGGATGAACTCGACGACGGCCCGCCGCGAAGGCGTGCCTCGCAGGTTCATGCGGCTTTGCGACGGCTTTCTTCCATGGTGGAGAAGCTGCTGCAGCTCGCCCGCGCCGATGCGGGGATCGGGACGGCAACCGAGAGAACGGATCTCTCGGTGTTGTTCGATCTCGTGCTCGACGATTTCGTCCGCGCGCACCCGGCAGTGGCGGTGCAGGTGACGCGGGAATTTCCGGAACAACCCCAGCTGCTGCCGATCGATCCCGATGCCTTCGGCATCGCCTTCAAGAACCTGCTCGAAAATGCTGCCAAATATGGAGATGACGCTCGCCCGATTGAAATTCATCTGGCCAAGGACCGACACATCGCTGTCGTCAACGTAGTGCCCGGAGGTATCGAAGAGGATGTGGAACAGTATCGGCAACGGTATCGTCGCGGTCGCACGAACCAGCCGGGATCGGGTCTGGGGCTCGCGATCGTTCACCGTCTGATGACGCAGATGAACGGGAAATTGAAGCTCCGCTCTTACATCCCCTCGGACGGCGAGACCAGATTCGAGGCGGT
The DNA here is from genome assembly GCF_056314065.1 of Allorhizobium sp. DMC15. Taxonomy (NCBI): domain Bacteria; kingdom Pseudomonadati; phylum Pseudomonadota; class Alphaproteobacteria; order Hyphomicrobiales; family Rhizobiaceae; genus Allorhizobium; species Allorhizobium sp. DMC15. The sequence continues at coordinate 133,175 of NZ_JBQUZB010000005.1, forward strand.
GCTCGAATTCGCATGACGATGAGGTGGCCGACTCTGGACGAGAGAGGCTGCCGAATTTAAACCTCATGTGCTTCGTGCCCTGACCGCCTGCGTCGCCTGACCAATCCGGAGAATGCAAAAGACATGCGCCCCATCATGAAGAGACGCGATTTTCTCCGGACCGCTACGGCGGCGGTTTCCACGGGCCTGTTCTACCGTTCCGGCTTTGCGGCATCGCAGCAGAATCACAGCACGACATTCGTGTTCACGAATGACATCCATGCCTGCCGTATGGCGAACGGTCTCGCGCCCAACTGCGCCGAAGAAGGCAAGACCGACGAGAACCTCCTGCGCCATGTCGCCGCTATCAACCGGGTCCCGGAACTGTCCTGGCCCACGACGATATCCGGAAAGCCGACCCCTCTGGTCGGTGCGGGCCGGAAGATCGGTATTCCGAAAGGTGTCGTGATCGGTGGGGATCTGACGGATGACGGGGGCGGTCAAGGCGCTATCCCCGGCGAGGGATATCAGCTGCGGCAATTCAGCCAGAGATATCAGGAAGGCGTCGGACCGGACCGCGTGCATTTCCCGGTCTATCTCGGCCTCGGCAATCACGACCTCGATCAGGACGGCCCGGCACCACATGTCGATTGGTATCGGCGCGAACTTCGAGATTATGTCGAACTGAATCACCGCTCGACCGTGTTCTTCAAGCCCCCGGTTCCGGTCACAAACTACCATGTCGAGTCCGACTGCTATTCCTGGGATTGGCCCCATGTCCATCTCGTGCAGACGCAGCGTTTTGCCGGCGACACCACCAAGGGCGCGATTTCCGGTCTCGAGTGGCTCGCCGATGATCTGGCAACGTATGCAGCCAACCGGAAACCCGTCATCCTGTTTCAGCATTATGGCTGGGACCCGTTCTCGACCGAGATGTGGGATGCCGACAAACAGACCTTCGATGGAGAAGGCAAGGGGCCGCCACACTGGTGGAGCGCCGACGACCGTTCAAAAATGGTAGATCTGCTTCGACCCTATAACGTCATCGGTCTCTTTCATGGCCATCAGCATGAAACGGCCATGATCTACAATCGAGACGGTATCGACATCTTCAAGCCGAAGGCCGGGTTCATGGGCGGCTTTGCCGTCGTGAATGTGATGTCCGATGCCATGGATGTCGTGCTGTGCGAGGCAGGCGAGCACCACGGTTCGGTGCGGTTCACCGATAGCTTCAGCAAGCCGATCTAGAGCACGTCTTATCCGAAGGCATGCGCCATGGTTGTTGCGCATGCCTCGCAGTTTCTAAGGACCAAGGCTGGCAGAGCCGCGCTTCCCTCTCAGGCCATCCGCTGTGTTTGGCGATAGTGGCGCGGATCGGGGATGGGGACTGCGGCCATCAGGGCTCGGGTGTAAGGGTCACGAGGATCCTCAAAAACCTCGGCACGGGGGCCGATCTCCACGATTTCTCCCGCGCGCATGACCGCGACCGTGTGCGACATCTTCTCGATCACCGCCATATCGTGGGAAATGAAGAGGTAGGCCAGCCCCATTTCCTCCTGCAGTTCCAGCATCAGATCGAGCACGCGGCCGCGAACCGAGACATCGAGAGCGGCCACGCTTTCGTCAGCGACGATCAGTTGCGGCTGGAGGGCCAGCGCGCGTGCGATGCAGATGCGCTGGCGCTGCCCGCCGGAGAATTCATGCGGATAGCGGTCTGCCGCTTCCGGCGGGAGATCAACGCGTTTCAACAGGGCGGCCACCCGATCCTTGCGTTCGGACGCATTGGCGATGCCGTGGATGAGCAGCGGTTCGGCGATAGCCGCCCCCACGCTCATGCGCGGGTCCAGCGACGCGTACGGGTCCTGGAAGATCATCTGCGCGCTGCGACGGATCGGCAGCATGATCGAAGGAGAGGACGGGAAGACTTCGCGTCCGGCAATCCGCACGCTGCCATCAAACGGAATGAGGCCGAGCACTGCCTTGCCGGTCGTCGACTTGCCGGAACCACTTTCTCCGACAAGCCCCAGCGTCTGGCCGGCTTTCAGCTCGAAACCGATCTTCTTCACCGTGGGCTGAGCTGCCTTGCCGCGTGAAAACCAGCCCGTCTTGGCTCCATAGGTCACGCTGAGGTCTGTCACCTCCAGGACGGGCGCGGGAGATGCCGGCAAAGGCGGGTGGGACGTCACCTTTGGTGGCTCTGATGTCCCGGCGAGGGCGCCGAGACGCGGAACGGCAGCAAGCAGTTGCTGCGTATAGGCAGCGGCCGGTCGTTCGAAAATGTCGAGGGCGTCCCCTTGCTCGACGACGAGCCCTTGCTGCATGACCGCGACCCGATCGGCCATTTCGGCAACGACCCCCATGTCATGGGTGATCATCAGGATCGAGGTCTGGAACTCTTGGCGCAGCTCCCGGATCAGAGTCAGGATCTGCGCCTGAACGGTCACATCAAGGGCTGTGGTCGGCTCGTCGGCGATCAACACCTTCGGGCGGCAGGAGAGCGCCATCGCGATCATAACCCGCTGGCGCATACCGCCTGAGAGTTCATGCGGATACTGTGTGAGGCGCCGGGCCGCTTCCGTCATGTGGACCGCATCGAGCATTTGGCGGGCAATGGTCTCGGGGCTTTCCGAACTGCCTTCCCGATGCTCGCGAATGGCCTCCACCATCTGCGCACCGATCGTCATGACCGGATTGAGCGAGGTCATCGGTTCTTGGAAGATCATCGCGACGTCACGACCGCGGATGCGGCGCATGGCGCTTTCGGAGAGGCCGAGCAGGCGCTTCCCCCCAAGCGTGATCTCGCCCGAGGCGACCCGCAGTGCGGCTTTTGGCAAGAGGCCCATGATGGCGAGCGAGGTCACCGACTTGCCGGAGCCGGATTCACCTGCCAGGCAGAGGGTCTCTCCGGCCGCAATCTCGAAACTGACATCATTCAGGATGCGTTTCAGGCCCGCCGGCGTCCGGGCGTCGACGGAGAGGTTGCGGACAGAGAGTACCGATGGACGAGACGTAGACGTCACAGGAGCACGATCCGCGGGAAGTAGAAGGAGACGACCCAGTTCGGCATGTCGACGATCTCGCTGATCCTCAGGTCGCCGCAGACGGAGCAGAGCATATAGGCATCAACCGGGTTCATGCCGTGCTCGGCGGTCAGCAGATCGATCATCCGCATGACGGCTTCCTGCGCGCCCGTCATCAGGTCCGGACCGATGCCGGTGGTGACTTCATAACCTGCGCCGTCGAGATGGCGGGTGACAGGTTCGGTGGTCGTGAAGCGCGGTGTCTTCAGGTTCGCACCCTTGATCAGGTCGAGCGTCAGCTCGACGTTCATCTGGCTCTCGATGGCCGTGCCGCAGACTTCGCCGTCACCTTGGGCTGCATGCGTGTCGCCGACGGAAAAGAGCGCGCCCTCGACTTCGATCGGCAGGTAAAGCGTGACGCCAGCGGTGAGGTCTCTGATGTCCATATTGCCGCCGACGCGCCGCGGCGGGACGACGGAATGCAGACCGGGCTCAGCCGGCGCCACGCCGATCGTGCCGGTAAAGGGTTTCAGCGGCACCTTGCCGCCTGGGCCATAGGCAGCCGGCGCCATGCTGGTCGTGTCATAGGACCAGACATGCAGCGCCGGATCCTTGAACTGGTCGGCAAGCAAGCCGAAGCCTGGAATGTTGGCGGTCCAGCCATGGCCGGACGGATGAAACTTGCGGATCGTGACCTTCAGCGCGTCGCCCGGCTCGGCTCCTTCAACGAAGACTGGTCCGGAAACCGGATTGATCTTGCCGAAATCAAGATTGGCGAGCGTTTCAAGCGTCGCGTCGCGGCCGATCTGGCCGCCGGAGGAATCCATGCATTCGAACAGGATCGTTTCACCGGGCTTTGCTGTCAGGGCCGGCGGAAAATCGCGGTTCCAACCGAAATTGTGTTGAGCGCTGTGGATGGTGTGGTTGCAGGCGACGCACATGGGATGGCTCCGGATGTCCAGCTTGTTTTTGTTGGATGAACCGTCCCCCGAAAACACCGGGGGACGGAAAAGCGTCGAGAGGCTTACTGCTTCACGAAGATGGCGTCGTAATTGATGACGCGGGTCGGATCGATATAGATGTTGTCAGGGCCGCCCATGCGCGTGGACTTTGCAACGACGCGGCGTTCGTTGATGACGGGTACCCAGGGCGCATCTGCCATGATGTCGGTGAAGATCTTGCCCCATGCGGCCTGACGCTCGGCAACCTTGGCTGGGTCCGACATCGAATCAGCCTCAACGGCCCGCTTGTCGAGCGCTTCGTTGCAATACCAGGACCAGTTCCAGCCGCCTTGAACCGCACCGGCGCAGCCGAGGATCGGGCCGTAGAAGTTGGACGGATCCGGGAAGTCGGCGATCCAGGCCATGCCGCCCGACCAGACCATCGGCGCTTCGCCTTCGGTGCCGCCGGCCGCAATCACATTGCCCTGGGCAAGGGCGCGAACTTCGGCCTTGATGCCGATCGCCGCGAGATCCTGCTGGATCGCCTGCGCAATGCGGGGCTGCGGATCAGTGTTGGTCGAGAAGAGCACGGTCTCGAAACCGTCGGGATAACCGGCCTCGGCGAGCAAGGCCTTGGCTTTCTCGACGTCATAGGCGTAGCCGGTGAAGCTCTTGTCATAGCCCGGCATCAGCGGCGGCAGGGGCTGGTTGGCCGGCGTTGCGCGGCCGTTCAGGATGCGGGTGATGCGCTCCTTGTTGACGGCCATGTTGATCGCCTGACGAATCTTGACGTCGTCGAGCGGCTTGATCTTGGTATTGAGGGTCAGGTAGCCGGTATGCAGCTGTTCGCCATCGACGATCATCTGCGCGCCTTCGGGCGAGTTCTTGATCTCAAGGAATTTGGCCGGCGGGATGCCGTCGCCGGCGATGTCGACCTCGCCCTTCTGCAAGCGCAGAAGTGCCACCAGCGGCTCCTGGCCCACTTCGACGGTGACCTTGTCGATATAAGGCAGGTCCTTGTTGAAATAGTCTGGGTTGCGATCGAAGACCAGCTTCTGGCCGATCGTCCAGTCCTTCAGGATGAAGGTGCCGGAGCCGACGGGCTGCTTGCCGAAATCGCCATTGGCTGCTTCCACGGCTTCCTTCGGCACCACGGAGGCGAAGTTGATCGCGAGAACGTGCAGGAAGGTGGCGTCCGGGCGCGAGAGTTTGAAGATCACGGTCTGATCGTTAGGCGTTTCGATGCCCGAAAGCGTTTCCGAGGTGCCGCCGGAGACGGCATCGAAGCCGGCGATGGCGCCGAAGAAGCCGGCGCCGGGCCCTTGCGTTTTCGGATTGACGGCACGTTCGATCGAATATTTGACGTCAGAGGCAACCACGGTGCGCCCATTCGAGAATTTCACGCCCGGGCGCAGCTTGAAGGTATAGGTGAGGCCGTCGGCTGAGACATCGAAGCTTTCGGCGAGCGAGGGCACGAGGTTGGCGGTACCCGGCTCATAGTCCATCAGGCGGGAATAGAGGCTCTTGATCATCGACCAGTTGACCCAGTCGTAGCCGATCGCGGGATCGAGTGTGGTGATGTCATCCTTGTAGGTGACGACAATGTCACCACCCTTGGCCGGTGTATCCTGCGCTCCAGCCATCGACGGCAGGATTGCCATCATGGCCGCAGCGGTGGAGTTGAGAAGCAAGCGTCTGAACATGCGGGTTCCCCTTTTTGTTGTCAGGCTTCAGTGTGAACGGATGCGCGGGTCAATCGCCGGCGCGATGAGATCGGCGAGAAGATTGCCGAGGATGATGGCAAGTGCCGAAGTGAGCGTGACGCCCATGATGATGGGGATGTCGACCTGCTGGATCGCCTGCCAGGCGAGCTGGCCGATACCTGGCCAGCCGTAAACAGCCTCGACCACGACGACGCCGCCCATGAACTGGCCAATGTCGATCCCGATCATGGCGATGATCGGAAGTGTCGCATTGGGCAGCGCATGGCGCAGGACGACGCGGGCGCGCGACAGTCCCTTGGCGCGGGCGGTGCGCACGTAGTCCTGGTTCAGGACATCGATCATCGCCGAGCGGACCATGCGGGCATACCAGCCGGCGCCAAGCAAGCCGAGGGTGGCCGCGGGCAGGACCACATGGGCCGCCGTTCCGTATCCCGACATCGGAAACCAGCCAAGCGTTGCGGCAAACACGTAAAGCAGCAGCAGTGCGACGACGAACTGGGGAGCAGACACGCCGACGAAGGACGACATCATGATCACCCGATCGACGAGCTTGCCGCGGTTGAGCGCGGCAATCACGCCGAGGACCAAACCGAACAGCACTTCCAGCGCAATGCCGGCCGCCATCAGGGTCAGCGTTGCGGGGAGGCGGGCGGCAATCAACGTCGAGACTTCCGTTTTTTGTGCATAGGAACGGCCGAAATCTCCCTGGACCAGGCCACCGACATAATGTCCGAACTGCACGACGAGCGGTTTGTCGAGGCCGAGTTCGTGGCGGATGTTTTCAACCGTCTTGGCCGTCGCGCTGCGACCGGCAAGCATGCGGGCGGGATCGGCCGGCAGGGCATAGAGCAGCACGAAGGTGATGGCGGAGACACCGAACAGGATCAGGACCGCCTGCACAAGGCGTTTGGCAAGAAGCTGGATCATCAGCCCCTCCCGCGCTGTGTCGGATCGAGCAGATCACGCAAGGCGTCGCCCACCAGGTTAAAGGCGAGGGCGGTCAGCAAGATCACCGCGCCGGGGAAGAAGACCAGCCAGGGGGCCGCCTGGAAATAGCTCTGGCTCTCGAAGATGATATTGCCCCAGGATGGATTGGGGGGCTGGACGCCGATGCCAAGAAAGGACAGCGTCGCCTCGAGCAGCACTGTGGTTGCGATCCCGAGCGTTCCCCAGACGATGGCCGTCGGGACCAGATGCGGCAGGATATGCAGAAAGAGAATGCGCCCGTGGCCGGCGCCGAGCGATTTCTCGGCGAGGATGAAGTCGCGCTCCACCAGTCCGCGCGTTTCCGTATAGACGATGCGTGCCACCTGCACCCAGTTCACCAGCGCAATCACCATGGCGACGATCCATAGGCTGGGCTTGAGTAAGGCCGCCAGAACAATGGCGAGCAGAAGCGCGGGGAAAGCCATCATCAGATCGGTGAAGCGCATCAATACGCTACCGGCGAAACCACGCATGTAGCCGGCGGTGATGCCGACGACGAGGCCGATCGCGACCGCGACGCCATTGGCAACCAGGCCGATCAGGAGCGAGGTGCGCGCGCCGAACAACATGCGTGAGAGCAGATCGCGGCCGAGCGTGTCGGTGCCGAGCAGGAAGGGGCCACCCGGGGGCATGGGGGCCCCTTCCAGCGTCAATCCGTCGAACATCTGTTCGTCCGGATTGAAGGGTGCGAAGAGCGGTGCGCCGAGCGCGCCGATCACGACGATGAGGATGATGGCAAAGCCGAACAGGGCCATCGGCTGACGGAGGATTTCACGCAGGACGCGCATCAGCCAACCTCCCGCATGACATCGGCCCCGCCGAGAAAAAGAGCGGCGAGCCGCTCGATCGGCATGCGTTGCCGCATGGCATGGTCCCGCAAAAGGGCATAGGCGGCTTCCTCGTCGATGGATTTGCTGACCTTGAGGCGTTCAATAGCCGCAAAAACCACCGGCCGAAGGCGAAGCCGCTCTTCGAGATGGGCGATGCGGGCTTCTTCATGCTGGCGCTGCTCATGGCTGCTGACCGCGAGAACGAGCGCCGGATAGACGGAAGCCGACGTCACCGGCTTCGGGATGATGGACCCTGCACCACACCCGATCGCCCAGGCGATACGGCCCGGTGCTTCCGAGCCGAGCAGGGCCGCGACGGGGCGGGCTGGACGCTGGTATGGCCAGGGCAGCAATTCGTCCCACCCCCGGTCGGCATCGACGATCACGAGATCCGGCAGGTCGCTGCCGGAAAGCGGCAACCACTGCACCGAGGAGGTCACACCAAGCAACGAGAGCTGGCGGCGCAACCTTTCGACATTGCCGTCTTCTTCGGCAAGGATCACCGCTTTCCAGCCAGTGAAGTTGGGGGTCTTGGAGATCATTTCGCCACCCTGAGCCAAGGTTGCGCGCGGCTGGTCGTCGCGGTGAGATAAGGGTCGGCGGCGAGCGGCAGGCGCGAGGCGATCACATCGAAGCCGCGGTTTCCATTCACCCGACCGAGCAGAAAAGGCAGGCTCGCGTGATTGGTCTGGCGGTCGAAGATCATGTCGCCGAACAGGCCTGGCCAGGTGCGGGACAGGATGTGCTCGCGCACGCCGGACGGCTCGTCCGCCTCTGTCGCCTCGATCGCCGCGATGCACAGCGAGGCTGCGGTGTAGGCGCTGGCAAAAATGCTGGAGACGCCGCCGATCGTGGGATCGAAGTCGCGCAGTCGGGCATGAAATTCGCGGTTCTCGGCACTGTTGAATGTATTGAAATACGCCGCCGCACAGAGCTGGCCGATCGCGGCTCCATCGGCCACTTCATTGAGTTCGGACTCCTGCAAGTCGCAGCTCGCAACCGGGCAATTTTCCGGCAGGAAGGCCGGATCGCGGCTTCCGAGTTCCTTCATGGCCTCCAGGAAGGCGTAGCTCGACGGGCCGATCAGGTTGTTGAGAATGAAGCTCGGTCGCTTCTCGGCGATGTCGGCGATGATCCGCTCAACGGCAGTCTCCTCGAGCGGCAGGTACCGTTCGCCGAGAACCGAGCCACCGGCATTGGCGATCAGCTCACGCGCCAGCCGGTTCATTTCCCAGCCCCACACATAGTTCGCGCCGACGAGATAGGGGCGGGCGCCGTAGCGAGGGATCAGGTGCTCGAAGAGCGGGATCAGGTGCTGGTTCGGGCAACCGCCGATATAAAGTGCATTCTCATTGGCCTCGAAACCCTCATAAGGGCAGGCATACCACAGGAGGCTGTCGTGTTTTTCGACCAGCGGCAGGACTTCCTTGCGGGCGGCAGACGTGATGGTGCCGATGATGTGGCGGCAACCGTGGTCACGGATCAGGCTGCGGGCACCTTCGAGATAGGCCGAGAGATCACCCTGAGGATCGTAGAAGACCGGCTCGATCTTGTCTCCGCCACGGGCATGGTATTCGTGGAAGGCGAACGCGACACCACCATGGGCATCCCGTCCCATGGCCCCGTAAGGGCCGGTGGTCGAATAGAGGACACCGATTTTCGCCGTCTGCTGCATGCGTTTTCCAAATACGAAAAAGCCCACAACGCAGATCCCGATGGCGGGGCGTTGTGGGCTTTGTTGCCCGGTGGCGCTGAGCGCCGAATGTCAGATGGAAGCAAAAGTGCTTACTTTATGAGCTTGATTAAAATCTGCTCAGGCGACCTTTGTCAAGCGGGTCCACCATCAAAACACGATCATGTTCGCGAGTAAACCGATGGCCGGGTTCGGCCCCTTCATCAATGTCTGGCCGAGGCGGCGCAAGCCGTCTCAGCGTATCCGCTGTCCCTGTTCGTCGAACAGCAGGCAATGCGCGGCCGACAATCCCACGGTGATGCGGTCCGTACGTCGGTCGACGCCACGCCGTTCTTCTCTCTCGATGATGATCTGTTCACCGGGGGTGATATGGGAATACACATAGCTGGTATTGCCGAGGTGCTCGATGACGTCGACCTGAGCGATCAGCTGTGCGTCGCCTTGACCTTCGGCGAGGAAATGTTCAGGCCGTACACCGAGCTGAACCGGCTCCCCGATCGTGCAGTGGCGCGCGACGGGAAGTGTCAAGACCGTCTCAGGTTGCGCGGTCAGGCCGATTGTGACGGTGCCTGCAGCCGTGGCGGTCACCTTGGCAGGAAGGAAGTTCATCTTCGGCGAGCCGATGAACCCCGCGACGAACATGTTATCAGGGTCATCGTAAAGCGCGAGCGGCGCGCCGACCTGCTCGACAATTCCGCCGCGCAGGACGACGATCTTGTCTGCGAGCGTCATCGCCTCGACCTGGTCATGGGTGACGTAGATTATCGTGGCATTCAGTTCTTTGTGAAGCCGCGCGATCTCGACGCGCATGTGCACGCGCAGTTCCGCATCAAGGTTGGAGAGCGGCTCGTCGAACAGGAAGACATCCGGTTGGCGCACAATGGCGCGGCCGATGGCAACACGCTGACGCTGTCCCCCGGACAGCGCTTTTGGCTTGCGGTCCATCAGCGGTCCGAGTTCGAGGATCTTCGCCGCGGCGTTGACGCGGCGCTCGATCTCATCCTTTGCCATGCCGGCAAAGCGCAGGGCAAATCCCATGTTCTCGCGCACGGTCATGTGCGGATAGAGGGCATAAGTCTGGAACACCATGGCGATGCCACGCTTCGACGGGTCGACATCGTTCATCACGGTGCCGCCGATGGTCAGCTCACCGGACGTGATGTCCTCCAGCCCCGCGATCATCCGGAGCAGCGTGGACTTGCCGCAGCCGGAAGGACCGACGAAGACGACGAATTCCCCTGAGGAAACCTCGAGATTAACCCCCTTGATGACCTCGAGCGAGCCGTAGGACTTGCGGATATCGGTGAGCCGGACCTCTGCCATGTAAGCCTCGCTCAGGTGACGTTGAAGGTGATGCGCTTGATGCCGAAGGGACGGCACTTGGCCGTCAGCGTCAAGCGCCCGACCTCGTTTCCGGCTTCGACAAAGACACCGACGGCGCCGCCCTTGAACGACAGAAGCGTGGGGCCGACGATGCGGCCGGGACCTTCGAGGCTGACTTCGACCGGATCATCGAAGAAGCCCATGACATTGCCGCCCTGATCGAGCGCCCGCAGGATGACGCGCACCGTGTCCTTCTCGCCAGCCCTGAGCTCGGTATCGTCAGCGGCGATATCGAGGGTCGTCGGCAAGGGATCGGCCGGCAGATGACGGCGGGCGACTTCCTTGCCGTCGAGGAAACCGACGAGTTCGCCATCCCGCCAGGTCATGCCCCATTCGCCGAATTCCTCCGGCGTGACCATGCTGTGATCGAGAATGCAGGGCGGATGCGGCAGATGCGGATAGGTCTTGGTATCGGGTTCGATCCGCTTGACGATATGGCCCATGCGGATTTCGACATAGTCGCAATTGGTGAGCACGATCAGCGGCAGCACACCGCCGATATTGCGCTCGCCACGCGCCCAGAAGCTGACCGGCTGCATGACGATCTTGTCCTTCGGGTCGCCCTGCGAGGCATAGGCGTAAGCCGCAAATTTCGGCTCACGATACATGTCGGTGACGCCGTGATAGCAGATGCGGTCGCCGGAACCGAAATCCTTATGGGTGTTGTAGTCGAACATGCACCAGCCGGTGGACCCCGAGATCGAGGGATCGCCGGCGGCCGCATTCAGGATCGCCAGATGCCGGCTGACATGTTCGGCCTGGCGCTGCTCCTGGTCGAAGCGCTTGGTCGGGTACATGTGACCACCATATTCGGTGATCATATAGGGCACCTTGCGGTCGAGCCCGGTGACCTCGCGCTGGTCGCGCAACACCAGTCGCTCGCGATTGTGGCCCGGCAGTTCCTCCATGCCGAGGATGAAGTCGTTCATCGTATAGACGTCTTCGAGCAGTTCGCTGTCGGTGATGTAGCGCACGCCACCCGTTTGGCGGGTCGTATCGAGCGACCGCGCCATGGCGTTCGTCTCGACATAGAAGTCGTGTGAATCCTGGCTCTCGTTGATGCGGACGCCCCAGATGATGATCGAGGGATGGTTCCAGTCGCGCTCGATCATGCGGCGCACGTTCTGAACGCTTTCCGCCTTCCAGGCATCGCCGCCGATATGCTGCCAGCCGGGGATCTCTTCGAAGACCAGCAGGCCGATTTCGTCGCAACGGTCGAGGAAGTATTTCGACTGCGGATAATGCGAGGTGCGGGCGATGTTGCAGGCGAGGTCGAACTTCAGGATGTCGGCATCCTTCTCCTGACCGCGCCGACCCATGGCGTAACCGAGATGCGGCCAGGCTTGGTGACGGTTGAGGCCCCGCAGCTTGACCACACGGCCATTCAGCTTGAAGCCCTCGATCGTGTATTCGGCAGAGCGGAAGCCGAAACGGCTCGTGACGGCGTCGGTGCCGGCGGTCGTCTCGAGCATCACCGTGAGGTGATAGAGAGCGGGATTGTCGACATCCCAAAGCGTGATGCCCTGAAGCCCGGAAAGGCTAAGCGAAACCTCTGCGCCTGATACGGTCACCTCGGTGCGCGCGATCTCCTGACCTGCACCATCTTTCAGAACAGCTATGACCCTGCCGGAAACCGCCTGATCCGTCGGATTGGAAATCCAGACCTTCGCCGTCACCTGCTTGGCATGGGCCAGAACATCCGGCGTCTCGATCTTGACGTTCTTGATCGAAACCGGCGCGGTAATCTTGAGCCAGACGTCGCGATAGATGCCGGCATAGGTGAGATAGTCGATGACGCCGCCGAAGGGCGGTATCTCGGGGTTTTCAGAGCCGTCGATCTTCACCGTCAGCAGGTTATCGCCAGCCTTCAGATGCGGCGTGAGTCGCGCCTCGAACGGTGTGTAGCCATCCTTGTGGGCGGTGACTTCAGCACCGTTCAGATAGACCACGCTGTCAGCCATGGCAGCATCGAATACCAGCGAGACTTCGCGACCCTCGAACCGAGGATCCCAGGCGATGACCTTCTGATAGGTAAAGGCTTTCTGATAGCTCTTTTCGTCGAAATAGTTATAGGGCAGCTCGACCGCCGTATGGGGAAGCTGGACCGTCTCGCCCGGCTGGGGGGCCGAAGCTAACGCCGGCTCAAACCCAGCGCGGAAGGTCCAGTCTCGGTTGAAATTCTCGATAATGCGCATTTCAAAGTCCTATTTCACGGAGCCGAGCATGCCCTGCACGAATTGCCGCTGCATGGCGAAGAAGACGAGAAGAGTGGGAAGGGTGGCGAGGATCGTGCCGATCATCACGGTGCCGTATTCGGGCGAATAGGCGGATGCGAGCGAGGACACGACCAGCGTGATCGTCTTGGTGTCATTCGACTGCAGCACGATCAGCGGCCAGAGATAGTTGTTCCAGTTCAGCATGAAGACGATGACGAAGGCCGCCGCATAGGTGGAGCGCATCACCGGCACGTAGATGTAGAAGAAGATCTGCCACTCCTTCAGCCCGTCCACCTTGGCCGCATCGCGAAGCTCGGTCGGAAAGGCTTTTGAGGCCTGGCGGAAATAGAAGATGATGAAAGCCGACGCGATCATCGGCAGCATGATCGCGATATGCGTGTTGAGCAGTCCCGCCTGCCCCATCAGCATGAAGAGCGGGATCATCAGCGCTGCAAACGGCACCATCAGCGTCAGCAGGATCACGGTATAGACCCGCTCGCGGAGCTTCGAGCGGAACATCTCGAAGCCATATCCGGCCAGCGACGAGACGAGCAGCGTGAGCGCCGTGCCGACAAGCGCGATCTTCACCGAGTTCCAGAACACCAGCGGCACATCCACCTGTGCGAAGAAGGAGGCGATGTTGTCGAACAGCGCCGTGCCGAAGGTGACTTTGCCGCGGATGATCTGGCTCGTCGAATTGGTCGCCCCGATCACCATCCAAATAAAGGGAAAGACCGAGAGGAAAGCGGCGAGCGACAAAACGCTGTATTGCACGATATCGGGCAGGCGGCGGCGAAGCGTCGTGATCATGTGCGTTCCCTCACGGCATAGAATTGCAGGAAGGACAGCACAGCCACCATCAGCACGATGACGTAGGAAACGGTTGCCGCATAACCGAAGCTCGGCATGAAGCGGAAGGTCAGGTTGTAGATGTAGAGCGACAACGTCAGCGTCGAATCCGCAGGACCACCTTTGCCTTCGGTGAAGTTGTAGACCTCGTCGAAGAGCTGCAGCGTTCCGATCGTCGAGGTGATCGTGGTGAACAGGATCACCGGCTTCAGCATCGGGATGGTGAGAAACGCGAAACGCCCCCAGGACGGCACGCCGTCGATCTTCGCCGCCTCATAGATCGAGCGGTCGATGTTCTGGAGTGCCGCCAGATAGAAGATCATGTTGTAGCCGGTCCAGCGCCAGGTAATGGCGATGATGATCAGAACCTTGGCCCAGAAGGGATCGGTGAGCCAGCCGATCGGTTGCCCAATGATGCCGATACCCAGCAGGACATTGTTCACGACGCCGTCGAGCGAGAACATGCTCTTGAACAGGATGGAATAGGCGACCAGCGAGGAAACGCAGGGCAGGAAGATCATCGTCCGGAACAGGCCGGAATAGCGCAGCTTCGGATTGTTCAGCATGGCTGCCAGGATCAGCGCCATGGTGATCATGATCGGCACCTGCACGACGAAAAAAATGACGGTGTTTTCCAGCGCCTTCCAGAAGACGGGATCGTTCCAGAGCCGTACGAGATTTCCGCTGCCGGAAAACTTCATCATCATCCCGCGGCCCGAATAGAAGGACAGGATGAGCGAGCGGACGATCGGATAGAGCATGAAGACGGAGATCAACACGACGGCGGGCGCCACGAACAGCCATCCGTTCACGTCGTAGTAGCGTTTCAAGCTGGATCTGGATGTGGTGGCCATGCGGTGTCCCCGAACCCGATCAGTGGTCACTGGACCTGGTTATGCGAAGGGAAGCCGCGCGGCGTTTCCACCGCACGTCTCCGGGAGGACAGGGGCCTGGCACGAAGGCCGAGCCCCTGTGGGATCGGATTATTGGATCTGGCCGGCGGCCTGATCTTCGATGGCCTTCAGCACGTCGTCGACCGGGGTTCCCTTCAGCAGCGCCGGGAAGTTTGCCGTCACCGCCGTATCGAGTTCGTTGGTGAAGATGCCGTAGTTGACGGCCGGCACCTGGACGAGCCAGTCGGAGAACTTCTGCCAGACCTTGTCGCCGCCGAAGAAGTCGTCCGGCTTCTGGTAGGCTTCGCCGGTACGGGCCGCAAGCAGCGAGCCGACAGCGCCACGTTCGGTCAGGATCTTCTGATAGAAATCGAGATCCTTGGCGTAGACTTCATTGAGGAAATCGATCGCTTCGTCCTTCTCGGCCGAGGCGTCGAGAACATACCAGCTCGAACCGCCAAGGTTCGAGGCAGCGGTCGCGCCCTCGATGTTGAGCTTCGGAATGGCGGTTAGCGCCCACTTGCCCGCTTGGTCAGCCTGCGACTTGACGGTGCCGGTGATCCAGACACCCATCAGGACCGAGGCGACATCGCCGGAGGTCAGCGCATTGATGCCGTCATTCCAACCGCTGGTCGGCTTGGCCACGCCTTCGTTGACGATGCGGGCCTGGGTTTCGAGCGCCGCTTTCAGGGCGGCATTGCCCGTGATGTTGAGGCTGCCGTCATCGTTGAAATACCACTTGCCGCCCGACTGCATCATGATACGGATCAGACCGCCGTCATTCGAATCAAGCGCCATCATTTCATGACCGGTCTTGGCCTTGACGTCCTTGCCGATCTCGATGAACCGGTCCCAGGTCAGGTTCTCCATGTCGGAGGGCTTGTAGCCGGCCTGTTCGAGATAATCCGTGCGATAGTAGAGGCCGGTGACGCCGGAATCGAAGGGCACGCCATAGACCTGGCCCTCGAGCGTCATCAGGTCGACCTTGTATTTGGCAAAGCCGGAATAATCGATCTTGTCGGTCAGCGCGGCAAAGGAGCCCGGGAAGGACTGCAGGTATTTCTGTGCGCCGTAGTCCTCGATCAAAACGATATCCGGCAGCGTATCCGTCATGCCGGAGGCAAGACCCGTCTGCAGCTTCTGCTCGACATCGGCCTTGGCGAAATCGACGATGTTGAAGGTCGTGTCGGGGTGCTTCGCGGTGTAGCGCGCGGCGGCCTCCTTCATGATCGCGACATTGAAGTTCGGGTCCCAGCACCAGACGGTGACTTCACCGGCAAAGGCCGCCGTGCTGCACAGAAGTGCAGCACCGGTCATGGCCGCCGAAACGGAGCGCTTGAGCACGCGTGAGTAATCCATGTGTTCCTCCCATTGTGACTTGAACGGCAGCCTCATCCCCTGCCTCACAGGCACTATTCCCGAAAATCGGAACGCAGCCAAGAAAATTTTTACTAAATATTTTGTGCGCTGCGGTAAGCCTCTGAAATTTCGATCAGAGACGCAGATCACGGTTTGCGTGTACTTCCGCGCCAAACCATTTGGGTCGGGATGGTGACATGTTTGGAATAGTCACGTCCGTTCAGACGCTCCACCATCAGATCCACCGCGACCTCGCCGATCAGTTCCCCGGGAATGCGCATGGTGGAGAGCGGCGGTACCAGGAATTGCGCAACCGGAATGTCGTTAAAGGCAATGACTGCGATGTCGTTCGGGATCGCGAGTCCCGCTTCCTGGATGGCACGATAGGTGCCGATGGCCATGTTGTCATTCGCTGCA
This sequence comes from Allorhizobium sp. DMC15, assembly GCF_056314065.1. NCBI lineage: Bacteria > Pseudomonadati > Pseudomonadota > Alphaproteobacteria > Hyphomicrobiales > Rhizobiaceae > Allorhizobium > Allorhizobium sp. DMC15. The sequence continues at coordinate 149,466 of NZ_JBQUZB010000005.1, forward strand.
ACGATGGCATCGGGGCGCTCCGCGAGCGACAAGAGCGTGCGTGCCTGCTGATACCCCGTTTCCAGCCGAAGGTTCTGCCCGAAACGCTCGCTCTGCCCCAGCGCCAGCAGTTCCGGCCGATAGCGGCCGCGCGCCTCGTGCCATTCGATGAAGGCTTTGCAGCGCTGCTCGCCGTGCATCAGCGCGTCATTGTCCATCAGCTCGTAACCGCCGACGAAACCGATCCGGCGGTAGCCTGCCTGGTCGAGACTATCGAGGATATTGACGGTCGCTTCGCCAAGATCGGCTCGGACACAGTCGAATTGCGGCATGCGTGGATTGTAGTCGGCCATGATCAGGTGCGGACAGATCCTTGCCATCGCTTCGATTTCTGCGCGCGGGTGATGGCCGACGATGATCGCAGCCGACAGTCCCGCCAGCAGCGAGAGATCGACCGGCACATCGGGATTGAACACCTTGGCGATTTCGATCTTGTACTCCCGGCATCGCGCTTCGATCGCCAGTCGAACGCCGACATAATAGGGATCGACCAACTCCTCGTTCGGGGCAAGGAAGTGAATGACCGCGATCCGGGCCGTCACGTCCGCATGGCTCGCCATGGCAATCTGCAGGGGCTGCAGCTGGGCACTGCGGCGGGCCCTTGGCGTTGCATAGTTCAACGCTTCCGCGGTTTCGATGATGGCTTGCCGCTTGGGCTCGGAGATCGACAGCGTCTGGTCGTAGTTCAACACGCGCGACACAGTGCCCGACGACACGCCCACCGCCTTGGCGATTTCCTTGATTGTGACCATGGCACGACATCTCCTCGCCATCAGCTTATGGAAGCCTGACGAGGAAATCTCAAGAAAATATTTACTGGCTGTGCGACCGAAATTTTCCAAATCTCGGCGCCGGCTTCAAAGGGATGCGGCCTGAGGCGCGCATCGAATCGCGAAGATCAGGCCTTAATTCGGGTCATGGCAGGATCGATCAGCGGGCCGAACGCGATTTCGGCCGGAGTTCGGTCTGATGCGACCACCAGTTCATAGCGGCCACTTCGCAGGAAGTCGTCTGAAACACCGTCGGCATTTCGAACATAGCCGTACCCGACATTCTGGCCGATCGTGTAGCCATAACCCCCGCTGGTGAGATATCCGACAGGCACGCCGTCGCGCAGGATCGTTTCGCGACCGACCAGCACGATATCCTTGTCGGCCACGGTGAAACCCATCAGCCTCTTCTTCAGCGGCGCGCCTTTCTGCTTTTGAAGAGCTGCCTTGCCAAGAAAATCGGTGTCCTTGGCCAGCTTCACCGCCCAGCCGAGTCCCGCCTCAAAGGGTGTGTCGTTCGGCGCGATATCGGAACCCCAGGCGCGATAACCCTTTTCGAGTCGCAGCGATTCCAGCGCACGGTAGCCGATCGGCCGAATATCATGCGCCTTTCCGGCTCGCATCAGAGCGTCAAAGACGTCGCCGAGGGCGGTGATCGGCACATGCAGTTCCCAGCCGAGTTCGCCGACATAGGTGACGCGCAGGGCCCTCAGCACAACGCCGGCGATGCGGATCTCGCTCACATGTCCAAAGGGAAAGGCCGCATTCGAGACATCGTTTTCTGTCACGGCTTCAAGCACGGCGCGTGCCTTCGGCCCCATCAGCGACAACGTCCCCCAGTCTTCCGTGATATCCGTCAAGCGGCAATCCAGGCCGGTCGGGATGTGATCGGTGATCCATCCGAAATCATGGGTGCGGAAGCCGGTGCCGGTGACGATGTAGAAGCGGTCTTCGGCGAGGCGCGCGACGGTGAGATCAGCCTCGATGCCACCGCGCGTGTTGAGAAGCTGGGTATAGGTGAGCCGCCCGACCGGTTTTGACACGTCGTTGGCACAGATCCAGTCGAGCGCCTTTTGCGCATCAGGTCCCGACAGCTCGAATTTTGCGAAGGAGGACTGGTCGAAGATCCCCACGGCTTCCCGCACATGGACATGCTCGTCGCCCACGGGTGCGAACCAGTTTTGCCGGCCCATGGAATAGACATCCTTCGGCTCGACACCGGCAGGGGCAAACCAGTTGGGTCGCTCCCAACCGAGTTTCGAGCCGAAGACGGCGCCGTGACTTTTGAGCCGGTCGTAGAGCGGCGACACCAGACGCGGCCTGCCGCTTTCATATTCCTCATGCGGGAAGGCGATGGTGTAGTGTTTGCCATAGGCCTCGAGTGTTCGGTCGAGCACCCATTGCCGGTCACGATGCATGTCGGCAAAGCGTCTGATATCGACCACCCAGAGGTCAAGCGGGGCTTCCCCATCGACCACCCATTGCGCCAGCACCCAGCCGGCACCGCCGCCCGAGGCGATGCCGAAGGCGTTGAAGCCGGCCCCCACGAACATGTTCTTGCATTCGGGGGCGGCGCCCAGGATGAAGTTGCCGTCAGGCGTGAAGCTCTCCGGTCCGTTGATCATCTGCTTGACGCCGGCCTTTTCCAGCGCCGGAATGCGCTCGATCGCCTGCATCATGTGCTGTTCGAAATGGTCGAAGTCGTCGTCGAACAGCCGGAAGCCCCATTCGTCAGGAACGTCGCCGGTGGTCCAGGCTTGTGGGTTGGGCTCGTAACCGCCCATGACGAGGCCGCCGACCTCTTCCTTGAAATAGGTCCGACGATCGGGGTCGCGGATGGTCGGGGCATCCGTCGACAGGCCCTCGATCTTCTCGGTGATGATGTACTGATGTTTGACCGGCTGCAGCGGCACGTTGATGCCCGCCATCGCGCCGATCTGGCGAGCCCACTGGCCCCCGCAATTGACCACTTTCTCGCAGGCGATGTCGCCGAGGGTGGTCTTCACCTTGAGGATCCGCCCGTCCTTCATGTCGAAGCCGGTGACCCGGACATTCTCGACAATCTTCGCGCCATGCATCCGGGCGCCCTTTGCCAGCGACTGGGTGATGTCGGAGGGGCTCGCCTGGCCATCCGTCGGCAGCCAGCTGGCGCCGACGAGATCGTCGACATTCATCAACGGCCACATGCGTTTGACTTCCTCCGGCGAGACAAGGTGCATCTCCATGCCGAAGCTGCCGGCGGTCGTTGCAAGCCGCTTGAATTCCGTCCAGCGATCCTGGTTGGTGGCAAGCCTCAGGCACCCCGTCATCTTCCAGCCGGTTGCGAGCCCTGTCTCCGCTTCCAGCCCCTTGTAGAGGTCGACCGAATATTTGAGAACGCGGGTGATCGAAGCCGACGAGCGTAGCTGTCCGACAAGACCGGCGGCGTGCCAGGTGGAGCCGGAGGTGAGGCTTCCCTGTTCCAGCAGGATCACATCGGCCTTGTGATCGCGGGCGAGGTGATAGGCCGTCGAGCAGCCGATGATGCCGCCGCCGATGACGACGATCTGGGCGTGGGTGGGCAGCGTCATGATGTTTGTTTCCCGTAAATGGAATGATAGCGATCAAGCGCCTCGTCGAGACGCGTCAGATTGTCGGCCGTGTAGCCGACATAATCGGCTCCGGGTGCGTCGAGATAAAGCTCGGACACCATGCTCCACATGGCCTCGCGCAAGAGCGAGGCGCATTGCATGGCGGCCATGGAGCGACGGAGGTCGGCCGATGGCTCCGTCCCCAAATACGCTCTGAAAAACGTCTCCGATTGTTCTGGCGACAGGCCTGCATTGGAGGTCGCTCCGGCGAGATCGAACATGGCGGTCGAAAAACCGGCATATTCGAAATCGATCAACCAGAGGCGCTCTCCGTCATCGAGGATGTTCGACGGCAGAAGATCGTTGTGACCGAAGACGATGGGAAGCGGCACCTGGGCTGATTCCAGATCAACGGCAAGCGACAGATAGCGGGGCAGTTCGGCGCGCATCCGGCTGTTGCCGGCACTAAGGGTGCGGGCATAGTCGCGGATGACATGGAATGGCCAGAACATGAATCCGGGGCCGGCGACGTGATGCGGCATCTCCTCGTGGAAGCGCTTGAGAAGCCCGGCGATCTGATCGCTGCGCGTGCCGACATCGGTGCCGGCCAATGTCTTCGCCGTCAAGAACTGCGTCACCATGATTCCGGGTTCGGCATGCTCCACCCTCGGCGCGAAGCCTGCGGCATGTGCCGCTCTTGCGGTCATCGTTTCGCGGTCTCGCGAAACGTGATGGAAGGGATAATCGATCCCGATCCGCACCACGTGGCGACCGGACGCGTCGCCGATCAGATAACTTGCATTGCTCAGGCCCCCATGCAGGGGTTCTATCGAGATCGACCCATTCCAGCAGGGGAGGCGATGAATACGGTCCTCGGTGTGGCTGTCGATTGAGGTCATGGCGCAAACCTCGAGCGCTCCACGTCTCCGGTGACCCTGAGCTGCGCAGTTCCAACAGGCGGTTCTGCCTCACGCATGCGACGTCTCCCAGTGAACCTGTGTTCGCCTTTTCAGGCGCGGTTTCGGCCGCGGCGACGTTCCCTGTGGTTTTCCCATCTTGTACCGCCGGTGCACGTTGCAATTTCAGACGCGGTGCAGCGAATTGTCAATGTTCGTTTGTGGTGTTTTGTGTTTTTATGACCGAATATGCCGCTTTGACAGGTGGGGTTGTGAAACGGGGAGTCGAGGATATGGCGCCATCAAAACGACATCGCGACATCCTGCGTCTCGTCGAGCGCGAGGGCACGATCACCATTGCCGATCTTGCGGCGGCACTCGGCGTTTCCCTTGAAACAATCAGGCGTGATCTGAAGCCACTCGACCGTGAAGGTGCGTTGATCAAGATGCACGGCGCGGTCAGCCTGCCCTCGATCATGGGCGAGGCGCCGTTTGAGAAGCGCATGCGGGCGAATGCCGATGCCAAGCGTGCGATTGCAGCCATGGTGGCGTCCACGATCCGTGACGGGGATTCGGTCATGCTGGATACCGGCACGACAACAAGTTTTCTCGCGCGCGAGCTTCTGAAGCATCGCCGCCTGACGGTGGTTACGAATTCCTCGGACATCGCCCGCACACTCGCGACCATCAACGACAACAAGGTCTACATGGCCGGCGGTGAACTGCGCAGCGACAATGGGGCCGCCTTCGGCTCGACGGCGATCGATTTCGTCAGTCGCTTCTCCGTCACCCATGCGGTCATCTCTGCGGGGGCCCTCAATGCGGAAGGGGTGATGGACTACGATCTCGAAGAGGCGGAATTCGCCCGCGTGGTTCTCAGCCGCGGCGCGCGCGCGCTGGTGGTCACCGACGGATCGAAATTTGGCCGCGACGGTCTGGTGCGTGTGTGTGGTTTCGATGCCGTGACGGAACTCGTGACCGACCGCCTCCCGCCCAACGATGTCGCCGATGCACTCCAAAGCGCGGGCGTTGAGCTGCGACTTGCCCCGCTCACCGCAGCCGTCGGGGGCTAGTGGCGCGGGAACCTTGGCGATCCGCTCTTGTTGGACGGGCAGGAAACATCGCAAGGAGTGACCGACATGCGCAAACCGTTGACAACCGTCTTGCTGGCCGTGCTGATCCAGATACCTATGGTCAGCCCCACGCCTGCATTTGCCCAACAGCAATCGCTTTCACGGCAGGCGCCGTCTGCGACGCAGTTCGCTGAGGAGATGGCGAGTTCCGACCTGTTCGAAATCGAGGCGGCTCGTCTGGTCGTCGCGCGGGGCAAAGATCCGAAGGCTCTCGATTTTGCGCGACAGATGGTGAGGGATCACGAGAAGGCATCCGCTGGCCTTGCCGAGGCGGCAAAGGTCGACAAGATCGAACTCGTTCCCAAGATGAGCGATGAACATCGTAAGCAGCTGGAAGCCCTGCAGACGGCGGACGAAGCGAACTTCGATCAAGCCTATTTTTCTACGCAGATCACGGCTCACGAAAACGCAATCGCGCTGATCGATGCCTACGCCAAGGACGGCGAAGCCGGTGCGCTGAAATCGCATGCGGAAAGCGTGCTGGGAACGATCCGCACGCATGCAATGAAGGCGCATGCCTTGCAGACCGCAGGAAAATGACCTGGCCGCTATGGAGGGGTCAGTCCACCCTTCGCCCTTCACTGTCGAAGAGATGGAGCCGATTGATCGGGAAATCGACCCGGATAGCCTTTTGGGCATCGAGTACGCCGCGGTCGAGGGTGAAGATCTTGAACGGTAGACCATGGACCGAGAGGTGCATGATGATCCCGAAGCCCGTGGGTTCGACCAGATCGACGCCTGCTTCGATTGCACCTGTCGGGGAGATCGTCACATGTTCCGGGCGAATGCCGAGGGTGACCTTGGTGCCTGCTGCCAGATTCGCCCGGGTTTGAACTGCGACGGACGTCCCATTGGCAAAACGTACGGCCGCGGCATCGTTCTCAACGACATAATGGCCCTCGAGAAAATTCATGCCGGGCGAGCCGATGAAGCCGGCGACGAAGAGGTTGGCGGGCCGGTCGTAGAGGTCGAGCGGTGCGCCGACCTGCTGGACCACGCCGCCATGCATGGCGACGATCCGGTCGGCGAGTGTCATCGCCTCGATCTGGTCGTGCGTCACATAGATCGAAGTCGCACCAAGTTCCTTGTGCAGCTTCTTGATCTCGGCCCGCATCTGTTCGCGCAGGCGCGCGTCCAGGTTGGACAACGGCTCGTCGAAAAGGAAGGCCTTCGGCTGGCGGACGATCGCGCGGCCCATGGCGACGCGCTGGCGCTGACCGCCGGAAAGGGCCTTGGGGCGGCGCTGCAAGAGGGCGTCGAGCCCGAGTTTCGAGGAGGCGCCGGCGACGATGTCGGTAATCATCTCCTTCTTCGTTTTCCGGAGCCGCAGGCTGTAGCTCATGTTGTCGGCCACCGTCATATGCGGATAGAGCGCGTAGGACTGGAACACCATGGCGATGTCGCGATCCTTCGGTGGCAGGTCATTGACCCGCCGACCCTCAATCGAAATTTCGCCCGATGTCACGTCTTCGAGGCCGGCGATCATGCGCAGGAGCGTGGACTTGCCGCAGCCGGAGGGGCCAACCAGGACAATGAACTCGCCGTCGCGAATGGTGAGGTCGACGCCATGCAGCACCGGGAAATGGCCGTAGCTCTTGCGGATGGCGGAGATATCGATGGAAGCCATAGGGTAAGACCTTTCAGCCTTTGACCGCGCCGGCCGTCAGGCCCTGCACGAGATAGCGCTGGATGAGGAGGAAGAAGAGGCAGGCCGGGATGAGGGCCAGCACGCCGGCTGCCATCATCTGCCCGAAATTGACCGAGAATTTCGACACGAAAGACAAGAGCCCGACCGGGAAGGTGGCCGCGTCATTGCCCGATATCAGCATCAGGGCGAAGAGCAGTTCCGACCACGCGGCGGTAAACACGAAGCCGAGCGTGGCGGCGATCCCCGGCAGGGTTAGCGGCAGGATGATCTGGCGGAAGGCGACGAACTGCGTGGCGCCATCGATCATCGCCGCTTCTTCGAGATCCTTCGGAATACCATCAAAGAAGGACTGCATCAGGAAGGTGGCGAAGGGCACGTTGAAGGCGGAATAGACGACGACCAGACCCGTCAGGCTGTTGGTCAGGCCAAGCGGCGAGAGGATCTTGAAGATCGGGGCCACCAGCATGACCAGCGGAAACATCTGGGTCAGGAGCATCAGCGCCACGATCCAGTATTTGGCGCGGAAATTGAAGCGTGACAGGGCATAACCCGAGAGCGAGGCGATGATCGTGACGACGAAGGCGGTCGAGCCGGCGACGATGAGGCTGTTCTTGAAAAAGGTCGGGAACGCGCTGTGGGAAATCACGTAAGTGAAATGCTCGAACGTCGTGCGCGACGGCCACATCCGGACACCTTCGCTATAGAGCAGATCGTTGGGCGTGACGGCGACTTTCAGCAGCCAGTAGAGCGGGAAGAGGGCGACGACGATATAGGCGAGGATCGCCAGTCGGTGCGCGGCGGTCAGGGCGATGCGGGAGTGCCTCATGCGCTCAGTCCTTGTTCAACAGCGACTGCCGGAGCAGCACGATCAGCATGGAATAGGCGAGCAGCAGGACGAGCAGCACCAGCGCAATCGCCGATGCATAGCCGAAATCGAGCCGCTTGAAGGCCTGGGTGAAGATGTAGGAGGCGACGATCTGTGTCCGGTCGGCCGGACCGCCATTGGTCATGACAATAATCAAATCAGCGAAGTTCGAGATCCAAACGGTGCGCAGCAGAACGGTGATGGCGATGGTCGGGGCTAGAAAGGGAAGGGTGATCGACCAGAAACGCTGTACGGGGCCTGCGCCATCGATCGCGGCTGCTTCATAGAGATCGCGCGGAATGGCCTGGAGCGCTGCGAGCAGCGTGATGGCGAAGAAGGGGATGCCCCACCAGACATTGGCGACGATCGGCCCCCACATGGCAAGGTCCGGATCTGACAGGATGTTGTTGGGTTCGGACAGGATGCCCATGGCAAAGAGCCAGTGGGGCAAGGGGCCGATGACGGGGTTGAAGAGCCATGCCCAGTTGAGGCCGGCGAGGAAACTCGGCACGGCCCAAGGCAGGAAGACGAGAGCCTGGGCGAGACCCCGGCCATAGAAGGGCTTGTCGAGCAGAAGGGCGAGGATGAGCCCGAAGGTGAATTGCAGCGCAACCGATGCCCCCGTCCACCAAAGCGTGTTCTTCAGCGCCCGATAGAAATCCGCGTCTTGGCCCAGCGCTCGAAAATGGTCGAGGCCGATGAAGCCACCGGAAAAGGGGTTCAGCAGTTGGATGTCGCGGAAGGCATAGGAGATGCCGAGCACCAGCGGCACCAGCATGACCGCGATGATCAGGATCAGCGCCGGGGCACTGTAGAGATAGGGATCCGACGCATCGGCCATCCGCTTGAGTAGCGGCCGCCGATCGCCCCGCGCTAGGGTCGATGTCATCGTTCAGGTTTTCCTGCGGTTAGGCTGCAACCGATCGGGCGAAGGCACTGGCCTCCGCCCGGTGGTCGACGGCTTACTTCTTGGCCAGGTGCTTCTGCTGGGCCTTGGTCAGATAGTCGGCCCACTGGTCGGCCAGTTCCTGAGGCGTGATGTCGCCGAGTAGCGCCTGCTGCGAGGTCTTGATGACAAGCGAATCCTTGAAGAAGGCAAACTCCTCGAGATGCGTCGGCATCACGGTCGGAACGGCATCCTTGTCGGAAAGCTCTTCAAACCAGCCCTTGAACTGTGGGCTCGCATAGAAGGGGTCGTTTTCGGCGGACTTCAGCGCCGGAAGCGCACCGGTCCGCTTGTTCCAGGCGATATTGCCTTCCTTGCCTTCGAGCGTGGCGATCAGCTTCCAGGCGAGATCCTTGTTGGCGCTTGCCGACATCATCGACCAGCCGGCATAACCGATGGTCGGGAAGGTCTTGCCATCAGGGCCCTTCGGCATGGTCATGACGCCGTAGTCGTCTTCGCCCATGTGTTCGGCAATCGCGATCAGGGCATCCGGATCCTGGTCGAGGAAGGCGCAGGTGCCGCTGTAGAAGCCGGCAACGATCTCGTTGAAGCCCCAGTTGACCGAGTCCTTCGGCGCGTAGCCATTCTTGTAAAGGTCGATCAGCCAGGTGAGGCCCTTTACCCAGCCTTCGGAATTGAAGGTCGAGGTGCCGTCTTCGGTGAAGAAGGCGTTCGAACCGGCCATCGAGGCGCCGAACATCACCCAGCCGTTCAACCCACCCGGTCCGCCACGCAGGCAGTAGCCATATTTGCCGGGCAGGGCCGAAACCTTCTTGGAGGCCTCGGCAAAGTCTTCCATGGTCTTCGGTGGTTCGGAAACGCCGGCTTCAGCGAGCAGTTTCTTGTTGTAGAACATCGCCCGGAGATAGAAGCCGTAAGGCAGCATATAGGCTGTGTCCTTGACGTCGCGGCCGAGCTCGAGCGCGCGGTCAGAGAGATCAGCCGTCTGGTCCCAGGTCTTCAGATAGGGCTCGAGGCTCTCGACAATGCCATTGTTGGCGTAGAGCGACAGCCAGGTATCGGGCATTTCCATGACGTCAGGAATTTCGCCAGCCGAGACCATGGTGGCGAATTTCTGGAAAGCTTCGCCCCAGGGCAGCGAGATGATCTCCACCTTGGTTCCCGGATTTTCCGTTTCGAACTTGGAGACGATCGATTTCAGGGTTTCAGTGCGTTCCGGGCTCGTGATGACTTCCACGAGCTTGAGCGTTGTGTCGGCCAGGGCCGTCCCCGCCATCAGGGCGCTCATTAAGGCTGCTGTCAAAAGGGTTTTCATTATACAGTTCCTCCACTGCTTTTTGGGTTGGTTCGACAGGGCTCAGGGCTGTTTGGCGGCGGCGATGGCCGTCTCCAGATCCCTCCACAAGACCTCGGTTCCCTCGAGGCCGACATGGAGGCGCACGGACCGCGGGTTCATGCCGAAGGCATGCGCGGAATTCGGTTGGGCTTTCTGCTGCAGCACCACTTCGCCTGGCACCACGAGACTTTCGTGACCGCCCCAGCTCACACCGAGCTTGAAGAGTTGCAGCTGGTCACAGAAGCCCCTGATATCGACGCCTTCGCGGAAGACGAAGGAGAAGAGGCCGGACGTGCCGGAAAGGCCCGGCGGCAATTGGTTCGCGAGACCCGGATGGTTGACTTGCTCGACTACGTCGAGCGCCTTCAGCCGCCGGGCAATGTCGAGCGCCGAGGCCTCATGCGCCTTCATCCGGATCGGCAGGGTGCGCAAACCCCGGATCAGCAGCCAGGCATCGAAGGGCGACATCTTGCCGCCGAGATAGGGCAGGGCCTCGCCGCGGATGCGGTCGATCAAGGTCTTTGAGCCGGTAACAACGCCGGCCACGACATCGCTGTGGCCGCCGAGATATTTCGAGGCAGAATGCAGGACGATATCGACGCCGAGGGATAGCGGACGCTGGAAAATCGGGCTTGCCCAGCTGTTGTCGATCACGCTGACGGCGCCGTGTTTCCTGGCAATGGCCGCAAGGGCCGCCACGTCATGCGGCTCCATGATCCAGCTTGTCGGGCTCTCGAGATAGAGCAGCTTGGCGCCGGCCATGGCCGCGTCCACCGCATCGAGATCGGTCCCGTCGACATAGGTCACCTCCACCTTCATCCGCTTCAAAAGCGTGCCGAACAAACGGAAAGCATCGGGATAGAGATGGCGGACCGCGACGATGCGATCGCCAGGCTCGACGAAGGTGATGACGGCGGACGAGATCGCGGCCATGCCGCTGCCGAAACCGAGCGCATCCTCGCCGCCTTCGAGCTTGGCCAGCATCTCCTCGAAGTGACGTACCGTCGGGTTGAGGCCACGGGAGTAAACCGGGCGATGGCGCTCGCCGCGATAGGTGGCGACCATCTCGTCATAAGTCTCAAACGTGAAGAGCGAGGTCTGAACGATCGGAGGAACGACCGCCTCGAAGGCGTTTGTCTCGTCATGGGCGACGATAAGGGAGGCAAGCTCAAACGGATCGGAACCGTTGATCATTTGGACATTTCCTTGATGTCTTCCTCGACGATGTCGAGGATCTTGATGGTCTCGCGCCGTGCCGCCTCGGTGTCCTGGGCGACGATCGCGTTGAACAGCGTACGGTGATAGGGGAAGGACCGGCGGGCGAAGTCCGGCCGGTCAAAGGGCGTGTCCCAGAAACTCTCGAAAGCCTCGCGCATCTGCTCGAGCAGCTGGCGGAAGAGTGGATTGTGCGTGGCATCGTAGATGGCGAGGTGAAAGACAAGGTCTTCCTTGCCGGCGGTGCCTTTTTCCAGATGCACCCGCTCCATCTCGACCAGGGCTTCGCTGATGCGACGAAGGTCCTCTTTCGTGCGACGGCGGGCGGCGGCCATGCAGGCCTCGCATTCGATGCCGCGGCGAACTTCCAGGGTCTGTAGCAGCGCGTCGCGCAGGCTGCCCATATTGACCGAAAGCGGCATGTGGATCGTGGCCGAGGTGATCGGCTTCAAAAGATAGGTGCCGCTGCCCTTGCGGGTTTCCATCACGCCGAGAGCCTGGAATTGTCGGATCACTTCACGGATCGTCGAGCGCCCGACGCCGAGCGCCGCCATCAGCTCCCGTTCTGCGGGCAGCCGATCACCTGCCACCAGGGCCGACTGCTGGATGTAGGCCGCAAGCGACTCGGTCACCTGGCGACCGCGATCGGCGGGGGGAAGGGGGGCGAGGGTAGATTTCATCGTCGTCTCAAATTGGTCTGACATCATATCAATCAGCCGTTCCTCTGATTGTCAACTCATGGGCGGCTTACTTGTGCGGATCTCTCGATGAGTCTTGGAAACCCGCGCTGGTCATCAGCGTGCCCGAGGAGGGGCGCCGCGCGCTGTGATGTTGATTGTGTGCGGGGATATGTCGGCCCGCGAGCGGCTTCACTTGTGGAGTACCTAAGGGGCGTATGGCGTGCTGATAATAATATTTTCTATTCATTAGTAATATTATTATTGACTCGCAGAAGGCCTCCGTTGTTAATGGCGGAAAATGAAGTCCAAGCCTTATTGGGCAACCCGGTATCCGGCGAAGAGACCAAAATTCACGCGGGGCCTCGCGGCCATCGGTCGAGAAATCCTGTCGCCATGCCGATTCGTGAAGGAAGCTCGAAACCGGTCGCCGTCGTCGCCGCCTGCTGGACCGGCGATGCGGGAGAGCACCGGTCTTCGCGGTGCCGCTGGACGACTTTCTATCTTCGAGACCGACGGCCTGGTCGGCTCGAACCTGATCTTGGCCCCACCTTCAGGCGGGTTTCCCGCAGTTTGAGGCGTCGCGGACCGGGGTGCTGCCAAAGGGAGGAGGCCCGGCGGCGGTGACGTGAGACGCACATTGGGTGGCGTCTGCCAAAACAGGTGCCGGGAAGGCGCCGAGGAGGAGGAGGAACATGCAACCAAAGGCGTTATTTTTTGCAACGACAGCGTCCATGCTGCTGAGCGCGACCATGTCGTTCGCCGGCCCCGAAGTCGTGTCGGGTCCAGGCGCTGAACCAGGGTGTTTTGCACCTTGGAGTGCGGACACAAAATACATGCAGTGGCCAAAGAAGGATGGCCCCTACAAGGTCGCCATCGTCAACGGATTCGTCGGCAACACATGGCGTATCCAGATGATCAAGACGGCCAAGGCCTATGCCGAGGATCCGGCAGTGAAGGACAAGATTGCCGAGTTCAAGGTCGTGTCCACCGGAACGGACGCGCCGGCCCAGTTGGGCGCCATCGAGGACTTCATCAACCAGGGCTACGATGCCATCGTCACCATCGCGGTTGCACCCGACGGTTTTGACCGTGTGATTCGGCTTGCCGACAAGAACAATGTCGTGCTGGTTCCCTTCGACAATGTTCTCGATACCGACAAGGTCATGCAGGTCAACGAAGACCAGCTCAAGATGGGCCAGATGTGGGGACAGTTCGCCCTCGATGAGCTTCACGCCAAGGGCGTGAAGGAAGGCAAGATTCTCGAGGTCCGTGGTTTGCCGGGAAACTCGGTGGATCGTGACCGTTCGATCGGTATCAACGAGGTCTTCACGAAGGACGGTGGCAAGTGGGAAATGGTCTCCGTTGTCGGCAACTGGGACGACGGCACAACCCAGAAGGTTGTCGCAGATGCGATTGCCGTTCACGGCCAGTTTGACGCGGTCGTCGGTCAAGGCGGGTCCAACGGCGTCATCCAGGCGCTCAAGGATGCTGGGCATCCCTGGGTGCCTGTTGCCGGCGAATCCGAGAATGGTTTCCGCAAAGCGATTGCCGAGCACTCCGCAGATGGCCTGAAGGGCATTTCCATCGGCCAGTCTCCTGGCCTCGTGGCAATCGCCATGAAGGCGGCGATTTCGGCGCTTGAGGGTAACGTCATGCCGCAGCTGATCTCGGTGCCGCTGCCGGTCGCGACCTACAAGGAACTGAAGGACGGCGAGAACTACTGGTCCAATCTCCCGGACAATTTCTTTACCGTCAACGAGTTCCCGCCCTGCGGCGTGAACATCTCGGGTCCCGCGATCATGGCGCAGGACGAGTCCGACACGAAATAATTCCCGAAACGATATGAACCATGCCGGCACCGCCCGGCATGGTTTGATCCGGATTTCTCGTCGACCCGCGGGATCGCCGGAGGATCGATTTATCGCAAGGCGGACCGGGAGGAGCAGAAATCGTGAATGACACGACCCGTAGCGGCGGCCCGATTATCGAGCTGCGCGGCATATCAAAGTCCTTCTCGGGCGCCAGAGCTCTCGACAATGTCGATTTTTCCTGCCGCAGCGGAAGCACCCATGCCATCCTCGGCGAGAACGGTGCCGGCAAGTCGACATTGATCAAGATCATGTCCGGGGTGCTCCAGCCCGACAGAGGCGCAATCTATCTGAACGGCCAGGAGGTCCGGTTTCGCTCGCCCGCACAGGCGGCAGAGTCCGGGATTGTCTGCATCTTTCAGGAGCTTTCCCTGATGCCGGACCTGACCGTAGCGGACAATATCTCAATCTCCGCTCCGCCGCGCCGGTTTGGCCTGATCGACGGACGCGAGCAAAGGCGCCGTGCCGAAGCGCTTCTTGCGCGCATCAGATGCGAGGATGTCGACCCGGACGCGCTCGTGCGCGAGCTTTCTCTTTCACGGCGCCAGATGGTGGAAATCGCCAAGGCACTGGGCATGAAACCCAAGGTGCTGATCCTGGACGAAGCCACGTCGGCGCTGACGAGCCGCGATGTGGAGACCGTTTACGGATTGCTCGGTGACTTGAAGACCGAAAACGTCGCATCGCTGTTCATCTCTCACCGCATGCATGAGGTCGATAGGCTCTGTGACAAGCTCTCTGTTTTCAGGAATGGCAGTCACGTCGATACCTTCGCAAAGGGAGAGCGCTCCTCCGCCGAGATCGTGCGGATGATGATCGGGCGTGACGTTGAGGCGCATTTCCCGCCAAAGCCGGAAGCGCGCCGGGCGGCCCCCTTTTTCGAGATCGACAACCTGTCATGGGAAAACCGGCTGAAGGGCGTCACGCTGAGGATAGGCAAGGGGGAAATCGTTGGGCTTGGTGGCCTGGACGGACAGGGGCAGAAGGAACTGCTGCTGGCGCTCTTTGGTGTTTTGAGAGGTGTCGGCGGGCATGTGAAGGCCGATGGCGCGACCATCTCACCCTCTTCGCCGCATGATGCCAAAACCGGAAAAACTCGAATAGCCCTCGTCCCTGAAGACCGTAAGACGGAGGGACTGATGCTGCCGATGTCCATAGCCGACAATTTGCTTGCGGCTTCATTCGACAAGGTTTGCCGGGGTCCTTTCATCGACCACGGCAAAGAACAGGCGGCCGTCGCAGATGGCATCCGCAAGCTTCAAATCAAGATCAACACGCCAGCCGACGCCGTAGCGACGCTCTCGGGCGGCAATCAGCAGAAGGTCGTCATCGCCAAATGGCTGATGACCGAACCGGACGTCATTCTTTTGAACGACCCAACCCGAGGCATCGATGTCGGGACAAAACAAGAGATCTACAAACTGATGCGCGAACTGGCCGATGAGGGCAGGGCGATCTTGTTCTATTCAACGGATTATGCCGAATTGATCGGTTGCTGCGATCGTATCGCCATCATGTATGACGGCGCAATCACGACAGAACTCAGCGGCGAGGCCATCAACGAAGAAGCGATCATTGCGGCGTCGCTCAATATCAGCACGCACGTGGCGGCATGAGGCAAGCCATGGGAAATGTCGCAAGGACCCTTGCTGTCAGCTTCCGCCAAAACCGTGCCTTCTACGGCGCGCTTGCGTTGCTGCTGGTCATTTATCTGATCTATCATGGTCTTCATCCGCGCGGATTTTCATCGGCCGTGCTGGTTCAGAATGCCAACGAAACCGTCGCCATTGCGTTTCTCGCCATGGCGCAGACCGTGCCCGTCCTTCTTGGCGGTTTGGATCTGAGCGTCGGTGCGGTGATGACGCTGACCGCCTGCATTGCATCCGAACTGGTCAACGGGTCGCCCGCCGAAATCCTCTTCGGCGTGGCCACCACGCTGCTCGCCGGCACGGCCTTCGGTTTGATGAACGGTGTCATCGTCGTCTATGGTCGGCTGCAGCCGATCATCGTGACGCTGGCGACCGGCGCCGTTGCCATCGGGCTCGCCCTTTTCATCCGTCCCAAACCCGGCGGCGAGATCGATCCCGACTTGAACTGGGCAGTCACCAACAGTCTCTGGGACCTGGTCGACACCTATCAGCTGTTTGATCCGGACGCTGCATGGTTTGTCCCCTTCGGATGGATACCAACGCCATTCGTCTTGCTGATTTCGATGGCCTGCCTCGTGTGGATACCGTTTCGCAAGTCCGTCACCGGGCGGACTGTCTATGCCATCGGCTCGGCGGAGGGGGCGGCCTACATGTCCGGCCTGCCGATCAACCGGGCCAAGATTGCTGCCTTTGCTCTCGCAGGCTTCTTTGCCGCTTGCGGTGGGCTTTATCTCGCAGTCCAAACCTCATCCGGCAATGCTGATGTTATGCAGGCCGGTGCTTACACGCTCAATTCCATCGCCGCCGTCGTGCTTGGCGGTACATCGCTGCTGGGGGGCGTCGGCGGTGCCATAGCCTCGCTGGTCGGTGCCTGCATCCTGCGTGTCATTTCCTTCTATTTCCGCATCGTTTCCATTGATCCGCTCCTGCAGCCGCTGATCGAAGGGGTCGTGCTTCTTGCTGCCGTCAGTCTGGGGGCGCTCCGCACGCTGCGGGTCAAGAACAACCTGGACCTCTTTCGTTAGGTGATGGGATGACCAATTTCTTTTTCAACATTCGCCCCGAAAACAGACCGATCGTCATCTCGTCGCTCTTTATTCTGGTGATCCTGCTGATCGGTACGGGCTACACGCTGAGTGTGCAGGGCACGGCGCCGCTTCTGTCGCCCAATTACCTGTTGCAGCAATTGCAGACCGGGTCGTTCCTCGGCATCGTCGCCGCAGGGATGATGATGGTCATTCTGCTCGGGCATATCGACCTTTCTGTTCCCTGGACGTTGACCGCCTCTGCCATGATGGCGGCAAGCGTCGGGGGAGATATGGCCCTGCCAACCGGCCTCGCAGTCGGGCTGATGGTCGGTCTCGTCAACGGGTTGGGGGTGGCCTATCTGCGCATTCCCTCGATGATCTTCACACTCGGCGTCGATTCGGTCCTGCGTGGCCTCATGGTTGCCCATACGGGCGGATTCGCGCCCCAGGATCAGGCGACGCCGTTGATGCGCTTTCTCGCGGCCGACCACATTCTGGGCATTCCGGTGGCAATTTTCGTCTGGGCCTCCGTTTCGATTTGCATCGCCGGTATCCTGACCCGCACGAGCTTCGGACGCTCGATCTATGCAACAGGCAACCGGGAAGGCGCGGCCTATCTGTCCGGCATTCGCACCCGCCGTATCATCGTCGGTGCCTTCATGATCTCCGGCCTCTGCGCAGCGGTCGCCGGCGTGCTTCTGGCCGGGTATTCGGCCAAGGCCTATCAGGGCATGGGGATGCCTTATCTCCTGCCGGCGATCGCAGCGGTCGTCTTGGGCGGGACGCGCATTCTCGGCGGACAGGGTCGCTACACCGGCACGCTTGTTGGCGTGGTGTTGATTGTCCTATTGAACTCGGTGCTGTCCATCATGCAGATGCCCGAGGCCGGCCGACAGATCATCTACGGCGCAGTGATCATCGGCATGCTGCTCGCCTATGGTCGCAGCGCAAAGATAAGGTCATGACCGTGCCGGCGGTCAGCACAAACCCTTTAGGTAATGCCGACGCCCATTTTCCGGGCAGTTTTGCTCCAAATGTATGCACCAATACGCGCATGCTGGCGGCAGCGCTGCCCATTTGTCCGTTTTTTACATTTGGCACGCCATTTGCATTTTCCCAGTCGAGTTAGCCGCTAGGGTTCCGGCGCCATCAGGCGTGGCTGGTCCGAGAGCGGCTCCCGATGGAGAGACATCCCATCGGGTGCACGGCGGGACAAAAGCCCGGGAGACCTCGTAAGCCAAGGGATTGGCGGAGCGATGGTCCATGCCGATCCCTTTTTGAAGATGCAAAAGGGGAATTTCTACATGCAGACTGTCAAGACACTCCTGTCCATCACCGCACTCGCCGGCGCGCTCGCCCTCAGCCAGATGACACCGGCCGAAGCGGCGCCGAAGAAGGACTTCAAGGTCGCCTGGTCGATCTATGTCGGCTGGATGCCCTGGGGCTATGCCAATGACACTGGCATCGTGAAGAAGTGGGCCGACAAATACGGCATCAACATCGAGGTCACGCAGTTCAACGACTACGTGGAATCGATGAACCAGTATACCGCCGGAGCCTTCGACGCGGTGACCCTCACCAACATGGATGGCCTCTCGATCCCGGCCGCTGGTGGCGTCGACACGACCGCCGTCATCGTCGGCGACTTCTCGAATGGCAACGACGCCCTCATCCTTAAGGGTAAGGACAAGCTGGAGGATGTGAAGGGCCAGAACGTCAACCTCGTCGAGTTCTCGGTCTCCCACTATCTGCTGGCCCGCGCGCTCGAGAGCATCGGTTCCTCCGAGCGGGATGTGAAGGTGGTCAACACCTCGGATGCTGACATGGTCGCAGCCTATCAGACGCCTGACGTGACCGCTGTCGTGACCTGGAACCCGCTGGTCTCAACGATCCTGGGAGACGCCTCCGCGAAAAAGGTCTTCGACAGCTCGCAGATCCCGGGCGAGATCATCGACCTGATGGTCGCCAATACCGATGTGCTGAAGGACAATCCGGACTTCGGCAAGGCGCTGGCTGGCATCTGGTACGACACCATGGCCGTCATGACCGCCGATACCGAAGAGGGCAAGGCAGCCCGCACCGCGATGGGTGCGGCATCGGGAACAGACCTCGCCGGCTTCGAGGCACAGATGGCCGCCACCAAGCTCTTCGATAAGCCGGCCGATGCCGTGGCCTTCACAGCGTCCCCGGAACTTCCGAAGACCACGGACCTCGTTCGCAACTTCCTTTTCGAAAAGGGCCTTCTCGGGAGTGGCGCTCCCTCTGCAGACGTCATCGGTATCGAGATGCCGGATGGGTCTGTTCTCGGTGACAAGGAGAACGTCAAGTTCCGCTTCACCACCACCTACATGGACGCTGCCGCCAAGGGTGCGCTCTGAGGCCATGATCGCTGCCCGGAGGATGATGTCCTCCGGGCGGCGCCTGCCTCCCTGAACTCCTGGAGTGGTCGATGCGCTGGATCAATGCTCATCCCGGAAATGGCGCGCGCCTGACGCTCGTGCTCTTGCCCTTCGTGCTGGTGCTCGGCGCCTACATGATCGGCTCGGCCGAACGGCTGGCTGACAACCCGAACGACAAGCTGCTGCCCGGTTTCGCGGCCCTGTGGGACGGGATCAATCGGATGGCGTTCACGCCGGATGTGCGAACTGGCGAATATCTTCTCTGGTCCGACACCTGGGCGAGCCTCTGGCGGCTCTCCGTCGGGCTGGGGATTGCCACAGCGATCGCACTTCTGCTCGGCCTCGTCATCGGCATCCTGCCCTATGCGCGGGCAACTCTGTCTCCCTTCGTCGGCGCCATCTCCATGGTACCGCCGCTGGCGCTCCTGCCGATTCTTTTCATCGTCATGGGCCTCGGTGAGGCGTCGAAGATTGCGCTGATCGTCATCGGTGTTGCACCAATCATGATCCGCGATCTGGCCCTGACGGCGACATCCCTGCCGCGCGAGATGATTGTGAAGGCGGAGACCCTGTCGGCCTCCTCGTGGCAGATCGCATTGCGTGTGGTGCTGCCGCAGATCCTGCCCCGCCTGATCACCACGCTTCGGCTGCAACTTGGCCCCGCCTGGCTCTTTCTGATCGCCGCCGAAGCGATCTCCTCCGACAGCGGCCTCGGCTACCGCATCTTCCTCGTCCGCCGCTATCTCTCGATGGACGTCATCTTCCCCTATGTGCTCTGGATCACGCTTCTCGCGATCCTCACCGACATCCTGCTCGATCGCCTGCGAATCGCGGTCTTCCCCTGGTCCGAACTGGAGAAGGGCAAATGAGCGCGCTGTCGATCAAAAACCTCTGGAAGGAATATGGCGACCAGATCGTGCTGGAGAATGTCTCGATCGAGATCGAATCCAGAGCCTTCGTCGCGTTGGTCGGCCCTTCCGGTTGCGGCAAGTCCACCTTCCTGCGCCTGCTGCTCGGTCAGGAGCGCCAGACCAAGGGTGAGATCCTGCTCGACGGTCTGGCCCTACCGAAGGAGCCGGGCCCGGACCGCGGCGTCGTCTTCCAGCGCTACTCGGTCTTCCCGCATCTGACCGTGCTGGGCAATGTCATGCTCGGCAAGGAGCTGAAGGCCTCCCGCTTCGCCATCCGCCTGTTCGGCGCCGCGAAGAGACAGGTTGAGGACGAGGCCCGCGCCATGATCGCGGCGGTCGGGCTTGCCGGCTCCGAGGACAAGTATCCGGCCCAGCTATCCGGCGGCATGCAGCAGCGGCTGGCGCTCGCCCAGGCGCTGATCATGCGGCCAAAGGTGCTGCTGCTCGACGAACCCTTCGGCGCGCTCGATCCTGGGATCCGCGCGGAGATCCATACGCTGATGAAGACGCTCTGGCACGAGGCGCCGATGACCGTGGTCATGGTTACCCATGACATGCGCGAGGCCTTCACGCTTGCGACCCGCGTCGTTGCCTTCGAACGTCCGCGCGACCGCCCGGAGGAAAAGCTGCGCTACGGTGCGACGATCACCCGTGACATCGCCATCTGGCCGCCCCGCAAGGCGGGCGAGGCCTCCCTCATTCGCCCCGACCGGGACGGCCCGGTCTCTTCAAAGGGTCAATAGCCGGGACGACCCGGCCAACGAAACCACTGGAGATGACAATGCATATCCGACGTTCCCCCGAAGAGATCGCCGCCAACCGGGCGCGTTACGAGGAGCATCAGAAGAAGGGGCTGGAATTCGCGCCGAAGGCGCTTCCGGGCAAGAGCGCAAAACCTGCACCCGCAATCGCTGCCGACAAGATCGTGCACCAGGAAAAGCTGCCCGGCGGCTGGTACTGGTGGACCCGCGTCAAGGCCGACGAGACGCTGCGCATCGCGCTCGACGAAGGTTTGTCGACCGTTTCGGTCGTCGCCTGGAATGCCGAGGACCCGACCGAGCGCATGAACCTGCCTGATACCGTCAAGGTGCAGTGGACCACCGGGCTTGGAAAGGGGCGTGTCATCTTCTCCGACATGGGCAAGGTGATGTTCTCGATCACCGAGGATAGCTCCGGCGCCCACGACGTTCTGATGGGAGGCTCGACAGCTTCCTCGAACGCGAAGAAATATGCCGGCCAGAACGGTCCGGCGCTGCGCAACACCCGCGACAACTTCGTGCTGATCGCCACCAAATCAGGCCTCGACAAGCGCGACATTCCGGCAGCGCTTGCCCTTTTCGCACCCGTCCGTGTCGATGCCGATGGCAAATTCGAATGGAAACCGGATCTCGTTTCCGAGGGCGACTATGTCGATCTGCGGGCCGAGATGGACATGATCGTCGGCTTCTCCAACTGCCCGCATCCGCTCGATCCAAACCCGGTCTATGCCCCCAATCCCGTCAGCATCCTCAGGATCGCCGCCACCGAGCCGGCGGCGGATGATCTGTGCCGGACCGCGACTGCAGAAGCCATCCGTGGCTTTGAAAACAACGCTTTTGCGGCGCTGTGAGAGGAGAGGCGACCATGACCACTTTCATCCAGACCTCTCCCGCCCGCACGCTCTCGAACACCGCGCAGGATTACTATATCGCTGCCGAAGCGCCCTTCTCGACCTTCATCAAAAAGGGTCAGGTGGTGCGCATCGAGGACACCTATGGCCAGCAGGCCGTCGATACGCTCTTCTACAACGCCGATGATTTCTCCGAGCGTTATTCGAGCCAGGACACCATGCGCGAGCAGGGGGCTGCCTATATCTCGACCGGCACCAAGGTGATCTCCAACGAAGGCCGGGTGATGCTGACGGTCACCGCTGACAGCTGCGGCCGGCACGATACCTCTGCCGGCGCCTGCTCCTGCGAGAGCAACACGGTCCGCTTCGGCCACTATACCAAGTACCTGCATGCCTGCCGGGACAATTTCGTCATCGAGGTTTCCAAGCATGGCATGAGCAAGCGCGACGTGGTGCCGAACATCAACTTCTTCATGAACGTGCCGATCGAACCCTCAGGCGAAATGACCATCGTCGACGGCATTTCCGCCCCCGGCGACTATGTCGAGCTGAAGGCGGAGATGGACGTGCTGCTCGTCATCTCCAATTGCCCGCAGATCAACAACCCCTGCAACGGCTTCGATCCCACGCCGATCCGGGTGCTCGTCTGGGACGACGAGGCAGCCTGATGTTCAAGAAGGTTCTGATTGCCAATCGCGGCGAAATCGCCGTGCGCGTCATCAAGACGCTTCAGAAGATGGGGATCGCAAGCGTTGCGGTCTATTCCGATGCCGACCGCTTTTCGAAGGCCGTCCTGATGGCCGACGAGGCGGTGCGCCTCGGCCCCGCACCCGCCAGCGAAAGTTATCTCAACGTCGATGCCGTGATTGCCGCCTGCCGTCAGACGGGTGCGCAAGCCGTTCATCCCGGCTACGGCTTCCTCTCGGAGAACATAGGCTTTGCCGAACGGCTGAAGGCGGAAGGCATCACCTTCATCGGCCCGACGGCGGACAACATCTCCGCTTTCGGCCTCAAGCACACGGCGCGTGAACTGGCCAAGGCGAGCGGCGTGCCGCTCTTGCCAGGCTCCGGCCTGCTCGACAGCCGGGAAGAGGCGCTCTCCGCAGCGGAGCAGATCGGCTATCCGGTCATGCTGAAGTCGACAGCCGGCGGCGGCGGTATCGGCATGCAGCTCTGCGACAACGCGGATGCGCTTGCCGCTGCCTTCGACACGGTCCAGCGCACGGCAAAATCCAGCTTCGGCGATGCCCGCGTCTATCTTGAGCGCTTCGTCTCCAAGGCCCGCCATGTCGAGGTGCAGATCTTCGGCGACGGCAAGGGCAGGGTGATCGCGCTCGGTGAACGCGACTGCTCGCTCCAGCGCCGGAACCAGAAGGTCATCGAGGAAACGCCTGCCCCGGGTCTGTCCGATGCCCTGCGTCAGCGCCTGCACGCCGCCGCCGTGTCGCTCGGCCAGCAGGTCGCTTACGCCTCCGCCGGCACCGTTGAATTCATCTATGATCCCGCCCGCGAGGAATTCTATTTTCTCGAGGTGAACACGCGACTGCAGGTGGAGCATCCGGTCACGGAAGCCGTCTTCGGCGTGGACCTGGTCGAATGGATGATCCGCCAGGCCGCCGGCGAAGATGTGCTGACTTGCAAGGAAAATCTTGTGCCAAGGGGCGCGGCTATCGAGGCGCGCGTCTATGCCGAAATGCCCCATGCCGGCTTCCGCCCGAGCGCTGGTCTGTTGACGGAAGTGGTCTTCCCCGATGGCATCCGCGTCGACGGCTGGGTGGAAACGGGAACCGAGGTCACACCCTTCTACGATCCCATGCTCGCCAAGGTGATCGTGTCGGGCTCGGATCGGGATACGGCCATTGCGGCGCTCTCGTCCGCGCTGGAAGAAACCTTGCTTGCCGGCGTCGAGACCAACCTCGAATACCTCAAGGCCATCGCCGCCTCTGACCTGTTCCGGAGCGGCGATGTCGCGACCACGGCCTTGAAGGATTTCGAATTCGTACCGGATGTCGTTGAGGTGATCGCCCCCGGTGCGCAGTCGAGCCTGCAGGAACTGCCGGGCCGTCTCGGCCTCTGGCATGTCGGCGTCCCGCCCTCGGGCCCGATGGACGAACGCTCCTTCCGCCATGCCAACCGGCTGGTCGGCAACCACGATCATACGGCGGCCCTGGAGCTCACCGTCTCCGGGCCTGTGCTGAAATTCTTCTGCGATACCGTGATCGCGCTCGCCGGCGCGGTCATGCCGATGAAGCTCGACGGCGTCGAGCTGCCCCATGATCAGGCGATCCAGGTCAAGGCCGGCCAGACGCTCGCCATCGGCAGCATCACCGGTGCCGGCCAGCGCGCCTATCTGGCGGTATCCGGCGGCTTCGATGCCCCCTTGGTCATGGGCTCCCGCGCCACTTTCGGCCTCGGCCAATTCGGCGGCAATGCCACCGGTACGCTTCGCGCTGGCCATGTCTTGCGCCTGGCCCGCCGGAACCAGACCGATGTCCTGCCGGCAACGGTACCGGCGGAACTGACCCGCGACTGGTCCGTCGGCGTGCTCTACGGTCCGCATGGCGCGCCCGACTTTTTCCTCGAGGAAGACATCGAGACACTGTTTTCGACGCCGTACGAGGTGCATTTCAACTCGGCGCGCACGGGTGTCCGCCTGATCGGTCCGGCCCCCAAATGGGCGCGCACCGACGGCGGAGAGGCGGGGCTTCACCCGTCCAACCTGCATGACAATGCCTATGCGATCGGCGCCATCGATTTCACCGGCGACATGCCGATCATCCTCGGCCCCGACGGCCCAAGCCTCGGCGGCTTCGTCTGCCCGGCGGTGATTGCCCGCGACGAGCAGTGGAAGATGGGTCAGTTCAAGCCGGGGGACAGGATCCGGTTTTACCCTGTGGCCCGCGCAAGCGATCCGCTGGCGGGACCGACGGTCAAGCGCATATCCGAAACAGCCGGGTCGGCTGTGATCGGAGCGA
Source organism: Allorhizobium sp. DMC15 (assembly GCF_056314065.1). Classification (NCBI taxonomy): domain Bacteria; kingdom Pseudomonadati; phylum Pseudomonadota; class Alphaproteobacteria; order Hyphomicrobiales; family Rhizobiaceae; genus Allorhizobium; species Allorhizobium sp. DMC15. Next base: position 173,964 of record NZ_JBQUZB010000005.1, read on the forward strand.
CAGAGGCGGGCAGCGTTCCTGTCGTCTACCGCCGACAGGGCGATGACAACCTGCTGGTTGAATACGGCCCGATGCAGCTCGATATCGGCATCCGCATGCGCGTCCATCTGCTGATGCAGGCGGTGAAGGCGGCGAGGCTTCAGGGCCTGATCGATCTGACGCCTGGCATCCGCTCGCTGCAGATCCATTATGACAGCACCACGCTGTCGCGCTCGAAACTCTTGGGCGCCCTCGCAGAGATCGAGAAGAGCCTCCCTCCGGTCTCCGCCGTCAAGGTGCCGAGCCGGACCGTCTGGCTGCCACTCTCCTGGAACGACCCGGATGCGGAACTGGCCATGCGCAAGTATCAGGAGCTCGTGCGCCCGAACGCGCCCTGGTGCCCCTCCAACATCGAATTCATCCGCCGCATCAACGGGCTCCCCGACGAACAGGCGGTGAAGGACACGATCTTCAATGCCTCCTATCTCGTGATGGGCCTCGGCGATGTCTATCTCGGCGCGCCGGTTGCCACCCCCATCGATCCGCGCCACCGGCTGGTGACGACGAAGTATAATCCGGCCCGCACCTGGACGCCGGAAAACGCCGTCGGCATCGGCGGCGCCTATATGTGCATCTATGGCATGGAAGGGCCGGGCGGCTATCAGCTCTTCGGCCGCACGATCCAGGTCTGGAACACTTGGCGGCAGACGGATGTCTTCGCCAAGGACAAGCCCTGGCTGCTCGACTTCTTCGACCAGATCCGCTTCTTCCCCGTGAGCCATGAAGAACTGACGGAGGCCCGCGCCGCCTTCCCGCATGGCGGCTATCCGATCCGCATCGAGGAGGGAACCTTCTCCTATGCCGACTACGAGGCGGAGATGGCTCGCAATGCAGAGAGCATCGGCGCCTTCAAGCAGGGACAGCAGGCGGCCTTCGAGGCGGAGCGGAAGCGCTGGAAGGACGAGGGGCTCGATAGTTTCCAGGTGGATGATGGCGCGGGCGCAAGCCTCGGCGGCGATATCCCCGAAGGCTGCTTCGGGGTGGAAAGTGCCGTGCCCGGCAATGTCTGGAAATTGCTGGTCGAAGAAGGCCAGTCCGTGCAGGCTGGGGATACGCTTGCCATCATCGAGTCGATGAAAATGGAAATCACCGTCACCGCCCATGCCGCCGGCAAAGTCCGCGATCTGCGTGCCGGGCCGGGTCGCAACGTCAAGGCCGGCGATGTCCTGGTCATCTTGGAGGATCTGTAATGCTGCCGACTATTCTTCTTGATCTCGCTTCGCTCAAGGCCGCCTATGCCAGCGGGCTGACCCCGCTCGACCTCGTCGAGGAGGTGATCGCCCGCCGCAAGGCTTCAGACGATCCGGCGGTCTTCATTACGGAGACGCCGGACGAGGATTTGAGGGCAGCTGCAAAGGCCCTGATGGAGCGCGCGCCGGAGCCGAACAGTCTGTCGCTCTGGGGCGTGCCCTTCGCCGTAAAGGACAATATCGATGTGGCGGGCTTGCCGACCACCGCAGCCTGCCCGGCCTTTGCCTACCAGCCGGAGAAGGACGCCACGGTCGTTGCAAGACTGAAGGCAGCGGGAGCCCTCGTCATCGGCAAGACGAACCTCGACCAGTTCGCGACAGGCCTCAACGGCACGCGGTCCCCCTATGGTGCGCCGCGCTCCGTCTTCGACAAGGCTTATGTCTCCGGCGGCTCCTCCTCCGGTTCGGCGGTCACGGTCGCGGCGGGTCTCGCAAGCTTTGCGCTTGGCACCGATACCGCCGGTTCGGGCCGCGTGCCCGCCGCCTTCAACAACCTCGTCGGCATCAAGCCGACGCCCGGCCTCGTGCCGAATGTCGGCGTCGTGCCGGCCTGCCGCAGTGTCGATGTCGTCACGGTCTTTGCTGCAACCGTCGGCGACGGCGTTGCGATCCGCAAGGTGATGGATGGCTATGACGCCGGTGATCCCTATTCCCGCAAGGCCTCGCCAGTCGCCCTACCGGCTTCAGGCCTGCGCATCGGTGTGCTCGACGGCGCCGAGCGCGACTTCTTCGGAAACAAGGCGGTGGAGGCGCTCTACGATCAGGCAATCGAGCGGGCAAAATCGCTCGGCGCTGTGATCGTCCCCTTCGACTACGCGCCGTTCCGCCAGGCCGCCGAACTGCTCTACAACGGCCCCTGGGTCGCCGAACGTCTCGCAGCGGTGAAGGAGTTCATCGGCACCAACGCCGAGGATTTCGATCCGACGGTGCGCACCATCATCGAGGGCGCCAGGGGGTACGACGCGGTGGCGGCTTTCGAGGGCCAGTACAAGCTCGGCCATCTCCGCCAGAAGGCACTTGTCGAATGGGAGAAGCTCGACGTCCTCATGCTGCCGACCTCGCCGACCACCTATACGGTCGAGGCGATGCTCGCAGACCCGATCGTCAAGAACAGCCATTTTGGCCGCTACACCAACTTCGCTAATCTCTTCGGCTATGCGGCGATCGCCGTGCCCGGCGGCTTCGGCTCGGATGGCCTGCCCAGCGGCGTGACCTTCTTCGGCCCCTCCTTCTCCGACGATGCCCTGGCCCCCTTTGCCGATGCCATGCACCGCGCTTGTGCCTCAGGCATGGGCAAGGACAAGACCGCGAGCCTGCCGGAAGCCTCCAAGGTTGCTGAGACTGACGATGGCCTTGTGACCATCATGGTCGTCGGCGCGCATCTGACCGGCATGCCGCTCAATCACGAGCTGACGGGCCCCGGCGGCAAGCTGGTGAAGACCTGCCGCACGGCCGGCGACTACCGCCTGTTCGTCCTGCCGAATACCACGCCGCCCAAGCCGGGCCTGATCCGCGAGCCGGGCTTCGCCGGCAAGGGACTGGAGGTGGAGGTCTGGAAGGTCACGCCCTCTGCCTTCGGCCGCTTCGTTCAGAACATCCCCGCACCGCTCGGCATTGGCAAGGTCACGCTCGACGACGGGTCCCAAGTGTCCGGCTTCCTCTGCGAGCCCTATGCCATCAAGGGCGCGCAGGAAGTCACGGATCTCGGCGGCTGGCGCGCCTATATTGCGTCGCGTAGGGGGTGACACTCACACCGGCAGGACCACGTCTTCCCCGATTTCCTTGCCGCCTGCCGAGAGGCAGGTGACAAGGCGGTCGAGGTCGAGGGGCTGCAACATGGCGGCGCCAGCTCGAATGGCGCCCTGCCAACCTGCACCGCGTTCCCATGCTTCCGTGTAAGCCAGCGCCAAATCCGAGGTTCGCCGGGTCTGTTGCAAGGCCTCGAACAGAAGGGCGGCTTGCCGGATATCCTTGTCGCGTTTGATGGCGTTTTGCCCGTCGGCACGTCGGCACGTCGGCGCGTTGCGACGATCAGTTTGTGGACGGCAAAACGCGCAGGATCGGGAACTGTTACGGCGATGCCGTTCTTGTGTAGCATGACCGTCCGGACCGGATCACGAATAAGAAAGTCGAGGAAACGGAGAGGATCGGCACTTGCTCCGCCGAGGGCGGGCATACGAGCGGGGCGGCCCGAATGTTCGTCAGACCCCCGATGGGACGTCAGAAACTCCACCCGATAGCCGCTGGCAGTCTGGAAAGCCGATGATGCCGTCGGTCCGCTACGATGCGGAATTGGACGGAAGGTTGGATCCACCGATTGCAGAAGCTCGATCACAGGCGGAAGACTGTCTTCGACTTCGTGGCTGATGGCATAGTCTTGGGCGATGTCGGCGTCGCCGGTAAGAACAGCGGCCATCGGTAGCCTAATGCCGAGCAGACCGGCATAGGTCTGAAAGGCAATCGTGCCGACGAGGACGCCACGGAGGCGAAACAGACCTCCTCTTGCCAAAGTCTCGACGATGTCTCCCGAAAGCGCATCCGGCGCAGTCATGCCTCCCTCTCGGGTCAACGTAGAGACCATGCGCCGGCGTGCGCGCAGATCGTCCTTCTGCAATCTGTGCGTTTCCGCACGCATCGAGATTTCCGGATCCAGCGCTGGCCCGACATAGCGTCTCGTCTTGCCGCCTTTGCCATCGGGAATGTCGAAATACCAGTATTGCCGATCATCGACTGTCACACGTTGAAAACGGCCTTCAGGCGGAAAGTCTGCCGTCCAGGCGGCATCGAGGACTCTCTGACCCAGTTCGGCAAGCATCGTTTGGTAAACGAGATCGATGGGTTTCATGGTTGAGCGCCCCTGTTTCATCCTCAACTATACCTTTTTTGTAAAAAGGTATAGTGCGCCGAGAACCCTTCATGGACTTGCCGGGAGGCCTGCTCCCGCTCAGCCGCTTTCCCCTTCAATCAAGGTCATCGGCCAGAGGCGGCGGCGGGTTGCATCGGGATAGTGCTGCGCGAAATCGGGCATTGTGGCGAGCAGGCTTTCCGCAAGGGCAATGCCTAGGGCCCTGAGATCGGGCCTGAAGCAGGTCATCACCGGATGAAGGAACTGTGCCTGGGGGCTATACTGGCCGATGACCGCGATGTCCCGACCAGGCGTCAAGCCCGCTTCCTGCAGGCCGCGATAGAAGCCCACGACGGTCGCTTCGTTAAGGAGGATGATCGCGGTTGGACGCTCGCGTGATTTCATCACCTGCTGGGCGACCTGATAACCGCCGGGCTCGTTCGGCCCTGATCGGTAGACATGCGCGGGCTGAAGCTCCAGCCCGTGGCGGGCCAACACGAGCCGACAATGGTCCTCGAAGACATGCCCAAGGTTGATATCGCCATGCGGGCGACTAATGGCTATATGCCGATGGCCAGCGGCAACCAGACGGGCCAGGGCATCCTCTGCCATGCCCTCGAAGTCGAGATCGTACCAGGGTTGACCGACATCCGTCTGGCTTCGTCCCAGTGTGATGAAGGGGATTTTTGCCCTGTTCAACAACTCGAAGCGGGGATCCTGAAAACGAGTGGCCGACAGGATGATGCCATCAGCGAAACCCCGCGCGACGATGCGTTTCAGATAATCGTCCGGATCTTCTTCCGATGAGCAGAGGAGCGCGACGAGATCGAGTTTGTGGCGCGCCAAGACAGTCTGCACGCCGTCAAAAACCCGCATGAAGAAGGTGTCGCCCTGGCCGGTGATGTCGTGGCCGGTCTGGATCATGAATCCGATAATGCCCGTCGCGCCCTTGCGGAGCGAACGGCCGGCCTGGTTGGCGACATAGCCGAGTTTTTCTGCCGCCTCGAGCACGCGCCTGCGGGTCTCCTCGTTGACATCGGGCTTGCCATTCAGGGCGCGCGAGACCGTGCCTATGGAGATGTCGAGATGTTCCGCCAGTTGCCGGATGCCCTTCATGATCCCCTCCGAAGACACGTGTCGTAATCGTTTACGAAATCTCTATTGACACATGCGTCGTCTCGTTCATAGTGTCGTAAACGTTTACGGGATGACTGGAGGAGGAGCTCCATGCATCCCTTGGGAGGGTGACAGTGACAACACGGGCCGTTTTGTGCGGGTGCGGAGCTATGGCCAGAGGTTGGCTGCGCGCGCTGCAGTCGACTCCAGAACTGCAGCAGGCCGTTGAGATCGTCGGTCTGGTCGATCTCGACCTGCCGGTGGCCAAGGCGCTGGCGTCTGAATTCGATCTCGGTCCCGTGGTGATTGATGCCGATCTCTCGACCGTTATCACCCGCACCGAAGCCGATATCGTGTTCGACGTCGTGGTGCCGTCAGCCCGTTTCGCGGTTGTTTCGACCGCCTTGCGGCTCGGTTGCCATGTCTTGTCCGAAAAACCGCTCGCCGCCTCCATGAAGGAGGCGAAGGCTCTGCTCGCGCTGGCTGCAGAGACAGGGCGCATCCATGCCGTCGTCCAGAACCGTCGCTTCATCTCCGGCATCCGCCGTCTGCGCCGTGCCGTCGAAGATGGGTTGATCGGCGCGTTGACCGGCATCCATTGCGATTTCTTCATTGGTCCGCATTTCGGCGGGTTTCGCGAAGCGATGGACAATGTTCTCCTGCTCGATATGGCCATCCACACCTTCGATGCGGCCCGTTTCGTGTCAGGCAGGCAGCCTCTCTCCGTCTATTGCGTCGAGACCAACCCGTCCGGCTCCTGGTATGCGGACGGGGCTTCGGCCAATGCGATTTTCAAGCTGTCGGGTGATGCCGTCTTCACCTACAGAGGCTCCTGGTGCGCGGAGGGCCGCCGCACGAGCTGGGAAAGTGTCTGGCGGCTGGTCGGCTCGAAAGGCATGTTGACCTGGGACGGTGAAGACTCCTTCGAGGCCACGGTTGCCGGCAAGGATGAGGGCCTGCTGCGGGGGCATCACGTTCTGTCCATTCCGGCAGCACCTGACGAAGACCAGACGCATGGCCATCGCAGCGTTCTGGTCGATTTCCTCGATGCCGTGAACACGGGCCGGCGGCCGGAAACGGTTAGCGACGACAACATCAAGAGCCTGTCCATGGTGTTCGGTGCGATCGAAAGCGCCCGGACAGGACTTCCCGTCAGCATTTCAGTCGAAGGACATTGAGCCCGTGAGCAATCCCGCAAAATCCATTCGTATTGGTACCATGGTCAGCGCCAGCGGCGGCAAGGCAGCCGAGCGGATTGGCCAGATCGCCGATCTGGGCTTTGAAAGTTTCGAACCCTTTTTCTGGCAGACGACCAATGGCCAGGATCTCGCAGACCTCGGCAAGCGCTGCGTCGAGTCGATCGGGGATCGCGATATCAGTATCTCGACATTGGGCATGTTCGGCAATCCACTCGAAGAGACGGATATGGACCTTCAGACCCTGCAGGGATGGAAGGACTGCATCGACAACGCCCACCATTTCGGAGCGACCTGCGTTGCCGGCTTCACCGGCCGCATTCGCAACAAACCGCTGACCGACAGCCTGCCGCGCTACCGCGAGATCTGGAGCGAACTGGCCAAACGAGCCGCCGACAAGGGTGTCAAGATCGCCTTCGAAAACTGCGCCATGGACGGCAACTGGCAGACCGGCGACTGGAATATCGCCCACAATCCGGATGCCTGGGAGCTGATCTTCAACGAGACGCCGGACGAGCATATCGGGCTCGAATGGGAACCCTGCCACCAGATGGTCTATCTGATCGATCCGATCCCGCAGATCCGCAAATGGGCGCACAAGTTCTTCCACGTGCATGGCAAGGACGCGACGATCCGCTGGGACGTGATCCGCGAACACGGCGTTTTCGGCAAGCACCCCTTTGTCTTCATGCGCACGCCGGGCTTCGGCGACACCAACTGGACGGATGTCATTTCCGAGCTGCGGCTCGCGGGCTGGTCCGGATCGATCGACATCGAAGGGTGGCATGACCCGGTCTACCGCAATGCGCTGGAGATGACCGGACAGGTCCACGCCCTGAACTATCTGAAGAATTGCCGCGGTGGAGACTTCGTCATCGACCCGCAATGAAGACTGCCGGCAGGCTTGGAGGAAGCCGGTCGGAATGATGGTCCAACACAAGGAGGAGAGCATGTCTATTCGGAAGAGCCTAATGGCGGGCGCATTGGCGCTTGCCTCCGTATCCGGGCTTGCCCTGGCAGCCCATGCGCAGGAAGAAGTCACCATCACGATCTGGAGCCTGGACAAGCCGGAACAGCCGGCCTTCAACCTGGCCAAGGAGTTCGACGAGAAAGAGCCCGGCATCAAGGTGGAGTACCGCCTGATCCAGTTCGATGACGTGGTCAGCGAAGCCATGCGCGCCTATTCCACCGGTCAGGCGCCCGACATCATCGCGATCGACAATCCCGACCACGCACTTTTTGCCTCGCGCGGTGCCTTCCTCGAACTGACGGACCGGATCGCCAAATCCGAGGTCATCAAGCCCGAGAACTACTTCGCCGGCCCGCTGAATTCCGTCACCTGGGACGGCAAGCTTTTCGGCGTACCGAAGGCGACCAACACGATTGCGCTCTACTACAATGCTGACATGTTCAAGGAGAAGGGGCTCGATCCAGACAAGCCGCCGCAGACCTGGGCCGAGCTCATCGACGCGGCCCGCAAGCTGACCGATCCCTCGAAGAACGTCTACGGTCTCGCGTTCTCAGCGAAAGCGAGCGAGGAGGGGACCTTCCAGTTCCTGCCCTGGGCGCAGATGGGCGGCGGCAGTTATGAGAAGATCAATGCCGACGGTGCGGTCAAGGCGCTGGAAGCGTGGAAAACCATCATGGACGAAAAGCTGGCTTCGCCAGACAGCCTGACACGCGGCCAGTGGGATTCCACCGGCACCTTCAACTCGGGCAATGCCGCCATGGCGATCTCCGGTCCGTGGGAACTGAACCGCATGTCGGACGAAGCCAAGTTCGATTGGCGCGTTGCGCTTCTGCCCGTGCCGGAAGCCGGCGCCGAACGGTCTTCTGCCATGGGCGATTTCAACTGGGCGATCTTCGCCAATTCGAAGCATCCAGACGAAGCCTTCAAGGCGCTCGAATATTTTGCCTCGCAGGATGACAAGATGTTCGAGAAATACGGCCAGTTGCCGGCTCGCTCCGACATCACCTTGCCGGCGACCGGCAACGCGAAGAAGGATTCCGCGCTGAAGGTCTTCCAGGAGCAGCTGCAATACGCGAAGGCACGCGGCCCCCATCCGGAATGGCCGAAGATCTCCAAGGCAATCCAGGACGCGATCCAAGCTGCGCTGACCGGCCAGATGACGCCGAAGGAGGCGCTCGATCAGGCGGCTGAGACGATCAGTGCCGTGACCGGCTAAGTGATCCGCCGGCGGGGTGGGCTTCTATGCCTTCACGTCGTCGGCGCGGTGAACCTCCCGGAGGGCCGTTCTCGTTTCCCCAATCGCGGGGACGGCCCGACCGGAGCTGCAAGTGCCCGTGCGGAGACACAGATGCGTAAGATCCTATCCAGCCTCATTGACGGGCGCGGCTTCGACATCGGCCTCGTCGCCTTTCCGCTCGGCTTTCTTCTTTTAATGTCCGGCCTGCCACTTCTCTACAACGTGCTGATGAGCTTCCAGGAAGTGGACATGTTTTCGCTGGGGACCCTGTTTCGTCCCTTCGTGGGTTTCAAAAACTATGTGACCCTGTTTTCCCAACGCGAGACCTGGCCGATCTTTGCCAATACCGCGATTTTTGTCGTTGCGTCGATCGCTGGGCAATTTGTCATCGGGTTTGGGCTGGCGCTGTTCTTCTGGACGAATTTCCCAGGTGCCTCGTGGTTGCGGGGGTTGTTTCTCGTCTCCTGGGTCATGCCAGGCCTTGTCGTCGGCGCCATCTGGAACTGGATCCTGTCGGGTGATTTTGGTGTCTTCAATTATTTTCTGCGCGAAACAGGCCTGATCGCGTCGAACATCTTCTGGCGCTCCGACCCGCATTATTCGCTCTGGGCGGTTATCATCGCGAATATCTGGCTCGGCACGTCCTTCAACATGATCCTGCTCTCGGTTGGTCTCTCCGGGATCCCGAAGGATCTCTATGAGGCGGCCGAACTCGACGGCGCCAATGTGTGGCAGCGCTTCTTCACGATCACGCTGCCGATGATGCGCTCGACCATTGGAGCGATCGTCTCGCTCGGCCTGATCTTCACTCTGCAGCAGTTCGATCTCTTCGCCGCCATCACCTCGGGTGGGCCGAACAATTCGTCGAATGTGGCGCAATACTGGGCCTGGGACCTGTCCTTCCGGCAATACGACTTTGCACGGGGCGCGACCATCTCCGTGATCATGATCGTCTTTGTCATGCTGGCTTCGGTGGTCTACGTCCGCTCGACCCGACAGGAGATCCGCGGATGAGCGAGACGGCACGCAACCGCCTGATGCTTGCGATCGCGATTGTGCTCGCTGCGATCTATCTGTTCCCGCTCTACTGGATGTACATCACCACGGTGAAGACCGGTTCGGCCATGTTTGCCACCCCGCCGATCTTCTGGCCGAGCGACCCCCAATGGGCCGCCTTTCCCTATGTATGGGAAAGCCGCAACATGGCGCGCTATCTGTGGAATTCACTGATCATCGCATTCGGGGCCGTAACCCTGATCACCGTGCTTGGCACGGGCTGTGCCTATGTGCTCGCCCGCTACCGCAACGGCTGGATCGATGTCGGACTCTTTCTGATCCTGATGCTACAGGTTCTTCCGGCATCCTTGATGATCACGCCGATTTTCGTCGGGTTTACCCAGATCGGCATGCTCGAATATCCGCGCCTCGCGGTGATCATTGCGATCGCTGCCAAAAGCATGCCCTTCTTCGTTGTGCTCGTGCGCGCCACCTTCATGAGCGTTCCGATGGAGCTGGAGGAGGCGGCGCTCGTCGACGGAAACTCGCGCGTCGGCGCCTTCTTCCACATCGTCCTGCCACTCGCGCGCAACGGCATTCTGGTATCTGCCATCCTGATTTTCATGCAGGCCTTCGGCGAGTTCGTCTATTCGAAGTCGATCATCCAGGCCGCAGAGTTTCAACCCGCGAGTGTCGGGCTGAATTCCTTCATGGGACCAAATACCAATGAGTGGAACAACATCATGGCCTTCGCCACGATCTATGTGACGCCCATCCTCGCCGTCTTTGTCCTCCTGCAACGCCGGATCGTCTCCGGTCTGACCTCCGGAGCCCTCAAATGAGCCACCAGATCGAACTCTCGGGCGTCAACAAATACTACGGCGCCTATCACGCGCTGCGCGATATTGATCTCAAGATCAGGAAGGGGTCGTTCGTGGCCCTGGTCGGCCCATCCGGCTGCGGCAAGTCCACTCTTTTGCGCTCGCTGGCGGGATTGGAGAGCATTTCCACAGGCGATCTGGTGATCGCGGGGGAGCGGATGAACAATGTGCCGCCGCGCAAGCGCGACCTGGCGATGGTCTTCCAGTCCTATGCGCTTTACCCTCATATGACCGTTGAGCAGAACCTCACCTATTCCCTTCGTATCCGCGGCGTCAAAAAGGCCGATGCGAAGCGGGCTGCAGAGGAGGTCGCGGCAACGACGGGACTGTCGAACCTCCTTCACCGCTATCCGCGCGAGTTGTCGGGCGGTCAACGCCAGCGGGTGGCCATGAGCCGGGCCATCATCCGCAATCCCAAGGCTTTTCTCTTTGACGAGCCGCTGTCCAACCTTGATGCCGCCCTGCGGGTCCATATGCGCAAGGAGATCCGCAGTCTGCACGACCGACTGGGAGCGACCTCTGTCTATGTCACGCATGACCAGATCGAGGCCATGACTATGGCCGATCACGTCGTGGTCATGCGTCATGGCGTCATCGAGCAGCAGGGTGCACCGCTGGATCTCTATGATCGTCCCGTCAATAAATTCGTGGCGGGCTTCATCGGCTCGCCGGCGATGAACTTCATACCCGCAACGCCGGGCCCGAACGGACGCTCCCTGACGCTTGATCTCGGCATGCCGCAGATCGTTGCGCTCGATCGGGCCGTTCCCCAGGTCGGCAAGCTGACGGTCGGTCTGCGCCCCGAACACCTGCGCATCGTCGCCGATCAAGAGGCGATGGTGCGACTGCCGGTCGGGGTGGTCGAAAGTACTGGGTCAACCACCTACATCACCTCTGCCACGGTGCCAGAAATCAGTGTGGTGGTCGGTGAACGCCAGGCTCTGAGCCACGGGCAGATGATCGGCCTTTCCTTCGACCCGCGTCATCTCCATCTGTTCGATCAGGAGAGCGAACGGCGGATCGAGACGACGGACGCTTAAACCGGCGTCTCCGTATTTTCGCGGCTGTTGCATGCGACGGCGAAGGCGGGCCCAAACTCCGGTTCAGGCCCCGATCCGATCAGCGAGATGCATCACTTCGAGTGCAGATTTGGCCACCATGTCCGCGCCGATGGCGTGGAAGGCAAATGGATTCTTCATCACCGCTGGCCCGCCCAGCGCGATCTTCATGGCGCTGAGAGCGCGATTGGACTGGATGCGACGGACAGCCTCGGCACATTGGTCGACTTCGTCGATCCGGCCGACGGAGATCCCCAGCAAGGCGTAGGACGAGTTGGAAAGCCGCATATAGAGGCTGTCGTCGAGTTCGAGATCGGCGCCCCCGTCTACATCCCATCCCATGTCCCGGAAACAGGAGGCGACGATCGATACACCGATTGTATGCATGGCGCCCTGTGTGCGCGCCAGAAGAACGCGCCGCGACCTCTGCCGGTCGCGAATGGTCTGACTGCGATTCTGGGAGAGGTGATTGACGATCATGCCAAGCCGGGTGGATGCCACAGCGACCTGGATGAAGTCGGTTTCGTCATGACACCACAGGCGGCCCAAATGGGCCGCGACGGGCGAAAAAAGGTGGATTGCCAGCGTATGCATCGGAATGTCGCTGCGCTGAAGCTCCTCAATGATTTCGCGATGGCCGCGTGGATCTGCCTGGATCAGCGCTGCCGACAGCGCGCCGCGATAGGTGATCGCCTTGTCGGTTCCCGGGAGTTGGCGCGCCTTGGGGTCGAGTTCCGGGTGCAGGTGAAAATCGACGTCCGAAGGCACCCCTTCGTCGGGCAGGTCCGTCACGAATTCCTTGTGAGCGGCCCCGACGAGTTTGGGAACCGCACCTCTGATGGCATTTTCCAGAATGCGTTGCTCAAGGCTCGAAAGCCTCGGATCGCCTGTGTTGTGACCTGGCTTGCCGTCGTTTTTGTGGGGAGGATCGCCGGTCCCTTTCGGCGGCCCCCCGAATTTGTCACCCGCCATGTTACCCTCCCGGTCATCGGCTTGGGCGGATCCGCTCATCCCGCCGAGATACTATCTCATTCCTTCGCCGTCGCCAAACTCATCGTAGTCGTATACGTCCGCCAGCGTCTTGTGGTTTAGTTTCACCGGTCCTCCGCGCGATGCAGACGAGCGGGCAACTCCTGCTGGCCGGCCCGTGCAGCGCGCCGGACGTCGGCGGGGGCACGCACGGGATGAACGCCCGCGCGCGCCGTAGCGGCGATGTGGCGAGCCGTGAGTTTCGCCTCCTCATACATGTCCTCAGGGCTGGCCTGGGCGATGAATGTGTCCGGCAAGGTCAGCGTGCGGATCGCGCAACGACCGTCGAGCAGTCCGCGGTTGGCGAGGTGATGCAGGACGAGCGCCCCGAAACCGCCCGTTGATCCCTCTTCCACGGTGACCAGCATGGTGTGACCATCGACAAGATCGGCAAGCAGAGCCGTATCAAGGGGTTTGGCGAAGCGGGCATCGGCAACGGTGACCGAATAACCCTCCAGCGCGAGAAGCCGGCGTGCCTTGAGACATTCCGCCAGACGTGTTCCGAAGGACAGCAGGGCGATCTGGTTACCCTGCTCGATGATCCGGCCTTTCCCGATCGGTAGGACTTTGCCCTTTGCCGGCAAGGCAACGCCTAAGCCTTCGCCACGCGGAAACCGGAAGGCGATGGGCCCATGATCATGGGCGGCCGCAGTCGCTACCATATGGACCAATTCCGCCTCGTCGCTGGCGGCCATGACGGTGAAGCCGGGCAGATTTGCCAGATAAGCAATATCGAAGGCACCCGCATGGGTCGGTCCGTCAGCGCCGACAAGCCCTGCGCGGTCTATCGCGAAACGCACCGGCAGTTGCTGCAGCGCCACATCATGGACGATCTGGTCGAAGGCGCGCTGCAGAAAGGTGGAATAGATGGCACAGAAGGGTTTCAGGCCGCTGGCCGCGAGGCCGGCGGCAAAGGTGACCGCGTGCTGTTCGGCGATGCCGACATCGAAGGCGCGATCGGGATAGGCCGCCGCGAAACGATCGACGCCGGTGCCCGTCGCCATGGCCGCCGTGATGGCGACGACGCGCGGGTCGTCTTTTGCTTCCGTAACCAGCGCGTCCGCAAAGACCTTGGTGTAACTCGGCGCCTTGGCGGCCGTCTTTTGCTGGGTCCCGGTTGCAATGTCGAACGGATTGACGCCGTGATATTTGTCGACCGCCCGCTCCGCTGGCTCATAGCCGGCACCTTTGCGCGTGCGCACATGAAGAAGGATTGGGCCGCTGGGTTCGAACTTGAGTGTGCCGAGAACCGACATGAGGGCTGAGAGGTCGTGCCCGTCGACGGGACCGCGATAGTCGAAGCCGAAGTTCCGGAACAGGTTGCCGAAAACGGCGTCTCCCCCGTTGCGAATATCGGCGAGGTGGCCGCTCAGTGCGCCTGTCGACGCGGAGATCGACATGTCGTTGTCGTTGAGGATCACGATGAGGGGGCGGCCGGACCTCCCCGCATTGTTGAGGGCCTCGAAAGCCATGCCCGCCGACATCGCTCCGTCACCGATGATGCACACGACATGCCCGCCTTCGTCCTTCAGGTCACGGGCGGTCGCGAAGCCGAGACCGGCCGAAATCGAGGTTGAGGAATGGGCCGCGCCGAAGGGGTCGAACGGACTTTCGGCCCGACGGGTGAAGCCGGAGAGGCCATTCTTCTTGCGCAGGCTCGACATCCGATCACGCCGCCCGGTCAGTATCTTGTGTGGGTAACACTGATGACTGACGTCCCAGATGATGGTGTCAACAGGCGCATCGAAGGTGGCGTGCAGTGCAACGGTCAGCTCGATGACGCCGAGGCTGGAACCGAGATGCCCGCCGGTTTGCGAAACGACGCGCAGGGTCTCCTCGCGGAGCTCTTTGGCCAGACGACAAAGCTGTTCCCCATCCATGCGCTTCAGGTCGTCCGGAGATCTCACCTGGTCGAGCAAAGGGGTGGCGACGTCATTCGCACAAGTCAAGCCCACTGCGCTCTCCTCCCACGCATGTGGCCATTTCTTCGCGGCTTGGTGCTTTCGAGATTGCCGATCCGGCAAGAGCGGAAGTGACTGCCTGAGAATGGTCCGACCGGGCTATATTCGGAGAAGATCGGCGATATGTAAACTTTTTTTTACACTTGGCCTGAAAATTCCGCCGGAATTCTCATTCCGGCGGAACTTAAGCGCTGGCTTACTGTGCTGTGCTGAAAGTTTTCACATAGGCGATGACGTTGGCGACGTCCTTCGCATCCTTGAGCCCAGCAAAGGCCATCTTGGTTCCCTTCACGACACCACGGGGGTCAGCGAGATAGGTCGTCAGGAGGGCTTCGTCCCAGACTTTGCCGGCACCGAAATCGGTCATGGCCTTCGAGTATTTGAAGCCTGCCGCCGTGCCCGGTTGCCGGCCGATCACGCCCTGCAGCGATGGCCCGACCTTGTGTTTGTCACTGTCGACGTTGTGACAGACTGCACACTTTTTGAAGACGGTTTCGCCGGCAGCCGCGTCACCCTCCTGCGCGAAGGCGTTGCTGGACAGAAGAAGGGCTGCGGCTGAGCATGCGGCTACAATAATCCTCGACATTGGTATCCTCCCATGGCATCGCGGATGAAAATCATATGTATTGCTGGCATGAATGCGATCATCGGCTTGTATGTGGCGGATGATCGGTCTCGCATCGTGGTGCAGTCTGCGGAACCGCCACGGCGGTCGTCGCTTTTGATAATACGTACATAAACCGGGAGCCGGATCATGGCCGCAGTCGCCTTTATTGTCATCGTGCTTGCCGCGGCCTCGAGCGGCGCGCTTTTCAAGCCCGGTGCATGGTATGAGACCCTGAGCAAACCCAGCTGGACGCCGCCGAAATGGGCCTTTCCCGTCGTGTGGTCCATTCTTTACGTGCTGATCGGTTATGCCGGCTGGCTTGTCTGGACCGCCGGGGGCGGCTGGTCGTTGCCGATGGTTTTCTGGGGCTTGCAGATCGTGGCGAATGCTCTCTGGTCCTTCTTCTTTTTCGGCATCAGACGTATGGACATTGCCTTGATCGATGTCGCGATCCTGTGGTTGGCGATTGCCATTTTCATTCTCACCGCCTGGTCGGTCGCCCCACTCGCATCTCTGCTCTTTCTGCCCTATCTGGCCTGGGTTACGGCCGCTGCCAGCCTCAATCATTCCGTTCGGCGCCTCAATCCGGAGGCCTGAGCGGAAATCCTCGCACGAAGATCCAGCAGAAATGCGATCAGCGAGACGCCGAGGAGACCGGCCAGCAACACGATCGGTCCCTGCCGCATGGCGATGCCGAACGCGGCGAGCAGAGCGGTGCCGGAGACGGCATTGGGAAGAAGCGCACGCAGTGTGGCCGCAGGTGCCGGAGTGCGCGCCGCAGCCATCACCGTTATCGTCCACAGGATGGATATCGCGATCACGCTAATCCATCCGGAGGTGAAGAGGGTCGCGAACCACGCGGTCATCGCTGCCCCGCCGGAATGCCGAAGAGCTGGGCGAGGTCCTTCGCAAAGACACGCAAATGCGCCAGTGGATCACGACGAACCAGCTTTTTGTTCAGATAGGATTCCCAGGTCAGACGCTGCACATCGGGATCGGCACACATCGCGACGAATTTCTCACGCAGCCGATCGTTGCGATACCAGATTGTCTGCATAATGCCGAGAATGAAGAAGACGCGCCCATGCGCCTGCATGAATGTCCTGCGTGCGTCCGCAAGGGGTTTGCCGCTGTTCGAGGCAAGGGAGCGATGCATGGCATCGGCAGCCAGCCGCCCGCAGAGCATGGCGTAGTAGATGCCTTCTCCGGAGGATGGCGCCACCGTGCCGGCGGCGTCGCCCGCCAGAAGAACGTTGCGGCCATTGTCCCATCGCCGCATCGGCTTCAGCGGCAGAGGCGCTCCCTCACGCCTGATGACCCGACAGTCGCCAAGACCCGCCGATTGGCGAAGTCTTGCCGTCGCTTCGCGGATCCCATGTCCTTTCACCGCCGTGCCGCTTCCGATGCTGATGTGCTTTCCGTGTGGAAAGACCCATCCGTAGAAATCCGGTGAAATCCTGCCGTCATAGATGACGTCGCAGCGATCGGCGCGGAAGCCGTCCGGAATGTCATCGACCGGCGTCTCGACGATCTCATGATATGCAAAGACATAGGGCGGCCTTCGGGATGAGGGGAACATAAGACGCCGGACGGCGGAATTGGCGCCGTCCGCACCGATCACCCGTCGGACGACAATGTCTGTCACCGGCTTGTTGTTCGCTTCGGCCCCTGTCGGCTGCAGGGTCAGCGCGAGTTCCCCACTTGAGCCCTCGGTGATCGTCTCGAGTTTTGCGGTCACGAGTTCGGCGCCGGCATCGACCGCACGCTGGCGCAGATAGGGGTCGAAGCCGGCACGATCGACCATGCCGACGTAACCGATGTCCCCGATGGTCATGTCGATCGTTCGCCCCGAGGGGGCGATGATACGGGCGGCATTGGCGCGTGCCACCAACTGGTTTTCCGCGATGCCGAAATCGGCGAGGGCGCGGGAGGGAATGGCACCGCCGCAGGGTTTGATGCGATTGCCGGGGTCAATGAGCGCGACGCCGTAGCCCATCGCGCCCAGTCTCTCGGCGGCCATGGCCCCGCACGGTCCACCGCCGATGACTGCGACATCATAGCTCTTTCGCATGCGCTACTCCCTGCCGGGGTGCCGGCGGTCCGGGTTCATTCTCCGGGTATCAAGGCGGTCTTGTCTGTTGGCTGCGGGAGCGTGGTGCCCGCCCGTCCGATACGGGTGGCGACGAGGGCCGAGATCAAGAAGAGGCTCGCTTCCATCGAAAAGACCCCGGCAAACGCTTCCGGATCGCTGGTCGTCAGCCATCGGCCGAGGTCGAGAACGATGGTGCCAAGGACGCCGCCGAGGCCGAAGGCGATGGCCTGTGCCGCGCCCCAAATGCCCATTCGCATGCCGTAATTCGACGTCCGACCACGCCCGGCGAGGATCATCATCGTGCCGACGGCAGCAACCGCAAAGGCGCCGTTGGTGGCACCGAGCAGAAAGATGTTGATCTGCAGCGGCCAATGGGGTGCGGCCTGGGTCGAGAGGGCAAGGGCGGCAAGGGAAAGCGCGGAGCCGAAGCAGCCGCCGGTAATGAAGTGGCGTGGTAGGTCCGGATGGCGTTTGCCGAACAGCGCGCCGGAAATTCCGACCACGATCATGCCGAGCAACACCCCGCCATGCTGTGTGCCGGAGAGGCCAGTGGTCTCCCCCGGGGTCATCCCGAAAAGGAGCCCTGCATAGGGTTCGAGAATGAGATCCTGCGTCGAGAAGGCCAGCATGGACAGGAAGATGAAGACTGTGAACAGCCGGGCTTCGCGGTCATCAAGCACGTCCTGCAGGCTCTCGCGAAAGGTCGGGGCAACTGCTCGGGGCTGTGTTGCCCAGAGGTCGACTGTTGGACGTGCCTCCATGCCTGCCACACCGATCAGTCCGAGGAGCCAGGCGATCAAACCCGTTCCGGCGGTGATCGCGATCAGGCGTTCGTGCGAATAGGGATCGAGTTGCCGACCGACGACAACAGAGGTGACGATGATGCCCACGATCATCAACATCCAGGTGATGGTGGCGGCCGCCGCACGCCGTTCGACGGCCGTTTTCATGGCGATCAATGCCAGTAGAGAGGTGCCCGCAGCGCCGATGCCGACGCCAATCAGCAAATAGGCGACAATGGCAAAGGCGATGCCGGCAACGAAGGATTGCTCGAAAAGCAAGGTGGTCGCCGAGGCTCCGGTGCCGGCACAGGCAAGGAGGGCGAGGCCGCCCACGATCCAAGCCGTTCGTGACCTGCCGGTATCGGACTTATGACCCCAGACAGGCCGCGAAATCTGCACACCGTAATGGAGACCCACCAGCAGGCCGGGGATTACGGCTGCGAGACCCAGTTCGACGATCATCACCCGGTTGAGCGTCGAGGTGGTCAGGACGACGATCGCGCCGAGCGACGCCTGAACGAGGCCCAGCCGGACGATGTCGAACCAGCCAAGCCCTGACGCTGACGGGCTTCGTTTGGCAGTTGCGATGATGGACTTTCCCACGACACCTCTCCTAACCGTTGACGAAGCCTACAAGCGGGGGCGCGCGCAGAGCGATGGCGGCAGCCATCATCCCGATGACGTAGAGCCCGACGCCCACCGCAGAATACCAGACGGCCCTCCCTTGCGGATCCCGCAGGAAGCGCAGCATGGAAAGCCCTTGCAGAGCGAGGACAACGGCCACGAACGCGGCACCGGCCCATAGTCCCTGCCACGCCAGAAGCAGGGTGACGGCGAGTTGGGCTCCCGCCATGACCAGGCAGGCAATGCGGGCCGCATTGTCCGGCCCATGCAGGACCGGCAGACTGGAGACGCCCATCTCACGGTCCCCCCGGATCGACTTGAAATCGTTGAGGGTCAGGATGCCATGAGCGCCGAGCCCGTAAAGCAACGCAACGAGGACGACGACCGTGGAGGGGGCATGGCCAAGGGCAGCTGTTGCCGCCGTGATCCACGGCAAAGTCTCATAGCTGACACCCACGACGCCATTGCCGACCCAGCCGTTCTGCTTGAAACGGAAAGGCGGCGCACTGTAGGCCCAGGCCAGCGCCAGGCCGACAAACGCGGCAATGAATACGAGCGGGCCGAGCATCGCCGCGACCGCCATCGAGAGCGCCGACATTGCGATTGCGACGATCAGGCCCCACTGTCCCGGCATTCGGCCTGAAGGAATGACACGATCGGGTTCATTGATCGCATCGATATGGCGATCGAACCAGTCGTTGACGGCCTGACTGGTGCCGCAGAGCAGGGGGCCGGCAAGAAGGATGCCGATCGCGATCGGGAGCCATCGGTCGCCGATATCTGCGCCGGAGGCCACAGCACCACAGGCATAGGCCCACATCGGTGGAAACCATGTGATCGGCTTCAACAACTGCACTACCGCCCCAGGGGACGGGTAGGAGGCTGCCGGTACATGGGATGGGATCTGGGCCATGAGGTGAGGCTAAGCCCCACCCATGAATGTGTCAACTTAAATTGACAGTTGCCGTGTTCAGCTCGCCGGTTCGCTGCCGGGTCTGTAGTCCTCAAGACCGTGCCGTCGAAGCTTGATGTATAGGCTCTGACGCGACAGGCCAAGGATCTCTGCCGCATAGGCCCGGTTGTTGTTGGTCTGGTCGAGAGCGGCTTCGATGCAGATCTTTTCGATTACATCCAGCGACTCGCGGATCAAATCTTTCAGGGGCACCTTGCCGACGAGCGCAGAAAAGCCCTCTGCCTGATCCGATACGCCTGGAGAGGGAATGGTCAGCCGCTCGCCGCTTGCAGCCTGTGGTACGACGACCAGCTGCACGGTGCTGTTTGCCGCATTCAGCCGGGCGGAAACACTGACCGCGCTTTCCGCCGAGAGATTATCCGTCAGGGTCGAGCTGAAGCCTCGGACGCAGGGTTCATCCAGAAGGCGTGCATAGAGGACACGAATGTCGATCGACGCACCGCTGAACCAGGACGCGACATTGCGCCCGAGAACCTGCGTCATCGAAGGAGCATGGATGAGGTCGAGAAACAGGGTATTGGCTGCGAGAACGACCCCGTCGGTATCAGTCTGCACGACCGCTTCCGGCAGATCTGCAAGGCCCACGGCGGCAAGGCCTGCGGGTTTTTCCGCACGCTGGCGCTTGCTTTCGACATCGTGTTCGGCGGGCCAGAGTGCGAGAAGAACATTGGTGATGCCGTTTTCGCGATAGGAGCGAAGCGTCATCGAGATCGACTGGCCCTTCGCGATGACGATGCTGTCGATATGGACAGGGTTAGGGCTGTGGCGGGCTTCGCTGATTGCGTCGCCGAGCCGATCCCGGTCAGGCTTGCCAAAGAGGTCGCGGATCGATTTTCCCGACAGCGGTGCGGCGCTGGTGGACAGCAGCGAAGCCGCCGCGGGATTTGCATCGAGGATCGTCCGGCGTTCGCCATCCAGCATGACATAGGCAACCGTTGCGACCTTGAAGGCCGTGCGATACCGGGTCTCGGCTTCCTTCAATTCGCGGTAGTCTGCTTCCAGCTCCAGCTGCGTCTGCACAAGACGCTGCTGGTCGTTCATCTGCTGGCGTAGCTCCCGCCCCACGACGATCGTGTAGGCAAAGTCCTTGGCGCTATAGGCGGAATAGACGACGGGAAGATCCGGCTTGCCGGCGCATTTGTGGTTGACCTGATAGCCGCGCACAGGATGATGGCCAGCGCCGGCCGACAACATCGAGTCAATCTTCTGCACGGATTCGATTGTGACGCAGTCCTGCAGTCGCTTTCCAACGATCTTCGCCAAACCATAGTCTGCCAGATCATGCCCGGCGAGATAGACCTGGGAGATGATTGCGTTATGATCAATCAGCATCACGACATCGGCGCCGAGGCTGACGAGCGAACCGATGGAATCCAGGTCGAGGGTCTTCAGCAGGCTGTCCGCGACTGCGAAGCCATCCGTACCGCTATGACCGTTCAGTGGCTTCATGGAGTGAGCCAATCGATTCCGCTGGGTGTAACCACTGCCGTTCGGCCTGCGGCGCGCGCCTGCTGGCTGATTCTTTCCAATTCATAGTAACTGTCGCAGATCTTGACGGCGGAGTAAACGCTGTCACAGATGCAGTCAATCCCCAATCCTACAAGAAAATCAACGGAATCCAGCGCTGCGGCGCCGCCAACGAGGAGGGGCAGGCGAGCCTCGCCCCGCAGCTTGCGCAGATCCTGAACGAGGGTCTTGAACTCGCCGGCAAGCCGGATGTTGCTCCAGCCGATGCAGGCGACGTCTGCCCCTTCAAGGGCGCGTCCGAGTGCCGGCGTTTTCGTGGAGGCCGGATCCAGCACCTGGCTTGCCCAGCCGAGGCTTTCGAACAGCAGCCCGATCAGGTGCGGCATCAGTGTGTGCTGCTCGCCGAGCGGCGTCAGGACCAGGGCTGCAGGTGCTTCGCTGCTCCGTTCGGCATCGCGCAGCTCAAGCGAAAGGGATGTCGCAAGTTCCTGGAGGCGCGCCGATCCGATCGTGACGTCGATGAAGTCGCATTCGTCCGACACCCATTCCCGGCCCAGCTGGCGCGCCACCGTCTCCAAAAACAGCACCTTCACATAGTGCGGCCGTCCGGGCGGCAATTCGTGTTCCAGGAAGGCGCGAAGAGAGGCAAGACGCGTGCGGGGATTGAGAATGAGAAAACGGAACTCTGCGAGCGCCTTCTCGTAGAGGCGATCGTGCTCCAGACCCCGGTCGTAACGCGCCGACAGCTTCTCGGCCGTCATTGAAGCCACCGTCCCCTCGATCAGGCGCCGGAGTTTTTCTCCGTCGCTCTGGGTTAGGTATGCTCTCTTGCCTTCTGCGGCAAGTCTCATGAAGGGCTTCAGGCCCTCGCAGCGCGAAGGTTTTGCGCCTTTTGGCCTGTCATCACCGTGAACCGATCCATCCATCATCTCGCGCCGTGCCCCCCGTCCGCGAAAACGACCCAATGCGGCGTCGGGCGGAGACATCTTGGTCCGTCGGACGAGCCAGAGGAGAATGAACCGAGATTTCATTTATGTAAATCGAAATATACGTCAATCTAAGTTGACACTTTGATTGTTCGAGGCGTAGTCTTTGCCTTAATCCCGATCAGCCTGGGGAGGGGATGGGAGAAGGGATGACTGCCATGCGCATATCCAAACCATCGGCATCAGGCCGCGCCCTCTACACTGCGGAGGAACGTCGCAGGCGCGACGAGAGTGTGTGGACGCTGGTGCAGGGTATCCTCGCTCCCGTACAATTCCTGGTTTTTCTCGTCAGCCTCGGTCTCATCCTGCGTTTTCTCGCGACCGGTGAAGGCCTCTTCGCCGCGCAGGTCTCGATCGTCATCAAGACGCTGACGCTCTACGCCATCATGATCACCGGCTCGATCTGGGAGAAGGTTGTCTTCGGACGCTATCTGTTCGCCCGCCCGTTCTTCTGGGAAGACGTCTTTTCGATCCTGGTGCTGGCGCTGCACACGGCCTATCTCGTGGCGCTCTTTACCGGCGCGCTTGATGCCGGTTCGTTGATGGCGCTCGCTCTCGCTGCCTATGTCACCTATGTCATCAATGCCGGGCAGTTTCTCTGGAAGCTGCGTCTGGCCCGTCTCGACCAGGCTGCCAGAGCGGGATCGTCCCCGCCGCTTGGTAGTGCTTCCTCGCTTTCGGGGAGCGCGTCATGAACCAGCCGCTCGTCTCCTGCGATACACCATCAGCCACCATCCGCCAGCGTGGCCAGCACGAGGTCTTCTGTGGCCTGACCTCGATCATCTGGCTGCACCGCAAGGTGCAGGATGCCTTCTTCCTCGTGGTTGGGTCGCGCACATGCGCCCACCTTATTCAGTCCGCCGCCGGCGTGATGATCTTCTCCGAGCCGCGTTTTGCCACTGCGATCATGGAGGAGCGCGATCTTGCCGGCATGGTCGACATGCATGACGAGCTCGACCGCGAAGTCGCCCGTCTGCTCGAGCGCCGTCCGGACATCCGCATGCTGGTGCTGGTCGGCTCCTGTCCCTCCGAGGTCATCAAATTCGATCTCAACCGCGCTGCCGAACGGCTCGACCGCAAATATGGCTCCAGGCCACGGGTGCTCTGCTATTCCGGCAGCGGGATCGAAACGACCTTCACGCAGGGCGAAGACAATTTCCTGGCGGCCCTTGTACGCGATCAATCGACCCATGGGGCGAGCGACAAGGTCGCGAAGCTCGTCGTTGCCGGCTCCATCGCCGATGTGGTCGAAGACCAGTTTGCCCGCCTTTTCGACGAGATGGGCCTTGAGGATGTCGTCTTCCTGCCTGGCCGCAGCAGCGAGTGTCTGCCGAAGATCGGTCCGAACACGCGCTTCATCCTGGCCCAACCCTATCTGGGTGCCACGGCTGCAGCACTCGAAAGCTTGGGTGCTACCCGCATCAATGCGCTCTTCCCGCTTGGGGAAGAAGGAACCACAGCCTGGCTGAAGGCGATTGCCGACACGTTCGGCGTTTCTCCGGCCCGGTTTGCCGCCTTGACCGAGGCGCCGCGCCGGCGTGCCCGCGAGGCAACCGCCCATTATCGGCCCATGCTCGAAGGCAAGCGGATCTTCCTGTTCCCCGACAGCCAGTTGGAGCCATCGCTCGCCCGCTATCTCAGCCGCGAGCTGGATGCCGAGATCATCGAAGTCGGCAGCCCCTATCTGCACCGCGAACACGTCGCCGGCGAGCTCGCCATGCTGCCGCCCGGTGTCTCGATTTCGGAAGGTCAGGATGTCGAAATCCAGATCGACCGCTGTCGTGCGGCCAAGCCCGATCTCGTCGTCTGCGGCATGGGTCTTGCCAATCCCTTCGAGGCGGAAGGAATCGTCACCAAGTGGTCTATCGAATTCGCCTTCACGCCGATCCAGGGCTATGAGCAGGCCGGCGATCTCGCCGAACTCTTTGCCCGTCCGCTGACGCGCAAGGCGATGATTGCGGGCGACCGGTCCAGCAGCCGGAGGGTCGCATCATGAAACT
The DNA here is from genome assembly GCF_056314065.1 of Allorhizobium sp. DMC15. Taxonomy (NCBI): domain Bacteria; kingdom Pseudomonadati; phylum Pseudomonadota; class Alphaproteobacteria; order Hyphomicrobiales; family Rhizobiaceae; genus Allorhizobium; species Allorhizobium sp. DMC15. Next base: position 198,073 of record NZ_JBQUZB010000005.1, read on the forward strand.
CACCATGTGGACCTATGAAGGACCGCCGCATGTGGGTGCCATGCGGATCGCCGCGTCGATGCAGGGCGTGCATTATGTGCTGCATGCACCGCAGGGCGACACCTATGCCGACCTGCTTTTCACCATGATCGAGCGACGCCCTTCACGTCCGCCGGTCACCTACACCACCTTCCAGGCACGTGATCTCGCAGGCTCCACGGCCGATGTGTTCAAGACCGCCTGCCGCGATGCCATCACCCGTTTCCAGCCAGATGCGCTTCTGGTCGGCGCCTCCTGCACAGCCGAACTCCTGCAGGACGATCCGGCGGGTCTGGCGCGGACGCTTGATGTGCGGATCCCCGTTGTGCCTCTGGAACTGCCTTCCTACCAGAAGAAGGAGCACTGGGGTGCAGCCGAGACCTTCTATCGGCTCGTCCGTGGCTTCACCGCCGGGCGCGAACGTTCGGCGCAGGTGGCCCCGAACAGCTGCAACATCCTCGGCCCTTCCGCCCTCGGTTTCCGCAACCGCGACGACGTGACCGAAATTTGCCGGCTGCTTACCGCAAACGGCATTGATGTCCGGGTCGTGGCGCCGCTCGGGGCAACGGTCGACGATCTCGCGCGTTTGCCGGAGGCTGCCTTCAACATCGTGCTCTATCCCGAGATCGGCGAGAACGCTGCACGCTACCTGAAGAAGCAGTTTGGCATGCCTTTCGTCTCGACCGTTCCGATCGGGATTGGTGCGACACGGACCTTTCTTGCGGAAGTGCGCGCGCTGGCAGGCCTTTCGAATGACGAGCCAGTCGGCGAGGCGGAGGATCGCGCCACCTGGTACGCGCGCTCTGTCGACAGCAATTACCTCACCAACAAGCGCGTCTTCGTCTTCGGTGACGCGACCCACGCCATTGCCGCCGCCCGCATCGCTGCCCGGGAACTGGGCTTCAAGGTCTGCGGCCTTGGCACCTATATGCGCGAGTTCGCCCGCGAAGTGCGCGAGGCCGCTGAAGAATTCGGTGTCGAGGCGCTGATCACCGACGACCATCTCGATGTCGAGCAGGCGATCATCGATGCCCGTCCGGAGTTGGTTCTGGGTACGCAGATGGAGCGGCACATTGCCAAGCGGCTGCGCGTTCCCTGCGCCGTCGTTTCGGCGCCCGTCCATGTCCAGGATTTCCCGGCCCGCTATTCGCCGCAGATGGGCTTCGAGGGTGCGAATGTCATCTTCGACAGCTGGGTCCACCCGCTGATGATGGGGCTTGAAGAGCATCTCCTGCAGATGTTCCGGGACGATTTCGAGTTCAACGATCAGGCTCAGGCCTCGCATCTGCATGCCCATGCGCCTTCGGCAAAGCCTGCGGCTGCTGACGATGAGACCGATGGCGAGACGCTTGTCATGGCCGAGGCGCCTGCGGACGACGTCGTCTGGACCCCGGATGCCGAGCGCGAACTGAAGAAGGTGCCCTTCTTCGTGCGCGGCAAGGCCCGCCGCAACACCGAACTTTTCGCCGCCCGCAAGGGTATCCGCCCGATCACCGTGGAGACGCTGTATGACGCGAAAGCCCATTTCGCCCGCTGACAGCACCCCGGTCCGGGTGGTGTTCGTGACGCTTGACAATCACATTGTCGCAGCCGTCGACGATGCGCGGCGCAGCCTCGCCCAGGACCTGCCCGGTCTGACGCTTTCCGTCCATGCCGCGACCGACTGGAACGACAATCCAGCCAGCCTCGAAGCCTGCCGTGCTGCAATCCTTGCCGGCGACATCATCATCGTTTCGATGATCTTCGTCGAAGAGCATGTGCGCGCCATCGCAGACGTGCTCGAAGCCCGGCATCGCGAATGCGACGCCATGGTCTGCTGCATGTCGGCCGGCACGGTCATGAAATACACGACCATGGGTCGTTTCAAGATGAGCGAAGAGCAGAAGGGTCCGCTCGCACTCTTAAAGAAGCTGCGCGGCAAAAGCTCGCGTGGCGGCAAGGATAGCGGCCGCACCGCCGGCGAGCGTCAGCTTGCCATGCTGCGTCGCCTGCCGCAGCTCCTCCGTTTCATCCCCGGCACCGCGCAGGATGTGCGTAACTATTTCCTGACGCTGCAATATCGGATCGCAGCCTCGGACGAAAACATCGCCAACATGGTGCGCCTCTTGGTCGGCAAATATGCCCGGGGGGAGCGCAAGGGGCTTCAGGGCCGGGTGACCGTGGGCGATCCGGTCGAATATCCCGACATGGGTCTCTATCATCCGCGCCTGAAGCCAAGGGTGGCAACGCAGCTTTCGGCCCTGCCGTTCAAGCCCGGCGCCCGTGGGACCATCGGCCTGCTCCTGATGCGGACCTATATCCTTTCCGGCGATACCGGCCATTACGACCGTGTCATCCGCGAGCTGGAAACCCGCGGCTTCAACGTGGTCCCGGTCTTCTGCAGCGGGCTCGACATGCGCGGCGCAATCGAGCGCTACATGATGGGCGGCGCAACGGGCGTGAAGATCGATGCGCTCTGCTCGCTCACCGGTTTCTCGCTTGTCGGCGGCCCGGCCTATAGCGATGCGAGCGCGGCGGCTGCTCTCTTGCAGACGCTCGACGTTCCCTATTTCTCGGCCTTTGTCACCGAATTCCAGACGCGTGAGGCCTGGGCGCAGTCGGGCCAGGGCCTGACGCCGATCGAAACCACGCTGATGGTCGCGATTCCGGAACTCGATGGTGCGATCGGCTCCATGGTCTTCGGCGGACGCTCCGATGGTGCCGCCAAGGCCAAGGCCTGCATCTGCTCGCGCCAGCTCGATGCCTGCCCCTCGGGCCGCGCCTGCATGCAGCCGGACGAGGAGCGCGTGACACTGCTTGCCGACCGTCTGGCGGCGATGGTTGACCTGCGGCGGGCAGCCCGCGCCGAACGCCGCCTTGCGGTCACGATCTTCAACTTCCCGCCGAACAGTGGCAGCATCGGCACTGCCGCCTTCCTTTCGGTTTTCGAAAGCCTGTTCGAGACGATGACGCGGCTGAAAGCCGAGGGTTACGATGTCGACGTGCCCGCGGATGCCGAGGCGCTCAGGCTGGCGATCCTCGAAGGCAATGCCGCGCTGTATGGTGCCGAGGCCAATGTGCATACGGTGGTTTCGGTCGATGATCACGTGCGTGGCGAGCGGCACCTCGCCGACATCGAAGCCCAGTGGGGACCGGCGCCTGGCCGAGTGCTGAGCAATGGCCGTGGCCTCTTTGTTCTTGGTCGCCAGTTCGGCAAGCTGCTCGTCGCGATCCAGCCGCCCTTCGGCTATGAGGGCGATCCGATGCGGCTATTGTTCGAGGGCGGCTTTGCCCCGAACCACGCCTTTGCGACCTTCTACCGTTATCTGCGCGAAACCTGGAAAGCCGATGCCGTCCTGCATTTCGGCACCCATGGCGCGCTCGAATTCATGCCCGGCAAGCAGGTCGGCCTGTCGGCAAGCTGCTGGCCGGATCGTCTTCTCGGCGCTCTGCCGAATTTCTATCTCTATGCGGCCAACAATCCGTCCGAGGGATCGATTGCCAAGCGCCGCTCGGCTGCGACGCTGATCTCCTATCTCACGCCGCCGATCACCCATGCCGGGCTCTACAAGGGCCTGAGCGAACTGAAGGCGAGCCTCGACCGCTACCGGCAGGCAGCACCTGATGCGCTTGTCGAGCGTGAACGCTTGTTCGAACTGATCCAGGTGCAGGCGGCGCAGCTTGAGCTGGGTCGCGACAGTCTGGCCCAAACCCAGGCCGAGGTCATCCAGTCGCTCGTGGCTGAAATGACCGAGCTTGAATATGCGCTGATCCCGGATGGTCTGCATGTTGCCGGTCGTGGCATGGGACGCGACGAGCGGCTCGACATGCTGGAGCATGTCGGCGCCGGCATGCCCGCCGTTGTCAGCCATGCCGATCGGCAGTCACTGGTTCTTGCGATTGCCGATGGCGATGATCTCGCCGTCGCGCAGGCGGAAAAGGCGGGTTCGCCGGACCTGAAGGAGAGCATCGCCCGCCTGAAGGCGATGAACAGCGAGCTCATCACCAATCGCGAACTCGATGGCCTCCTGCTGGCGCTCGATGCGCGCTACGTGCCGCCGTCGCCGTCGGGTGACCTGCTGCGCACACCCGAACTTCTGCCGACCGGCCGTAACATTCACGGTTTCGATCCCTTCGGTATCCCGAGCGCCTTTGCCGTTCAGGATGGTGAGCGTCAGGCCGCACGGGTGCTGGAACGCTACATGCAGGCTGATGGTCGCCTGCCGGAAACGGTCGCCGTCGTGCTCTGGGGCACGGACAATCTGAAGACCGGCGGGGCGCCGCTTGCCCAGGCCATGGCGCTGATGGGTGCAAGGCCAAGGCTTGATGCCTATAACCGCGTCTGCGGTGCCGTGCTGATCCCGCTCGAGGAGCTGAAGCGTCCGCGTATCGATGCGGTCATGACACTGTCGGGTATCTTCCGCGATCTTCTGCCGATCCAGGCGAGCATGCTGGCGGAAGCCAGTTATCTGGCCGCGACGGCGGACGAGCCGGTCGAAATGAACTTCATCCGTAAGCATGCGCTTTCCTATTGCGAGAGCCATGGCTGCGATCTCGAGGCTGCCGCCTATCGGGTCTTCTCCAATGCCGACGGAGCCTATGGCGCGAACGTCAACATGCTGATCTCGTCCTCTGCCTGGGACGATGACGAGGAGATTGCCCAGACCTACAGCAATCGCAAGAGTTTCGCGATCAATCACAAGGGCAAGACGAGCCATCAGGCCGATGTGCTCGACAGTATGCTCGAACACGTCGACATGGCCTATCAGAATCTCGATTCGGTCGAGATCGGCATCACCACGATCGAGCATTATTTCGACACGCTGGGTGGGCTGACCAAGGCGGTCTCGAAAGCCAAGGGCGGCGCGACGCTGCCGGTCTTCATTTCCGACCAGACGCAGGGCAAGGGACGTGTACGCACGCTGGGCGAACAGGTGGCGCTCGAAACCCGCACCCGCACGCTGAACCCGAAATGGTTCGAAGGCATGCTGAAGCATGGCTATGAGGGCGTGCGCCATATCGAGGCGCAGGTCACCAACACGCTCGGCTGGTCGGCAACGACTGGCGGCGTTGACCCTTGGGTCTATCAGCAGATCACTGAAACCTTCGTGCTCGATGACGCCATGCGCCAGCGGCTCGCGACGCTCAATCCTGCCGCCACCGCACGGGTCGCCAACCGGCTGATCGAGGCGCATGAGCGCAATTACTGGCAGCCGGATGCAGAAACGCTCGCCGCGCTGAAAGCGGCCGGTGAAGAATTGGAAGACCGTCTCGAGGGGCTGGTCAGGGAGGCTGCCCAATGAACATCTACACCCATGGCAAGATCGCAGAACGCGAGGCGCGCATCGCCGAGAAGCTCCGGGAGAGGGCCGATGGCGAGGGCAGCGTGCAGGTTCATCTCGACCCGACCATGGAAATCGACGGTGCCAAGGTCTTCGCCATCTATGGCAAGGGCGGGATCGGCAAATCGACGACCTCGTCCAACCTGTCGGTCGCCTTCTCCATGCTCGGCAAGCGCGTGCTGCAGATCGGCTGCGACCCCAAGCACGATTCGACCTTTACGCTGACGAAAAGCCTGATCCCGACTGTCATCGATGTCTTGGAAAAGGTCGATTTTCATTCCGAGGAACTTCGCCCGGAAGACTATATGGTCGAGGGCTATAACGGCGTTCAGTGCATCGAGGCGGGTGGTCCGCCGGCGGGTACAGGCTGCGGCGGTTATGTCGTCGGCCAGACGGTGAAGCTGCTCAAGGAGCACCACCTGCTCGACGACACCGATGTGGTGATCTTCGACGTACTCGGCGACGTGGTCTGCGGTGGCTTTGCCTCGCCGCTGCAACATGCCGAGCGTGCGGTCATCGTCGCTGCGAATGACTTCGATTCCATCTTCGCGATGAACCGGATCGTTGCCGCCATCAAGGCGAAGTCGAAGAACTACGACGTCAGGCTTGGCGGCGTGATCGCCAACCGTTCGCGCGAGACAGACCAGATCGACCGCTACAATGAGGCGATCGGCCTCAAGCGCCTCGCCCATGTGCCCGACAGTGACCATGTGCGGCTCAGCCGGTTGAAGAAGAGCACGCTGTTCGAAATGGGTGACAGGCCGGAGATTTTGGGCATCCAGAAGGAATACATGCAGCTTGCCGAGCGGCTCTGGGCGGGCACGCCGGCGCTCGAAGCCGAACCGATGAAGGACCGGGAAATCTTTGAATTTCTCGGCTTCGAGTGAGGTTGCCATGAGCCAGGCCGACTACATCAGACGCACCGGGGAAATCGAACATTACTTCGATCGCACCGCGCTCGATGCCTGGAAGCGTCTGACCGGCGATCAGCCGGTGAGCGGCATCCGCGCCACGGTCCGTAAGGGTCGTGAAGAAATGCGCGGCACGCTAGCGTCGTGGCTGCCGCAGGACCTCACCGGCTGGCGCATTCTCGATGCGGGCTGCGGCTCGGGCGTTCTCTCCTTCGAGCTCATCGCACGCGGTGCAGACGTCGTCGGCATCGATCTCTCGGCGCAGATGATCGCCCATGCCCGCCAGCGAGCGCATGACCTCGAAGCCTCGCATGGTCGTTTCAAGGGGTCTGTCACCTTCCACAGTGGCGACATGCTCGATCCGCGCCATGGTCGTTTCGATGCAGTGGTCGCGATGGACGTGCTGATCCATTACCGCCGGGCAGACGCCGTTCGCGTGCTCCACACCCTGGCCGAGCGTACCTCGCGCCAGATGATCTTTACGCTGGCGCCTGGATCGCGCCTGCTGCGGGCCATGCTGGCCGCCGGCAAGGTTTTCCCGCGCGGCAATCGCGCACCGGCGATCTATCCGGTCGATCCTGCGAGACTCGTGGGAGAGATGGTCAATCATCCGGAGTTCGCAGACTGGCAGGTCGGTCGCAGCCACAAGGTTGCCGTCGGTTTCTACACATCGCAGGCCATGGAGGTGATCCGGTCATGACGATCGCTGCCGCCAACGCCAAGATGATCGCGTTCTGGCAAAGGGTCGGAACGCGCTTCATGCCGTTTGCGGATGCAGCAACGGCCGAGATGCCCTTGTCCCGCCTGCTGCGACTCTCGCTGTTTCAGGTCTCTGCCGGTTGCGTGCTCGTTCTCCTGACCGGGACCCTGAACCGCGTGCTGATCGTTGAACTCGGGGTTTCTGTTGCCCTGGTGTCTGCAGTCGTTGCCATTCCGGTTCTAGCCGCCCCTCTGCGTCTTCTCTTCGGTTTCCGGTCGGATACTTACAAGTCCGTGCTCGGCTGGCGGCGCGTGCCCTATGTCTGGCTCGGAAGCCTGCTGCAGTTCGGCGGCCTTGCCATCATGCCCTTTGCCCTGCTTCTCCTGCAGTCGCAGACCGTCGGCCCCGAATGGGCGGGGGCAGCGGGGGCAAGCCTCGCCTTCATCCTCACCGGCTTCGGCATGCATATGTCGCAGACGGCGGGTCTTGCTCTCGCCAGCGATCTGGTGCCTGAGGAGAAACGTCCGCGGGTCGTGGCGCTTCTCTATTTCATGCTGCTGACGGGCATGATCGGCGCTTCCAGCTTCTACAGCCTTTTCCTGGTCGATTTCTCGCCGAAGCTCCTGATCCAGGTCATCCAGGGAACGGCGCTCCTGACCATCGTGATCAATGTCATCGCGATCTGGAAGCAGGAGCCGCGCGACGTCCGCCGTACGGCTGTCGACCGGGACCTTTCGAGCTTCTTCGATGCGCTTGACGATTACCGCAGTGCCCCCGGCGTGATGCGGTTGTTGCTTGCCGTTGCCATCGGTTCTGCCGCCTTTTCAATGCAGGACATCCTGCTTGAGCCCTATGGCGGCGAGATCCTGGGTCTGTCGGTCGGTGAGACCACGCGCCTGACCGGGCTTTGGGCCTTCGGAACCATGATGGGTTTTGCCTGGGCGGCCCATAGCCTGCAACATGGTGCGCAGATGTACCGGGTTGCCGCGCGCGGCCTCTTGATCGGGATCTCAGCCTTCTCCGCCGTCATCTTTGCCTCGCCGCTTGGCGTCAATGGGCTCTTCCATCTCGGCGCCTTCGGCATCGGTCTCGGTGGCGGGCTCTTTGCCGTCGGGACGATGCTGGCTGCGATGGGCATTGCCGAGCGCTCCGACAGTGGCCTCGTCGTCGGGGCCTGGGGTGCCGTGCAGGCGACCGCCATCGGGGCGGCCATGCTGGCGGGCGGCGTGATCAAGAACACGATCAATGCGCTGGCGCTGAACGGCTCGCTGGGTGAGGCCATGATGACGCCCGCTGCAGGCTATCTCGTTGTCTACAGCTTTGAAATCATTCTCCTCTTCTTGTGCTTGGCAGTCTTGGGTCCGCTGACCGGCCGGCGCTACCAGAGGGATTACTTGCAGGACATGCGTTTTGGATTGGCGGAGCTGCCCGGCTGAAGCCGGCGGAAACGCTCTACACTGGAGGGTCTGATATGACCGGGTCGCTGGTTGGAAATATCGATGTCGCACAGGTGGTGCTTTATGCGTTCTGGATCTTCTTCGCAGGTCTGATCTGGTATCTGCGCCAGGAAGATCGTCGTGAGGGTTATCCGCTCGAAGAGGATGTCACAGGTCGCTACAACAAGAGCCCCTGGCTCTTCGTGCCGCCGAAGAAGACCTTCGTGCTGCCACATGGTCTGGGGATCAAGCAGGTCCCGGATCTGAAGCGCGACACCCGGACCTTCTCCAGTCGCCGCATTGCCCCGGCCCCCGGCTATCCGTCGGAGCCGGTCGGCAATTCGCTGCTCGCTGGCATCGGCCCCGGTTCCTGGGCGGAGCGTTCCGACAAGCCTGACGTGACCGCCCATGGGGATGCCCGCATCGTGCCGCTGCGTGTCGCCGAAGGCTTTGGGATCGCCGAAGGTGCCATGGATCCGCGCGGTCTGGCCGTTCTCGGCTGCGACAAGCAGGTGGCGGGTATGGTCAAGGATGTCTGGGTCGACCGTGCGGAACACCTGATCCGCTACTACGAGGTCGAGCTTGCTGGCGGCGCACGCTCCGTGCTGCTGCCGAACAATTTCGTCGTCTTCCAGACAGGGCGCGGGAATGTCCGGCATCTCTATGTGCATGCCGTCACTGCCGCCCAGTTTGCCGATGTCCCGGCAACGGCCCGTCCCGAATTCGTGACCCTGCTCGAGGAAGACAAGATCGCCGCCTATTTCGGCGCCGGTCTCCTTTATGCGGATCGCCTGCGTCAGGAGCCGCTGCTGTGAGCCAGTTCGTCATCAGAGAACATGAAATTGAGCCACTGCCGGGGCTTCCCGGCGTGCCGCCGGCTGGCGAGGTTATCCTCTGGCAGGGGCGGCCGTCTTCGGCTCTCGTTGCTCGCCATCTTCTGAAGATCCGCTGGATCGTCGGCTATTTTCTGATCCTGGCGAGCTGGGCTGTCGTGGCCGGGCTGAATGACGGGCAGTCGGCAGGCGGCATCCTTTTCTCGGTTGCCGTGCTCACGGCTCTTGCCGGTGTGCTCATCGGCATGATCGAGCTGTTTGCCTGGGCGGTCGAGAAGACCACGCTCTACACGATCACCACGGAGCGCGTCGTGATGCGCTTCGGCGTCGCGATCTCGATGACGCTCAACCTTCCATTCCGCCAGATCGACAGCGTTTCGTTGGCGAAGATTGGCGAAAAGGCCGGGGTCATCGCAATTGCGCTTCTGCCGGGTCAACGTCTGTCGTGGCTCATCCAGTGGCCGCATGTGCGGGGCTTCCGCTTCTCGAAGCCCGAGCCGAGCCTGATCTTCCTGGCCGATGCGGAGAAGGCTGCCAAGGTCCTGTCAGCTGCGGTCGGTCAGTATCGCGGTGCGCGTGCCGAACAGCCGCGGATCATCCTGCAGGAAACGACAGGAAGCGCCATGCCGCCTTCCGTCGTCGCCGCGGAATAGGGAGAGCGTCATGGGAACGGCCTCGCATCTCGGCTATTGGGCGGACCGCAAGGGCAAGACCCCGAACCGGGTGCCGCGCGGCCTGTTCTTCGGCCTGATCGGCCTGCTCGCCTTTACGGCAGGGGCGATCGTCTTCGGCCAGACGACGGGGCTCGGTCTCGTCAAGCAGCAGCTCGGTGCGCCGGTCGCCATCCGTGACCTGATGATTACACGCATCACCTCGGACTTTGTCGTCGTAACCGACGTTGCGACGCGCCGGGAGATCGCAAGCTACGGACCCCAGGCCGGCGGCTTCGTTCGCGGATCGCTGCGGGCGTTCGAACGCATGCGGCAGGTGGCCAAGGTGCCGTTTGAGACGCCTTACCGCCTGATCAAATGGGAGGCCGGTGCCGTCAGCCTGTCGGATATCGGTACCGGTGAACGGATCTATCTGGATGCTTTTGGCCCCGACAACGTGGCCGCATTCGAAGCCCTTCTGGGCTCACAGGGAGGAGAAAGCCAATGAACCCGGTCTTTGCCTTGATGCGACGGAAGGAGACGGTCGATTGTACCGTCGAGATCAACAATACCTTCGAGGCGCTGGGCGCGCACTTAAGGTTCGACAATGGCGTGGTGGTGCATCCCGGTGACGAGGTGCTCGTGCACGGCGCACCTGTCCAGATCCCCTATGGCTCCAGCCAGAACTTCCGCCGTAAGGCGACGATCACCCGAGCGGGTGCAGTGGAACGGGCCTGGATCCGGGCCACCGGCGATCTCGACATGATGGAATTGTGCGAATTCAGCTTCACCGAGAGGGCATTGTCATGAACAATCACGTTTCGCCTGCTGATCTTTCCGATCACGAGCCGACCGTCGAGGAGCGCATGGCCGGGGTCAACGACACGACCCGCAGCGCGCTCGTCTCCACCATGCTGACACCGCGCTTCTACACCACCGATTTCGACGAGATGGACAAGATCAATGTCGAGCCGGTTCGGGCCGAATGGGATGTCCTGATCGCGCAGATGAAGAGCGATCCGAACCGCGGCCACTTCAAGCGCAACGAAGACTGGGACGATATCGACATCGATGCCCTGCCGGACGATCTGCGCGAGGAGTTCATCGACTTCCTCGTCTCGTCGCTGACCTCCGAATTCTCGGGCTGTGTGCTCTACAAGGAGATGAAGCGGCGCGGCAAGAACCAGGAGATCTGCGAGCTTTTCGGCTATATGAGCCGGGACGAATCCCGCCATGCCGGTTTCATCAACGACGCGCTGAAGGAATTCGGCATCGGCGTGAACATGGGCTTCCTGGCCAAGGCGAAGAAGTACACCTTCTTCAAGCCGAAGTTCATCTATTACGCCACCTATCTCTCCGAGAAGATCGGCTATGCCCGCTACATCACCATCTATCGCCACCTCGAAAAGCATCCCGAGCAGCGCTTCCATCCGATCTTCAAGTGGTTCCGTGAATGGTGCAATGACGAGTTCTCCCACGGCGAGGCTTTCTCGCTGATCATCCGCTCCGACAAGCGGCTGATGGAGGGGCTGAACAAGTACTGGATCAAGTTCTTCCTGCTCGCCGTCTTCGCCACCATGTATGTGCGCGATCACATGCGGCCGGCTTTCCACAAGGGGCTCGGCGTCGATATCGACGATTACGACATGAAGGTCTTCCGGCTGACGAGCGAAATCTCGCGCCAGTGCTTTCCGCTTGTGCTCGATCTCGACAATCCGGCCCTGCATGAAGGCTTCCGCCGGATGGAGCGGATCAACCGCAAGGTCATGGCAGCCGACGCGAAGGGCGGCCTCACGGGCAAGATCGCCAAGGGCTTCTGGTCTGCTGCTGCTGCCGTCAATTTTGTCAGGATGTATGCAATCCCGACGAAGTCGAACACCATCCCCGCCACATCGCGCCTGCAACCGGTCTGGTGAGGAGATCGCCATGACCCTGACCCACCCGCTCGCCGTCGTTCTCGTCGCCATCTCGGTATGGTGGCTTTCGACCGGGCTGGTGCTGGCCATGGTCAACCGGTCCGATGGACCGCAGGGCAGGGGGCTCATATTGATGGCGCTGATGACGCTTGTCGGTGCCTTCGGCGTCATCCTGATGCTCTGGGGCGCGCAGGAACCGACAGTGCTCGGTTCCTATGTCGGCTTCTTCGGCGCACTGCTCGTCTGGGCCTGGCATGAGGCCGCGTTCCTGACAGGCATACTGACAGGGCGTCGGACGGGCGAGTGCCCTCCGGGGCTAACCGGCTTTCGCCGTTTCCGGGCCGCCTGGGAGGCCGTCAGCGATCACGAGATCGCCATTCTGGTGACCGCGATCGCGCTATGGCTTGCGCTCGACGGATCCGCCAATCTCTTTGGGCTTGCCGCCTTCGGGCTTCTCTGGGGCATGCGGATTTCCGCCAAGCTGGTGATCTTTCTCGGTGCACCGCATGCCGTCAGTGAGTTGATGCCGAAGGGCATCCGGCATCTGAAGAGCTATTTCAAGACCGATCGGATGACGCCGCTGTTTCCGATCTTCCTGGCGATCGCAGCCGGCCTCTTTGCCGTCCTGGTGGTCGGGGCCAGCAGGGCAACCCAGGCCCATTCGGTCGTCGGCCACACGCTGCTTGCCACCTTCATGGCGCTCGCCATCGTCGAACATCTCGTTCTCGTTCTTCCCGTTTCCGACACGGCGCTGTGGCGCTGGGCCATGGCGCGGCAGGACCGGGGCAATCTTGCCATTCGCCCTGCGGCGGATGGCGTCTCCGCACTCAAGGAAAGTGGGCCGGTGTCCGGGCCGCACTCTTCCTGGACAACACTTGGACAAGACACGATCGGGAAGAGGAAAGACTGATGGATGTTTTCCAGCACATGGAAGAGGCGCTCGCCGGCCTGCACACTGCCGGCAATTACCGCGTTTTCGCGGACCTGGAGCGTCACTGCTCGGCCTTTCCGAAAGCCGCGTTTCACAATGCCGATGGAACAGTGCGTGATGTCACCGTCTGGTGCTCGAACGACTATCTCGGCATGGGGCAGAACCCTCTCGTCACCGATCGGATGATCGAGGTCGTGCGCAAGTGCGGCGCCGGTGCCGGTGGTACGCGCAACATTTCCGGCACGAACCACTACCACGTCTTGCTCGAGCGCGAGCTCGCCGATCTGCATGGCAAGGAAGGGGCGCTGATCTTCACCTCCGGCTATGTGTCGAACTGGGCGGCCCTCGGGACGCTGCTTGCCAAGATCCCGGGGATCATCTGCTATTCGGACTCGCTCAACCATGCCTCGATGATCGAAGGCATCCGGCATTCGCGCTGCATCAAGCGGCAGTTCCGCCACAACGACTACAAGCATCTGCGCGAGCTGATGGCGGCGGACGATCCGGCAGCGCCGAAGCTCGTTGCCTTCGAAAGCGTCTATTCGATGGATGGTGACATCTCGCCGATCAAAGAGATCTGCGATGTTGCCGACCAGTTCGGCGCGCTGACCTATCTCGACGAGGTTCATGCCGTTGGCATGTACGGTCCGCGCGGTGGCGGTGTTGCCGAGCGCGAAGGCCTCATGGACCGGCTGACCGTCATCGAGGGTACGCTCGGCAAGGCCTTCGGGGTCATGGGTGGCTACATCACCGGCCCGGCCGTTCTGGTCGACTTCGTGCGCTCCTTTGCCTCCGGCTTCATCTTCACCACGGCGATCCCGCCGGCGCTCGCGGCAGGAGCCACTGCGTCGATCCGCCATCTTAAAGAGAGTCCGTTCGAGCGCCATATGCATCAGGCAACGGTGGCCAAGGTCCGGCGCGCGCTCGATGTGCGTGGGATCCCGCATATGCAGAACCCGAGCCACATCGTGCCGGTCATGGTTGGCAATGCGGCGAAGTGCAAATGGATCTCGGACGTGTTGCTCGAAGATTTCGGCATCTATGTGCAGCCGATCAACTATCCGACGGTTGCCGTCGGCAAGGAACGGCTCAGGATCACGCCGACGCCGCTGCATACGGACGCCGATATCGAGCATCTCGCAGAGGCGCTCTGTTCGCTCTGGTCGAAGTGTGCGCTGGCCAGGGCGGTTGCCTAAGCCGAGCAAAGGCCGTATCGGCAGGCCGCAAGGAACTCGTTTGGACACTGACAGGATGACGGACAGCATTTACATCCCGGCGATTGCCGGTGACGGATCGCTTTATCCGATCGAAAAGATGCAGGCGCATCTCGACGGGCAGCTTCACCTTGCCGTTTCGGTCTTCGTTTTTGACGGTGACCTGCTGCTGATCCAGAAGCGCGCATCGACCAAATATCACTGCGCCGGTCTCTGGGCCAATACCTGCTGTACGCATCCGCACTGGGACGAAACGGTCGAGGACTGTGCCGAGCGTCGCCTCACCGAGGAGCTCGGCTTCACCCTGCCGCTCACTCGCCATCAGACCGTCGAATACGCGGCCGATGTCGGCGAAGGTCTAAAGGAGCACGAACGCGTGACCCTGTTCAGCGCCCAGGTGGATAGTCGCACCTTGCAAGTCCTGCCCGTCGCGGGCGAGGTCGAGGCTGTTCGCTGGATCGCGCCTCGCGATCTGATGCGGGAGGTGCGCGAGCGCCCGCAGGACTTCACGCCGTGGTTCCGCATCTATCTGCAGCGCTTCCCGGGCCTGAGCTTCGCTGAAGCGGCCTGACTTCGCGCTCTCTTATCCCAACCGTCTTCGAACGTCCGGTCGATCTCTTTGGGTCCGCCGGACTTTTGTTTGTCCGGCATTCTTCGATCGCGCATCCCAGATTTCGGGGCATCCGCAACTATTCGACGGCGTTAGGCCAAAAAGAAGGGGAGCCCTAGAGCTCCCCTTCCCATTGCGGCCTGCCTTGGGAGGCCGTCAGTCGTTGGCGGTCTGACCTGCCTCCGGCAGAACGACGGCTGCGGTCTCGGAGGTCGGCTTGGTCTGCAGCGCGCTGCTCTGGCCGGCGGGAGCCATGCGTTGCGTGGTGCCAGGCTGGTAGGTCGTGTAGTCCGGCACTGCGGTTGGACCCTTCTTCGTCAGAGAGTCAACGTAGTCCTGCAGCATCGAGACGCCGTAGAGCGGCTTCTGGACGCCGGCATGGCAGGTGCCGCAACCGACCTTGAACACGTCACCTGCCGGTCCCTTGCGGGTGGCCGGGAAGACCGGCGTCAACCCGGCGATATAGTTGGCGTTGATGTCGCGTACCATGCGGATACCATGCCAGGCGGTCACGCGCTGTGGCGGGCTTTCGTCCCAGGCATTGAAGGCGCGTGTATTGTGGCACGTGGTGCAGTTCACGCCGAGCGATTCCGACATGTGCATCATCAGAGACCATGTGGCTTCGGTCTCCTTGGTGCCGTTCAGGTTTGTCCCTGTCGGTAGCGCGGTCGTTGAGTGGACGCGAATTTGCTTGGCGTCGAGCAGGTAGTCCTTCAACACATTCTGCGGCAGCGAGGAGTTGCCACCGAACTTGGCGACGACGTTCTGACCCTGACGGTTCTGCGTCATACCACCGGCCGGCTTCGGCTCGAGATCCTCGTACCAGTAGTTGGCGGGGATCGCCTGGCCGCGGTGACAGGTGTAGCAGGTGGCGCCGACCTGGCCCACATGGGCGCTCCAGTCGACATTGATCGCCTGCGTCATCTGGATCATACGGCGGGCAACGACCTTCTGATATATTTCGTCCGATGCGAGATTTTCCGGGTTGTGGCAGTAGTTGCAACCGGCCTCCGGCGCGATCCACTCGGTGATCGAAGCCATGAACTGGTTGAACTGATCGTCCGAGAGATCGCCGAGAACCTGAACGTTCTCGTAGAGATCCTTGGCCTTATCACCGGCCGGGTCGGCCTGCCAAGGCGCTGGCGGCACGGCGTTTGCCGCCTTCAGCACTTCCTGCTTTTCGACATCGCGGTGGATGTACATGCCCGTGCCGCGATAGCCGATCTGCGTGGTCTCGACTGGTGGCGCGTCCCAGCCGGCGCCAACGAAACTTGCGATCGTCAGCAGGGAGCCGGCGGATACGGCGAAGGGAATCCAGAGTTTCATCGTCCTTCTCCTTAAAGCGCCGGGTCGACGACACCGGGATAGCCCGGCAGCGGGGAGACGATCCCGTGATTGATGCCCCAGAGGTACCAGTTGTCGACGACGGTGCCCGTGAGCAGGATGCCGATGCCGCCGGTGATGGGCGTGAGGATTGCGAACCACCAGGCCCAGCGGTGGACGGATTCCATGGTGGCGTTGAAGCCCATGGTCCAGCGCCAGAAGAGGGCCGCGCGTTCAGAGGCTGTGCCGCGATCGGTGATCTGTTCCAGCTCGCGCTCGCCGCCATATTTGCCGACGGCGAGGATCGTCGCGCCGTGCATCGCAAAAAGTAGGACCGAGCCATAAAGGAAGACGATCGAGAGGCAGTGGAACGGATTGTAGTAGAGATTGCCGTAGCGGATCGAGAAGGCGGCCGTCCAGTCGAGATGCGGGAAGATGCCGAAGGGAACGGCTTCCGCGAAATTGCCCATCAAGAGCGGGCGGATGAAGCCCAGCACCAGGAAGAGCCAGATCGCAGCGGCGAAGGCCCAGGCGACATGGGTGCCCATTTCGAGCTGGCGGGCCCGGCGATAGACGCGCACCCACCACAGAAGGATCGACGTCGTCAGGAAGAAGCCGGCGATCTGCCACCAGCCACCTTCGGCGAGCGGTGGTAGGACCTTCAGCCCATATTTCGCCGGCGGCGGCTCAAGCCCCAGCCAGAAGAGCTGGCGGACGAACTGGATCGGATCCCATCCCACGGAGGACAGCATGTTGAGGCCGATGATCTCGAAGGCGATGAATCCGAAGACCAGCGAGAGCGTGCCGAGATAGCCGAGGTAGATCGGGCCGATCTGGGCGTTGCCGATCATCCCAAACAGGCGGACGAGAAACGGCTTCCCGGCGCGCGGGCTGTCGCCTGCGGGTAGCGGCATGCCTTCTTCCAGCGGACCGCTGACCTGTATGGGCGTGATGATGTTTTGATACTGCGCTAAGAACATGGTCCGGTCCCCCTCAGTTCCAGATCGGCAGCTGAAGCCACCAGTTCCACCATTGCGGCCAGCCCTGATTCCAGAACGGCCCGCTGATGACGATGCAGACGGCGCTCCAGAAGCCCGCGTTCAGCGCCAGGATCAGGCCGAGGCGGTGGATGCCCAGCGTGCCGATCGAGTAACCGATGATGTCGCGGAAGAAGGTGTCTTCATATTCCGGTGTCTTCACCTCGGCCTGTTTGCCGGCTTCGGTGATCGACGGGCCCGGATTGGCGGCCGAAAGGATGAGGCCACCATGCATGGACAGCGCAAGGGTCGTGGTGAAGAAGAAGGTCACCGCGATCATATGCGCGGGATTGTAGTGGAAGTGCAGGTATTGGTAGCCGACGTTCGACACCCAATCGAGGTGGCTGAAGATGCCGTAGGGAAAGCCATGACCCCAGGCGCCAAGCAGCAACGGACGGAAGACGACGAGCGTCGCATAGGCGAAGATCGCGAAGGAAAAGGCGAAGGGCACGTGGTAGCCCATGCCGAGCTTGCGGCAGATTTCCACTTCGCGCAGGGCCCAGGAAATGAAGGCGCCGAGCGCGCAGACGGTCACGATCTGCCAGAGGCCGCCTTCCTTCAGCGGTGCGAGTGCCAGACCGTAGGAAAGATCGGGTGGAGCAATCGAAATGCGCCAGATGTTCCAGGTCGGACCAATGGCCGCGCCGTAGATCAGCAGGGCCGTTCCGAGGATCGCGAAGAAGGCCGTGGTGACGCCGAAGAAGCCCACATAGAAGGGGCCCACCCAGAAATCGAAGAGATCGCCTCCGAGCAGCGTCCCGCCTCGTACGCGATATTTGCGTTCAAAACTCAGCAGCGCCATGTTCGTTTCCTCCAGAGGTAATCAGCCAGGCGGCGATGTCGGGTCGTGCAGGATTGGCGGCGGGCGAAACCTTGTGGGCTGCGCCCGCTGCCGGTTTTGGGTTCAGCCGATCAGCCTGAGATCCACACCTTCAGAGAGGGAATGCTCGATGGAACTGGTCGTGAGGGGCTTGCCCTCCAGCCAGTTGAAGCGTTCCGTGCTCAGCAGGATGAAGTGGATCAGGATGGCGAGGGTGAAAAGGAACACAGACAGTGCGACCAGCGCCTTGCGCGGATCGAACATAAGCCAGATTCTCCACATATCACGCCTCCTCAGGCCAACATCGGCAGAAGCGTGAGAGCCGTCTGGTGAATGCTCTCGAGAGAGCTATAACCTTCCGGCCCCGGGATCCAGGGACGCCACATCCAGACCAAGATATGCGCGACGATGGCAATCGCCGTGAATATCATGAAGCCTTGGATGAAGAATCCATGGACCTCGCGCGCTTCGCTTTCGGTCAGACCCGAAAGTGAAACATTTGATGTCTCAGCCATCAAATTCACCTCCTAGTCTCGAACACCGCGGCGCCCCCGCGGCGGGGTTTCGGAAGGTCGTTTGACGGACCTGCCGGGTTCTGCCGGTGTCGAGAACACCGGCAAAGGGATCGGGCTACGCGTGGAAGGCGTAGCCGGCAGCTGCATAGGCCGCGGAGCGGGCCTCGGCGAAAACGGATTGTGCCGGTCGCTCGCCGGTATCCTCGGCATGGCCTGCAAGCCGGGACGTCACCGCGGCGAACAGGCACAGCGGATAAAGGAGCAGGTAGAGACGCCGCATGTTCTGGCGCTCGGACTGGCGGTCGCGGGTTCGACGCATGTCCTGATCGGATCGGGTTGCAGTGATCATGGCTTCACCTCCAATGGTCCCTCGAAAGGGTCTCGTTCCGGCACTCATGCGAAGGCTCCCTCGAGACGGGCGGCCTTCTCCACATGCTGACGGGTGACTTCGTGCTCATCAGTCCGACGCGCTTCGCGTTCCGCCGCTTCCCTGAGCCGCTTGGCGGCGGAGATGCGGACGAGCACGGGCTCGTTGCCGATGAATGTTTCAAGCGAGGCCTGGGCATCGGACTGCCAGGCCATTTCGCTGCGGGGACGGGCGGTCGTCACCTCGATCGCGTCGAGTTCGCCGGCACGCGGCAGGATGTCGAACAGCATATCGAAAAGCGCGTTGCAGACTTCCTGAATCAGCCAGGCCGCGCCCGAATAGCCCATGACCGGCGTGCCGGGGTGGCGGCGGACGATGGCGCCGGGATAGGAGAGCTGCACGAACTTGCCGCGCGCACCGCGTTCGGCCATGTACATGCGCTCGTTGAACGAGCCGAACATGATCATCGGCGGCTTCTTGGCGGTGAGTTCAGCAACCTCGATATTGTCCGTCTTCGAGCCAGCCTTGCGCGGGATCGCGAAGTTGCAGGGCAGTCCCATTTCTTCCTCGAGGAAGTTGCGGATGCCGCGCACATAGGTCTCGTTGGCGACGATCGCGAAGCTTGCGGTCGCAAAGAAGTCCTGGGTGACCGAGCGCCAGAGATCCCAAAGCGGTTTCAGCGTTGTGTGCTTTTCCTTCAGGATGAAGGGCTCCGGATCGAGACCCAGCATGCCGCCCAGTTCACGCAGGAAGGCGGTCGTCGAATGAATGCCGATCGGCGCCTGCAGATAGGGGCGGTCCAGCGCCTCGCAGAGCAGACGGCCGAATTCGCGGTAGAGGCAGATATTGGCATCGGCATCGGCAAGCTTGCGCACGTCTTCGAGATGACTGCCGAGCGGGAAGACCATGTTGATCTCGGCGCCCAGTCCTTCGACGAGACGACGGATTTCGGCGAGATCCGAGGGCATGTTGTAGGTGCCGTAGATCGGGCCGATGATGTTGACGCGCGGCTTGGCGCCCTCCGGACGACGGCGCGGTGCCGGCACCTTGCCGCCCTTCGGACCGAATTCGGTCCAGAGCCATTTCAGCGCGCGGTCAGCGCTCTGCCACTGGTCTTCATCGATCGTGCGCGGCAGGAAGCGGACGATGTTGGAACCCTCAGGGGTCACGCCACCGCCGATCATTTCGGCGATCGAGCCGGTGACAACGACGGCGGGCAGGTCCGGATCGAGCGCGAGACGGGCCCGCTTCATGGCGCCTTCGGTGCCGTGCTGGCCCAGTTCGTCTTCCGACAGACCGGAGACGACGATCGGCAGCTCGTGCGGGGGCAGGGCGTCCGTGTAATGGAGGACGGAAGTGACGGGCAGGTTTTCGCAGCCCACCGGGCCGTCGATGATCACCTGCAGGCCCTTGATCGCGGTAAAGGCATAAACGCTGCCCCAGTAACCGCCGGCTCTATCGTGGTCGAGGATCAGCATCCGACGCTCTCCCCATTGTCGACGGCGTTGCGGGACTGCTTGACCTTGGCCGCGAACTTCTTGCGATAGGCGGTGCGGTCTTCCGGTAGGGTTTCCCAGATGCCGGCACCATCGCCAGAGCCAACACCTTCGAAGAAGGCGTTCATGGCGAGGAAGCGGTCCTTGTTGCCGATCGCGGCGTTGATCACGGCTGGCAGCGAGGCGACACCCGCCGGACCCATCAGTGGACGGGCAGAAATCAGATTGGTGAAGTAGAGAGCGGGTGTGGCGCTCTCCTTCGCCTTCTGCACGACGGGAGTCGTGCCGATGGCGAGATCCGGCTTGAATTCCTGGAAGGCGGCGAGGTCCTGCTCCAGCGAGGCCCGGAAGCGCAGCTCCACGCCATGGGCTGCCAGCCAGTCGGCATCCTCGCTGTTGTAAGGCGTCTTCGGACAGGCCGTCCCGACATAACGCAGGTCTGCGCCAAGTTCGACCAGAAGGCGTGCAACGAGGAGTTCGGAGCCCTCATAGCCCGAGAGCGTGATGCGACCCTTGATCTTGTGATCGGCGAGGGCCGCCTTAATCGCGCCGCGCATGGCGTTGCGGCTGATATTGGTCTTCGCCTCTGGAACGTTGCAGCTGTCGCCGATCGCCTTCAACCAGGCATCCGTTCCGTCGACACCGACGGGAGCGGATCCGACGATCGGCCGCCCGGCCGCCTGAAATTCGCGGATGCTGGCGGTGTAAAACGGATGGATCGCGGCCACAGCGGCGCAGTCGAGCGCAGAATAGAGCTCGCGCCATTCTCGGACGGGAACGGTCGGGCCAGCGGCCAGGCCCATCGGCTCCAGCATGCCGCCGATGACGACCGGATCGACGGGGAACATCTCGCCGAGCAGCGTGACCGTCGGCCTGTCTTTCAACCCACCGCGCGGGCGCTGCACCGGGCCTTCGCCGATTTCTTGGCGAGCATAGGCGAGCATGGCGCCCGAAAGCACATCCTTGGCTTCCGCGTGGGTCGGGACCCCAAAGCCTGGGACGTCAATGCCAACGATGCGCACACCGTCGATCTCGCGCGGCAACATCCTGAGCGGCACGCCAGAGGCGGTGGGGACGCAAAGGTTCGTGACGACAACGGCGTCGAATTTCTCCGGATCCGCCATCTGATGCACGGCCTCGACAATGTCCTCGTAGAGCTTGCCGGTGACCAAGGTCTCCGAGCTGAAGGGCACATAACCGACCGAGCGTTTGGCGCCGTAGAAATGCGAGGTGAAGGTCAGGCCGTAGACGCAGCAGGCCGAGCCCGAGAGGATCGTGCCGACACGGCGCATGCGAAGGCCAACGCGGAGCGAGCCGAAGGCCGGGCACATGGATTGCGGCTGATCGTGTGGACCCTTCGGGTAGTCGGCCTCGAAGCGATCCATCAATTCGCCCTGACCGGCGGCGCGCGCCGCAGCCTTGGAGAGTTCGAGGCCGCCATGGCAGCCGATGCCGGACGGTTCTGCGGCCACGCCGTCTGCAAGGACGGCGGTGTCGCTGCCAAGGGGAGAGGTCCCGCTGGCGTCGTCCGGCTCGAATTCCTTGCGCAGGTCATCCATTGTCTTCACCCGATCTCACACGTTGTCGTAGACGACTTCCAGCGATGGCCGTTTCAGCGCACCCGAGGCGCACATGTCTTCCGGCAAGGCTGGCTGGAGTTTGTAATCGGCACCTGTTTCGCTCGCGTCGAAGAGGCCAAGCAGGCCATCTTGGTCGAGCGGTCGGGGGAGGACCGGGGGAGCTTCGGCAAGATTGATGGAGAGCGCTTCGAACAACGGTCCCCACTGCGAGTCATGGGTGCCGATGATCTGGTAATTCGCGCTCTTGCGGCGGATGTCGTCGTCCTGCGGGATCGAGGCCAGAACAGGGATGCCGACGGCCTCGGCAAAGGCCTGGGCTTCGCCTGTGCCATCATCCTTGTTGATGACCAGACCCGCGACGCCGACATTGCCGCCGAGGTTGCGGAAGTATTTCACCGCAGAGCAGACATTGTTGGCGACGTAGAGTGACTGCAGGTCGTTCGACCCGACGACGACGACCTTCTGGCACATGTCGCGGGCAATCGGCAGGCCGAAGCCGCCGCAGACGACGTCGCCGAGGAAGTCCAGCAGGACATAGTCGAAATCCCAGTCATGGAAGCCGAGCTTCTCGAGGGTTTCGAAGCCGTGGATGATGCCGCGCCCGCCGCAACCGCGGCCGACTTCCGGTCCGCCGAGCTCCATGGCGAAGACGCCGTCACGCTTGAAGCAGACGTCGGAAATCGACACTTCCTGGCCGGCTTCCTTGCGGCGCGAGGCAGTCTGGATGATGGTCGGGCAGGCGCGGCCGCCGAAGAGCAACGAGGTCGTATCGCTCTTCGGATCGCAGCCGATGAGAAGCACCTTCTTGCCGAGCTGGGCCAGCATGTAGGAGAGGTTGGCGAGCGTGAAGCTCTTGCCGATGCCGCCCTTACCGTAGATCGCGATGATCTGAGTTTCCTTGGTGACCTTGCCCGCGGCCGGCGCATCGGGTTCTATGCCGGCTTCTTCGCGGAGGTTTTCCTGCAGGCGCTCCAGTCCGTCCTGTGCCAGGTCGAGGCTCATGCGGCATTCCTCCAGTCGATGATCATTTTCAGGCAGTCGGGGTCGTTGAACGCCGTCCGGTATGCGAAAGCCGCATCGGACGGCTCAGAATGGTGCGTGATCAGGCCACCGAGGGAGAGGCGTCCTGCCTCGACAAGGGTGAGGACCGCCTGAACATCGGCGGGTGTGAACTCGGCGGCGATGATGATCGACGCTTCCTTCATGAAGGCGGCTGGAAAAGCGAAATCGACACGCTCGCCATAGAAGCCGGCCAGAACGAGATCACCGCGGCGGTTGAGCCGTCCGATTGCCTTGTCGATGACCGTGGCATCGCCGCTGGCGTCGATGATGACGTCGTGGCGCAGGTCGCGCTCAGCGTCGGGAGATCCGACTACATAGTCCTTCGCGCCGATGCGGCGTGCATCACGGGTTTCCCAGACGATCGGTGGCGGATTGCCGGTGGCGAGAATGATGCGGGCGATCAGGCGTCCGAGGACACCGTGGCCGATGACGAGGGATGCAGCGCGGGCCGAGCGACAGACCGCGTGATGGGCGGTTGCGGCCAGAGCCAGCAGGGCTCCATCTTCCATCTGTTCAAAATGGGTCTGCACCGTGCGGGCGCCGGGTACGACGAGCAGCGAAGCGCTGGCACCGAACAATCCGGCAGCATCCGTGTAGCAGTTTGCACCGGGGACGAAGACCTGGTCGCCGATTGAGCGACCTGACGCAGGGCCGGCTTCGACCACCACACCCACCGTCTCGTAGCCCGGGACGAGCGGATAACGCATGCCCGGGAAGGCCGGCATGGTGCCTTCGTAAAGCATCTTCTCTGTTCCGCTGGATACGCCGCTGAAGCGCGACTCGACCACCACGTCCGATGCCTCGGGCGTATTCAGCGCCAAATGCCTGACGGCGAGCGTTCCTGGTTTTTCGAAGACGATGGCTGCACTGCGCATTGTCGTGCCCTCCCCGGACACGGGATGCCTTCTGCTCCCATTGTCATCTTAAGATTACGTTACAAAGTGTCAATCTATATTTACACACGCGGACGCGGCGAACAGGATCGGGTCATCGCGTTGCGATCACGAGACCGACCAACAGGGGATTGACGCTGGTGACAGCTTCGAGGTTGCGAAAGCCGCTGCGGGCCAGAAGTCCTGCAATTTCGGAGGCGGTTCGGCAGCGCCCGGACCCCATCGCAGCGAAATAGGTTGTGAAATAGATGGCGGCCAGTTTGGCGCCCTCACTGTCGCCGGCCATGGCTTCCGCGATGATGAGCCTTGTCCCAGGTTCCAGATGTCGGTGCAGATTGCGAAGAATTGCCAAGACGCGGTCGTCATCGTGGTCGCACAGGATACGCACGAGCGTCACGCAATCATGGCCGGTCGGAATGACATCTGTGGCAAAGTCGCCTGGATGAAGTCGGCAACGGGCTGTCAGCCCGCGTCCGTCCAGATGGCGGCCCGCCAACGCGGTCACCGCCGGCAGATCGAAAAGTGCGAGTTCGGTCGATCGATGCCGCTCGGCGAGGGCGCAGAGAAATGCTCCTTCGCCGCCGCCGATATCAAGAACAGATCGATATTGCCCGAAATCATGCGAGGCCAAGATGCAGTCGGCGAGCATAGCCTGGCTCTCGCGCATCAGGGCGGAATAGGGTGCCACCGCCGCGTTTTCAATCGCGGCAAGATCGCCGCGCCGGACATATGCCCAGTAGCGGTGCAGTTCGCCTTGACCACGATCACCACGCCAGAAGGCGCCTGCGTCGGCGATGTCGCGGTAAAGCATATCATGATGCCGGATCATCTCACGCAGCCCGCGGTCAACGGCAAGGACCGTTCCTGTATCCGAAAGCATCCAGAGATCGGGAGCGCCGTGGATGACGAGGTCCAGTCGCTCCGCTTGGGCCAACAATTGGCCGAGAGTATCAGCGGACACACCGCATTGCTTGGCCAAAGCCGTCGTTGACAGCGCCTTTCCGTCGAGCGCTTCGAAAATGCTGAGGTGAATACAGGCGGAGAGGATCTGCGTGTGCACGAATCCGGTGGTCAGGCGGAAGAGTTTGTTCGCCTTTCTATTGCCGATCATGCGCAGGAGCGGCAATCGGGCGAGGAAGAAGCGAAATCGCGGCGAGGCGATCTGGCGATTTCGCCAAAGTCGAGCTGTGATCGCCAAAGACTGCATCATGCTGAATGGACGCAGGCGCGTAGCAGCCTCTTCAGCGGCGGTGGGCTGGGCTGTGAAGCCTTTTCCGCCGGTATCCATCACCCTATGCTGCGCTGGTGGCGAGCGTCTTCGGCATCAGACGGGTCGCTTCGCTGCGGATCATGGCGCGAAAAGCCTCCGCGCCCGGACAGTCCGGAACGCTGTCAACCGCTTCCATCACCAAATGCTTGAGACGCGTAAGGGCAGCATCAAGGCCAATGCTCGCGACGAGGTTCGGCTTGCCGTTGCGGCTGTCCTGACCGGCGGGTTTGCCGGCGTCGGATTGACCGACGGCATCATAGAGATCGTCAGCGACCTGATAGGCCGCGCCGAGGGCGTCTGCGAGAACCAGCCATTCCCTGGGATTTCCACCCGAAGCGATGGCGCCGGTGGATACGGCGCCGCTGAACAACGAGGCGGTTTTGGCGCGATGATAGGCAGTGATGTTGATGTCGGGCTCGCTTTCCCAGGCCTGTCCTGCCACGAGTCCGTAAGGCGTGCCCACCGCATTGGCGATGGTCGCGATCAGGGGGGCGGTCAGGTTCGGCGTCTGTTGCGTCTCTCGGGCGACCGTCTCGAAGGCGGCGATGATCAGGCCGTCTCCGACCAGAAGCGCGATCTCCTCGCCGAATTGCGCATGCACGCTGGCCACGCCGCGTCGGGTCGCTGCGTTGTCGAAACACGGCATATCGTCATGCACAAGCGAGGCGCAATGAAGGAGTTCGATCGCGACTGCGGCACTGTCTGCGGCGAGAGGTTGCCGATCGCCACAGGCCGCAGCAACGGCAAGGCACAGGCGTGGCCTTATGCGTGCGCCGCCGGGAAACAGCGCGTGCTTCATCGCCTTCGCCAGGAGGGGCGGACATCCGTTTGCGGTTGCGTAACGCAGGCTGCGCTGCAAACCGGTTTCGATGCGCTCGGGAAAATCCATCAGGCTCACCTCCGGATAAGGGCGATTGTAAATTAATCGCAACTCTGTAATGTGTAAACAAAGATTGACATATTGCTACTGTAAGTCAACTGGCTACGGAGAGGATCATGGTCGCCCCGGCTGACGACACGGTTGTGGTGGTTGGCGCTGGCATGGGGGGGCTGGCGGCTGCCATCCGGCTGGCCGCTGCCGGGTATCGCGTCCTGGTCTGTGAAGCGCAGCCCGAGGCGGGGGGCAAGATCCGGCGGGTTGACGTCGGCGGTCGGGGTTTCGACGCCGGCCCAACCGTCCTGACCATGAAATGGGTCTTCGACGCGCTCTTTGCAGCGGCCGGTCGATCGATCGATGACGAACTGGTGCTGACAAGGTGCTCGGTGATTGCCCGACACTATTGGCGCGGAGGCGCCAGCCTCGATCTCCACGCCGACCAGGAAGAAAGCATCCGCGCCATTGCCGATTTCGCCGGGCGGCGCGAAGCGGAAGGCTACCGCCGCTTTGCAGCGGACAGCCGTCGGACATTCGAGGTGCTGAAAGACAGCTTCATTGATGCCAGCAGACCCAATCCGGTTTCTCTGTCGCGCCGCATTGCCCGCCCCTCGGATCTCCTGGCGATCAGGCCGTTTTCAACGCTCTGGTCGGCTCTTGGCAGCTATTTTTCAGATCTGCGGCTTCGTCAGCTCTTCGGTCGCTATGCCACCTATTGTGGGTCGTCACCCTATCTGTCACCGGCCACGCTGATGCTCGTCGCCCATGTCGAGCAGATGGGTGTCTGGATGGTGGACGACGGCATTCGCGCGCTCGCCGAACGTTTGAGCGCGATTGCGGTCGGGCTCGGCGTGGAATTTCGGTACGGAGACCCCGTCAGCGAAATTCAGATGGACCCTTCGCGTCGTTGCGTCGCCGGTGTTCTCACCCGCGCAGGACGAAACGTGAAGACCCGGCAGATCATCTTCAACGGTGACGTTGCCATGCTCCCGCGACTGATCGGCATTGCGCCTCCCGATCCGGTCAACGCCAGGATGCAGCGCTCGCTCTCCGCGCTCGTTTCATGCCGTCTCGCAAAACCGGTAGGGGTGCCGCTTGCTCATCACACGGTGTTCTTTTCCGACGACTATCAGGAAGAGTTCGAAGCAATTTTCAAGCGTCGCGAAGCACCTGCCGACCCGACCGTCTATCTCTGCGCGCAGGATAGGGATGCGCAGGGTCGGCTGCCGCTGTCGCAGGGCGGGCAAGAGCGCATCTATGCCCTGATGAATCTGCCGGCGGACGGCGACCGTCGACGTTTCGGCGAAAGTGAGGCCGGTGCATGTCTGAAGACCATGGAACGACGACTGGCGCTGAACGGTCTGACGATTTCGGGCGATCCGGTCCTGTCGAGCATCACGACACCCGATCGTTTTGCGCACCTCTATCCGGGCACGGGCGGGGCCCTCTACGGGATGGCCTCACACGGATGGATGGCATCCTTCGCCCGATCGGGTTCGCAGGGTCCAGTGCCGGGGCTATATCTGGCGGGTGGCAGTGTACATCCGGGTCCGGGGCTCCCGATGGCGGCGCTTTCGGGGAAGCTCGCGGCAGACCGGTTGATGGCGGACCGGCCTTTGACCAGGCGGTTGGCCCCGGTGGCTATCGCTGGTGGTATGTCGATGGAACCAGCGACTGCGGGCGTTTCGCCTTCACCGTGATCGCCTTTGTCGGTTCGGTCTTCTCGCCCTACTACCACTGGGCGGGTCGCAAGGACCCGGAGAACCACGTTGCCTTCAATGTCGCGCTCTATGGTCCGTCGGGTCATGCCTGGGCGATGACCGAGCGTTCGGTTCGACATCTGCATCGAAACAGATCGTCTCTGGCGATCGGTGCAAGCGTCACGCGCTTCGATGGGGCAGAGTTCGTGATTTCCTTCGACGAGATGTTCCTGCCATGGCCGAGGCAACGGCTGCTGCCCGAGCGCATGCGCGGCGAGATCCGGCTCAGACCCGATTTCCTGGCAAACCACAGCTATCGGCTCGATGAAGCGGGCCTGCATGCCTGGCAACCGGTCGCACCGGGCGGACGGGTGAGCCTTTCCTGCGAGGCATTGCCCGGCGGCGGCTGGGAGGGAGATGGCTACCACGACATGAACTTCGGCACGCGCGCCCTCGAGCTTGACTTCCACGGCTGGGACTGGGCGCGGGGTAAGACGCAGGATGGCCGAACCGTGGTTCTCTACGACGCGATATTGGCCATGGGCAAAAACCATCGTTTTGGGCTTGTCTACTCGGCAAGCGGGGAGCACATGGCGTTCCGCCCACCCCAAAGTCAAGCGCTGAAGCGGGGCTTCTGGGGGGTGGGGGGTGGCATTGCTTGTGACGAGGCCACCAAGCCGGTTCTGCGCAACAAATTGGAAGACACGCCGTTCTATCGGCGGTC
This sequence comes from Allorhizobium sp. DMC15, assembly GCF_056314065.1. Classification (NCBI taxonomy): domain Bacteria; kingdom Pseudomonadati; phylum Pseudomonadota; class Alphaproteobacteria; order Hyphomicrobiales; family Rhizobiaceae; genus Allorhizobium; species Allorhizobium sp. DMC15. The sequence continues at coordinate 226,274 of NZ_JBQUZB010000005.1, forward strand.
CCTGGTCGACACCACGATGTTCGGCGATCGGCTCACCATGATGCACGAGACCCTGGATTGTCGGCGGCTCGCATCTCCTCTCGTCAGGCTGATGCTTCCTTTTCGCATGCCGCGCCGGCGCTAGTTTTCGTCTGGCGCATTGTCGGTCAACTGCCGTGCTCCACGCTCTCGCTCTCGCGCCGCGGCTCTGGCCTTTTCCTTCTTCAGGTCGCGCATCTGCCAGACGTAGAAGGCAATTGCGAGACTAAAGACGAAGATAGCTTCGATGATGCCGAAATAGCTCTCAAGCAAGGCTCGCCACCTTTTCTCGCGCAGTCTTCCGGCGTTTCAACGTCTCAGCACGGGCCTCCCCATGCAGCCTGAGCAGAATATTCGCGACGCGCCCGATGGTCGTCTCCGCGTCGGTTGCGGCACTTGCCGATGTCGCCGCGTATTGGCGCGGCACGGCGCTCAGCGCCACGAGGGCTCGGGCAGCAGGTTCTGTACCCGCATGCAGATCGCGCACTGTGGACGCTGTCCAACGGCTGTCTTCCCGTCGGGCCTTGACCATCAGGCGAAGCTTCGTGGACAGTTCCGTCCGCGCGCGCAGACTGACGCTGTCATAGCCGTTGGCGGCGATGCCCGAACCGATTGCCTCATAGACAAGCGCTGCCGTGCGGATCGCGTGGCGGCACGCCTTGGGCAGGCTTGAAATGCCGGCGTGACCCAGCCGATAGTGGCGGGTGGCTTCGTCGAGCAGTCTTTTCACGACACGGCCGATAGCCGGTGAAAACCTCGGATCACGCAGAAAGGCATCGGCATCGACTCCCTGTTCGTCGAGCCAGTCGACGGGCAGATAGAGCCGGCCGTTTCGTGCGTCTTCCCCCACATCCCTGGCGATGTTGGTGAGCTGCATGGCAATCCCGAGGTCGACGGCCCGGGCGAGCGCGGCACGATCGCTCACCCCCATCACCGACGCCATCATCAGCCCGACGCTCGCCGCCACGCAGGTTGCATAGTCCTTCACATCGTCGATGGTCGCATGGCGGCGTCCTTCGAGATCCATGGCAAAGCCGTCGAGAAGTGCCTCCACGACCGGTTTGGCGATCGTGTAATCATGCACGATACGGGCAAAGGCTCGGTCGCAGGCAATCGGTTCAGGGGTGCCCTCGTAGATGAGATCGAGACGCTCGCGCAGGCGCAGCAGCGCCGGCATGCCGCTGCGGGGGGCGTCGATCAAGTCGTCGGAATGCCGGCAGAAGGCGTAGAGCGCACGGGCGGCCGTACGGGTGCGTGCGGGAAGAAGCAAAGAAGCGAGATGAAAGGATTTCGAACCCCGTCGAATTGCAGCCGAGCAGGCCTTCTGGTCTTCGAAGTCGCCGGAAAAGCCGTAGTTCAGCAGGATCGGCCGACGGGTGAGGGGGCGGGCGAAGGTTCCATCCGAGAGGCTTGGCTCCGAGGTGCTCATGGGCGGTCGTGCCTTTCGCTTCTGTGCCGATGGCCGGCAAAGAGAGTGGCCGAATCAGGAACGAGATCGGCAACGATCCGCGCCGACGACACGACGCCCGGCAACCCTGCGCCGGGATGCGTGCCCGCGCCGCAGAGGAAGAGGTTGTCGAGCTCCTCGCTTCTGTTATGGGGTCTAAACCAGGCGCTCTGGAAGAGCTTCGGCTCGAATGCGAAGGCCGCCCCCTGCCAGGACAACAGACGCTCGCGAAAATCGAGTGGGGTCGCGATGCGGGAGGTGACGATGTGCCGGGAGAGGCCGGGCAGGATCGTCGCCTCGAGCCGCTTTTCAATCTTCCGGCGATAGCGTTCGGCAATCTCGTTCCAGTCGGTCCCGCTTTTGAGGTTGGGGACCGGGCTCAGCACGTAAAATGCATCGCAGCCCTGCGGCGCAAGCGACGGGTCGCTCGCCGTCGGCCTGTGCAGATAAAGGCTGAAATCCTCGGCGAGACGGTGCGTGCGAAAGATGTCGTCCAGCAGTCCCCGGTATCGCGGGCCAAAGATCATCGTATGGTGCAGCACGTCGTCGTAGCGTCTGTTCGTGCCGAAATACCAGACAAATAGACTCATCGAATAATCGGCGCGGTCGAGCTTGGCATCGGTCCAGCGTCGCCGGGGATGATCTTTGAGAAGCTTGCCATAGGTGGTGGCGGGATCGGCATTGGAGACGACGATATCCGCGGCGATCCGTTCACCTGAAGCCAGTCGCACGGACGTCGCCCGCCGTCCCTCCGTCTCGATCGCGGTAACCGTCTGCTTCAGGCGGATGACCCCGCCGTTGCGTGTGACCAGCGAGGCGATCCCCCGCACGAGGGCATTCGTGCCTCCGATCGCGTGATGGACGCCGTATTTTCCTTCCAGATGGGCGATCAGGCAATAGAAAGACGTGGCCGAGAAGGGGTTGCCGCCGATCAGCAGCGGATGAAAGGAGAAGAGCGTGCGCAGCTTGTCGCTTTTGAAATGCCTGGAAACGACCGAATACACCGAGCGGTATCCGCCAAGGCGAACAAGGCCGGCGAGTGTCTTCGCGGTGAAGAGAAGGCTGTGGAAGGGTTTGTGCGCCAATTCTTCGAAGGCGACCTCATAGATGCGCCGGCTTTCTTCGAGAAAACTCCGGTAGCCCGCGACGTCGCGCGGTTCGATCCGGGCGATCTGGGCTTCCATGGCCTCGCGGTCTCCGGAATAATCGAAGATCGTCCCGTCGTCGAAGCGCACCCGGTAAAAAGGGCTGTTGGGTCTCAGCTCGACATCGTCGCTCAAACGGCCGCCGCAATCGCGCCAGAGGTTTTCGAAGAGCCAGGGAGCGGTGATAATGGTCGGACCCGCATCGAACGTGAAGCCGTCCTGCCGATGGGCGTAGGCGCGGCCGCCCGGTTCGTCCAGGGGATCGACAATGGTGACGCGATAACCTTTCGCGCCGAGCAGGGCGCCCGACGAGAGACCGCCCACGCCAGCCCCAATCACGACGGCATGGGGTCGTTGGTCGATGACATTCGATGTCAGGAAGCGGCTGGCGACATTCATGCGGCGTCCGCTCCGTCCGGTTTCTGCTGGCTCAGGGTCTCGTTCAGCCAGTGCACGACGTCCGTGGCGCGGCATTCATGCAGGAGGTGACCGCCCGTGTCGGTTAGGATCAGCCGGCTGCCTGTCGCCTGGCGCGCAGCATGGGCGGAGTTCTCGATCGGCACCATCGGATCATCTTTCGCCGCAATCAGCGTCATCGGGAAGGGCAGCCGCTGCAGGGAGGCATCGAAGCGGGAGAGATCCCACGCGGCCATCATGCCCAATGCGCCGCGAACATGGGAGGGCGAAGCGAGCAGCATGCGATAGATGGCCCTGCCCCGTTCATCGATCGGCGAGCCGGTTGCAGTCAGCAGATTGCCGCCGAGCGGTGTCACGCGAGACATCAGCGAGAACATGGAGGCCGAAAGGGGATTGGCGAAGAGCGCCTTGGCAAGCGGCGAGAACAGCGCATTGCCGCGGATCGGCAGGAATGCGCCGTTGATGCCGACGACATGGCGCGGCAAGGCTGAAGACGTGCCAGCAGCAAGCGTGACGGCAATCGCTGCACCGGCTGAGTGTCCCACGATCATGGCTGGGCAGCGATCCAGACGGGACAGCAGTTCCGTCAGGGCCTGCACCATGCCGGGAAGCGACAGATCTGCCTCCTCTCGTGAACGCGTAAAACCATGGCCGGGCAGGTCCGGTGCAACCACGCGAAAGCGCGTCGAGAGTTGCGGCAGGACATGGCGCCAGGAATGCGAGGCGGCTCCGGTGCCGTGCAGAAGCAGAATGACGGGAGCGCCCTCCGGCCCCGATATCTGGACGTGCCAGTGGCAGGACCCGGTCTCGATGAATTGGCTTGCGCTGCGGTTCGGCCAGTCAAGGCCATCGATCTCCCAGTCCAGCCGGTCACGTCCGAAGCTCATGTCCGGGCCTCCCGCATGGAGTTGTCAACCAGAGCCGACATGTGGCCCGCATCGGCCTTGCGCAGTACGTGCAGGTCGGCGCCCAGCATGTTGGCCAGGTGGGTGACACTTTCTCGGGGGCGCCGGGCGATGTCGACGCAGATGGTTCTGACATCCCTCGCCTTGCAGTTTGCGGCGAGGCGCATGAGCTCTTCGGTTGCCAGCGCCCGGTCGGGGGTGCCGTCAAGGGCTATGTTGCCGCTGCCGTCGGTCAGGAGAACCAACACCGGGCTGCTGCCTCGTCTCTCGACGGAAAGGGCAAGTTCTAAACCTGCTTGAAGGCCTGCGGCCAGGGGCGTCGGGCCGCCCCCGGGAAGGGCCGAGAGCTTGCGTTTGGCGGCCGTGAGCGAGCGCGTCGGAGGCAGCAAGAGATCTGCGCCCGTACCCCGGAAGGCGATCAGGGCGACTTCGTCGCGGCGCACGTAGCAGCGTGCCAACAGCTGTTCGACCGCGCCTTTGGCCTCGCCAAGCCGCTCCAGTGCCGTGGAGCCAGAGGCATCAACAACGAAAATGGCGGTCGAAGGTGCGGCATGACGCAGCCGAACATAACGGAAATCGTCCCGGATGACGAAGGCACGTGGCGTCGTGACTTCTGCGGCGGACGTGATGCCGGTTATGCTGGCGGCAAGGCGCTGGGACGCCCGGATCCGCTGAAAGGGCGCTGCCGCGCGCAGCGTGGCGATGATATCCGGTCGTGCCTCGGGGTGCGGTGGCACAAGACCGATGCCGAATGGACGGCCACGACGGGCGTTCTTGCGCAGTCCACCAGATTTTCCGGCTGCCCCGGCATTGCGGTTCGGACGCTGGGTGATCGACAGCCAGGGATCGGCCGAAAGCACGCCGGCGCCAATGGCGGCGAGTATTTCCGTCAGGGCGTCGAGATGAACCGGGCCGCCTCTATCGGCCTCTTGATCTTTGTTCAACGCCTCGTTCGTATTGGATGCGGCATCCTGCCGATCCGGTTCAGCTATCGGCTTCGGGGCCGACTCCTCTGTCGTCCTTGGTGAAGCGTCCGCCTGGGGTGCAAGATGCAAACCGAGACAGAGCCGAAGTGCAGTCAGGACGTCGCGCTCTTCGGCCGTGTTGCGCCCATCGTGACAGGCGAGCAGTCGTGTGATGCGGGCGAGATGCGCGAGAGTGCGCGAGGACCCGTGCCCGGTGATCCGGGTGAGTGAGGCAAGCCCTCTCAGCAGCCGGTCGTCGATTGTGACATCGCGCCAGGCCTTGCTCGCACAGGGTGGTCCGCCTTCGGTGCGGGCCTCGTCGGTCACATGATGCCAGCCGATACCGTCGAGATCGATACGCAGCGCCAGACGGTCCGCAAGCGCTGCGCAGAGCGGCGCTTCGTCATCGAGCGATTCGTCGATGGCGATCAGGAGGAAATTGTCTTGTTCGGCGGCATCCATGGCATTTGCCACCATGGCAGCGAGCGAGGCATCAAGCCGTTCGGCCATCGGGATGAGCAGGATGCCACCCCGCGCACGCGCCAGAAGCCCGGCCTGGCGAACGAGGCGCCCTCTGGCGGCCGTTGCCGCGAGGTCCACGCCCCCCGTGAGATTGGTAGCGGAGGCCCCGGGCGGCAGACGAAAGACGGCGGCACCGAGATGATCCTGAAGTCGGGAAACGAAGACATCGCGGACGCCGCCTGATCTTGCCTTGAGCCAGAGGCCGGCGGTCGCCGGGCCACCCAGAGAGAGAAGTTCGATCGCCAGCTGTGCATCGGCCCACAGCGCTGCACCCCTCTGGTCGAGGGCTGCGTCATAGGCGTCGTGAGGGCCGAGTTCAGCCATGGGCGTGACGGCCGCTGGCGGTCTCCCCGATTGTCGCCAGCGCGCGCTCTACCCTTGGGGCCGAACCGGCATCATCGAGCGGGTCGCGACGAAGGCGATGGCAGAGTACCATCGGTGCGATTTCCGCAACGTCGTCCCAGTTGACCGCGAGACGTCCTGCGAGCGCGGCCGCAGCCCGGCTTGCGCGCATCAGCGTGAGTTCTCCGCGCATTCCGTCGATGCCGAGCCGCAGACAAAGTTGCGACATGCGCATGACAACGTGATCCGGGATCTCGACCTGGCGGAGGATCTTGCTCGCCGCAACGACGCGACGGCCGACCGCAGCATCTCGCCTGGCCCAGAGCTTGCAGAAGCCGGCCGGGTCTGTCTCGTAGGCGTCACGTCGGCGGATCACCTCGATGCGTTGGTCGAGATCGTCGATCGTGCGGACATCGACCGAAAGTCCGAAGCGATCGAGCAATTGCGGCCGAAGGTCACCTTCCTCCGGGTTGCCGCTCCCGACCAGCACGAAGCGTGCGGCATGGCGGATGCTCAGGCCCTCGCGCTCGACGACGTTGATGCCGGAGGCCGCTGCATCGAGGAGGAGGTCGACCAGATGGTCCTCCAGCAGATTGATTTCATCTATGTACAGAAACCCCCTGTTGGCGGCCGCCAAGAGCCCGGGTTCGAAGTGTTTTTCGCCAGCCACCAGGGCCTTTTCGATGTCCAGCGCGCCGCAGACCCTGTCTTCGGTGGCGCCAAGCGGCAGGTCGACCATCGGTGCGCGACGTTTGACGATCAGTGGTTTCGATCCGGCGACCGGATTACAGACCGTGCAAGCCCTTTGTGGCTCGGCGGGATGGCAGTTGTAGCGACAGCCTTCCCGTGTTTCGATCACAGGCAAAAGCTCCGTCAGCGCTCTGACAGCCGTCGATTTTCCCGTGCCGCGATCGCCGAAAATGAGCACGCCGCCGAGCAGCGGCTCGACCGCCGCCATCAGAAGAGCCTTCTTCATCTCATCCTGAGCAACGATGGCGGAGAATGGAAATGGATGGGCCATGGGTCCCGCCTCACAGTGAGTGTAAAATTTAGTTTACACTTTTTGCCGTCTGATTGAAGAGGGAAAGCGCGAAATTCTGCGGCTTTATGTTTGAGTGTCTTTCTCGTTTGGGATGCATGACCTGCGGGGAAGGTGTGGCTTCAGTGCTTGACCTCAATCGTCAGCGCGACACATGTCATGCATGACAGACCCTATTGCGATCGATCCCGAATACCTCACGAGCCAGCTGAAAGCGCTGTTGGCGATCTCGAGCCCGACCGGATTCACCGATGAAGCGGTGCGCTATACGGCGCGGGAACTGGAAAAGTTGGGATTGGATGTGAAGCTGACGCGCCGCGGCGCAATCCGGGCGTTGAGGGAAGGCACGGCCCGACGGCCCGCGCGGGGCATCGTCTCCCATCTCGACACGCTGGGTGCACAGGTTAAGGGGCTCAAGGAGAATGGGCGGCTGGAACTGGTGTCGATCGGCCATTGGTCTGCCCGTTTCGCCGAAGGAGCACGTGTCTCCGTCTTCTCATCCAAAGGCACCTATCGCGGAACGATCCTGCCGTTGAAGGCCTCCGGGCATACGTTCAACGAGGAAGTGGATACGCAACCATCGGGGTGGCCATATGTGGAGCTTCGGATCGATGCCCTCTCCCGTCATCGCCACGATCTCGTGCAACTCGGTATCGACGTCGGCGATATCGTCGCCATCGATCCGCAGCCTGAGTTTCTCGAAAACGGCTTCATCGTTTCGCGTCACCTCGACGACAAGGCAGGCGTTGCGATCATGCTGGCCGCGCTCGAAGCCATGCAGCGCCAACAACTCGTCACGCCGGTCGATACCTATTGGCTGTTCACCATCGGTGAGGAGGTGGGCGTCGGGGCCTCTGCAGCCCTGGTGCCGGAGATCGCCTCACTGGTCGCGATCGATAACGGGACGAGCGCGCCGGGGCAGGCTTCGCAGGAATTCGGCGTGACGCTCGCAATGGCCGACCAGACGGGCCCGTTCGACTATCACCTCTCGAAGAAGTTGCACCATATCTGCCGCGATCAGGGCATTCCCGTGCAAAAGGACGTCTTTCGCTACTATCGCTCGGATGCAGCCTCTGCGGTCGAGGCGGGCCATGACGTTCGAACCGCACTCATCACCTTTGGGGTGGACGCGTCCCACGGCTACGAGCGGATCCACCTGCACGCCCTGATGTCGAACGCCAAGCTTGCCGTGCACTATGCAACGAGCGAAGTGCAGATCGAGCGGGACGCAGAGGAAATATCCGGCCTGCGCGGCTTTACACGGCAGGCGGTGGCCGAGGCCGAGCAGGATCTGGAGGCGACCCAAGACATCGAACAGGCGCCCATTTGACCCCGCTGTGCCGCCGGCGTCAGGGTCGTTGGGCGCCGGTCGTTGCCGTGTAGATCGAGTAGAGCGATTTTGTCGCCGTGATGAACAGGCGATTTCGGCGTGGGCCACCAAAGGCGAGGTTTGAAACGACCTGAGGTACGAGAATCTTGCCGAGCAACGTGCCATCCGGGGCGAAGCAATGCACCCCGTCTGCAGCGCTCGACCAGACATTTCCCGCCATATCGACGCGCATGCCGTCCGGCACGCCCTTGTCTATCGTTGCGAATACGCGACCCTTCGAGAGCGATCGGCCGCCTTCCGCAACGTCGAAGACGAGGATGTGCCGAGGGGCTTCCGGCGCATGGCTTGCGCCGGAATCGGCGACATAAAGACGTCGCTCGTCCGGAGAGAAGGCAAGACCGTTCGGCTGCAGGAAATCGCTGGCCATGACCGACAATGAACCGGTCACTGGGTCGAGCCGCCAGATGTTGCGGCTCTCCTGCTCTTCGTCCGCCTTGTATCCCTCATAGTCCGACATGATCCCGTAGGACGGATCGCTGAACCAGACGCTTCCATCGGAGTGGACGACGACGTCGTTGGGCGAGTTCAGCCGCTTGCCGTCATGCCTGTCGGCGAGCACGGTGATCGTGCCGTCCACCTCTGTGCGCGTGACCCGGCGCAGCCCATGTTCGCAGGAAACGAGCCGGCCCTGGCGGTCGCGCGTGTGGCCATTGGCGAAATTGGACGGGCTGCGGAAGACCGAGACGCCGCCGCCTTCGACCCACCGCAGGATACGCTGGTTCGGTATGTCGGAAAACAGGAGATGGCCGGCATCGTCGAACCAGACGGGGCCTTCCGCCCAGCGGCAGCCGGAATAGAGTTCCTCGAGCTCGGCGCTGATGACGAAGAGATCGCGGAAACGCGGATCGTGGATCTCATACACGGGGTTGTCAGCCATGGGCGCGTCCTGCGGGTTCTATCGTTTGTCGAGCGAACGGGCGCTCGGCAGCATGATGACGGCGATGATGATGAGGCCGGTGAGGATGAGCCGGATCCCCGCCCCGAAGCCATAGGTGTTGAGCATCGAGACGACCAGGAACATGAAGAGCGACGCCCCCCAGATGCCCGGCACGTTGGAATTGCCACCCGCGACGGCGGTGCCGCCGATGACCACGACGGCAATCGACATCAGCAGGTATTCCGAGCCCATGTTGAGGGCTGCCCCGCCCGAGAAGCTGGCCAGCAGATAGCCGCAAACGGCGGCGAGTACTGCGCACAAGACGTAGGTGACGAAGCGGGTGCCATCGATCGGGATGCCGGTCATACGAGCCGCCCTGATGCTCTGGCCGATGGCGGCGATCCACCGACCGTAGACGGTCTTGTTCAAAACGAACCAGACGATTAGGGACAACAGGAAGGCGACAATGGCAACGTTGGGCACTCCAAGCGTCGATGCGGTGGTGAAATCGGCCAGCGCCGAGGGCGGTTTGATGCGCAGGCCGCGATTGGTCCAGATTGCGGTCGACTGGATGATGAAGCTCATCGACAGTGTTGCGATGATCGGTGGGATACGCAGGAGCTTGATCAGCGCGTAATTGCCGATGCCGATGACAATCCCGACCAGAACGGCAACCAGGAGGCCGACGAGGATCGTGCCGTTGTCGACATTCATCACCTTGAGCGCGACCGTGCCTGCAAGGGTCATGTTGGCAGGCACGGAGAGATCGATATTGCCGGGGCCCAGCGTGATGACCAGCATCTGACCGAGCCCGACGAGGATCGAAAACGCAGCGAATGTCAGCGCGGCCTGGGCAAGGCCCAGTGTGCTTGCTCCGCCGGTAAACAGAACGGTCGTGACGAAGACCAGCGCAGCGGCGACGAAGGACCAGATCCATGGACGTTTCATCAGGGCCGTCATGACTTAACCCTCCGGCCTTCGAAGCGGTTGAGTGCCAGTCGCAAGGTCAGAACCAGAATGAGGATCGCACCTTGTGCGCCGATCTGCCAGTCCGGGGAGATCCTGAGGAAGGACAGGAACGACCCGGCAAGCGTCAATGTGAGCGCTCCGATGACCGCCCCGATCGGCGACACACGCCCGCCAACGAATTCACCACCGCCGAGGATGACGCCGGCGATCGACAGGAGCGTGTAGCGCAGGGCGATGTTGGCATCGGCCGAGGTCGTGAGACCGACCAGCGAGATGCCCGACAGTACGGCAAACAATCCGGCCAGGGCATAGATGGAGGCGCGGGCACCGATGATGGACCATCCGGCACGCTCGACCGAGCGCGCATTGCCGCCGACACCGCGCAACACGACACCGAAAGAGGATCGCATGATCAGGTAGTGGCTGACCACCGCGATGAGGACGCTGGCGACGATCGCCATCGGCACCAAAGGCGGGCGCGAGGTCATGATGGCCCGGATCCAGGTGGGGGCCGAGCCGCCGGGTGCCGGCAGGATTAGGACGGCAAGTCCACCCCAGACAAAGCTCATGCCGAGCGTGACGACGATCGACGGCAGATCACGCACATGGATAAGAACGCCGATGACGGCATAGACGCCGATGGCACCTGCGAGGATCGCGAGACCCAGCAGCGGCGTATCGTTGAGGAAGGTGGCCGCAACGCATGCCGCGAAGCTGACGAAGGTGCCCATCGAGAGATCAAGGTCGTTGATGGTCATGACCAGCATCTGGGCGATGGTGGCGAGCGCGATCGGGACTGCGAGATTGAACAGAAGGTTCAGCCCTGTATAGCTCATCGCGCGCGGCTGAAGATAAAAGACCGCAGTGAGCAGGACCGCGAGCGAGAGCGCGGGGATCAGCAGGCGGATGCTGTCGGCAGAAAGGTGAGCCTTCATGCCGCCGCCTCCTTGAAGGATGCAGACAAAATGTTTTCCTCCGAGACCTCGTCACCGGCGAGTTCGGCGACGATGGCACCGTTGTTGAAGACATAGACGCGGTCGCAAAGGCAGACCTCGTCCATCTCGGTGGAATACCAGATGAAGGTTCTGCCGTTCTCGGCCTCGCTTCTCAGGATGGCGTAAACTTCCTGTTTGGTGCCGAAGTCGACGCCGCGCATGGGATCGTCCATGAGTACGATCGGCGCGCGGCTCGAAAGCGCGCGGGCGAAGAGGGCCTTTTGCTGGTTTCCGCCGGACAAAGACAGAATGCCGTTCTCCATGTCGGGCGTGCGGATTCCAATGCGCTCTTTCCAGGCTTGGCCCAGCGCTCGTTCTCTTTCCTCATCAAGTTTTCCAAGACGTGTCAGATCGGGCAAGACGCCGATGCTGAAATTTTTCAGGATGCTCCAAAGCGTGAAGGTGCCGTTGACGGCCCGATCGCCCGCGACGAAGGCGACTTCAGGATCTTTGGACCGCAGCCAATTGCCGTTTCGGGCGTTGAACAGATTGATCAGCATCTCAGTCTGGCCATGACCACCGAGGCCGGCAAAGCCAATGATTTCGCCGCGATGCGCTTGGAACGGCAGTCCCACACCGCGCGCCGGCGCCGCCGTCATGACGGGCGCGCCGCTTCGGGCCGTCGTCGACATGCGCGCCTGCCGTGCCTTCACGACGCTGCCCATGGCCTCGATCAGGCCGTGTTCCGAGAAGTCCGCCGCCGGACGTTCGGCGACCACCTTGCCGTCCTTCATGACGACGATGCGGCTCGCAATCGACAGGATCTCGCTAAGGATATGGGAAATGAAGACCACGGCGCCGCCGGCCGTGACAAATCGGCGGACGTAAGTCAGCAGTTGCTCGGCCAGCCGGGCGTCGAGTGAGGATGTCGGTTCATCGAGAATAACCAGGCGGACCGGATTGCCGATCTCGCAGAAGGTGATGGCGATCTCAACCATCTGCCGCTCGGCAATCGTCAGGTTGCCGACCTGTTCGGAGGCGTCGATCGCATGACCCGGAAAAATCTCGTTCAGCTTTTTCGCGATGATGTCGGCGCCCCGCTTTCGCCAGCCGAAACCGGAAAGCCCGCGATGCATGACGCGGGTGTTTTCGACGACGGTCAGGTTCGGGCAGAGCGACAACTCCTGAAACACGCAGCGGATGCCAGCCTCGCGCGCGGCGTTGATGCCCTGGCCGGTCGAACTGCCGAAGGCGACCGCGCCGTGATGCGGGGTGAGCCCGCCATTGATGACGTTGACGATGGTGGATTTGCCGGCGCCATTATGCCCGACGAGTCCGATGCATTCCCCCGCTCGTATCGTCAGAGTGACGCCGTCCAGGGCTCGGACAGCGCCATAGTGCACCTTGGCATCCGTGACGCTGACGACGGTCGCCGCTGCCTCGTTCGCATTCATGTCTTTCATCCAATTCGCAATCGCTCAGCGCCCCAGCGCGGGCCACCTGTCCCGTTCCGCCCGGCAACGAGGCCGGACGGATCGGGGGAGGGTCGATTAAGGCCAAATGTTACTTGGCCGAAGCGATGACCTTCTGGGCGTCTTCGAGCGAGTACTCGACATTAGCGACGCCGCCGGCCTGGGTGTTGGCGAGATTGGCTTCCAGGTTGTCCTGGTCGATGCGCAGGAAGGGAACGACGAGGTCCTTCTTCACTTCCTTGCCGTCGAGGATCTGCTGGGCGACCCAGAAGGCGAGCGTCGAGACACCAGGCGCAATCGAGACCGACATGGTCTCATAGCCGTTGGCGTCCTTCTGTTCCTTCCACCACTTCAACTCGTCTTCGCGGTTACCCATGACGATGACGGGCATTTTGCGATTGGCGGCAGCAATCGCCTGTGCCGCACCGTAGCCGTCGCCACCCTGGGTCACGACGCCGACGATATCGGGCAGGCTCGGCAGGATGCCGGCGACGGCCTTCTGCGCGACGTCCTGAGCCCAGTCGCCATGCACGGAGCCGACGATCTTGAACTGCGGGAACTGTTCGACGCCGGCATGAATACCGGCCGAGATTTCGTCATCAACGAAGACACCGGCAAGGCCGCGGATCTCGAGCAGATTGCCGCCTTCAGGCAGCTTGCCCGAGAGATACTCCACCTGGCTGCGGCCCATCTCCTTGAAGTCGACAGCGATGCGCCAGGCGCAGGGTTCGGTGACGATGCCGTCGAACGAAACGACTGTGATGCCGGCATCGCAGGCTTCCTTGACGGCGCCGTTGAGCGCGGTCGGCGAGGCAGCATTGATGACGATCGCGTCATAACCCTGCAGGATCATGTTCTGGATCTGGGCGGCCTGTTCGGTGGCCTGGTTTTCGGCAGTCGTGAAGGCGTCTGCTGCGGCGACCGTTCCGGCCTTCACAGCTTCGCCGGTGACCTTTTCCCAGCTGGTCAGCATGGCCTGGCGCCAGGAATTTCCGGCATAGTTGTTGGACAAGGCGATCTTCTTGCCCGAGGTATCGGCAAGGGCCGTCATCGGTGTCGCAGCGACGCACAAAGCGGCGGTCGCCAGAAGAATTCTGGTGGCTCTCATCATCTCACTCCCTGTTGCCCGGTCTCGTCGGACCGGTTTCCTCCTGTCGGCCAAGCTGTGGCTCCGGCCGACCTCCCTGTCGAGTTTCCTCCCCTCGACACCCTCAAGATGGAATAGATCAGGGGATGTGTATAGGGCGACGGTGGCAGCGCATGTGCGGGATTTACGAAATAAGGTGCGGGATCTCGCAGGACGCGCGCTATACCTCTCTGTGTTATAGAAGGTGTGGTGCCTGGAGGAGCAGGCGCCATGGGAGGACGACCGATGCTCAACCTTGCGCCCTCGGCGCTGCTCGACCACTATCTCGGGATTTCCCGACTTCTGGCAGGGCAATTGGATTTCCGCTCCGCGATCAAGGCGGTGGGCGTCGAGGTATCCCATATCGTGCCGCATGACCATCTGGATGTCTGCATCATGATGGTGAACGGCCTCTACCACACGGCTTATGAGACCGGGCTCGACACCTTTTGGGGGCAGGCGGCGCCCGCACCCGTGACCAGCAGTCCCATCCGCACCTTGTTATGGGGCGAAATCGATTTTTTCCTGACTCCGGATGCGCAGCAGGAAAGCCGCTACTACAGCGATACCCCTTTTACCCAGCCGATCTTCGAACACAATTTGCGCAGCCGCATCCATGTGCCGTTGAAGGTCGGGGGGCAGGTGATCGGTGCGCTCAGCTGCTCCTCGCATCAGGTCGATTTCTATACCTCGGGCGACGTCAAGAATGCCCAGTCGATCGCCGATCTGCTCTCGCCCTATTTCTTTGCGCTGCGCGCTGCCGACCAAGCAAAACAGTCGGCGATCGTGGAGGCCGAGGCGCGAGCTCGGGAGGAAGGTTTGCGGCTCGGGGCGCTCAGCCTGACCGAAGCGCTGGAGCGGGAACGTCAGCGCATTGGTATGGACCTGCACGACCAGACGCTTGCCGATCTTACCCGTCTGTCGCGCCGTCTCGACAGGTTGATCCAGGAGCGCGACCTGAATGGCGAGGCATTGGAGCCGATTGCCCGAAGCCTGCAACACTGCATGCAAGACCTGCGCGAAATCATCGAGGAGGCAAAACCTTCTGTCCTGCAGCTCTTTGGTTTTGCCCATGCGGTGGAAAACCATCTCGACCGGGCGGTGCGCGACCAGGGTTCACAGATCGAATGCAACCTTGCCGACGAGACAGACGGCCTGATCGACATGGTCGACCAGACGGTGCGCATCGCGCTCTTCCGCATCGTGCAGGAAGCAATCAACAACGCCGTGCGCCATGCGCGGGCGACCGCGATCGCCGTGCGCCTGCGCAACACTGCGACAACGCTTGTCATCGAGGTCAGTGACGACGGTCATGGCATCCCGCGCAAGGAGCGCCGATCCGGCGGCGGCATCGACAACATGACGACGAGGGCCCGCCTGATCTCGGCCAAGTTTACGCTGGGGCCGAATCGCGACGGCCGCGGCACCACCGTGCGTTTGCAATTGCCCTTGGCCCAAGGTCGGCGCAAATCCGCAGGAGACACACAATGAAGGTCCTGATCGTCGAAGACGACCCGCTGCATCGCTCATATCTTCTGGAAGCCGTTTGCGCGGCTTTGCCGGAATGCAAGACGGTCATCGAGGCCGAAAATGGTGCAGACGGCGAGCGGCTCGCCCGCGATCACAAGTCTGCCCATGTGGTGATGGACCTGCAGATGAACGCCAGGAACGGCATCGAGGCGGCCCGTACCATCTGGAAGGAGCGACCGGATACCCGAATCCTGTTCTGGTCCAACTATTCCGACGAAGCCTATGTGCGGGGTGTCTCCCGCATCGTGCCTGATGGTGCAGCCTATGGATATGTGCTGAAATCGGCGTCGGATGAACGGCTCAAACTGGCTTTGCGCTCTATCTTCGTCGAGGCGCAATGCGTCATAGATCGTGAAGTCCGCGGCATGCAGCAGAAGAGCCTCGGTCAGGTGAAGGGCTTCAGCGACAGCGAATACGAAATCCTGGTCGACATTGCGCTCGGTTTGACAGATCGCACTATTGCGCGCCGGCGAGGCCTGTCGCTCCGCAGCGTCCAGAACCGCCTGCAATCGCTTTACGAAAAGCTCGACGTCTACCAGATGACGCTGGATGAAGGCGAGGAGGGGCGCTTCAACCTGCGTGCCCGCGCGGTCACTGTCGCGCTCTTGCGCAAGCTCCTGAATTACAGTGCACTGGAGCGCGCAGAGGCAGAACTCAGTGACTGGCTGCGGTCGCACTAGGCTTGCAGAGCCTCAGGAGATGTCACCCCATTCGGGTTGCCACACGACTCCTTCGGTCAGCTCGACATAAATCGGAGCTTCACCACCGCTGTGGGTTTCGGCAAGGCGCAAGGCAGCCTCCGGCTCCATTTCCTCGCCCGGAAATATGGTGTCGTCGATCGCGGGATCGGTGATTTTGCGAACATAGCCGCGAACCTGCTCGCCGGAGGTGTACAGTTTGACGACGATCGAGTCGGGTATCGGGTTCTGGTACCGGTGGAAACGCATCAACGTCCTCCTTGCTGCTGTCACTGACGGTGACAATCGTCTGGCCCCACCGATGTTCCCTCGGCGGCAAACGGCTGGGCGCCCGGGTGTGGCCGTTAAGATTTCGTTAACCAAAAACCGCTTGACGCGACTCAGGTGATCCGCGAGGCTTTTACGGGCAAGAGGCGATAATGAGCCTCATTGCCGTAACTGACGTCACATTCTGTTAGTCGCTCGCAATTGCGTATTTCCATCGCCGCGAGAATCGCAGATGTCATAGACTGTCTGCCCGGCTTGACCGTATTGCGCCATGATGGCGGCATTCCCGGTCGAGCAGGCTGAAAGAACGGAGAGGACCGATGGGTCAGCCATCGATCAACGCAAATTTGGAAGAGGCCATGCCGTTGCGCCCTGCCGACGAGACCATCGCGGAAGACGCCCAGGCGCTGTCTGCGCAACTGCAGGCCATGCGGGAGCGTTTGTTTGCGCCTTCCTCGCAGAAAACACTGCGCAGCTTCACCTCGGGTGAAGCCGCGCGCCTGATCGGTGTGTCGGACGGTTATTTGCGGCAGCTTTCGCTGGCCGGAGACGGCCCGCAGCCAGTCGTCGGAAGCGGCGGTCGTCGCTTCTATTCCTTGAAGGACATTAATGCTCTTCGCCATTTCCTTGCCGATCAGGCTCGTGCCAAGGGCAATGACACCAAGGCGCGCTCCTATGTGAAGTGGCGGGACCCGGCGCGCGGCGAGCATCTGCAGGTTATCTCTGTCACCAACTTCAAAGGCGGTTCCGGCAAGACGACGTCGTCCGTTCATCTGGCGCAGCACCTTGCCCTGACCGGTCACAGGGTCCTGGCGGTTGACCTCGATCCGCAGGCCTCCCTCTCGGCGATGTTCGGTTATCAACCGGAATTGGATCTGTCCGGCAACGACACCATCTACGGCGCGATCCGGTACGATGCCGAAGCCCGGCCTTTGCGGGAGATCATCCGGTCGACCTATTTCGACGGGCTTGATCTTGTGCCCGGCAATCTGGAACTGCAGGAATTCGAGCATGTGACGCCTCAGGCGCTCGCCGGGCGCAAGCCGGGCGATACGCAGGGACTGTTCTTCGCCCGGGTTCAGGCTGCGCTCGCAAGTGTCGCGGACGATTACGACGTCGTCGTCATCGATTGCCCGCCGCAGCTCGGTTACCTGACGCTGTCGGCCCTTTGTGCCTCCACTTCGGTCGTCGTCACCGTGCATCCGCAGATGCTTGATGTCGCATCGATGAGCCAGTTCCTGTTCATGACCTCTGACCTTCTGTCGGTTGTGCGCGAAGCCGGCGGTCAGCTAAATTTCGACTTCCTGCGTTATCTCGTGACGCGCTTCGAGCCGCATGACGGGCCACAGACCCAGATCGTTGGTTTCCTGAGATCGCTTTTCGGCGAGCGCGTCTTGACGGCGCCGATGCTGAAATCGACCGCGGTGTCCGATGCCGGCCTGACCAAGCAGACGCTCTATGAGGTGGGTCGGGAGAATTTCTCACGCGGCACCTATGACCGGGCCATGGAAGCGCTCGATGCCGTCAACAGTGAAATCGAGGCTCTGGTCCACACGGCATGGGGGCGGACGACATGACGGGCCGCGACCGCAAGAATTCGATCAAGGCACTGTTCGGCGACGCCATCATACCGCCGGCCGCCGCCAATCCGGTAGCCGGGGCCCCGCCCGCGGCTTCCTCACTTCAGAGGGCGCCGGAAGTCAAATCGATAGCTATTCCGGCTCCAGCGACCAAGCCTTCAACACCTGTTGCTCCCGCCAATGCGGACGCTGGCGTATCGCCCTTGCGCGCTGCATCCGGTGCCGTGAAGGCCATGGGGTTGTCGCTCAACACGATCGCCCGAGAAGCGGAAGAGGTGCGCCATCTGCGCCAGGCTCTGGAAGAGGGCGAGCGCGTCTTGTCGCTTCCGACCAACCGCATCGAGGCGTCCTTCGTTTCCGACCGCCTGACGGCCGGCGAGGTGGATGATCCGCAATTTGCCGAACTCGTCGAGAGCATGCGGGAAAGCGGTCAGCAGGTGCCGATCCTGGTGCGGCCTCACCCCTCCGAGGACGGCCGTTTCCAGGTGGCCTATGGCCATCGTCGCCTGCGTGCTGCCTCAGCTCTTGGGATCGAGGTCAAGGCACTGGTTCGGAGCCTGACCGACGACCAGTTGATCCTTGCCCAAGGCAAGGAAAATGCCGAGCGGCGCAATCTGTCCTTCATCGAACGCGCGGTTTTTGCCCGCACGCTGGTGAGCCGCGGCTTCGACCGTCGGCTGATTGGCGAGGCGCTTGCAGTCCAGAAATCGGAACTGTCGCGCCTTCTCCAGGTGGCCGAGGGTATTCCCGAGACGGTGATCCGCGCGATCGGTCCTGCGCCGAAGGCAGGCCGTGAGCGGTGGATGAAGCTCATGGAGCTTTTCGGCGCCAAGGCTTCCTCCGAAACGGCTGCCGACGAGATCGGCCAGGCTATTTTTCGGGAATCGGACACCGACCGGCGGTTCGAACTGCTGCTTGCGCGGCTGACGCAACCCGCGGCAGTGCGAGGCGAGAAGGCCGAGCCGGTTGAATTGCTGGCGCCTGGAGGCCGTGTTTTTGCCGGTTACAAACGTCAGGGACGTATTGTCAGGATCGATTTTGCCAAGGATGTCGACGAGGCCTTCCTCGATGCTCTCTCCGAGCATGTGAAGCGGGCCTATGCGGAACATCTGAAGACCAAAAGTTGAGAATGACGGCAGGCTCAGCCTGCCCGTTTCGGCATAGCTTTTCGGACTGATTCGGCCCTCTCGCAGGCCGCTCGTCCACCAGACACACGCGAAACCAGGAAAGGAAGCGCGGAGACAAGAAAAAAGGCCCCCAAAACGTGACCGTTTCGGAATCCCTCTCGTATGTAGCAATCTGAGAGAATCACTTCCACCAGGCAAAGTCAAGAGTCGGCGGCATCATTGTCGGATCCGAGACCATTGCTCTGCGCCTAAGGCTTCGTTCAAAGGGCCCGTCTTGCCTCTTCACGAGAGGACCGGATCATGATGGACAGGCTTGCGACGACGCCTTTCGGCGGCGGCAGGATGTCTGCGCGGCTGTTTGCCCGCCAGGCTTCCGTCTCCGAGAGGCAGGAGAAACTGCGCGCCGGCGACGGCGGCAACGATACGGGTGGCGGCGACAAATGGCAGTTGCTGCGGGCGCTTACCGAAGCGCGCGCCCATTTCGGCCTGAGCGACCGGGCGATCGGCCTGCTTGAGGCTCTGGTGAGCTTCACCACCGATCGCATGCTCGACGGATCGAAACAGATCATCGTCTTCCCGTCCAACCGCGAACTCTCGATCCGCGCCCGTGGTATGGCCCCGGCCACCATCCGCAGGCATCTGGCGGCGCTGGTCGAGGCCGGACTGATCTTTCGCCGCGATAGTGCCAACGGCAAACGTTACTGCGTGAGAAACGATCACGGCATGGTCGACGAGGCCTTTGGCTTCGACCTGGCGCCCCTGGCCCTGAAAGCTGCCGAGATCCATGCGGCCGCGGAGGCTGTGCGCAGCGAGGCGAAGGCCCTGCGCTCGCTGCGAACCGAGGTGACCCTGCATCTGCGGGATATCTCCAAAATCCTCACGGCCGCTATTGAGGAGGCAAGGCCGGGCGATTGGTCGGTGCTCGTTGCCGAGTTTCAGGAGATGTCTTTTGGCAGTCTCCCGCGCCGTCCGGATGCAGCCGCGCTCAAGGCGTTGCGGGCACGCCTTACGGCATTCCGGACAAAGGTGGAAAATGCTTATCTATCAAGCCTCTCAGAAGAAGAAATGAGCGGCAATGACCTTCAATCCGAGCGCCATATTCAGAATTCAAACACAGACCTACCATTTGAATTAAACGGCAAAAGAGAATTAAAAGGGGCGGAGCCGGGGGGCGATCGAGGCGAGGGCGAAACGAATGCGGACAAGGTGCCGGAAAAGAGGGTGGCGATCAGCCTGGAGCGGATGCGGAAGGTCTGCCCGCAAATCGGCGATTATGCGCAAGGCGGCCTGAAAAACTGGCAGGATCTCATTCGTGCCGCCGATCTGGTTCGCTCTATGCTGGGCGTCTCTCCCGATGCCTGGGCCAAGGCCCGGAAGGCGATGGGCGAACAGGCGGCTGCCATTGTCGTGGCGATCATGCTGGAACGTGTCGAAGATATCCGTTCGCCGGGTGGTTATCTGCGCGACCTGACGCGCAAGGCTGAACGGTCAGCCTTCAGTATCTATCCGATGCTGCAGGCGCTGGAACGGCAGCGGGAGTGAGGACTGCGCATGGCAGAGCAGGAAAATTCTCAGACAGCAGGCCCTTTCGCAACGACAACCGAAGGCGGCGGGAGGCCGGATAGCGAAGCGCCGACGGTGCGGATGCTCTCCTGGGCGAAAAACTCGGCGGCCTATCGGCTGGCGCGGCGAATGATGAGCGAGCGAGAGCTGGCCGATGCAATCCGGCGCAAGGCGAAAACCAAATTCGAGGATATTACGAACGAACAACTGAACGCTCTGGCAGAGCACGCGGTTGCGTTCGGCCGGGGCATGAAGGCGCTGGATGATGAAAATTACGCGCAGGTTCGTTCCGCCTCGGCGGCCAGAAGTGGCAAATCGAGCCGGGCCGTCGCCCGCAAACTGGCTGAGAAGGGGATCGAGCGCGGTATCATCGAGACCACCGTCGCCGACATGGATGAATTGCGGGCAGCCGTCGTTTACGCCCGCAAGAAAGCCTTCGGTCCGTTCCAGCGGACCGAACTCGGCCCGGATGAAACGCGGCGGAGCAGAGAGCTCGCCTCTTTCGCCCGCCAGGGGTTTGGTTTCGATCTCGCCAGACGGGTCCTGCTCATGGAGCGAGACGAGGCCGAAGAGATCCTGATGCGCCCCGCCTGAGCTTTTGACGTCCTGAGAGCGCGCTCGAGACTTCAATCCTTGGCGCGCTGGAGCATCCCGAACAGGTCGCGTGGATCATCCGGATCCGCAATCAGATCGACCGGCTGATAGAATCGCGTGCCCTGCACGCGTTCCCTGACGTAGCGCAGAGCGGAAAAATCCTCGATGGCAAAGCCGACGCTATCGAACAGCGTGATCTGCCTCTGATCGCGACGACCGGGCGCTTCGCCGGTGATCACCTGCCAGAGTTCTGTCACGGGATAATCCGCCGGCATCTGCTGGATCTCCCCTTCGATCCGCGTTTGAGGAGGATACTCCACGAAGGTCTCGACCCGCTCAAGGATGTCCCGATGCAATTCGGTCTTTCCCGGGCAGTCGCCACCGATGGCATTAATGTGTACGCCGGCGCCGACCATGTTGTCCGACAGGATCGTGGCGTTCTGCTTGTCGGCAGTGCAGGTGGTGATGATCTGGGCGCCCTCGACAGCCGATTGTGCGGTGTCGCATGCAGTCAGATGCAGGCCGGATCCAGCGAGGTTGCGCATGGTCTTTTCGGTCGCGCGTGGGTCGATGTCATAGAGCCGCAGATGGGTGAGGCCGAGCACGGCCTTCATGGCCAGCGCCTGGAATTCGGCCTGGGCGCCATTGCCGATCATCGCCATTGTCGTCGCGCCCTTGGGGGCCAGGTGACGGGCGGCCATGGCCGAGGTGGCAGCTGTCCGCAGCGCCGTCAGGAGGGTCATTTCGGTGAGGAGAACCGGATAGCCCGTTCCGACTTCGGCCAGCAGACCGAATGCGGTCACAGTTTGCAGCCCCTGCGCCATGTTCTTCGGGTGGCCGTTGACATACTTAAACGAATAGATCTCGCCATCGGATGTCGGCATCAACTCGATCACGCCTTCACGCGAGTGGGACGCGACACGTGGCGTCTTGTCGAACAGCGGCCAGCGGCGAAAATCCGCCTCAATGACGTCGGTCAGTTCTGTCAGAACCCGCTCGATTCCGATGTGGTGGACGAGACGCATCATGTTCTCGACGCTGACGAAGGGGACGAGGGCTTTTTCCGAAGGGGCGGGGGCTGTCATGCATCACCATGCGAGAGGGTTCATGGCGCAGCAGTCTAAGAACAATCCGAGTTGAACGTAACGCCGATATTCTGTCGATATGATCTGCCGCTTGAGCAGTTTGCGACATCGTGTTTGTCAATATGACGGATCTTATTCGCTCCAGGGTGGAAGCGCGAGTGCGGGGAGCGCTCTCTTCTTCGCCGGTGTCTTCAATAATCGGAGAAATGCCCTGCGGAGACAGGGACACAGGTTGAAACGAAGTGTTCGATACGGCCCCAGCGTGATCTCGTGGCGTCTGAAAACAACTTCGAAGAGTGTTGAAGCAAGCCTTATCGTACCTCGACCGAGGTTTTCCCAACTCTGCTACAATTTGATTAAAATACCGAAATTCATGGCTTTTTAGCTTTGTGAATTAACTGTTCTTTCAATAATGGTCGCTGAATGCATAACCGGCTATGCCTGCAGGGTTAAGAAAGCGTTGCACTGTCCCCCAGGTCGCGATTTAACTGCGATCAACTTGTTAAGGGGTGAGTTACCATGTCCATCGAAGATCCGCGCCTGTCTAACTTTGACAACAATTCTTCTGCTGATGAATTTGATGCTGCGGTAGAGCAGCACCTCGGATATGTTCATGATGACACCCGCAGCGTCGAGGTGGCTCAGGCCACCACGCCGGATGCGAATGGTGATGGCTCGAAAACGGATCGCCTGCCGACGCAAACAGCAGCCGCGTCGATCCCCACGGAAGTCGTCCCGGATCAGAACAATGTCGTGACCCTTCCGGTCGGCGTGTCGATCGACGACATCCGGCTCGAAGGCGGCAACCTCGTGCTCGTCCAAGCCGACGGCACCGAGATCGTGATTGTCGGGGGCGCTGCCAACATCCCGACCTTCGTCATCGGTGAGGTCGAGTTGCCGCAGCAGGCGCTCTTCGCCGCTCTCGAAGGCAGCGACATCAACGTTGCCCAGGGCCCGGACGGCTCCTATTCGGCCTCGGCCGGTTCGCCGAGCAATGGCGGCGACTTCGACGACAGCCCGATCAACAACGGTCCGGAGCAGTTTGCTCTTGCGGGCCTGCTGGGCAATACAGATCTCCCTGACGCTGCGCCCGAGGGCAGCCAGGAAGGTATCGACGGTCAGCCGATCGCCCCGGATCTGGGCGTCAGCGTCGTCTTCGACGAGGCAGTCATTGCTGACGATGTTAAGGGCAACGAGACCACGGGCGGCCAGCTCGTCTTCGATCCCGGCCCGAATTTTGGCACCGTCAGCGGTGTCACCTGGACGGGAGCTGGAAATGTCGCTGAGGGCGTAAGTGGCAATTCCACATCCACTCCGGTCGGACTGACGTCCAACGGCCATCCCGTGCAGTTCGAGTTCGGCGCACCGGGTGGACCTGCGGAACTGAGCTTCGTTGCTGTCAGAGCCTTTATCGTCATCGATGGGAAAGAATCCACCGTCTTTACGATCACTATCGACGATCGTACTTCCGGCGAATTCACCTTCAAGCTCGAGCAGCCGCTTGACCATCCCGATGTCGGCGAGAGCAGCGTCGATGACCTGCTGCGGCTCGACTTCGAGTATACCGTCACGGACCTCGACGGCGACAGCGACACCGGCAGCTTCAGCATCGATATCGCGGACGATGCCCCGACCTTCATGACGGGGGGCGAGTCCGATGGAGAGGAACTGCGCTTTGACGGCATCGAAATCGGTACCGTCTCGGAAGACTATTTGGAGGGCGGAAACCAGGACGCGGAAAATCCTGACGGGATCTCCACGACCGTCTCCCGCGAACTCGGCATCGACTGGGGCGCCGACGACGATTTCAAGGCAGAAAACCTCGGCACGGAAGCGACCGACGATCCGATCGGCCGCACGCTGAGCTTCTCCGGTTTGGACGAAAACTCGACCTCTGAAGATATCACGAGGGTTATCACCGACCTCGCCGGCCTGAGCGCCGATGGCATCGAACTCACCTACCGGATCGAAAAGACCGTCTATGAGAACACGAACGTCTGGAATGGCGGCTACATTCTGATCGCCGAAAAGGCGATCGAACACAACGAGGCCAAGGTGGTGTTCGAAGGTGAAGGCTCGTTCAAAGGCGAGACAGTGTTCACCATCACGCTCGATGCCACCGCCGACCATGGCAGTTATACCTTCGAACTGCTCGGCAATCTTGATCATCTGCCCCAGCTGGGCGGTAGCCCCGAGCCCGAGGGCAACGAAGTTTTTGTGGCAGCCGAAAGCCCGGTCGATGTCGACATTCTGACCTTCGACATTCCGTTCACCGCAACGGATGCCGACGGCGACAGCATCGAGGGCAGCTTCACGGTTGACATCCTCGATGACGAGCCGGAGCTGAGTGGCAAGGTTGAGGCACGCACGGTCGATGAAGACGATATCGACACGACTGGTTCTCTTGGCAACCATCCGAATGATGGGGATGGCGACGGTTCGTACACGGGTACGCCTGGCGTCAACAATGGTGGCCCGGCTTCGATCACAGGCTCGCTTTCTACCCTGGTGAAGGTTGGTGCGGATGACGCGGTAAAGTTCTCGTTCATCGACGAGGGTGCTGCCCGCACGTATCTGACCGGCCTCGGTCTGAAATCCGAAGGTGCTGTTCTCAGCTACCAGATCAAGGAAGGCGTTCTTTACGCATTCGAGAATTCTGGCGAGCCGGGCGTCAGCTATGATCCGCTAAACGGTGACCGTTTGGTGTTTACGCTGCAGGTCAAGGGTGATGGCAGCTATGAGTTCAAGCAGTACGACCAACTCGACCACACCGGTTCGACGATCGATGAGCTGCCGATCAAGTTCGGTCCGGTCGTCCAGGCGACGGACTTTGATGGCGACAGCGTGAAGCTTGGCGACAACTTCACGATCACGATCAAGGACGATGCGCCGGAGCTGAGTGGCAAGGTTGAGGCACGCACGGTCGATGAAGACGATATCGACACGACTGGTTCTCTTGGCAACCATCCGAATGATGGGGATG
>NZ_JBQUZB010000005.1:251363-256344 GCF_056314065.1 Allorhizobium sp. DMC15
GACGGACTTTGATGGCGACAGCGTGAAGCTTGGCGACAACTTCACGATCACGATCAAGGACGATGCGCCGGAGCTGAGTGGTAAGGTTGAGGCACGCACGGTCGATGAAGACGATATCAAGACTAGCCAGGCCACCGGTAACCATCCGGATGATGGGAATGGCGACGGCTCGTACACTGGCGGGCCAGCCTCTAACAGTGGCGGCGCTGCTTACATCGAGGGATCGATTGCACCTTTGGTCAAGGTTGGGGCGGATGATCCTGTAACCTTCTCCTTTACCAGCGATGCGGCGTCGGTTCTTGTGGCACAGGGCTTGAAGTCCGAAGGCAAGGCATTGAGCTATGAGGTGAAGGGTAACGTCCTTTATGGCTACGACAACACCAATGGTACTGTGGGTTACGGAGCGGGAGACCGAGTAGTTTTCAAGCTAACTCTGAACGCCAACGGTTCTTATAAATTTGAGCTTGTCGACCAGCTGGATCATAAGGAGCCGTCAGTCTCGGGCACCGCTGAAGACAACACCGTGACGATCGATTTCGGCGCGGTTCTTCAGGCGACAGATAAGGACGGCGACAGCGTCAAGCTCACAGGCCTGGTCAACGTCAAAGTGACCGACGATATTCCCGAAGTTGGTCCGAACAAGACGGTCGTCGTTGAAGATGACGATCTATTCAAGGGTATCGATGGCGGAACTGGCGACGATGACGCCCCGCAGAACGTCACCGGCGTCCTCGCGCATAAGTTCGGCGCCGATGGTGGCTCGATTGCCTGGGTCGTCGACGCAGAAACATGGGCCGGGGGCGCAGCTAACCTCGAATATGTAGCAGGTCAAAACGGCACGCTGCTGATCAAGCAGGATGGCACGACGGTCATCACGGTTTCGCTGAACGCCGCGACCGGCCAGTACACGGTGACGCAGGTTGCGCCGCTGATGCATGCAAACGGCGACAACGAGAACAACCAGACCTTCACGCTGACCTACAAGGTCACCGACGGCGACAAGGACACCGCCACCGGCACGCTGACCATCAATGTCGACGACGACATGCCGAAGGTGTCGAACAACGTCCTCACGGTGACGGTCGACGAAGACGATATCGCGAGTGTGCTTTCCTGGGGCAATCACCCGAATGACGGCGCAGGTGACGGTTCGACGACCGAAGGCCCCTTCATGGCAGAAGCTGCGACGACCCGCGGCTCGGCCGCCGATGTGGTCGCGTTCGGTGCGGATGGTGCCAAGGTCGGAGGCGGCTTCTCGTTTGCCTCGGACGCGCTTTCGACGATGACGAGCGTCGGCCTGTCGTCCAAGGGCGTGGCCCTGGCCTACACCTATGTTGGCGGCGCTCTGGTTGCCTACGCCAACACACCGGTAGTCGGCGGCGCCGGTTTTGACGTTGGCGACCGCGTGGTCTTCACGCTGACGCTGGACAAGTCGACGGGTGAGTTCGTCTATCGCCAGTATGACCAGCTCGACCATGTCGACGGTGGCAAGGAGAACACCGCTCTGAAGGTTCCGGGCGGCTCGATTGCCGGCATCGACGTCGGTGCGATCATCGACGCGACCGACCGGGATGGTGATACCGTGCCTCTAGATGGCAAAATCATCGTCAAGGTTGTCGACGACATGCCGGAAGTTTCGATCTGGACGGATCAGACGACGCGCGTCGACGAAACGGCGGGCAACAATGACAATCTGACGGACCCGATGTCCGTGTTCCTGGCGTCGCAGCTGTTCTCTTCCGTTGGTTCCAAGGGTAGCGATCTTGACATGCCGGTCCGCTATGCGCGGGACAATGTCGTCGATTTCTCGATCAATGGTGGTGCCGACGACACGGGTCTGCCGGGCACGGTCAATGCGTCGCTCACGCTGCAGATCGACAATGTAAACTCCGGTCTGTTCACGACGGATGGAAAGGCGATCACGCTTTCGAAGGAAGGCGAACTGGTCGTGGGCCGAATTCCGGATGGCACGGCTGCCTTCGCGATCCATATCGACAGCACGGGCCATGTCACGGTTGCGCAGTATCTGTCCCTGCAGCACTCGCTGTCGGGCACCGATCCGGATGACGACCTCAACCTGTCCGGCAAGATCTCGGCCGTGCTGACAGTCACCGACTACGACAAGGACACGGTGATCGAGACGGTCAAGATCGGCAGCAAGATCTTCTTCGATGACGACAGCGCGACGGCGGTTTCCAACGTATATACCGTTGCCGAAGACTCCGGCACCACGTCGTTCACCGGCGTAAATGGGTTGATCTACAATGATGCCGTAGGCGCCGATGGCGCCACCGTGTACCAGGTCAAGCTCGGCGCTGGCTCCTTCGTCAATGTTACATCGGGGACGTCCGTCGAGGGCGGCGGCTACAGCTTCACCGTTGAAGGCAAGGGGACATATGTCTTCAAGCCGAATGGCGAATGGAGCTTCACGCCGCTTGCGAATTTCAACGGTAATGCCAACTTCGAATACACGTTGCGCGATGGCGACGGCGATGTGTCGAATGCAGCGACCGTGACTGTGACGGTCACGCCGGTTAATGATGCGCCGATCGGCAACAATGATGCATTTTCCGTCACGGAGAATCAGATCTCGGGCGCCTTGATCGGCTCTAAGTATTTGGTCGGCAACGTGCTCACCAACGACACCGATGTCGATATCTCAACCAATGGGCAGACTCTTTCGGTTGGCCAGGTCAACAGTGTCACGCTCAACAACGGCACGAATACCGGCCTCGCCCTGACCCTCGACCCGACGCCGGTTGATGGTGTCTACAAGATCAGCGGCACCCATGGCGACGCCTATCTGAAGGTGGAAGCCAATGGCGAGATCAAGATGTGGACCGACAGCGGCGAGGATCCGTACAAGGCCCTGGGCACGACGGAATCCGCAACGATTACCATCGGCTATACGGTCACGGATTCGCATAACCCTGCGCTGACCAGCACCGCAACCGCCATCATCACGATCAACGGCAGCAATGACAATCCGGATGCCGTTGATGACATGTTCCTTGCGAGCGGTCTGGGTTCATTCTCTGACAATTTCAACGCCGGCAATGCAAACGGTTGGACCGCGACCAAGCTCGGCAACAACAGTGCCAAGTGGAGCTTTGAAAACGGCGTTGTCATCGAGAAATCGAACAATGCCGACGGCTTCCTGCGGGGACCGATGGACAAGTTGGCGCCTGGCGCGGCTTCCAGCACGGTTTATCGCATTGAGGTTGATGCGGATCCGCAGAACCGTGCGGAACCGATTTTCTCGCCGGAGGCCCGTAACGAAGCGGTCGGTCTCGTCTTCGGCTTCGTTGATCATAAGAACTACTACCGAGCCTATTGGAAGAGCTACGATGCAAACTCCGTAGGCGATGCCGACTATCGCGACCTGGTCCTGGAAAAGGTCGTGAATGGTAACGTCACCATTCTGTCGAAGGTCGATAACGTCAACTTCGGCAACGACATGATGAAGTTCGTCTTGTCGGTTGGTGCTGATGGCATTCATGTCGAGGTGACTGGGAACGGCTTGACCAAGGAATTGACCAGCTCCGAGCGTCCGGCGCTCGGCGGTTACGGCCTCTATTCCGAAGACAATGACGACGGCGTCACCTATGACAACTTCAGCATTACAGTCGGTGGTGCCATCAGCACGGCAGAAGACACGGCTCTGACCATCCAGGCCGCTGATCTCCTAGCCAACGACAGCGATGTCGATGGCGATGCCATCAGCGTCATCGGCGTATCAGGAACCTCCGCAAACGGTGGGCTGGTCTCGCTGGTGAATGGTGTCATCACCTACACGCCAGCTCTGAACTTCAACGGTCAGGACACGTTCACCTACACGATCTCGGACGGTAAGGGCGGTACGGATACGGCGACGGTAACGATCAATGTCACGCCGGTGAATGATGCCCCGGTCGCGGCGGGCGACGCGTATAGCACGGCGGAGGATACCCCGCTGCAGGTGACGATTGCCAACGGCGTATTGCTCAACGATGTGGACGTTGACGGTGATGCCATTAATGCGATGCTCGAAACCAACCCCGCCCACGGCACCTTGTCGTTCACCGGCGCTGGTACGTTCGTTTATACGCCGGACGCCAACTACAATGGGCCCGACAGCTTCTCGTACAAGGTGTACGACGCGAAAGGCGAGTTCTCCAACATCGCTACGGTGACGATCAACGTCACGCCGGTGAACGATGCTCCGACGTCGGGCGATGACAGTGTCACGACGTTGGAAGACACGCCGAAGCTTCTGAGTGTCTCGGACTTCGGCAGCTATTCGGACACCGAGGGCACGCCGCTTGCTTCGGTGAAGATCACAGGCCTTCCGTTGAATGGAACCTTGCAGTTCCTGAACGGTGCGGTCTGGGAGGCTGTGACGGAAAACCAGGTCATCTCTCGCGCTGATATTGAAGCAGGCAAGCTTCAGTTCGTCCCTGCGGCGAATGCCAATGGCGACGACTATGCGACGATCGGCTTCCAGGTCAGCGACGGTAGTGACTTCAGCGTCGACAGCTATGAGCTGACGGTTGATGTGACGGCTGTGAACGATGCTCCGACGTCGGGCGATGACAGTGTCACGACGTTGGAAGACACGCCGAAGCTTCTGAGTGTCTCGGACTTCGGCGGCTATTCGGACACCGAGGGCACGCCGCTTGCTTCGGTGAAGATCACAGGCCTTCCGTTGAATGGAACCTTGCAGTTCCTGAACGGTGCGGTCTGGGAGGCTGTGACGGAAAACCAGGTCATCTCTCGCGCTGATATTGAAGCAGGCAAGCTTCAGTTCGTCCCTGCGGCGAATGCCAATGGCGACGACTATGCGACGATCGGCTTCCAGGTCAGCGACGGTAGTGACTTCAGCGTCGACAGCTATGAGCTGACGGTTGATGTGACGGCTGTGAACGATGCTCCGACGTCGGGCGATGACAGTGTCACGACGTTGGAAGACACGCCGAAGCTTCTGAGTGTCTCGGACTTCGGC
>NZ_JBQUZB010000006.1:0-188030 GCF_056314065.1 Allorhizobium sp. DMC15
CGCGGGGTGGAGCAGCCCGGTAGCTCGTCAGGCTCATAACCTGAAGGCCGCAGGTTCAAATCCTGCCCCCGCAACCAGTTCAAACATAAAAGTCTCTCCGCCTCCATTTGATGGGGGCGGTTTTTGCGTTTAATGCCAGCCGTCATTGTGACCTTGCCCCGCTAAGCAACTGATATCGTGTGACCTTGCCCCGGTGAACTAATCCATTTTGAAGTAAGCTCTGGCCCATCGAGAGGACCAGAGAATGAAGCGCAACCGTTTCACGGACGAACAGATTATCGGCATTTTGAAGGAGCACGAGGCGGGGACGCCGGTCTCGGAGCTTTGCCGCAAGCACGGTGTCAGCGATGCCAGCATCTATAAATGGAAAGCGAAGTTCGGCGGCATGGACGTGTCGGAAGCCAAACGGCTGAAGACGCTGGAGGACGAGAACACGAAGCTGAAGCGGCTCCTGGCAGATGCGATGCTCGACAATGCAGCTTTGAAAGATCTTTTGGGAAAGAAGTGGTGACGCCCGCAGCAAGGCGGAAAGCTGTCGTGCATCTGATGGATCATCACCAGATGAGCGAACGGCGGGCGTGTAAAGCCAGCGGCTTTTGCCGAATGACGGTTCGTTACGAAACCAGGCGTAGCGATGACCATGACCTTCGCGAGCGGATGAAAGCGCTGGCGCATGAGCGCCGCCGCTTTGGTTATCGACGCCTTCATGTGCTTCTCAAGCGCGAGGGGCACCGCGTAAACCACAAGAAGCTCCTCCGGCTGTATCGGGAGGAGAAGCTGACCGTGCGTAAGCGCGGCGGCCGCAAGCGAGCGATCGGCACACGAGCACCGATGCTGGTCCCAATGACGGCCAATGACCGCTGGTCGCTGGACTTCGTGTCGGATCAGCTCACCGATGGCCGCAGGTTCCGGGTGCTGACGATCGTTGATGATTGCACCAGGGAATGCCTGGGCCTCGTCGCCGATACATCGCTTTCTGGCCTGCGCGTTGCCCGTGAGTTGGATCGGATCATCGAGAAGCGTGGCAAGCCTAAGATGATCGTCAGTGACAACGGGAGCGAGTTCACCGGCAACGCGATCCTGCAATGGACGGACCAGGTCAAGGTAGAATGGCACTACATCGCGCCTGGCAAGCCGATCCAGAACGCCTTCATCGAAAGCTTCAATGGCCGATTGCGGGATGAATTCCTGAACGAGACGCTCTTCTCGTCACTGAGCCATGCCCGATCAGCGCTCTCAAGCTGGCGTAACGACTACAACGATCATCGACCACATTCCGGCCTCGGCTGGCTCTCACCGGCCGAGTTCGCTCAAACCATCAACCCGCGACGTGATGCGGTGCTGCGCAGCCGGAATGGCTCCGCACCGCAACCCGCCGCTATCGCCCACAATACCGCAACCCAAAACCGCCGGAGCGAACTCAAAACTGGATAAAACTTGGGGGCAAGGTCACGGAAGTTGAAAGTCGAGGTGACTGAGTACAACTGATCGACACACGCTGGAATGGTTGTGAGAGCTTGCGATCGGACTGAAATTGATTACGCTCGCGGCGATGGCCGAATTGAGCGTTTTCTCCTGCTTGTCAAGAATTTGGAGGTCTTCGGATCTGCTCCCGAACAATTCTGTGAAGTGCTTCTGCCGCGCTTCGCTGATCGGACCCTCGAAATGTACAATTAATCGCCACCAGCTGTTGCATTAAACAGGTGTTTATGCCACCAATAGTATTAACTCAAAGGTTGTGTTGCTGCAGCGCGAACATGCAGTTGACGCACATCTTCGTTACTACACTGGGTCTTTTCGGGGGGGGCAGGCAGTGGCAGTTAGCGATGAGACTTCTCGTAGGCTTCACCCGCGGCTGCGCTGCCTGAAAAACGGAGCGGCAACGGTCAATCTCCTCAGATCTGATATCAGTTCGACAGTTGCAACGGATCCGAGTTTGTCCGCCGAGTCGCTGGGCATCCCTGCGAACCTCGATCTTTCTCTGTTTCGCGCGAACCTACCGATTAATGCACAAAAGACCCTCGCAAGCACACGTTTGCCAAAGCGGCCCAAACTCGCGGCATCCACGCCGGCCGACCAGTCCTATGTCAACGTCTTTGTTGAGCTTTATCGGGATGGAGGGCTTGACGACAATGGCAAGGCCGAGCAGGCCGCCGCAGAGCACGTCAGGCGGATCGCGCAAGCCGGCCAAGTCGGCACGAAAGCATTGGACAAGGCCTTGCTGGGTGGGCAGGTCTTGGTACGGCGAAACTTTGTTTCAGCAACGGTGCCGATCACGGCTCTTGCAGAGCTTGAGACAGATCCAGACGTCGCCTTCGTCCATCCTTCTGAGCCGCTGACGTTCGACAGACCGGTCGTTTCGCCCAAGTTGGCTTCTGCCCCCAATACCCGCTTTCATGCTGAGGCATCGTTGCGCAAAGCCCATCGCGATGGTGAGGGGGTGATTATCGGCATCATTGACGTGGGCGGTTTTGATTTTGCGCATGCCGACTTTCTCGATGATGCCGGCAAGACACGGTTTCTGTCCATTTGGGACCAAGGCGGAGATTTTCGCGAGCCCCCCTCCAAAAATGGCGGGAGTCGATTCGATTATGGCAGCGAACTCACAAAGGATCTGATGGATCGAGCAATTGTCGCAGCGAAGAAAAAGGGAGGGTTTCCGGCTACCTTCGCGGAGCGGCAGTCACAGCGATCGGAAAGCTCGCATGCCACGCACGTGGCGAGCATAGCGGCCGGCAACAACGGTGTGTGCCCCAAGGCGACAATCGCGGCCGTACTGATATCAGTTCCGCGGCTCGAGGATGAAATGGAGGAACGCCGTGCAACCTTCAGCGACTCGACGCGGATCGTTCATGCCGTCGAGTATTTGCTTGAAATTGCCGAGCGCGAAGGCAAACCCATCTCGATCAATATAAGTCTCGGCACGAATGGCGCCGGTCACGATGGCTCGAATGGTGTCTGCCGCTGGATTGACGCGCTGCTCGCCACGCCTGGTCGGGCCATTTCTGTGGCGGCGGGCAACGCAGGCCAAGAGAAGGGGGAGACCGCAGAAGATTTGGGATTCATCATGGGCCGCATTCATTCGAGCGGCCGAATTGCCTCACGTGGCCTGACCGTCGATCTCGAATGGACTGTTGTCGGCAATGGTATCGAGGACATGTCCGAGAATGAGCTGGAGATCTGGTACGGCGCTCAGGATCGTATAACTGTCATGGTGAAGCCGCCTAGCCCTGGCGCCGATTGGATCACTGTTCACCCTCGAGAGTATGTCCAGAATCGACGTCTGACTAGCGGGACGACCGTCTCGATCTACAACGAGCTTTATCACCCGACTAACGGTAGCAACTACGCAGCCATTTATCTTACACCTAATCTGCAGGCGGACAGTTTGCGGGGAGTAGAGGCCGGGGTTTGGAAGGTAAGGCTCGTAGGAGATGAGATACGAAACGGGCGTTTCAACTGCTGGATAGAACGGGATGATCCGATCGATATCGGTGTGCATGGCGGCCTGCGACTCTATCGGTTCCCGTCATTCTTTTCGGAAGGGTCGAATGTAGACTCGCACTCGATCAGTTCCCTTGCCTGTGCCCATCGCGTCATCGCTGTTGCGAATCTGGACGAAGCGCGGCAGCGCATGAACATATCTAGCAGCCAAGGGCCGACGCGTGATGATCGTACCAAGCCGGACATCGCGGCGCCTGGAACGAACATCGTTGCCGCCAAGGGGTTCACTGAGGACAACGAGCAGTGGATCGGCATGACCGGCACCAGCATGGCCAGTCCGTTTGTTGCCGGCGTCGTCGGTCTGATGCTGGCTGTCAACAAGGATCTGACGTCAGCACAATGCTCTGGCATCCTCCAACGGACAGCCCGCCCCCTTCCAGGCAGTTCATATGAATGGCGCAATGACGCCGGCTTTGGCGTAATCGATCCTGCGGCGGCTGTCGATGAAGCGCGGACCTTCAACGAACGCGTCGAGGTGAGGGGCACCCAATGAAGCTTCACATCTTCCAATCCGACAAGGGCGATTGCCTCCTGCTCGAAGGTGCCGAAAACGGCCGGATCCTTTGCGATGGAGGCATGTCATCCAGTATGAGGAACAGCGTTCGTCAACAGCTCTCCAAGCTCCGAGATCAAGGCGTGAAACTGGACTACATCTACGTATCGCACATCGATCAGGACCACATTTCTGGAGTCCTTCAGTTGCTCGAAGATGAGCTGGAGTGGCGCCTCTTCGATCACCACAAAGAGAACGGAACACCGATTCGCGCGCCGAAGGTGCCTCGCCCGCCGGAAATCGGCGGCATCTGGCACAACGCGTTCCGCGATCAGGTGGGAGAGAATGCTGGCGATATCGAGAGCCTGCTCGCGGCGGCAGCTCCAGCGTTGCTCGCAACTTCGGTGCCGGAACTTGTCGAACTTGGTGCGGAAATGCAGCAGATTGCCGTTTCGATCCCGGAAGCAATCAAGGTCTCCCGCTACGCCTCGGCGGAACTACTCAATATCCCCGTCAATAAGTTGCCACGGTCGCGGGACCAGCCAAAGCTGCTCATGTATCGGGAGGGACAGAAATCCTTCAAGGTTGGATCGCTGCGTTTCACTATTATCGGCCCTACGGCGGCCGAACTTGAGGCCTTGAGAGAAGGGTGGAACAATTTCTTGCGCGACGTCGACAATCGCAAGCGCTTGCGCGACCTGCGAGCAGAGATCAGGCGTAAGGTAGATGCCTTCGGTCAAGACGCATTCAACCTAAGGGACTGGAACGGGATCGAGGATTTCAAGGGCGTTACGACACCGAACATCGCGTCGTTGATGTTCATGGTCGAAGACGACGGCAAGCGTCTTTTGCTGACCGGCGACTCCCAGCAGGACATCATTCTGAAGGGACTTGAACTCGCGGGCTTCCTAGACGATGGCTACTGCCATGTCGATGTGCTGAAGGTTCAGCACCATGGCTCGGAACACAATGTCGACGAAGCGTTTTGCAAGAAGGTGTCCGCCGACCACTATGTTTTCTGCGGGAACGGGTCCAGTGGAAATCCAGAGCTATCGGTTATCCAGCAGATCTATAACTCACGCCTCGGTCCCGTAGACAAGCGCGCCCTGGCTCCCGAGGCGGACGGAAAGCCCTTCACCTTCTGGTTCAGCACTACCTCCGACAGTCTGGTTGAGGGCAGCGAAAACTACGAAGCATTCGTTGCCGTCGAGGACCTAGCTGCCGAACTGCAGGGGCAATCCGGCGGCGCGCTGTCGCTTGCGTTCAACAAGGACGCCAGCATTGAACTCGAAGTTTAATTTCGGCCGTGGTCGGATTGTTTTCGGTCAAGCAACAGGGCGCAGCAGCGAGGAGAAGCTTATGGAGCCGACGGAGATCACCGGCACTTACACCTACCGAAGCTTCCTGAACGAACCCGACATTGTCGACGACTTCGGTAAACTGCGGTTCGCGGAAGCGGAGCTGACGCTGGTAGCGGCGCTCAATGGGACGATTACCGGTATCCTGTCCTGGCCGACAAGCGAGGACGATTCCGCGCGGGCGGTGATGATGATTGAGGGGGAACTGGTCACGCGGGAGCCACCATTGATCCGCTTACGCGGTGCCGGCGCGAAGGGATCTGCCATTGAGATATTTGAGTATGTCTATGAACTGACGCTCGCGAGGCAGTGGCCGGAAAGCACGAGTCCTCGCAAGTGTCTGGTCGGGTCCGTCATGCGCGCAAAGGATCATGGCAACGCTAAAGCAGGTGCGACGGCCAGCGTCATTGCCGTACAACGGGATTTTGTTGAGCCGCGAGATATTCCGGGCGTGGCGCTGCTGCCATCGACGATCGTCATGCTTTCTAGCAAATGGCATCGCCTCTGGCATGCCACGTGGCACACGGTTCGAGGCCAATGGCCTAATCTGCAGAAAGAGGCCACTCGAACGGCGATAGCGGATCTCGGGTGGGGAGTCGCTCGGCCGCCGCGGAAAAAACGGACGGATGGAAACACTCTCATCTTGGACAATGGTGCAGGCGAAGACTTTCTCTTCATGCATCGCTGGATGATCAAGATGGTGCACCGGGACTATGACGGGCAGGGACTCCCGCCACCCCCGTCATGGAAGCGTATTCCCGCCGCAGATACTGCCCAAATCGTTTATTCGCCCAGCACCGGTCACTCTGGGCAGACCATCTTCCAGCGAGATGTCACAGCGTCAGGCAATATGGTGCCACCGGCCGGTGATTGGGTAAAGACGCCTGATTACTTTGGGACCGTGATGCGCCAATGGGAGGCGAACTATACAAGTCCCTCCGTGCTCGCGAGCTTGAGCCTGGGAGCGTTGGGGAACCTGCTGGAGTTCACTATCCACAACGCGATGCATAACCGCTGGATGACGCCAGCTCGGGATCCGGAAACGGGAGAACTGATCATCGATTCGGAAACGGGCGAACCCGACTCGCGCCCAACATTCGATTTCTCGGAGAAGTGGAGTTCGCCAAAGTATGACTTTCTCGGTGAGTTCTATTCATCACACGTCAACCCGGTATTCTGGCGCCTCCATGGATGGGTGGACGACAGGATTGAAGATTGGTTCAGGGCGCAGGAGGCGTCGCGGCCCGGAGCGGTCAAACCTCGTTCGCTCCATGGCGTGGATTGGTTTGAGGTCAACGCTCCTTGGGTAAAGGTCGACGAGCCCTTTGTCGGCATCTCGCTCGACGAGCACATTGGCGGGCACGACCATGGAAGTCACCACCAAGGCCCTTCCGATCCTCAGGCGGCTGAGATCGAGACAATGCTCAAGGTAATGGCAGCCATTCAAAATGACGCCATGCCAGCGACACCCTTGTCGTTGGACGCAGGGCCGGGGATCAGGCGGCGCCGGGAAAGAATTAGCATGCGTTTCGAGTTGCCGGACGAGATGTAGAGAGCAGGCAGCCGATTGGATTTGGACGCTTATGGGCAAAGTTTGGGGATAAGGGCTGACAATGGTCATTGACGGAGCGTGGACGGTGTTTGGCATTGGTTGCGCCGGCGGCGTACTCGCCGAGGTGCTCCACTGGTGGAACCTTCGAGAAGCGGAGCAACTTCCTACCTATCGAAAAAGC
This sequence comes from Allorhizobium sp. DMC15, assembly GCF_056314065.1. NCBI lineage: Bacteria > Pseudomonadati > Pseudomonadota > Alphaproteobacteria > Hyphomicrobiales > Rhizobiaceae > Allorhizobium > Allorhizobium sp. DMC15. The sequence goes on from NZ_JBQUZB010000006.1 coordinate 7,089, forward strand.
CCCTTGTACTGGGGAATTACGATGGCCATGGTCATTGCCGGCGGGTTCATCACCTGGCTCTACTTCGGAGGGCGCGCGGAAGGCATCGTTGCCCTGCACGTTGGGATTTCAACCCCACTGATTTTGCAAAAGCTGGTAACGAGTGTGCCGCAGCCACCGGGGTCGAGGAATGTGATTGCAAAGCCCGCGCCGAGCATCCGAAACTTTTTTACTTGGTGAGATGGCAAGGGTAGGGGCATTCATCGTTGGCATTGGGGCGTATTCCCGAGATGTCGTTGGGCGCCTTGGCCGACTGCGATACGCCGTCAACGACGCGGATGACATCGAGCAATACCTTCGGACCTGCTGGAAGCCGGCAGAGCTCAACATCGTCAGGATCAAGGAGCAGGAGGCGACGGCTGCTGCCCTTGAAGCCGGCCTGACGTCACTTGCCAGGCAGGGACCGTATGACCTGTGCTGGATCTTCATGTCCGGCCACGGATGGGTGGACGATTCATCGGCTGGGCTGATCGCCCAGCCCAGCGAAGGCGGGGAATGTCTGCCGCTGCTCGATGTTAGAAGATTGGATAGACTTCTCGGCTCGATCGTCGCCGAGCGGACGATACTCGTGCTCGATTGTTGCTTCGCTGAGGGACTGGTGCGTCACATGACGTTCTTCGACGCACTTGAACAGAGCGTCGCGCGGCTCTACGTCGCTTCATCGCGGGAGAAGCAGCGGACTTGGGAGGATGATGGAGTTGAACGAGGCGTATTCACCGCTCACCTGATCGACCTGCTCAATACCGGCAGCTCCGCGAGCTTTAGCGGTCGAAAGGACCGCATCGATGTCGATGCCGAGTTGTTTCCGGCTCTTTGCGAGCAGGTGCCGCTGTATGTGTATGAGCATAAGAATGGCGAGCATCAGGAGCCCGTAAAGGGGGGCATTGCACGGGCCTCGGTGACATTGCCAGTCGCAAATTCCGCGCAGCGGGTTCGGGGCCGGACGATTCTTGGCACAGTGCTGCGTCGCCTGCGTCAAATCGCGGTCGGCATCATCGCGACAGGAGTTGCGCTTCTCCTTTTCGCCTATGCTCTCTTATACTATGTCGAGCCGGGTGCGACCGGCACTTTGTTGGTACGGCACGGTATCCGGTCTCTTGAGCCCCTCCTACGCTTCCTTCCGTTGGACAGGGTCGATACGGGGATTGCTGTTGCGAACCTATCAAACAATCCTGCAGCATCGGCGCCGCTCCAGTCTGGATATACGAGTGGTGTCTGGACGCACATGGAGGACTATCGGACGTGGTTCACGGCGATACTTGCTGGGCTCGATCCCGCGGCCGCCGCCCACTATGCGACGCTCATCGGCGACATACCTCCAGCTCTCGGTTCTGCACCTACTCCGTTAGACGTCGAGCGGGCTGCCTGGATGGCGCTTAGTGTAGGCGATCCGCACACGTTGGTTGGGATTCTCCCGCACGTCCCGGGCATGGACAGGCGCTCGCATGAGTTGGTGCAGCTTGATGTCAATCGTATGGATTTTGAAATCCTGGATCTCAGCCCTGCAAACATGGAAAGCTATGCCGCGGCGTTGTCCTACTCAGCGACGCTGGATCCGGTTGAAGTGTTTCCCGCTTTCCTCGGTTTTGCGAAGGCGACACAGGAGTGGTTGGTTCACAACACTGATGCGCAGCGGGGACGTGGCGCGCGTGACCGTGTTCTCAATTCTGTTGCCGATACTCTTCGTGTCATTTCTCTTGCCCGTATCGATCGTGGAATGGTAGCACTTGATGAAGCGGATCGAGCACATCTACTGGCCTTGGTTAATGTCGGATATTCCGAGATGATCGGTCTAGCACTCAGTCGCCTGCCTGCGGACAGTGAGGCGCGCCTAAAGGCCGCAACCGAGGCGCTTGAACGATTTCACGGTAACGCCGATGAGCCGGCTCAAGGCGTCGCGTTTCGGACAATCCTGGCGGGTCTTGACGCGAGTCCGAGGGCCAAAGCGCTGGTGGCCGACGTTGCAACTCTCTTCGCTCAATTGGGGACGGTACCCAACAGCTACCATACGCATTTTCTGATCGGTGCGGCGGATGCTCGCGCGCTTCCGCCGGCCGTACTTGGTGCGTTAATCGTCAGTGCTAAGGCTGCCTCCGAAAAGAGCGAACTCGACTTTGAGGACAGCGAACTCGCCAGAGTATTGGCACACGCGATGAGTCAGATACCGGATGCCGATCGGGCCGTTGCATACGGACTCATCGAGCGTGCCGCGAATTCGGTCACGCCAAGATCGATGATGACCGCCGAGATGTACGGGGTGCTGGGGCGCCAACGCCTGGATACCGCCGACATGCTGGCGAAGGTGCGAGCACAAGCGTTCGCGGCCGCCCCCTACACGCCTGATGATTCCAGCACTTCGGTGAGCCCAACGCCCGGCGTTACAATTGTAGTCGGCGCAGGCCCTTGGTTAGTAGCGCTGGCGGAATTTGGCCGCACGCGCAAACTTTTGAGCGAAGACATTGCGGTCCTTCGCGGACACGTGGCGAACCCGAGTTTGCGCGAATTTATTGTTCCGGCGCTCCTCTACCAGGAGCAGCGGGTCGAAGCTGGCAATCCCGTACCTTCATGGATTGAACGCCTCGCCGGATTGCGCACCGATGCGAGGGCACGCGATGTCGAGCAAGCGATCTTTGTCGCGGACCTCGCGAGTCGGCCGCGGTCCAAGTATGAGGTCCTGCTTGATGCATTGCGGCGTGCCCGATCTGATACTCTGGAACCGGAGCTCCGGATTTCATTGGGCGTACTCATTGTCGAGTCGCAAATTGCACGTACAAAGCGCTCCGCGAATGAGGTTTCGCAATCGGGCGGGTGAGATCGTGCCGATTCGTTCCCGGCTCTCGGACGTCTTCGATTCTCCAGCGGCACCACGATCGGTTCCGGCGGGTGTTGGTCGATCAAAGCGCGTCGGCCGGGCTCACGCTGGCGACCTAATCGGATCAAGCTTCGGCGCATAACACAGGCAAATCACTAAGCAACTGGGCGGAGTGCGGCCATGCTGTTAATCTCGGAGCAGGTCCCTCAACCAATCGCAGGAATCGTTGGTTGCGAGCCCCCGCAACCATAAATATCTAAAACAAATCCGAAACCGCCTCTGTATAAACGGGGGCGGTTTTTGCGTTTCTGCAAGCGGACTCGCCGAAGTCCGGTCTGGATACGCTTCCGGCGGTCCAAGGTTTGGTACAAGAGCAATCAGAGCAATACCCTTGCGGTATCGGGCGGCCCTGACGAGCCGCCTTTGATCTTGTCTCCGATGCGAGAACTACTTCGAGAGCGTGGCCTTGATCTCCGCTACGGCCTCGGATTCCATCTGGCCCACGGTGGTCACTTCGCCGTCGGTGATCTTCCAGAGGCGGAAGGGGCCGGTGATGTCGCCGTACTGGTCGAAGCTGACCGGGCCGATAACGCCTTCGTACTTGATCGGCTTGCCGTCCTTGAGCAGGCCAAGCGCCTTCTCGAATTCGGCCTTGCCGGCGTAGATCGGCGTGCCGCCGGGTGCTGTGACGTCCGAGATCGCCTTCTTGATCGCGTCCTTGTCGGCCTTGCCGGCCTTTGCGATGGCGAGGGCGACGATGGCACCGGCATCGTAGGATCGATCGGCCGCGGGGGCAGAGGGTTCGATGCCTCCGGAGAACTCGGCGTAGTTTGCGTTGAAGTATTCGGTCGAGGCCGTCGGCGTGGTTCCGGACGATGTGCCATAGGCCTCGTTCAGATACTGCGGGCCGACGCTCGCGATGAAGTCCTTGGAGTTCATGCCGTCATTGAACAGGAACTTCTGCACGCCGCCGCCTGAAATCCAGGCACGGGCGATCGTTGCGCCATCGACCGGCGTCGAGACGAGGTAGAGCGCATCCGGTTCCCCTTCCATCGCGACCGAAGCCTCGGAGGAATAGCTCGCCTGCTTCTCGTTATAGGGGGTCGTCGAGGTAATCGTTCCGCCGAGCTTGGTGTAGGCGGCCGTGAACTCCTGCATCAGGTTGTTGCCGAAGTCGTTGTTGACGTGAATGATGGCGATCTTCTTCATGCCCTGATCGAGCGCATATTTGGCAGCCGCCGTTCCCTGCAGCGCGTCCGAGGTGATAGTGCGGAAGAAGACCCCGTTGGTCTTGCCCTCGCGGCCGAGTGCCGTGAGCGTCGGGGATGAGGATGCGGGCGAGACCTGAACGACACCGGCCGGGGCTGTGACGGAGGTCAGGATCGGGATCGAGACCGAGGAAATGATGCCACCGATGATGACCGGCACCTTCTTGATGTTGACGAGCTGTGTCGCCTGGTCGACGGCGACGTTGCCCTGGCTCTGGCTGTCGCGAGTGTCCATGACCAGCTTGCAGCCTCCGACGCCACCTGCGTCGTTGAAGTCGCGGAAGGCCATTTCGACGGATTTCGCGCCTGCCTTGCCGTATTCGCCGGCGGGGCCGGTCAGTTCCATGACGACGCCGACGGTGATGTCGCATTCTTGCGCAAAGGCCGGAGCTGCACCGACCGCAATGCCCGCAAGCATGGTTGAAGCCAGGACGAGGCGTTTCATCTGATATCCCTTGTACATGTCATTCCCCTTTGTTGAGATTATATTTCATGATGCTGCCGTGCCGCCCGGTGCGGTCCCGCTCGAGCGTATAGACGTCGCCTTCCAGTTCCCGTGCTCCAGAGAGTGCAGTCTCGATCTCCGCCAGGTCGGCATCTGAGAGGACGACATCGGAGATGGCGAGGTTGGAGGCGAGGTGATCGCGATTGCGGGCGCCGACAATCACCGCCGTCACACCGGGCCGGCGCAGCATGGCGGCACTGGCAATCGTTGCGATGTCGGTTGCATGGCGGTCGGCCACCTTGCGAAGCGTCGACAGCAGAGCCTGGAAAAGATCCCAGCCGCCAAGGTCTTCGATGATCAGCTTGTATTTGGTCAGCGATCGGTTCTCGAGCGGATGCTCCGGTTCCGCCTTGCCGAGCCAGCGGTCGGAGAGGAAACCGCCAGCGACCGTGCCGTAGCAGAACAGCGCGAAGTCGTGGCGGGCTGCAAGCTCCACCATGCGCTTTTCCGGGCGCCGGTCGAGCAGCGAATATTGCAGTTGCAGTGAGGTCAGCGGGATCCCGCCATCGAGGATCGCCGTGACATGCTCGCTGTCGAAATTCGTGGCGCTGATCTTGTCGATCCGCCCATCCTGCTGGAGCTCTTTCAGCCAGCCGAGGGTGTCGAGCCAGGCAGGCATTTCGTAGTCCCACCAATGAAACTGGACGAGATCCAGTCGCTCCATTGCAAGCCGCTTGCGCGACGTGTCGATCACGCCTTCCACATAGGCCTTGGTGATCGTCGGGAGCACGCCGAGATCGGGTACGAACTTCGTATGGACGCGAATGCGGTCGAGTGCTGCCCGACCTCGGATGTCGCGGTAGCGCAGCCGGAAGCGCCCGATCAGGTCTTCCACACCGGTGTAGATGTCCGCGCAGTCGAAGGCAGTGATGCCCGCATCGGCGAAGGCCACCATGTCTTCGATGGCCGTCTCCTCATCTATGGCGCCATGGCCACCGGCAAGCTGCCATCCACCGCGGATGACGCGGGAGATCTCGTAACCGGGGGCAATGGAGATACGCTGCATGTTACTCTTTTCCTTCGAGGGGCACGGCTGTCGTGGCGGCATGGCTGAAACGGCGAAGGCCTGTGCGCCGGATCCGCAATCGGGTGGAGCAGTTGGGATCCGGACAGGCAATATCCGTATCCGTCGTCATCCAGTCATGCGCATGGGTCGGTCGCTGTTTTGCTGCCAGCAGGGGAAGGACAGAGGCGAGGGAGTAGATCGACAGTCCCTGGCCCGGCGGAAGATAGAGCATTTCGCCTTGCAGCTCGAAAAAGTCGCCGGGCTTGGCGCCGCAGTAGACGGCCCCACCCTCCGGGATCACCACCTCGACACGCAGGTCAAAGAGCTCGAATGTGTCGTCGGTGCCGCTCATCTGTGCTCTCCCTCACGCCGCTTGTTCGCCGGCGTCGAGACGCCCGCGCACAAGATCGAACGAGCGGCCGATGTCATTGGAAAGCGCGTTGACCGCCGCCTCTTCATTGCGCGCCTCGAGTGCTTCGATCAGCGTCCAGTGGTGGTTCGTTGCGGCAAGGCCGCCTTGTTCGTCGTGGATATGGGCGGCGGCCCGGACCACCGGACCGGATTGCAGCCAGAGGCTTTCCACCACCGGGATCAGCACACGCGAGGAGGCGGCCCGATAGATCTGGAAATGGAAGCGATGGTTGATTTCAGAGGTCACTGGGCCGACGTCCTGGCCATGCCGCTCGAACGCCGCCTCGCAATCCCGGTTGATCTGTTTCAGGCTTTCGATGTCTTCCGTCGTCAGCCGATGGCAGGCGAGCGCCACCAGACGCCCCTCGATCAGGATGCGGGCACGCTCCAGGTCATCGAGGCGTTCCCGGGTGATCAGCGGGACGCGGACGGAGCGATTGGGAAGGGCCTCCAGCGCCTGTTCGGAGACGAGCCGGCCGAGCGCTTCCCGCACCGGCATGGTGCTCGTCTTCAGGCGATCTGCCATGTCGACGATCCGCAGCATGTCGCCTGCGGCAAAGCCGCCATTGATCAAAGTTCGGCGCAGCTGATCGTAGACGCGGTCCTGCAAGGTTTCCCGGCCAACAGGTGTGAGGAAGTCGTCCGATTGGCCAATCGTGTCCGTCATCCCGCCTCCAAGCCTCCCGGAAATATCGGTTGATTTTCGCGTCCGTGTAAAGTTTGATCAAACATCACGGATCAAATCAAGGCTCATTTTTGAAGATGGCTGCCGCCCATTCTCAACCGTCACGATCGTTTCAGAGTGCCGCAGCATCGCCTGCCATTGAGGCGCGGCATCTGACGAAACATTTCGATGGGCTGACCGTGGTCTCCGATATGTCGCTCCAGCTCGCCCCGGGCGAGATCCTGGGCCTGATCGGCCCGAACGGTGCGGGCAAGACCACCATGTTCAATCTGCTTGCGGGCAGCCTCAAGCCCAGTTCTGGCGAGATCTGGGTCGAGGGGCGCGAAGTCTCAAGCCAAGCGCCGGAGCAGCGGATCGCCCATGGGGTCGCGCGGACCTTTCAGATTCCGCGGCCTTTTCTGGAAATGAGCGTGCTTGAGAACCTGCTGGTTGGGGCGCAAAAGCAGACGGGGGAGCGATTGTTTGCCAACTTTCTCAAAGCTCGCCTGGTGCGCCACGAAGAAAAGGCAGCTCTTGAAAAGGCGCATGCGATCCTGGACTTCGTCACGCTGTCGCGGCTGGCCCATGAACCCGCCCGCGTGCTTTCCGGCGGGCAGCGCAAGCTTCTGGAACTCGCGCGCGTGCTGATGGCCGATCCGCAGGTGATCCTGCTCGATGAACCGGCTGCGGGGGTGAATCCGGCACTGCTCGAAGTGATCATGGAGCGGGTGGTGGCGCTCAACGCGGAGGGCAAGTCTATCCTCCTTATCGAACACAACATGGACATGGTATCGAGGCTGTGCTCGCGGGTGGTGGCGATGGCGCTCGGCAAGCTGCTTGCCGTGGGGGCGCCGGCTGATGTGGCCGCCGATCCTGCTGTCATCGAAGCCTATCTTGGCGGTGGTGCATGATCGAGCCGGTTCTCACAACCTCGGCGCTGGTCGCGGGCTACGAGCCGGTCCTTCCCATTGTTCGCGGCGTGGACTTTTCCGTCGCACCGGGCGAACTCGTCATCCTCTTGGGCCCGAACGGCGCTGGCAAATCCACCTTCGTCAAGGCGATTGCCGGCATGGTGCCGGTGCATTCGGGTCGGATTCATCTGGCGGGGAGGGACATCACGGATGTCGCTCCGCACCGCAAACTGGCCGAAGGTCTGGCCTTCGTGCCGCAGACGGAGAATGTCTTTGCCACCATGAGCATTCTGGAAAACCTCCAGATCGCCGTGGCGCTTCTGCCGAAATCTGAACGCAACATTGCCATCGAGACGATACTGACGCGCTTTCCGGATCTTGCCGTCAAGCCGAAGCGTCTGGCGGGCGCGCTCTCCGGCGGTCAGCGGCAGATGCTCGCGGTGGCGCGCGCTCTGGCGCTCAATCCGCCGGTGCTCATCCTTGACGAACCATCTGCTGGCCTCTCGCCAAAGATCGTCGGCGAGGTTTTTTCCATGCTCCAGCGCATCAATGGTGAGGGCGTGACGATCGTGCTGGTAGAGCAAAACGTGAAGGCGGCCATGGCGATTGCCGATCGCGCCGTCATTCTGGCCGAAGGGCAGATCCGCCACGAAGGGACACCTGCCGATCTCGCCGATGATCCACTCATCGGCAAGATCTATCTCGGCACGACCGGGCACGCTGCCAGTGAGGTCGCGCCATGAACCCGCAATTCCTGATGGACGGGCTGATCGCAGGCGCGATCATTGGCCTCGGCGCGGTCGGCGTGACGCTCACCTATTCGATACTGCGCTTCTCCAATTTTGCGCATGGCGAGCTTCTGTCCTGGGGTGCCTACCTCGCGCTCGGTATCAGCAGCGCGCTGGGCGTGCTGGCATCGGGGCTCACCACGCCGATTGTGCCGTTCTCCTTCGGTTGGTCGCTGCCGATCGCGGCTGTGCTCGCCATCGCCTTGACGGGCCTGCTTGCACTGGCCGTCGACGCAGCGCTGTTTTCGAGCTTCCGGCGACGCGGCAGCGCCATCATCATCATGGTCATGGCAAGCTTTGGCGCGTCGCTTGCACTACGCAGCCTGCTCGAATTTCTCTTTACCTCGAAGCCCGCCTATTTCAGCCAGGCGCTGCAGATTGCGATGAAGTTGGGGCTGGGTCTTAGAGCCACGCCGGACCAGCTCGCCATGCTGGCCGTGGCGCTGGTCTCTGTCATCACCGTGCATCTCGTCATGACGCGGACCGATATCGGCCGGGCCATGCGGGCGGTCAGCGAAAATCCCGGCCTTGCCGGTATCGCCGGTATCGATGTCCGCCGGGTTATCCGAACGGCCTGGTTCTTGGGCGCCGCACTTGCCTGCATCGCTGGCATCATGAGCGGCCTGATCATCCAGATCCGCCCCTATCTCGGGCATGATCTTCTGCTGCCCCTGTTTGCGGCCGCCATTCTCGGTGGCATCGGTTCGGTTCCGGGCGCGATGATTGCCGGTCTGTTCATCGGTCTTTCCGAGGCCTTTACGGTCCAGCTCATCGGGGCCGAATGGCGGGCGGCGGTGTCCTTCGCTATCCTGATTGCGGTTCTTCTCGTACGCCCCCGCGGCCTGTTCGGAAAAGCGACATGAGCATCGATCTTATCGCCTATGGCGCCTTCTTCCTCACCATGGCTTTCACCTATGCGATCATCTGCCTGGGGCTGAATGTTCAGTGGGGCATGACGGGACTGTTCAATGTCGGGATCGCCGCATTTGTTGCGGTCGGCGCCTATACCTCGGCGATCCTAACGACGCCGGACACGGCAGAGCGCTTTGGCGGCTTCGGCATGCCGATTGCCGTCGGGTGGCTTGGGGCTGCCATCGTCTCAGGCGCGCTTTCCTGGGCCGTCGGTGCGCTGACGATCCGGCTGAGATCCGACTACCTGGCCATCGCAACCTTCGGCGTCGCCGTCACCGTTCAGCTCTGCATGCTCAACCTGCAAAGCTTGACAGGCGGGGCCTTTGGGATCGGCTTCATTCCGCGTCCCTTTGCCGATCTGCAGGGCAATGCGCTGCTTTTCAGTCTTGCCAATTGCGGCCTCATGGCCCTTGTCGTGCTGGTCCTCTATCTCGGGCTGCAGCATTTGTCGCGCAGCCCCTGGGGACGCGTCCTGCGGGCGATCCGGGAAGATGAGGTGGCCGCCCAGGCGCTTGGCAAGCGGCCTGTCCGCTTTCGCTTGCAGGCGTTTACCGTCGGCGGCGCCATCATGGGCCTGGCCGGAGCCGCCCAGGCCCACTTCATCGGCTTCATCGCACCCGACAACTATATGCCGGTCCTCACCTTCCAGGTCTGGGCCATGTTGATTGTCGGCGGCTCCGGCAACAATCGTGGTGCGATTGCCGGTGCCATTCTCGTCTGGGGGCTTTGGGCGCTCACGGCCGCTGCCGTCTCCGCCTTCGTTCCGCCCGAGGAACAGGCGCGCGCCGCCGCCTTGCAGATTGTCGCCATCGGCGTCGGGCTCTGCCTCATGCTCCTGTTGCGTCCGCGCGGCCTGTTCGGCGAGGTGAGCCCGCTCGCCCGCCTGAACCGCAACAAACAATCCTGACCATCGAGGAATGATCTCCGTGTCCCAGCACCCCGAACGCATCAATCTCACGCCGGACCTGTCGATCAGCCGCCTCGTTTGCGGCCTCTGGCAGGTTGCCGATATCGAAAAGAATGGTGCCACCGTCGATCCGGAGCAGGGGGCTGACGCACTTCAGGCTTACGCGAATGCAGGGTTCGACAGCTTCGACATGGCCGATCACTATGGATCAGCGGAGATCATCACAGGCCATCTTCTGAAGCGTTATGCTGCTGGCGGAAAGCGACCGGTCGCCTTTACCAAATGGTGCCCCGAGCCCGGTCCGATGACGCGCGATGTGGTGCGCCGGGGTGTGGAGGACAGGCTTGCCCGTCTTGGCGTCGACAAGGTCGACCTGTTGCAGTTCCACTGGTGGACATTCGAACATCCTGCCTGGCTCGATGCGCTTCATGAAATGCAGGTGATGAAGGAGGAGGGCCTGATTGGCGCCCTCGGCCTCACCAATTTCGATGCCGCCCATCTCAATCTCGCCCTGTCGGACGGGATCGAGATCGCCAGCAACCAGGTCTCATTCTCCCTGATCGACAGGCGCGCCGCCGGCGATTTGTCGTCCCTGTGCCTCAAGCGCGGCGTGAAGCTCCTGGCCTATGGCACGCTCTGCGGCGGCTTCCTGTCGGAGAAGTGGCTCGACCAGCCGGAACCCACGTCGATCGCGGACTGGAGCCGGTCGAAATACAAACGCTTCATCGATGCGGCCGGCGGATGGAGCGTCTATCAGGGTATTCTGAGGGCGGCATCCACGATCGCCCGCAAGCACGGGGTCTCGATTTCGAATGTGGCGAGCCGCTGGGTTCTCGAACACCCGGCCGTTGCCGCGACGATCATTGGAGCAAGACTGGGTGAAAACGAGCATCGCGACGACAATCTGAAGGTCTTTACCTTCGAACTGGATGCGGATGACCGGGCTCTGCTCGACAACGTCTTTGCGGAAGCCACATCCATTCCCGGCGACTGCGGCGATGAGTATCGCAAGCCGCCCTTTCTGACCGCATCCGGCGACCTCAGCCATCACCTCGATGCGATCCCGTCGGTCTACAGGGCGGTTCCCGTGCCGGGGCGCGACGATCGGATGCGTGTTTCCTCCGGCAGTATCTGGGAGCCGCTGGCCGGCTACAGCCGCGCCGTCCGGGTCGGTGACCGGATCCTGGTATCCGGCACGACGGCGACCCACGGCAGCAATCGTTGCGTGGCGCCCGGCGATCCGGGCGCGCAGGCGACCTATATTCTCGACAAGATCGCGGCTTCCATCTCCGCGCTTGGCGGAAGGATGGAAGATGTCGTGCGTACGCGGATCTATCTTAAAGATGCATCACAGTGGGAGCCTGTCTCTCGTGCCCATGGCCGCTTCTTCTCCGATGTGCTTCCGGCGAACACCTTGATCGAAGCCGGTGCGCTTGTCGGTGATTACGAAGTCGAGATTGAAGCGGAAGCCGTGGTTTAGGTCGGGACGACGGCAATCAGGTTCGAGCGCTTGCGGCTCTGATACTGTCCTTGCCCGGCCTCCACGACAGAACCGCGTTCCATGATCGTCTGGCCGCGAACGAGCAGGCGTACCGGCCAACCTCTCACCTCCAGTCCTTCATACGGCGTGTAGTCGGCGCCGTGCTGGAGGATCTCGTTGGTGAGGGTCACGCGCTCCCGCGGATCCCAGAGCGCGATGTCGGCGTCGGAACCGATGGCGATCGTGCCCTTCTGCGGGTACATGCCGTAGAGCTTGGCGTGATTCGTCGATGTCACCGCGACGAAGCGGTTGATGTCGATCCGGCCCTTCATCACGCCTTCGGAAAACAGGATGGGCAGGCGCGTGGCAACGCCAGGGATACCGTTCGGGATCCAGCGAAAGTGGCGTTTGCCCTTCTCGTTCAGCTTGCCTTCCGGATCATCAAAACGGAAGGGGCAGTGGTCGGAGGAGAAGAGGTCGAAGACACCCTGCTCGATGCCCTCCCAGCAGGCGTCCTGGCTCGCCTTGTCGCGCGGTGGCGGCGAGCAGACGAATTTCGCGCCATCGAGCCCTTCGAGATCAAGATCCTCGGCCGTCAGCATCAGATATTGCGGGCAGGTCTCGCCGGCAATCTTCTGGCCACGTTGCCGGGCCCGGCGGATTTCTTCCATCGCCTCGCGGTTGGAGACATGGACGATGACAATAGGCACGTCAACGATTTCGGCCAGAGACAGGGCACGATGGGTCGCCTCGCGTTCGGCAGCCACCGGTCGGGTCGTGGCGTGGTATTTTGGAGCAAGTTTGCCCTCTTCCTCGTGCCGGCCGATCAGATAGCGGATGGCATCTTCGTTTTCGCAATGGACCATGACCAGCGCGCCGGTGCGTCTCGCCGTATCGAGGGTCGCGAGGATCTCGTCGTCGCGCAGGCGAAGTCCCTCATAGGTCATGAAGACCTTGAGCGAGGTGTAGCCGTCCTCCACGAGGGCGGGCAGTTCCTGGCCAAGCACTTCTGCCGTCGGATCGGTGATGACGAGATGGAAAGAGACGTCGACATGGCATTTGCCCTCGGCCTTCCGGTGATAGACCTTCAAAGCCTCGCGCAGGGACTGGCCTTTCTCCTGCATGCAGAAGGCGAGCACCGTGCTGTTACCGCCAATCGCCGCCGAGCGGGTGCCGCTGTCGAAATCATCCGCCATCACGATACCGTCGCCGGAGGGCTGGTCGAGATGCACGTGGCTATCGATCCCGCCGGGTAGGACAAAGAGACCCGTGGCATCGATGACTTCATCGGCATCCGTCAACTCCGCTGCAAGCGCAGCGATCCTGCCATTCTTGATGCCGACATCGCTGACGAAGGTATCGCTTGCCGTCACCACCGTTCCATTGCGGATTACCGTATCGAAGCGCATCAGCCTTCCTTTCGTTGACACTCAGCTTGCCTTGGCAAGGCCTGCTTCTCCGGCAAGGATCCCGTCGAGGGCTGCCGTGAACCGGTCGACCTCTTCGATCGTGTTGTAATGCACCATCGAGACGCGGAGCATGCCGCCATGGTCGGTCAGCCCAAGATATTCGGCAAGCCGCCGCGAGTGAAAGTCACCGAAACGCATGGCGATCTTCTGCGCATCCATCGCCTTGCAGAGATCGGCGGCATCGCGGCCGTCGAAGCGGAAGGCGATGGTGGGCACACGCAGACTGTCTCGGTTGATTGATTGGCCGATGATGCGGCAGTCATTGCGCGAGCGCAGATAGGTGAGCAGCCGCTCGGTCAGGACATTTTCCTGGGCGGTGATTGCGCCATAAGCCGCCTCGATCTTTTGGCGATTAGAGCCGGTTTCGCCGACCCGCTCTCCGAGGCTCACCAAATAGTCGACGATGCCGCAGGTCGAGTAGGCGAGCTCATAATTGGGATTGCCCGGCTCGAGTTTGCCGGGGACTTTGTCCTTGCCGTAAAAGTAGTGGTAAAGCGTGTCGAGCTCGAGCAACAGGTCATATCGGCCATACATCAGGGCGTAGTGCGGACCGTAGGTCTTATAGAGGCTGAAGACGTAGTAATCGACATCGAGGGCCTGGACATCGACCGCGCGATGCGGGGCATAGGCGACGGCATCGACGCAGATCTTGGCGCCCCGGGCATGGACGAAATCGGCGATTTCGCGGATCGGGTTGATCGAGCCGAGGATGTTCGAGCAGTGAGTGACGCAGACGAGTTTCGTCCGTTCGCTCATCAAGGGGGCGAGGTCGGCAAGATCAAGGGTCAGCGTCTCCTTGTTCAGCGGCCAGATCTTCAGGACTATCCCGCGTTCCTGCAGCCGGTCCCAGGGCCCGATGTTGGATTCGTGGTCGGAGATGGTGATGATGATCTCATCCCCTTCCGAGAGCTGGCTGTGCATGGCCCGGGCGAGGTTCTGCAAAAGCGCGGTCGTCGAATTCCCGAAGACGATCTCTTCCGGTCGATCGGCTTTGACGAGGTGCATGGCGGCGGTGCGGGCTTCGTAGAGGGCAGCGGCCGCAGCCTGCGAGACCGCGTATGAGCCGCCGATCTGGACATTCCTCTCGAAGAGGAAGGTGTTGATGCGTTCGACTGCGCCCTTGAGGATCTGTGATCCGCCGGCATTGTCGAAGAAGGTCCAGCCGCGGGACAGGCCGGGGAACTGACTGCGGACATAGTCGAGGTCGAGCGGCTTTGAAGACGGGTTGGCCATTGGGGGTGTTTCCTCCGGTATCTTTTCTTGTTCAGTGGTTGAGAACGGCGCGGAGGAAGCCGCGCGTCCGCTCGTGCTTGGGGGCATCGAAAATTTCGCCAGGCGTGCCGCTTTCGACCAGCCTTCCGCCATCCATGAAAATCACCCGGTCGGCAACCTGCCGCGCAAAACCCATTTCGTGGGTCACGACGACCATGGTGACGCCCGATCCGGCGAGCTTGCGCATGACGTCGAGCACTTCGCCGACCATTTCCGGATCGAGCGCCGAGGTCGGCTCGTCGAAGAGCAGCACGCGCGGCTCCATCGCCAGCGCCCGGGCAATGGCAACACGCTGCTGCTGGCCACCGGAGAGCTGTCCAGGAAACTTCTCCGCCTGCTCCGAGATGCCGACACGGGTGAGCAGCTCGCGGGCCTTGCGCTCGGCCTCAGCCTCCGGTGTGCCGCGCACCCGCATCGGAGCGAGCATGACGTTCTTCAAGACGGTCATGTGCGGAAACAGGTTGAAGGACTGGAAGACCATGCCGACCTCGGCCCGGACCTTGGCAAGGCTCGGGCCCGGCTCCACTCGGATGCCGTCCACGGTGATCCGGCTCTCCGGGGCGAAGGCTTCGAGATGATTGATGCAGCGGATGAGCGTCGACTTGCCCGAACCCGAAGGACCGATGACGCAAACGACTTCCCCTTCAGCGATGTCGAGGTCGATGCCGTGCAGGACGGTGAAGGTGCCGTAGGCCTTGGTGAGCCCGCGGATGGAGATGAGGGCCTCGTTTTCGGTCATCAGCGTTTCCCTCGGCTGAAATGTTTCTCAAGGCGCGAGACCACGGCCACCATCGGCCAGAGCAGCGCGACGTAGATCAGGGCGGCTCCGATCAGCGGTGTCGGGTTGGCGGCCAGGGCCTGCGCCTGCGTCGCCTGCTTCAAGAGGTCCGGCATGGCAACGACTGAGGCGAGTGCCGTGTCCTTCATGACGTTGATGCAGTTGTTCGTGAGCGGCGGGATGACGATGCGGATCGCCTGGGGCAGGATCACGTCGATCATGGTGTGCTGGTTGGAGAGGCCAAGTGCCGCGGAGGCTTCGAACTGGCCATGCGGGATCGCCTCGATGCCGGCGCGAAAGATTTCCGCCGTGTAGGCGGCCGAGACCAGCGACAATGCCGTGACCGCCGACAGAAATGGCGACAGGCGAATGCCGACGAAGGGCAGCGCATAGTAGACGACGATCAGCAGCACGAGCAGCGGGATCGAGCGAAAGATGTCGATGTAGATGCGGATCAGGAGCTTGATGAAGCCAGGCGCGTAGAGACGGGTGACCGCGAGAAACAGGCCGCCGGCGAGGCCGACCAGGATACTCGTGATCCCGATCTCGAGCGTTACCAGAAGACCCCAAAGCAGCGCCGGCAGGCTGCCGGTGAGGACGTCCAGGTTGAAGAAGGTATTGATGAGTGTCATGCCGCATCGGCTCCCGTGGCGGGCCGGCGGAACGAGGTTGTTCCGCCGGTCGCGTTTCGAGCGTTACTTGCCCTTGGGCATGTCGAGTACGGTCACCGTCGAGGTCGTGTCCTCGGCCTTGGCGCCGAACCAGGTCTCGTGCAGCTTGGCGATGAAGCCTTCCTGCTTGAGCGTGGTGATGACGGCGTTGACCTCGGTTGCGAGCGGGTCGTTCTTGTTGAACATGATCGAGTATTTTTCGCCGGTCGGAATGCGCTCGACCACCTTCAGTTCCGGCTTGTCCTTGACGTAGTAGAGAAGGGCCGGGATGTCGGAGATGTAGCCGTCGACGCGACCGGCAACGAGATCGAGCATGGCCGGCTGCAGGCCTTCGAAGCGGCGGATCTCGCCGAGCTTGTATTCGTCCTTGTGGCCGTCGGCCCACATGTCGCCGGTCGAGCCCGTGTCGACGCCGACGACCTTGCCGCCCATGTCCTTCAGGCCCGTGATGCCGGAGGCGGCCGTTACGGTGAGCGACTGGTCGCTGTCGTAGTAGGGCTGGGCGAAGGTCACCGATTCCAGGCGCTTCTCGGTGATGGTGATCGAGGAAATCGCCATGTTGATGCGGCCCGACTGGACGGCCGGGAAGAGACCGTTGAAGGGCGTGTTGACGAATTCGACGGTTTTGCCGAGGCGTTTGGCGATCTCGTTGACGAGGTCGACTTCGAAGCCCGCGACCTTGCCGCTGGCATCTTCGAATTCCCACGGCACGTTGCCGATGTTGGCGCCGACGGTCAGATCGGCTGCATGGGAGGTGGTGGCGAAAGCGGCGAGCAAGCCGGCGAGTACCGTTGCCTTGAAAGCGGATGAGCGTGTCATGAGAGTTCCCCTTGTTTTTTGAACATGACTCAATCTACATTGGTCTAACTGGTCAGACCAGTCAGGCCAAACAAGCATGCTGCTTTGTGCTTGGCAAGAGGATGGCGAAAAAAATAGATTACGCGACGATACAGGCCGCCGGGGAAGGGACCGCATGTTCAACAAGACGCTCGTTCCGCAGTCCGTGGCACGCGAAATCCAGGGGATGATCCAGTCCGGGCAGTTGAAGCCGGGGGAGAAAATCCCGTCACAACGCGAGTTCTCCCAGAAGTTCGGCATCAGCCGGGCCTCTCTGCGGGAAGCGCTGCTGACGCTGGAAACACTGGGTCTGTTGAAGACCGAGGCGGGGCGGGGCACCTTCGTTGCAAGTCCTTCTGCGCCTAGTTCGGGTGCCGCCGGTCACATGGCGCCCTGGCGCTATTCCGACAGCTATTCCGTGTTCGACGTCTTCCAGACCCGCATCTTGCTCGAGGGGGAGATTGCCCGGCTGGCCGCGGGGCGTCTGACCCAGTTGCAGCTCGACAAGATGGAGCAGGCGACGCGGACGATGGAAGAGTGCTGGGCGAGCCAGGATCTTCTGGCCAATGTCGAGGCGGATCTCGAGTTTCACGGTACCATCGTCTCCGCCTGCTCTAATGCCATGCTGAAGGCGCTTTATCAAACAGTGCGGGATCAGGTGACAGAGACCCAACGTCAGCCGATCCCGATCACCGACCCGGAGCGCATGCGGGAATCGATCGGCGAGCACCGCAAGATCATTGCGGCACTCAGGGCCAATGACGGGTCACGGGCGAAACTCGAGATGGAAACGCATATCCGCAACACGGCGCGCTGCGCGGGGCTGGAGCCGTAAGCCGCGTCTCCAGGCAAGCCGTCAGATTGATCTGATCGCCCCGCCATCCACCCGGATCTTGTTTCCCGTTACGTAGGACGCGGGCTCGGAGGCCAGGAAGACGGCAACGGCGGCGAATTCTTCCCGCCGGCCATAACGTCCTGTCGGAATAACGGCCGCGGATTCGGCGGCGATCGCCTCGACACTCTTGGCTAAGCGCCTGGCTGCAACTGCGTCGAGTTCGTCCACCCTTGTGTGTGGATGCGCCCGGGAAGAAGAACGTTCACGGTCACGCCGTCTGCGGCCACTTACGCAGCGAGTGTTTTTGACCGGCCGATCAGGGTCGAGCGGATGCCATTGGACAGCGCCAGCCGTGCGATCGGCTGCTCTACGCCGGAGGAGGATATGCGCCTCTTGCCTGCCGCCTCCGACGCGGTTCGTAGTGGGCGGTTTTTGCGTTTAACACTCTGGGAGAGCTGTCAGTCCGCGGCCGGCAAGCGTCTGACCCCTTTGTGCCGTGGGAGGGTCTCAGGTCATGAGCGCTTCTTCCGGTAAATGCTGAAGGGCGAGCCGCTACTCTCCCCCAAAAAGATCGGCGCCGATGGCGCCAACACCTTCCCCACGGACGATCAA
Source organism: Allorhizobium sp. DMC15 (assembly GCF_056314065.1). Taxonomy (NCBI): domain Bacteria; kingdom Pseudomonadati; phylum Pseudomonadota; class Alphaproteobacteria; order Hyphomicrobiales; family Rhizobiaceae; genus Allorhizobium; species Allorhizobium sp. DMC15. Next base: position 25,266 of record NZ_JBQUZB010000006.1, read on the forward strand.
GACGGTCATCGATGACGGGCTTCTGCATCCAAAGCCTGGACATTATCCCACCAAGCACCTTCAACAAGGTAACGAGAGCGACCACCTCCGGGTCAAGAAGAACATGCAAAGAATCGGCGGCTTCCAATCTTGCAACACCGCGCGCCGAACGTTTGCTGGATTTGAGGCGATGTTGTCGCTGAAGAAGGGATTTCGTTTCGCGGGCGGCAGGGCGTGAACGATCAGAATGATCTGCGCGAGCGCTTCTTCGAATTTCAAAAAGTTATCTATGCGTGAAAATGCCACCAATCGTGCTTAGTCTCAACCTTATAAAAGGCTTGCGATAAACCCGAAGCACGGATCGGTGAACGAGCCTTCGGGATTGGGCCCAGCGCGCGCACTGAAGCTTTCGCAATGATCGCGCAGTATCTCCATGCAAAACCCACGTAACGTTGGTGTGGGAAAGCCCCCTCGCAGCATGAAGAGTATTTTCGACAGAGAGCATGGGAAACGCTCGCTCAAGAATCGGTTGACATAAAGTTTGGATCGTTCCATATATGTTGGAACGATCCAAAAAAGCCTAAGAGATTGTGGGAGGAGATGCAGATGCGGTGGGCCCTGATCGGAGCCAGCACAATCGCGCGCCAATACATGGTCGGCGCGATCCGCGCCCAGCAAGGCGAGATTGTCAGCGTCCTGAGCGGATCGGCGGAGCGTGCCCGGGCATTTGCCGACGAGCACCAGATCCCGCGATCAGGCACCGACCTGGACGAGCTTCTGGCCGACCCCACAATCGAAGCTGTCTACATCTCGACGACCAATGAGAAGCATCTGCCGCAGGCGCTCGCCGCCATAAAGGCCGGGAAGCATGTGCTCTGCGAAAAGCCCCTGGCGCTGGCGCTCGATGATGCCAGCGCGATGGTGCGCGCCGCCGAAGAGGCCGGGCTCGTCTTCGCCACCAATCACCACCTGCGTTGCTCCGGCAGTCACTGTGCCGTGCGCGCACTCATCGCCTCGGGCCGCATCGGTCGCGTACTTTCCCTGCGTCTCCATCACGCCGTGTTTCTGCCGCCGCACCTTCAGGGATGGCGCATCAATGCACCGGATGCCGGTGGTGGCGTCATTCCCGACATCACCGTTCACGACGCCGATGTCGCCCGTTTCCTTCTCGGCGAAGATCCGGTTTCGGTCGTGGCGCAGATGGCGAGTTCCGGCCTCGGCGAGGGTGTCGAGGATTCCGCCATGTCCGTCTGGGCCATGCCGTCAGGCGCCATGGTGATGAGCCATGAAAGTTTCACCCATCCCTTTGCCGGCTCTGGTCTCGAAGTGCACGGCACGGAAGGGTCGATCTTCGCTCGGGATGTCATGACGCAGAACCCGATCGGCTCCCTCGAGCTGGTGACGGCCTCGGGCCGCGAGGTCATCGGCGTTGACCACCATGATCTCTACGCCGAAGGCGTTCGGCGTTTCCACGCCGCCATCGCAGGCGATGGCGAGCCTGCAGCCACCGGCCGCGATGGCGTGAAGTCGCTAGCCGTCGCGCTTGCCGTGCGCGATGCAGCCGCGCGCGGCGTCCGGGTCGGCGTGAATTACGGAGGTGTCCGTTGAGCAAGCTTGTTGCCCCCGCAGAGGCGGTCTCGCGCATTCCCGATGGCGCCGTCGTCACGGTGTCCTCGTCCTCAGCCCTCGGTTGCCCGGACTTTGTGCTCGCCGCCCTCGGTCGCAGGTTCGAGACGGAAGGTCATCCGCGCAATCTCACCATGCTGCATCCGATTGCCGCCGGCGACATGTATGGGGTGAAGGGCATCGACCACATCGCAAAAGACGGCTTGATCAGCCGCGTGCTGGCCGGTTCTTATCCGTCCGGTCCGTCGAGCCTGCCGATGCCCGAGATCTGGAAAATGGTCGTCGAAGACAGGGTCGAGGCCTACAACGTCCCCTCCGGCATCATGTTCGACATGCACCGTGAAGCGGCCGCCCGGCGTCCTGGCGTGCTGACCCGCATCGGCCTCGACACATTCGTTGATCCGGTCCGCGAGGGCTGCGCGATGAATGAAAGCGCAGCCGCCCATCCCATCGTCAGCCGAGTCGAATTCGCCGGCGAAACCTGGCTGCACTTCCCCAACATCTATCCTGATGTCTGCATTCTCAGGGCCACCACGGCCGATGAGCGTGGCAACCTCACCTACGAACACGAGGGCGCCTATCTCGGCGGGCTGGAACAGGCGATTGCGACACGCAACAATGGCGGTCTCGTCATTGCCCAGGTGAGCCGCATGACGGCGGCCGGGAGCCTTCGTCCGCATGATGTGCGGGTGCCCGGTCATCTCGTCGACCTCGTCGTTCTCGATCCCGAGCAGAAACAGACCTGCGAGACGCCCTATGATCCGGCGATCTCGGGCCAGATCATGCGGCCCTGGTCGAGCTTCAAGCTCGCCGAACATGGCGTCGAGAAGGTGATCGCCCGCCGGGCCGCGCTGGAATTGAAGTCCGGCATGACGGCCAATCTCGGCTTCGGCATCAGCGCCCAGGTGCCGCGTATTCTGCTGGAAGAGGGGCATCCCGAGGCTGTCACCTGGGCAATCGAGCAGGGCGCCGTCGGCGGCATGCCGCTCACCGATTTTGCCTTCGGCTGTGCCTCTAATGCGGACGCTTTTGTGCCGTCACCGCAGCAGTTCATCTATTTCCAGGGTGGCGGCTTCGACGTGTCCTTCCTCTCCTTCCTGGAGGTGGATGTCGAGGGCAATGTCAATGTCTCGAAGCTCGGCAAGAAACCCTATCTGACTGCCGGCTGCGGTGGCTTTGTCGATATCACGGCGCACGCAAAGAAGATCGTCTTCTCCGGCTGGTTCGAGGCCGGTGCGGTCGTCGAACTGACGGAAGACGGCATCCATGTCCGCAGTCCCGGCAAGTTTACCAAGATGGTCGACAAGGTCGAGCACGTCACCTTCTCCGGCAAAAGAGCAAGGCAGCAGGGGCAGGACGTGCTCTACATTACCGAGCGCTGCGTGATGCGGCTGACGGAGAGCGGCCTCGTCGCCACAGAAATCATGCCGGGCATCGAACCCGAGCGGGACATAGTCGCGGCATCGCAGGGCCGAGTGACAATTGCTCCCGACGCGCGGGTGATCTCGACATCGCTCCTGTCGAAGGAACCGATGGGGTGGACACCATGAGCGCAGTTCACCTCCACACTGCCGATGGCATTGCCGAGATCCGGCTCGACAACCCGGCGAAACTCAATGCTTTCACGGTCGAAATGCTGGAGCAATTCTCCGGTCATCTCGACCGACTGGAGCGGACGGTCGATGTTCTCTGCGTCATCGTGACGGCAGAAGGCGAGCGCGCGTTTTGTGCCGGTGCCGATATCAACGCCTGGGGTGATTTGACGCCTGCCGAATTCGCCCGCCACTGGGTGCGCGATGGGCATCGCATCTTCGATCGTCTGTCACGCCTGTCGAAGCCGGTGATCGCCGCCATGGCGGGCCACGCTTTTGGTGGCGGTCTGGAACTTGCCGCCGCCTGCGACATCAGGGTCATGGCGCCATCAGCCACGATCGCGCTTCCGGAAGCCCATGTCGGCATCGTGCCCGGCTGGTCCGGCACGCAGCGGCTGGCTCGGTTGCTGCCGGAACCGATCCTCAAGGAAATGGCGCTCTTCGGCCGGCGGATTTCCGCCGAGCGCGCCCATGCCTTCGGCTTTGTCGCCGAGGTTTCGGCAACCCCCGCCGAGACGGCCCGAAGCATGGCTCAGTCGGTTCTAAGCCTTTCTCCGCGCGCCGTCGAGGTCTCCAAATTCATGGTCCATGCGGGCCGAGGCGAAGATCGCGATGCCATGATCGAGGCGCTGGGCAGTGCCGCGATTGCTGCCAGTGCCGATCGCGACGAAGGTGTCGCCGCCTTCAGGGCAAAACGCAAACCCGCATTCTCGGGAGAATGACATGAACGACATGACCATGACCGCTGCCGTCGCCCATCCGCTGCCGGAGGCTCCCTTCGAAGGCCGCCACCTGATCGACGGGATCTGGCAGGGTAGTGCCGATGGCGCGACCTTCGACAGGATCTCGCCCTCCCATGGCGTTGTCGTCAGCTGCTCCGCGCGTGGCGGCACGGCCGAAACGGAAGCCGCGATTGCCGCTGCAAGACGGGCCTTCGACAACGGCGCATGGAGCCGCGCGACCGGCAAGGAACGTTCGACGCTGCTGCTGAAGGTCGCCGATCTCATCAAGGCGAATGTCGAGCGTATGGCGCTCCTCGAAACACTCGAAAGCGGCAAGCCGATTTCTCAGGCGCGTGGCGAAGTCGCAGGCGCCGCCGACCTCTGGCGCTATGCGGCAGCACTTGCCCGCACCCTGCATGGCGACAGCCACAATTCGCTCGGCGAAGACATGTTGGCGGTGGTGCTGAAAGAGCCGATCGGCGTCGTCTCGATCATCACTCCGTGGAATTTCCCCTTCTGGATCCTCAGCCAGAAGCTGCCCTTTGCACTGGCGGCCGGTTGCACCTGCGTGATCAAGCCGTCGGAAATGACGCCGTCTACGACCGTGATGCTGGGAGAGCTGCTGATCGAAGCGGGGTTGCCATCAGGCGTCGTCAACATCGTCCTTGGCTTCGGCCAGCCGGTGGGTGCGCTGATGGCGGAACATGCCCATGTCGACATGGTGAGCTTCACCGGCTCCACGGCAGTCGGCAAGGCGATCAGTGCCGCCGCTTCCAAGACGTTGAAGAAGGTCGCACTCGAACTGGGCGGCAAGAACCCGCAGGTCGTTTTCCCGGACGCCGATCTCGATTCAGCCGCCGATGCGATCACCTTCGGCGTCTATTTCAACGCCGGCGAATGCTGCAATTCCGGCAGCCGCATCATCGTGCACGAAGACATCACGGAAGCTCTGGTCGAAAAGGTCGTGACGCTCTCCCGCAAGGTCGCCTTCGGCGATCCGCTCAATCCCGAGACCCAGGTCGGCGCGATCATTTCTCAGGCTCATCAGCAGAAGATCGCGGCCTATGTGCGCGATGCGGTGGCATCCGGCGCAAAGCTTGCCCTCGGCGGCGAGGCCGTCCGTCATCCAGGCCTGCCCGGCGACTTCTTCGGACCGACGGTCGTCACCAATGTCCGCCCTGACATGCCGATTGCCCGCGAGGAGGTCTTCGGCCCGGTGCTCGCCGTCCTCACCTTCAAGACGCTCGAAGAGGCACTCTCGCTCGTCAACGACGCGTCCTACGGCCTGTCGGCGGGTGTCTGGAGCGAGAACGTCCACACCTGCCTTGCCTTTGCGCGCCGCGCGGAAGCCGGCACCGTCTGGACCAACACCTGGATGGATGGCTTCCCGGAAGTCGCCTTTGGCGGCTTCAAGCAGAGCGGCCAGGGCCGCGAGAATGGCCGCTACGGCCTCGATGAATTCCTGGAGATCAAATCCGTCGTGATGCGCATCGGCAAGACCAGGCCGAACTGGGTGCGCGACTGACTTCCGGAACAATTGAAAGCAACGCATCAAACAGGAGGAATAACATGCGTAGCCTTTTCAAAACCATGCTGATTACCGGTACTATGCTGGCGGGCACCGCCGGCCTCTCTCATGCCACCGACGTCGAGGTGCTCCACTGGTGGACCTCGGGCGGTGAAGCCGCAGCCCTGAACGTTCTGAAGGAGGATCTGAACACCAAGGGCATCGGCTGGGTCGACATGCCGGTCGCCGGTGGCGGCGGTGAGGCAGCGATGACCGCGCTGCGTGCCCGTGTCACCGCAGGCGATCCGCCGACCGCCGTCCAGATGCTCGGTTTCGACATCCTCGACTGGGCAGAGCAGGGCGCGCTCGGCAACCTTGACGAAGTGGCCACTGCTGAAGGCTGGGACAAGGTCGTGCCGGAAGCGCTGCAGAAGTTCTCGAAGTATGATGGCCGCTGGATTGCCGCGCCCGTCAACGTTCATTCGACCAACTGGGTCTGGATCAACAAGTCCGCCCTCGATGCCGCCGGTGGCAAGGCACCCGAGAGCTGGGACGAACTCGTGGCCGTTCTCGACAAGATGAAGGCAAACGGCATCACCCCGCTCGCCCATGGTGGCCAGCCGTGGCAGGACGCGACCGTTTTCGATGGTGTCGTTCTCTCCAAGGGCAACGATTTCTACAAGAAGGCCTTCGTCGATCTCGACGAAGCGACACTCACCGGTCCCGACATGGCCGATGCCTTCGACCGACTGATCAAGCTGCGCAGCTATGTCGACGACAACTTCTCCGGCCGCGACTGGAACCTGGCCTCGGCCATGGTCATCGACGGCAAGGCCGGCATGCAGATGATGGGCGACTGGGCCAAGGGCGAATTCCTGAAGGCCGGCAAGAAGCCGGGGGCAGACTTCGTCTGCATCCGCTTCCCCGGAACGCAAGGGTCGGTGACCTTCAACTCCGACCAGTTTGCGATGTTCAACGTCTCGGGCGACGACAAGATCAAGGCGCAGATGGCCATGGCCTCGTCGATCGAAAGCCCGAAGTTCCAGTCGGCCTTCAACGTCGTCAAGGGATCGGTCCCGGCCCGCACCGACGTGCCGGACACGGATTTCGACGATTGCGGCAAGAAGGGCATGAAGGATCTGGCGGAAGCAAGCTCGGCCGGTTCGCTCTTCGGCTCCATGGCCCATGGCCATGCAGCACCGGCTGCCGTGAAGAACGCCGTCTATGACGTCGTGACCAAGGCCTTCAATGGTGGCTTCAAGGATGGTGCCGAGGCTGCGAAGGCTCTCGGCGAAGCGGTCGCAGCGGCCAAGTAACCTCCCGTCGCAAGCGATGCTCCTCGTCGCTCGCGACCCTTCCGACGCCGCCTGCCAAGGTGAAAGGCGGCGTCGGTCTATCCAGAAAATTCAGGGAGAACCCTCATGACAAGCTCGACTGGGGCTGATTTGCGCACGCGCATTCAGGATTGGCTGCCCAAGGTGGTGCTGGCACCGTCCTTCGCCGTCATTCTGCTGTTCGTCTACGGGTTCATCCTGTTCACCATCTTTCTGTCCTTTACCGGCTCCAAGATGCTGCCGCTCTACACCTTCGTCGGCTTCACCAACTACAGCCGGCTCTGGGCCCAGGAAAACTGGCATATCGCGATCAGCAACATCGCAATTTTCGCCAGCCTCTACATCGTCATCTGCACCGCACTCGGCCTGATGCTGGCGATCTTCCTCGACCAAAAGATCCGCGGCGAAGGACTACTGCGGCCGATCTATCTCTATCCGATGGCGCTGTCCTTCATCGTCACAGGCACGGCCTGGAAGTGGTTCCTCGATCCGGGCATCGGTTTGGAGCGCATCATGCGCCTCTGGGGCTGGGAGAGCTTTTCCTTCACCTGGATCAAGGACAACGACATGGCTGTTTACACCATCGTCATCGCGGCGGTCTGGCAGACCAGTGGCTTTGTCATGGCCATGTTCCTTGCCGGCCTTCGGGGCATCGACAACGAAATCCTGAAGGCCGCCCAGATCGACGGCGCCTCGAGCTTCCAACTCTATCGGCGCATCGTCATCCCGATGCTGCGCCCGGCCTTTCTCTCCGCCTTCGTCATCCTCAGCCACCTCGCGATCAAGTCTTACGACCTCGTGATTGCGCTGACCGGCGGTGGCCCGGGACGCGCGACCGAAATGCCGGCGACCTTCATGTATTCCTACACCTTCACCCGCAATCAGATGGGCGTCGGCTCTGCCTCGGCCGTGATCATGCTGATGACCATCGCGGCCATCATGGTTCCCTATCTCTATGCCGAACTGAAGGAGAAGAACTGATGTCTGCCGTCAGCCAGGACACCGCCGTCAAGACCGGTCGCGTCACCCGCACCTTCATCTATCTGGTGCTTCTCCTCTTCGCGCTCTTCTACCTTCTGCCGCTCTATGTGATGGGCATCAACTCGCTGAAGCCGCTGCCGGAGATTACCGGCGGCAACATGATGGCACTGCCTGAAACCTGGACGCTGGATGCTTGGCGCTCCGCCTGGTCGACCGCCCAGATCGGCGTGTCGCCGACCGGCCTCAGGCCCTACTTCCTGAATTCGATCCTGATGGTCGTCCCCGCCGTCGCCATCTCGACGATCCTCGGCGCCCTCAACGGCTACGTCCTGACCAAATGGCGTTTCCGCGGCGACACGATCGTCTTCGGGCTGATGCTGTTTTCCTGCTTCATTCCGTTCCAGATCGTGCTGATCCCGATGGCGCTGGTGCTCGGCAAGCTCGGGCTCGCCGGCACGGTTCCCGGACTGGTCCTGGTGCATGTGGTCTATGGAATCGGCTTCACCACGCTCTATTACCGCAACTACTACGCCACCTTCCCGACCGAGCTGGTCAAGGCGGCGCAGATCGACGGCGCCGGTTTCTTCCGCATCTTCTGGCGCATCCTGCTGCCGGTCTCCGGCCCGATCACCGTCGTCTCCGTCATCTGGCAGTTCACCAATATCTGGAACGACTTCCTGTTCGGCGTCTCCTTCGGCGGCACCAGCCAGCCGATGACGGCAGCCCTCAACAACCTCGTTCAGTCCTCCACGGGTGTGAAGGAATACAACGTCCACTTCGCGGGCGCGATCATCGCCGCCCTTCCCACCCTTCTCGTTTACGTCGTCGCCGGGCGCTATTTCGTGCGCGGACTGATGGCCGGTTCAGTCAAAGGATAAGATCATGGGCTTTCTCGACATCCGGAACGTCACCAAGTCCTACGGACAGCTTGAAGTCCTGCATCGCGTGGACATCTCGGTGGAGGAAGGCGAATTCCTCGTGCTGGTCGGTCCCTCCGGCTGCGGCAAGTCGACACTTCTCGGCATGATCGCGGGACTGGAAGGCATCTCCTCGGGCGAGATCGCGATCAAGGACCGCGTCATCAACGGGGTCCATCCGTCGAAGCGCAACATCGCCATGGTCTTCCAGTCCTACGCGCTCTACCCCAACATGACCGTCGGCCAGAACATCACATTTGGTCTTGAGATGCATGGGGTGCCGAAGCCGGAACGGGACAAGGCATTGCTCGACGTCGCCAAGCTGCTGCAGATCGATCATCTCACCGATCGCAAGCCGGGTCAGCTGTCCGGCGGCCAGCGCCAGCGTGTGGCCATGGGCCGCGCTTTGGTGCGCGATCCCGATGTCTTCCTCTTCGACGAGCCGCTGTCGAACCTCGATGCCAAGCTGCGCGTCGACATGCGCACCGAGATCAAGAAGCTGCATGCGAAACTCAAGCGCACCATCGTCTACGTCACCCACGACCAGATCGAGGCGATGACGCTCTCGACCCGCATCGCGGTCATGAACAAGGGCTACATTCAGCAGCTCGGCACGCCCAAGGAGATCTACGATACCCCGGCCAATGTCTTCGTCGCCACTTTCATGGGAAGCCCGGCGATGAATGTCGTGCCGGCACGTGTTGTTGTTCGCGATGGTACGCCCCATGCCGAAGTCGTGTTGGGGGATGGATCGAAGAGCCTGCTCGCCTTCAGCCAGCCGAGTCTTGCCGCCTGGGACGGGCGGGAGATCCTGCTCGGCATCCGCCCGGAGGCGATCACCGATCCCGAAGGGGCCGACCGCAAGTCGCAGAACATCGTCAGCCTGAAGAACCGTGTCATCGTCACCGAGCCGGCCGGCTCCGACACCTTCGTCACCATGGGTCTCGGGGGCAAGGATGTGATCGCCCGCATGCGCGCCGATGTTGATATATCCGGTGGCGACGACTTCGAATTCGCAGTCAACATGGAAAAAGCTGTGGCCTTTGACCCCAAGACGGAAGAGCGCATCCGGCCATGAGCGACGCAGACATCATTATCGTCGGTTCCGGGATGGGGGGCGCAACGCTTGCCGCCCAGCTTGCACCGACGGGCAGGCGAATCCTGATCGTTGAGAAGGGCGGAAGGCTCACGCCTTCCTCCGCCGATCGGGACGCGGACGCGATTTTCGGCAAGGCGCATTTCAGGCCGAAGGAGGAGTGGCTGGATGGCGACGGCCAGCCCTTCAATCCCGGCAACTACTACAATGTCGGCGGCAATTCGAAATTCTATGGGGCCGTGCTGCTGCGCTATCGCCGCGAAGATTTCTCCCCCCTGCGCCATATAGGCGGAACGACGCCTGGCTGGCCGATCGCCTATGACAGCCTGGAGCCGTGGTATCAGAGGGCCGAACATGTGTTCGAGGTCCGGGGAACGCTGGGCGAGGATCCGACGGAGCCGCCGCATTCCGGAAGCTATGACCATCGCCCCGTACCTGACGAGCCCACTATCGCCGATCTGCGCCGTCGGCTGAAATCCGTCGGTCTCCACCCGGCCTCCCTGCCACTCGGTGTCGATATCGACACATGGCTCGCCCATGGGAAAACGACCTGGGACGCCTTCCCGGATACCTGCGGCGGCAAGAAGGATGCGGAGACGGTGAGCCTCGCCGTAGCCCTTCGACATCCTAACGTGTCGCTGGTGACAGGATGCGAAGTGACGCGTCTTCTGGCAGGCGATGGCGGTCAGATTGTCGGCGTTGAAGTCCTGGAACGGGGTGAGACAAAGGTGCTGACCGCACCCCTCGTGGTTCTCTCGGCCGGTGCCGTCAGAAGCGCTGCCATCCTGCTGTCATCGGCGAACGAAATCCATCCGCAGGGTTTGGCAAACCGATCCGACCAGGTCGGTCGCAACTTCATGAACCACAATTGTTCGGCGGTGCTGGCGCTCCACCCTTTCAGGCGCAATCCGTCGATCTATCAAAAGACCCTGCTGGTCAACGACTTCTATCTGACGGGCGGGCCGAATGGCGAACCGCTCGGCAATATCCAGCTGCTCGGCAAGATCACCGGCCCGATCCTCGCTTCGAGCTCGCCGCTGCCAAGCCCGCTCGCTCAGTGGATCGCGGATCGCTCGATCGATCTCTATGCGATGTCCGAGGATCTGCCCAATCCCGAAAGCCGCGTGACGGTGCGGAACGGTCGGATCATGCTCGACTGGAAGCGGTCGAACTGGGATGCGCACCTCGCTCTGGTCGACCGGCTGAAGTCACTGATCCGGAAAGCCGGCTACCCGGTCGTGCTCTCGCGTCCCTTCGACCGCCGCACGCCCTCCCATCAATGCGGCACGGCACGCATGGGTTCGGACCCGATGACGAGCGTGGTCGACAGTTTCGGGCGCAGCCACGATCATCGCAATCTCTTCATCGTCGACGCGTCGATCCTGCCGACCTCGGCCGCCGTCAACCCGGCTCTCACCATCGCCGCACTCGCCCTGCGCTCGGGCCAGCACATTATCGAAACGGAGTTCAGCCAGTGAGCAAGGTCGCACTGATTACGGGAGGCCAGCAGGGCATTGGTCTCGGCATCGCCCGCGAGCTTGTGAGCGCCGGCTACAAGGTCGCGCTGGCGTCGAGGTCCGAGGAAGATTCGCCACAGGTTTTGGCAGCGCTCGATGAACTGGGTGAATCGGCCATCTATGTTCGCCATGACCTGCAGGATATCGACAACATCGTATCGGTCCTTGATCAGGTCGAAGCACGCCTCGGCCCTGTCACCACCTTCGTGTCGAATGCCGGCGTGCCCGCCAAGGTGCGCGGCGACATGCTGGAGCTCGCACCCGACAGCTTCGACTTCGTGCTCGGTGTCAACCTGCGCGGCGCCTTCTTCCTCGCCCAGGAGGTCGCGCGGCGCATGCTGGCGACCCCTGCTGACACCTATCGCTCGATCGTCTTCGTGACCTCGGTGAGCGCCAGCATGGCTTCGATCGAGCGGGCGGAATACTGCATCTCCAAGGCCGGTGCCGGCATGATGGCGGAGCTCTTCGCATTGCGTCTGGCGCCGCATGGCATCGGCGTTTTTGAACTCAGACCCGGCATCATCGAGACCGAGATGACGGCGGGCGTGAAGGACAAATACACGGCGCGGATCGAGGGCGGGCTCGTCCCGGCGCAACGTTGGGGCCAGCCGGTCGATATCGGCAGTGTGGTCGTGCCGCTTGCGGAAGGATGCTTTGCCTTTGCCAATGGGGCCGTGATCCCCGTCGATGGCGGCCTGTCTCTCGCGCGCCTCTAGGAGATTTTTATGCGGCAAGCTTTTGATTTCATCATCGTCGGCGGCGGTTCTGCAGGCTCGGTGCTTGCGGCGCGGCTGTCGGAAAATCCCGATTTCAACGTGCTCCTGCTCGAGGCGGGTGGCCGCGACTGGCATCCCTTCTACCATCTGCCCGCAGGTTTCGCGAAGATGACCAAGGGCATCGGCAGCTGGGGCTGGAGCACGGTGCCGCAGCGGCACATGAACAACATGGTGATCCGCTATACGCAGGCGAGGGTCATTGGCGGCGGCTCCAGCATCAACGCGCAGATCTACACCCGTGGCAATGCGCTCGACTACGACGACTGGCGCCAGATGGGCTGCGAGGGATGGTCCTACGAGGATGTCCTGCCCTATTTCCGCAAGGCAGAAGACAATGACAGCTTCGACAACCGCTATCACGGCAAGGGCGGTCCACTCGGTGTCAGCAAACCTTCGGCGCCGCTGCCGATCTGCGAGGCCTATTTCAAGGCGGCCGCCGAACTCGGCATCCCCTTCAATGGCGACATGACGGGCGAGACGCAGGATGGCGTCGGATACTACCAGCTGACCCAGCGTAATGTCCGCCGCTCCTCGGCCTCGATCGCCTATCTCAACCCCCGACGTAAACGCCCCAACCTCACCATCCGCACGGATGCGCAGGTGCTGAAGCTGGTGGTCGAAAACGGGCGCGCAGTCGGTGTCGAACTCGCTGGCGAAGGCGTGGTGCGTGCCGAACGGGAGGTGCTGCTCTCGTCGGGCGCAATCGGCAGTCCGCGCCTGCTGATGCTCTCAGGCATCGGCCCTGCCGACCATCTGGCTTCGGTCGGTCTGCCCGTGGTCTTCGACCAGCCCGGCGTCGGCTCCAATCTGCAGGACCATCTCGATCTCTTCGTCATCGCCGAATGCACCGGCCCGCATACCTATGACCGCTTCGCCAAGCCGCATCTCTCGGTGCTGGCCGGTCTGCAATACCTCTTGACCAAGAGCGGCCCCGTCGCCTCAAGCCTCTTCGAGACAGGTGGCTTCTGGTATGCCGATCCGGAAGCCCGTTCGCCGGATATTCAGTTCCATCTCGGCCTCGGGTCCGGCATCGAGGCCGGTGTCGCCGCCATGCCGAATGGTGGCGTGACGCTGAACTCCGCCTATCTCCGCCCTCGGTCGCGCGGCACCGTCCGTCTCGGCTCGGCCGATCCGCTTGCAGCCCCCTTGATCGATCCCAACTACTGGGAGGATCCCTATGATCGCGAGATGTCGATCCGGGGTTTGAAGATCGCAAGAGACATCATGCGCCAGGATGCGCTGAAGCCTTTTGTTCTGGCCGAGCGCCTTCCTGGCCCGGACGTGCAAAGCGACCAGGACTATTTCGACTATGCCTGCCGTCACTCGAAGACCGACCACCATCCGGCCGGCACCTGCCGGATGGGGTCAGATCCGTCAGCGGTCGTTGATCCGCGCCTGCGCTTCAACGGCATCGAAGGGCTGCGCGTCATCGACGCCTCAATCATGCCGACGGTCGTTTCGTCCAACACCAACGCACCGACCATCATGATCGCCGAAAAGGCAGCCGACATGATCAAGGCCGATCACGGAGCAGCGCGATGATCCGCCACATCGTGCTCGTTCGTTTCCAGCCGGCGGTTTCATCCGCTGTCATCGAGGACCTCTTCGCAGAGCTGCATCAGATCGAAGGCAAGCTGCCGGGGCTCATGTCGATCACATCAGGCCGCAGCGAAAGCCCGGAGCGCATCGAACGGGGCTATCTGCACGGCTTCGTCGCCGATTTCGCCGACTGGGCAGCCCTCGAAGCCTATCAGGTCCATCCGGACCACAAGCGCTTCGGTGCCCGTCTGGTTGCCCATGCCGAGGGTGGTCTCGACGGCATCCTCGTCTTCGACCTCCCCGTCCAAACTCAGGGATCTCCAACATGATTGCCTTGCCCACCGCCGACGGTCGCATCGAAGACTATCGCCTCACCGGAACGCCGCTGACACCACGCGCTCCGACGCGTCCGCTGACCCGCACCGCCTTTGCCGCAGCCCATGTCGTCTCCGATCCGCTGCGCGAACGTAATCCCTGGGACACGCGGCCTGCGGTCGACTGGGAGGGCACGCTCGCCTTCCGCACCTCGCTTTGGGATCAAGGCCTCGGTCTCGCCGAAGCCATGGACACGGCCCAGCGCGGTATGGGCGTCGACTGGCCGACGGCGCTGGAACTGATTCGGCGGACGATGGTGGCCGCCAAGGCGCATCCAATGAAGCCGCGCGTCGCCTGCGGTGCCGGCACCGACCATATGGCGCTCGCTGACCTGACCACCGCCGACAAAATCGCAGCCGCCTATCAGACGCAAGCCGAAGCGATCGAGGCCGCCGGCGGGCAGTTGATCCTGATGGCCTCGCGCGCCTTCCCCGCCATGGGAGCCGGACCGGATGTCTACCGCACCGTCTATCGCCGGCTGATCGATGGTGCGCGCGAACCCGTCATCCTGCATTGGCTGGGTGATATGTTCGATCCGGCGTTGAAGGGCTATTGGGGCAGCGAGGATGTCGCTGAAGCCAGCGACTTCGTGCTCGACCTGATCGGCGAGAACCCCGGCAAGGTCGACGGCATCAAGATCTCGCTGCTCGACCAGGCGCATGAAGAGGCGTTTCGCGCCCGCCTGCCGGAAGGTGTTCGTCTCTATACCGGTGACGACTTCAACTATGCCGACCTGATCGCCGGCGATGGCAAGCATTATTCCCATGCGCTGCTCGGCATCTTCGCCGCCATCGCACCGGCCGCTTCGCAGGCGCTGGATGCGCTCGCGGCCGGTGACTTGGAGACCTATCACCGCCTTCTGAAACCGACCGTGCCGCTCAGCCGCGAGATTTTCCGCGCGCCGACGCGTTTCTACAAGGCCGGCATTGCCTTCCTCGCCTGGCTGAATGGCCACCAGCGGCACTTCATTATGCCGGCCGGCTTCCAGTCGAGCCGCGACATCGTCCACTACGCGGAGGTGTTCCGGCTTGCGGATCAGGCAAATCTGCTTGCCGATCCGGAGCTTGCCGTGAGAAGGATGCGAGTCTTGCTGGAGCTGAACGGGGTATACTGACGGGCATGGAGCGGCGGCCGACAATCATCGATGTGGCGCGCGTGGCGGGGATTTCCAAATCCACCGTCAGCCTCGTCCTGCAGAACAGTCCGCTGGTCAAGGAGGAGACCCGCCGCCTGGTCCGCGAGGCCATGGACAAGGTCGGCTATGTCTATAACCGCGCGGCCGCGAACCTCCGCTCGTCGAATGTCGGCCTGATCGGCCTCGTCATCAACGATCTCCGCAACCCGTTCTTTACGGAATTCGCAACCTCGCTGCAGATGGCCCTGTCTGCGCGCGGCTATGCAACGGTTGTCGCCAATACCGACGAAGATCCTGCCGTCCAGGCCCAGGTCGTCGGCGCGATGATCGAGCATGGCGTTTCCGCGCTGGTCCTGTCCCCGACTTATGGCGATGAAGGCGGCACATTCGATGCGATCGCGCGCGGCGGCATCCCCCCCATGCAGGTGCTGCGCAAGGTCGATCCGCGCGTCGAGCAATTTCCCTTCGCCGCCCCCGATTATCGGCTGGGGAGCCTGCTCGCTGCCCGGCATCTCCTCTCCTTTTCGCCCCGCCGCATCGCCTTTGTCGGCGGACTTGCGGACCGTGCCGTCACGCGCGAGCGCATGACAGGCTACTTCGAGGCGCTGACCGAAGCCGGGATGGAGCCGTTTGTGCTCTCGGGCCGGGCAAGCCGCAGCTTCGGCCGCGAAGCCGCCGAGGAACTGACACGCACCCATCCGGAGATCGACGCCGCGATCTGTTTTAACGATCTGGTTGCACTCGGCATGCTCTCGGGCTTTGCCAAGCTGAAGCGCCATGTCGGGCAGGATTTCCGCATGGTCGGCTTCGATGATATCGAGGAGTGCAGTCAGGTCTTTCCAGCGCTCTCCACCGTCCATTGCGGGATCGCCGAATTTGGCCGCAGCATCGCGGCGACGATCCTGGCCTGGCTGGAAGAGGGCAAGCGCCCCGAGCCTGAAACGCTCACAGCGGTGGAACTCGTCATCCGCGACACCAGCGGCTTGAAGGACATCCCATGATCGATCGACCGGACCTCTTCCTTCGACGCCTGTTCGATCGGGCGGTCGAAGTCGCCGACCCCATGCGTTCGCTGAAAGATTTCCTTCCCGAAAAGCCGAAGGGACGCGTGATCGTGATCGGTGCCGGCAAGGCGAGCGCGCGCATGGCCGAAGCTGTTGAAGCGGCCTGGGGGCCTTGCGAGGGCCTCGTCATCACGCGCTATGGCTATGCCCGGCCCTGTCAGGGAATCGAGATTGTCGAGGCCGCCCACCCGGTGCCGGATGAGGCGGGCCTTGAGGCAACAGCCCGCATGCTATCCCTGGTCGAGGGTGCCGGCGAAGGCGATTTCGTCCTCGCCCTGATATCAGGCGGTGCGTCGGCGCTCCTGGTCCAGCCGGTACCGGGCGTCTCGCTCGCCGAAAAGCAGGCCGTCAACCAGGCGCTTCTCGCCTCCGGCGCGCCGATCGACCGCATGAACACGGTGCGCAAGCATCTGAGCCGGGTCAAAGGAGGCCAGGTGGCCGCCGCGGCCTGGCCGGCGTATCTGCTTGCACTGATCATTTCAGATGTGCCCGGAGACGATCCGGCCTTCATCGGCTCCGGCCCGACCGTCGGCGATCCCTCGACGCCCAACGACGCTCTTGCGGTGATCGACCGATGGAAGGTCGAGGTCCCGGTCTCGGTCCGGGAAGCCCTGTCCCATGGTTCGGGTGTCGTACAGCCGGGCGATCCGCGCCTGGCCCGTACCCGAAACGTCATCTACGCCGCACCGCGCCAGTCGCTGGAGGCAGCCGCTGCGCTGGCCCGAGAGGCTGGTTGCGACGTGCGCCTGCTCGGAGATGCGCTCGAAGGCGAGGCGCGGGAGGTTGCCGCGTCCCAGGCAAGAGAGGCTTTGGCCTTGCGGTCCGCCATGAAGCCGGGCGATCCACCAATCCTACTCCTTTCCGGCGGAGAACTGACGGTCACCCGCCGGGGCGAGGGTGTCGGCGGACCGAATGCGGAGTTCTGTCTTGCGCTTGCTCTTGAGCTTGACGGAGCCGAAGGCATTCATGCGTTGGCCTGTGATACAGACGGTGTCGACGGCGCGGCGGAAGTGGCCGGTGCCGTTATCGGCCCGAACATCCTGAGGACGGCGGGTAAATGTGGTGGCGATCCACGTTTGTCACTTGAGCGCAACGACGCCCATTCCTTCTTCGCAGCGCTGGGCGCTCAGGTCGTCACAGGACCCACGCTGACCAACGTAAACGACTTTCGGGCTATCCTCATTCGGACTTAGTTCGATGAACCTGCAAGGGGCCAAATCTAGTCCTCTGGAGGGGGCTTTATGTAAGTCTCCGTGCAACCAGGCCCCCGCAACCAAACAAACTTGATGCTGCTGCCATTCAAGTTGTTTCTTCGAAAGCTCCTCAGCGTAACCCGCGAGAAGCCTTCCCGGTTGTCCTCAGTGTCGAGATCGCTCTCCAGACGGACGCGAAGACTGCGGTTCGATCGATTGCCTAAACGTGTCTCCGATCAGTTTTCCCGGCGGCAAAAGGTTTTGAAGACGGTCCAGCAGGGCTTGCGCCGTGTCGTTTCGAAATGGTGCCTTTTGCCATTGTGGGATCATGAGATCCCCCAACGAGCTTGATGGTTCCCCTTCGGCACCGGTCGCGGTGCGGTCAGTTCGATGAATCGAGGCCGTTTCGCATCCGGTCACGAATGAGGCGCGTGAAGGCTGCGACGGAATTGCGATCGGCGCCACGGCGGGCGACCAGTATGAATTCGACATCCTCGATCGGCGGAAGGGCGGAGGGCGGCAATTCGCGCAGGCCAGCAGGAGCGAGGCTTCTCGGCTGGACCAGAACTCCCATGCCGGCTCGCGCAGCCGCAGTCAGTCCGCTGAGGCTCTGGCAGGAGCAGACGATACGCCAGGAATGGCCGGCGCGTTCCAGAGCCTCCATGAGCAAAGTGCGCGTGAGGCTGGGCGGCGGAAACACGATCAAGGGCAGAACGGGTTTGGCGAGCACCGCGTCGGGATCCGCCGCCAGCCAGACCAATGGCTCACGCAATATTACTTCGCCACGCCGATCCCCCAACCGACGTTTGGCGAAGACGAGATCCAGGTCTCCCTTGTCCTGCATGTCCGCCAGATCTTTGGAGAGTGCAACGGTCAGATGGAGCTCCACTGCGGGGTAATCCGCGATGAAATCGCGGAGCAGGATGGGCAATTGCCCCGAGACCAGATCTTCGGAGATCCCTAGCCGCAATTTTCCACGCGGCTGGGTCGTTTCGAACAGCGATGCCGCCTGACGTTCAAGAGACAGCAATTGCCGGGCGTGCGGAAGCAATGCCTCTCCCTCGGGCGTCAGCCGGACGCTGTGCGTATCCCGGGCCAGAAGGCGGTGACGCAATACCGTTTCCAGTCGTTGCACGTGCTGACTGACCGTGGATTGCCCGAGACCCAGTTTCTGGCCGGCAATGGTGAAGCTGCCGGCCTGGGCAACGGAGACAAAACTGCGCAGATGCACAAGATCAAGCATATCACATTTTCCGATAACTGTTATCTCTTGCATTCGCGATTACAATAACCAACCATTTAACCCTGTCCAGACTGCTGCGGAACGCTCAGATGAAACGCTTCATTCCCGATACTTTCACGATGCTGCTCGTTGCCATGGTCGCGCTCGCTTCGATTCTGCCGATATCAGGCGAGCCGGCGGAATGGTTCGGGCTTGCGACCAATCTCGCCGTTGCCCTGCTCTTCTTCCTGCATGGGGCGCGTCTGTCGACCGACGTGGTGGTGGCCGGTTTCCTGCATTGGCGGCTGCAGAGCTTCATCTTGGCCGTTACCTTTGTCGTCTTTCCGCTGTTGGGTCTCTTGCTCGGGCTCCTGACGCCGTGGTTGATTCCGCCGGCGCTCTATCTCGGCTTGCTCTATCTCTGCGTCCTGCCATCAACGGTGCAGTCATCGATCGCCTTCACGTCGATTGCCGGAGGCAATGTGCCTGCTGCGATCTGTGCGGCGTCTGCATCCAACATCCTCGGCATGTTCCTGACGCCGGCGCTCGTCGCTGTTTTGTTTTCAGCGGGCGGACATGTCGGCGTGTCGCTCGATATGATATGGAAGATCCTGCTGCAGCTTTTCCTGCCCTTCGTGCTGGGTCAGGCCCTGCAACCCTTTATCGGCAACTGGATCCGGGCTCGCAAGTCGCTGCTCGCCCCTGTCGACCGTGGCTCGATCCTGATGGTCGTCTACCTCGCTTTTTCCAATGCCGTTATCGAAGGAATCTGGTCGGAGTTTTCGGCGGCCGACTTGTCTCTGGTGATCGGTCTCGACATTGTCTTGCTCGCGGTGGTGCTGGCCGTCACCTTCTATGGCTCGAAGCTTTTCGGCTTCAGCCGGGAAGATCGGATCGCAGCCGTCTTCTGTGGTTCGAAGAAGAGCCTGGCGAGCGGCGTGCCGATGGCCGGCGTGATATTTGCCGGACAATCGGTCGGCGCGATCGTGCTGCCGCTGATGCTTTTTCACCAGATCCAGCTGATGGTCTGTGCATGGCTCGCTCGACGGTTCGCGATCGCGCTGCAACCGGTCGACCGAATGACTGCAGGCGGCGGAACGGAGGTTGTTTCGAAAGCCGGCTGACGCGGCATAGCGTCGTATAAAGCGACCACAAGATGCTTCTTCTTGCTCCGGTTTACCGGGGGTTAAGCATAATGACGTCATGCTCTATTCCACTCGGATAGATTGCTGCAGGGCTTGGGCCATGTCAGCGTGGAATGGACACTCGATATGCCTGTTGTAACGTTTGCCAACACGAAGGGCGGTGCCGGTAAGACGACGGCAGTGCTTCTGATCGCGACCGAACTGGCGCGGATGGGGCTGCGGATCGCCGTGCTCGACGCCGATCCGCAGCACTGGATTTCGCGATGGCATCAACAGTTAGGGCAGAATTGTCCTGAGCGATTGCAGGTGGTCCCCTATGTCTCCGCCGCGAACCTGGAACGAGAAATCAAGCGCTATCAGCACGCCGTTGATCTGGTTGTGGTCGATCTGCCGGGACATCGCAGCCCGCTCATCGCGCAGGCGCTGGGTTACTCGGACTATGTGCTGATCCCCGCCCAGGGTTCGGCCATGGATGCGCAAGGGGCAGCGAATGTCATCGATCTCCTCTATTACCTCGAGGACAGAACCGGTGTGCGCATTCCACACTCCGTCGTGCTGACGCGCATCAATCCGATCATCACCACGCGCGCGCTGCAGGGGGTGAAGGCTCTGATGGCGGAGAAACGCGTGCATCTGCTCGCGACGCCGATCGTCGAGCGGGCAGCCTTCCGGGATGTGTTCTCCTGCGGCGAGACCCTTTACACCATGGATCCCCGCCATGTGAGCAATCTCGACCGGGCCCAGGAGAATGCGCAGATGCTCGGCCGGGAAGTGCTGGAGCGGCTGACGCGTTACTTCACGATCGGCTGTGCCGAGGTTCCGGCGTCGCAGCCCGTTCGATTGGTCGCGTGACCCTCGTCGCCTCGCACTGCGCGGGGCGCTTTAGAACAAAGCATCGTCGAACAGTTCGTCATCCGTCATGGGCTGCGCCTGCAAGGCCGCGGTGGTCTCGATGTCGTCTGCCACGGCGCTGAAGATGAGCGAATGGACGTCACGTTCGGACTTCATCGTGTAGGTCGCATAGATCTCGCCGGAGATACCGGACATGAAGCCTTCCAGTCCGTCGCAGGTGGGGTCTATGTCGATGGCATCGGCCGCGAGGCTGCGGCAGTCGGCCAGGATCGCGGTGAGATCCTGGTGAAAATCGAGCCCGGCCGTCGCCTTGGCCACCCGGATCGAAATCTCCTGGCCATGCTGTTGCAGATCTTCCAGCTTTTCGTCGAGGGTCTTGCCTGCGACCGTGACATGCGCCAGGGCCACTTCGATGCGGGCGACCAGATCCGGTTCGCCATCTTGCTCATCGCCCTTTTCGTCCCGGCCGAGCCCGGTCGCCTGCTCATCGAGCTGCTGCAAATGGGCAAGTGCGCGATCCGTGACGTCGTCCAGACGGCCGGAAAATGTGCGCAGCTCGTTGGTCACGACATTGATGGCGCGGCTTTCCTCACCGAGCTTGCTGCAGCGCAGGTTGGTATTCAGGGCCATATACTGGATATCCGTCCGGACGATCTGGATGGTCTCCACGCTTTCCACGAGATCCTTGACCATGCCGCTGACGGCAGTGCTCAATCGCTGGGCCTCGCCAACGGATTGCTGGATACCGCAGACGACAGCACGTGCGGCTTCGAGGCTCTCGCGGACCAGACCCATGGCAGAGCGCGCGGAGGCATTATCGCCGACCGGCAGCATTGAATGCTGCAAATCCATCAGCGCCGTTACGTCCTGAGAAAAGGCCCCGATGTTGCGGACAATCGTGGCGCATTCCGCACTGAAATCCTCCGACATGGCGATCAGCTGATCTCGGACCAGGCGGATGATGATGCGTGTGACACGTTCGCGGTCCTCAGCGGTGAGTGCCTGACCTTCCGGACGGGACAGGTGCGTTGCCGCGATGTCGAAGGCTGCCTGGCAATGTTCCAGGCGTTGGCGAGTCACATCGCCAATCTGCAACGATGACAAGGTGCTGGCCAACCTGCCCTGGACCTTCATCGCGAGGCCCGTCACCTGGGTCGCCAGATCGGCGAGGGTGCCGCGCTGGTTCTGGATCGCATTGGCGTTTCGACTGAGGTCCGCCACGATGGCCGGGATGGAGCCATCATGCTGCCCAAGGTTGTCGCTTCCCGTTCGGGCATGACTGATCAGATGCTGGAGCGCGTCTATGCGCTCGCCGAAGGATTTCACTTCCTGGGTGGCAAACTGGATGCGCTCGACAATCTCCTCGGCAAAACCGGCGAAATCGGCAATGCCTGCACCCGTGATCTTTGCTGTAACGGCGAAGGTGCGCAGGTAGCGAAGCGTGTCCTCCATGGATAGAACTTCATTCGCGAGAGCCTCACCATACTCTCCGATCATGTCGAACCGCTGGCGCAGGTCCTGCTGTCGTGCGGGCAGGGCTGCGATCAGTCCCGCCGTCTGCTGCAGTTCGGTTGTCGCCTCTGCGGCTTCGTCTTCGCGCAAGGCTTCCGAAACGCCACCAAGCGACGTCAAAAGTCCGCTGAAAACATCGAGAACTGCGACCAGAACGGTACCGCCATCGAGGAAACGCTGCTCGATCTGGGCGAGTGCTTCGTTCAATCTGTTTCCGATCGTAACCGTCGATTCCGTGCTGCCCTTCGGCGACAAGAAGCCTTCGGCCCGGTGCGATCTCTGGGTGTTCATATGAAGCCCTCTTTTCTCGTTTTCGTTCGTTTCATTTGCGGCTCCATCGCCTGGATAGGTGTCATCCGAGGTGCCTGCGGTCTGCGGCGAGAATTTCACGGGCAATCTGTTCCAGCGGTACCACCCTGTCGACGCCGCCCCTGGCGATCGCTTCCTTCGGCATGCCGAAGACGACCGATGTCGCCTCGTCCTGCGCCACTGTGTAGGCGCCGGCCTTGTGCATCTCGTCCATGCCGCGCGCGCCGTCGTCTCCCATGCCCGTCATGATCACGCCCATGGAATTGGATCCCGCCGCACGGGCGGCAGAGCGAAACAGGACATCGACGGATGGACGATGGCGAGAGACGAGGGGGCCATCCTTGACGGCGACCATATAGCGGGCTCCCTGGCGCTCGAGCAGCATGTGCTGGCCGCCGGGGGCGATCAGCACATGGCCGCGCAGAACCGGATCGCCGTGAGCCGCTTCCTTCACTTCGACCTGGCAGAGGGTGTTCAGCCGCGCGGCAAAGGCAGAGGTGAATTTCTCCGGCATGTGCTGGACGATCACGAGACCGGGTGCATTGGCGGGCAGAGCAACAAGCAGTTCGCGCAAAGCCTCTGTTCCTCCGGTCGAGGCTCCGACGCAAACGACCATTTCGGTGGTCTTGGCCATGGCGCGCCCAGTTGGTGGCGGGAGCACGGCATCTGCGGTCAATTTGGCCTCCGTTGCGCCGGGGAAGGGCGCGCGGCGGCGATCGGATTTGACGCGGGCGAGTGCCGCGGCCTTGACCGTCTGACGGATGGTCGCGCCCGCTTCCGCCAGATGGTCGGCCGCGCCGATCTTCGGCTTCAGGATCACATCCACAGCGCCGGCCTCCAGCGCCTGCATCAGCGTCTGCGATCCCGCCTCGGTCAGGGACGAACACATGACGACGGGGATCGGATGCTGGGCCATCAGTTTCCGCAGGAAGGTGATCCCGTCCATCTTCGGCATTTCGACATCCAGCGTCACCACATCAGGAACTTCCTCCTGGATGCGGCGCGCGGCAACGAATGGATCGGACGCAACGCCCATTACTTCGATGTCGCCATCGGCCTCCAGAACCTGGGTCAAAGCCTGACGGACGCTGGCAGAGTCGTCGACGACCAGTACGCGGATTTTCTTGGCCATAGCTGTCAAACCCTCTGAAAGACGGTATTTGCCACCTGCCGCACCGGCAGCGCGAAACCGGTGATGGTCTCGGAGTGTCCGACATAGAGATAGCCGCCGGGAACGAGCTTGTCGCAAAGACGTGTCAGGACCTTCTCCTGCGTCTTCTTGTCGAAATAGATCAGCACGTTGCGGCAGAAGATGACCTGCATGGCGTCACCGACCCCGTAGGACGTGTCCATCAGGTTCAGACGGGCAAAGCCGACTTTGGCGCGCAGCTTGGGATGAATGCGGACTTCGCCCCGGGCGGGATCGCGCGGCTCCATGACGTAACGCTTGCGTCGCTCCTGGTCGACCGGCTCGATCATCGCTGCCGAGAAGATGCCGCGCTTGGCAACGCGCAGCACGTCGGTGGACAGGTCCGTCGCAAGAATGGAGTAGTCCGGGCCACCTTTCGCCTGGACGTAATCTTCCATCACCATGGCCAGCGTATAGGGTTCGGCGCCAATCGAGCAGGCCGAACTCCATACCCGAAGGCGTCTGTGACCCTGGGCCACAAGGTCAGGCAAAGCCTTGTTGGTCATGTGATCGAAGTGAGCCGGCTCGCGGAAGAAGTCGGTCTTGTTGGTGGTGACCACATCGATGAGGTGGATCGCCTCGCTCTCGATGCCGCCGCCATTGAACAGAAAGTCGCAATACTGGTTCAACCCGTCGACGCCGACGAAGCGCAGGCGACGACGCAAGCGTCCTTCCAGCATGGTCTTCTTTGTGATGGGCATCTTGATGCCGCTGTAGTCGTAGATATAGCGCGCCAAGAGCTCAAAATTGCGCGGGCTCAGGCCGTCGCCCAAGGTCGATGCCGAAGGCCGGCTTTCCTCGGCCAAAGCCGCAGACGTCTTCAATGCAAAGGCTCTCATGCGTGTTCCAGGGTCGTAGCCGCGACAGAGCCGAGGGAGCGGGCGTCGGTGGCCGAGAAAAGTCTGGTCAGATTGACGATGACGACGAAACCGCCGGTGCGGCGGACGACACCCGCGATGTAATCCGAGGGCCAGCGGATACCGATATCCGGGGCGGCCTCGATCGCGTCATTCCGGAAAGAGGTGACCTCAAAGACGCGGTCCGCCAGGAGCCCGAGGGACAGGGATCGACCCTCGATCGGCACATCGATTACCAGGATACGGGTATGCGGTGTCTTCTCGGTCTTCGACATGCCCAGGCGAAGGCGCAAGTCTATCACCGGTACACCTTGACCGCGAACATCGCGCAGGCCGAGGAGATAGGCAGGGCCGTGGGGTATCCGGAAAGGGTCCTCGTGGTCGAGAATTTCCCGGACGACCTCGACTGGAACTGCAAAGCATTCGTTGTCTAGGCTGAAGGTCACGTATTGTGATTCAGTTGCTGCATTGGCCATGGGGCACTCTCCTTGTGTTCGGCACCGCGTCGGACCCCTTCCAAAGGAAAAAGGTAGGGGATCCGGGCTGGCATCACCGGCCCCGTGCGGGGCCGGCAACGGTTTCTGCTAAATTCGATCAAGCCGTCTGGCGAAAGTCGTCATCGTCGCCGTCCGGTCCACCCAAGCTCAGATCGAGCGCGAAGCCATGCGTTCTGGGCTGCGGCCGGGTTGTGGCTGCCGAGCGCTTCGCTGGCGCTTCGGTTGCCATCTTCCTGGCCACCGACTGCAACTGCCTCGCCTGCTGGGCGCTTTGTTTGCCCGCGCTGTCGACCTTGAAAAAGGCAATCGAGGCCTGGAGTTCTTCTGCCTGGGCAGCGAGTTCTTCCGAGGTGGCCGACATCTCTTCCGAAGCGCCGGCATTTTGCTGGGTCACCTTGTCGAGCTGCTGGATTGCCTCGTTGATCTGGCTCGAGCCGATGTCCTGCTCGCGGCAGGCGGCCGAGATTTCCGAGACCAGTTCGGCGGTCTTGCGGATGTCCGGCACCAGACGGGTCAGCATCTCGCCGGCTTGGGTGGCGACCGAGACAGTCTCGCTAGAGAGGCCGGAGATTTCAGCCGCTGCGGCCTGGCTGCGCTCGGCGAGCTTGCGGACTTCCGAGGCGACGACGGCAAAGCCACGGCCATGTTCGCCGGCACGGGCTGCTTCCACAGCCGCGTTCAGCGCCAGAAGGTCGGTCTGGCGGGCGATTTCCTGGACGATCGAGATCTTCTCGGCAATCGTGCGCATGGCCGTCACAGCCTTGTCGACGGCCTTGCCGCTTTCCTCGGCGTCGGTGGCCGACTGGCGAGCGATCTTCTCGGTCTGGGCGGCGTTGTCGGCATTCTGCTTGATGTTGGCGGCCATCTCTTCCATCGAAGCCGAGGCTTCTTCGGCAGAGGAGGCCTGTTCTGTCGCACCCTGCGACAGCTGTTCCGAACCCGAGGACAGCTGCTGGCTGCCGGCCGAGACGTTTTCGGAGGCGGCGAGCGCGTCACTGACGACGCCGCGCAGACGTTCCACCATGTTGCGGAGCGCAATGCCCAGCGTATCCTTGTCGGATGCGGGTTTCGGGGTGACGGTGAGATCACCATTGGCGATCTGATCGGCGATCTGTGCGGTCCCGCGCAGGTTGTTCACCATGCTGAGCATCGAGAGACCGAGCGTGTCCTTGTCGGACAGGGGAACGGGTGTCTGCGTGAGGTCGCCGGCCGAGATCTGGCTGGCAATGCTGGCCGTCTGACGCAGGTTGTCGGTCATCAGTTCGATGGTATGGACGAGGTCCTTGATCTCGTCGTCGCTCCGGAGCTCCGCCTTCTGGTCGAGATCGCCGATTGCGACTGCCTCTGCAACTTTGGTGATGGTTCGCAGGCCACGGCTGATCGTCATGGCGATCCAGAACGCAGCTGCCAGAGCCACCAGAATTCCGATCACCGAGACGGCGATGAGCGTTGTGAGCGTCGACTGGAATGCTGCATCAGCCTGTTGATCGCCCGTTTCGATCGCATCGCGCGTCAGGGAGGCGAGCGCTTCCGTCATTTCATCGAGCTTATCCGAAGCCTTGTCGCCTGCGGTCTGGTTCAGTTGGATTGCTTCCGCCACGCGGCCTGCGACTACTAAGTTTTGTAGCCGGTCATTAATCTCGACATAGCCATCCCAGAAATCGCTGATATCCTGCCACTTCTGCTGATACTCTTCCGGCGCGGATTTGCGGCCTTCTGCCAATGCGAGTTCAAATTCCTTTCGCTCGGATGCCATCAGTTCGAGAGCATCATCCATGCCTTCTTTGGACGTGGATAACAGAAGGTCGCCCTCGGCGAGGCCAAGACCATCAAACGCGGCAGCGAGCTGTGCTGACACGGTCGACTGATGCACCGGGCCGGTCACGAGAGCATCCTGCATCGAGGCAACACTGTTGACACCGCTGATGCCAAAGCCGGCGCATGCGCCCATCAGCACAACCAGCAGCCCGTAGGAGCAAACCAATTTTGACTTAATTGTAAAACGCATAAATGTTCCTTCGGAAAATTAGCTTGGGGGTGGAGCCGCTGATCGCGGCTCCACCGGATTTCGGGATCTAGGCAGTCTGTCGGAAATCGGCGTCGTCGCTATCGGGGCCACCCAGGCTCATATCGAGCGCGAAGCCATGGCTCTTCGCCGCCCCGGCGTTCGTCCGGGTAGCAGGACGCTTTGACGGCGCCGGGCTCGCCATCTTGGCGGCGACGGCCTTCAGTTGCTTGGCCTGTTGCAAGCTGTTTCCGTTTGTCGGTTTGCCGGCCATATCGACCTTGAAGAAGGCAATCGACGCCTGGAGTTCTTCTGCCTGGGCGGCGAGTTCTTCCGACGTGGCCGACATCTCTTCCGAGGCGCCGGCATTCTGCTGGGTCACCTTGTCGAGCTGCTGGATTGCCTCGTTGATCTGGCTCGAGCCGATGTCCTGCTCGCGGCAGGCGGCCGAGATTTCCGAGACCAGTTCGGCGGTCTTGCGGATGTCCGGCACCAGGCGGGTCAACATCTCGCCGGCCTGGGTGGCGACCGAGACGGTCTCGCTGGAGAGGCCGGAGATTTCAGCCGCTGCCGCCTGGCTGCGTTCGGCAAGCTTGCGCACTTCCGAGGCGACGACGGCAAAGCCACGGCCATGTTCGCCGGCACGGGCTGCTTCCACAGCCGCGTTCAGAGCGAGCAGGTCGGTCTGACGGGCGATTTCCTGGACGATCGAGATCTTCTCGGCAATCGTGCGCATGGCGGTGACGGCCTTGTCGACGGCCTTGCCGCTCTCTTCGGCATCGGTTGCCGACTGGCGGGCGATCTTTTCGGTCTGGGCGGCGTTGTCGGCGTTCTGCTTGATGTTGGCGGCCATCTCTTCCATCGAAGCCGAAGCTTCTTCGGCAGAGGAGGCCTGTTCGGTTGCGCCCTGCGACAGCTGTTCCGAACCAGACGACAGCTGCTGGCTGCCGGCCGAGACGTTTTCGGAGGCGGCGAGCGCGTCACTGACGACGCCGCGCAGACGCTCGACCATGCTCTCAAGCGATCGGCCGAGGATGTCCTTGTCCGAAAGCGGTTTCGGCGTGACGGTTAAGTCGCCATTAGCAATCTGGTCTGCCACGGCAGCCGTCGCCCGCAGGTTACCGGACATAGCATTGACCGTGTCGACCAAGTCCTTGATCTCATCATTCGTCTTGACTTCAATATCCTGATCGAGATCGCCAATCGCGACCGCGCTGACAGCAGCCTGGATCTTCTTCAAGCCACTATTGATGCCCAGCGCAATCCACAAAGCCACACCTGTCGACATGGCGAACATCAGGACGAGCGAGGCAATCAGAAGGTTGCGCGACCAGCTATACTGCTCGTTGGTCGCGTCATCGGTTGCTTTGAGATCGAGAGCAATCTGGTCATTCAGTTCATCAAGCGAGGCGAGGAGCGCATTGGCTGCATTTCGGCCTTCTCCCATATTTATATCGGCAGCGCGCGCATTACTGAAGTCGGTGTTTTCGATTGCAAGCGTCAGCACGTTATCCTGCAGGCTCTTCCATGCAGGTACAAGCTCGAGGAACTGCTTGATCTTGGCGTTGATTGCCGGGTCGCGGTCTTTGGCAATTTCCGCTGCAAGCGCCTGAATCTTCGCCTGATTCTCAGACACCTCCTCAACGAATCCCTGGATCAGCTTCGGATCCTTGTTCAGTACAGCGCTTTTCTCACTGCCGATCGCGTTCAAGACTGCATCGGACAAGTCACTGGAATTTCGCAGATTGCTGGCGGGACCCTGAATGATATCGGTGATGGCCGTATTCAGCGAGGAAAGGTTCAAAATTGCCATCGTCGACATTCCGGTCGACAGAAGAATGAGGAGACCGAAAGCAATGGCCAGTTTCGACTTGATGGTGACGCGCATGAACAATCGTCCTTGATAGGGTAAAGCGCTTGATGGATTTCATTCGACGCTCCGTCGTCGCACGTCGGAAGAATGAGATACTCAAACTTCCGAAGACCTCATCGGCCGAAGATCCGGCAGCGTCATTTGCCGGAGGTGCTTAGCGCCCGTTCACGTGGCGCTAAGCGTCTCTCAACTCTTGCATTGGTTTTTCACGCGCTCTGCCGAAAATCGTTATCGTCGCTATCGGGACCACCCATGCTCATGTCGAGGGAGAAGCCCTGGGTTTTCTGGGGCGCAACGTTGGGTCTGGACTGATGACGCGGCGCCGGTGACGGGCTTGCCATCTTTCGTGCAACGGCCTTCAGCTGCTTGACCTGCTGCGAGCCATTTCCAGCTGCCGGCTTGCTCGCGCCATCGACCTTGAAGAAGGCAATCGACGCCTGGAGTTCTTCTGCCTGGGCGGCGAGTTCTTCCGAGGTGGCCGACATCTCTTCCGAAGCCCCGGCGTTCTGCTGGGTCACCTTGTCGAGCTGCTGTATCGCTTCGTTGATCTGGCTCGAGCCGATGTCCTGCTCGCGGCAGGCGGCCGAGATTTCAGACACCAGTTCGGCGGTCTTGCGGATGTCCGGCACCAGGCGGGTCAACATCTCGCCGGCCTGGGTGGCGACCGAGACGGTCTCGCTGGAGAGGCCGGAGATTTCAGCCGCTGCCGCCTGGCTGCGTTCGGCGAGCTTGCGGACTTCGGAAGCGACGACCGCAAAGCCACGGCCATGTTCGCCTGCACGTGCTGCTTCGACCGCTGCGTTCAGCGCCAGAAGGTCGGTCTGGCGGGCGATTTCCTGGACGATCGAGATCTTCTCGGCAATCGTGCGCATGGCGGTGACGGCCTTGTCGACGGCCTTGCCGCTTTCTTCGGCGTCGGTAGCCGACTGGCGGGCGATCTTCTCGGTCTGGGCGGCGTTGTCAGCGTTCTGCTTGATGTTGGCGGCCATCTCCTCCATCGAAGCCGAGGCTTCTTCGGCAGAGGAGGCCTGTTCGGTTGCGCCCTGGGAGAGCTGTTCCGAACCAGACGACAGCTGCTGGCTGCCGGCCGAGACATTTTCCGACGCGGTCAAGGCGTCGCCGACGACCGCGCGCAGGCGTTCCACCATGGCGTTGACATGACCCAACAGCATGCCGATTTCGTCGCTGGTGCGGATCTCTGCGAACTTGGTCAGGTCACCTTCCGACACGCGCTGGACGGTGGTTACCGCCGTGCCGATACCCTTGCTGATGGAAACGATGATCCAAAGGGCGGCGCCGAGCGCTGCGATCGAGGCGATTGCTGCAAGGCCGATAACGATCGATCGGATGTTCGTGTACTCGTCCGTCGCGTTCTTGCTTGCAGCCGCCAGACGTTCGCGTTCCAGCTGGAAGACGTCGGCGAGAAGCGCGTCGATCTGCGAGGTCGTTTCGCGTGCGGTGGTGGTCGAGATCCGCATTGCAGCATCCACATTGCCGGCAAGGATGAAGCTGCGGATCTGGTCGTCCTGCTTGCGGAAATCGGCGGTCATGACCTTCAGCTTGTTCCACAGGATCATGCCCTGTTCCGTGGCCTTGCCGAGGATGATGTTGAAGGTTTCATCGTATTCCGCGCGCGCCTTGTCGCTGTTTTCGATGTATTTTTCCATCTCGGTCGTGGAGGTCGAAACCAGCATGTTCTTCTGCTGACGGACCTGTTGCAGCTGGGCGATGTTGAGGTCCTGTGCCGCGCTCAGACGAGCGGCAGGGCCGTTCAGGGTTTCGGTCCAGTGATTGTTGACGTCGGCAATGCTCTGAACGCTGTAGAAGGCAGTCCCGACCAGCATCAAAATGATGAAGCCGAATGCCAGCAGAAGTTTAAGTTTGATCGTGAAGCGCATGGCCCCCTCGCTTTCTATCAAGCTGTCGCTGAGATGGTGGATCCGCGCTGCGAGGCGAAAATCGCCTGCAGGTTGGGAAGAATGATGAATTCGCCTTCCCTCTTGACGAGGGCATGAATGTAATCGGGACGCCAACGCATCCCCACGATCGGTGGCGGCTCGCTGGCCGATGCCGGAAGGCGGGTGACTTCGTGCACCTTGTCGGTGCGGATGCCGATCAGGGAGAGTTCCCCGTCGAGGTCGAGTTCCGTAACGACGATCCGGCTGTCGATCGTGACGTCTCCGGCCTCCATGCCAAAGGCGACGCGAATGTCGGCCAACGGGATGACCTTGCCGCGGAAGTTGATCACGCTGCCGACGAAGGGCAGGCTGCCCGGCACGCTCGTTTCGGGAAGAAGGTCGAGGATTTCCTGCACGATCGTGGCCTCGATGGCGAAGGTCTCGCCATTCAGCGTGAAGGTGAGAACCGAGAGATCGTCCGCGCCATTGAAGACCGCGCGATGGTCTGATCTTGCGTTTTGTTCGCTCATCCTGCTGCCCGCATTTGCGCCTCCTGTTGCTGCCCGGCCGCGATCAAGTGCGCGACATCCAGGATCAGGGCGACATTGCCGTCGCCGAGGATCGTCGCGCCCGAGAAGGAGGACACCTGGTCGTGCAGTTTCGACATGGATTTGATGACCGTCTGGTGGTCGCCGATAATCTGGTCGACAACGAGACCGACGCGTTCGCGGCCTGTCGAGATAACCACCACCTTCTGGTAGCGATCCGGCTGGGTGCCGGTGCGGAAGAGTTCGCGCAGGCGCAGGAACGGCACCAGATCGTCGCGCAGCGAGATGAAGCTGCGTCCACGAGAGCGAAGATCCTCTTCGGCGGAGAGCTCAAGGCATTCTTCGACCGCAGACAGCGGAATGACATAGTTGCCGTTCCCCACCCGGACGAGGAGGCCGTCGATGATCGCCAGCGTGAGAGGAATGCGCAGGGCGATCTCCGAGCCCGAGCCTTCATCGCTCTTGACGTCGATTGAGCCGCGGAGCGCTTCAATGGTCTTCTTGACCACGTCCATGCCCACGCCGCGGCCGGAAAGGTTGGTCACCTTCTCTGCGGTCGAGAAGCCTGGCTGGAAGATCTGCTGCAGCAGTTCCTGATCCGACAGTGCTTGTCCCGGCTGGATCAGGCCATTCGCCTCAGCCTTGGCGCGGACGCGCGCCCGGTCGATGCCGCGGCCGTCGTCCTTGATGGTGATCACAACTTCGCTGCCGGTCTGGTGGGCGGAGAGCGTCACCTGACCCACCGCCGGCTTGCCGGCGGCGATGCGGTCCTGCGGCAGTTCCAGGCCATGGTCGATCGAGTTGCGCACGAGGTGGACCAGAGGATCGGCCAAACGGTCGATCACGGTCTTGTCGACTTCCGTGCCTTCGCCCGTCGTTACCAGTTCGATTTCCTTGCCGGTCTCGCGAGCAAGGTCGTGAACAAGGCGGCGGAACCGGCTGAACAGGCTCGCGACCGGCATCATGCGCAGAACCATCATGGTGTCACGCAGCTCGCCGGCCAGACGCTCGATTTCTTCGGACACGGAGCGCAGACCGAGATCGACAGCCGAACCTGCCATCTGGCTCAGTCTTGATTGCGCTATCACCAGCTCGCCGACACGATCCATCATCTCGTCGAGGCGCAGGGCCGGTACGCGGACGTTGTCCGACTGTCGCTGGGATTTGGCGTCACCGGCGGGGGTGCGCTGGTCCTCGCGGGTAGCCGTCGTCTCCTGTGGCGTTGCGTCGGTCGACTGGACGGCTGCCGGTGCCGACTCGGTGACCTCGATTGCCGGCGTCACGTCCTTCAGGTCCATGACCATCTCATCCATCACGAAGATGAAGACGTCCTCGATGTCCGAGCGGGGCTTGTCGGTGACAATCGTTGCGCTCCAGCCGAGATAGAGCTGGGTCGGGTCGATCAGGTCCAGAGACGGCAAGGTATCGGTGCTCACGTGCAGTGTGCACTCGCCCAGATCTCTCAGTTCATCGATGAGGCCGAGCGGGTTGGTGCCGTTGATCATGGAATCTGCCGGGAGGCGGAAGTCGAGCTGCCAGGTCCGCCGCGCCGGCTCACTCTTCGCTGCAACGGGCTTGGCGGTCGATTGCTGGCCAGCCGAGGCTTCGCGGCCGACGGCCTTGTGCAACTGATCGAGCAAGCGGGTGCTCATGGCGTCGTGGTCGCCATTGGGCTGGTCGAGCAGAGCCTGCATGTGACCCTGTGCGTCGAGGACGGCGGCGATCAGCTCACTGGTCGCCGGCGCTTCGCCTTTACGCACACGGTCGAAGGCCGTTTCGCAATGGTGGGTGAAGGCCGCGAGCTGGTCGAAACCGAACATGGAGCCCGATCCCTTGAGCGTATGCAGGCCGCGGAACACGGCATCGATCTGCGCCTTGTCGTCAAGGTTGCGGGTCAGGTCCAGCAGGCCGGCTTCGATCACCTCGAGCTGTTCTGCCGCTTCCGTTCGGAAGACCGCTATGGGATCGAGATTGTTCATCGGCCAAGGACCTTGCGCGCGATCTTGGTGAGGTTGTCGGCATCGAAGGGCTTGGTCAGCCAACCGGTTGCGCCGGCGGCCTTTGCCTGCTGCTTGATGTCGCCGTCGGACTCCGTGGTCAGGAAGATCACCGGTGTCCCCATATAGGCCGGCAGCTGGCGCAGGTTGCGGATCATTGTGAGACCGTCCATGTTGGGCATGTTGAGATCGGTCACGATCAGATCGAAGCTGCCGGACTTCATCTTCTGCAGTCCGTCCGCGCCGTCGACGGCCTCGGTCACGTTGTAGCCGGCATTGGTGAGTGCGATTCGCGTCGTCATTCGGATGCTTGCAGAATCGTCCACGGTGAGAATGTTTGCACTCATCTCTGGTCTCCATTCATGGTCATAAGGGAACCGCCCTCTGCTGTGTCGGCCAATCCGGCCCGTTCGAGCGTGGTTGAAAACCTGCCTCCGCGATCGGCGCGGATGCGAAGGTCGATGCCTTCGTTTGCTGCCGTCTTCTGAGCCGAGAGCAGGAGTTGCGGAAGCGTCAGGTCACAGTCGCAATCTGAGGCGATGTCGATTTCCAACGGGTGCTTATTTGCTTTCGCGTCTTCGAAGGCCACGAGCAGGCGATCGCGGGTCTCCGCAACAGTCTTGATGGTGAGTGCGCCATCGAGGCGCAACGTCTTCAAATCCTTGGTCATGCTGCTGTTTCCACTGTCGTTTTGGTTTGATCAGTCGCCTCGGACCCAGACTTCACGCTGCCGGACAATTCCGACTGGGAGCCGGTCTTTGCGTAGAGCGGACGGATGAGGTGCCATTTGCGATCAAAGGCGGCGGCGCAGGCAGGGTCGAAATGGATGCCGCTGCCTCTCAGGATTTCGCGATGCGCTTCGTCAACCGGCCACGCCTTCTTGTAAGGACGTTCCGAGCACAAGGCGTCGAATACGTCGGCGATTGCGACGATGCGGCCTTCTATCGGAATGTCTTCGCCGGAGAGCTGCTTGGGATAGCCGGTTCCATCCCATTTTTCGTGGTGGCTTCCGGCGATGGTGGCGGCCGTCCTGATGATGTCAGATTCACTGCCTTCTAGGATCTCCGCACCGAAGGTGGCGTGGGCGCGCATCTGCTGCATTTCATCGGCATTCAGGGGACCCGCCTTGAGGAGAATGGCATCGGAAACGCCAATCTTGCCCACGTCATGCAACGGACTTGCCAGATAAATCTTCTCGCAGGTCTCGGGGGCGATGCCGAGTTCTTCTGCAATCATGCGAGCGATGACCGCGACGCGCTCGAGATGGAGAGCCGTCTCCCCATCGCGACAGGCCATGGCTTTGGAGAGACGCCAGATGATCTCCTTCTCCTGCGCGGCGATCCGCGCTCGGGCGGCGGCGACGTCCCGCTCGAGGGCATCGGCGTGATCCGCCAGTTTCTGCTGCGCCACCCTGAGCGTCAGCAGGTTGCGAATGCGGATGCCAAACTCCGCCTGGTCGATCGGCTTGGTCAGAAATTCGGTTGCGCCCGCCTCAATGGCCGCGATCTTGATGGTGGGATCGGTCTCCGATGTCAGCATAATCACGGGGACATCTTTTGCCCGTGGTAGTTGCCGAAACCGCGAGATCAATTCGATGCCGTTCATGCCCGGCATGTTGTAGTCGACCAAAACGAGGTCGGCTTGCTGTGTCTGGAGAATGGTCAGCGCATCCTTCGGGTCGAGGAAAGGCAGTATTTCGCAGCCTTCGATCGCTAGTATGGCGCGCTGAATGAAGGACAAAATAGAAGGACTGTCGTCTATTGCAAATATACGCATGAGTATTCCTCGGCCGAGCAGGTATCCTGCGTGGCGGGACAGTTTTATATTGGGGATTTTGGGGGTCCGCTTCATGCGGTGATTTTGGCCATCCCTGAGGAGGCCCGTGTATGAGACAAGATTGCCGTCAGCGCGTTAACGCAGACTTAAGCGTGTATACAATTAAGGAGGACGCGCAATATTATGCGTTTTTTTGATGCTGCTGCGCGTCTGTGATGCAGTGGGTGCCTCACCGGGGGCGGCCGCGCTGCTTTCGGGTATCCGATGGCGATTCGCCGTACAATGCGCGGTAGCGCGCGGCAAAGTAGCCCATGTGGCCGAAACCCCACCGCGAGGCGATGTTCTCGATCGTTTCCTCACCTGAACCGTTCAACAATTCATCGTGGACGCGACTTAGTCGGGTTTGCAGAATGTAGGCGTTGGGGGTGGTGGAGAGATGATGCCGGAAAGAGTTCTGCAATGTCCGGATACTGGCTCCCGATCGGCGCGCGAGCTGCTCAACTGATACATCCTGGTCCGCGTGACGGTCCAACCAGTCGATTGCCCGTTCCAGATGGCGCGGAAGGGTCGATGTTTCATCCATCTGCCCATCGGTCTTGGGCCAGAGACTGACAAATGTCATGATCAGGGCATCGTGGAGAAGCACCGGGACGGAACCCGGTGAAGCCTGATCCGACGGTGGAGCTTCATTGAGAATGTGGCTGGCGATCTGGTGGACGATGTCCGTGCCGGGCGTACCCGTGCCCATGTGGGCCTCAAAGGCGATCAATCCGCGCCCCGCGCTTCCATAAGCTCGATGGAGATGGGGGGCCACCTGGTCGAAAGGCACAACGATCACGCGTTTGCTGGATCCAGGGCTCGCCACGATTTCCACCTTACGCGTGTCCTTCAACAGCACGACGCTTCCCGGAAAGCCTTCTATCTCCTCATCCGGTGTCCTGAACATGAATGTCCCGGTCTCTATGAAATGTATTTCGATCTGATGGTGCAAAGGGCAGCCATAACGTGCGCGGTATCCTGATCCGGAACTAACCTGGAACAGCGTCATCTTCTGGATCGAAGTGAAGTCCGCCTTCACGTCGAAAGGCCCACGTTCCTGGAGCCGCTCTACTTCGACGGGGCGAAAAACTGATTCAGCAATCGCCTGGGCCTCGGCATTGTCCTCCGAGAGAATCGTGTACTTCTTCCAAGGTGACATTCAGTGACGCCGGACCGATAAAGCTGATAAACAGATTGTTCTAATGAATAATCATTTTACCCCGCAGATGGCATTGTTTCCAGTGCCAGAGGTGGCTTTTATGGGATTCTGGCTTTGCAAATGCGGTTCAATATGTCGTGGGGCTTCAAATCAGCTTTACACGCGCCTTGAAATGCGTGCCGGCGCTGCCATCGATGGCAAACGTTCCGTCCAGCTGCCGAATCGAGCCCTCGATCAAACGTGTACCTGTTCCCCTGGCCTGGGCGGCAGGATCGAAGCCGCTGCCGTTATCGATAACTTCAATCGTGCAGAAGCCATCTTCTTCCGGCCCCTGTAGCTTGAGTACAAGCTTGCACTCGTGACCATCGACGAAAGCGTATTTCATGCTGTTGGTCACGAGTTCGTTGACGAGCAGGGCGAGAGACGTCGCACGGTCATTGGACACGGCCATGGTCGCGAGGTCGAACTCCACCTGAACATCGGCCCCATAGGCAGCCACGACGTTCTCGGCGACTGTCTGCACAAGTTCGGCGGCATCCAGCTGGCTGAAGGAATCGCGCTGGTAAATCTGCTCGTGCACGGCAACCATGGCCTTGATCCGGTTGCTGAGCGCCTCCGACGTTTCGTTACCCTTCATGTGAAGACGAATGAGCGACATCACCGATTGCAGGTTGTTCTTCACCCGGTGGTGAACTTCGCGGAGCAGGAACTCGTTGTTCTCCAGGGCAACCTGGAGCGCTGCCGACTGATGATCCTGGATCCGCAGCAATTGGCGGGTGCGCCAGGCGGCGGCAAGGGAGCCGAGGCAGGCGAGCACAGTGACCGTGGCGAGGACAGCCATGTCGCGCCAAAAAGGTTGCATCAGAAGCCCGTAGTCTGCTGCCGCAACCGCAATAAAGGGAGTGCCCAAGACCTTGCGGTAGCCGACCAATCGCCGAACGCCGTCCATCGGCGATGCTTCGGACAGATAGGTTCCCTTGTCTGCCTCTTTCAGATAGCGGGTGAACAGAGGATGGTCGGCCATGTCGAGTTCACGGTCCGGCGTCGGATAACGGGCGACGAGCTTGCCGTCGTTGCGGATGAAGCTGACCGAGAAACTGCCGCCGAGATCGACCGACTCCCATATCGGCTTCATGATGTCGCCCGAAAGCGAAACGGTGACCGCGCCGGCGAATGCGCCGTCTCGCTCCAGCCGTCGGCTGAAGACGAAGATCCGATCGTTGTTCAGGCGGCTGATGAGCAGGGACGATACATATTCCGTCTGCCCGTCCTTAAGCGCGACGAAATAGTCCCGATCGGTAATGTCGATCGGCTTGACGTCCGGGTCCGTGGAATAAAGCGTCCGCCCGTGTTCATCCACGACATAGGCCTTGACCGTTCCGGGCAGACCTTCCACGGCATCGGTAATGTCACGGACAGTTCCCCCGTAGCCGGGATCATGCGGTGCCCGGACGGCATCGGCAATGCGTCGTGTGGCCTGCACACCGAGTTCATTCACCCATGTCGCGTGTGTTGCCACGATGTGTGTGGACGTGACGACCCTGTCTTCCGCGGAGCGAACCGTGTTGCGATAGGATTGTATGCCCCAGGTCATCGCGAGTGCCACGAAGCCGATCCACGCAACTATGCTGGCTCTGGCCGCAAACTTCTGCGCTGATCCGGATGACTGGCGCTCCATCTCTTCTCCCGAACCCCGATCACCCTGGCGCCCAAGCGCTCTATACGGCCGCAAATGCTATATGCGGCCATTCCGAGACTTATTCTAGTGTGTCGATCTCAGCAAGTTCAACGCTTGGTTCCATGGTTGTCGGCGACAACGCCAATTCCTGATGTCGGGGAAACGCGTGCTTGGTCGAGCGCTGGCTGGTGCTTTTCGGCATGGCTCGATACACCGGTGACGACAAGACAAACGGAGTGACGAAATGAGCGACATCGACAGAACACGTGCGCAGATATTGATGCAGGCGGCGGGGATCGATGCTCTTGTACTGTTCCAGCCGGAGGCGTTCCGTTACGCGATAGGGGCGTCAGCGGGGGTGGCCACGATGTGGGGTCGGGCGGGGGCCGCTGCGGCACTCGTGCCAGCGGATCACGGGTTGCGGATGGGGGCCGTCGTCAGCGACCATGCTGCAGTGGCTGTTAGAACCAATGCGCCCGACGTCGATATTCGGACCCACCGGATATGGATCGATGCGGTGGATCTTGCGGGCGCAACGCAGGTGGCCGAGATCGACGGATATTATCGTCGCGCGGGTGTCGGGGGACCGCGACCGGAGACGTTCGATCGCGCGACATGCTTTGACCTGCTCGGCGATCTGCTGCGAGACTGTGGCCTTCGGGGCGGGCGGATCGGCGTCGACCTGGAATTCATGCCCGCCGCCGATTTCGAAGCCTTACGGGCCGTTCTTCCTGATATCACCTGGGTGGATGGTTCTGCCGTGCTGCGCCGCTTGCGGGCGGTGAAGACTGCGGGCGAAATCGAGAGGCTGCGACGCGCCGCAAAGGCAGCAGAGGGTGGGCTGGTTCGCATGGCCGCGGCGATCCAACCCGGCAGGGCGCTTGTCGAACTTTCTGCGGCCTGGAAGGCCGGTGCCCAGGATGCCGCGAAAGCGGGCGGATTTGCGCTGAGCGGAACTTGGGACTTCATCTCCGCGGGACCCGATCTTTCGAACATGGCCGCAGTTGTGGCGCCCGGGATGCTGATCAAGGCCGATGTTGGAACGCTGGTCGACGGCTATTCTTCCGACGGTGCACGCACATTTACCTATGGGTCGCCCTCTCGGTTGGCACAGGATATCTTCAAGGCCTTGGAGACGGCGTTTGCCGCGGGGCTCGACGAAATCCGGCCAGGCAATACCTTCGGTGCCGTTCACCTCGCCATGATTTCATCCATGCGCCGGGACGGCTTCCGTGAGTATTATCGGGGTCATTTCGGGCACTCCGTTGGTGGCAGCGTGGGGATCGAGGAGTGGCCGTTCTTTTCAGCCGACAACACCGAGGTGATCGAGTCGGATATGGTGGTGGCACTGGAGGCGCCGTTCTATGGCCAGAATTTCGGAGCCCTGATGATCGAGGATCAGTTCCTGGTGACACGGTCGGGTGTGGAGTGCATGAACACCTTACCGCGGGGGCTGCGGGACATGTCCTCTGAATGACCCGTGGCGCGCAGACCCGCGTGGCAGAGCGCAAGTCGAAATCAAGAGGCGTCTCTCAACTTGTGTCGAGCCGGAATTGTGCGTACTCCAGTGTCTCGTGAAGCGATGCGGGATGGCGGGGCGTGACAATCAGTATCAGGACGATTGCCCAGGTTGCGGCGACCTCGGTCTCCTCGGTTTCGCGCGTCCTCAACAATAGCGGCTATGTTTCTCCTGACGTCCGCCAGCGCGTCGAGGCGGCGATCAAGGATCTCAATTACGCGCCCAGCAAGGGGGCGCGCATGCTGCGGGGGGAAGCCAGCCGAATGATCGGGCTGATGCTGCCTTCGGTCGATGTGCCATTCTTCGGTATTCTCGCCGGCACGATCGAGCGGGAGATGTTCGAACGCGGTTATCAGACGCTCATTTGCAGTTCCGCCGAAAATGAGGACCACGAAGCGCGTTATGTCGCCATGCTCAGGGCGCAAAGGGTTGAAGGTGTGATCGTTGCCAGCGCCTATGGCGGTACCGCGCATCTGCAGCCCCTGGTGGATTCCGGCACACCCATCATCGCCATCGACCGTGAGCTCGTCGGGATCTCCGATGACGTCTTCATGGCGGATCATGCCGAGGGTGGCAGGCTCATGGCGCGACACATCGTGGGTCTCGGACACCGGCATATCGCGGTGGTCGGCGCTCCCGGACACAGCCAGCCGATCCAGTTGCGTCTCGGCGGGATTCGCGCAGTCTTGCACGAGAAGGGGTATCCGCCGGCGTTTGAGGCGATTGGCGAGGATCACAGCTTTGCCGCGACCTATGCGCTGGCGAATGGTATCCTGCAGCAACGCCCCGAGGTGACGGCGATCATCGGTACAACCGATATCGCAGCTGTCGCGGCCATTCATGCGGTCCGCGATCTCGGACGCGCGGTGCCGGCAGATTGTTCGGTGATTGGCTTCGATGACTTGCCGGAAGCGAGCTACGTATTGCCACGCCTCACCACAGTTGCGCAGCCCATTCGAGAAGTGGCGCTTGAGGCTACGCGCCGGCTCGAAGAGCTGCTGGTGGACCGGCAGCGGGGGCTGGACCGTCGTCCCGTGTCCGTGGTTCGCTTGCCCGTTCGTCTGGTTGAACGGGAATCGACCGGACCGGCTCCCAGTCATCGCGGCGATTGAAGCTCTCAGATGGCCTCGACGGCTATCGAGTATCGCGTCGTCAGGGGCTTGCCGCTGGTGAAGGGATAGCAGGTTTCGACGCCTGCCTCCTGCAGCGGGTTCGGATCGGTTGATACCCGTACACCTAGATCGAACGCTGCACGGATGGGCTCCACACCCAAGGCGAGATGGCGGCCATTCCACGGGCGCTGGGTGCGCCCGCGATTTGAGATCCACAGCATCAGGCTGGGAAAGAGCTCCGCATCCCACTGAAGCGTCACGCGATAGCGCTCCGCCTCGTTCGTGAGCACGGCGCGACCACAAATGCCTGTCAGCAGCAACAGAGTTTCGGACGGTCGTGCCAGAGGAAGGCGGGTCAATGACAGTGGCCCGTCTTGCCTGCTCCACAACCGGTCGAGACTTTCAAAATGGCGGTTGGGCTCGACCACCGAGATGAGGCCCTCCTCATCGAGCGGATGCGACCAGACCGTCCCGTGGGGTCCGACATCCAGAACAGCACTCTCTTCTATCTCTGGCAGGCGGAAGACCGGATGCAGGCCGATCGGGAGGCGGCAGTCTCGTCTCGGGGTCACCGTCAGGCTGCAGAGGATCTCCGCCCGACCGGCTATACCTTCGACCTCCCGATGGAGCGCCTCGATCGGGTGATCGTCGGGGTAACGCACGGTGCCCGACAGACGGTTTTCTGCCGGCGTGTCGAGATCCCAATGGTGGTTCGCGCCATAGCCGTGGGGATGGAGTTCTTCGGTTGCGATTGTGGACGTGAGTTTGGCGGACCAGGGAGCCGGTAGAGGTGCGGGTGGCGGAGCGCCGAAAGGGATGCAGGGCCAGTCGCCTCGCAGTCGGCGCAAAATGCCGGGCTGATCGGCCATATCTTCGAGGTGCCAGGGGGCGACATGCAGTGGCGAGACGGAGCGCCCGTCGGCGAGTTGGAAGTGGACGGGGGCCAGCATGCCACCGAGGCTTTGCATGCAAGCTTCGCCGCGATCCCAGCGCATCGAGATACGCGCGATGTGTTCTTCCTCAGCCATGGCTTGCCTTCGGTCGGTCGATGATCAGGTTGATGAAGACGGCCCCGAGGATCAGGACACCACGGACGACCTGCTGGGCGTAAGGATTGAAGCCCCAGAGGGTCATGGCGTTGAGCAGCACGCCGAGGAAAAGCACGCCGACGAAGGCGCCCCAGATCGAGCCTTTTCCTCCGAACAGGCTGACGCCACCGATGATGACAGCCGAGATCACCTCAAGCTCCATGCCCTTGGCGATCGTGGGATTGCCGGAGTTGAGA
Source organism: Allorhizobium sp. DMC15 (assembly GCF_056314065.1). Taxonomy (NCBI): domain Bacteria; kingdom Pseudomonadati; phylum Pseudomonadota; class Alphaproteobacteria; order Hyphomicrobiales; family Rhizobiaceae; genus Allorhizobium; species Allorhizobium sp. DMC15. The sequence goes on from NZ_JBQUZB010000006.1 coordinate 67,091, forward strand.
AGCGATGAATAGACGATGCCGCCGAGCACCGCGAAGAGGCTGGTGATGACGAGGCACCAGGTGCGGGTTCTATTCACATGCAGGCCCGAGAGGCGGGCGGCTTCGGCATTGCCCCCGATTGCATACACCGAACGACCGAAGCTCGTGTAGTTGGCCAAGATATGGGTGACGATGAAGGCGAGGAGCAGCAGGTAGACGGGGAAGGGGATGTGGAAGATGCGGCCGCTGCCGATGAAATAGTACCATGAAGGGAAGGATTCGATCGGCGTGCCGTCGGTAATGAGATTGGCGAGGCCGGCGAGTGTCGCCATCATCGCGAGCGACGAGATGAAGGTCGGCACCATGAAGCGGTTGCGCAGCCAGCCGTTGAAGATGCCGATCGAGGCGCCAAAGGCCAGCGTCAGCAGCACCGCGACGATCACATGCCACACATCCGGTTCGAACGCGCCGCCGGAGATCACGCTGACGAGCCAGGCAAGCACACAGGCCGAGGCCGCGACCATCGACCCGACAGAAAGATCGATCTCACCAACGATGATCAGCAACGTCATGCCAAAGGCGATCATGCCTGGTACCGCGATGGTGCGCAGAATGTTCAACTGATTGTCGATGCTCATGAAACCACGAGCCGTAAAGGCGACGAGGATGTAGAGCGCGATCAGGATGATCAGCATCGAATTGCGTCGTGCGAAGGTCGCGAAGGTATTGCCCGGGCGGGTCATCGGCCTCTCCGAATTCATGGGTTGGTCTGCCGCGCCATGCAGGCGGCATAAAGTGTCTTGGGGTCGAGGCCGTCATTGACGAATTCCTCGGTGATACGACCATCGCGCAGGATCAAAATCCGGTCGCAGCATTCGACGAGGTCTTCCAGTTCGGTGGAGACGACGATGCTAGACAGGCCTTCGAGGGCCTTTGACCAGATGATCTGGTAGATCTGTTGCTTGGCCTGCACATCGACGCCCCGGCCCGGTTCATCGAACAGTAGGATGCGGGGTTGATTGTTCAGCCAGTTGCCGACGACAACCTTCTGCTGATTGCCTCCGGAGAGGCTTGAGACGGGCAGCATCGGATCGCCGATCTTGATCGACAGGTCCCGAATCTGGCGCTCGACGGCCGGCCGCTCACTTGGCTCGGTGACGAAACCGCGATGGCTGAAGCGCTGCATGGCGGCCAGGCAGAGATTGGCGTGGATCGAAAGGATCTGGACAAGCCCGCTCTCCTTGCGGTCTTCCGAGGTATAGCCGATACCGAGGCGTTTCATGGTCTGGATCGAAACGTCTTCGACGCGTCTGCCATCGACCCTGATCTCGCCACCGTCGGCCGGCCCGGCGCCGTAGATCGCACGTAGCAGTTCGGTGCGGCCAGACCCCAGCATGCCGGCAATGCCCAGGACTTCGCCTTTGTGCAGATCGAAGCTCACGCTCTTGAGCATCGGCTCGATGCTCAGGTTGCGAACGCTCAGGATCGGTTCTCCAGCAGCAACCGGGCGGGGTGGCCGTATTGCCGGGGTGACGTCGCCGAACATCATTTCGAGGATGACTGCGGGCGTCGCCTCCTCCATCCGGCACGAACCCGTGAAGCGACCATCGCGCAATGCGGTTACGGTATCGGCGATCTCGCCCAGTTCCGCCAGACGATGGGAAATATAGATGATCGTTACGCCGCGGTCCCGCAGGCGGCGGACGAGGCCAAAAAGCTGTTGCACTTCCGCCTGGGCGAGTGCGGATGTGGGTTCATCGAGCTGCAGGATCTTCGGGTCGAGCGACATCGCCTTCACGATCTCGACCAGCTGTTGGCGCCCGATGGAGAGACTGGCGACCGGTTGCGCCGGATCGATGTCGCCGGCGCCCATTTCGTGGAGGAGCTGTCCTGCCTGGCGAAGCAGTCCCCGCCAATCGATGAAGGGCGTGTTGCCACGCCGAGGGAGGCGCCCGAGATAGATGTTTTCTGCGACCGACAGATGGGGCACGAGGCTGAGTTCCTGGTGCACCGTGACGATCCCGGCCTTCAGGGCATCTGAAGGATGAGAAAAGTTGCTGGTCCGTCCATCTATGACGATTTCGCCCGAGGTCGGCTGAACGGCGCCGGCCAGCATCTTGATGAAGGTGCTTTTGCCTGACCCGTTCTTGCCCAGCAACGCGTGAACCTGCCCCTTCGCGAAGGAATGGGTGAAGTCGTTCAGCGCCCTTACGGAGCCGTAGTGTTTGGTCAGGTGGCGCAGTTCTAGCGCGTTTGTCATGATGGTTCCATGCATTCGGGCATTGGAAGAGTGGCGGAGGTGCAGAGCCCGGTCGCGCTCTGCACCCCTGTTCCAGCGGGATGGAGGTCTCTCCGCCGGCCTTACTTCAGCGACTCGGCGAAAGCCTTGACGGCATCCGGCTGGGTGCGCGACAGCAGCAGCGTCGGGACGGATGTCTGCTCTGCCACCTTTTCACCCTTCAGGATGGCGAGTGCTGCGTTGACACCGCTTGCACCCATGTCGAACGGGGACTGGGCGGTCACGGCCTGGAGCACGTTGTCGGATGAGAGCAGGCCCTTGGCCAGCTGTTCCGAACCATCGATGCCGAAAACGTAGACCGAGCCTGCCTTGCCGGCATTGCGCACGGCCTGCATGGCGCCGATCGTGCCACCTTCGTTTGCCGCATAGATGACGTTGACATCAGCATTGGCCGTCAGGATGTCGGTTGCGACCGAGACGGCCTTTTCCGGCAGCCAGGCATCCTGTTCCGTCACGACGTCGATGCTGTTGCCTTCGGCCGCGGCTTGCTTGAAGCCTTCGGTGCGCTCGCCGCTCTGTTCCGGCAGAAGCGACTTGAAGCCGAGGATGGCGACCTTGGCCTTGCCGCCGAGGGTTTCCTTGATAAAGCTCGCGGCCGCCTTGCCGGTGGTGGCGCCGAGATCCTTGTTCGAGGTCGAGAAGGTTGCCTGGGCAATGCCCGCGTCGGTCAGGCCGCCATTGACGGCGACGACGACAATGCCGGCGTCACGGGCCCGCTTGAGGGCCGCAGCGGAGTTCTTGGCCGATACCGGCGCGATGACGATCGCGCTGACCTTGCGGGCGATATAGGTGTCGATCGCCTGGGTTTCCTTTGCCTGGTCTCCGTCGATGTTGATTTCTAGGACTTCGGCGCCTGCCTTTTCGCCGGCGTCGCGCATACCGGCCTGCAGCGACTTCATGAACTGGTCGCCCTGAAAGACGATGCTGGCGATGACAGGCTTGTCTTCTGCTGCGGCCATGCCGCTGGTGGCGGTGAGGCCGAGCGTGGCTGCGATGATGAGTTTCTTCATGGTCTTTCCTCCCTAGGGTTCGATTGTCGATCACGGCCTCCTCGCCGTGATCGGCCTGCTATCCGGCCGCCGGGACCCCATCGCCGATTTCGGCGAGCAGGACCGACATGTCGGGTATGCCGTCGGTGGCTGTCGCGCCGCCGAGACAATGGACCGCCGCGCGATGGGCGACAGCGGAAATGGTTTCGATCGGCCATCCCTCGTGCAACCCGAAGAGCACGGCGGCGCAGAAGGCGTCTCCGGCCCCGACAGGGCTCACGATGGCCGATGGGTCGACGAGGTAGGCGGGTGTTCTCTCAGGCGTGCGGCCGGGTGTGAACCAGATGCACAGTTCAGGCGCATGGATGACCACGCCGCGCACGACGCCTCCGTCCAGCAGTTTTTGCCCCGCCGCTTCCACGGCGGACAGGAGAAGCGTGCCGTTTGCGTCACGAACTGCGATGCCGGTTGCGCGCCCTGCCTCGGTCTCGTTGACGATGACATAGTCGCAGTGGGGCAGGGCGACCGCGACGCAATCGGCGAAGGCGGGGTCTTCGCTGGAGACGAAATCCACGCAGGTTAAAAGTCCCGCATCTCTTGCCGATTTCAGCAGGCGGGCGGCTCCGGATGAACCGCTCTCATCCTTCCGGTCGAGTGCCGGCAACAGCATCAGGTAGCCGAGGTAGAAAATCCTGTGCCCGCTTGCGGCATAGGTTCTCGGGTCTATGGTGTCATCCGCCAAGAGATCGTTGGAGCCGCCGTGATAGAAGAAGGTGCGGCTCTGGCCGAGCACGTTCATGACATGCGTGTGGGCGGTCGCATGACCCTCGAGCGTTCGCAGACCCGACACGTCGATGCCGAGCGCTGCATGTCGCTCACGCACATAGGCTCCGTCCGGATCGTCCCCCAGAGCGCCTGCGACCGAAAGGTGGCCCTGGAAGCCGAGCGAGGCGAGGTCGGTTACGACATTGGCCGCGCCGCCGCCCACTCCCATGTCCTGATGCAGGATGTGGGCAAGGCTTCCCTGTTCCGGCCAATAGGACAACGTGTGAATGCGGTCGACGATGAAGTTGCCGACGCAGACGATGCCGCCCGGCTTTTGTCTCTCGTATCCGTTTTGAACCTCCTCCCCGGCTCTCATCAGATGCTGCCCTCGTTCCAGAGGGGGCGGAGCGGTGGATCGTCCTCGTCGATCTCGGCGAAACGGCCGATGGGTTCGAGGAAGTAGTTGTCTGTCCGGTCGTCATTGACCTGGCTCACTTCGCCAACCAGCACCGGGCCCTTACCCTTTGCACCATAAAAGCGGTGGTAGAGACCTGTCGGGATGGTCACGCTCTCGCCGGGATGAAGGATCAGAGGTTCCCAGGTGCTGAGGTGGCGTTCAATGCCATCAACCAAGACGGTCACATCGGATGAGGAGGTCTTGCCTTTCTCATCCGCCGCGCAGAATTCAATGACGAGATCGCCACCGGCGCGATTGATGATGTCTTCCTGCTTGGCCTTGTGCAGATGTGCCGGGGTCAGTTGGCCTTCCTGAATGAAGAGAAGCTTTTCTGCATAACTGCGTTCACCTGCCACTCCGAGAATGCCGTTGCGCAGGCAGAAGAGCACGAGACCTTGTTCTGCAAAGCGATCAGAGCCGAAGTCGGTAACGTCCCAGCCGAGCTGCCGGCTGCGCAGATAGTGTGCGACATCGGGATTGGCTGCGAAGTCTGCGGACGTCCAGTTGCCCCAGACCGGCAGCGACCACCGCCAGGTTTCGAGCATGTCGATGGCGAAGCGCAGTGCCTGGTTGATTTCAGAGCGTTTCATTGCGCCCCTCAATCGTAGTCGACGGTGACGACGCGGTTTTCGAGACCGGACTGTAGGGCTGCGGTCAGCACGGCATGGTGGGCCGCAGCCTCAGCCGGATTGGCACAGGGAAATCCATTCGCCGTGCCGCCCGCCAGTTCATCGACAAATGCCGCCCACATCTGCTGGATCGCATCGGCAAAGCCGAATTCGAAGATCTTGCCGGTGATGGCGGGGAAGACCGAACCGTAGCCCAAATCTTCCGTGTTCCACGACTGGGTGCTGCCCTGGTAGTCCATCCACTGCCATTGACGCGGCTGCTTCGTGGAGAAGAAGGCGCTCTTCTTCATCCCGAGGATGCGGATGTACCAGGTGTTGGATTCACCCGGCGCGATCCGCCAGGTCTTTAGCACCAGCGGGAAGTCCTGATCGTCCGCGCGAACCCGGCTGCTGATCGTCGCATTGTCCCAGGTGGTGCAGGGGACCATGTTGCCCTTACCATCAGGGCGCTCCGTGACGCGCTTGACGAGATTGGCATGCAGCGTCTCTGGCCGCCAGCCGAGGCGCAGGGGTACATGGAGCACATGCATGCCGAGGTCACCCATGCAGCCATAGGCGCCGTTGATGTGCTCCATGCGCTTCCAGTTGATCGGCTTGTTCGGATCGATGTCCGAGGAATGCAGGAATCCGGCCTCGACCTCGAGGATTTCTCCCATCTCACCGCTCGCGGCCAATGCGATCACCTTCTGGGCGCCTGGGAAGTAGGGCATTTCCGACGAGCAGCGAACGATGAGATCCGGATGTTCGGCAAGTTCGGCCATGATGGCCCGGTTCTGCTCCCGGTCCATGCCGAAGGGTTTTTCACCCAGCAGATGTTTTCCGGCCTTCAGAATGTCCGTGTAGAACTCTGCATGCAGGACGTGGGGAACGGCGCAGTAGATCGCGTCCACATCCGGATTGGCGAGCAGTTCGCGGTAGTCGGTGGTGGTCTGCCGCACCGAGGGGACGTGGGTTTGAAACCATGCCATCAGATCAGGATTGGTGTCGCAAACGGCGATGATTTCCGGCCGTGCCTTGGTGTCCGTCAGGTGCATCCAGCGCGCTGCGGCGCTCGCGAATTCGCGTCCCATCAGGCCGCAGCCAATGACGCCGAAACGAAAGGTCTTCATGATGTTCCTCCTCCCATCGCGCAACCTCAGCTCAGGTGGCGCGACGCCTCCTCGGCGGTTGCTCCGTCATGGACGATCGCCATCAACGCACGGGTCATGCCGCCCGGATTGGCATGCTGGATGACGTTGCGGCCATAGACGATGCCGCGCGCGCCCTGTTCCGTCAGCACCTTGGTGCGCGACAGGATCTCCTGGTCGGAGACCTTGCCGCCGCCGCGAACCAGGACCGGCAACCCTTGAGCGATCTCGATGACGCGGTGGTATTCCGTGACGTCATCGCAGGGGTCGGCCTTGATGATATCGGCGCCGAGTTCGGCTGCCTGGCGAACCAGCGGCAGGATCTTGTCGATCGCGCCGTCGACCATGTAGGCGCCCTTGGAATTGTCCTGCATCACCAGCGGCTCGACCATCAGCGGCATGCCGTAGATCTCACATTCGCGCTTTAGGCTGTTCACGTTGCGCACGCAGGCGCGGTAGACTTCCGGCTGGTTCGGCAGCATCAGCAGGTTGACGACGACGCAGGCTGCATCAAGGGCGATTGCCTGTTCGACGGGGCGGTCGATGACTTCCGAGAAGAGCGCGCTCGGAAGCGGGTTGCCATAGATGTTGGCGATGTCCGTGCGCAGTACCAGCGCAGGGCGGGCCTTGCCTGGGATCGACTGGAGCAGCGGGGCAGTGCCGGGGGGGAGTTGGATGGCATCGGGGGCGGCTGCCACGATGATGTCGATCGCGGTACGCATGTTCTCGATGCCGGCCAGGAACGTGCGTTCATTGAACATGCCGTGGTCGATGGCCACGTCGAAGCAGTTTCCAGACGTGCCGAAGAGGCGGTTGAGCCGCGCTGATTTCATCGATTTCCTCCCGATGTGGTATCGTTTTCATGGAGGCTATCGATCGAGCGCCGTCTCGTCAACAATCAATGTGGAAACGTTACCACATTTTTCGAACAGGACTGCGCGGTCCACGGGAGCCGCACGGAAGGTCAGTCCAAAGGGTAATGGCAGGCGACTTCGCGTCCGGTCGCAACTGTTGCCAGCTTGGGCCGGTTCTCGCGACAGAGGTCGGTGGCATAGGGACACCGCGTCGAAAACTTGCAGCCGGGCGGCGGCGACAGCGGGCTCGGGATTTCGCCTGTGAGCAGGATACGGTCGCGCTTCCCCCGGTTATGCGGTTGGGGAATGGCCGAGAGCAGGGCGCGCGTGTAGGGGTGGTGCGGCCGAGCATACAGCTCTTCCGTTTCCCCTGTCTCGACAATCGAGCCGAGATACATCACGGCGACGCGAGTGGAGACGTGGCGGACGACGGCGAGGTCATGGGCGATGAAGACATAAGTGAGGTTCAGCCGGTCACGCAGCTCGCCGAATAGGTTGACCACCTGAGCCTGGACCGACACATCGAGGGCAGACACGGGTTCATCCGCGACAATCAACTTCGGTTCGACCGCGAGCGCGCGGGCAATGCCGATGCGCTGGCGCTGGCCACCGGAGAATTCGTGCGGATAGCGGTCGAGATATTCGCGGCGCAGCCCGACCAATTCCATCAACTCGTCCAGCCGTTCGCCGATGCCCGCCCCCTCGCGGATGCGATGGACAGAGAGAACCTCCGCCAGCATGTCGCGCACCCGCCTCTTCGGATTGAGCGAGGCGGAAGGGTCCTGAAAGATCATCTGCATCTTGCGGCGGACGGGCTTAAGCGCCTTCGTATCTGCCTTGCCGATCTCCTCGCCATCGAATGTCAGCTCTCCGGAGGTGATGTCGTAAAGGCGGGTCAAGCAGCGGCCGAGGGTCGACTTACCGCTGCCGGATTCACCGACCAGGCCAAGGGTTTCACCGGGACGGACTTCGAGGTCGATCGCATCGACGGCACGGAGGATCTTGCCCGAGCCCGGCATCATCGTCTTGCCGACGGTGAAATTCTTGGTCAGCTCCTTTGCCTGGAGCAGCGGCGTGGAGGGGTTGATTTCGGTGTTCATGCCATTTCCTCGATGGGGAGGGCTGCTTGCCGCAGGGCAGGACGTTCCTCGTCATCGAGGACGCAAAGCGCGGACTGATCTCCAGCCCGCTGTAGCGGTGGGCGCTCCGCACAGGCGCTTCGGGCGAAATCGCAGCGGGGCGCAAAGCCGCAGCCTTTGCCGATCATGTCCGGTGTCGGCGGCATTCCCGGGATCGAGCGAAGCTTTTCGAGACGCGTGCCGGTGAGCGGGGGGATCGAGGCCATCAGGCCCCAGGTATAGGGATGCAGTGGTCTCGCGAAGACGTCGTCGGTGCGACCACGTTCCACGATGCGGCCGGCGTACATGACAGCCACTTGTTCCGCGACTTCGGCGACGACACCCATGTCATGGGTGATCAGGATGATGGCCGATCCGAAATCCTTGCGCAGCCGCAAAAGCAGGTCGAGGACCTGTGCCTGGACGGTGACGTCGAGGGCCGTCGTCGGTTCGTCCGCGACCAGAAGAGCAGGGTTGCAGGAGAGAGCCATGGCGATGACCGCGCGCTGGCGCATGCCGCCGGAGAGCTGGTGCGGGTAACGATCGACGGCTTCGCCCGGATTGGACAGTCCGACTTCGCCGAGCAGTTCGACCGCGCGTCGGCGGGCAGCACGAGCGGAGATGTTTTCGTGGGCACGGATCTGCTCGGCGATCTGCCAACCGATCGTGTAAACCGGCGTCAGTGCCGTCATCGGGTCCTGTGAGATGAGCCCGATCTCCTTGCCCCTGATGGAGCGCATCTGGCTTGCCGGAAGATCGAGGATCGGTTTTCCCTTGAAGGAGACGGCGCCATCGACGCGGGTCGTTTTGGCATCGTGCAGCCCGAGCAGCGACAGCAGTGTCACCGACTTGCCGGAGCCGGATTCTCCGACGATCGAGAGGATCTCGCCTTCATGGACGCGGAAGGAGACGTCGCGCACGGCCTGGACCGGTCCGCGATCGGTGGCGAAGGAGACCGAGAGGCCGTCGACGTCGAGGAGAATGGGCTTGTCCGAGGTGGCCATCGCTCAGTTCCCCCGCACGCGTGGATCGATCAGCACATAGACGACATCAACAAGCGCATTGGCGATGACGACGAAGAAGGAGGCATACATGACGGTGCCAAGGATCATCGGCAGGTCGAGGTTGAGGAGGGCCTGGTAGGTCAGGCGTCCGACCCCGTTCAGGCCGAAGACCACTTCGGTGAGCAGGGCCGCACCGCCGACGAGCACGCCGAAGTCCAGGCCGAACATGGTCACGAAGGGGATAAGCGAGGTGCGCAGGGCATGGCGCAGCATGACGCGGGCGGGCGAGAGGCCCTTTGCGCGCGCCGTGCGGATGAAGTCCTCCTGATAGGCTTCAACGAGATTGGCCCGAAGCACCCGGCCATAGATGCCGATGTAGAGGGCGGCCAGCGTGAACCAGGGAATGACCAGCGTCTTGAACCAGCCGACCGGATCCTGCGTGAGCGGCTTGTAGCCGAGGGCCGGCACCCAGGAGAACAGCCAGGTGTCGTGAAAACGGCTCTGGCTGATCAGGTTCATCATTTCGCCCAGCCAATAGACCGGCATGGAGACGCCAATCAGCGCCAGGGCCATGAGACCGCGGTCAATCAGCGTGTCGCGGGTCAGGGCCGCCAGTACTCCGACAAAAATGCCGCCGACGATCCAGAGGACGGCGGCACCGGCAACCAGCGACAGGGTGACCGGGGCTGCAGCGACAACGGCGGGAACGATGCGGTAGCCGCGGTTGACGAAGGAGGTGAGGTCCTGGGTGATGAAGAGGCGCTTCATCATCACGCCGTATTGCACCGGAAGGGGTCGGTCGAAGCCGAATTCCTTGCGGATCGCCTCGATGGTTTCCTGCGAGGCGTTGCGGCCGGCGAGACGGGCGGCGGGATCTGAGCCGGGCGTGGCGAAGAAGATCAGGAAGACGAGCGCCGAGATGCCGAACATCACGAAGATCATCTGGCCGAGGCGCTGGAGAACGGCAATGGTCATGGAGCCCTCCTCAGGCCAGTTTTGTGCGGGGATCGAGGGCGTCGCGCAGGCTGTCGCCGAGCACGTTGAGCGAAAGTACGGTCAGGACGATGGCGATGCCCGGGGCGAGCGACACGATGGGTCGGGTGTAGAGTAGGGTCTGGCCGTCCTGGATGATCGTGCCCCAGCTGGCATCCGGTGCCTGGACGCCGATCGACAGGAAGGACAGGGACGATTCCGTGATGATGTTGAGGCCCATCATCAGGGGGATGAAGACGATCAGCATCGTCGTCACATTGGGCAGGATGTCGTTCAGCAAAATGCGCCAGGCTGGGATGCCGAGGCCGCGGGCGGCGAGCACGAATTCGCTTTCGCGCAAGGACAAGACACGACCGCGCAGGGGGCGGGCGACGTAGGGGACGTAGATGATCCCGATGATGAAGATCGGCAGTAGCAGGCTGTCCGAGCCGATCTCGATCGGGCCAATGACGATGCCATTTGATATCAGGACGATCGAGAGCGATATGGCGAGCAGGTAGACGGGGAAGGCCCAGAGAATGTCGAGGATGCGCGAGAGGATCTTGTCGACCCAGCCGCCGAAGAAGCCGGCGGAGATGCCGATCAGGGCTGCCAAGACAAGACAGATGGCGGTGGCCGAGGCTGCGATCAACAGGGAGTTGCGGCCACCGTACAGGAGACGTGCCGCGACATCACGCCCTTGAGTATCGGCGCCGAGGAAGTATTGGGCGCTCCAGGTCGGACCGATGGGCGTGACGCCGAGGCCGAGGCCTTCGGTCGAGGCTTGCATGACCTTGACGCGTTTTCCGTCGACCATGATGCGTGCACTGAGATTGGAGCGGAACGGGTCGCTGCCGGCCACGTAACCGGCATAAAGCGGGGCAGCCAGGCTCGACAACACGATGACGAAAAGCACGAAGGCTGCCAGCAGCGTTGGTCGGTCGCGTTTCAGGATGTGCCAGGCCCTGCTCCATGGCCCTGACGATCGGCGAAGCGCGGGTGCTGCCGCAGGCATTGTCTGGATTGCGTCGGTCATCTGTTCCCCGATAGGCCGAATGGACGTGCGGGTGGCAGATGACTGCCACCCGTTGACTTCAAAGGAGGATCACTGAACCCAGGACTGCGAAGCGATCCAGCGGTTCTGCTTGTTGAAGATGTAGTTGCCGAGGCGTGCCGAGGTGAAGTTTACGCTCTTCGGGGTGAACAGCGGCGCCATCGGGGACTGCTCCATGAAGCCCTTGTCGACCTCGGCCCATTTGGCGTTGGCGGCATCCGGATCGGTCAGCGCCAGCGTCATCGCTTCCTTCATCTTCGCATCGAGATCCGGGTTGCAGTAGCCGGAGATGTTGATCGAGGAATCGCTACCCTTGTTGAAGGAGCTGCAGGAGAGAAGCACGTTCAGGAAGTTGGACGCCGCAGGGTAGTCCATGTACCACTGGCTGATACTGATCTGGACGTTGTTGTTGGTGTTCTGGATGTAGGTGAACTGGATGTTCGGAGAGACCGCCTTCATCGAGGCGTCGTAGCCCAGTTCTGACAGCACGCTCTGGATATAGGTGCCGATACCACGCGAGGTCGCGTTATCCTCGGCGATCACGGTCACCTTCTGACCCTTGGTGCCGGATTCCTCGACCAGTTGCTTGGCCTTCTCCATGTCGGGGCCGACCCATTCCGGGCCTGGCTCTGCCGTGTAAATGCAGTCGTCGACATGGCCGGGGAAGTCGGGCGGCAGGATCTGGCAGGTGGGCTGTGCCAGCACTTCACCGCCGAACAGACCGACGAGGGCGTCACGGTCCAGGGCATAGTTCAATGCCTGACGTGCCTTGACGTTGTCGAACGGCGCGATGTTGGTGTTCATCGGCGCGTACCAGAAAGCAGCCAACGGATCGATGTGGATCTGGCTTGCATATTTGGCACCGATTTCCGGCAGGCGGTCTGCCGGCGGGGTATCGAACATCCAGTCGATCTGGCCGTTGACGATGGCGTTGATGGTCGCTTCTTCGGTCAGGCCGAACTTGTAGATGATCTCGTCAGCATAGCCGTCCGGCTGGGCGTCGACGCTCCATTCCTTGAAGTGCGGGTTGCGCTTCAGGACGAGCTGTTCGGTCGGATTGTAGCTGTCGAAATAATAGGCGCCGGTGCCGGGGATCGGCGTGGTGCCGGCATCGGCGGCCGGCGCATCAGCCGGCAGGATCGAGGCGTGGGGAACGGCGAGCTTGGAGAAGATCTCCGAGTCCGGGGCCACGAGGTTGATGGTCACGGTGCCGGCCGCGTCGTCGGCGATGACGCCGCCTTCGAGCGTGCAGGTCTCGGCTTCCGCGATGCATTTGTCGGCGCCGACGAAGCCGTTGTAGAAGCTGCCGGTGGTCGGACCCTTGACCTTGAAGATGCGCTGATAGGAGGCGAGCACGTCAGACGGCTTCAGCTCCTTGCCGTTGGAGAACATGATGCCCTTGCGAATCTTGAAGACGTAGGTCTTGCCGTCATTGGTCGGCTCAGGGATCGCTTCCGCGATCGACGGCACGATCTCAAAGCCGTCGGTGCCGCCGGCCTGCTTGAACTTGACGAGGCCGTCATAGGTCATCTGGTAGAGCTGCCAGAACTGGGCCGTGTAGTTGATCATCGGATCAATGGTGCCAGCCGCCGAAACAGCAGCGAGGGTCATGGTGCCGCCGCGATGTTTCGCCATCAGTTCGGCGCGGTCCTCAGCCAGTGCTGCGCCGGTGAGCGCGGTTTGGGCGAGCAGAATACCGGCGGTCAGGAGACCGGCGCGGCGGGCAATGGGTTTCAGATAGAGTGTCATGCTGTTTCCCTCTGTTGTCGTTTGAAATTCACGGCAGTCACCCGTTGGCCGGGTTTGTTTTTGGTGATGGTCAGGGTGCCTTCGCGTCGAGGAAACCCGCAACTTCGGCCATGCAGGCCTCCCGCTCCTCGACATGCGGCATGTGGCTCGATTGTTCGAAGATGCGCCAACGCACATCCGGGATCTCGTCCGCAAAGGGCTGCACGCAGGCTTCCGTGGCCTCATCGTAACGACCTGAGATCAAAAGAGTTGGCACGTTGATCGTCGAAAGACGGCCGACGATCGACCAATCCTTCATCGTGCCGATGACATGGAATTCATTGGGGCCGTTCATGGTGTGATAGACGGTCGGATCCGTACCGATCGCGTCGAAAGTTCGCTTGACCTCGTCCGGCATCGGCACAACCCGGCAGACATGGCGCTGATTGAAGACGTCAGTCGCCGCCATGTATTCGGCGCTGTCGGTCGTGCCGGCTTTCTCGTGGTGAAGCAGTGTTGCCTGGACATCCGCGGGCAGGTCTTCGCGCAGGCGGTTGGCCTCGGAGATCCATGTGCTCATCGCGGCCGGGGAATTGGCGATGATGAGCGCCTTGAGGCCGGCCGGTTGCTCGACGGCAAATTCCGCCCCAAGCATGCCGCCCCAGGACTGGCCGAGCAGGCAATAGCCTCCGCGGATGCCGAGATGGTCGATCAGGTTGTGCAGTTCGGTGCGGAAGAAGGGGACGGTCCAGAAATCGGGCCCCTTCTCCGGAAGATGGGTCGACTTGCCATTGCCAACCTGGTCGTAGTGGATGACGGCGCGGCCGGTGGCGGCAATGTCCTTGAAGCTGTCGACATAGTCATGGGTGCAGCCGGGGCCGCCATGGGCGACGATCAGCGGCGGCTTGCCCGAGGCGAGATCGCCCGTAATCCGGTACCAGGTCTTGTATTCGCCATAGGGGGCGTAGCCTTCAGTGATCGACACGCGTGATGCTCCTTTGCGGTCTCATGGTCTCTCAGCCGCCCAGCTTGGTGCGGCGGTCGTCGCGGCAGATGGCTTCCGCCGTTTCTTCTGTTGTCATGCCCCAGTCCATCGCGATCTTGCGCAGCCGCTTCCAGGCCGCGTCCTCGTCGAGTTGTTCGGCCTGAAGGAGTTTGAGGATCGCGCGGACAACCACGGGGCGCTGCCGCAGTCGGTCTTCGAGAGCGCGGATATCGTCGGCCTGACTGCGGGCGACCCGGTATGCATGAGCGGCGATGAGGATGGCGCTATAGGCGCCGGTGGAGCCTATGGGCTTCAAAAGATGGGCATTCGATCCCTGAGACAGCGCCCATTCGACGCGGCCGGGCGCTTCCGAGCCGATGAGAGCGACCATCGGCATCGGCGCGTAGCCGCGAGGCCAGGGAAACTGGCCGTCATGGCCCATATCTGCATCGAAGAAGACAATGTCCGCCTCGACGTGGGCGGCATCTATCTGTGGCCAGACTACCTCGACTTTCATGTGCAGCAGGTCAAGTTGCCGTTTCAGCGCGTCGACGGAGGGGTGGTCCCGATGGAGGATCACTGCGCGCCACGTGGCAAGTGAGAGGCGACCTGGGCGGTTCATTTGATCACCTTCAATTGGCTGCCCTGGAGTGGCGATGGGGGCGTGTCGTCAGCCTGTTTGGGGCGCTGGAAGGCATGAATGAGGTAAGGATCCGCCTCCACCGGCTCGGCTGCACTGTGAAAGATGTCGAATTCGCCGCTTGAGTCCGAAACGGCCAGATGGGGACGAAGGGCCGCATGGTGTGTGCGCGGGTGGATCGCGACCGGTCCAACCGGCGTGTCGAACGGTCGTGAAACGACGACCCGGCGAACGGCGTCCGGCGCGTCGGTCGCCGCATCCTTCATCGCCTGGGCGAGAAGCGTCACGCTCATATAAGTCGCGCAGAAAGACGTGGTGATTCGGCGCTCCGCCCCGAAGCGCGTCGCCATCCGGGCCTTGAACTCTCGGTTTGCGGGGATGTCCAGCCGGTTGAAATAGGGGGCTGCCGCGATATGCCCGGTGCGGGCTTCGGGCGTGAGGCTGTCCAGTTCCGTCTCGGACAAGTTGCACGCGACGATGGGGGGTGCTGAAGGGCGTTTGCTGCGCCAGAGGTGATAGGCGGCGAAGAAGGCTGTTGCGGAGGCGCCGACGAGGTTGCTGAGGATGAAGTCCGGCCTCTTCTGCTCGATCTCCGCGATCAGGTGCTCGACTTCCACGGCACCGAGCGGCACAAACCGTTCCGAGAGGACCTGGCCCCCGCAGGCTTCCGTGATTTCCCGGGCAATGCGGCTGTTTTCCCAACCCCAGATGTAGTTGGAGCCGACGATGAAGGGCCGCTGTCCGAAACGGGGCAGCACGTGGTCGAAGAGGGGGAGAAGATGCTGGTTGGGACAGGCGCCGAGATAGATGGCGCTGTCGCTCGCTTCGTATCCCTCGTAGGGGAACGCATACCAAAGTAGCGCGCCGTGGCGTTCGATTGCCGGCAGCACATCCTTGCGGCTCCAGGAGGTGATGGTACCAATCACATGGCGACAGCCGTTGTTGCGGATCGCGGCCTCCGCCATCGCCGAATACAGCTCCGCGCGGCCGGCGGGGTCGTCGACCTTGGGTTCCAGCCTGAAGGGCATTTCGGCATCGGCATTCACCTCTGCGATCGCCGCAAGCGCGCCGGCTAGTGCCTCCCGGCCCAGAGCAGCGTAGGGGCCGGTGGTGGAGTAGAGGATGGAGATCGGCTGCGTCTCGCGTGTCATGGCGCTGCGCGCTCCCGGCGGAGTTTAGCCGTCCCAGTGCCTTCGATCAAAACTGCCATCGCCTTCATCGGCCGGCTTCCACGTTTGTCTGGTCGTCATTCAAGGAGGGCACCGGACGCCGAAACAAAAAAGGCCCCGAACCGCGTCGAACGCGGTGTCGGGGCCCAATTGCCGTTTGGCATACAATGCCTTTTCGAGGTTCAGGCTAAGATATGAATGTTTTGTGGTCAATCAGTTTGTTTGCTCAAATTTTGGGCCGGATGGGTGGTCGAGCAATCTTCTGCGGGTTTCGTTATCCCTTAGTCACAAGTTCGGCGTCGAATTTGGTGCCGAGACCCATCGCCCGGCCGCGCCTTTCAGCAAGTTTCTCGTTCGTACGTGCTTGGGCCGGCTCAGCTTTGCCGGAGAATGTGACAGAGCAGCTTGGAGAGGTCTTCCTTGAAGCGTTGTTCGTCGTCTTCAAGCTTTGTCAAAGCCATCGCGATCTCGCTGATGGTGGACATCAGCGCCACCGATCCAATCGCGAAGATGAGCGACATTCCCGGGCTGGGCTCTCCCTCGCGTTCCGGAAGGACGTTCATCTTTCGAAGCGATGTCAGGATCGTTTCGTGCATCGGCTTCAAGAGTGCTGCTGTAATCAGCTTTTTACGATCTTCGCTTACATTAGAGATAAGTTCAGTAAGGAGCACCCTGGAGAAGGCCGGCAGTTGGAAGATGAGGTCAACGAGATGGGTGCTGATGAACGGCAGCCTCTCGTGTTCGGGCAGAAATTCTGCCTGATGTAGGAACTCTTCTGCCTGTTGCCTGGAATCGTCACTGACGTAACGAACGACGGCTTCCCAAAGGCCGAATTTCGAGCCGTAGCGATAAGAGATCAGAGCGACATCGACGCCGGCTCGTGTTGCAATTACGCGAAGCGGCGTTTTGTCGAAACCGTGTTCGGCAAAACTTGTGAGTGCTGCTTCCAGCAGTGCGTCGGTGTCCTGTTCGTCGCCCTTTCTGGGCCGGCCCCGATTTCTTTCCGCTGAGGTCATCTGTGCGTCGGTCTCCGAATTGACTTGATCGCCATTTGATTTCATATATTCAATGCGTGATGAATAAAACAGCTTTTATCTTCAACCTCACCACCGGAACCTCCTCATGGTCAACGAAACCCCACCTCTGCAAGGCGGCAGATTGCCAAGGGTAACGCTGTTCGCCGCCTTGTCGCTTCTTACGCTTACTGCCTGTGAGGGTGAAAACAGAAAAGCGGAGGTTGATGTTCCCAAGGTCACTGTCGAGGTTGCGAAGCTCGACCGCGATGTCTTGCGTGCCGGAGGTACGGGGGAAATCAAGGCGCAAGTCGAAAGCGAACTGTCATTCAAGGTGAGCGGCCGCGTCATTGAGCGCCGGGTCGGCGTCGGTGACCGGGTCACTGCGGGACAGGTGCTTGCGACACTCGATTCGACCGAGCAGCTCGCCGACATCGAGTCGGCGAAGGCTGGCGTTTCTGCCCAGGATGCCACGCTGCGCAAAACCAGTTCCATCTTGAACCGCCGCAAAACGCTGATCCAGACAGGCGCGCTTTCGCAACAGGAAGTCGACAGTGCGCAGCAGGAATACCTCTCCGCCCAGAAGGATCTGGATGCGGCGAAGGCAAGACTGGAGGTTGCTCAGGAAGCGCTGCGGCAGACCGAGCTGCGCGCCGATGCGGACGGCACCATTACCGCCCGGAATGTTGAAGTCGGGCAGGTTGTCCAGGCGTCGGCCACGGTCTTTACGCTGGCCCATGACGGTGCGCGCGATGCGGTCTTCAATGTCCAGGAAAATGCTCTCAGCGGCGAGGTGCGGCCGATCTCGCTTAAGGTAAGCCTGTTGTCGCGCCCGGATATCTCTGCGTCAGCAAAAATCCGTGAAATCAGCCCGACGCTGGATCGGGCCCTCGGAACCGTCCGCGTCAAGCTTTCGATCGAGAATGCCCCAGCGGACATGACCCTCGGTGCTGCCATCGTTGCCGATGTGGTGCTGGGGCAGCAGGATCGCATTTCCGTCCCTTGGCAATCCATCTTTTCGAAGAAGGGCAGCCCGGCGGTCTGGGTTGTCGACCGCACCGCTCTCACCACGGAATTGAAGCCGGTGACCATTGAACGTTACGACGCAGATCGCGTGGTGCTCCGATCCGGCATAGAGCCGGGCGAACTCGTGATCGTCGACGGCGTGCAGTTTCTCAGAGAAAACCAGAAGGTTGACGTCCTGAAAGGAGCGGCTCAATGAGAACTCCCGCCATCCTCCCCCTTCTTCTTCTGACCGCGGTCCTTTCGTCCTGCTCCGACGACCAGCCGGAAAATGCCGAGCCTGTGCGTCCGGTTCTTTTCGTCGTCGCGGAGCCGCGGGCAGCCGTCTTGTCCGGTTTCACCGGCACGGTCGAAGCCAAATTCAGCACCGATCTCGGTTTCCAGGTCCTCGGGCGCATCACCGCCCGCCATGTCCATGTGGGCGATCTCGTGACCAAAGGGCAGGTTCTTGCCAATCTTGATTTTGCGGCCTTGGAACTGAGCGTCAAGCAGGCCGAAGCGGACCTCGCTTCGGCTAAAGCCAAGCTCGATCTGGCGCGCGTCACCGAACAGAGGCAGAAAACCCTGGTGGCGTCCAATGCCAGCACGCGCGAACAGCTCGAGGAAGCCGTTCAAGCCCGGGAAGCGGCCGAAGCAACCGTTCAGCAACTGGAGGCGAGCCTCGTGAAGGTTCGTGAGCAGTTGAGCTATGCCACGCTCACGGCCGATACGGACGGCGTGGTCTCGGCCGTTTCCGCAGAGGTTGGCCAGGTGGTTTCCGTCGGAACCCCCGTGGTGACCATCGCGCGCCTTGAGGCGCGCGACGCCGTCGTCGATATTCCCGATCGCTACGGCGCATTGACCGCAATCGGAACGCCGTTCGAAATTACGCTGCAGGCCAATCCCGTTCAGAAGGTGCGCGGGAGCGTACGTGAGACGACCCCTCAGGCCGATCCGGCGACGCGGAGCAGACGAACAAAGATCGCACTGGATGCGCCTCCGGAAAGCTACCGCCTCGGCAGCACCGTCACCGCGTCTCCGATTGCCCGCACCGACGATCATCTCTGGCTTCCGCAAAGCGCCGTTGGCGATGCGGACGGCAAGCCGTTCGTCTGGGTCATCGATGCGACGAAAAACACGGTTTCCAGGCGCGAAATCAAGGTCGAGCCGTCGCCGGGTGGCGGATACGACGTGACGAGCGGGATCAATCGCGGCGATCGCATCGTCTCTGCCGGCGTGAACTCGCTCACTGACAACCAGCCCATCCGATTCTCGAGCGAGACCTCACTATGATCAAGTCATTCAATCTTTCCGAATGGGCCCTGCAGCACAAATCGCTCGTCTGGTACTTCATGATCCTGTCGATGGTGGCGGGTGTCATTTCCTATATGAACCTCGGCCGTGAGGAGGACCCGGATTTCAGCATCAAGACGATGCTGATTCAGGCTTCCTGGCCGGGGGCATCCGTCGACGAGATGACAAGCCAGGTCACTGACCGCATCGAGAAAAAGCTGCAGGAACTGGACTCGCTCGACTACACCAAGAGCATCAATACCCCCGGGCAGACGACCATCTACGTCAACCTGCTGGAGAATACCAAGGCGGCCGACGTCAAGCCCACATGGGTCAAGGTCCGCAACATGGTCAACGACATTGCGCCGACACTGCCGCAAGGCGTACAGGGACCGGCCTTCATTGACAGCTTCGGTGATGTCTATGGCAATATCTACGCGTTCACGGCGGATGGGCTGACACAGCGACAATTGCGCGACTACCTCGAATCCGCCCGCCAGAAGATTCTGTCCGTGCCGAATGTCGGTAAGGTCGAGTTGATCGGTGCGCAGGATGAAGTCGTCTATCTCGATCTTTCCACCAAGCAGATGGCAGCGCTCGGGATATCGCAGCAGGATATCGTTCAGACACTGCAGAACCAGAACGCCGTCGTTGCCTCGGGGACCTTGCGCACAAGTTCGGAGAGCATCAACCTGCGTGTCTCCGGCCAGTTCGCCTCTGACGAGGCGCTGCGCAACATCAACCTGCGCGTCAACGATCGATTCTTCCGTCTGAGCGACGTCGCCACCATCACGCGCGGTTATTCCGACCCGCAGCAGCCCCTGTTCCGCGTCAACGGCACGCCGGCGATCGGGCTGGCCATCGGCATGAAGCCCGGCGCCAACCTCCTGCGTTTCGGTGAAGCCTTGACGGAAGAGATGGACAAGGTGATCGCGGACCTGCCTGTCGGGATCGGCGTGCATCACGTGGCCGACCAGGCGGTGGTGGTCGAGGAAGCCGTCGGCGGATTCACCAAAGCCCTTTTCGAGGCGATTGCAATCGTGCTCGCGGTCAGCTTCATCAGTCTGGGTATGCGGGCTGGCTTTGTTGTCGCGGTCTCCATCCCGCTGGTGCTCGCCATCACCTTCGTGTTCATGGAATATCTCGGGATATCGCTGCAGCGCATCTCGCTCGGCGCCCTGATCATCGCGCTCGGCCTCCTCGTGGACGATGCCATGATTGCCATCGAGATGATGGTCTCGAAGCTGGAGCAGGGCGAGCCCTTGCCCAAGGCGGCGACCGCCGTCTGGACATCGACGGCGTTTCCGATGCTGACGGGGACGCTGGTCACTGTGGCCAGCTTCATTCCCGTGGGACTAAACGACAGCGCGGCCGGCGAATTCACGTTTACACTGTTCGTTGTCATCGGCATTTCGCTGATCGTTTCCTGGATCGTCGCCGTCCTCTTCGCCCCGCTCCTCGGCGTCCTGATCTTGCCGAAAACCATGAAGAAGCATGCGGAGACAAAAGGATTTTTCTCCCGTGCCTTCAGCGGGCTGCTCAATACCTGCATGACCTGGCCGAAGCTCACCATTCTGGCAACTGCCGGGCTCTTCGGCCTGTCGCTCTTTGGCATGGGTTTCGTTCAACAGCAGTTCTTCCCGGCATCCGATCGCCCTGAACTGATCGTCGACTGGACCGCACGTCAGAACTACACCCTGGCGCAGACCAAGGTCGAGATGGATGCCTTCGAAGCCAAGCATCTCGTCGGCAACGAAGATGTCGATCACTGGACGTCTTATGTCGGTCAGGGAGCCAAGCGTTTCGTCCTGTCCTTCGACGTGCAGCCGAACTCGAACAATTTCGGCCAGATGATCGTCGTGGCGAAGAGTGTCGAAGCCCGCGACCGTCTGATCGCCTCGCTGTCCGAGGCTGCCACCGTCGAATTTCCCGGCACGGATGTCTTCGTGAAGCAGATGGAGCTGGGACCGCCGGTTGGTCGACCGATCCAGTACCGCGTGGCAGGCTCTGATCCTCAGAAGGTTCGCGCCTATGCCGCCGACCTGACCTCCGTGCTTGGTCAGGACCCCAGGCTGGGGCGGATCGTTTCGGACTGGAACGAGCCGGCGCGTGTTGTGAAGGTCGATCTCTTGCAGGACAAGGCCCGGCAGCTCGGGGTGAGTTCGTCCGACATCGCGACGGCCCTCAATAACCTCACCGGGGGATCGACGATCACGCAGATCCGAGACAGCATCTATCTCATCGATGTCGTGGGACGGGCGCCCAAGGCCGAAAGGGAGTCGATCGAAACTCTGCGGAACCTGCAATTGCCGGGCAGCAACGGTCAAGCGGTGCCTCTGGCTGCAATCGCGAACTTCCATTACGAGCTTGAGCAGCCGGTTGTCTGGCGTCGCGATCGAATGGCGACCATCACGCTCAAGGCTGCAATCATCGACGCTACACAGCCGGCGACTGTCGACCAGCAGCTGAAGCCCAAGATCGAAGCCTTCTCGGCAAAACTGCCGGATGGCTACACTGTGGAAGCGGGTGGTTCGGTCGAAAGCAGTGCAAAGAGCCAGGCGCCGATTGTCGCCGTTGTGCCGCTGATGCTGCTGACGATGACGACGATCCTGATGTTCCAGTTGCAGAGCTTCCAGCGGCTTTTCATGGTGTTCATCGTGGCGCCGCTGGGGCTGATCGGTGTCGTCGCTGCCCTGTTGCCGAGCGGTGCACCGCTGGGTTTCGTGGCCATCCTCGGTGTGCTTGCCCTCATCGGCATCCTCATCCGCAACTCGGTCATCCTCGTTGTTGAGATCGACAGTCTCAGAAAAGCGGGGCGCGACGGTTGGGAAGCGGTCAGGGAAGCTGCGGAGCATCGAATGCGGCCGATCATGTTGACGGCTGCGGCTGCCAGCCTGGCGCTGATCCCGATCTCACGCGAGATCTTCTGGGGGCCGATGGCCTATGCCATGATGGGCGGGATCATCGTCGGCACAGTTCTGACCCTGCTCTTCCTGCCCGCACTCTACGTGGTCTGGTTCCGCATCAAGCGGCCGCCAGCGGAAAAGGCTTCCGACGCAGTCGTGGCGTGAGAGCTTTGACGGCGTAGCGCCAGCCTTGACAGGTTGGGCCAGAAAAACCAGCGGATGGCGGCCATTGTAGGCCGCCATCCTTGTTTGGGGGACGGCCCATGGTCTGCCGCAGTGCGACCCAGCCGGTCCCCGGAATAATCTACTCTGCGGAGCGTGCCAACCCGCAAATATCCGTCTGAATTGACGTGGGAATTGATACGAACGCGCTTCCTTGGGCATTCGTTTTGGTTTTCACTGTCGGCAACCTTCAGGAGGATTTTCATGACATTGCGCATCAATCAAACGGCTCCGGATTTTACCGCCGAAACCACTCAGGGCACGATCGCCTTCCATGACTGGATCGGTGACAGCTGGGCGGTTCTCTTCTCCCACCCGAAGAACTTCACGCCCGTGTGCACCACCGAACTGGGCGCCATGGCAGGTCTTTCCGACGCGTTTGCCAAGCGCAACGTCAAGGTGATCGGCATCTCGGTCGATCCGGTCGAGAGCCACTCGAAGTGGAAACAGGATATCAAGGTCGCGACCGGTTTCGATGTCGGCTATCCGCTGATCGGTGACAAGGATCTCAAGGTGGCCAAGCTCTATGACATGCTGCCAGAGGATGCCGGTGAGACGTCCGAAGGCCGGACCCCTGCCGACAATGCGACCGTGCGCTCCGTCTACGTCATTGGCCCGGACAAGAAGATCAAGCTGATCCTGACCTACCCGATGACCACGGGCCGCAACTTCGACGAAATCCTCAGAACGATCGATTCGATCCAGCTGACGGCCAAGCATCAGGTTGCGACCCCTGCCAATTGGAAGCAGGGAGACGATGTCATCATCACTGCTGCGGTGTCGAACGAAGATGCACTTTCCCGCTTCGGCGCTTTCGAGACGGTTCTGCCCTACCTGCGCAAGACCAAGCAGCCGGTATCCTGACGGGTCAGTTTACCCGTTCCTGCCCATGGCGCAGGGGCGCGGCGATCGATGTCCTTCGGCTATCAGGTCGAGGCGGCTGCCTTAACCCTAATCACAGTCTGCCCGGCTCCCCGTGTTGCAAGACGCGGGCAAGCCGGGCAGTTTTGTCGGATTAATGGCAGGATGACGGGCTCATCGCCCTGGACGAGACAGGCTCGATGCTGAATTCAAGCGATTTCAAGCAGTGCGTCATTATCATGGCGCATCCCGATGACGAGGTCCTCTGGGCCAGTTCAATCCTAGCTGCGGCAAAGAAGGTCGTGCTCTGTTACCAGGATTCGGCTGACGCTGCCGTGAGCCGGGGGCGTGCGGCATTGCTGCGCGAATTTCCTTTGCCTTCGGTTGTCGGGCTGAACATTCCAGAATCGCGCAGCTTCCTCACGTCGAACTGGGAACGGCCGGTGGAGACGCCAGACGGCGTCCTGTGTGGGCGCGATCAGGAGGGGTATGCCCGCAACTTCGAACGGATTGCAGCCGCCATCGCCGCGCATGTCGCGGACGGAGATCTCGTCGTTACGCACAATCCGTGGGGCGAGTATGGGCACGAAGAGCATGTTCAGGTCTATCGCGCGGTCTCGCTGCTAAAGAAGACCCGTGATTTCCGGCTTTTCGTCACCGGCTATGCAAGCGACCGAGTGTTCTCCTTCATGGAGAGCAACATGCCGAGGCTCGGCTCCCGCTTTGCCGTTCTGCCTACGGACAAGGCATTGGCCACAACCTTGAAACAGCATTACCAGAAACACGACAGCTGGACCTGGGATGACGGTTACGAATGGCCCGATTACGAGATGTTCTATGAAGTGCAGTCTCCGGATGCCCCCTTGCGTCCGGTGCGCGGCACGCCTGCCTCGCTCCCGGTCAACATGGTGTGGATCGATGGAGGTCTGCCGCTCTGGCACCGGCTGTTGCGCCGGATGAAACGACGCATTCTCGTTAAGCTGGATCCGCTGCTATGCCGGTTGCCTGGCCAGCGATAAACTGCGCGGGCGGTCACATCCCTTTCGTCAGGATGTTGGCATAGATCCGGGTTAGCGCGTCGGCCCATCCTTCGGGTGTGTTGGCCATCGAAATAGCACGGGAATAGGCTTTCTCGCTCATGCGCCTGATCTCCTCCCGATCCATTGCAGCCATCTTGCGAAGGACGGCAGCAAAAGCGTCGGTGTCCTGCGTGTTGCAGGTCAGGCCGATTTCCTCCCCGGTCACCTCATCGGCCAGCAAAGCCATTTCAGTCAGAACCAGGGGGATGCCGCTTGCGGCCGCTTCCACGGCGACCAAACCGAACGGCTCGGGCAGCCGGGACGGAATGACCAGGGCACGCGCGTTCACGATCAGATCACCGATCTCCTCAGGTCGGCGCCAGCCGTGGAAGATCATCTCGGGATAGTGTGCCGCCAACGTTTCCCGCAACGGACCGTCCCCGATGACTTCCAACATCACACCTGCACGCCTTGCTGCGGCCAGGGCATCCTGCGGGCCCTTTTCCTGCTCCAGGCGGCCGATGAAGAAATAGCTGCCATTGTCCTCGACGGGAACGCGATGGTCGACAAAAGGTGCGGCCGGATTCCGAACGGCGAGCAGGTCCTCGCGCCGATAACCGGCGCGCAGGAAGCCATTCGTCATCTTCTCGTGGATCAGCAGGAATTTCGCCCATGGAACATCCGTGCCCATGGCGGAGAATAGACGTGCCTGTCGGACGGAACGCCAGAGCTTATGGGCATAGGAGCGGCGATCGCAATGGGTGGTGAGACAGTCCTTGCTCAGGGGGACCAGCATGCACTGCGTCTCCCGGTGATAGTTCATGTAAGCGCCGTTGGGGCAGGCGTGAAACGAATCGTGGGCGTGGATCACCGTGCGTTCTGCGACTCGGCGCAGCGGCCGGAAGATCGCCGGCGACAGGATTTGAGACCAGGTATGCACGTGATAGACGGTGCCCGACGTGTCGTTGACTTCGATCCAGTCTCTGAGGAGCTCGCTCGCCGAGGTGTTATGGATGCCGTTGACGACTGTTTTCAGGGGGTTGCCCTTCAGCAGTTCCTTGTGGCCGAGACTGACGATGTCGGCCCCGAGTTCAGAGAAAAGCGGGTTCTCTCCGTCGTCGCCGACGATCATCGTGACGGGAATCGAGCGGGCGCGCAAAAGCCTCAGGAGCAGAAGGACGAGCGTGGTCGCCCCGCCGCGAGCGACAGAGAAGTCGTTGACGATGACGACGCGCTCGATCCGCTCAGTCACGACTTGGCGGTCCTCCCCTGCAACAGTGAGCCTGGGAAGTTTGCATTCGGGCGATATCCGCTCTCCTGCGATAGGCCTGCGCTCACCTCTGTCTCCCCTGATCATGCCTCTCAATGCCGCAACACCTCGGTCTACGGACCGGAAGACAATGCGCCCATACGCAATCGACGACAGGCTTAGCCGGATTTCCTCTCGATACTGATAAGAGGCTGAGCGTCGAGCACGAAATCAACTTCGACTTGTGCGGCATTTTTCATACAGGCTTAAGATCGCCCTAACGCGATGCAATCCGCACGGTTCGTGTCGTCATCCGGCACGTGGCAGGTCTTCGGCCTCTTCATCGAGAAGCAGAGCCATGGCAGGCGTCAATCCGCCCTGTTCGAGCAAAGATAGGGTGTCTTCGGCGTCCTTGCGATTGAACCAGTTGCCGATGACGGCGAAGCTGTCGGCGGCGTCACTGACGGCTGCTCCGGTCTTTTGGGTGCTCCAGCGTCCCGCATAGACAAGGACCAGATCGAACCGAAGGCCATCTTCTCGCAGCCAGTCGGCAAGGGTCTCCGCCGTGTGGACACCTCTGGTCGAAATGCGGGGAGAGCGGCGCCCGGAAGGCATCAACCAGAGGCCGGGTGTCCGGTCCGGGTGAACGAAATCGCTTTCGATGCGCTGCAGGGCTATGGCGTCGAGCAACCCCGCCTTGCCGACCGCGCCCATCTGGCGCGTCAGGCCGGCCTCGTTGTCGGAGTCCACGAGGAGAACATTCTTGCCTGCAGCCGCGAGAGCCTTGCCCAGGTTCAGGACGGTGCGATGGCCATTGCGGTGCTGTTGAGACGCGTAGAGCACGGTGCAGTGGTTCGGCTGATCGGAGGCCTGGTGAACCAGCCGACGGATCGCGGTCGCGTAGAGGTCGTCTGCATCTTCGACAGGCCCGGTTACCCGCGGCCGGCGGTTCTTGACGACGAGGGGATACGCTTCCGGTTCGGGACTGTCGTTGTCGGCAGAGGGATCCGGCATTTCGGCCGGCTTGTGCCGGAACCAACCCCAGAACCTACGGCGGCGCTTTTGCTCCGGGTTTGTTGAAGCGGACGCTTCCGGAGCGGACCACGTGTGTGCAGGTGCAGTGCCGGTACCGACCGTTGGCCGTATGTCGCGCGCGAGCGCAATGCCGCAACCGACCATGAAACCCAGGATTGTCGCACCGGCAACGATCAGGGAGCGGCGCGGGCCAGACTTGGTCAGGGGCACCTGTCCGGGAGAGATGATCTGTGGATTTTCGCTGACCGTGCGCTCCTGACCGGACAATTGGCGGGTCCGCAGCAGGAACGCTTCGTAGACGAGGCGGTCGCTGGCGAGCTTACGCTCCAGTTCGCGTAGCTGAACCATCGATTTGTCCGACTCGTTCAGACTGGCTTTGAGGTTCGCGAGGTTCTTCTGCAACAGCTGACGTTGGCTTTTCAGCTTTTCCCCGTTGCGGGCCAGGGATGTCTCGAAATCCCTGAGCTGTGTATTCAACAAGGCCGATACGGCCTGGGTGCGAGCGCGTGCGCTCTGAAGGGCAGGATGACGATCGCCGAAGGAGGACTGCAGCACCGACTGCTGCTCCAGTGCTGCATGGTAGCGGGTGCGCAGCTCGATAATCGCCGGCGTGAGCGAGGAGTCCGGCGTGTACCGGAGGTATTCCGGATTGGATCTTGCCAGCTTCAGTTCCGACATCAGCGCATCATTTTCGGCGATCGTGCCGGAAATGCGGGTGATTTCCGTATTTGTCTCGGCAATCTGCTGCTCTGCCGTCGGGCGCCCCCCGACATCGATGATGTTGTGTTCGGCCTTGTAAGCCTGAACGGCCCGGTCGCCGTCCTCCACCGCTTTCTCCAGGCTCGCGAGCTGCGCGGAAAGATCCGTCGTCGCCTGGCGGACGACGCCGTTGTTCATTTGAATGCGGGTCTGAATATATGTATCTGCGATGGCATTCGCGATGCGCGCCGACTTCGCCGGATCGTGGGTCGTGACCGAGAGATCAATGACGAAACTGGCTTTGTTGAGATCGGCGACGATCGCCGCGCGCAGGGCGTCCAGGGCCCGCTGGGCTCGCTTGGCACGATCAGCCTCGTATGGCTTTGCCGCTCCGAATTCAGGGTCGTCGGCGAGGGACTGGGACTCAACCACTGCTCCGAGCACCCTTACCGACGTCAGGATGTATTGCTGGTTCATGGTCCGGGCTTCGGTTGCCCGGTTGTCACCATAGAGTTCGCCCTCGACGACACGCGAGCCTTCGGGGTCGACGAGAATGCTGACGGTCGAGATGTAATAGTTCTTCAGCACCAGCGAGAAGACGACGGCAGCCGCTGCGAAAAGCATCGTGGTTGCGAGGATCCCGATGATGCCCCCGCGCAGCACGGAGAAGAAATGTGCGAGGTCGATCTGCGGGATCGCTCCTCGATCGTCCGTTTCTTCGCGTTCCACAGTTGGGATCGAGGTCTCGACCATGCGACGTGCCGCTCATTGGTTGGCTGGTTATCCGGATTAACCGGTGATCCGAGCGCAGCCTATTGGCGATGTCTTAAGATATTGTTTACCGTGATTGCAGGTTGTTCTGGGATACGCCTGCCGGATGATCGAGCGCTGTCAGGCCGAGTATGCCTGCGAGCTTGCGCGCAGCGGCATCCCAGGTGAAAAGGCTGGCCTGACGACGCCCGCTTTCCCGCAAGGTGGCGTACAGGTCGGGATCTGCTGCGAGGCTGGTGATCTTCTCCACCCACTGATCGGGGTTATGTGGGTCGGCACGTAAAGCGGCATCACCGCACACTTCCGGTAGGGCGCCACAGGGGGCGATGATTGCGGGGCAACCCAGGATCATGGCTTCGAGCGGCGGTAGACCGAAACCTTCGGTCGTCGAAGGGCAAGCAAAGGCCAATGCATGGGTCATAAGGGCGGCGAGTTCGCCATCGTCGATCCGACCGACGAAATGCACATTGGGTGGCACTGCGAAGCCGAGATCCTCGAAGGTCGACTTGCCGGCGGCGCCGAACAAGACAAGGGTCAGATGCGAAAGTCTCTCGTCGGCGAATGCTTGGAACAGAACACGGATGTTCTTGTGTGACTGGGTGCTCGAGAGGGCGAGCACATAACGCCCTTCCTTAAGGCCACTGGCGTTAACGAACCCATCGACCGGGGTGCGGGCGAGGACATGATCGCACCCGTTGTAAAGGACGGTGATCTTCTCTGCAGGGGCGACGCCATAGTGAACGAGTTGCTGCTTCGAGTATTCTGATACCGTGAGGATCTGGCGGTTGGTGCGGCCCAGCAGCGGCTGGACCAGTCGGTACCACAACCTGAAGCTCAGCGAATAGGAGGCGGGGGTCAAGTAGACCTGGGCATCATGGATCATGGTGAGGGAATCACCGTGCAAGAGAGGTCCCATGTTGCAAAGATTCACCAAGGTGGCGCCGCGGGCGAGCCAGGGAAGGTTTATCTGTTCCCAGGGGTACTCTCGCGGGAGGCCGCTGGCGAAACCCTGCTTGTTCAAGCGGATCTGCGAAAAGGACGGCGTGCGCGTTGCTGTCGTGGGGGCGACCACCGACATCTCGGGAAGCTTTGCAGCATCGCCGTGATTGACCATGAGGCGTTCGAATGCGCGGATCAGTTCTTCGGCGACGCGGTGAACGCCGGTCGGAGAGACCGTCAGAAACTTGCCGTTGAAGACGATCGGTTTCAAGCGCTCTTGTCCCAAACCTGCGGTTCCATCGGAGCTTTGCGATTCTGCCGGGCGATGCAGTCGTCTATCGACGTCTTCAGCTCAGCGCGAAAACGCTCGGGTTCGAAGCTCGTGGCATGGGCGCGCAGAACAGCAGGCTCAAACATGCTGCTGTCCGCCTCGAAGCGGGTGAGGGCCGCGCACAGGGCATCGACGGTCTGCTCGTGGAAGAATATGCCGGTCTTTCCATCCAGAACGGTTTCCAGGGCTCCACCTCGGGCGAAGGCGATGACCGGCCGGCCGCTCGCCATGACTTCGAGCGGGACGATGCCGAAATCCTCCACGCCCGGATAGATGAGGGCGCGACAGTTGGAGAAGCAGCGCTCCATCTCCGCATCCGACACGGCACCCAGGAAACGCACTGTCGGCCCCGCCGACTGCTTGAGCCTAGCGCTGGCGCCGTCACCGATGACCACCAGCGGCAGGTTCAGGCGCGTGCAGGCGGCCACGGCGAGCTCGATCTTCTTGTAAGGCGTGATTTGGCCCGCGCAGAGATAGAAGTCTTTCGGGCCATCGGAGATCTTGAAGCGACTGACCTCAACCGGTGGGTGGATAACCTCCGCATTGCGGCGATAGAACTTGTTGATGCGTTTTGCGACATAACCGGAGTTGGCAATGAAGTGATCAACCCGATGGGATGTGGTCACGTCCCACTGCCGCAGGCCGGGTGCTGCCATGAACAGCACGGCCCGAGCCAAGAGGCCGGATTCGGCCATGTATTGCGGATAAAGGTCCCACACGTAGCGCATCGGCGAATGGCAGTAGCAAATGTGCAGAGCGTCCGGACGGGTGATGACCCCCTTGGCCGGGCCGGCTTCGCTGGAAATCACCAGATCATAGGCCGTAAGATCGAGCGATTCCAAAGCATGGGGCATCAGCGGCAACATCTTCTGATAATGCCTGCGCCCGCCAATTTTCTGCAGAAACGATGTGGTGATGCGATGCCTCCGGATTTTTGGCGACAAGCGCTCCGGATCTGCGACCAGTGTGAAAATGTCGGCATCAGGAAAAAGGTCGCAGAAGGCCTCCAGGACCTTCTCTCCTCCTCGCATGCCGACGAGCCAATAATGTACCAGGGCGACCTTCAAGAGAAACTCCACGGAAGTGGTTGTGCGTCCACATGACGAGACCGATCAGTCATAGCAGCTGCGAATATCTGAAAAGCGTGAAGAACAAGACCAGCATTGCCACAAGAAAAGGGGTGCTCGTGTAATTTCTGTATGAATCCGGGACCGATGCGATTGGAAAAGACAAATTTGGTTAATGTCTCCTATCGGCCCGAGCGCGGCTCCCGGTATTCCTCAAGAGGGTCAGGTTGTACAGATTCACCTTGTTTCTCTTCTTTCGCTGCTTTGACGGGCCGCGATCTGAGACGGTGGATTAACCATTTCCGTCGTTTTCGGTCGCAAAGATCCCGGATTCATACAGAAATTACACCAAAGGCGGATTTTATCCCCGTCGTCGCCGCTTTCGCGGGCCGTGGCCGAGACTCTTCAGGAGGCGTGCCGTGCGGCCTCGTGAGACGTGTGACCTTAATGGGTCCAGGCCCGGTCATGATGCCTAAAATTCCGGATGCACTTGCATCCGACATCTGACGCAGGAAGGCATAGTGTATGCAAGACGCAGGTTTGAAGAACGTCCTGGTTTTCGGCGGTTCCGGTTTCATTGGAACGCGTCTGGTCGCGCGTCTTTCGGGCGAAGGGCATCGCGTCGTGTCGGTGGATATCCAGTCTCCGCGCACCCGCCTTGCCGGGGTCGTCTATCTTCAGGGCGACGTGCGGGACCTCTCCGGTTTCGATCCTGGTATGCCGATCGACCGGATCTACAATCTCGCGGCCATTCATACGACCCCGGGGCATCCTGACCACGAATATTATGAAACCAATATTCTCGGTGCGAACGCCATCGTCGCTTTCGCGCGGCGGCTTGGGATCGGGGAGATCGTGTTTACCAGTTCGATTTCCGTCTACGGACCGGGAGAGGAAACGAAAAGCGAGACGACGCCGCCTGCGCCGGTTTCTCCTTATGGCTGGTCCAAGTACATGGCCGAGCGCATCCAGATGGCCTGGCTGGAAGAGGATGCCGGCCGCCGTCTGGTCATCTGCCGGCCGGCCGTGATTTTCGGACCTGGGGAAGGCGGCAATTTCACCCGCATGGCAACCCTGCTGAAGAAAGGCTTCTTCGTCTATCCGGGTCGCAAGGACACGATCAAGGCCTGCTTCTATGTGGATGATCTCCTTGAAGCTCTGCAGTTTGCCGTCGATCGGCCAGAACGGTTCGTTTTGTTCAATGGCTGTTATCCCGATCGCTATACGCTCGAGGAGATCGTCGAGACCTTTCGCAGGGATCATATGCAGGGTGTTCGAACCTTCATGGTGCCGCGCGGTGTGGTGAGCGCGGCCGCCGCCGTCTTGAAGCCGTTTTCGGCCATGGGGCTTGGTATCCATCCGGATCGCGTGACGAAACTGGTGAAATCGACAGATGTTGTGCCAGGGTGGCTTTCCTCGGTGGGGCTTGCCAGCGCGGGCAGGCTGCCTTCGGCCATCGAGCGGTGGAATACGGCAAGCGGCGGGCAGTTTGTTTGAAGTGTCGCGTCGTTGACGAAGACGGGTTCTGCCCGCAACTCGGAATTGGTGTGCAGAGTAGATTGGCGGGAGAGACCGCGTCGGGGAAAATGGCCATGGGGAAGGACAAACTTACGCTGGCCGTCGCCATCGCGACAGCAGGACGACGGGATATCCTCACGCAGACCCTTGCCTTCATGAACAACCAGAGCCGCAAGCCTGACGAGTTTCTCGTCTCGCCGGCACGTCCCGAGGATATCGATCCGGAAGGGCTGCGCCATTATGACGGCGTGGTACGAGTGATCGATAGCGCGGTCGGTTCGTCCCACCAGCGCAATGCCATGATCAGGGCATCGACGGCGGATGTCATGGTTTTCTTCGATGACGACTTCCTGCCTTCTGCCTCTTATCTCGCCGAAGTCGAGACCCTGTTCCTGGCCGACCCGAAGATTGCGGTCGCGACCGGCTACGTGATCGCAGATGGAGCGCTGGGGCCGGGGCTCGAAATCGAGGAGGGGCAGGCGATCCTGGCGCGCGACAGGTATCGCGGGCCCCCTTCTGTGAAGCCGACGTTCAATGGCTATGGATGCAACATGGCGATCCGTCTCGCACCGGCGCTTCGCCATGGCATTCGTTTCGACGAGAATCTGCCGCTCTATGCCTGGCTTGAAGATGTCGATTTTTCCCGGCAGATGGCGGTTCACGGAACCGTGGTGGAGGCCAGCCAGTTGCGCGGGGTTCATCTCGGCACCAAGAAGGCGGGTCGCAGCCCTGGCCGGCGCCTCGGCTACTCGCAGATCGCTAACCGGATCTATATCCAGCGCAAGGGCAATATGACCCTTTTTCAGGTCTGGGACGGCAATATCCGCAACCTCTGCGCCAATCTGTTCAAGAGCCTCAAGCCGGAGCCCTGGGTGGATCGGCGGGGACGCCTTTCGGGCAATATTCTGGCGCTGAAGGATCTCGTGGCCGGCAGGCTCGATCCGAAAAAAATACTGGACCTGTGACTGTGAAGCGTTCGAACGGGCCGAAGGAAGGGATGCCGATGAAATTCTCGCTGATCATATCGACCCTTGGGCGCCCGGCGGATGTGCTGGAATTCATCCGTACGATTGATGCACAGACATGTCGGGACTTTGAACTCATCATTGTCGACCAGAATGACGATGACCGGCTGGCCGAGGCGATTGGGGTGCTGAACACGCCCTTTACCTTGAAATATCGGCACGTGCCGGGAGTTCGCGGGGCAAGCCGGGGACGCAATCTCGGCTTCCAACTGGCTGAGGGCGACTATGTGTGTTTCCCCGATGACGATTGCAGTTATCCTCCACGCCTTCTCGACGATGTTCTCGCACTGTTTGTCGAAAAGGGTGTCGATATCGTCTGCGGCCGTGCAGCGGACGAGAATGGACGCGACATCAACGGGCGTTATGCGCAACAGGCGCAATCAGTTTCTGCAGCAAACGTTTTTTCGACGCAGATCGAGTGGATGCTTTTCTTCACGAGGGCCGCATTCGAGGGCGTGTCCGGGTTCGATGAGGATGTCGGCGTCGGCGCCTCGACGCCATGGCAGGCAAACGAAGGGCAGGACATCGTCCTGCGCATGATTGCCCGCGGATATCGCGGCTGGTACGATCCCGCGCTCTTCGCCCATCATCCGGAACTGAACGTGTTTACTCCGGACGGCCGGATGCGGAAGAAGGCGCGCGGTTATGCCCGGGGGATGGGATATGTCCTCGGCCGCCATGGCTACTCTCTGCGGTTCTTTGCAAGTTACATCATTCGCTCGATCGGTGGCATGGCGTTGTCGCTGCTGCGATTGAACTGGGCGAGGGCTGTCTATTATGCAAACGTCACTGCGGGGCGCGTCGAAGGTTACATAGGCGGCAAGCGCGAGGCACGGCTTGCCGCTCGACGAGAGGGGTCCAACAAAGTGGAGCAGATGGCATGATGCATGTCGCGTCAACCGATCTGGACCAGACGGAGACCCTCGCGCTCCCGGGAAAGCGCGCCCGGCCGGTCAGTTTCGACAGGCTTGCCGGCATGTATCATGCAGCATCGGGTGATACGGCCATCCTCCTGATTTCCCCGTGGGGGTTCGAGGAGCTCTGCTCCCGCATGACCTATCGCCTTCTCGGCGAAGATCTTGCCGAGCTGGGCTATCCCTGCCTGCGTTTCGACCTCCCGGGAACCGGACACTCGGCACTTGCCAGCGCCGAGATCGATGACGAGCATGCCTGGCGGAAGGCGGCCTGCAAAGCCTATGACCAACTCCGCAACCTCACCCAGGCACGGCGGATCATTGTCCTCGGACAGGGTTTGGGCGGCTTGCTGGCCGCCGACCTCGCACAGGAGAGGCCGGTCGCCGGGCTGGTACTACTTGCACCGGCTTCGCAAGGACGCAGCCATCTGCGCGAGATTGCGGCATGGACAGCGATGACCAAGGCGGAATTCCACGTCACGTCTGCCGATGGTCCCCCGGAAGGCTTCATGTCGGCCGGCTTCGTCATGTCTGCAGCCACGGTTGCGGAAGTTCGCCAATTGAAGCCGCTCGGAACTCTGCCCGCCGTCGTGCAGAAGGTCTTGCTCGCAAGGCGTCCCGAGAATGCTGGAGATGTCAGGCTTGCGGAAGAACTCGCAAGCCACGGCCTGGACGTCGATGACATCGATTTCAAAGAGCACGCCGATTACGTTTCCAGTCCGATTTTCGGTTCCGTGCCGCGAAAGACACTGGACACGGTTCTGGATTGGATCAGGCAGAATTTTCCGGTCACAGACCCTTCCCGGACACCTGCTCTTGCGATCGAGACGGAAGCCCACATTGACGGCGATGGATATGCGGAAACGCTGGTTCGTTTCGGGCCGGCGGACATGTTCTTCGGTGCCCTGACGACCCCGGCCACTCACCGTGCTCCCAAGGTTGGGGTCCTGCTCCTCAATGCCGGTGCTGATCATTCGATCGGGTGGGGACGTTTTGCGGTCGATCTGGCCCGCATTCTGGCACGACAGGGCTATGCGGCGATGCGGATCGATCATGCCGGCATCGGCGAAAGCCCTCTTTGGCCGGGACAGCGGCAGCCCGTCATGTATTCGCTGCGCGCCAATGACGATGTCCGGTGTGCGATCGACTGGATGGTGTCAAAGGCCGGGGTCGAGCATGTCGTGCTTCTCGGACGTTGCAGCGGAGGCTATCCCGCGTTCCTGTCGGCTGTCGCCGACGACCGGGTCGCGGCCTCCGTGCTGATCAATATGCGAAAATTCCATTGGGAGCCGGATGAGGATTTCCTGAAGGTGGTGCCGCGTGTGACGCTGACACGGGAGGAGCAGTTCAAGCGTCTGGTGTCCGGGCAGATCCCGTTGGCAACGATCCTGCGCAAAGTCTCGTCCGTCATCTGGACGAAGGTCGATCGGGCGCTCGCACCGGTGCTTCGCAACCGTTCACAGCATTTTCGCTTCGAGAAGACCGTGCGGGAACGCCATTGCGCACTCACCTCGAGAAACACACCGCTATTTCTGCTCTACAGCGCAGGAGACCCCGGACTGAACGACCTTGCCGCATGGGCGGGCAACGGGTTTGCCAAGCTATCTGCGCATCCGAATGTCGATGTTCAGACCGTCGAGGGGGCTGACCACAACCTCACGCCGCTTGCGGCGCGGAGCGAGGTGACGGACAGAGTTCTCGAGTTTTTGCGCCGGCACTTCGCAGAACACATCGAAACGCCATCCGAGACGCAGCCCAGTTAAATGGCGAGATCATTGGCCATAACTCGGCACCGTATTGCCGATGACCAGGTGACAGGAGAACTGGCATGACCGCCAGGTATGAAATCGTGGTGATCAGCCTCGCCGACGCAGTGGATCGTCGAAGCGCCGTGTCGCAGAACCTGCAAGGTCGGGACGATGCGGCGTGGCGGTTTTTCGATGCGCTCAAGGCCGACAGCGATGTCTCTGGCCTGACGAGCAGTCCGGAGCGGCAGATCGCGCGCTATGGCCGACAATTGGGTGCCAGCGAGATCGGTTGCTTCAAAAGCCACTATGCGGTCATGCAGGCTTTCGTGCGCGAGGGGGCTACCCCTTGGCTCCTCATTCTCGAAGACGATGTGTGGCTCGACCCGGCTTTCGATCTCACGGAGGTGATCGATGCCGCTGAGCAGAGAGACCTCAAATGCGTGCGCCTGTTCGCGAAGATGTACAAGCCGGCACGGGTGATCGGCATGCTGAGCGGTTTTCGGCAATTGATCCAGTACAAGACCGATCCTTATGGGATGCAGGCCTATCTGATCAGCAAGGCTGGGGCTGCAGCCTTGCTCAATTCCATCGCTTCGATCGATCTGCCGATAGATGACGAGCTCGGCCGCTTCTGGCGGCACAATCTTCCGCCAGTCAGTGTTTTCCCGTTTCCGGCGGTGGAGAAAGCCGTTCCGTCCAATCTCGAATCCGACCGCAAAACGCATGGTGCTTCGCGGGTTGCGTGGCGTTTTGATCTGATCGCGTTTCGGGTGGGCGAGAAGCTTCGAAAGATGGCTTTCAATCTGCGTCACTGAATGCGTGACAGCGGGGCGAGTGCATCTCAAGCATCCGGTTCCGTCCGTGAGCGGACGCGCGAGAACAGCCTGCCGGCAAATTGGAGCGCTATCGCCTCGACACCGGCCGGGCGTCCTGCTTGCACCCAAAGACCATAGACACAGATTGCGTAAGTGAGACAAAACAGCATGCCGGACGCGAAGAAGGACACGTACAGGTGTGCTTCGAAATCTAAAAGTCGGTCGCAAAGCAGCAGTACGATCACACTCGGGATGACAGCCAGGATCGGTCGGACCGTCACCTTGATCTGAGACGCGAAATCAAGTCCGGCGACGGAGCGCACCAGTGCGAGCGACGACAGGGTGACCGCGAGGGAGGCCCCGGCGCGTGCCACCACGGCGCCCGCCGCACCGAAGAAGACGACGCCGAAAATGCAAAGAGGGATGCGCACAGCGAACTCGATGCCGGACCGAACGGCCAGGCTGCGCGATCTGCCGAGCACCATGACCAGGGGCGACATGGGAATTGCGGGCACGCTCAGCAGACTGGCGATCGCGAGGCCAGCCAAAATGGGGGAGGCCTCGACCCATTCCGGTCCCAGAAGCACCAGAATGACCGGCCCAGACAGAACGGCCATGAAGACGAAAATGGGCATCAGCAGAAGAATGAGACCGGCGCTGCTGCTGAGATAGGCGTCGTGAAGTCGATCTTTCTCCTGCGCGGAGGCAAAGGCGGCCATTAACGGCGCCGCTGCTGGCGCGGCTATGGCCTGATAAGGCAGGGCCGAAATGTCGTTGACTGCTGCGAAGCGGCCGAAGGACGCCACTTCGATAAAGCGCGGCAAGAGGATCCGGTCGATCTGCCAGTTTACCGCAGCGATGGTCTGTGAGACGAAATTCCAGCCGACGAGATCCGAAAAAAGTGGCCAGTCAGCCAGGGTCAGGCGCGGCCGCATCGGCGCCATCACGTAAGAGGCCAACATCATCACGGCGGGCGTCATCACCGTGCCGGCCGCGATTGCCCAATAGCTGCCCGTCGTGATGGCGAAAGTGATCGCGACGACCGCCGCGAGGGCTTTCCCGAGCAATTCGAGTACGCTTTTGCGTCGGAAGTCCAAGGCTTTTTCGAACAGGACCATCGCCGGACTGATCAGCCCGCGCATGGCCGGGGCGAGTGCCAGGACGATCACGAGATGGATCAGCCTTTCGTCTCCGTACAGCTGCGCAACCGGCCAGGACAGCGCCGCCATCAAGCCCGCCACCATCAGTCCGCGCAGGAAACCGAGCGTAAAAGCCGTAGACAGAGCGCGGTCGGTGATATCGGGCAGGCGGATCAGCGCAGAGGAGAGCGGCAATTCCAATACGGCCTCGACGATTAAAATCAGCGTCATCGCGGTCGCCACCAGTCCGAAATCGGCGGGGCCCAGAAAACGCGCCAACACCAGAAGGGTGAGAAAGTCCATGACCCGCGATGCGAGGCGGGCACCGATCGTCCAGAGACCGGCATGGATCGTCCTATCGGTCAGGGGGGCCGCTTTCGGTTCCACGATCAGGCCGTCCTTCGATTGGTCGTTGGTCGTCTGTGCGGAGAAATCGGCCTGGTCGGCGCCCGAAGAGGTGCATCGAGAGCCGTCGCCGCAGCCAGCCCGTAGATGCAGGCGTTCATGATGCCGAAATCGGCAGAGGTACCGGCAAGAATGCCCATGAGCAGCACGGGTGGAAGGTAGAAGCGCACGGCGGTAAGGACCGCGGCGCCCTCAATGTCGCCGGGACGCGCGCGGCGCAAATAAGTTTGCAGCATGAAGCCATAATAAAGGAGGCCGCCGACAATACCGGTGTTGCTGAAAACGGCGACCAGTCCGTTCGATGCACGCGTCGCTCCCATTCCGACGCCTAAGCCCCAGGTGTCGATCAGTGCCTTGAGCGACACCGCGGTCCACATGCTCCGTTCCTCGAAGGAATCGGACGAAGTCTTTTGGAAGATGATCGTGTCCACCAGCCGCACAAACGGATCGAAGATGCTGGGGTTGAAAAGAGCAAGCAGGTAGATTGCACCCAGTGCGAGCACCAGCGCCCAGAATTCCAGGACCAGGCCTTCGCGCGCCCGGCTTCCTTTTTCATACATCAGCAATCGCCAAAGCCATTCTGCCGCTGCCACGCAACCGAAGACGGCCAGGCCGCCATAAGCCGCCGATGATGTGGAGAGCAGGGCAAAAACCGCAAGCAGCACGATTAGGAAAGGCGCGCCGATCAGGCGCAGCCAGGGACGCGTAATGGCGCGGCGAAGGAAATAGATCGCCGTCAGGAAGCCGACCGCCAGGGATCCGAAGGCGGAGGCTTCCGGCATCAGCCCGACGACGCGCTTTACGTTGGCGATCTCCACATCCGTCAGATAGACGTAGGTCGCCGTACGAAACATGTCGAGATAGGGTCCAAGACCCGCGAGGTCGAGCAGTCCCGTCAGAACGACCATGGCTCCCCCGACGCACAGAGCAGCCAGGACATGCTGGCGGATCTGGGGAGCCTTGAAAGCCAAAGCGCAGGCAAACACGGTGATCACCGAGATTGACAGATACAGCATCTGCGAGATGTTTTGTGGCGTGGGATAGAGGGGTTCCCCGTTCGTCGCCTCCTCAAGGCGCATCGGGATGATGGTGACCATCCCAGCGAAAATCCGCGGCATGAACAGCGTCGCCCAGATCGCGACGATCCAGAAAAGGGTCAGCAACAGGCATTGCGACGGGCGAAGGGCGATGCCGAGCATACGCGACAGGCCGTTTTTGCCACCGGCATAGATGAAGATGATCACCAGGGCGATGATGGGGGGTGGGGTGAAGCTCAGCCCCTTGGTCAGCACGGGCGGAATGACGGCAAAGGAGCCGAACGCCATGGAGGCGAACAAGAGATAGAATATGAACGGACCACGGCTGGCGACCGCCGCGAAAAGCAGCACCCAGAACAGAATGATGGATACGAACTCCATGTCGCTCTCTCGCTGGCCCGACACAGGTGGAAGCATTCCGCGCATCCCGCCAGGGACCGACCAAACCATAGTGCCGTGAATCTTTACTTAAACTTTTAGTGGTCGGTAAAATTGACCTTCGCTCGACCTCAACCAGCAAGGATCGTGTGGTTTGCGGCAATGCGACATCGAGTCGTGGACCTAGCGAAGTAGGCCATTGATTGGAATGCGCAGAACAATCCTGAGGCCGTCGCTTGCCCAGTCAAAGCGGATGTCTCCCCCCAACTGCTGGGTGGCACTCGTCCTTGCAAGCTTGCTGCCGAAGCCAAGGCTCGACGGAGGCGCAATCTGCCTGCCGGCAAGTGCCTCCGTCCAGCGCAGTTCCAGACTGTTGTCGATGACGGTCCATTCTACTGCGAGCGTGCCTTCTTGACCGGCGAAGGCCCCGTATTTTGCGGCGTTGGTCGCCAGTTCGTGTACAATCAGCGCGAGGCTGGTCGACGCCTTCAGTCCGATCTCGACCGGTGGCCCGGACAATAGAACGCGCGTTTCCACATCGACATGCGGTTTCAGGATGTCCTCGATCAGGCTTCCGAGGAAACCTGTTTCCGGCGCCTGCGGACCATCAGCAATAGCCGGCTGTACCAGCTCATGCGCCTTTGAAAGTGCACGTAGCCGTCCCTGGAGCGTGTCTGCCATGGCCGGCACCGTGGCGGTGGTTCTCGCGGTCATGTTGATCATGCCGGAGGTGATCGAGAAGAGATTTTTGACCCGGTGATTCAATTCCCGCAGCAGAAGCTGACGTGCCTCCTCGGCGACTTTCAGGTCGTGTATGTCGGTGCAGGTGCCGTACCAGCGCGTGATCCTGCCATCGTCGTCCCGTACGCACTGGGCACGTCCGATCACCCAGCGATACTCGCCGGAGTGATGCCTCAGACGATATTCGACGTGATAGGGTTCGCCGGTGGCAAGGCTGTGCTGCCATACCTTCCAGGCATTCGCCCGGTCCTCCGGATGGAACGGGTTTTCCCAGGCAAGCCCGTCCGTCTCGCCTTTGGTCAAACCGGTGTATTCATACCAGCGCTGATTGAAGTAATCGTGGTGGCCGTCCGGTGTCGTTGACCAGATCATCTGGTCGATCGAGTTGACGATCGCCTCGAACCGTTTTTCACTTTCACGCAGGGCCGCCATGGCCCTGGCTGCTTCCGAAACATCTGTCGCCTGGACGAAGATGCCGAGCGCGTGCCCCTCCGTGTCGATCACCGGCTGGAAAATGAAGTCGACGTGGTTCTCCTGGATGCTGCCGTCCGGGCGCTCGAACCGGACCGGTACGGTCTGGCCGACATGCGGCTGACCGGTCTGGTAAACGGTATCGAGGAGTTGGATGAAGCCCTGCTGCTCGATGCCCGGCAAGGCGTCGGCTACCGTCTTTCCGACCAGATCACCGCGCTGCACAAGGTTCTCGTAGGCGGAATTGACCAGCTTGAAGACATGCGAAGGGCCTTCGAGAATGGCGATGGCGGCAGGAGCCTGCGCAAACATGCGATCGAGCCGGGAAATCTCTTCCTGCGCCTGCCGTCTGGCAAGCACCGTTGCCGTTGTTTCGTTGCCCTGATTGAAGATGCCGGCGATCTCGCCGTTCTCGTCGCGGATCGCCGTGAAGCTGTAATTCCAATAGGTCTCTGTCTGGATGCCCGAACGCATGATCGGCAGCATCTGGTCATAGGTGGAGAACCCCTTGCCCGTTGCCATGACCGCCTCAAATTGCGGTCCCACCACGTCCCAGATATCCGCCCAGACCTCTCGTGCTGGCTGGCCCAACGCCGCCGGGTGTCTTTCGGCCGGAATGGGTGCCCAGCTGTCATTGTAGAGGAGGCGGAGTTCCGGTCCCCAATAGATCGCCGTCGGAAAGGCCGAACTCAGGCAGATCGACAGGGCCGATCCAAGCGCAGGCGGCCAGGCTTCAATCGGCCCCAATCCGTCCGACCAGTCTCGGTCGCGGATCAGTTCGGCCATTTGGCCACCGTGTTTCAAAAATGGGGGAAACGAGGCGAACTCGTGGTTCGTGGAAGTCAAGTCGCTTAGCCTCGAATACGATCCGCATGTTCAACTAGACTGGAATACGCCAATCCTTTCCCTATGTCCACTTGGTCGGAGGCCCTAAATTAGGCGAGGCGATGAGCAGGAAATTGCGCCATGGCCTGAGATTTTTTTTGATTACGCGGGAACCTTTTCGAAGTGCGCGCTTTTTGTTTCGGCAGTCTGCCCCAGGACGTATGTGTATGACTAATGACAATTCCTCTCAGCGAGATGCTCAAGACGCTGGTGACAGGCTTTTGGCGTCTCATCCCTCGGAGGACCCCTTCGCGGCGGCCTTCAAGGCCACCCGAATGCCGATGTTGATTACCGATCCACGGCAGGACGATAACCCGATTATTTTTTGCAATCGCGCCTTCTCGACACTTACCGGCTACAGTCGGGAAGAGCTTGTCGGTCGTAACTGCCGATTGCTGCAGGGGCCGGAAACCGATCGTGGCGCCATCCAACGTCTCAGCGAGGCTGTTGCTGCCGAGCGCGATGTCGCGCTCGACATCCTGAACTACCGAAAGGACGGCACGACGTTCTGGAACGCGCTGTTTGTCAGCCCGGTTCGAGATGCCAAGGGGGAGGTGATTTACTTTTTCGCATCCCAGCTGGATTTCACCAACATCAAGAGCAAGGAAATCGAACTCGCGCAGGCTCGGATGTCGGCCGAAGAGGAAGTCGTGCGTCGGACCCGTGACTTGAGCGAAGCGCTGCAGGCGAAGACGATGCTTGTCCATGAGGTCGATCATCGGGTGAAGAATAACCTGTTGACCATAGCTTCCATCGTCAAGTTGCAGGCGCGGATGTCGGAAGACGACGTGGTCAAGCGGACCCTGTTTTCCGTGCTCAACCGCGTTGAGGCCTTGAGCACAGTGCAACGCAAGCTGTTCAAGAACAGCGATCTCGGCCGGTTCGACGTGGCAGACTTTGCCAAGGATCTGATCGAGGATCTGGTCGGAGCGT
This sequence comes from Allorhizobium sp. DMC15, assembly GCF_056314065.1. Lineage (NCBI taxonomy): Bacteria > Pseudomonadati > Pseudomonadota > Alphaproteobacteria > Hyphomicrobiales > Rhizobiaceae > Allorhizobium > Allorhizobium sp. DMC15. The sequence continues at coordinate 109,276 of NZ_JBQUZB010000006.1, forward strand.
TGAAGCGTGACGACATTCAGGTCACGACGGATCTGTCGCCGGTGCTGGTGCCGTCGGTCAAGGCTTCTCCCCTCGCCCTTATCGTCAACGAACTCGTGCTGGATGCCGTCCGTCGAGGGTTGAGTGACGGAGGAGGGGAAATCCACCTCCAGGTGAAACGGACCAATGGCCACTTCGTCATTCGGGTAACGGATACCACGACGCCTGTGCCCGTCAATTCAGACGAAGAAGTGTTCGGCAGGCTGATGCTTGAGACCTGTGCGAAGCAGCTTCAGGCAAACGTTGAGCGAAGCGTCAACGGTCACCGCACCGATGTACTGGTGACCATGCTGGTCGAGGAAATGAAGGGTACCGACGTTTGAAGATCATGATCGTCGAGGACGAGGCCCTGCTGGCACTCGAACTGGAAATGGAAGTGGAAGCTGCAGGTCACGAGGTGGTGGGCACAGCGGCTTCCCGCAATGCCGCGCTGCAAATCGTTGAGCATGCAGAACCGCAGTTTGCCTTTGTCGACGTCCACCTGAGCGATGGTCCGTCCGGCATAGAGATCGGACGGCATCTCGCCTCGACGGGTATCCCGTTTGTTTTTGTCACCGGCAATGTGAAGCGGATTCCGGAGGACTTCGTGGGTGCTATCGGTGCGATTGAGAAACCGTACACGATGAACGGTTTGCAGAATGCGCTCACCTATCTGACGGCACGGGTATCCGGAAATGAGCCGACGGTGCCTCCACCAGGATTGATCCTGGCGGAATGACTGCGCTCAGAACGAGCGCAGTTCGCATTGTTTGCGAGGGCCGCCGCCATAGGGCTGATAGGAATTGTCTTCGGGGCGGTACGAGCGATAACGCTTGAGACAGTTTTGCGCGTGAAGAGAACTTGCCGAGACGCTGGACGACTGTTCGGCAACGTCCTGAACGAGCGTGGGCTGTGCTTGCTGATCCAACTCACTCGCAGGTGCACTGCCGTGAGGCGAAATGCACGGCTTCATCCCACCGCTATAGGAGATGTAGTTGTTGTCCGTCGCGCGATAGGATTTGTAGCGCGCCTCGCACCAGGCGACATGCGCCGCCGCCAGGGGGTTTAGGTTTCGACCGTCATTGTCGATGTCTGTCACTGCAGAGGTCTGCATGACATCGATCTCCGCAACCGCTGAGGCCGGTGCTGACACTGGTCCCGTGTCAACATTCGGATCGGAGCTCGCCATGACGACCCCGGTGCTGTATCGCGGAGCAATTCGCTCGTAGGTCTGAGCCTGCGGGTCTACCCTGACGGGAGTCAAGGTCCAGAGGTCCTTAACATCCAGTCCGGTGAAGCGCGGAACATCTTCCTGCGGCACGATAACGGCCGATGCCAGTACGACGCCGCCCAGTAGCATACCCACGGCAAGCGATGTACCGGCCAGCAGCGAAGCTACGGTTTTCATTGAACTCTCCATCAATGCGATTGCTGGATGGAGAATGATTTAGGGCTTCGTCAGTTCCATCCGGAACCGATCGCCTCGGGAAATTGTCGACCGCGGCCACCGCAGTCTCTTGTTCCTGCGGCGGCTGTGTTGGCTGCCCCTCAATGATTGTGACGGGGCGGTCTCTTGGATATCTGTCGGAAGCTGTCAGCACCCCGGATCGTGGCGCCGTCTGCGAGTTGGGTCACGGTCTGGCGGTAGAGCATTTGCCACGGCGTTGCGTCGGCCGGAACGGCGGGAATGCCCTCCGCCTTGCGGCTGGCGATCTCATCATCGGAAACCAGCATGTCGCACCGACCCTGGTTGAGATCGATGCGGATCGTATCGCCCGTGCGGATCCAGGCCAGTCCGCCGCCCGCGGCGCTTTCGGGCGACGCGTTCAGGATCGACGGACTGTCGGCTGTTCCGGATTGACGACCGTCACCGATGGTCGGGAGGCTCAGGATGCCACGCTGGATCAGATGGTCGGGCGGCTGCATATTGACGACTTCGGCGGATCCCGGCCAGCCGAGGGGGCCGGCGCCACGGATGACGAGAATGCAGTTCTCGTCGATCTCAAGAGACGGGTCGTTGATGCGCTTGTGATAATCCTCCGACCCGTCGAAGACGATGGCGCGGCCCTCGAAGATGCCTTCGCGCCCTGGCTCGTTAAGGTAACGCAGGCGAAACCCTTCCGAGATGACGCTGGTCTTCATGATCGCGAAGTCGAAGAGATTGCCCTTTAGCACGAGGAAGCCTGCACGTTCGCGCATCGGTTCGGCATAGGGCTTGATGACCTCCCGGTCGGCGGCTTCCTTGCCTTCCAGATTTTCGGCCATGGTGCGGCCGGTGACCGTGGGACAGCTGCCGTCCAGCTTGCCCGCCTGCAAGAGCTCCCACATGATGGCGGGAACGCCGCCGGCGCGGTGGAAACGTTCGCCGAGATAAGCGCCGGCCGGCTGGACGTTGGCGAGCAACGGGATGTCGAAGCCGTGAACCTGCCAGTCTTCGGGATGCAGTTCGACGCCGGCATGTTTGGCCATGGCCATCAGATGCGGCTGCGCATTCGTGGAGCCGCCGATGGCGGAATTGACGCGGATGGCATTGAGGAAGGCTTCGCGGGTCAGGATGTCGGACGGCTTGACGTTCTGGAGCACCAATTCCACGGCGCGGCGGCCGGTGCGATAGGCCATCTGGCCGCGTTCGCGATAGGCGCCGGGGATCGCTGCGCAGCCCGTGAGCGACATGCCGAGGGCTTCGGCCATGGCATTCATGGTGGAAGCGGTGCCCATGGTGTTGCAATGGCCGACCGAGGGGGCGGAATCGAGTGCCCGTTCCAGGAATTCTTCCTTGTCGATCTCACCGGCTGCGTATTTGCGTCGGGAGCGCCAGATGACGGTGCCAGAGCCCACAAGTTCCCCGTCGTGCCATCCGTCCAGCATCGGTCCGCCCGACAGGACGATGGCGGGGATGTCTACCGTCGAGGCAGCCATCAATGCCGAGGGGGTGGTCTTGTCGCAGCCTGTCGTGAGCACGACGCCATCGAAGGGATAACCGTAGAGGAGTTCGACCAGGCCGAGATAGGCGAGGTTGCGGTCGAGGGCTGCGGTCGGGCGCTTGCAGTTTTCAAACAGGGGATGCGAGGGGAACTCGATGGGAATGCCACCGGCATCGCGGATGCCGTCACGCACGCGCTTGGCAAGCTCAAGGTGGTGCCGGTTGCATGGATTGATGTCGCTGCCCGACTGGGCGATCCCGATGATCGGTTTGCCCGAACGCAGTTCCTCCGGCGTCGTGCCATAGTTCATGAAGCGTTCGAGATAGAGCGCCGTCATGTCCAGGTGGTCGGGATTGTCGAACCAGTCCTGTGAGCGCAGGCGACGCTTGGGGTGTTCTGTATTGCTCATGGACGATCCTCCTCCTCCCTGGCATTGATTTTTTCGAGATGCAGCAGCAGTGCGCTGTGATCCTTCTCTCCGTTGCCGTCCGCGACGAAAGCCTCAAAGGCCGTGCGGACATCGGCGGTCAAAGGCAGATCTAGTGCGAATTCTGCAGCCATGGCTGCCACTGCATCCAGATCCTTCAATTGCAGCCGCGACGGACCCCCGGGTTCGAACCTGCGCTCGACCATGCGTGCGCCATGCAGTTCGAGGATGCGACTCTCGGCGAAACCGCCGCGAATGGCCTCGCGAAACTTCTCCCGCGACGCGCCTCCCGCCTCGACCAACATCATGGCTTCCGCGACGGCGCCGATGGTGATGGCGACGATCTGCTGGTTTGCGAGCTTGCAGATCTGGCCCGCCCCTGACGGGCCGACATGAGTGACGCGGCCGAGGGCTGCGAACACGTCGGAGAGGCCTTCGATGACCGATGCTTCTCCGCCGGCCATAATGGCGAGCGTGCCGGCCTCTGCACCGACCACCCCACCAGAGACGGGCGCGTCGACAAGGGCAATCCCCCGTTCGGCCAGCCTGCCCGCATGGTTCTTGGCCATCGGCGGAGCGATCGATGACATGTCGATCACGACAGCATCCGGCTTCAGTGCTTCGGCGACGCCTGTCGAGAAGAGGACATCGGCGACCGCATTTCCGTCCGAAAGCATGGTGATGACGACGTCTGCACCACTGACGGCTTCGGCCGCGGTTGCGGCCAGGGTCGCGCCGTCGCCCATCAGAGCTTCAGCCTTACGGATGTCGCGGTTCCAGACCGAGACGACGAACCCGGCCGCAAGCAAGCGGCGCGCCATGGGGGCGCCCATCAGGCCGGTGCCGAGAAAGGCTATGCGCTTGGTCGGTGCGGTCAAAGGCTGCCTCCCAGTTCGTCCTCGATATGAATGCGGATGATTTCGTCAAAGGACGTTTCCGCTGTGAAGCCGAGGTCGCGGGCGCGTTTTGCGTCGAAACCGGGCGCCCAGCCGGCGCAGATGCGCATGATCGTCTCGTCCGGCTCGCGGCGGATGAGCTTTACGGCCTTGTCGCCTGCGATGCGGCGCAAGGCCTCGATCTGGTCGCCGACGGTGGCGCTCACCCCCGGCATGGAGAGATTGCGGCGGGGGCCGACTTGTTCCACGTCGATCGTCGCGGCATGGATGAGAAAGCCAACGGCGGAGCGGGGTGAGGCGTGCCAGTGCCGCACGTCGTCCGTGACCGGCAGCACGGCCTCCTGGCCGACCAGCGGTTCGCGCAGGATGCTGGAGAAGAAGCCGGATGCTGCCTTGTTCGGCTTGCCCGGGCGGATGCAGATCGTCGGCAAACGGATGCCGATGCCGTCGAAAAAGCCCTTGCGGGAATAGTCGGACAACAGAAGTTCGCAGATTGCCTTCTGCGTGCCGTAGCTGGTGAGCGGCGTGGTGTGGAACTCGTCCGGGATGGGGAAGGGCAAGGGAGCGCCGACCACGGCGATGGAGGAGGTGAAGACCACGCGCGGTCGATAGCCATCTTCAATATGGGCGAGACGGATCGCTTCGAAGAGATAGCGTGTGCCATCGAGGTTGATTCGATAGCCTTTTTCGAAGTCGAGTTCGGCCTCGCCGGAGACGATCGCCGCCAGATGGAAGATCACGTCCGGGCGACCTGCGACAAGTTTCTCAGCGGCTCCGGGGGCAGAGAGGTCTGCCGTTTCGAGGGTGACACTGCCGGCGAAACCGACCGGTGCATCGGGGGTGACAACGTCGACAAGCGTCATGGCTTCGACGGCTCTGCCGGCGAGTGTTCCATCCTTCGTGAGCCGCTCAGCCAGCTTTCTGCCGACCATTCCCGCGGCGCCGATAATCAGAACATGCATCGTATTTCCTCCTCCGGTTCATTCATCCGCCGAGTGCTCGGCGGACACAAGCAATCATCTCGAAAAAAGCATTTGTAAGGTTGTCTGATAACCTTATATTTGATGCTTGGAAACAGAATAGTTGGCGCCGGGGGCCCGCAAGCGTGGACCGGCAGGAGAAAAGACATGGAAGTTGGGGGCGTTGGCACGGCAGGTGCGGAGTTGTCGGATCCGCGTGTCGAGATCTTGGTAGCCCGGCTGGGCGCCGACCTCGTCATGGGAGGACCGGAGATCGCTCGCTATTGCCGGGACTGGCATGGTGACGTCACCACCGGTGCCGTGGCTGTGATACGCCCCCGGACTACGGCCGATGTCTCTGCTGCCGTCAAGGTCATCGGTGAACTCGGCCTTTCAATCGTGCCTCAAGGCGGCAATACCGGGCTCGTCCTGGGAGCGACGCCGGATGATCCCGCAGGTCAGGTCGTGATCAGCCTAGAACGGATGACGGCCATTCGGCGGCTGGATGCCGATGATTTCTCCGCTGTGGTGGAGGCCGGCATCGTGCTGTCCGAGTTCAAGGACAAAGTGGAGGCGGCGGGCCTCTATTTCCCGCTTGCTCTCGGCGCACAAGGTTCTTGCCGGATCGGCGGCAATGTCTCGACCAATGCTGGCGGGATCAATGTCCTGCGCTACGGTATGACCCGCGAACTCGTGCTGGGTCTCGAAGTCGTTCTGCCGGATGGATCGATCTTCGATGGACTTTCGACGTTGCGGAAGGACAATCGCGGTATCGATCTCAAGCAGCTTTTCATCGGAGCAGAAGGCACGCTCGGCATCGTGACGGCTGTATCGGTGAAGCTCATGCCGCCTGCCGAACAGGTGGCGACAGCGCTCCTCGGACTGAATGCGCTTTCCGATGCCATTGCGCTTTATCGCCGGGCGCGGCGCGACTGCTGCGACCTGATGTCGGCGTTCGAATTCATGCCGCCGGTGGCGTTCACGCTTGCCCGCGAGGCCATGCCGGACCTCGCAATGCCGATGTCGGGTGACTATCCGGCCTATGTACTGATGGAAATTTCCGGCTCGGGGCTGGTCGACATCGAGGACCTGATGCAGCGGTTTCTCCAGGGTGTCATGGAAGAGGGCCTCGTGCTCGACGGGGTCGTTGCGGGATCACGGGCGCAGGCGCGCAATCTCTGGCTCTTCCGCGAAGGCATGAACGAGGGGCAGGCAAAACGCGGGCCGCACTTGCGCACCGATGTGTCGGTGCCGCTGTCGAAGCTCGCCGATTTCGTCCGGCAAGCGGAAGAGGCCGTCATGGCTGCGCTACCGGAATGCCTCTGCGTTTCCTACGGTCATGTCGGCGACGGCAATGTGCACCTCAACGTGCTTCCGCCGTCGGGTCTTTCCCGTGGCGAGGTCGATGGCATCATTTACCAGGCGAAGGGGCTGATCAACGCCGTTCTTGCCCGCTTCGGCGGTTCGATCAGCGCGGAGCATGGGATCGGGCGCTTGAAGAAAACGGATTTCCTTTCTGGCCTGCCTGAGACCCAGGCTCATCTTCTTTCTGCCATCAAACGCGCGGTTGATCCGCACATCATCATGAACCCCGGTTGCCAATTGAATTTTACGACGGATTCGTGAACAACCGGCTGGGTGGTAAGGAGACCAGGTGGGCATGGCGATCGATATAGGTCAAATCAACCTCGGACAGATCAAGCGCAGCGATCATCTTCCGACACGGATCGCGGCGCAGTTTGCGGCCGAGATCAACGAAGGCCGCCTTTCGCCGGGTGACAAGCTGCCGACCGAGCACGTGCTGGCGAAGACGCTCGGTGTCAGCCGTTCGGTGATCCGTGAAGCGATTGCGCAATTGCGCAACGAGGGACTGGTCGAGACGCGTCAGGGTGTCGGTGCGTTCGTAAGCGAGCGGCCGGCGCGGCTGATCCGCATCAAGGAGGGCGATCTTTTCGACCCGCAGAGCTTCCGTGCCCTGTTCCAGCTGCGCGTACCGCTGGAAATCGAAGCGGCAGGACTTGCGGCCGTGCACCACACCGAGGCCGATCTCGCACGCATCGATGAGGCTCTGGGCCACATGACCGGACCGGAGAAATGGTCGCATCAGAGTATCGATGCGGATCTGGCATTTCACCGGGCGGTGGCGGATGCCACCCATAACGAGTATTTCTCGATGTTCGTCGGCTTCATCGCCGAGCGCATCAGCCTGGCGATCGATGCGGCCCGCTCACGCGCGGTGCTGGAGGAGATCGTTGAAGTCACGATTGCCGAACATGTGCGGTTGAGGGACGCGATCGCTGGTCGCAATCCTGCCGAAGCGCGCGAGGCGATGCGGCTCCATATGCATGGTGCCGCGAGCCGGATTCAGCTTAGTCTGGAGCAATTCTGACTGTTTGACAGCTGCTCGACCGAACCTAGGGTCTGGATTGAGCGGCCCAGGGGTAGACAGGGCGGATTTCCCTGCCTATTAATGTTTGCGGAGAGTTGTCAGACATCCTGACAATACGGCAAGGCGACAGGAGGTGTCGTCTGTCTAGGGGCGTGGAGGAGGTCCGTCTTGGCGATGGAACGCAGTTTGAAGTCCGGTGATATTCTTCCCGAGGATGCCGGAGAGGCGATCCTTGTTGGTCGCGTGTGGTCTGACGCAGCCGGAGGACCGTGCCCGGTTCTGGTGCGCGCCGGCCGCGTCCTGGACCTGACGAGCATTGCCGCTACCTCCGCTGACCTGCTGGAGATCGACGACATCGCAACGCGCCTGTCACAGGCATCGGATCTTCCGGATCTCGGATCGGTCGATGATTTTCTCGCCGGCAAAGGTGGACGTCTGCTTGCTCCGATTGATCTTCAGGCGGTCAAGGCAGCTGGGGTCACCTTCGCAGACAGCATGCTTGAACGGGTGATCGAAGAGCAGGCCAAGGGCGATTCCGGTCGTGCTCAGGAAATTCGCGGCCAGTTGGCACCTGTGCTTGGCGATAGCCTGCGCGGTGTCGTTGCCGGCTCCGAGCAGGCGGCCAAGGTAAAGGGCCTGCTGCAGGAGATGGGTCTCTGGTCGCAGTATCTCGAGGTCGGCATTGGCCCGGATGCCGAGATCTTTACCAAGGCGCAGCCCATGGCCTCCGTCGCTTGCGGGGACAAGGTCGGAATCCATCCGATCTCGCAGTGGAACAATCCGGAGCCCGAGATTGTTCTGGCTGTACGTTCTGACGGCAAGATCCTGGGGGCGACGCTCGGAAACGACGTCAACCTGCGCGATGTCGAAGGACGTTCGGCGCTGCTTCTGGGGAAAGCGAAGGACAACAATGCCTCCTGTGCCATCGGTCCATTCATCCGGCTCTTTGACGCAAGCTTCACGATCGACGTGTTGCGCAAAGTCCGGGTTGCGCTCGTCGTGCGTGGCGAGGACGGGTTCGAAATGACGGGCGAAAGCCCGATGGAAGCGATCAGCCGGTCGCCGGAAAATCTTGTCGCGCAGTTGCGTAATCGCAATCACCAGTATCCCGATGGGGCCGTCCTGTTCCTCGGGACGATGTTTGCGCCGGTCAAGGATCGTCGCGGCGCAGGCCTCGGTTTCACCCATGAAGTGGGCGACCGCGTCGAAATCTCCACGCCCAAGCTCGGGCGTCTCGTGAACTGGGTCGATCGCACGGATGCCTGCCCCGAATGGACGTTCGGAACCCGTGCTTTGTTTGCCAACCTGGCCCATCGCGGCCTTCTCGACCGCGCGTGAGGTGCCGATGACCAAGGCTGTCGATCTCTTCTACCGATTTCTCGAATTCCTCCTGATCGTCTTGCTTGGCGGCATGGCGATCATGGTCTTCGTCAATGTCGTCCTGCGTTATGCCTTCAATTCCGGCCTGACGGTCTCAGACGAAATGGCCCGCTATTTCTTCGTCTGGCTGACCTTCATCGGGGCCGTCGTCGGCTTCCGGGAGTACGGCCACCTTGGTGTCGAGTCCCTCGTCGCACTTCTGGGTCGCCGTGGCCGGATCGTCTGCATGATCCTGTCCAATCTCGTCATTCTCGGTGTTTCCGCGCTGTTCTTCTGGGGCACCTGGCTGCAACTGCCGATCAATTCCAGCATGAAGGCGCCGGTGACCGGACTGTCCATGGGCTGGGTCTATGGCATTGGGTTCTTCACCGGCGCGGGCTGCAGCCTGATTGCCTTGGAACGCCTGTTCCGCCTGCTCACCGGTCGCGTCACGGACGAAGAGGTCGCGATGTTTGCCGGTGAACATATGGGCATCGAAAAGCTGGTGGAGCGTGCCTGATGACATTGATCGTCTTTATCGTCTCGCTTCTCGGTGTCATGGCCATTGGCGTGCCTGTCGCCTTTGCCCTGATGTTCTGTGGCGTCACCCTCATGTGGTACATGGGGATGTTCAACAGCCAGATCATCGCCCAGAACATGATCGCCGGCGCCGATACGTTTACGCTGCTGGCCATTCCCTTCTTCGTGCTGGCGGGCGAATTGATGAACTCCGGCGGCCTCTCGCGCCGCATCATTGAATTCGCCATTGCCTGTGTCGGCCATATCCGGGGCGGCCTCGGCATTGTCGCGATCATGGCGGCCGTGATCATGGCCTCCATCTCCGGTTCGGCTGCTGCCGACACCGCTGCGCTTGCTGCTATCCTCATCCCGATGATGGCAAAGGCCGGCTACAACGTGCCCCGGTCCGCTGGCCTCATTGCCTCCGGCGGCATCATCGCTCCCGTCATTCCGCCGTCGATGGCCTTCATTGTCTTCGGCGTTGCTGCGAACGTCTCCATCACCCAGCTCTTCATGGCGGGGATCGTGCCCGGTATCCTGATGGGTCTCGGTCTGGTAATCGCCTGGCAGATCGTTGTCCGGAAAGACGACATCAAGCCTTTGGCCAAGGCGCCGGCGAAGGAACGTCTGAATGCTACCGGTCGCGCGGCCTGGGCACTTGGCATGCCCGTCATCATTCTCGGTGGCATCAAAGCCGGCATCGTCACCCCGACGGAAGCTGCCGTTATCGCCGCCTTCTATGCGATGTTTGTCGGGATGGTGATCTATCGCGAGCTCAAGCCCCGCGATTTGCCGGGGGTCGTTCTGCAGGCGGCCAAGACCACTGCGATCATCATGTTCCTGGTCTGCGCAGCTCTGGTTTCGGCTTGGCTCATCACCGCTGCCAATATCCCAGGTGAGATCACCCGTTATATCGAGCCGCTGATCGACCGGCCCATGCTTTTGATGTTCGTCATCATGTTGCTGGTGCTTCTCGTCGGTACGGCACTAGACCTCACGCCGACCATCCTGATCCTGACGCCGGTGTTGATGCCGATCATCAAGCAGGCGGGCATCGACCCGGTCTATTTCGGCGTGATGTTCATCATGAACTGCTGCATTGGCCTGATCACGCCACCGGTTGGCGTCGTGCTCAACGTCGTCAGCGGCGTCGGCCGGGTGCCTCTGGGCAAGGTCGTGACGGGAATCACGCCTTTCCTGTTGGCCCAGGTCCTCATCCTGATGTTGCTCGTTGTCTTTCCGGACATCGTCATCGTCCCGGCGCAATGGCTCCGGTGACCCAAGTGTTTTTCAACCGTCTCATTTTATCCAAGGGAGGAAATACGATGAGAAAGTTTCTACTGACCACTACGGCTCTTGCATTCTGCGCGGCGGGTGCCGCGCCGGCCTTCGCAGAATTCAACGATCGTACAATTCGCGTCTCGAACGGCATCAATGCGGACCATCCGGTCGGCAACGGTATCGAGGCGATGCAGAAGTGCCTCGACGACAAGTCGGGCGGCAAGCTGAAGCTGCAGGCCTTCTGGGGCGGCGCGCTTGGCGGCGACCTGCAGGCGACGCAGGCCCTGCGTTCGGGCGTTCAGGAAGCCGTTGTCACCTCGTCGTCTCCGCTGGTCGGTATCGAGCCGGCGCTCGGTGTTTTCGACCTGCCCTTCCTGTTCTCCAATGCGCAGGAAGCCTACACGGTGCTCGACGGCAAGTTCGGCGACATGATGAGCGAGAAGCTCGCAGCCGTCGGTCTCGTCAATCTCGGCTATTGGGAAAACGGCTTCCGCAACCTTTCGAACTCGGTTCGTCCGGTCACCAAGTGGGAAGACTTCGAAGGGATGAAGGTTCGCGTCATGCAGAACAACATCTTCCTCGACACCTTCCAGAACCTCGGTGCCAACGCGACGCCGATGGCCTTTGGCGAAGTCTTCTCGGCGCTGGAAACAAAGACGATCGACGCGCAGGAAAACCCCTATGTGACGATCGACACCTCGAAGTTCTTCGAGGTGCAGAAATACGTGACCGAAACCAACCACGCCTACACGCCGTTCCTCTTCCTCTTCTCCAAGGCGATCTTCGATACCTATACGCCGGAAGAACAGGCTGCCTTGCGGGAATGCGCGAGCGTTGGCCGCGATGTTGAGCGCAGCGTCATTGCGGATCTGAACAAAAAGTCGCTGGAGAAGATCAAGGCCGCTGGGCTTGAGGTCAACACACTGTCTGAAGAAGAGCAGAAGCGGATTCGTGAGAAGTCGATGGTGGTCTACGAAAAGCACAAGGAAGAGATCGGCGCCGACGTGGTCGATTCCATCCTGGCCGAGCTCGCCGCGATCCGCAAATAACCTCCCTGGTCGCAGTTTGGCGGCTGCACCAGACGAAGCCCGCAGTGGGAAACCGCTGCGGGCTTTGGCATTTCGTGACGGAGCCCGGCGCGGCGGGCGTTCACTCCGGTATCGCGGGGAGCACCGTTTCCCGCTTCTTCAATTGCTGTTCGCGGAAGAAGATGAACAGCCCGGATCCGACGATCAGGGCAGCGCCGATGATCATGGTGAGCCTCGGGACCTCCCCGAAGAACCACCAGCCGAAGACCACGGCCCAAAGAAGAAGCGTGTATTGCAACGGGGCGACTGTCGCCGCATCCGAGATCTTCAGGGCCCGGTTGACGAGGATATGGGCGGTCATGGCGACGATGCCAAGCAATCCGAGCAGGAGGACCTCCGTGACCGAGGTCAGGGGCGTCCAGTCGAGTGGAGCGAAGAGCAGACCGGCCACCGCGGCCCCGCCTGTCTGGAACAGAACCAGTGTCTTATCCGGTGTGGAGCGCAGGCTTCGGCCAGACAGCATCATGAAGGCGAAGGCCGCCGTGCCGATGATCGATATGATCGCGGGCGCGGTGAACATGGCGCTCGAGGGCTCGAGTGTGATGATGACGCCGACGAAACCGATGGCAATCGCCGTCCAGCGACGCCAGCCGACCTTCTCTCCGAGAAGGAAGGGGGCCGCTGCCGCAACATAGATTGGGGCAGCCAGCCAGTAGGTCATGACGTCGGCAAGCGGAAGATACATCACCGCATAGTAGAAGCAGAAGAGTTCGAGGGTCGAAAAGACCACCCGCGCGGTTTGCAGCCAAGGACGTTCCGCCTCGACGATCGGCTTGCGCCCGGCCATCCACAGAAAGGGCGCGAGCACCAGAAGTGCGGCAATGCTGCGAATGAGAATGACCTGACCGAGGCCGTAGCTTGCGACCAGCCATTTGCCCATGGCATCATTGAGGGCGAAGAGAACCATACCGAGCAGCATGACGGCCGGGCCGGTGAAGGCGCCGAATAGGGATGCCGATGGGGCTCCCGAGGGGGTCGTGGTCGTCATACTCTCTCTCCCGAATTCCTGTCGGTCCTGCCACTGCACGCTTGCGAAAATTGCCCGCGTCTTGCCGAATTGTTCTGTCCGTCCAACTGTTCATCACATCCGCGGACGCACCTCCCGTGCGCCGCGTAGCGATATCCCGGTCTTGTCATGTCGCCCCCGAAATTGCGAGGGGGTTTGCTCTCTTTCCCGAAAGCTATTCATACCTTGCGAGGTTTGTTGCGCCATTGATTGCGCCAAGAGACTGGCGTTCTCCACCCGCACCGCATTTTGGAACGACAGTTTAAGTACGAGGATTGACCGAGAATGAAATATGGCCAGAATGTGTCTTGAGCGCCGGCTCGCAAATAAGCAGGGCCCGGCCTGGAGAATCTGATGTCGCGACCCATTGCGAAGAAAACTGATACACTTCGTTGCTCGCGCCTGACGGATGCAAACGGACGATGCATGGCGATTGCGACGACTGGCGCTTCGATTGCCTTTCTTGCGGTTTTGATCGTCGCCCTTTAAGATTTCGCCATCTGCTGGGAACTGCTCTCGTAAACTCAACATAGCGTCAGCCAGAAAATTCCCGCGAATGTCAGCAGCGTGGCTGCGCCCGCCGCGATGTGGACGATCTTGGATACGCGCATGATCAGCCGGCGCTCTCCGTCGCTTGCCCCGGATGCAGGCCGTAGGCACCTGACATCGATCACGTAAAGTAGTGCCAGAGTGACGATCAACAGGCCCGACAAAACAAGTCGAAGCAGCGAGGCCGACCCAACGGAAACCAGGTGCCAGCCCAGTTTGCAACCTGTTGCCTGGACCGCGTAGAGCATCAGGAAAGCGACGGACCACAGCACGAAGCCGGCAAGCAACCCGACAAACGGAAACGCTCTCATCCGCCGCCCCCGATCTGGCTAAGGCTTTGCAAGACGAAAGGGAAGCCGAGGCCGACCAGGCCGGCAAGGGCCGCGTAGTCGTGCCAAAGCCTTGCGATACGGAGGTCCAGTGAGCGGACTGCAGAGATGTAGCCGCTGTACCATCGCCAAAGGCAGTAGCTCGCAAAGATCCCGCCGAACGCCGCATGAAGTCCGACATAAACCACGACTGCCAGGGCGCTTGCCGATGCCGCATGCGTCTCGGGACCCGGGATCGCCACGCCGATCGCCGCCGCGGAAAGCGTGGCCATCAGACATCCGATGAGGATGACGGCCAGACCCAGTGGTGTTTGGCTGCTCTTGCCTGTGGTGAAACGTGCGCCGATCGCGGAGACGATGAGGCCGCTCGCGGCTGCCAGGGAAAAAGCGGGAAAGGTGAAATCCATATCCGGTGGAGGCCAGTTCGGGGCGGAAAGCCACAGAAACAGTCCACCGAAGAGCAGCGATGTATAAAGCGTCGCATTTGCCGTCAGAATGAAAACCATCGCCCACCAGGAGGGCGGTCGATCAGCCTGTTGGTGATGTGGCGCCTGCTCGCCGCGGCCGACTTCAAGATCCGAGATGTCCCCTCTGAGACCGGTCGATGGTGTCCACCGCAGGAAGAGTGCAAGGACGACAACTGCGGCTACGGGAGAGAGCCAATAGAGTTTTGCCAGCAGGCTGGCGAAAAACAGGGCGGTCGCGACGGCTGTCCAGAAAGGCAGGTAGGTAGGGCGCGGGAGCACCACCACATGGTCGATCCTGCCCGTTACCATGTCGATCGCGAGCGTTTCCATCCAGCCGTTGCGCATGAAGCCGAGATAGCCACGCCCGGCCGCCAGGTCTGACCCCAGTTGATCCGGATTGAGGTCGTCAGCCCTGCGGTCGATGTGTGGGAGAGAGCCAAAGGTATAGGACGGCGGCGGGGTCGGTGTCGCCCATTCCAGCGTGCCCGCCTGCCACGGATTGCGGCGAAAGGCGCGGCCGAAACGGATGAGCAGGATAAGGTCGAGTGCAACCAGGGCAAAGCCGATGGTCATGACGAAGCTGCCGACCGAGGAGGCGAAGTTCAGGATTTCCCAGCCTGCTTCGGGCGGATATTCGAAGACCCGGCGCGGCATGCCCCGCAATCCGGTGAGATGCATCATGAAAAAGGTGATGTTGAAGCCGATGAACACCAGCCAAAAGGCGGGTTTCGACAGATGCTGGATCGGCTGGCGTCCGGTGATGTGGGGAAGCCAGTAATAGGCGGCCGCCATCATCGGGAAGACGAAGCCGCCGACCAGGACATAGTGCAGATGGGCAACGACGAAATGCGTGTCGTGGGCCTGCCAGTCGAAGGGGACCATCGCGAGCATGACACCTGTCAGGCCTCCCAGCACGAAGACGAAAAAGAAGCCGAAAACATGCAGCATGGGGATGGAGAGACGTGGTCGCCCATGGGCCATGGTTGCGAGCCAGGCAAAGATCTGGATGCCGGTCGGAATCGCCACCAGCGCACTCGCGACCGAGAAGAAGGAAAGGGCCACATGAGGAATGCCGACCGTGTACATGTGATGCACCCAAAGGCCGAAGGAGAGAAAGGCCATGGCGACGATAGCGGCAACGATCAGGTGGTAGCCTTCGAGCGACCTGTGCGACAGGGTTGGGATGATGGTTGACAGGGCACCGGCGGCCGGCAGGAAGATGATGTAGACCTCCGGGTGTCCGAAGAGCCAGAACAGGTGCTGCCAGAGCAGCGGATCCCCGCCTCGCGTGGGGTCGAAGAAGGGCAGATCGAAGGCACGTTCGACTTCAAGCAGGATCGAGCCGAGAATCAGCGGCGGAAAGCCGATCAGCATCATGGCCGCCACGACCAGCATGTACCAGGCAAAGATCGGCATGCGGGTGAGCGACATGCCCGGCGCCCTTAGCTTGAGAATGGTCACCATGAGTTCGATCGCCGCCGACAAGGCCGAGATCTCGACGAAGGTGATACCGAGCAGCCAGACGTCGGCATTGATGCCGGGAGAGTACGGTTTCGAGGAGAGCGGCGTGTACATGAACCAGCCACCGTCCGGCGCAATGCCGAAGATCAAGGCGGCGATCAGAAACGAACCTCCGAACAGATAACACCAGTATCCGTAGGCCGACATGCGCGGAAAGGCGAGATCGCGTGCGCCGAGCATCTTGGGAAGCAGATAGATCGCCAGTCCCTCGAAGAAGGGAATGGCGAAGAGGAACATCATGATCACGCCGTGCATGGTGAAGACCTGGGCATATTGCTCGGCATCGAGAAAGGCGCTGTTGCTGGAGGCGAGCTGCGTGCGGATGAGCATGGCGAGGAGACCGCCTATGGCGAAAAAAACCAAAGCAGTCACCATGAACCGCTTGCCGACGACGTTGTGATTGACGGCCGCAAACCGCTTCAGCCCCTTGCCGGAACCCCACACGGCATCCAGTTGATGGTGCAGCCGGACCGGTGAGCCTGCGGTGTCATGAGCGGTAACGTTGAGCGTTTCGTTCATTGGGCTGCCTCTGCCGTCGCGTTCGTCATGTCCTCAATGCGCTCTCGATAGACATCGGGAGCATGGGCCTCGACCACAAAGCGCATGGCGGCATGGCCCGTACCGCAGTATTCGGCGCAGATGCCGCCATATCGCCCGGGGACATCCGCCTTGATTCTCAGTCGTGTGGTGTGGCCAGGAATGGCGTCAATCTTGCCGGCGAGACGCGGAATCCAGAAACTATGGATCACATCGGCGCTGGTGACGCTGACCTCCACCACGCCGCCGGCAGGGATATGAAGGACCGCCGAGCTGCCGCTCAGAGCATTCTCCGGGTAGCGGAACTCCCAGTTCCACATGCTCGCATGCGCTTCGACGCGCGCGATGACCGGCTCGTGCTGCCAGGCGCCCAGCAGATACTCCCCTTTCGCCAAGCCGTAGACGATCAGCACAAGGAGAACCGGAAGGGGCAGGATCAGACCGCCCAGTGTCATCCAGCGCTCAGCCGTCCACGCGCGGCCGAAACCGGGGCGGAAAAGCACGAGCATGAAGAGGAGGATGACAATGGCAAAGATGAGGATGCCGCCGATCAGCATGATCCACCAGAGATCGGCGATCGATCCGGCATAGGGGCCCGCCGGATCGAGCGCGGACAGGTCTCCGGTACACGCTCCCAATGCGAGGGGTGTGGTAAGAGCTGCAGCGATGCGGCGGAACCTTCGGCGCGCGTCAGGATTTCTGGTCTCAAACGGAGAGGTTCCATGACCAGCGAACAGACGACCGAAAGCAACAATCCCGTGATCGAAAAGCTGGAGGAGAAGGATACCACCTCGGCCATTGCCGTTGCCGGGCACCCGTTGCACGCGATGAGCGTTCATTTTCCCATCGCGCTGGTCTTCGGGACTCTCGCTGTCGATGTCTTCTACTGGTTCACGGCGGACCCCTTCTGGTTGCGGGTCGGGCTCTGGACATCCGGGACGGCCTTTCTTGCAGGGGTGGCCGCGGGTGTCGTCGGCACGGCGGAGCTGGTGCTGGTGCCCGGCATCCGCGCCCGTGTCGCGAGTTGGGCTCACGCTATCGCCGCTGTTACGCTCATCTCGGTTGCGGGCGCCAATTGGGGTATCCGATTGCTGGACCCAGCCGCCGTCCTGCCGCACGGCATGCTCCTGTCGACGTTGGCTGCGATCCTCACCGGGGTCGCCGGATGGCATGGGGGCAAGCTGATTTTCGATCACGGCATCGGCCTCATGGTGTCGTCCAGGGATTGAACTGATCGAGCAGGCGCTTGAGGCCGCCCGGTTCGCTCATGACCGGCGGCAAGGTAAGTCCGGGCGCCTCTTTCGCGAGGACGAGGAAAAGAATGGCAAGGACCACGGCGCAACAGCTGGCCGTTGCCGTTAGAAAGCGCCAGAGCGGATAGACCTCGCCGTCCTTGAACAGGCGGATGATCACCAGACCTGAAAAGACGTGAAACATGGCGAGCAAGGCAACGAAGCCGAGTTTCCAGGAAAACCAGGGCGCAAAGACATCACGCCAGAAACTCAAGGCGATGCCGCTCGATACCGCGATAAAGGCGGCCGGCGAAATGATCGCGACATAGGAGAAACGCACCATACGCTGCATGCGATAAAGCGAATCTCTGCTCGTGATATGAGCCCGCTGGACATAGAGACTTGGCAAGCTGATCAGGCCGGCGGTCCAGATTGCAATGGCAGCAATGTGCACGATTTTCAGGGCGGCGATCATCGGCGGGCCGGCTGCCTTTCCGCATCTCGCGTCGAGAACAGGCGGGAGAGCACCACCAGCCCGCAGAGCAGGTAGGGGATCGCGGCTGGAACCCACATCAGGATGCCCGAGAGTTGCTGGTCCGCCAGGGGGAGGAGCCCATAAGGCTGAGTCGTATCCAGATGGGCTGAAAACAGCGGTTCCCTTGCGAAGGTCAGCAGCGCGCCGAGCATACCCATCTGCAAAGTCGTTCCGAGGAGCAAAGCGAGGGCTGCGCCGACCGACCGGTGCGATGCCAGGATATCGCGCCAGAGCCAGATTGCGGATCCGATCAAGGTGAGTTCCATCAGCCAGTAGGCGGCTGGAGAGCCGAGCGCGAAGAGATATGGGCCCGGCGCATGCCACAGCCACATCATGGCCGTATGCGCCAGAAAGGAGAGCTGCGCCGGCACCACGACCGAGGACCGTCTATTCGGTGGCACCGCCAGGACAACCAGCGGTGCTAGGACCGTTACCAGCAGGATATGATGCAATACCCGCGCGGAGAACAACGCGGAAGCCAGGGCACAAAGCGGAGACACGAAGGCGACGACCGCGACGAGCAGCGCCGAAAATGTCCACATCCGCTGTTGCCGGGTTTCGGTGAGCGTGAGTAGCGCAAAGGTGCTGGCGGCAAGTCCGCTCAGCAAAACCGGGTCAAAGTTCCACTGGCTCCACAGAGCTTCTGGCAGCGGCGCCGGGCCGCAATAGATCTGGAGGTCCATGGACTATCCCGCCCACTTCGGCAGGCGCACTGCCAGCGGCCAGGTTCGTTCTGTCGTGTCTCGCAGCATGCCGCCCCCGATCTCCAGTCACCATCGCGCAACAGATGGGAGCGTGGATTTGTTCCATCCGGACTTGGATTGCTGCATCACGATTGCAGGCGCGGGCGGGAGGCCCATTCCTGGACATCCTACGAGGACGTACGAACAATCGGTCTAGGGCTTCGCTACTTGCGAAGAATGACCCAGATAGCGTGGATGATTCCGGGGACGTAACCGAAGAGCGTGAGCAGGATGTTGAGCCAGAAGTGCAGGCCGATGCCGACCTGGAGAAACACGCCGACGGGCGGCAGGAGAATGGCGAGCAGAATGCGCAGAACGTCCATGAAAGTCCCTTTATCAGTTTAGGAGCATGATAAACGCGCGTCGATGACAATCGTTCGCGCCTGTGGAGGAAAGATAAGCCTCGTAAAAAGCGAAACGTCCGGGCTGAGGCCCGGACGTTCCTTGTCGGCGCTCTCCCGGCGCGTTTGTTTATTCTTCGCGCTGGCCGGTCAGGCTGAGCAGCAGCTGGAACAGGTTGACGAAGTTCAGGTAGAGCGAGAGCGCGCCGAAGACGGCGAGCTTCTGCTGGCTTTCCTGGTCCATGTTCTCGGCATACTGTTCCTTGATGTTCTGCGTGTCCCAGGCGGTCAGGCCGACAAAGACGAAGACACCGATAACCGAGATGGCGAACTGCAAGGCGGTCGAGCCGAGGAAGATGTTGACGACCGATGCGATCACGACACCGATCAGACCCATCATCAGGAACGAACCGAACTTCGAGAGGTCGCGCTTGGTCGTGTAGCCGTAAAGGCTCATCGCGCCGAACATGGTTGCGGTGATGAAGAAGGTGCGCGCGATCGAGGTTCCCGTGAAGACCAGGAAGACCGACGCGAGCGACAGGCCCATCACGGCGCAGAAGGCCCAGAACGTGATCTGTGCGGTGGACGCCGACATGGTCTGAATGCGGAAAGAGAAGAAGAAGACGAAGGCGAGCGGCGCCAGCATCACCACCCACTTCAACGGGGTGGAGAAGATCGGCACGTAAAGGGCCGGTGTCTGGCTCACAACAAAGGCGACGAGGCCGGTGATGACCAGGCCGAGGCCCATATAGTTGTAGACCCGCAGCATATGCTGGCGCAGGCCCTCATCGAACAGTGCCGCGGACTGGGCCTGTGCGCCGTAGCCGAAGCGGTTCTGGATAGGATCCATGGATGTTTCCTCCTTGTTTGGATCAGTAAAGGGTACGGGCGAGCTGGCGCGCCTGTTCGGCCAGCTTGTCCGGATTGGTTGTCTCGGAAATCAGCGCATAGGCGACTTCCCCGATCTGCCAGTAAGCAGCCTGCGTGTCGCCGTCCTGCTTAGTCAGGACCTGCTGCACGGCAAAGCTGCCGGGGCGGACCGCGAAGAGCGAAAACCGTTTGCCGGCTTCCGGTTCGACTTCCAGCTCGACGCTCGGGCCGTAAGTGGATGGGAAGATCTGCGCGTCGCGGATTGCCCAAGCATCTGGCATTTCCGGCAGCACGATTGCGGTGGCCGAGCGGATTTCAGCCGCGTTGAAGATACGGCTCTCCAATTGCGAGCCCAACTTCCCGCGCAGCTCTGCCGTCTGATGTGCCCGGATCGCTTCCTCAACGAATTGCGGCGGGGGCACGGAGGCGACCACTTCGCCGATGCCGCCCGGTGCAATCCATCCATGTGCTGCCCAGCCGGCACCGACAAGCAGCAGGATGGCTGCCGCACGGCGGGCAAATTCCAGCGTGCCACGGCCGTTCAAGCTGCTTTCCAGTCGCCGGGCGGCCTCGCGCGTTTCCTGACGGGCGACGACAGGCCTTCCGGCCAGCGCCAGCCGCAATTCGTCCCGAACACGCAGGTCCGCCATAACCTTTGCGGCCGTTGCCGGATTTTCCGAGAGATAAGCCTCGACTTCGATCCGACGGGCCACATCGAGCTGGTCGTCGACATAGGCGTGGAGATCGGATTCGAGGACGGGATCATTGCTGGTCATCGGGAGATCCTCCAACGATTCGGAGATGGGGTACCGACCCTTCCGTATTGCCGTGTTCAAGAGCGCGCAGCCGCGCCCTGGCTCGGGAAATACGGGACATCAGGGTGCCTACGGGAATGTTCAGCACATCGGCCGCTTCCTGGTAGGACAGCTCTTCGATGGCGACGAGGTGAAGCGCCTCGCGCTGGTCTTCCGGCAGGGCAAGGAAGGCATTGCGTATCTGTGCAAGCCTGACCGAATGCTCCTGGCCGGCTAGAACCACAAAATCTGCGAGGTCCGCTGCGGCGGCATTGCGTCGATCGCTCGCACGATTGGCGCGCAGCCGGTCGATGTGGGTGTTGTGCAGGATCGACATCAGCCAGGTAAGGAGGCTGCCCCCGCTGCGAAAGCTCGACTTTCGTTCCAGCGCGCGAACGAGTGCGTCATGAACGAGATCTTCGGCTTCGTCCGGATTGCGCACGAGCGAACGGGCATAGCGCCTCAGCGCTGCCAACTGGCCGATCACATTGAACGGGTTCGCTTTCGTCGTCATGCTCCATATACGGAGCTGTGGACCGGTTTATTCCATCGCTCTCAAAATTTTTTTCAGGGCGACATCATCCAGCCAACGCCCTGCATTGCGGCAAACACCAGACCGGCGGAAGCCATCAGCGCGACGACACCAAGCACGAGGCCCAGCATCGTGACGAGGCCGTCGCGCTCCATCAGGCCGAGGGCAATCATGACCAAGGCGGCAACGGGGAGGAAGTTGCCGAAGGGAATGGGCAGTGCGACCGCAATGGCGAGCAACAGTACCGGCAATCCCATCATGGCCTGGGCGCGCGGCCCGGCAAGGTGGCGCATGCGATTGCGCTTGAGAAAGGTTTCGACACGGGTCACGAGCGGGGCGGTGTAGCGGACGATGAGCGCGATCGTGTCTGCCGACACCCGTCGTCGACCGATAAAGGACGGAAGCCAGATGCGACTGTAACCGGCCAGGATCTGCAGCGATACGATCGCGAGGCAGCTGCCGAAGACAAACCCGAAGGGGCCTGGGATCGGCGTCAGTGCCGGCAAGGACAGGATCAGGATTGCAAAGGCGATACTCGCCCGTCCCATGGTCGTTAGCAGTTCGTCGAAGCTGACGGACCCCGCCGCCATCGCGTGTTCGCTCAGTCTTTTCAGACGTTGCGATGCCACGCCAGCCTCGGGAGGCAGGCTATCCGTCATTGTTGTTTCGCCTTTTTCAACCGGGGTCTCCACTGCCTGGGAGATGTAGGTGAGGCGTGAGGCGATACAAGTGAGGCTGGGGTCACGAAGCACTTGCTATCATGGCCCAAGCGCGACGCGACGGGCGAGTTCACGGAATGTCTCTGGCTCCCCCTTGCCGGCGAGGGCGAGCAGTTCGATCGGAAAGAGCACCGCTTTCCGGTTAGCATCCGGCAGAGGCGATGTCGCAAAGTCCGCCTCTGCCTGTTGCCTTGCCTGCGCCATGGCTCTGTCCAGGTCCTGTTGCGACAACACGCCCTTGGAGATCATCTCGCGCACCAGGGCCGACAGAGCA
Organism: Allorhizobium sp. DMC15; assembly: GCF_056314065.1. Taxonomy (NCBI): domain Bacteria; kingdom Pseudomonadati; phylum Pseudomonadota; class Alphaproteobacteria; order Hyphomicrobiales; family Rhizobiaceae; genus Allorhizobium; species Allorhizobium sp. DMC15. The sequence goes on from NZ_JBQUZB010000006.1 coordinate 131,585, forward strand.
AGGTAAAGGCCTTCGAGCTGCGGGTTTGCAGTGTTCATGGCATCACTTTCGCTGGGCGTCGTGGGTGTGATGGCTGTCCTTCTCGCCGCCTCCACCCGATACGTCGCTTCTGGCCTTCGTGTCGGATTTTGCCGGCGGCTTCACGACCTGCTTCGGAGCTTTTGCGTTTTCACGTGATGCGCCAGGACCACCCTGTCGAATGGTGCCGGGGCTTTTGGTCGATGTCGACATGGCTGCCTCCTAACGGTCCTGTTGATATCCCTGGTGCGTGGTGTTCACCTTGCTGTTGCCTTGCTGGCCCAGTTTGTCGGGATCTTTTTCCGGCCTGAAGTGCGGATCGCTGGCCGGATGGTCGTTTCCGGTTTCACCGGTACCTTCGGACTGCGGTTCTCTTCTGGAGTCGGGGGAAGTCGACTGCTCATGGCGTGCTCCTCGTTTCTGATGCGGCGTCAGTCGATCCGTCTCTTCGGGTCAAGGTCGACGCCCTGCTCGGTCGGCTGGGCTTCTTCCTCTCCCTTGTCGCCCTGACGCTCCAGTTCGCGGTCTATCGTCTGGCGATCGCCCTCGGGCGGGTCGGGCTGCAGACGGTTGTTTTTGGTCGTCATGATCTTTCTCCTCGCATCGATGACCCTGCAGACCGAACCCGCATCCCTGCGGCCTGTTCCTCAAAACATTCAAGTGGTGGAACCCTTTGCCCGACCCGCTGTTTCTCCCGCATCAACGGAGGTATCGATGAAGATGACCCACACGCCCGAAAACGACGACAAGAAGTCGACTGCGAGAGAGCTCCCCGCCGCCGGCCCGCATGACAAGCCGGAACTCCAGGATCAGATGAAGACACCCGGTGCAGGTTCGCTGCCCAAGACAGGTTCGCAGGAGACCGGTGCCGGTCCCGACTGAGGCGCTCTAGAGATAGGTTAAACGCAAAAGGCCGGCGGTTTCCCGCCGGCCTTTTGCGTATCTGTAGGATCATGTCAGATGTTTTCGGCAACGCTTTCGCGGGCGGCTTGCTCTTCCTCTTCGCGTTCGCGCTTGTTGTACTGGATCGATGACCAGAGCGAGATTCCGATCAGGGCCGCGCCGCCAAGGCCGGTGATGACCTCGGGAATGTGGACCAGGGTCTGCACATACATGATCACCGACAGGATCAGGATGGCATAGAAGGCACCGTGCTCGAGGTATCGGTATTCGGCGAGCGTGCCCTTCTCGACAAGCATGATCGTCATGGAGCGCACATACATGGCGCCGATGCCGAGGCCGATCGCGATAACGAAGAGGTTCTGCGTCAGCGCAAACGCTCCGATAACGCCGTCGAACGAGAAGCTGGCGTCCAGCACTTCGAGATAGATGAAAGCGCCGAGACCGCCCTTGGCCGCTTCGGTCATGGTCTTCTGCGAGGCGTCCAGCAGGCCGCCGAGGACCTCAACGGCCAGGAAGGTCACGAGGCCGTAGATGGCCGAATAGACGAAGGTCGTTGCTTCCTCACCTTCGAGAAGGTTCGAGAAGAGCAGGATCAGCAACAGGACAACGGCGATCTCGATGCCCTTGATCGAGGCCGAACGGGCCATGTTCTTTTCCAGGATCTCGATCCAGTGGACGTCTTTCTCATGGTCGAAGAAATAGGTGAGGCCGACCATCATGAGGAAGGTGCCGCCGAAGGCCGCGATCGGCAGATGCGCCTCGTTCATGATGCGGGCATATTCCGCGGGCTCGCGGGCAGCCAGAATGATTGCTTCGATCGGGCCGATCTTGGCAGCGATCACGACAATCAGGAGCGGGAAGACGATACGCATGCCGAAAACGGCGATGATGATACCCCAGGTCAGGAAGCGCTGCTGCCAGACCGGTGTCATGTCCTTCAGTTTGTTTGCGTTGACAATCGCGTTGTCGAAGGACAGCGAGATCTCCAAGACGGCAAGCACACTGCAGATGAAGAAGACGGTGGCCATTCCGCCGATCGTACCGGTCATCTGCCAGCCGAGGATGCCGCCGAGGATCAGGCCGATCACGGTGACGATAAAGGCCCAGCGGAAATAACCGAGGGTAGACTGGGCGCCGGTTGCTGCTGACGTTGTCATGACTGTACCTCCGCCATCAGGAGGCATGAATTGGCGATGCGATGCGCGTTGCACGCCTTCGCATGAAGCATGATCCGAGTGTTCATTGTTTTTGAATCCGCCGGCTGGCAATTGCTGGCGGTACCGACATCACGAGAGCGCCGTAAACTCTCGCCAGAGGGGCCCGGCACCAGGTTAGATCACAAGTCTTGATCTTGCGACACGTCTTCTTCTCACCGAAGCTCACGAAAAGGTCAAGGCGCGTGATTATCTTGCTTTGAAATGGAAGCTGCGGTGCCGATGTCAAGTGTCGGTCTCTCGGAGAACTGATTGGCAAGTCCTGCGTTATTCCGTGGGAGCGGGAGGAAAAGCCGATGGACATATGGGATTCGGACCGGTTTCTGCTGGCACAGGAGCCGGTTTTTGCCACGGCAATGACGGAGCTCAGGCGTGGGCGCAAGGAAAGCCATTGGATGTGGTTCATCTTTCCTCAACTGCGCGACCTTGGCCGTTCAGCGACCGCTCGGCACTACGGGCTTGCGGACAAGGCGGAGGCCCGGATGTACCTCTCACATCCTATTCTCGGACCGCGTCTGGTGCAGGCGACGGAAGCGGTCCTCGCCGTGGCGCACCGCTCATTGCATGACATCTTAGGCGCGCCGGACGATCTGAAGTTTCGCTCCTGCATGACGCTCTTCTCCCTGGTCGTGGAGGATCAGCGGGCTTATCCATTCGCGCAGGCGTTGGAGAGGTTCTGCCAGGGAGAGCGGGACAGGCTCACGCTCGATCTCGTCGATGGTTAGACGGCGTCCACAATGATTTCCGGCTTGACGGCCAAGGTGTTGCTCACGGTGCAGATTTCTTCGGCGCGATGCGCCACCTGTCGTTTCTCGTCTTGGTCGAGTTCTCCTTCAAACCGGAATTCGACGGTAAGCTTCACAAAACGGGACGGTCCGTCGTTCGCCTTTTCTCCATTTGCTTTGGCGCTGACGCCCAAGATGCGGTCCGAAAGACCGAGTTCACGGGCCGCAATCCTCGCGCTCATGCTCATGCAAGCGGCCAGGGACGCCAGAAGTAGGTCGAGCGGATTGAAACCCGGTTCGGAAACGCCAGTAACGATGTCGACAACGCCACCGGTTTCCGACACGACATGCGGATAACCACTCTTTCCGAGTGTCGCCGTCGCCCCGATCCGCCGCGTGCGCAAATCTGCCATAGGATGCTCCCTTCAAGTCGGGGCATCCTATGTTTGCGCGTGCTGCCCGACAAGGCGGCTCAAATGTTGCTGCCGATCCGGGCGGTGCCAGTTTCGCCGTTGTCGCGCGTCCATTTCAGCTGCTTGTCGTTGATCCGCTGCAGTTCGAAGCACATCGGCGCGCCCTTGTACCAACTGGTAAACTGTTGGCAGAGACGGTCGCCCTTGATCCACCAGCGACCGGTATCATTGGGCTTGGCGAAGCGCCCAAGGCCAAGAGCTTCGCCCGAGCCATCGACCTGGCCGTTCTTTCGATAGTTCAACGGAAACTCTCCGCCCAGGGGCACGGCGAGGTAGATGCGCTTGCCGATGATGTCTTCGCGGATATCACTGGCGGTGAAGCGCTCGTTGGCAAGGGCTGTCGCGGAGGTGAGCGCGACCGCCATCAGCGTCATCAATCCGGTTCTCAGGCTGGAATGCATGGCGTAGGTCTCCCAAGCGAGTGTCTATGTGTTCCTTCTTACGGAGACATCTCGCTGGCGGATCACCTCAGGTCACTCGCGGATGAACACATTCACCGAGGCGGCGCGACCGTCTGCGTCGATGACGGTCAATGTCGTCTGACCCTGGCCGGGCGGATGCCATTCACCGGTGCGGCGGCGGGTCGATTCCGTCATGGGCTTTCCATCGACCAGCCAGCGGAAGGGCGCCCGGCCCGCCTGCATCTTCATGACCAGCGGGAGTGGCGTACCGGCGGCATCGCGGCCGAGTTCGAGTTGCGCTCCTTCCGGAGGATAGACGATCTGCGGCGGTTTCTCGCGAGCAGATGCCGAAACCAGTCCGTTTGGATTGACCGAGAAGCGCCGCAGACCGGCGGGCAGATCATTGGCCGCGAGGCGCATGGCGCCGGTCGGTGCGCGGGGCAGGGCGGTGCCCGCCAGGCCCGATTTGGCGAAGGCCTCGAACAGGATGGGAGCCGCAGTCTTGTAGCCGGAAATCCCGGGAACGGCGGCGTTGTCCGGACGACCGATCCAGACCCCCAGCACATAGCGGCCGTCATAGCCGACCGACCAGGCGTCGCGATAGCCATAGCTCGTGCCGGTCTTGTAGGCGATACCGGCCGGTGGACTGCCAGCCGGGGGCTGTACCGCGCCGAGGATATCGGCGATCGTCCAGGCGGCCGTCGGCTCCAGAAGCGGCTGGTCGTCGAGCAGGCCGGGCTTCTCCCTTATGCCGTCGCCAAGACGGACGGGTTGTTCGCGATTGGCGAGACCGGCATAGAGCTGCACCAGGCCTTTCAGCGTGACGCCGACACCGCCGAGGGCAATGGCGAGACCGGGCACTTCGTTCGGTGGCAGTTTCAGGCTGACATCAGCGCGTCGCAGCCGGACCATGAGGCGAGACGGACCGACGCTGTCCAAGAGGCGGACGGCGGGCACGTTGAGCGATAGCTGCAAGGCCTGTCGAATGCTCACGTCGCCCTGATACTGCATGTCAAAGTTTTTCGGTCGGTAACCGAAGAAGTCGGCGGGGCGATCTTCGACAATGGTTTCCTGGGCGACCAGGCCCAGTTCGAAGGCCAGGCCATAGATGAAGGGTTTCAGGGTGGAACCGGGCGACCGTTCGGCACGCGTCATGTCGATCCAACCGGAATGGCTGGCGTCGAAGTAATCGGCTGCACCGACTTCCGCGACGATCTCACCTGTCGTTGCATCCGCCATGATCAGGGCGAGCGAGACTTTGGGATCGAGTTTGCGGGCGGTTTCGGCCGCGACTGTTTCCAGCTTCTCCTGCACGGGGCGGAGCAGGGTCGTCTGGTGGCGTTCCGCCGTCGGAGCCGCGCGTTTTGCGGCCTCGGCGAGATGCGGAGCGAGCGCTGGCAGCTGGCGACGGGCTCTCGGTAACTCGGCGCTCAGCGCAAAAGCGACCTCGGACGGCTCGATGATCCCGGCCTCAGCGGCTCGTTCCAGCACGCGCGTGCGGGCTTGCAGGGCATTGTCGGCGAAGCGGTCGGGGCGGCGCTTTTCCGGCAGCTGCGGCAGAGCGACCAGCAAGGCTGCTTCCGCCGTCGTCAGGCGCTTGGGTTCCTTGCCGAACCAGGCAAGGCTTGCGGCCCGTACGCCCTCCAGATTGCCGCCGTAGGGAGCGTGGGTCAGATAGAGATTCAGGATCTCGCCCTTCGACAGGCGACGTTCCAACTGGAGCGCGCGCGCGATCTGGATCAACTTGGCGGCCAGTGAGCGCTCCCGTCGGGGTTCGATCAGGCGGGCGACTTGCATCGAAAGCGTGGAGGCGCCGGAGACGATACGGCCGTTGGTAACGAGCTGCCAGGCGGCGCGCCCGAGTGCCAGCACATCGACGCCCGCGTGATTTTGGAAACGGCGGTCCTCGTAGGCGACAAGCATGCGGATCAGGGCGGGGTCGACATCCTCCGCCGTGGTCTTCAGCCGCCACAGACCTTCGCGCGTGGCAAACGCCCTCAGCAGTTGGCCGTCACGGTCGAGAATTTCCGTCGACACCGACCGCACCGCCTCGATCGGGGGTGGGAAGTGCTTGTCTGCCCAGTCTAAGGCAAACAGCGAAAGCCCCGTCACGGCAATGCCTGTGGCAATGACGATCAGGGGCTTTCGCAAGCGTGCCATCAGGGGGCTGCCGAGACCGTCATGCCACCCGCTGCCGTCCTTGCGGAGAGCTGTGGACGATACATGTCTTCGACGGCGGCTGCCGGCAGATCGTAGGTGCCCGGTGTGACCGCCCGTACGACATAAGCCAACGTGATGGTGCCGTTCTCGTCTTCAGTCCGGTTTACGGCGGCGACGAAGCGGTCGTTGCGGAATTCGAGATGGGCGGTTTCCGTCTGACCGATCCAGTCGAAGTTGGCGAGGGCTGCGCTGTCGACCAGGCTCGGATTGTCGATTTCGAAGCCGGCCGGCAGAAGGTCGGTGACCAGCAGTTGGGCTGGCCATTCATCCTCTTCCGTCACCTCCAGGACGACCACATAACGCTCGTTCTGCGTCGCTTCCGTGATGTTCGCCTCTTCGCCATCGAGCGTATAGTAGGTTCGGTTGATCTCGAAGCCTTCGCCACCGGCGGCTGGCGGTTCAACGGGAGCGGCGACCGTCGTGATCGCGGCGCTGATTGGATCGCTGCCGTTGTTGGTCAGTGTGACGGGGGCCTGGAGAAGGGCCTCGCCCGGGATGGTGGCCGCATAGGCTCCCGTCCGTTCCGCACCGTTCACATCGATCTTAAGGCCGGAATCGTCCTCCTGCAGCGCGCGGGCAGCGAGCAGCATCCAAGTTTGTTCCTGGGTGCTCAGCGTCTGCTTCGCCTTCCATTCCTCATTCACGATCTTTGCCAGGACCGGCACGACTGCTGGCATGGGCCGGCTTTCGGCGGCCAGGGCCAGCACGCCGGCTGCATCACGCAGCGACGAGCCATAATCCGAGCGGCTCAAGCTGACGGGGGTCAGCCGTGCCTGTTCCGACATGCCGGAGGCGTCAGCGAAGACCATGTTGGCGCGTTGCGTATCGCCGTAGAGTGACAGCGCGGCAGCGAGATGGGCCTTAGACAGAGGCGTCGGGAAGTCGCCGAGCATGGTGTCGGCATAGTAGCGCAGGTCGCTGAGCGAGGCCTTGCGGCTGCGCGCAAGCACGTAGAGCGAATAGGCGATGTCATTGCCGCGCGTGCGGATGTCGTTGTCATAGGCGATGCGGTTCTGCAGGTTCTGCAGGGCCTGAACGAGGGCCTCTTCCGGCACGTCGAATTTCTTTTCGCGGGCACGGGTGAGGAAGTCCGTCACATACGCATCGAGCCACAGGCTTTCCGACCCCGGACCCCAGAGGCCGAAGGAGCCGCTGGAGGACTGGTAGGAGAGCACGCGGAAGATGGCATCCTGAACACGCTTGGCGATATCAGGATCTTCCGGAAGGCCCGATATCTTTGCCAGTTCCGCGAAGTAAAGCAGCGGCAGCGCGCGGCTGGTCGTCTGTTCGGCGCAACCATAGGGGTAGCGGTCGAGCGCCATCAGCAGGCCAGGAACGTCGAGACCATCTGCGCGGGTGACATTCAGGCTGACCGAGGCGCCATTCAGCAGGCTGTCGGCGAGCAGATTGCCGTCTATGGTCAGGCTCTTGCCCGGCGCCACGGCGATCACCTGCCGCTGAGTGATCGGCAGGGTCGCCGGTCTGACGGGAAGGTCGAGCGACTGGCTAACGGCAATTCCGTCGGCGCCGGTCAGGGCAACGTCTATCGATCCCTGCCCGGGTTCTCCCGCTGAAAGAGGCAGCGTGAGGGTCGTCGTCTTGCCAGCGGCAAGCGTGAACTGGTTCGATGTGTCTCCACCCACCGCCACCGGACCGTTGCCGGTCGCGACCAGCGTGTAAGTGCCATCGGGGGCATCGGTTGCGGCGATGTCGAGACGCAGACTGCTTTCATCGCCGGGGGCGAGGAACTTCGGCAGGCTGGCGGTCACCACGACCGGGTCGCGGATGATGACGTCGGTCTGTGCATGGCCAACCCCGGTCTTCGACCAGGCATGGACCATGACACGGGCGGTGCCGTTGAACTGCGGGATGTCGAAGGACACCGTTGCCTTGCCGGCCGCATCGAGCTTCACCGGGCCAGAGAAGAATGCGACGAGCTTTTCCTTGGGCGGGTTGCCCTGGAGAGCCACTTCACCACCATCGCCACCCGTGCGCAGCGTGCCCGTCGCGCCAAGCGAGCCGTCGATCAGGCGGCCATAGAGGTCGCGCAATTCGAGGCCCAGGCGGCGCTGGCCGAAGTAATAAGTCTCGGGATCGGCGGCTTCATAACGGGTGAGGTTCAGGATACCGACATCAACGGCGGCGACCGTGACATAGGCTTCCTCGCCAATGCCGGCACCGGCAACCTCGATCGGGATTTCCAGCGGCTGGCGCGGGAGCGTCTTTTCCGGTGTCGTAATCTTCACCGCCAGCTTGTCTGCGCCCGGGTCGACGCCGAGCCAGGTAATGCCGATGGCGCGAGCCGGCATGCGGCTTTCCTGGGCATCACCCGGCCGGAAGAGGGTGGCGGTGACATAGGCACCGGCACCGAAATCGGCTGTGACCGGAAGCTCGATTTCGGCACCCGCCGCCGGAACGTCGGCCACGGTGGACGTAATCAGGGCGTCCGTTCCGACAGTCACCAGAACCTTGCCTTCAAAACGCGGCGAGATCTTGAGACGAGCGGTATCGCCCACCTGATATGTCGCCTTGTCGAGGCCGACCTGCAGGGCATCCGGCGTTTCGGTCGAGCTTGCGGAGACGAACCAGCCGGCGTCGAAATCGACGCTGGAGACAGAGCCGCCCTGTTCGACTTCCAGGCGGTGGCTACCCCAGGTGACCGGGATGGAAAGTGCCGTGCCGTCGGCTTTGATGTCCACGGTGCCATCGGCCACCAGCTTGGTGGTGGTGATCGGCTCGTAACGCCAGGATGAGCCTTCGCGGTACCACTGGTAATTCCGCTCGAGCTTGACCAGCTTCCATTTGGCACCTGGGAGGTCCTGCTTTGCGGCGTCGGGTCCGATCGCAATCAGATTGAAGGCGGCGGTGCTGTTTTCTGCGACATCGCCGTCGAATTCCGGCTTGATGCCGATCATGGGTCCTTCGGGCGTGACCGGAAGGGTCAACTTCCGTTCGATCGCCCGACCACCGCCTTCGCGCAGTCTGAGCACAACATCGGCGTTCAAGAGACGCGTCGTCGCGGGGAGGTCGGTGACGGCGACGTCGATGCTGGCCTTTCCATCCTCATCAAGCGGATCGAGCGCCTCGAAGGGCACGCGCACGCCTTCGACATCTTCCTCGTCGGAGAGGCCGAAGCTGTAGCGGGGGTAGTCCGGATGACTGCTGGTGGGGGTGACGACCAGTTCGCCTTCCAACGTCAGGCCGGCTGCCGGTGCGCCATAGAGGTAACGACCCTCGATATCGATCGTCGCGCTGCCGTCCGGGGCAAGCGCCGTCGCCTCACTTGCGAGCGTCATGTCGAGGCGGTCGGGGACGAAGTCATCCACGAGGAAGGAGCTCTGGGCGATCGCCGGCTTTCTAGGGTCGGTATGGATCGCGACACTCCAGGTGCCGCGCATCGAATTGGCGAGCAACGGCAGGTCCACTGCATAGCCGCCCAGGCTTTCGCTGGAGACGGCCATGCGACGGAACTCGACACCGTCGGGACGCAGGAAAATGAAGGTCAGCGGCAGGCCGCTGATGGCATCGGCTTCGGTGTCTCGGGCCAGTGCTGCAACATGGACCGTTTCGCCGGGGCGATAGATGCCGCGTTCGGTCCAGGAGAGAACGTCGACGGGACCCGGCGCAGGGCGGCCGGTGACGCCGCGGTCGGACAGGTCAAAGCCGGCGCGGGTCATGTCGAGGAAGACATTGTCATCGTCTTTGGTGTGTGCGGCGATGACGGCTGGCGCCATAGCCGCACTGGCTTTGAGAAGGCCGGCGTCAAAGCGAGCTCGGCCCTCGGCATCGGTCTTTGCCGTTGCCAGGATTTCGTTGTTCTTCGCCAGCAGTTGCAGTTCGACGCCTTCCAGTGGGGCGGCTGACGCAAGCGAGCGTGCGAACACATGCAGCCCGTCGGTACCGGCGAAGGTCGAGAGGCCGATGTCGGAGACGACGAACCACTGGGTGGCACGGCTGTCCCAGTTTTCGGCGGTGCTGTTGGCGGCAACAGCGGTGAGCACGTAGATCCCGGGTTTGCGGGTCGGCAATGCTTCCTGCAGCGGGATGCTGGTGATCACCTCGTCGTTCAACTGGTTGGCAATGTCGATCGTGCCTTGCCAGACCAGTTCGCCGATCTCGTCCTCGACGCGGCTTGCACTGTAGCCATCGAGCTGGGTCAGGAACTGCGAGGCGGCCAAAAGGGGTGCGATGTTTCGATCGCCGATGCGATAAAGGGCGAGCTTGGCGCTTTCCGAATTGATCGAGACGAGCGGAATGCCCTGGCGTGCGCTGGACGGCAGAACAAAGCTGTCGCCCGTGAAGCGAACGGTGGAAGAGCGGTCGCGGACGTAAAGCTCGAGTTCGACCGGAGCTTCGAGGTTTTCCTCAACGGAAGACGGCAGGCCGGCACGGATGGCCAGGCGGTATCGGCCGCCGTGTTCCAGGCCTTCGACGCAGATCTGGTTGTTTTTCGCTTCGACAGCTTTCGGCGACTTGCCATCGAGAGTGACGTATTGCGCGTAGTCGACGCCGCGTTTGATCAGCTGCTCGGAAAACTCCACGCAGGCACGCGGGGAGGCTGAATCGGAATCAACCGTATTGCCGACGATGCGAAAGCCCTGACGCGACCGGAGATCCTCGAATGCCGCGCGAACCTGCGCATCGGCGGAAAGCTCCAGGCTCGCCTTGTAGGCATTGAGGGCGGCGCGGTAGTTTTCGCTCTTTTCCAGAGCAAGCGCCAGGGTGGCCAACGCGTCGGCGCGGGTCACGGCACCTCTCGTCAGGCCATAGCCATTGATGGCCGCCATCGCCGCTTCGTTGGCATATGTGTAGTTGTTGGACACCGTGTTGGCGACACGTGCCAGTTCCAACCACGTGGCAGCATCATCCGGATCAATCGACAGCGCACCTTTGAGCGCAGCGATCGCCGCGTCGACATTGCCGCCTGCGATGGCCTGGCGCGCTTCGTCGATCAGGGCCTCACGACCGGCGCCTTCGCGGTCCGGCGGCAGTGTCAGGCTGTCGCGCTGATTGCGCGCGTCCGTCTTCAGTTGTTCCGAGACGAAGGCAAGCGGTGCTGGTGCGCCAATGTCTTCTTCCGCCGCGGCCTCTACAATTCGGCCGGCAACGGCGCCGACGAAGCTGTTCATCTGGTTATAGTCGGATTTCAGGAAGCACCACTTCACCTTCGGGTTATAGGTGAAGGCGCGGCAGGAGCCGTCTGCGACGCAGCTCGCCTCGCACTCATCCAGCGACACATTCTTCTCAGTCCGGAGATCGAAGCCGAAGTAGTCGGCGTCGTCCACCGTGACGACGGTGCGGCTATCCTGCGCGGATGTTGGAAGCGTGAGGGCAAGGAGTGACAGGGTCATTGTGAAAATGACCGACAGACGGCGCGTGAACATAGTTTTCTCCCCGAAGGCCGAATTCAGATTCAGCCTGTTCGAAGATACTTTTGGATCATGTCAGGGGCTTGTCAATCGGCAGCGGACACAGTCCGATGATATCGGCAAAGTCAGTACAAGTAGCCGGTTTCACTCCCGAGCGATCAGGCATCCGGAGGCGCTGAATTCGCGGGCCTGATCAATGATCCAGGTCGCGAAAGCGCTGACTGGACCATAGGCCATGCGCGACAAAGGCCGGACTAGGTAATAGGCGCTGGCGCTTTTGACCTCGTGATCGAAAGCGCGGACCAGTTGGCCGTTCGCGAGTTCCGGTTCGATCAGGAATGTCGGCACCAGCGCGATGCCAAGGCCGGCCAGACAGGCTTGGACCACATTGGAGAACTGCTCGAAGCGCATGCCGCCGCCATGACCCTCCTGCATGCCGAGTGAGGCGAACCACTGCTCCCAGGCGCGTGGACGGGACGCCATGTCGAAGAGGGGCTTGGTAAGCAGGTCTTCCGGCCGTCTGACCGGGTTTGCGGCGAGGAACGCGGGGCTGCAAACGGGTGCGACCATCTCGTGCATGAGAAACTGGCAGTCGGTGCCCGGCCAGTTGGGTTCACCAATGTGGATCGCGGCGTCGATCCCCGAGCCCTCGAAATCGAATTGCCCGATGCGGGTGGCGAAATCGATGATGACGGCCGGATTGCGCGTCAGAAAGTCCGGGATGCGTGGCATCAGCCAGCGTGTTCCGAAGGTCGGCAGGATCGCCAACCTCAAATGGGTGTCGTCGCGGGTTGCCATGGCCTCCAGCGAGAGGGTGCGGATGGTCGCCAGTGCATCGCCAATGCCCTTGGCATAGGTCCGGCCGATCGCCGTCAGTTCCACACCACGGTTTGTGCGGTCGAACAGCTTGACGCCAAGCTGATCCTCCAGGAGGCCAATTTGGCGGCTGATTGCGCCTTGGGTAAGGGCGAGTTCGTTTGCCGCCGCGGAGAAGCTGCCGAGCTTCGCGACGGAATCGAAAGCGGCGAGTGCGCTTGTGGAGGGCAGAAAGCGGCGTTGGTGTGTCAGCATTCGTTATGACTAGACCTAATAGCAACATGAGTAAACATGGCTTGTTTAATCGTCCGATATGAGCAATCTGTGGTCAACTGTCAAAAACGGATGCGATGATTATGAGCGAGATGCAGCCCTTTTCCTGGAGTGACCCTTTTCTGATGTCCGAAATCCTCAGTGAGGACGAGCGGATGATCCAGGATGCCGCTGCGGCCTTCGCTAAGGCTGAGTTGGCGCCGCGCGTGGCAGACGCCTATCTCGGCGAAACGGTGGAGCCGGAGTTGTTCCGCCTGATGGGCCAGGCCGGGCTCCTTGGCGTGACGCTGCCGGAAAAATATGGTGCAGCCGGTGCGAACTATGTCTCCTACGGCCTTGTGGCGCGTGAAATCGAACGTGTCGATTCCGGTTATCGCTCGATGATGAGCGTTCAGTCCTCGCTCGTCATCTATCCGATCTATGCCTATGGTTCGGAAGAGCAGAAGGACAAGTATCTGCCGGGCCTCGTCTCGGGTGAACTGATCGGCTGCTTTGGCCTGACCGAACCTGATGCCGGTTCTGATCCTGGCGGCATGAAGACGCGTGCCGAGAAGATCGAAGGCGGCTACCGCCTGCGCGGCTCGAAGATGTGGATTTCCAACGCGCCGATCGCCGATGTCTTCGTGGTTTGGGCGAAGTCAGAGGCGCATGGTGGCGAGATCCGGGGTTTCATTCTTGAGAAGGGCATGAAGGGCTTGTCCGCGCCGAAGATCGGCGGCAAGCTGTCGTTGCGGGCGTCTGTCACCGGTGAGATCGTGCTGGACGGTGTCGAGGTCGGCGAAGATGCACTGCTACCGAACGTCTCCGGCCTCAAAGGTCCCTTCGGTTGCCTCAACCGCGCCCGTTACGGCATTTCCTGGGGTGTGCTCGGCGCGGCTGAAGATTGCTGGCACCGCGCGCGGCAATACGGCCTCGATCGCAAGCAGTTCGGCAAGCCGCTTGCCGGTACGCAGCTGTTCCAGAAGAAGCTTGCGGACATGCAGACCGAGATCTCGCTCGGGCTGCTTGCTTCGCTGCGCGTCGGCCGTCTCATGGACGAGCACCAATTCGCCCCCGAGATGATCTCGATCGTCAAGCGCAACAACTGCGGCAAGGCGTTGGACATTGCGCGCATGGCCCGCGACATGCATGGCGGCAACGGCATCCAGATTGAGTATCATGTCATGCGCCATGCGCAGAATCTGGAGACGGTGAACACCTATGAGGGGACCCACGACGTGCATGCGTTGATCCTCGGTCGGGCCCAGACCGGCATCCAGGCGTTCTTCTGAAACGCTTCTCGCGTGCAGCCGCAAATCCCTGAAAATACAGGGGTGCGGCTGTCGCATATCTGCGCCATACCTTTGGAATTATATTCGAATTTAAGCCTTTCTACACTTGTAAGCCCCTAGGCTTCATCTCGACATCCGGCGCGTGACAAGGCAGGCTGGACGTCCGGTGATCCTTGCGTTGGATCGGGCCAGACGCCACGGTATGATCGCCGGCAGTGGAGGAAGTGGCATGTACGCCGTTACGGTTCTCGACACAGCAGCCCTCTCGGCTTTTCGAGCGGAACACCCGTGGCTTAACTTTCCCGAATTCGTCTCCGAAGTGAGTGTCTATTTCGACGACAACGGGGGGCCGACACGGCTCACAGCTATCAGGGCGGACGCCGAAGGCTCGCTGGTGCCCGTCGATGTCAGCGGCTTCGGCGTAGACACCATTCTGGCACTGGTGCGCTATGCACCGCAGGGAACGCAAGGTTTCGAAGACTGTCCCGAGGAGAAGCAGGTCTGGGCCATTCTGGAAGATCTGCCGGTGTCCGACGATACTGTTCCCCTGGACGAGGTTGAGGCCGCACGGGCCTCAATGCTCCAGGAAGCCTACAAGATTTTGCGGGCAGTGACCGTCAGTAAGTTGGAAGCCCTGCTCTCGTGCGTGACAGACGATCGGGAAGTCCAGCGTCTGCAGGCCTCGATCTCATCCCTTCCTGCGTCCCTCGACATGGTGGAGGATACGCACAAGCCGCATTTTCTCGAAGTCGACCTCTGGCGTCTGGTTGCGGTGTTGCGTGACGAACTGGCTCTGCCGGCCGACTACGAACTGTCCGATGAACCCGACGATCCCGGTCTGAGCCGTGACCTCATCGATCAGGCAGAGGCGACAGCCTTATCCGGGCCGGTCATTCAGGCGCTGTTTGAACTCTCTCCCGTTGCCTTCTCCATCTCCAGCATCGGCCAGCGCAATTCCCGCTATGTGCGGGTGAACCAGGCCTATCTCGATCTCATCGGCAAGAGCTGGGACGATATCCGTGGGAGTGAGATGGTTGCCTCTGGTGTGGTCGCTGGAAATGAGGCGCGTGCCGAGCGGTTGAAGCTTCTGGATCGCGATGGCGGGTACAGCGGTCAGCGTGGACAAATTCACGGGGCCGACGGCCAGGTGATCGATGTGATGATCTCTGCCCGGCGGATTTCCGTCGCCGGGCAGCTCTATGATTTCGAAGTTCTGACGCGGGTCAACCAGACCTGATGACGAGTGCTTATGGCGCCCGGCGAAACAGAGCGAAGGAGCGTGCTTCCATCAGAAAGCGCGAGGCTTCGGCTGAAGTATCGCCCGTCCGTTCCGGGTCAACGGTGGTCAATTCCAGTTTCCAGTCTCCGCCGGTCTGTGGCAGAGTGAACTCCATGTCTTGATCGACAGGATTGAACAGCATCAGCACCTCGTGCCAGACGCCTTCTTCGGGATCGAGATCCTGCCGCAGCAGTTTAAGCGCAAGCGGATTGCCGTCCAGCCAGTGCTCCGGTTTCTGTGCGCCGCCGGTCATGTTGTACCAATCAATGATCATGCCGTCCCGCCAGTTTTCCCGACGCAGGAGCGGTTGCGCCTTGCGAATGGCAATCAATCTGGCGGTGAAGTCCCGCAATGCTTCACAGGACGGGGGCAGGTTCTCCCAATGCAGCCAGCTGATTTCGCTGTCCTGACAGTAGCCGTTGTTGTTGCCCATCTGGGACCGGCCAAACTCGTCACCGGCAAGCAGCATCGGGGTGCCATGCGAGAAGAAGAGGGTCGATAGAAAGTTGCGCTTCTGGCGCTCGCGCAGGGCATTGATGCCTTCGTCTTCGGTTGGCCCCTCGTGACCGTAGTTGTGGCTGCGGTTGTCGTTGTGCCCGTCCTTGTTGTCCTCACCGTTGGCATCGTTGTGCTTCTGGTCGTACGAGACGACATCGTTGAGGGTGAAGCCGTCATGGGCGGTGATGAAGTTGACGCTCGCCCAGGGACGTCGTCCGCGCAGATCGTAGAGGTCGCCCGACCCCAGGAGTCGAGCGGCAAAGTCCGGCGCGCAGTTGTCGCCGTTCAGCCAGTATTCGCGGGTGGAATCGCGATACTTGTCGTTCCATTCGGCCCAACCCGGCGGGAAGCCGCCAACCTGATAGCCTCCGGGACCGATGTCCCAGGGCTCTCCGATCAGCTTTACGTTGGAGAGCACCGGATCCTGGGTAATGGCATCGAAGAAGCCGCCGCGCTGGTCGAAACCCTCCGGCTCGCGACCAAGAATAGTGCCGAGGTCAAAGCGGAAGCCATCGACATGCATCTCGTCCTTCCAATAGCGAAGGCTGTCGAGAACCATCTGCAGAACGCGTGGATGGGATGTGTTGACCGTGTTTCCGGTGCCGGTGTCGTTGATATAGTAGCGATGATTGTCCGGCAGGGTGCGGTAGTAGGAGAAATTGTCGATGCCCTTGAACGAAAGGGTCGGTCCGAGTTCGTTGCCTTCGGCCGTGTGATTGTAGACGACGTCCAGGATCACTTCGATACCGGCATCATGGAAAGCCCGGACCATGTCGCGGAAACCGTCCATGCCCTTTGGCCCGTAGTACCGGCTGGCCAGGGAGAAGAAGCCGATGGTGTTGTAGCCCCAGTAGTTGCGCAGTCCCTTGTCGAGCAGATGGCTATCGTCTGGAAATGCATGGACCGGCAAGAGCTCGACCGAGGTGATGCCGAGGCTCCTGATGTAATCGACTGCAGCCTTGTGCCCCAGACCTTCGAAGGTGCCACGCAGCTCTTCCGGGATTGCGGGGTGGAGCTGGGTGAAGCCTTTGACGTGTGTTTCGTAGACGATGGTCTTCGCCCATGGTACGGCGGAGAAGCCATTGGTCGTCTGATTGGCGGTCGGGTCGACCACCCGGCACTTCGGCATAAAGGGCGCGCTGTCGAGGTCGTTGAAGGTCAGGTCCTTGTCTTCGCTGTCGAGGTCATATCCGAAGTGGGCCTTGTTCCAGTCGAAGTCCCCAACGAGTTCCCGGGCATAGGGATCCAGGAGCAGCTTGTTCGGATTGAAACGATGGCCGTTTTCGGGGTCGTAAGGACCATGAACTCGGTAACCGTAAAGCTGGCCGGGTTTCACGTCTGGCAGATAGGCGTGCCAGACCTCATGGGTATATTCCGGCAGGGTGATCCTCGCCGTTTCGATCTTTCCGCTGTCATCGAACAGGCAAAGTTCGACCCGCTCGGCATGGGCGGAGAAAAGGGCGAAGTTCGTGCCTTTCCCGTCGAAATGGGCGCCAAAGCGATGCCAGTCTCCGGCTTCGACGTGGAAATGCTTGCTGTTGGTGTCCATGAAATCCTCGGTGTGTGGGAGCGATCCACGTAAAGCGACGGGACAGAGCTTTGTTCCGGCATTGCGAGCGGAACTATCGCAGGCGGTTGCGGTTGTTTCAGTCCCATCGTCCGAATTGCGAGGATCACAAGATGCCAGCCAAGTCCAAAGCGCAGCAAAAGGCCGCCGGTGCCGCTCTCGCCGCCAAGCGGGGAGAGGTGAAGAAGTCCGCACTGAGGGGGGCATCCAAAAGCATGGAAAAAAGCATGAGTGAAAGCGAACTCAAGGCGCTGTCCGCGACAAAACGCAAAGGCAAACCCGAACATGTCGAGGACAAAACGTGATGCAGCAACATGAGGAATTGGCTGGCAAAACCGCTCTTGTGACCGGTGCCGGGTCAGGGATCGGCCGGGGAGCTGCACTCAAGCTCGCGTCACATGGCGCTTATGTTGGACTTCTCGGGAGAACCGAGGAAGAGTTGACCAGTACCCTCTCTGAAATTCGGTCCGCCGGCGGAGATGGTTTGATCCTAGTCGCCGATGTGAGTGATGCCGTTGCCATGGAGCAGGCCTTTGCAACGCTTCTGTCGGAGCGGGACGCGTTGCACATGGTGGTCGCCAATGCGGGAATTAACGGCACCTGGGCGCCGATCGACGATCTGAGTCCCGAGGAGTTCGACAAGACCATCGCGATCAACTTGCGGGGCACCTATCTGACCCTCCACCACTGTGTAAGGCATATGAAGGCGACGGGCGGATCCATCGTGGTCATTTCCTCCATCAATGGAACACGAACATTCACCACACCGGGCGCCACGGCCTATTCCGCGACCAAGGCCGCTCAGCTGGCGATGGTGCAGCAACTCTCTCTGGAGCTGGGCCGACACGGGATACGGATCAACGCCGTCTGCCCGGGGGCAATTGAAACCAGCATCAATGACAACACGGCCTTGCGTGGCCGCAACGAGACGGAAATTCCGGTGGCTTTTCCGGAAGGGGATATTCCTCTTACGGGCGGCGAGGCGGGGACGATCGAGGAGGTGGCAGAGGTGATCTACTTCCTCCTTTCTCCCGCGTCTCGCCACGTGACCGGCACGCCCATCTGGGTCGATGGCGGGCAGAGCCTGCTGCGTTAAAGAGCAACGTGAGATCTAACGATCGTCACCAGTCGTCGGAAGCCGTTTCTCGAGAAGATTGACGAGCCATAGGACCGTCAGGGCGAAAACGGTCGCGATGAGTCCGATCTGCCAGAAGCCTAGTCCGCAGGAAAGGCCAATCGAGCCTGCAAACCAGAGGCCGGCTCCGGTGGTCAGTCCCGTGACCCTTCCTTTCGCGTAAACGATCATGCCGGCGGCCAGGAAAGCGACGCCGGCAGTAACCGCTTCAACCAGACGTAACGGGTCGATCCGTACTTCTTCTCGGTCAAACGCAGGATGATGCGCGATCTCAATCGTCAAAATGGCAACGATCGCCGCCGAGAGGCAGACCAAGATGTGGGTCCGCAAGCCTGCGGCGTGGCTGCGCCATTCCCGTTCAAAACCGATCGCTGCACCGCAGGTCAACGCGATCAACAGGCGAACAACGATGGCCGAAAGGTCGAGCGTCGTCTGCGTTCCGAAATCGGTCAATTCCTGCGGCATCGTCAGTTCCAAGAAAGGGCCGATTACAGAGAAGCCAGGGGCCTCAGCCCTCAGGCTTTCTGATCATGAGCTGCTGTTGACGTATAGGTAGAGGAGACCGGGTCGCTGGCCGGGAATGTGTCTTCAAGGCCCTCTTGAAGATTGCTGCCGGATCTGCGGCTCTCTTGTTCCTGCAGCAGGCTTTCCACGGCATCGCTCGGCTGTTCGTCCGCAGGAAAGCCGCCATCTGGCGAATCCACTGTTTCGCTGGAGAGGCCGAAGTTCCCGGCCTGCAAGAGGATCACCTGGGCCTTTTGCAGCGCATTCTCGCGCGTGAGAACGCCACTCTCTGTCTGCGCCATAACCACCGATACGCGTTCGCCGCCATCGCCTTCAAATTCCACCGTAAAAGCGGGGTCAGAGCCTGTCGGTTCGTGCACCTTGGTTCCTACGATCTGCATGGACGTTCTCCCGTTTGTTTCGACGTGAAAACGCAGGCATGGCAGCGTTGTTCCATGGGTTTGGCAGTTGCTGTTGGAGAGCCGATGGCATCCGGCTCGCATGCCACTCATCTTAACCTGTTGTTTACCATGATGTTTAGCAATTTAAGAAAAACTGAACAAAGGTCGTCTCGACGCGTTTGGGTCGGACAAGGAGAGCGAACATGCGACAGGCACTAGCGATCGACACCATTCTCATCGTCGAAGATGATGTCTTCATTTCCATGGACGCGGCGGACGCCGTCTCGAAGGCCGGTGTTGCCGTCATTACAACAGAGACCGTGCGGGATGCGCTGGAGATCCTCGACAGCGAACATATTTCAGGCGCGATTCTTGATTTCCAGGTGAAGGATGGGGCCGTGACGCCGATCGTCCAGAAACTAAGGCAGGCCGGAATTCCCTTTCGGATCGTCTCCGGTTCGGCGATCAGGGAGATCGAGGCCAATGGCATTCCGGAGGAATTGTGCGCCTCCAAACCGGCGGATTACCGCAAGGTGCTGACGTCCCTCATGAGAGAGACGCCGAGCGGCCGGTTCCACGGACGCCACTGATCGAATTCAGCGCTTGGCCATCAGGCGTTCCAGCGTCCGTTCGACCACGTCCACCATCACCATCGTCTGGTGATCGACCTCTATGTTGAGATCGTCGCCGACGCGGTAGTCCGGGAACGTGGTCTGGCGCAACGTCTCGGGGATCAAGTTGATGGTGAATACATTTTCGTCCGCCTCGGCAACTGTGAGGCTGGCACCATTTACGGCAAGATAGCCACGCTTGAAGACGTATTTTGCCCACTCGTCCGGGACCTCGAAGCGAATGAATGCACCGGGCATGTCTAGTTTCGCAGCCACCAGTTTCGCCGTCGTCGCGATATGACCAGCGATGTTGTGGCCGCCATTTTCGTCAGTGGGCTTGGCTGACCGTTCGAGGTTGACCCGATCGCCGGCATTCAGCTTACCGAGATTTGTTCTTTCCAACGTCGCATCCATGGCATCGAAGGTGACTTCCGTTCCGGTCATCGAGGTCACTGAGAGGCACACACCCTCGACCGAGACGCTCGCTCCAATCTGGAGCTCGTTCATCAGCCTGTCCGGAAAGCGGATGTGGAATGTCGTATAGCCGTCGTGACGGACGACATCTTCGACGGGGGCGACTGTCTGGACGATACCGGTGTACATGAGCAATTTCCTTGAAAACTTGCCGGAAGGTAATGCCTGCGTCGGCAAAGACAATCCCCGAAGGGCGATCACAGCGTCCCCATTTGATGAACGTGCCGGAACAGGTGTCACATGACGGTGGTTTGCTAGCACATGCTGCTTTCGCTGCGGTTGCCGTCCGCCAGGTGATCGGATTAGATTCGTGTCGATGCCGGGCCACCTCTCGCTTCCGCCCATGTGACCAGATGGATTTCATGCCAAAAATTCTGTGCCTTGCCCTTAATCCTGCAATCGACATTTCCAGCGATGCCGACGTCGTTCGGCATACGCATAAGACCCGAACCCACAACCAGCAGCAGTTTCCGGGTGGCGGCGGGATCAATGTGGCGCGTGTCATTGCCGCGCTCGGAGGGACATGCGAACTCGCCTTTCTCTCGGGTGGCGCCACTGGCAGGTTGCTCGAGGCGATGTTGCAGCCGTTGCCGATCGTGGAGCGACCCTTTCCGATCCATGATCCCGTGCGTGTGGCCTATGCCGTCCACGAGACCTCAACCAATCTCGAATACCGGTTCGTTCCCGAAGGGCCTCTGGTGACGGAAGCCGAATTGGAGCCGGTGATCGACGCCGTGTGTGCCAGCGATGCCGACTACATCGTTGCCAGTGGCAGCCTGCCGCGCGGGGTTGCCGACGATACATATGTGCGGCTCGCGGAGGCGGCGAAAGCGCGAAATGCGCGGTTCGTGCTGGATACGTCCGGGTCAGCTTTGGCGGCTGCCCTGTCATCGGCGCGTATGTTCCTCGTCAAGCCCAGTCTCGGCGAACTTGAGGCGATCGTGGGCGAGCCATTGGGGCACGAACGGGTCGGGCCAGTGGCACAGGACTATGTCCGGCGTGGGGTGGCTGAATACATGGCCGTCACGTTGGGGGCCGACGGGGCTGTGCTGGTCTCGGTCGACCGCATCATCCGAGTTCCAGCGATCAAGGTCCCGGTAAACTCGGCAACGGGTGCCGGCGACAGCTTCGTCGCGGGCATCGTCTGGTCCTTGGCCGAAGGACAGGATATCGAGCACGCTTTCCAGTTTGGGCAGGCCTGTGGGGCTGCTGCCGTCATGACGGCAGGGACTGAACTTTGCCGTCGCGAAGACGTGCTGCGGTTGGTTGCTGCCGCAAGACAGTAGCGTTGCCGCACGCATCTGGGCTTTTTGCACGCGAACGTGCACGTGGGGAAAATGCACCCAAAGCGGCATTATTACTTGTCAGAAAAGTTCAAGTTTAATATGGGAGGGGGAGCGCGGGTGCCTGTCGTATCCGCTTATTTCAGCACCATCTCATAGGGAGCTCCCAATGCCTTCCATCCATTCGGGGCCTTCGATCTTGCGCGTCGGTGTTACGTTCGCAGCGCTTCTCATGGCTTCAGTCGCCCCGGCCCAGCAACCTGCCGGCGGTGCTCTGCCTGCAACCATCGCTTCGCAGCCTGTTGCTCAACAGGAGACAAATATCATTGCGCCGCCGTCAGCCGCTCCAGGCGCCGTCGCTGCTCCAGCTCCTGCACCCTCAGCGCCCGTCAGCGTTGTAACCCCTGCCGCAGAGGCTGCTACAACCATGTCGTCACCGGCGAGTTCGGAAAACGCTGCACCGGCTGAGGTCGCTCCTGCTGCTGCACCGCCAGAGCCGGGACAGCCGCCTGTTGCCGCATCATCCGCAGACGCGCAGCCCGCTGACGTCGTTTCGTCCAATGATGCGCTTCCACATGACCTGTCACCGATCGGCATGTTCATGGCCGCTGACTGGATCGTTAAAGGCGTCATGCTGGCGCTGGGGTTTGCGTCGCTCGTGACGTGGACCGTGTGGCTTGCCAAGACACTGCAGCTGTTCGGCGCGCGCACGCGCGCCACGCGCGGCCTCAAAGCGATCGTGAGGGCGAAGAGCCTCGGGGACGCGCTCGCCGTGCTGGAAAAGCGGGGTGGCGTGGTTGCTTCCATGGTGCGGGCCGCCCAGCATGAAATGATGCTCTCCGATGGCGCGATCGATCGCGCCGGTGGCGACGGTGTGAAGGAGCGCGTCGCCTCTGCGCTCGGTCGGATTGAAGTGCGCGCCGGACGCCAGATGTCCAAGGGTACGGGTGTGCTTGCGAGCATCGGCTCGACGGCTCCCTTCGTCGGCCTGTTCGGCACGGTTTGGGGCATCATGAATTCCTTCATCGGCATTGCCGAAACCCAGACCACCAATCTGGCCGTCGTCGCCCCCGGCATTGCCGAGGCACTTCTGGCCACGGCCATCGGCCTCGTCGCAGCCATTCCGGCTGTCATCATCTACAACGTGTTTGCGCGCTCCGTCACGGGATATCGACAACTGGTATCCGATGCCGCAGCCGGGATCGAGCGTCTGGTGAGCCGTGACCTCGACTTCCGCAAGAGTGCGCTGTCGGTTCGGGTCAGCAATCTGCAGGCAGCGGAGTAAAATCATGGCCGGCGGCATTCGCGACACCCAGTCGGGCGACGACCTGGCGGAGAACCACGAAATCAACGTCACGCCCTTCATCGACGTGATGCTGGTCCTCCTGATCATCTTCATGGTGGCCGCGCCGCTCTCCACCGTGGACGTCAATGTCGATCTGCCTGCATCGACGGCGAAACCGGCCGAACGACCGGATGAACCGATTTACGTCACCTTGAAGGACGATATGAGCCTGTCGCTGGGCAACGAAACCGTGGCTCGCGAGGCGCTCGGCGCGTCGCTCGACCGGATCAGCGAGGGCAACAAGGATGCGCGCATCTTCCTGCGTGCGGACAAGACGGTCGACTACGGCAAATTCATGGAAGTCATGAACCTGCTGCGGGACGCCGGCTACCTCAAGATCGCGCTCGTTGGACTTGAGAGCCTGCCTGCGCCCCAAGGGGCCGCGCAGCCAGAAACTCAGCCTGCTGCGGAGCCGCAACCATGAGCGAAGATCGGCGGTCTACGGGACGCGTTCTCGGCGAGTGGCTGCTGTGGACAACGGCCGGCGTGCTGGTGGTGACGGCCCATGCCGGTGCTGTTGCCTATCTTATGCGTGAGCCCATGGTTGCCATGGAAGACAGTGGCCCGCCACCTGCCATCATGATCGAGCTGGCGCCCGAGCCGGAAGCCGTCCTGACCGACGAGACGGAGGTCTCGACGGAACAGGTTGATGCGGAGGAGGTCAAGACCGCTTCCAGCGAACCCTTGCCGGACCCCGTCGAACCTCCGCCTGTGCAGCCGCTGCCAGAGCCAATCCCGGAACCGGAGCCTGAGCCGGAAGTCACCGAGCAGATCGTCGAGCCGCCGCCCGTTGTTGAACCTGAACCTGAGCCTGAGCCTGAGCCCGACCCGATCGAGGAGGTCGACCCGGTGGAAGAGCTCGTAATGGCGCAGCTCGAAAATGTCGAAGTGCCGATCCCGATGGTGCGGCCTCCGAAACTCGACCCAAAGATCGAAAAGCCTGTCGAGCCCAAGAAGAAAACCGTCAAGAAGCAACAGGCGCCGGCCTCGCAGGCTGCACGCCAGGCTAAGGCTGAAGTGGCGCAGGCCGACCGCAATGCCGCAGCCGTTTCCAGCAGCGGCGCGGGGCGCAGCGTATCGCCGGCCAAGTGGCAATCGCGGCTGATGTCACATCTCGAGCGTCGGAAGCGGTACCCTTCAGAAGCCCGGAGCAATCGTGAGGAAGGGACGGTCTATGTGCGGTTCCGGATCGACGATGCAGGCAACGTGTTGTCCGTTTCGCTGTCTCGCTCATCCGGATCGGTGGCACTCGACAATGCGGTGGTGGCGATGGTGCGAAACGCCTCACCGGTGCCGGCACCGCCGCCCGGTGTTAACAAGACAATTACGGCTCCTGTAAGGTTCAACCTCCGCTGATTGAGCGGAGGGAAGCCTTTTTTCACTTCGAGCTGGACGAGTGATCTTCGAGAATAAAGGGCCGGCGGATCGTCACCGGCCCTTTGCGCTTTACTCAATATCGAACTTGACGCCCTGCGCCAGCGGCAGGGTCCGGCCGTAGTTCACTGTATTGGTCTGGCGGCGCATGTAGGCCTTCCAGCTGTCGGAGCCGGATTCACGGCCGCCGCCGGTTTCCTTTTCGCCACCGAACGCACCGCCGATTTCCGCGCCCGAAGGGCCAATGTTGACGTTGGCAATGCCGCAATCCGAACCACGATCGGAGACGAAGGCTTCCGCCTCGCGGATGTCGTTGGTGAAGATTGACGAGGAGAGGCCTTGCGGCACATCGTTGTTCAACGCCAGAGCGTCGTCGAAGTTGGCATACTTGATGACATAGAGGATCGGCGCGAAGGTTTCCTCAACGACCGGGCCGCACTGTTCCGGCATCTCGACGAGAGCGGGACGGACGTAGTAGGCCTCAGCGGACTCGTCGGCGCGAACGCGGTCGCCGCCGTGCACCTTGCCGCCATTGGTCTTTGCGGCCTCAAGTGCATGCTGCATACGGTCGAAGGAGCCCTTGTCGATCAGCGGGCCGATCAGGTTGCCGGCTTCCAGCGGGTTGCCGATCGTGACGGAGCCATAAGCCTTGATCAGGCGCGGGACCAGCGTGTCGTAGACGCTTTCGTGCACGAAGAGACGACGCAGCGTGGTGCAGCGCTGGCCGGCCGTGCCCATGGCAGCGAAGGCGACGCCGCGCAGCGTCAGGTCGAGATCAGCGGTCGGGCCGACGATGGCCGCATTGTTGCCACCGAGCTCGAGGATCGAGCGGCCAAAGCGGGCTGCGACACGCGGGCCGACGGCGCGACCCATGGCGGTCGAGCCGGTTGCCGAGATCAACGGGACCTTCGGGTGATCGACGAGGATCTCGCCGATGTCACGGCCCCCAATCAGCAGCGTCGAGAGGTTTGCAGGTGCCTTGCCACCCTGCGCATTGTAGCGCTTCACGGCCTTCTCGAAGATTGCCTGGGTGGCGATGGCGGTGAGTGGGGTCTTTTCCGACGGCTTCCAGATCGTCGCGTTGCCGCAGACAAGTGCGAGAGCCGCATTCCATGACCAGACGGCGACGGGGAAGTTGAAGGCCGAGATGATGCCGGTGACGCCGAGCGGGTGCCAGGTTTCCATCATGCGGTGTTCGGCGCGTTCGGTCGCGATCGTCAGACCGTAGAGCTGGCGCGACAGGCCGACGGCAAAATCGCAGATGTCGATCATTTCCTGGACCTCGCCGAGGCCTTCGGAGGTGATCTTGCCGACCTCGATGGAAACGAGGCGGCCGAGCTCGGTCTTGGCGGCGCGCAGCTCCTCGCCGAGCAGGCGGATCAGTTCGCCGCGCTGCGGGGCTGGCACGAGGCGCCATTCGAGGAAGGCGTTGTGGGCAGCGTCGATCGCCTTGCGGGTTTCGTCGGCCGAGATTTCGGCGACAGCGGCGATGGTTTCGCCATTGATCGGCGAGCGAACCGAAAGCGTGCCGCCGGTGAGCGCCTTGGCGTCGACGCCGAAGCTTGCCATCAGCGATGCCGTTTCGGCGGAGAATTTCAGATTGGCGAGGGTCATGATGGTCCTTCCCGTCAGGTCTACCTGGTTCTTGTTCGTTTAAAATCGTGCGCCGGCCAGATGCGCCACCTGGGCGCCCGCCTCGTACCACGCTTCCTTCAGGCTGCGGAAGGCTGGCGCTTGTGGATCGGTGAGCGGCAGGGGCAGCTCATCCTCGGAGATCTGGCCAAGGATATGGCTTGCAATCGTCTTTCCGAAGACAGTGCCCGGCGAGATGCCGCGTCCGTTGTAACCTGAAAAGCCGATGACGCCTGGTGCAAACTTGTGGAATCGCGGAAGTGCATTGGTCGTCATGCCGATCTGGCCATACCATTCGCTTTCGAAGGCAATATCACCGATCTGCGGGAAGATCGCCTTCAAGGCACGCTGCGCCCAGGCGCGGTGGATGGTGAGCCCTGTGCCGCGCAGGGCGCCGACACTGCCGAAAACCATGCGGCCGGCCTTATCCATGCGGAAGGAGGACAGAACCTCCTTGGTATCCCAGCAGCCCTGACGTTCCGTCAGGATCGACTTACGCAAATTGTCGCTGAGCGGGACGGTGGCGAAGTTAAAATAGGGCAGGTGCACCTGTTCTTCGCGCACGGCGGCGAAGGGGCCGTGGCTATAGGCATCGGTTGCCACGACGATCCACTTTGCCTCGACGCTGCCTTCGGAGGTCTGGACCTGCCAGCCATCCGCCGTTTTGGCGTAGCTTTCGACCGGGCTTGCCGTATGGAGAATTGCACCGGCCTTTGTCGCGGCATGGGCAAGACCACGGGCGTAGGCGAGTGGCTGCAACGTGCCGGCCCGGCGATCCAAAAGCGAACCCTGATAGGCGGAAGTACCAATTTTGTGTTCGGTCTCGGCTTCGTCGAGCAGTTCGACCGGCGCACCGCGACGCTGCCACTGCTCCGCTCTGGCCTCGATTTCCTTGCGGCCGGCAGTGCCGACGGCGCAGTGCAGCGTGCCCTGGCGTTCGAGCTCGCATTCAATACCGTGGCGGTCGATCAGGTCCATCACCGTCCGGGGCCCGTTGCCGAGCAGGTCGAGTAGCCTTTCGCCGTAGACGGGGCCGAGCTCGCCCGGAAGATCGTCGGGCATGACCCACATGCCGGCATTGATCAGGCCTACATTGCGACCCGCACCGCCAAAGCCGATCTCTTTTGCCTCCAGGAGGATGACGCTGGTGCCCGCTTCAGCAAGGTGCAGTGCTGCGGAAAGACCTGTGTAGCCGCCTCCGACGATCACTACATCGGCTCTGGCAGCCCCTTTGAGAGACGTCGTCTGCGGTGCAGCCGGCGCCGTCTTTTCCCAAAGACCGTGGGAGCGCGGATCGTCTAGCATGATGTGGCCTCAGGGCTCTCTGAATGGTGCCGGGAAGGCTTCTTCAGGCATGTCTTGCCGCCCGATATCATTCCGCCCCGTACAGTCTTGAGATTTCTAGAAGAGCGTTCTACGCCATTCCAACGATAAATTCTCAAGAGATCATTCCAAAAAGGCATGACCATGCTTGCTGCTCGTCGATTTCTGCCGTCTTTGTCGCTGCTCACCGCTTTCGAGGCCGCGGCGCGCACCGGAAGCATTACTGCGGCCGCGCGGGAACTCGATCTCACGCAAAGCGCCGTCAGTCGGCAGATCAAGGCGCTGGAGAGCCAGCTGGGCGTGGACCTATTTCTGCGCGAGCGTCAGACCATCCGGCTGACAGTCGCGGGGGACAGCTATGCGAGAGAGATCCGGGAGGCGCTTCGACGTATCTCCAGTGCCTCGCTCAATCTGAGAGCCAACCCCCATGGCGGCACACTCAATCTCGCTATCCTTCCGACATTCGGGGCACGTTGGCTCGCACCCAGGCTGGGCCGGTTCCTTGAGACCCATGCTGGTATCACAGTCAATCTGGTGACCCGGCTGTCGCCTTTCGATTTCCGTCTCGATTCCATCGACGCGGCGATCCACTTTGGTGACGCGGTCTGGCCAGGCGCGGAACTGGCTTTCCTGATGCAGGAAGAAACGCTGCCGGCATGCAGCCCCGATTTCAAGCGCGCTCACGGCATTCAAACGCCTCAGGACCTGCTCTCCGTCCCACTCCTACATCTCACGACACGGCCGGATGCATGGGAGCGCTGGCTGACGGAGAACAATGTGGCTTTTGGAAGCGTACACGGCATGCTGTTCGACCAGTTCGCCACAGCGTCGCAGGCTGCTGTCGGTGGGCTCGGTGTTGCACTGCTGCCGACATTCCTCATCCGCGAAGAGTTGAAACGTGGAGATCTTGTTGCCGCGGTCAACCGGCCCATGCAGAGCGCGCAACGATACTACCTGGCCTATCCCAGGGAGCGGGCGTCCTACCCGCCGCTGGTCAAGTTTCGTAGCTGGATCGTTGACGAGCTGGCGCGCGAGATGGCCGGCTGATCATCACGCAATTGTGCCGGCCGCCGCAAGCGCAACCGAAAAGACGAGGTGTGTGGCGTGATGCAGCGTCTGGTCCAGGCCCAGCATCCACCAGTAACCGCTCTGGTCTGGCGTCAGCCGTAACCGGAGTTGAAGGAGCGATTTGCTGCGGTCAATGGTGGCATGGACGATCAGGTCGATCAGTGCCAGCCATAGAAGCGAAGGCGCCAGAAGCAGGCAAATCACCAGGGTTGCCGCAGCATGCACGGCGACATGTGCCGCAAGCGGAAGGAGCCAGCCATTTTGCTGCTCCTTGCCTTTCGCCATCCAGCCTGTCTGGAGAATGAAATCCGCGATGAGCTGCTTGGCGATAAACAGCGCGACGGCCCAGATCAGCACATGGGCTGAGAGTTGCTCGGGTATGGTGGGCATGCGCGTTCCTTCGAGGTGTCCTGGCTGTAAGGATAGACCACCCGATCAAAGGCTGTGAAGCAGCCATTTCATAGACCCAGTTTTGGGCTTTTCATATCCTTGCAGCACCAAGACCGATTTGTCGGCCCCGCTTAGCGAATTTGAAGGAATTGAGGATCACCGGTCCCCCACTTCACCAGCCTTCCGAGAGCACCTTTTCAAGGGTTTCCACGAAGAAGTCGGCACTCTCCCGCGACAGGCAGAGGGGGGGCTTTATTTTGAATACGTTAAGATGATCGCCGGTCGGTTGCATGATGACGCCGAGATCCAGGAGCCGGTTGCAGATCGCCGCCGTCTCTTCTGTCGCTGGTTCCAGGGTCTCCCGGTCGCGCACGAATTCAAGCCCGAGGTAAAGCCCCATCCCGTGGACGGTTCCGACCAGCGGGAAGCGCTGTCCGAGCGCTTCGAGCCGCGTCTTCAGATAGTCTCCGATGTCCCGGGCGTTTTGCTGAAGATCCTCCCGCTGCATGATGTCGAGCACGGTCATGCCGACGACGCAGCTGACGGGGCTGCCGCCGGCGGACGAGAAGAAGTAACCTTCACGCTCGAGACTGTCTGCCACTTCGCGGCGCGTGATGACCGCACCCAGCGGCTGTCCGTTGCCCATCCCCTTTGCGATCGTGATAATGTCGGGGACAACGCCCTGCTGCTCAAAGCCCCAGAAATAGTGGCCGAGACGGCCATAACCGACCTGCACCTCGTCGGCGATACAGAGACCGCCACGCTCGCGCACCATGGCATAGACCTGTTGCAAGTAACTCGACGGAAGCGGAATGCCGCCGGCATTTCCGTAGACGCTTTCCGCAATGAAACCGGCCAGTCCCTCGCCTCGTGCTTCGAGCTCGGCAATGGTGTTGGAGACTGCCGCTACATAACCCTCCGTCGCGTCCGGGCCGCGGAACTTGCCGCGATAGGTGTTCGGCGACAGAACGGGATGGACCCAGTCCGGCCGGGTTTCCAAGGCGCGCGGGTTGTCGGCGATGGAGGTGGAGACGGCGTCACTGGCGACTGTCCAGCCATGATAGGCTTCCAGCAGGCTCAGGATATTGCGTCGGCCACTATGCGCCCAGGCCAGACGCAAAGCGAGATCTACCGCTTCGGAGCCCGAATTGACCAGGAACACTGTGTCCAAGCCTTCTGGAGCCAAGGCCGCAAGTCTGTCGGAGAAATCCGCGACGGCACTGTAGTGAAAACGCGAATTCGTGTTGAGGAGCGACCACTGTCGTGCGACGGCTGCAGCCAGGGTCGGATGCCCGTGGCCGAGAATGCTCACGTTGTTGACCATATCCAGATAGGCACGGCCGTTGACATCAAAAAGATGCTCCTTCCAGCCGCGCTCGATCTGTGGAGGGGTCGCGTAGTAGTTCTTCTGCGGTTTGGCGAAGCTCTTGCTTCTGCGTTTCAGAACAGCCTCGCTCTGCGGCGCGGGCGCGTCGATGCCGATCCCGAGGAGACGGGAAGGCGAGGGGCAAAGCTGGCTCCAGATGGCACTTTGGTGTGGTTTGGCAAAGAGGGGCGGAATAAGGTCCGTATCGCGGCACAGCTGTATGCGTAGCCCGCCGATGCCGCCGGTAGCGCCCGCAACCTGGCCGATGCTGTCGCCGGCCGAAAGGCTTGCGCCGTCTTCAAGGCCGCATTCTATGCCATCAAGATGCAACGCCAGATTGGTCGTTGCGAGGATCAGATGATGGCCGTTCCGTCTCAGTGTCGAATCGAAAGGCGCGACGGCCTGCGTTCCGCTGGGCAGGCACATATCGATGTGGAGCGCAAAGGTTGCCGGCGCACGCTGGGACAGCGGGCGAGTGTACGATAGCCGGTATTCCCCATAACGGGTGGAGGAGAAGCCGGTTTCCATCGCCGCGCGGGCGAGGAGCTTCCAGTCTACCTCCTGATCCGCCCATGCGTCGGCGACGAAATCCGGACTGGTGACGCTGAGGTCGGTCAGACGCAGGTTCTCCGGCGTCACGTCCGGCAGCATGGCGGTGGTCACGTTCAACTCTTCGGTTTTTGCGAGACCAACGGCATCGAAAATGGCGGCTTCCATCAGTGAGTAGGGGACGGAAACGGCGGTGTCGAAGATTTCGCGTTCATGTGCCGCATTGCCCAAGACGTACTCGTTGTCCGGGTCGATCGACAATTGCTGCTCGCTGCTGGCCACGAGCACGCCCGCACGGGCAACGATCAGGGGCCAAAGGGCAGTCAATTCTGCATGCGTGAGTGGATAGCGTGCATGGAATGCTTTCACAGCGGGAAGGATGCAGAAGGGGTCGCCGTCCGCGTGGTGCAGCAGGGCCGCGCAGGCAACCGCAAGATCGGCGATGAGCCAGCCATACATCACGTCGCCGAAGTCGATGACGCCGACCGGCATCAAGCGCTGTCCTGATTCAGACCGGGCGACGATGTTGTCGTCGGTGACGTCGTGATGAATGGCGTGGAGCCGCAGTTCTGGTGCAACGGTCTGCAGGCGCTTGACGGCGACGATCATCGCCTTGGCGATGCGGTCCCTCGTGGCCTGATCTTCTACAGATTTCAGAAGGTGCAGAGCGACCGGTCCCGCGCGACGCAAGTCCCACTGCAATTCCCGTTCAAGGCCCGGGTGCTTGAAATCCCTAAGCCCCAGCGCGACACGCGCAGTTACGTCACCAAGGGCAGAAACCTGTTCTTCGGTCAGGAACTTCTGCCGCGTGAGCGGTTGACCGTCGAGGAACGTCAGGACCCGCAACCAGTAATAGCTGCCTTCGATTTCACATTGGGGAATGTATTCGCCGGTGAGCGTCGCAATCGGCTCCGGAATCTCAAGGCCAAGAGCCAGGCTGCGCAGGTGCATCATGGCCTGATTCTGCGCCTCGAGCTCGGCATAGGGATATTCGGCTCGAGTGACCTTGAGAACGAAACGTTCGGGCCCGGTATCAATCAGGAAGTTGCGATCCTGCTGGCTGCCCAGTTCGCGAAGCTCGCCATGGAAACCATAGAAGTCGCTCAGGATGGTCTTGGCGTCCGCAAGGGTGACGTGCGGACGCGAGAGCTGTGTGCGCTGAAGAAGTGCCGAGTCAGCCATGAACGGTCCCCCATAGAATCATGGCGGCGACATTATCCAGACCCGTGTCAAGCGTCCATCCCGCGAGCAGAGGCGCTTTGCAATCCGACCGGATTTGCTCAGCCCATTCGCTCCGATGCATAAGAACCAGGGCTTGCCGGGAAGACGACCGTGCGGTTGCCGTTGATGAAAGTGCGGTGATGGATGTGCGCATGGATGGCGCGTGCCAGAACCTGGCTTTCGACATCCCGGCCGATGGAAACATAGTCGTCCGCCGACTGCGCGTGGGTGATGCGTGCCACGTCCTGCTCGATGATCGGACCCTCGTCTAGGTCAGCGGTGACGTAGTGCGCCGTCGCGCCGATCAGCTTCACCCCGCGCTCGAAGGCCTGCTTGTACGGGTTTGCGCCCTTGAAGCTCGGCAGGAAGGAATGGTGGATGTTGATGATCTTGCCCGACATCTTCTGGCACATCTGATCCGACAGGATCTGCATGTAGCGGGCCAGCACGATCAGTTCCGTGCCGGTCTGCTCGACGATGTCCATGATGCGAGCCTCGGCCTCGGGCTTGTTGGCCTTGGTGACCGGAATATGGTGGAAGGGGATATCATGGTTCACCACGACCTTCTGGTAGTCGAAGTGATTGGAGATGACGCCAACGATCTCGATCGGCAATGCACCAATCTTCCAGCGATAGAGCAGGTCGTTGAGGCAGTGGCCGAAGCGCGAGACCATCAGCAGGACTTTTTCCCGCTTGGCGGCGTCGTAGAGGTTCCAGGTCATGCCGAAGCGCTCGGCGACCGGCGAGAAGCCCTGTTCGATCTTGGGCTGCGCGGCGCCTTCCTCTGAAATGAAGGAGACGCGCATGAAAAACTGCCCTGTGTCGAGATCGTCGAACTGGGAGCTGTCGACGATGTTGCAGCCCTGCTCGGCCAAATAACCGGAAATGGCGGCGACGATCCCACGCGTCGACGGACAAGACACTGTCAAAACATAGCTCTTCATCGGTTCTCTTCTCCCTGCGGCACTGCCGCGCGTCTCTATCGCATTTGCGGCATCTCGAAAAGCGCCGCCCTTGCAACCGGTTGTTTGCCAAGTGGAAGATCGCCCGATGCCAACCGCATCTCGCGTCCGTCGGCGACCGCCCGCTTGTTTCTGGGATGCGAGATTAGGCGAGAAGGCGGAAAACTCCGTTCCCGTTGCGTCTTCCAACGACGCATCCCCGTCGTCCGTGGCTGGCCGTGCTGTGATTTAGGGTCAGGAGATGGTGTGACCCGTGCGACTACCGAGATGGCGGACTGTACCGGTCGGTTTCGCGGAGAGGGGAGCGTTTGGGCGGGGTATGAGCCGGATGATACGCGTGTGCCCTGGAGCCAGGTGGAACCAGTCGTCGTCGGGCACATGGTTCTCAAATTCGAGATGCACCGACTGCGCGAACTGAGTGGCGACAAGTTCGAGCTGCCATCCTCCGTCCATGGCGGTCAAACTGTGTTCGAAGCCAGCCGGGTGTAGCGCTTTGGTGCGACCGAGCGGAAAATGGAAGGCTTCAGCCACCAGGACGCCGTCGGCGGAGACAAGCCTTGCAACGGTCACATCATGAGATGGGGGACCGAAGCGGAAGGCATAGGTACTGTCGAAAAAAGCGCCGAAGAGATCTGTTGCCGCCAGTTTGACCGTCTGTCGGGCATCGAGGGCAAGATCGCGGTTGCCCTTCACGACCACATGGCGTCCGTCGCGAAGACAGGCGACTTCCAGATGGACGGTTAGCGCGGACGCGGCCTCGTTTGCAACATGGATCGCCAGGCCGCTGGTGCCTTCATCGGTCAAAACCACCTGAAGCGGGCGGAAGGCGCGTTTTAGTCCAAACCAGACGGGTTTCGCTTCGCCGGTGGCGTCGATCACGCCCCAGCCGGGTCCTGGTTCCAGATCCTGGAACGTCCACACAAGGGCTCCCCGACAGGATGAGCCGGTCCGGCGCCACTCGGCATAGGTCTCCGTGACCACTTCTGTTGTAACGGCCCTGGAGAAGTCGAGATAACGGTCCGGTTCCTGACGGCGCAGGCGAGCCGGATCGACGTCGTAGAGGGCCTGAAGGTAATGGTCGCGCACATCCTCGAAATCCCAGGACGCGCCGCGGTCGCGGGGTACGCGCGCTTTCCAGCGAGGATCATGGACGGGGGCTGCCGGCAGGTATTGGTCCAGGGTGCGCTGCTGCGGAATATGCGCGAAGGCCAGGCACTCGGCAGCAAACCGCACATTGGCCCGACGCGCGTCTTCGAGCGGTCGCTGATAGGCGCCGACGCCGTAGTAGTGGGTAACGCCTTCATCGGGCGAGAAAGGCATGGCGCCGCCCGAGGGCGAGTTGGCCACATAGGCGCAGTCGGGCCGCCCCTCCTTGGCCAGACGGGCGAGGGTTTCCTGGAAGAAAGCACCGTTCCATGCGGACTTCGGCAGGCCGAGCATGGCTCCTTGCTGGAAGACTTCGCTGCCGCCGCAAATGACGGCAAGCGAAGGATGCCCCTGAAGCCGTGCGAGGAGTTCACGCACTTCACTTTCGACCTTCATGCCGAATGTCTGCTCGGCGAAGGGATAGTCGAAATTCGCCAGCATCAGGTCCTGCCAGACCAGGATGCCGAGGTGGTCGCAGAGGCGAAAGAACTCTTCGCTCTCGTAGGTCATGGTTCCGCCAATGCGGATCATGTTCATGTTGGCCTCTGCAGCCATGGTCAGCCACGGGGCGTAGTCTTCGGCTGATCCGGACAGGCGCATAATATCGGCATTGGTCCAGACGGCCCCCCTGCAGAAGACAGGGACGCCGTTGATCCTGAGGCCGAAGCCTCCGCCATCATCGTCATGATCCACTTCGATGCGGCGAAAACCGATGAGCCCGAGGGAATGAACGCGGCCATCGACCGAGAGCGTCAGATCGTGGAGGTTGGGTCTGCCGTGGGTTCGCGGCCACCAGGGTATAACACCGGGCAGGTCCAGCCTTGCCTTGAGGAGACCGTTTGCGTCCGGTGTCAGGTCCGCGCTCCTGCCGCAGCAAAGGATGGCCGAGGTATGATCTCCATCGATGCGGAGGCGAACCGCCAGTTTGCCAGTCCCGAACTCGTCAAGATCCGCCTCGATCGCGAGATCCGTAACCCTGTCCTTACGCGGGCGGATCAGCAGGATGGGCCGATAGGGACCCACTGCGTGGATCTCCGGACACCAGCCTGGCATATGGCCTAGGGCTGTTGTGCGGATGAGCCTCAGGCCCTGGTGGTCGAACAGTTGCGGGCGCCAGCGGGCGCGGGGGCCGCGTTTTTCGAAATGGGGCCGAAGCGCGCGAAAGCAGATGGCGACATCGTCATGTCCAGTGAGGTCGAGCGGAACGTCGAGGCCCTCGAACATGCTGTCGCTGGTCGCCTGCAGTATGCCGTTGACATAGATCTCGGCAATTGTTGCAAGACCTTCGAAACGAAGGATCGCCGGTCCCGGTGTTTCTCCGTCGAGGGATCGGAAGTACCAGGCATCCTTGTCATGCAAAGGATGGGGATCATGACGGTCGAACAATCCTGCGTCCGCGAGCGCGCCCGCCACCGTACCGGGTACAGGGGCGGGGATGCGGGCCGCGGGGCGATGGATCCCAGATGGCTCGGCATGAGCGCCGGCTTCGGTGACGAGGAGCGTCCAGCCATGGTGAAGGGGGCGAATGTCCGCTCCCGGATAGATGGCTCTCGTCATGCGTCGTCCCTCAAATCAGCCTGCTTTGCTGCCGATATCATCCATCAGCCGGTCCCAGGCCGCAACAGCCGGATCCAGTGCTGAGGCAAGGGGGTCGAACTTCTTGCGAGTGATGGCGCGCGCCAATTGGAACTGTACGGTCTTGGCGCTTTCGCTGATCTTCAAGGCATCTGCAATCGCGTGTTCATAGCTCGCCTTGTCGAGCCAGGCCAGGTGGCTGGCGAGCAGCTCGAAATTGGCGCCGAATTGCCTGAGTGTGTTGAAGGCATATTTGTGGAAATAGCCGAAGGGACGATCGGCAATGGCTTCCACCTGGGTGGGGAATACTGCCGCAAAGGCGGCAATCGGGTTGCCATGCGGTCGCCGGGCGACGTGCCGCTTCAAGAGCAATGATGCGGTCTCCCGCTGATGCGCCAACGTCATCTGCCGGTCAGGAAACTTTACGAATTCCGTATAGGGCAGGAAAGGGAGGCTGCCTTCCGGCTGGTCAAGCTGGAACACGCCGTCAAAATCAGCGCCCTCCACCCTGAAGAAGCCGCCATTGTGGAAGTAGTCCATGCTGCGGCCTGCGAGATCCAGCCGATTGATGCCGACCGTCGTCTTTCCGTGCTCCTGATGGTAGCCGACCCCGTGGGTGTCCGGCATGAAATAGCTGTCCATTTCGACCAGGCACAGACGGCCGCGGCGGATCTGCTCCGCCACATGCGCCTCGACGCGGTCGAAGATCGCGAGTTCCGTGACGCGGATGTCGTAGAGGCTTTCGAGATCTTCCAGGGGGACCTTGAAGAAGGTGAACTGGTCGCCTTCGAAATCTTGGGTGACGGTGAAGCCCAACATGGCTTCCGGACTCAGTCCCCGTGCTGACAAGACCTCGATCCAGAGGTCGACGTAGCAATTGGTCTCCGGCCACATGCGTTCGCTGGAATGGAGCGCATGTGGCGCGTAGGCGGCTGGATCAAGCCCGGGAAAAACTGCCGTCATCACGCGCTCAGCCCCAGAGCGTGTTGCGAACGTGTTCGGGCCACTGCGCGACATCCAGGCCGTGTTGAGCGAAGAGCGCGAGCGCGATCCGCTCCAGACCGAAGCCAACGCAAGCGGTGAAGGCGGTGGAGCCGTCGGCGAGGGTAAGGCCCCACTTCTGGCCAAAGGCATCCTGGTGATAGTTGAAGCTCATGCAGGCCGTCTTGTTGGCCTGTGAGGTCACCGGAATGAGAAGCTCGAATTTCAGGTTCTGGTCGCGCTGGTTGTTGGCCATCAGCCGGCCTGCGCGGCCGAAGAACGGGTCATTCGCCACATCGATCTCCACGTCGAGGCCGATCGACTTCATCATCTCGACGCCACGATCCATCCAGGTCTGGCGGAAAGTCGTGACATGCGCTTCGGTGCCCATGCAGACATATTCGCGCATGCGGAACAGCTGCTGGCGCGCCGGGTCCTGCGACGGTTCGTGACGGAAACAGTAGGATTGCAGGTCGAAGAGGCCGCCATCCATCGAGATCGGGCCGCGCTTGGCAACCGTCGGATAGAGCGGGTAACAGGCTGCCGGCGTCAACGTGATGTCCGTCGCCTTCTGCTCTTTCGTCCAGTCTCCGCCTTCCTCCATGCATTGCAGCAGGCTCATGTGGTCGTGGTCGTTGCCACAGAAGGAATGCACGGTCCCGGCAAGCTGCGGGAAGCTTTTCATGTAGCCGCTGGCCTCGAAATAGGCGCGGTTCATGCCCGGAGGAAAACGGATCGCTTCGGCGCCATCACCACCGCCGACACGGTCGATCAGTCGTTCGAAGGCCGCAATCACATCTTCGAACTGGCCGCTTCGGCCATAAAGGCCGTCCACACCGGTCTCGATCAGTAGACCGCTTTCGAAGAGGCGGTCGAGAAAGCTTACCTGCATATCCATGTCCGTTACCCCAACAATCCGGTTTCTTGTTTATGGACGAGCAGCATCGTCGACGTGTTGCCGAGAATGCGGTCGTTGGAAATCATCAGTTCTGCCGAATGGGCATCGCGCAGATGGCGGCCCAGGCTGAACGGGGTGCCGTTCTTGTAGCCCATGATGCCGCAGATCCTGAGCGCCTGGTTGATGACAGGCAGGATCATCTCGGAAGAGGCGATCTTGACGTTGTTCATGGCCACCGCAAAGCCCATCGAGGAAAGGCGGTCGTGGTCGTGCAATGCCTGTTCGTACGACACCAGTCCGGCTTGGATATTCGACCGTATGACCTGAAGCTGGCTCGACATTTCTGCGAGCTGGACGAGGCCGGGAGGCTGTGTGCCGGGCGCCTTGCGGGCCGCGGTCCGTACGAAGGTCTGGGCCTTCGTGAAGGCATCGACGGCAATGCCGTACCACAGGGCGCTCCAGAGCAGGTGCGAGTTTGCAAGCATCGACTGTGCGGCGATCTCTGCAAACGGTTTCGGGAGGATCTGGGCGGCAGGCGCTTCTCCCTTAAACAGGAAGCCGTCCGAACACGTGCCGCGCATGCCCATGGTGTCCCAGACATGGGTCTGTTCCAGCGTGTATTGGCCCTTCAGGAAAACCGTCATCACCTGGTCAGACGGAGGCGCATCCTTGTGGGCGCGGGACGTGATCAGGATCGCGTCTGCCTGCTTGCCGTATGAGATGACGGTCGCGTCCTTTTCCAAGCGGCAAAGATTGCCCTCGACTTCGATGGCGCAGATCGAATTTCGGAGATTGCCGCCTATGCCGCCTTCGGTCGTGGCCGATCCGAGCAGCAGTTGCTCATCGCAGACCTGGCGCATGAAGCCGCGGTGCCATTCGGCTTCGGTTCCATGGGAGACCAGGCTCGATACCTTGATCTGGTGCATCGCGAAGATCATGGCGCTTGCAGCGCAGGCCTGTGCAATGATTGTGCAGAGTTCGGCGATCTCGGAGGTCGAGCGGCATTCACCGCCGCAGTCCGTCGGGATCTGGATGCCGAGCAGTTTTTCGGCCTTCATCGCCGCGATGGCTTCCAGCGGGAAGCGGCCTTGTTTGTCGACGTCGTCGGCATAGACGGCAGCGATTGCCGCAACACGCGTGGCGCGGGCCTTCAGGCTCTGGTCCGCCGATTTGCTCGAGAGGTCCATCAGGCGACCTCTCTGTCCTTGAGAATGATCTGTACCGTTGCCTCGATGGCCGCGATGCTGGCGAAGGACTTTCGGTTGAGCAGGTGGTCGGGGAATTCCATGTCGAAGGCTTCTTCCAGACCGAGCATCAACTGCACCGATGCAAAAGAGGAGAGGCCGGCGGCATAGAGGTCCGAGTCATCGGCCAGCGTATCGACCGCTACGGGCAGACCACCCAATTTCGACAGAAGCGTGCGAATGGTATCGTTCATCGTTCATCCCTCTCAAGTCGTCGCTCGAATTTTATTGAGCGATTTCTTACAGAGGAAAGACGAAGTTTTCACTAAAGAATTCGGTAAAATTCTAAGTTTCTCGGCTGCTGTAAGGTCTAATATCTGCCTTTATTGCCAATTCATCCGGATTTACCAGGTTTATTTACCCTGAATAGGGCTGTTCATCTCCGTGGCGATCGATAATCATGTATCGATTTGGCTCAATTTCGCGAAGAGCACTTGCGCCGGCTTCGACCTTGCCGTGCCCATCCGGCAGATCGAGAATGTAGTGCGGAATGCACAGACCCGAGACGTGGTTGCGCAACTCGCGCATGATC
The DNA here is from genome assembly GCF_056314065.1 of Allorhizobium sp. DMC15. Taxonomy (NCBI): domain Bacteria; kingdom Pseudomonadati; phylum Pseudomonadota; class Alphaproteobacteria; order Hyphomicrobiales; family Rhizobiaceae; genus Allorhizobium; species Allorhizobium sp. DMC15. The sequence continues at coordinate 170,626 of NZ_JBQUZB010000006.1, forward strand.
GCCTGGCCTTCCGAGATCGTCAGACGAAAATGAGCGGTACCGGGGGCCATATCGGGGTGATGCAGGTAATAGGGTTTGATGCGCATCTCCACGAAGCTACGCATCAGGTCCGCCAGGATCTCGGCCTTGTCGTTGATCCCTTTCAACAGGACGCTCTGGCTGACCATCGAGAAGCCGGAATCGACAAGCCGCGCACAGGCGGCGCGCACCTCGTCGGTCAATTCCCGGGGGTGGTTGACGTGCAGGGCGATGAAGACGGTCTTGCCCGAGGCCTTCAGGGCATCCACCAGTTCTTCCGTGATGCGGGCAGGATCAACGGCCGGGACGCGGCTGTGAATGCGGACGATCTTGACGTGATCGATGGTGCAGAGGGCCTGCATGACCTCGCGAAGCCGTCGAGGCGAGAGGATCAACGGGTCGCCACCGGTGAGGATTATTTCCCAGATGCGCTCGTGGCTGCGGATGTAATCCAGAGCAACCTGAATCCGGTCCGGCGACAGGGTGCCATCGCCATCGGGGCCCACCATTTCGCGGCGAAAGCAAAAGCGGCAATAGACCGGACAGACATGCAGAAGCTTGAGCAATACGCGGTCGGGGTAGCGGTGCACGATGCCTTCGACCGGAGAATGGGGATGGTCGCCGATGGGATCGGGCCGTTCGCCGGGATGTTCGATCAGTTCGGCGGCCGTTGGAATATATTGGGCAGCAATCGGGTCGTGCGGATCGGACGGGTCAATCAGGCTCGATACCGTCGGTGTCAGCGCAATGGCGTAGCGTTCGGCGACAGGGGCAAGTGTCTGGGCCGAAGAGGCGTTGACCAGGCCAGCAGCGATCAGGTCGGGGATTGAGCGCAGTGTCGCCTCAGCCACGATGCGTCTCCGGCACCGGTGCCCAGATGACCTGGTCAATCTTAAGTGCGCCGGTTGCCAGCATCACGAGCCGGTCGAAACCGAGAGCTATGCCGGAGGCCTGCGGCATGATGGCGAGGGCTTCAAGGAAATCTTCGTCCAGTGGATAAGTTTCGCCATAGACGCGCTGTTTCTCGACCATCTCCGCCTCAAAGCGCCGTCGCTGCTCGCCGGGATCGGTCAGTTCGCCGAAGGCATTGGCGAGCTCGACGCCGCAGGCATAGAGTTCGAAGCGTTCGGCGACGCGCGGGTCGTCGGCGCATGGGCGTGCGAGTGCGGCCTCAGCAATGGGATAGCGGTCGAGGATCGTCACGCGACCGTTGCCGAGATTGGGTTCGACCTTCTCGACAATGACCCGGCTGAAGAGATCCGCCCAGGTGTCGTCGGCAGCGACCCGCATGCCGACTGCCACCAGCTGACTGGCCAAGGCGTCGCGGTTCGTGGTGCCATTCTCTTCGATCGTCGCCAGAAGGTCGATGTCATGACGCGCGAAGGCATCTGCCACAGAGATCCGCTCGGGTTCGGCGAAGGGGTCGACTGTCTTGCCGCCGTAAGCGAAGTGCTTCGTACCCACGGTTTCTGCCGCAAGCGCAATCAGGTCTACGCAGTCCTGCATCAACTGCTCGTAACTTTCGCCGACACGGTACCATTCCAGCATCGTAAACTCGGGATGGTGCAGTGGGCCACGCTCGCGATTGCGGTAGACATGGGCGAAACAGGCGATCCGGGTTTCGCCAGCAGACAGCAGCTTCTTGCAGGCGAATTCCGGCGAAGTGTGGAGGTAAAGCGGGACTGCCGAGCCGTCGTGTCCCAGAGCTTCAGTCTTGAAGGCATGCAGATGGGCTTCGTTGCCGGGCGAAACCTGCAGTGTCGCCGTGTCGACTTCCACAAAGTCTTGGTCCGCGAAATGGCTGCGGAACGCGGCCTGGATCCGGTTGCGTCCGATCAGAAACGGCCGCCGATCGGCGTGGGTGGAGGGTGTCCACCACGCAGGGGCTGAACGGTGTCGGTCAGACATTCCGGATTCTCGATCCTTCTCTCAACACGGGCTGGCTATTTTGCCGAATTTGGGTTAGTCCCGCCCGAGAAATTCGAAGACGTCAGCAGGGACGGCCGTCCTTTACGACGGGTCTCACGCAGATACAAGGAATTCCAATGGTCAAGATTATCGCCTCTTCCGTCCGCAAGGGTAACGTTCTCGACGTCGACGGCAAGCTCTACGTCGTCCTGACGGCTGAAAACTTCCACCCGGGCAAGGGCACGCCGGTGACCCAGGTCAACATGCGCCGCATCGTCGATGGCGTGAAGGTGTCTGAGCGCTGGCGTACGACCGAACAGGTCGAGCGCGCGTTTGTCGAAGACGTGAACCACCAGTTCCTCTATGAGGACGGTGAAGGCTTCCACTTCATGAACCCGGAATCCTACGACCAGGTCGTCGTCGATGCCGAAACCATGGGTGACCAGAAAGCCTATTTGCAGGAAGGCATGGTCTGCATTCTCTCCATGCACGAAGGTGTAGCGCTCGCCATCCAGCTGCCGCGCCACGTGACGCTTGAGATCACCGAGACCGAGCCGGTCGTGAAGGGCCAGACGGCTTCCTCGTCCTACAAGCCGGCCATGCTCTCGAACGGCATCCGCACGATGGTGCCGCCGCATATCGATGCCGGCACTCGCGTTGTGATCGCGACGGAAGACAATTCCTACGTCGAGCGCGCCAAGAACTGAGTATCGGCGCTCTTCCGCCCCATGATAAGGCCCGGCGTTCTCAACGCCGGGCCTCTTTTGTTATCGGACAAAGCCGAGCTGCCGATCATCGGCGAGGCTTTGCGGGTCTCCGCTCTCAGTGTGCGGCGGTCAGCGGATTTCCGAATGACGATGATGCCCTGCGCGCCCTGCGGGCGACCTGCGGTCCGTCGCCCCTTTCGAGCAGCGTGATCTGCTCCTTCAGATGAAGCTTGATCTTCTTCAAGGCGCGAACCCTGATGCCGTCGGGCCGGGGCCGACGCTGTTCCTCGTCGATTTTGGCGGCAACGATCGAGTGGCGGGCTTTCAGGGCTTTCAGCAGTTGCTTCATGATTCGTCTCCTTTCCGATGAGACGAATATGGAAACATAGCTTTGATTATTCCAATTCATTGATTATATCATTCTCATAGATGATCTCTATGAGGTTGCCATGCCGTTTCGGCCTAGCCATCGCCAGCTGGAATATCTGGTTGCTCTCGGGGAGGCAGGCCACTTCGGTGAGGCCGCGCGCCGATGCAATGTCTCGCAACCGACCCTATCGGTGCAGGTTGCGCTTCTGGAAAAGCAGCTCGGCGTGACGCTCATCGATCGCATGCCGGGTCATGTCACGCCGACCCCGGTGGGGGCCGAGATCATTACAGCAGCCAAGGTCATCCTGAGCGGCCTCGATGAGATCCGGGCGCTCGCGGTCAGTTCCAAGGGCAATCTGGGCGGCGCCATCCGCTTGGGTGTTGCACCGTCCTTCGGACCTTACTTTCTGCCCTATCTTCTGCCCCGGCTGCATGCCCAACATCCCGATCTCAAGCTCTATATCCGGGAGGACAGGCCGCGTCCGCTGGAACGGGCGGTCCTTCAAGGCCAAACGGATTGCGGCGTTGGCCCAGTCCCATCTCACGAACCCGACCTTGTCGCAGAAGTGATCTGTCGCGAACGGATTTATCTCGGTGTGCCCCGGATGCACCCTCTGGCAGACCTGAAATCCGTTCCTTTGACGGCGCTGGAGGGCATGCGATTATTGACACTCGGGCCGGGGCACAGGTTGCTGGACGATGTCCGAAAGCTCGCGGAGATGTCCGGTGCTATCCTCGCTGAGGACTATGAAGGGTCGAGCCTGGATGCGATCAGGCAGATGGTGTCGATCGAGATGGGCTTGTCGCTGTTTCCGGAGCTTTATGTGCGTTCGGAGTTCGCCAAGGACGAGAATATCCGTCTGCTCACGATCTCGGACTGGGAGGGCACGCGCGATATCGCCTTCTTCTGGCGTCGGGCGAGTGCGAGAGGGAGCCATTTCAGCGCCCTGGCGGCTCTTGCGCGAGAGGTGGCGGCGGGGCTGTTTACGGCAGATGTAATCGCGGCTCAGCGATCCCCGGGCGAAGCCGGGGATCGCTGAGCGTTCGGTCAGGCGATGCCGCCGAGGCAGATGTACTTGATCTCGGTGTAGTCATCGATGCCGTATTTCGAGCCTTCGCGACCGAGGCCGGACTGCTTGATACCGCCGAAGGGCGCCACTTCCGTGGAGATGAGGCCCGTGTTGACGCCGACCATGCCGTATTCAAGCGCTTCCGCGACGCGGAAGACCTTGGCGATGTCCTTCGAGTAGAAGTAGGAGGCGAGGCCGAATTCGGTGGCGTTGGCCAGTTCGATCACTTCCTCTTCCGTCTCGAACTTGAAGAGCGGGGCGACCGGGCCGAAGGTTTCTTCGGTCGCGACCTTCATGGCGGTTGTCACGCCTGTCAGGATCGTCGGTTCGAAGAACAGCTCGCCAGCGGAGGACGGCTTGCCGCCGAGGGCGACAGTTGCGCCCTTGGAGACGGCGTCCGCCACGTGTTCCTTGACCTTTTCGACGGCCTTGGAGTCGATCAACGGGCCTGTGGTCACACCCTCGGCAAAGCCGTCGCCAACCTTCAGCTGACCGACCTTCTCTGCGAGCTTCTTGGCAAAGGCGTCGTAGATGCCGGACTGGACATAGAGGCGGTTGGCGCAGACGCAGGTCTGGCCGGCATTGCGATACTTTGAAATCATCGCCCCTTCGACGGCAGCATCGAGATCCGCGTCATCGAAGACGATGAAGGGCGCGTTGCCGCCGAGCTCGAGGCCGAGCTTCATGATCTGGTCGGCCCCCTGACGCATCAGGATGCGGCCGACATTGGTGGAGCCTGTGAAGGTCAGCTTGCGGACCTTGTCATTGGCGCAGAGTTCCTGGCCGACCATGGCCGCATCGGTCGAGGTCAGTACCGAGAAGAGGCCTGCGGGGAGACCTGCACGCTCGGCCAGAATGGCGATCGCCAGAGCCGAGAGCGGGGTCTGGGCCGCAGGCTTCGACACCATGGCGCAACCGACGGCGAGTGCGGGAGCGACCTTTCGGGCGAGCATGGCATTGGGGAAGTTCCACGGCGTGATCGCACCGACGACGCCGACCGGCTGCTTGATGACCATGATCCGCTTGTCGGCCTGATGGCCGGGGATGGTGTCGCCGTAGACGCGCTTGGCTTCTTCGGCGAACCACTCGACATAGGATGCGCCGTAGAGGATTTCGCCGCGGGCTTCGGGCCAGGGCTTGCCCATTTCCATGGTGAGGATGGTGGCGAGATCGTCGGCATTGGCGACCATCAGGTCGTTCCATTTGCGCAGGACCGCGGCGCGTTCCTTGCCGGTCTTCTTCGCCCAGGCCTTCTGTGCCGTGTAGGCAGCATCGATCGCCTTCGTCACTTCCGCCTTGTTGAGGTCGGGAAGCACCGCGATCACGTCACCCGTTGCCGGGTTGGTGACCTCGAAGGTCTTGCCCGACTGGCTTGCTGCCAACCAGTCGTTACCGACCAGCGACTTGTCGGTCGCCAGTGTCGGGTCCTTCAACTTTTCGGTCAGGGTTTTCGAAATGGTCATGCCTCAGGCTCCTGCTGCAACTTCACGGATCGAGGCTTCGATCAGATCGAGTGCCTCGTTGAAGACCTCGTCCTGAATGGTGATCGGGGCGAGGAAGCGGATGACGTTGCTGTAAACGCCGCAGGTGAGAAGGATGAGGCCCTTCTCCAGTGCCTTCACACGCACCGCATTGGTGAAATCCGCATTCGGCTTGTCGGTTCCCGGGATCTTGAATTCAACGGCGTTCATGAAGCCGAGGCCGCGGATGTCCATGATGTGTGGAACGTCGGCGCGGATGGCTTCGAGGCGCTGCTTCAGGCGGTTGCCGAGCTGGTTGGCGCGGTCGCAGAGCTCTTCCTCTTCGATGACGTCAAGAACGGCATGGGCGGCGGCGATCGCCAGCGGGTTGCCGGCATAGGTGCCGCCGAGGCCGCCGGGGCCGGGGGCATCCATGAGTTCGGCGCGGCCGGTGACGGCCGACAGCGGGAAGCCGCCGGCGAGGCTCTTCGCCATCGTGGTCAGGTCCGGAACGACGTCGTAATGCTCCATCGCGAACATCTTGCCCGTGCGGGCAAAACCGGTCTGGACTTCGTCAGCGACGAGCAGGATGCCATGTTCATCGCAGATTTCGCGCAGGGCCTTCATCAGTGCACGCGGCACGTCATAGAAGCCGCCTTCGCCCTGGACAGGCTCAAGGATGATCGCTGCCACGCGCTTCGGATCGACGTCTGCCTTAAACAGCTTGTCGAGGACGTCAAGAGTGGTCTCGACGTCGATGCCGTGCATTTCCAGCGGGAAGGGAACGTGGAAGACGTCGTTCATCATCGGGCCGAAACCGACCTTGTAGGGAACGACCTTGCCGGTGAGCGCCATGCCCATGAAGGTGCGGCCGTGGAAGCCGCCGGTAAAGGCGATGACGGCGGAGCGGCCGGTCGCGCAGCGGGCGATCTTGATCGCATTTTCGACGGCTTCAGCGCCCGTCGTCGCGAAGATCGTCTTCTTCTCGAAATTGCCCGGCAGCATCTTGTTCAGACGTTCGGCGAGCGCGACGTAGTTCTCGTAAGGCACGACCTGGTGGCAGGTGTGGGTGAAGCGGTCGAGCTGGTTCTTGACGGCTGCGACAACCTTCGGATGGCGATGGCCGGTGTTGAGAACGGCGATGCCGCCGGCGAAGTCGATGTAGCGTCGGCCCTCGACATCCCAGATCTCCGAGTTCTCAGCCTTGTCGGCATAGATCTGCGTGGTCATGCCGACGCCGCGGGAGATGGCGTCATTCTTGCGAGCTGAGATTTCGGCGTTCTTCATCGTTTTCGTCCTGTGCGAAGGGTTGCCAGCGGCGTCGCATTCGACTGCGATCGCGCGGTAAGATATTTCCTACATTTTTTCTGTAGACTTGCAATATGCTTTGTCGGCATTATCACGCAGGACTGCGACATTTGATCGAGGGTAGCGTGGACGACATCCGGTTCAAGATTGCGGAGGCAGCGCGCATGGCGGGAGTTTCGCCGTCAACGCTTCGTCTATGGGAAAGCCAGGATCTCATCCAACCTATACGGACTGCCACGGGTCAGCGCGTCTATGATCGTGCACTTGTCGATCGCCTGAAGCGGATCGCGTGGCTGCGCACGGAGAAGGGGCTCAATCCGGCCGCGATCCGCGAGACGCTTCGGGATCTGCCGGAACCTGACGACGACGGTTCGGACAGTGATGATGACGCCTCCGATATCCGTCCGGGCACACGCATGCGACGTTTGCGGCGGGAGGCGGGCAAAACGCTTGATAACGTGGCCCAGGCGACCGGCGTTTCAGTCTCGCAGCTTTCGACGTTCGAGCGTACCTCGCAAGGACTGTCGTTTACGGCTCTCCATGAAGTCGCACGGCATCTGGGGACGACGCTCGCCTCGCTGAGTGGCCAGGAAGAAGGGCGGGGAGGGGAGAGCCTGATCCGCGACGGCAAGTGGTCTTCATGGCCGACCACTTCATCGGGCGTGGCGGTGCAGGTCCTCGCCGAGGGGCGCAACATGATGGAGTGTAACCGCTTCCAGCTTTCGCCCGGTGCATCAAGCGAAGGTGCCTATCAGCATGAGGGGGAGGAATTCATCCACATGCTCTCGGGGAGCCTGGAGATCATTCTCGACGGCGACAGGTTCTTCGAACTGCATGCCGGCGACAGCTTCTATTTCGAGAGCCGTAGGCCCCATTCGTGGCGCAACATCTCCAGTGGCGAAACGGTTCTCATCTGGATCAACACGCCGGCCACCTTCTGATTTTGGCAAAGAAAAACCCGGCGACCGTTTCCGGTGCCGGGTCTGGGTGTCGAGGTTGCCGACTTACTTGCTGGCGACGACCGTCTTGGCTCCGTCCCATGCATATCCGCCGCCGATTGCAACATTCAGGGCGACATAGTTCGTCGCCAATTGCTGAACAGCTTGCGCGAGGTTTGCCTGGGCGCTGGCGACATTGCGCTGGGCGTCCAGCACATCGAGAAGCGAGGAGGCGCCATCGCGGTAGCTCGCGGTCGATAGCGCCAGCGCTTCTTCGTAGGAGCGGACGGTTGCGGTGAGAGCCGATACAGTCTGGCGGGTGCGGTTCACGGCGACCAAGGCGTTTTCGACCTCGGCGACGGCACTCAGAACCGTCTGCTTCCACGCGAGATAGGCTTCCCGCGCTGCGGATTCACGCGCCTTGACATTGGCGCGGCGCTGGCCGCCGTCGAAGATCGGCAGGTTCAGGCTTGGACCAAAGCCCCATGAAGTCACACCGCCATTGGCGCCAGACGTCACGATGTAGCTCGGCGAAATCGATCCGCTGAGGGTAATCGAGGGATAGAGCGCGGCTTCGGCAACTCCGACTTCGGCCGTAGCTGCAGCAAGACTACGTTCTGCGGCGCGAATGTCCGGACGGTTACGGATCAGGTCAGCAGGCACGCCTGCATTGACGCTACGACGTGCGTAGGGCTGGGCGGCCCCCTTCTGAAGATCGGCCAACAGAGTTGTTGCCGGCAAGCCCAGCAACAGCGAAATACGGTGCACGGACTGGCGGAAGCCAATCTCCAGAGAGGGCATTTCTGCCAGTGTGGAGTTCACGAGGCCTTCGGACTGAACCACGTCCAGGCGCGACGCGGCACCGGCTTCGAGCTGCAGGCGTGTCAGTTCCAGCGTTTCCCGGCGGGACGCCAGGTTCTTGCGCGCAATCGCGATGCGCTCCTGGTAATAGCGTGCATCGACGTAGGCGGTCACTACGCTCGACAAGAAGGTCAGCTTGGCCACATCAGCGCTGGCATAGGCGGCATCCAGGGAAGCTTTGGCGCTTTCCTTTGCACGGCGATACTGACCGAAGAGATCGAGGAGCCAGGAAACGCTCGCCGAACCCGTGGTCGTGTTGCGGGTGGGGCTGTCCTGGCCACCGGAGCCTGATCCGTTGAAATCGCCTGTGCCGCTGCTACCGGACACTTGATGCTGACCCGATACAGAAAGCTGCGGGAAGGCGCCGGCATCGGCCGCTTCGAAGTTGGCTTCGGCGGATGTGATGCGTTCGATGGCCTGCAGAACGTCGAGGTTCTGCGAGAGACCCTTTTCGACCAGGGTGTCCAGGCGACGGTCATTGAACGCAGTCCACCACGGAGCCAGCGTCACGTCTGCGGCGGCCCTGGCGCTGCCTTCGGAGAATTTCACCGGAAGAGCCGTTTGAGGCGTCTCGTGATCGGGTCCAACGACGCAACCAGAGAGAAGGAGCATTACTAGCGGAGCGGCTGCACGTATCGATGGCATCACGTTTTCCTGTGTTCGTCCCCGGTCGTCGTTCAAGGGCTTATATCACCCTCGCCGAGGACCGCATTACTCACGCAGGCCAACCCGGCAGCCTACGCAATAGTTGGTTAACATAGTTTGTCAATCTTCACGATGACAGCGGTTCTTGCGGTTTTGCACCGCCGAAAAGTTTGCGGATGATCACGAAAAACGACGGTACAAAGAAGATCCCGAGCGCGGTTGCCGTGAACATGCCGCCAAGCACGCCAATGCCGATGGAATTTTGGGCAGCAGAGCCTGCTCCGGTGGCAACGGCGAGCGGAACGACACCCAGAATGAAGGCGAGCGACGTCATGATAATCGGGCGCAGGCGAAGCTTTGCAGCTTCGAGTGTTGCATCTATGACACTCACTCCGGCAGCCTGACGGTCCTTTGCAAACTCCACGATGAGAATCGCATTCTTGGCGGCGAGACCGATTGTCGTCAGCAGGCCGACCTTGAAGTAGACGTCGTTGGACTGGCCGAAGAACGACGCTGCCGCGACCGCACCCAAGACGCCGACCGGTACCGCCATAATGACGGAGAAGGGGATCGACCAGCTTTCGTACAGGGCTGCCAGGCAAAGGAAGACGATCAGCACCGACAAGGCGTAGAGCAACGGGGCTTGAGAGCCCGACAGCCGCTCCTGATAGGAGATGCCCTGCCAAGCCACTGTGTATCCACCGTCGAGACCAGCGGTCAGCTGCTCCATGGTGTCCATTGCGGTCCCCGAGCTCACGCCAGCGCCAGCCGCACCTTCCATCGAGATCGCGCCCACGCCGTTGAAGCGGCTGAGGGTCGGCGCGCCACTGATCCATTGCGTCTTCACGAAGGATGAGAAGGGCACCATTTCGCCGTTGGCGTTGCGGGCGTGCCAGTCGTTGATGGCCGATTCCTGCATGCGATAAGGGGCGTCGCCCTGAACGAAGACCGGCTTCAGTTCGCCGTTCAGCGTAAAGTCGTTGACATCACGCCCCGCAAAGATGGTCGACAGCATGTTGTTGACGGTTGCGATGTCGAGACCCATGGCGCCCATCTTTTCCTGGTCCAGCAGGAATTTCAGCTGGGTCTCCGCCGGTGGGTTGTTCGAACGCAGCGAGCTGACAGCCGCGTTCTGGCTCCCAGCCTGCATCAATTGCTGTGAGGCCGCCGTCAAGGCTTCCGTGCCCCGCTTGCCGCTGTCGACGAGATACATCGAGAAGCCACTCGATGTGCCGAGACCCGGGATCGCCGGCGGCTGCAGCGGGAAGACCTGGGCATCACGCAGAGTGAAGAAGTAACCCATGGCGCGCTGGACGACGGCGGGCGCTGCCAGCTGCGGATCCTTGCGAAGCTCGAAGTCCTTCAGTTTGGCAAAGACCAGCGCGTAATTCTGTCCAGAACCGACGAAGGAGAAGCCGGAGACGGAGAACACGTCCTGGATCGCATCCTTTTCCTTGTCGAGATAATAATCCTCGATCTTCTTGATGATCTCTTCCGTCCGCGTCACGGTCGAACCGTTCGGCAGCTGGACGATCGTCATCAGGACGCCCTGGTCTTCTTGTGGGAGGAAAGAGGAGGGCAGGCGGAGGAAGAACCAGCTCATGCTGCCGATCACGACGGCAAACATCAGCATCACGCGCAGCGGACGCTTGAGCAGATAGCCGATCGACGAGACATAGCCGCCGGTTGCCCGGTCGAAATTGCGGTTGAACCAAGCGGCCGGTCCACGCTTCGCCTTGTGATGATCGATCGGCTTCAGCATGGTAGCGCAGAGCGCGGGCGTCAGTACGATGGCGACCACGGCCGAGAGCAGCATCGCAGAGACGATCGTCACCGAGAACTGCCGATAAATGATCCCGGTCGAGCCGCCGAAGAAGGCCATCGGAATAAACACGGCCGTCAGGACCAGTGCGATGCCGACGATCGCACCGGTGATTTCGCCCATGGATTTCTGTGTGGCTTCGAGCGGCGACAGACCTTCCTCGGACATGATGCGCTCGACATTTTCCACGACGACGATGGCATCATCGACCAGAAGGCCGATCGCCAGAACCATGGCGAACATGGTCAGCGTGTTGATGGAATAGCCCGTCAGAGCCAGAATTCCGAAGGTTCCGAGAAGAACCACCGGGACGGCGATCATCGGAATGAAGGTGGCACGAAGGTTCTGCAGGAACACCAGCAACACGACGAAGACCAGCACAATCGCTTCCAGGAGCGTGTGGACGACCTTCTCGATGGAGAGCTGCACGAACGGCGTCGTGTCGTAGGGGTAAGTGATGACGACGTTTTCCGGGAGCGACGGGGCGATCGTCGCGAGCTGCGACTTGACGCGTTCCGCCGTATCCAAGGCGTTGGCACCGGTTGCCAGATTGACGGCGAAGCCCGTGGCCGGATTGCGGTTGGACCGCGTCTTGGTGCCATAGCTTTCCTGGCCGACCTCGATCCGCGCAACATCGCTCAGTCTTACGGTCGCGCCATCCGTTTCCGTCTTCAGAATGATCGCTTCGAAGTCCGAGACAGATTGCAGCTGGCTCTGCGCCGTGACCGTCACCGTCAATTGCTGGCCTGCGGGTGCCGGCTGGCTGCCGAGGGCGCCGACCGAGACCTGGGTGTTCTGTGCCTGGATTGCGGCGGTGACGTCTGTCGGTGTCAGCTGGAACTTGTTCAGCTTGAACGGATCGAGCCAAACACGCATGGCATATCCGGTGCCGAACACCTCGATGCTGCCGACGCCTTCGAGACGCTTGATCTGGTCTTCAATCTGGGATGAGAAGATGTCGCCGAGCTCGACGTTGCTGCGGGCGCCATCTGTGGACACCAGCGCACCCACGAGCAGGATGCTCGACGTGGACCGGGTAACCGTAATGCCTGCGGTCTGAACGATATCCGGCAATTGCGACTGGACCAGCTGCAGTTTGTTCTGCACCTGAACCTGCGCGATTTCCGGATCAATGGAATTCCCGAAGGTCAGGGAGACCGATGCCGATCCCGTGCTCGACGAAGACGTCATGTACGTGAGATCATCGAGGCCGGTCATGCCATCCTCGATGATCGACGTCACGGACTTCTCAACCGTTTCGGCGCTTGCGCCGTTATAGCTTGCCGAAATCTGCACCGTGGTCGGAGCGATTTCCGGATACTGCGCGATTGACAGCGTCGAAATCGCGAGCGCACCGCCGAGCATGATGATAATCGCGATCACCCATGCAAAGATCGGGCGGCGAATGAAAAACTGGGCCATGGGTTATCCTTTACGCCTCGGTTGCCTTGCCTTACGCACAATCAAGGTTGCGCTGCAGGCGCAGCAGCCGGCGCCGCGGTCTCTTCGACGATCCCGTTTTCATTGACCTTTGCGTCGACCGGCTGGACGGGAGCTCCGTCGCCGATCCACTGGAAGCCGTCGACAATCAGCTTGTCGCCGTCATTGATGCCGCTGGCTACGAGCCAGTTGTTTCCGGAAACCTGCGCCTCGTCAAAAACACGAGTCTCGACCTTGTTTTCGGCGGTGACGAATTTGGCTGAAAGCTCGCCGTTTGCGCTGCGGGTCGCCGCACGCTGCGGGATCAGGTAGCCCTCTTCGGTACCCACTGTGACGGTGGCGCGGACATACATGCCTGGCAGGACCAGACCATCCGGATTGTCGAAGACAGCGCGGATCGAATAGGTGCCGGTCGTCTGGCTGACGGCCATTTCCGACATGTCGAGCTTGCCGACAACGGGGTAATCGTGCCCGTCCTCCAGCGTCAGCCGGATGTCCGCCGCACCATCTTTGTTCTGGTTGATCCGACCGGTGTTCATGGCTTCGCGCAGCCGAAGAAGGTTGACGCTCGATTCCGTCAGATCGATGTAGATCGGGTCGAGGCGACGCAGGGTCATGAGGCTGTCGGTCTGGTTTGCCGTGACAACGTTGCCGATCGAATAACGCGAGGCGGTCGTGACGCCCTCGAACGGTGCACGAATTTCCGTGAGACCGAGTTCGATCTCGGCAGAGCGCAGCGCTGCCTTAGCCTGCGCGACATCGGCCTCGGCCTGAAGAAGGGTCACGCGAGCGTTCTCAAGCTCGACCTGCGTGGCGCCGCTGCCAACCAGACGCTCCTGACGGGCGAGATTGGACTTGGCCGTCGGGACGCCGGCTTCGGCCTTCTGCAAGCTGGCTTCTGCCTGGGCCTGGGCTGCGCGGTAGGTATCGTCTTCGATCTTGTAGAGCAGGTCGCCTGCCTTGACCTCGCTGCCTTCCTTGAAGGCAATTTCCTTGATGACACCGCTGACGCGCGGGCGGATCTCGGCGGCCTGGTAAGCGGATGCACGTCCAGGCAAGGTGCTCGTCAGCGGATGCTCGCCCTTCTTCATCGCGAGAACGCTGACCGGCGTCGGCGGGCGTTCGCCGCCTGGAGCGGCGCCGGCGCCGCCGTTTTGTCCCGTGCCTTGATCGGAGCACCCCGCCAGAGCCGCGGTGCAGACGAGGATGGCGGAAGCAAGTCGAAGGCTTGGACGCATCAAGGAATCTCACAAATAAGGACAAACGACGCCCGACAGCCCTCGCCGCGATATACGGGGAGCAGCCACAGGCTAGAACCGCCGGCGGGGGCCAGCCAGATCAGATGAAGTGACGTAAATCAAAAATCGTCACCTAACAAGTGGCGACCGCAGCGAGGCATCGATCAGGTTAACGACTTCTCTGCATCGTGTTGCCATTATGTCAGCCTTCTCCATTCCCGTCATCACGGGATGGATCACGCAGGCGAGGGCATCAAAAACGGCGTTGGCAATTCGGGGGACATCTTCCACGTGATAGACCCCTTCACGGACGCCTGCCGTAATGATGTCGGAGAGCATATCGACCACGATTGCCCGGAACCGATCACTGCAGTCGAGTTCCTCGGTGATCGTTACGAGAATCATTTCAAAAACGAATGGCGCATCCATCAGTTCGGACAGGTGCTCTTGCATCAAATGGTGAGCAAGAGCGTAAAGCCGCTCGGAAGCCGGCTGATCGCTGGCAAGCGCCTTCAGCGAATTGAGCGTCTGTTCGATTGCCCTGGTGGCAATGGCATCGACGAGGCTCGCCTTTGTTCTGAAATGCTTGAATACGTTGGCTGGCGACATTGCCAGATCGGCCGCGATATCGGCGATGGCGACGCTGGCATAGCCGCGAGCGCGAAAAAGCGTCTCAGCAGTATTCAGGATTTCTTCGCGGGTTTCCTCGGCCGACCGACGCGGGCGACGTGTGGACGCGCCACCGTCTGCTGGCGGGCAACACGCTCCAGGACGCGCGCGTGGGTCTTGATCCATGGGCCCTCCTCCCTCAGATGAAATAGGGCGCCAGATTGGCGCGAACGCGATCCCAGGGGCTTTGACCACTGTCATCGGGGACAAACGGCAGTCCTGTGATCGCTTCGTAAGCCTTTATATAGACCTTCGAGGTCTCTTCGACCAGCGACTGGGGAATTTCCGGGATGGGATCGACATAGGGATCGCAGCGTTCGGCCACCCAGGCGCGGACGAAATCCTTGTCGAAGCTTTGGGGCCTTTCGCCCTTTTCGAAGCTTTCCTGATAGGTTTCCGCAATCCAGTAGCGGCTGCTGTCGGGTGTGTGGATCTCGTCGGCGAGAATAATGGTCCCGTTTTCATCGGTGCCGAACTCATACTTCGTATCGACGAGGATGAGCCCGCGCTCGGCGGCGAGTTGTTGGCCACGGGCAAAGAGGGCGAGAGCGTAACGGGAGAGGGTCTCCCATTGCTCGGCCGTCAGCAACTTCTTCGATACGATCTCTTCCGGTGTGAGAGGTTCGTCATGACCGCCGTCGAACTCTTTGCTTGTCGGCGTGATGATCGCTTCGGGCAGTTTCTCGTTGTCGCGCATGCCGTCGGGCAGGGTGATCCCGTACATGCTGCGCTCGCCCTTCTTATAGAGTGTCAGAATAGAGGTCCCCGTCGTGCCGGCGAGATAGCCACGTACGACGATCTCGACCGGCAGGATGTCGAGCCGCTTGCCGACCACGACATTGGGGTCCGGATAGGCAACGACATGATTGGGGCAGATATCGCTGGTGCGTTCGAACCAGAAGCGAGCCGTTTGCGTGAGAACCTGTCCCTTATACGGGATGCAGGTAAGGATGCGGTCAAAGGCGCTCAGGCGATCGGTGGAGATGATGATACGCGTTCCATCTGACAGGTCGTAGTTTTCCCTGACCTTGCCGCGATAATAGTTCGGCAATTCCGGAAAATGGGCTTCGGAGAGGATGCGCATCGAAAGCTGTCCTTGATCGTATCGGGAGGAGGTCTACAGAAGCCCTTCGGGCATTATTGCTTTCGCGGTAGCGCAAAGCCCGGCCTGTTTCAAAGAAAAAGCGCATGGCGAGACCATGCGCTCGTGAAGTGTGTGCTCGATGCACCGTTACGTTGCGGGACGATGGAGCCGCATTGTGAACAGGGCATTGTCGGTTCCGCGGCGCCACGCCTTGGCCGCGGCGAGGACCGCCAGATCGATCAGCGGTTCGACCGTGATCACTGACATATAGGCAATGCCGAAGGTTGCGATGCTGGTGAGGTTGGCAGCTTCGAAGCCGTGGCCGTATAGCGCCCAGAATCCGACCCAGGCGACGATGCCGCCCTGGTAGGTGGTCGAGAGCACGAGGGCCTGCCGGTAGCCGACGTCCACATAAGCCGTCTTTTCAGGGATCAGACGTTCGGCGAGTTTCGACAAGGCAAAGAGGGGCACAATAAGGGTCGTTACGTTCATTCCATATTGCGGAAGGTCGAAGGGGGCAAAGAACAGGCCCTGAATCAGAAGGCCGAGCGCCAATCCGATCGATGCCGCGCCCGCACCGAAGATCAGGAAGAGCGTCGAGCCGAGGATGAGGTGTACCTCAGATACGCCGACTGGATGATGTGGCAGGATCTCGAAGAAAGAGAAGACCAGCGCCGTGGTTGCCAGGCTGCGGCCGGCAAGGCCCGTGACATTGGCGTCCTTGCGCAATGTATCTGAGGCCATCTTGCCGATCAGTCCAAAGGACAGCGCGGCGGTTGCGTAGCTGAGAGCGAGTTTTGCGCCGTCGACGACGCCGGGTTCAATATGCATATGACAGTCCTTTCGTCCGCGCCCACCGCGCGGGAAGAGTGATTGCCGCAAATGCGGCGCCAAGCGATGGCAGGTCTCCTGGCTCACGGGTCAGGGCTTCAGTCCGCCTTATCAACCCTCTCTGGGCCAATGGCTTGTCGGATGTCGCTCGCCGTTCACAGTTGCGGGGGCAGCCACGGTCTCGGCCCCTGATGGGTAGTCCTCACCGTATTCCCTCTTCGTCCACCCGTCCGGATCATCGGGGCGGAACCATCTCGCTTCAATGTGTAAGGCGTACTGCTTTGGCTTGTCCAGCCACTTGCGACCTCTGGCCCCTGCAAAGCGGCGACAATTTGCCGAATGCCAATTTGACGCATTGAACGCCTTGGGCCGGTGCCAGTAGACGAAGGGGCAGAACAGCAACGCGTGATGGAGAATGCGTGATGATTGCCAGGATGATTTACCACGTGCCGGTGTTCGGCTGGATGCTGAAGGAGGCCGTCATGGGACCGACGACCGCGAAAGTGCTCTTCATCGTCAACCTGCTGCTGCTGTGGCTGCTGGCGATCGTGACATTCGGTTATCCCGCCATCATCCTGCCGGCCTTGACGGCCGTACCCGTGATGTTTGTGGTGCTGATCCTGATCACGAAGGGATGATACCCAAAGGGCGCTTGGAGGTGGGGCGGCGACCTAGGAGCTGAAACGGGTTCCGAGAGGGGTCGATCGATCGACTTGGACGGTGGCCTTTGAGCAGGCGTTATCTCTTCCTATATGGGTGTAGTCGGGGAAGAAGGCAGCTGATGCGGCTTTGTGCAGACTGCATTATAAAGCGTCAGTTTTTCGCGAGTAAAATCAGTCACTTGAAAAAAACGACAGTTTTTTGACAATTGGCTGTTGACGGCAAAAGGGAGTGGCCGTATAAGCCGCCTCACCGAACGAGAGGGCGGCGCCAATGAGGCGAGCGGCACTCTGGTTCAGCGAGAAAACCTCTTAAAATTGGCTGAGATGCTGATTGGTTGCCGGGCCTGACGGTTTGGCGGGATGGTTTTTTGACGG
>NZ_JBQUZB010000007.1:0-140218 GCF_056314065.1 Allorhizobium sp. DMC15
CGCGAGGATCCCAACGGAGACCATGCCCCACACCATCATCTTGCCGACGATGTCGGCAGACTTGGGGTCGTTTACTTCCACCAGGTAGGTGTTCTGATTACCGTCCTGCATGACACTTTAGCGATCACGGTCGTCCCGATTACGCTCCCTCTGTTCAACCTGTTCACGCTCCAACTCCTCGAGACGAGGAATGTGCTGTTGCGCGGGATCAGTCCGAGTGGTCTCGCCGCCCCGCTGGGCCGCTTCCCTGTCTCTGTTTACACTTTTCTGCTGCCTCTGAGTAGCGTCCACCGTCTCGGCGAGCTGGTGAGCCTCACGCTCCGCTTGCCCGATCGGACGTTCTTCTTCCAGATCCACCCTGAGATCGCGTTGGCGATCGTCGGCAGTATCCGCAGTTACCGACTGCTTGTTTGACTTATTTTCGTCCCCACGCTCTTCATTGCGTTCAATGGTCGCGATCTCCGCGCGCAGTTCCGGATCCTCGTTGGCAACATCCCGGAGATAGCCGTTTCCGGAAGCGGCGAGTTGAGCTGCATGATGTAGCGAGTCCTTAAGGCCCTTCTCATACTGCTCTCGGTTTTCGTCTCCGAGCTCGCCGGTTTCGATATCGGCGAGGCCGGAGCGATAGTGTTCCACATTTGCCATCGCATCGCGACCTACCTCAACGACAGCCTCTGCATGCTTGGCAACAGCTGCCTCCCACTGGTGGTTTGCATTCGTCTGCTCTTGCACCTCAGATGCCGTTCTTTCCGGCGCGCCACCACTTTCTTTGGAGACGTCGCCAGCAGCGTTTCGCCCATCCTGCTCATCAAGCCCACGCTCCTTCATTTCGAGCATCTGCCTGCGCAGATCGACGATCTCGCGAGCGAGGGAGGAAACTTCTTCGAAGCCTGACCGTTCCTCTGGACCAGCGCTGCGCTGAAGGTTGAACAGAGCCGTTTCAACCGTCTTTTCGTACGCTTCGAACTCTGGGCGTGTCTGCTCGCGCATGTCCTTTGCCTCCGACAACATGTCTCTGATTGCTACCATATTGGAGCGGTAATCACCGCCGAAATCTGCATGAATGACTGCACCAGCAGGCGATTGATCCCCTTGGGTAACGCCGCTTTCGAGATAGGAGCGATGCTGTGCGGCGTAGGCCGCAACCACTGTGTCGCCGGCGTTGACTGCAATCTTCTGCCAGGTCTCCTGAGCTTTTAGAATGTACTGGCGGCTCCTCTGGCTCGTCGCCACCACGCGCCGATCAGCACGCTTTGCGTCATATCGCGCCTGCGCCGGCTCGCTGGTGCCTACATGCTCGGTACGACCGTTATGTTTGACGGCGCGAACCTGATTACGCGTGAAGGCTGGCGGCGTAGCGAACTCGCGGCGATCGGTCATTTCCATATTGATGCCGTGGTCACGCGCCTTCTCGGCCATCACCTCCCGCCATTGCCGGAAAGTGGCCGGAGTCGTCTCGATCCGATCGCCCGATTCCGATCGCATCGTCACGATGGCATGGGCATGAACATGCGGCCGCTTGCCCCCCTCCCCTGCCTCTTTCGGATCGTTCTCCGGATCGTGCATCGCGAATACGTACCGATGGCCCGCAAACTGCTCAGCCAGGAAGTCGCGAACAGCTCCTTCAAACGCGACTGCATCCGTGCCGGCACGCGCCGACATGATCACGTGCATCACGTCACGGCTCTTGCGGCTGTGCAGCTCATCCCGCCATTCCTTTTGCACCAGGTCGCCCGCAGCCTTGTCATCGGCAATCGAGCGACCCTGATCGTCCCGAACGTCGTTATGCTGCGCGATCAGGTCTCGCAACTTGGCAGCGCCGTATTCCACGCCGTTGCCATAGCCTTTGAACGAGAAAGCCGCAGGGGCCTCCTTTGCAACGGCGCTGGCGTTAAAACGCTCCTGAACGATGTCGGCCGCCTTCGCGTCCGCCGTCAGTCGCTCGCCCTGCCCGCTGCGCAACACAACGTAGCCCTCAATCGTGAGCGATCCGTCATTCTGGGTTTCGACAGAGTAAGCATAGCGCCGATCACCAAAGCCACTGCTGAGAATGTCCCGCACCTGCTCATGCGGGTTCGAGCCGCCGGACAAGCTCACCTCGACGCTGAACGCGCCGATGTCGCGGCTCTCGGTCCTGTTCTGGAAAAGGTGATCCCAATCACCACGGAGACGCGCCAGCTCCTCACGGCCACGCAACGTCTCGCCGTTCTCATTTTCAACCTTCAGCTCCCCGCCTCTGGAAACATAGTTGAGCATCGAACCGACACGGGCGCCACCACCGTAGGACGCCAGTTTAACCACGGCTGGCTGGCTCCCTTTGGCAACGCTCGCAAGACGAACGTCCATCGATCGCGCAGCACCCGAACCGGCAGCCACCGACCTCGAAGGGGATGACGCGTTGAATGCCGAAGTCCTTCCGCCTCCCCTGGCTCCGGATCCGCCTTTTGACATTCCAACCTGGTGCTGGAGATTTTTCAGTCTCTTCTCAAGCTCTTCTTCTACGGCGCTCCCACGGCCGCCAAGCGTCATTTCGTGCAATAGCGCCGCGCGTCTCTGCTCCCACTCGCTTGTGAAAGTGCCAAAGAAGAACTCCACGGCCTACACCTCCCCTCGGCGCTCATGGCCGGCGCGGCGCGAAAGTGTCCGGAGCTCGCTCATGACTGCCGCCTGAATCCGTTGGACGTTGCCAAGATTGATGTCCAGCTCTGAGGGATGGACACCCTTTCCTGCATTCAGGGAGCGCGCGACCTGGTTCAAATTGATGCCGATCATCCGCATGTCTTCGAGCAGTGCGCCCATGATCAACCTGTCTTCCGCAGTCAGAATTGGGCGAACACCAGCACCCTCGAGGAGCAGCGAACGGAAAAAAGCAGACACACTCATACCGGCCGACTTGGCCGCATCTTCGATAGCCGAATGCTCAGCATCGCTGACGCGGACGTTGATGAGACGCCCCTTGCGTTGCTTGGCTGACGGTACTTCGATCGTGTCTTCACTCATCAATCAATCAAGCCTTTTCGGAGCCTAGCGACCCTCATCGTGGGCACGTCCCACGATCGCGACGCAAAATGTAAAACATTTTTGCGTATCCTGCCACTCTTAACCTAAAGCACTATTCCCCAATTTCAATCAACTTCCACCTCTTGACTGGCTCCGCTACGCTTCGCGTTATTTCCGTTGGAACGCTCACCAGGGTTCACCGCCAAAACCGCTTCTGAAGGCCTTTGTCTGTCCCTCGTACTCGAGGTGACAAGGGACGCTTCGCTCTTCGCCCTTGGCACCCTCCGTGCGAGCGCCAAGTGAGGCCTTACGCGGCTCCGGGGTTCACCACTCGAGAAGAGCACTCGACTAAACCACACGACTAACTCGTGTGGTTTAGTGACGGCATATTACCGTGTGTTCACACGGAGGTTTTGATCTTAACCTGCGTGCATTCACATGTTAGTTTCGCATCGATGTTATGATCTTAACGACGATATGGCTTTTCCGATTGAGCACTCGTTGGACTGCTAGGGGGCGGGGTGCACTGTTAGACTGGGAGTGGATCGTGAAATGGCAATCTGCATATCGCTGGTAAGCGGCAAGGGCGGCGCGGGGAAGACAACCGCCGTTATCCTGATCGCTGGGGAATATGCGCTTCATGGTAAGCAAGTGCTTTTGATTGATGCGGACGGACGACAAAACCTGAATGAGTGGTGGTCCCGCTCCGAGGCGAAAGACAACAGGCCAGACGGCATTGAGCTTCGCACGGCGGTAACCAACGCATCACTGCAGCATATTCTGGAGAACGAAACCGCCGGGTTTGACGTCGTGTTAATCGACTCACCCGGTCAAGACACAGTGCTACGAGACACGATCATCGCCGGCTCGCACATCGTTATGACGCCAATCCAACCAAATCAGGACGAGATCCTTGCGGCTGGCCAGGCCGCAATGGACGTAGCTGACGCCTGCGATCGGACCGGACGAAACATTCCTCACCTCAACTTCAGGACCCGGATCACTCTCCCCGGCCGTTCACTGGAAGCTTACCGCCTGATCCGCCCCTTCATCGCAAACCTGCAGCAGCAGGGATATGATTCACACCTCCTCGACACCGAGCTTTATGAGCGAAACCCGTATCGCGACATCAGACTTGGATATGGGACACTGCAAATGCTGGAGCTCAGCGACTCTGTCAAAAAGGCCCGGAGTGAGGTTATGGCCATGATGCAAGAAATTGAACGGTTCCTGCCAAACGAGCAAAAGAGGGCGCAAAATGGCTAAAGGGACTTCAAGTATATCTGATTTTCCCGTTGCACCGCGACGGTCGCGGGGGAATGTGCCCAATCCAATGTCGCAACCGGCCATAGACCATCAAGCAGAAAATGTGGTGCCCAGCGATCATCTGGACCAAGTCGCTTTAGGAGAAGCTCCCGCTAAGGTCCCTGACGTTCAGGTGCCACCAAGGTCGAGTTTGATCCTGCCATCACCGGAGGCTCGCCGGGAGAGAGCGACGAACAAATCGTTGGAGCGTGAGGCGTCCAGAATACGACTGCAGGAGCTGAAGCAGAACAAAGCGCGGGAGAGCAAACACTTCGTCAACTGCCCCCTTGATTACGACACCAAGAAGCGTCTGGAGCGAGCAGCCTCTGACAACGACTTGAAAATGACGGTAATCGTCAAGGCCGCGATCGACCAGTTCCTGAAGGATAATGGTTATTGATCCTCGACCTTCGATTCCTGGCCGGGATAGCGGTAGGCACACCCCTTGGATTTTTGATCAACCCTGAAGCGGCAGAGAAGGTCGGGATCGATATTCATGCCATAAAGAGAACTTTACCCAGTTTCGGCGCCGCTCCACCGGAGCCTTTCAAGCAAACAGACTGGCCAACGGACGATCGCGCCAAACGTGAGCTGTTCCGGTTTGCAATGTGGGACTTCGAGGCATACGGACCAAGGTCTGAGATCCGGATCACAAGATGCATCAGCATCGACCAGCTCTCCCTGGCATGCGAAATGCGCGTGAAGTTGAGTTGGGTCACGGAAGAGAGGACCCTCGAAGGCGTCTTTCAATCCAATGCCCACGGCTGGAATCTGATTGCTGCGAAAGCGGTGAACAGGAATACGCGCGGTCAATCTTAAGCCTGACGGACAACGCGCCTCTGGGTTGCGCATTTCGCATCCAAGAGATCCATGCCGACGTCATTCCCCCAATTTTGTGAGGGTTTTGTAACTGGTGCGAAGGATGACAGTGCCTTAATGGCACGATATGGTGCGTGATATCTGCGACAGGCGGATTTGGGGACTGAGGGAATGCCTACGGTGCGGAATCTATCCGACTATATCAAATCGAGGGAACTGGTTGAGACCACAGATCCAGATTTCCAGAGACCCCTGTACCGCAAGGAGGGATTCGACGGCATAGTCAGCTTCGGCGAGATTGACGCAAAACTTTCCGCATTCCTCTTGGACGAACGCGCGAAAACTGGTCTGACCCAGAGCGATTTCGCGACCCTGGCTGGTCTCGCTCGAGTGGTCTATAGCCGCTACGAACTGAATATTTCGCGACTGACCGTTTCGCGAATGATCCACCTTTCCGAGCTCCTCGGGTTCCTGCCGATGCAGATGATTCATGCCGCTGCACCTCATCTCTACGGTAAAAATCCTGAAGAGGCCGATGATCGGGTTGAACTCTTCAGACTCATTCATGACCTCCCGCACGACACCATACGCAGTTTGATCGGTATAGTTGGCCAACTGACGCCTAAGGATGTCCTTGAAGCTCGGCAGAAAGCGGAAGCGGAGGCCGAAGCACAAGCGGAGGCTGAACGCCAACGACTAGCTAGAAAAGCGGCGAGAGTCAGCAGGAAAGGCCGTCCCCCTGGCCGGCCACCAGGTCGTAAATCATCCAAGGTCAAAACCAAGACAGACGATTGAAGAACGGAAAACGACCGTCAAGTGATGGCCATTTAGGAACGCGCCATCCCTCTTCCCTGTGGGCTATTCGATCGAGGCCACGACCCGGTGCGTCGGCACTACCCCTCACCCCGTTTTCCGGTCGCTGGTCGCATTTGCACGCATCAGCGACATCAGCATTGGTCCCAGCCCGAACTCCCCTACCCTCGCTCGGCGCGTGAGATCGCGGAGATATCCACCTGCCGAGGTGATATGCCCTGCCCTCTCCAAGATTGCGGCCATAGCAACCGCGGCATTCTCAGGACCCATAACCTCGCAAGCCTCCTGGTAGGCCGACGGGCTGACGCCAAGCATTGATCGAACCACCACCGCGGCCGCCATCAGCTCGCGCCAATGGGAGATCGTGCCCCCGGGCCCGTAGTCCGAAATCTGCGGGCAGGCTTTCAGGACCATCGACAGCGGGAACGCCTTCATCTGTTCCGGCTTTGCCAACGGCTGAGCAACCGCTTTGGGTGCTACTTCCAGCTCGACGGCTCCGCCCTGCTCTTTTCCAGAGCTAGGTTCAAGTTCATAGATGGATTCGGGTTTTGAATTCTGTATGTGGCATCCGTTTTGGATAGCATTGCCATCCATATTTTGAGAATTCAGCTGATTTTCCAGAAGGTTGAGGATTTCGGTACGCAAAAGCTGCATCTCGTCGAGGATTACCTCCACCTGGTGACGGTCAGAATTGCGGGGAAGTCGGCTGACAATGCCGACATACATGTCTTCGATGGCTTCCCAGTCGCCGTCGGCCCCCTCCTCCATCGCTGCAGAAATCAGCTTGCGCACATCACGCCGGCAGATAGTCAGTGCCTCCTTGGCTCGCCTGAACTGCAGGCGTTCGGCAGCGACTTCCTGTGCCAGGATTGCAAGTTCTGCAGCACGAGCCAAAAGTGGAGAAAGATCGAACCCAAAGGCTTGCTCGATATCGCCACCCTTGTCCCGGTGAGCGTAGCGCTTGCCGTTCGGACTATCTTTGCGCTGGATGAGTCCCGCTTCGACCAGGGCAGCCAAATGGCGCCGCAAAGTCGTTCCAGTGATGCCGTGCGCTCTGACCGAGAGTTGGGCATTGGATGGGAAGACGACCAACCCATTCTCGCTGTTGAGTTCGTTCTCCGGATAGAACGTCAGCAGGGCGTCGAGTACAGTCAGTGCCCTGTCCTGGAGGCCGAGGCGTTCACGGGCCTCGCAGGCGTCGCGAAACACCTTCCATTTTTCGACCGGGCGGCTTGGTTTCCTCTCGGACGTCTGGAGCTGCCGCTTTACAAGAGCAAGCACAACCGGCCGCCGCCCAAAGGGCGTCGTTACATTTTCACTCTGCATCTTCCTTCACCTTTCTTCAGGCAAAAGAAATCCGCTCACCAAAACGATGCCAAAGACTCTTGACTGGGATTCATGGACATGCGATTCTCGATCTTGCTAGGAATTGAGAGAGGCTTCCATGACGGAAACGTTTTGGGGGCCTTTTTCTTTTGTCGCGGTCTCTCCTCTTGACCAATTAACGAGTGTCTCGATCACACCTCTTGGTGAGTGGGATCGGAACGATTGTTGTATTCGGTCAGAAGATCAGGCATTCGGTCCGCCAGCCAGCGCGCGAAAGCGCGTTCCTGCTTCGGGATTGAGACCGTAGTTCCAGCCGAATTACTCTTCATGCGGCCAAAAACTCGGTCACCCACGGCGAAGTCAACAATCTCTTCAGCTGGTTCCGTAGTCACTTTGTCGGCCGCAGAACTTGCAGCTCGTATCGCTTGGGCAATACGGCTGGAGCTGTCAGCGCCCCGAAACTCGACCGTATCGAGTATCTTGCGAACACGCGCTGCGCTGCTCGGATCTTTCAGCAACTCGGCAAATGCGGTCCATTTCGGTCGACCAACTCCTTTTGCTCTACCGATCGCAAGAATGATGTCTTCGGGAACCGCCTCCGTCACTCGAAAGAGATGCGATATTGCCGCTTCTGAAGCTCCCAAGATTGGGCACATGGCACGATGGGAAAGGCCAGCGCTCTTGAGCTGTACTGCCCACATTGCCTGCTCGATCCAGGTCAGGTTTTCCCGAACACCATTCTCAAGCGATTGCTCTTCAATCAATTGCCGATCGGAAAGCTCTCGAACATACGCTCGAATCTTTATCGTCTCCGGGCGATCCGCTTCTGCCATTATGGCCTTGATCGCCGCCCATCGACGGTAACCATAGGCAAGCTGGTAATGATCCGGTTTCGTCGGATGCGGCCGAACGAGAACCGGAATTTTTTGGCCCTCGCTTGCGATAGAAACTTTAAGCGCCTCGAGCTCTTTGGCCGCATCTTCGTCGTTGCCAAAGCGATCTCTATAGGGGGAGCGGTCGATACGGTCAGGATCGAGTGAAATGACACTATCTTCTGTGAGCTGTGTCAGTGCTCGACCCACATTGGAAATGACAGGTGAAGAGTGCCGCCGCGCCAGCGAGGGCTTGTCAGACGCGTCCGACACCACAGTAGTTTCTGTCCGACTTTCGGCGGCCGCCATTCGCTGAAGGATGCTTTTCTTCATGTGCTACGCCCCCAAACTTTGTGAACGAGGTCGAGGATTTCGGAGTTAACTCGATCAGCGCTCTCAATTGCGCGCTTCAACGCTTCACGACCGACCTCGCCCGACTCGAGCTCGTATAAGGTCTTCTTCGCTACCGCTGCACCGGCGATTGCCGTCGATTCGAGCGCCTCCGCAACGAGTACATCATCACCAAACAATCGGCGCATGACTCCAGACATGTACTTCTGAGGCCCGTCATTCGGGTTCACGCGGGTGAGCAGGAAACGGAAAAAGTCATGCTCAAATTTCGCTCCAAACTGCCCCAGCACCTCCGAGAGATCGGAGATCATGATCAGGAACTGATTGCACGATGCAACGTCGAGCATCGCCGGGTGAACGGTAATGATTAAGGATGTGGCTGCGTAAAGAGCGGCTAGCGTCGAGTACCCAAGGGATGGTGGGGTGTCGATGATAACGATATCGTATCGATCATCGACGCGGGCCAGGGCACTGCTTAACCGCTCGAAGAACAAACCCAAGTCATCTCTGGTTTTCGAGGTCAGATAGGACGGGGTATCAAACTCAAAATCCATTAGCTCCAGATTGCCAGGAACTAGATCGACACCTGGGAAATAGGTTGGCCTGATCACTTCAGCAAGCGGCCGTCTCTCATTGTCATATCGAATGGCTGCATAGGCTGTCTGGTTCTCGCCGAGATCGAACTCGGGCTGAATACCAAATAGCGCAGTCATTGATGCTTGCGGATCAAGATCCAGACACAGGACCCGATAACCCTGAAGCCCTAGAAAATGTGCGAGATGAATAGAAGTGGTTGTCTTGGAACTACCACCTTTAAAATTCGCCGTAGCAATTACCTGAAGCTTTTCCCCTTTGCGACGATGCGGAAGCAGCTCGCCAGCTTCGTCCGGGCGAAGTTCGGCCAAGAATGCCCTCAGTTCCTTGACCTGTTCTATCGTGTAGGTTCGCCTATTGTTTTCTGCACGCTCGGGCAATGGCCCCTTCCCTTCCAGCGTCAACTGGCGAAGAGTACTTTCCGGAACCTTGAGTAGCCTCACTAGGTCAAGGGTTGAGAATGTCCGGCCAAATGTTTTTTGCGCAGAGGGTGGATAGACAGCTTCACGCATATCGTTCAGCTCCGCAGAGAGTTTCGAGGTGTAAACCCCGATCTTCGACGCAGTGTCTCTGACGGCCTGAGAAGCTGGCTGCAACATTCAATCCTCTTGACGGTTCCGACCACTTTACGAGATCATTTCCGTCAGGGATGCCAGACTGACTCCGATTCTTCAAGGCGTTTTTCGTTAACAAGAAGTTAACGCATCAAGGATGCCCGACTTTACAGTTGTAAAGTTTTGGGTCGATGCGCATGAGACCCGGTCGGTATGCTGGGGCCTCTACCCTGTAGTAGAGCTGAACTGTCGGAGATAGTCAGCGACTGCCTGAGCCTTCGCGGCGGCAGTGATGACTGCACGTGAATCCTGCTTCAGCACCTTGAGCCAGCTTTCAACGTAAGTCGCGGTGTTGTCTCGCGGATCATGCTCGATGCCAAGATCGGCGCAGACGAACGCGGCTGAGATCTCGGCAACAAGCTCCTCCATGGCGTAGGCCTCACTGCCGAACCGCCCACTCAGGTCACGGCCCAAACGTGCCTTTGCACCACTCCAATGAGAAATTTCATGAAGAACCGTGCTGTAAAGGTGAACCTCGCTGAGGAACCGGCTTCGATCCGGCATCAGAATGTCATCAGGGCCAGGGCGATAGCAAGCCTGCTTGCCGCCGTAAGTGATCTTCGCGCCAGTGCGTTTTATGAAGGATTCGACGTGTTCGAGAACCGGAACCGGATCCTTTGGCACATCCTCGACCGGGCTCTTGAAGCGGTCAGATAGGTTGTCGATCTGCTCGACGTTGAAGACGGTGTAGCCCTTGAGATAGGGGATTGCACGATCGTCAGCCTCCTGCTCCTTCGGCGTGAAGGTGCCATACTTGACGACGAGGGTCCCTTGTTCGCCCTTGCGGACTTGAGCGCCAAGCTCTTGAGCCTGCCGGTAAGTCATCCACGTGTTTTCGTCGTAGCCTGCGAGTTGCCCGGAAAGCCACAGCATGACCACGTTGATGCCGCGATAGCTTTCGCCGGAGGCGCGCAGCGGCATAACCGACCTGCGACTGTTGCCGCGCCACGGCCGGATCCAAGGCTTGGTGCCGGCCTCGAGCTGCTGCATGATGGTGTCGGTGATCCGCTGGTAGGTGTCCTTTACGCTCTGCATTGCCGTCTCCTGTTCGTTGGTTGACGGCAAAGATTCGAAGATAGCGAAACGAGCCCATGCACCCGTAGGGCCGCAACGGAGTGTAGGACCGCGCAAGCGGTTGAATGGGTGAGGGGCTATCGTAGTTTGTCCGTCAAACCGTCCAACGGACAGGAGAGGGCCCTGAGCGTTGGCACCCCGGCCGACGACACGGGCCTCACTGCAGCGACATGGCCCAGATCAGCGCTCTCGGTCGTCGTGGTCGCGGTTTCGCTGGCGATCGGCAAGCTGCTGCGCTTCAATAGCCTTAAGCTCGGCATTGATGTGCTGCGACTGAGGCTCTTGGGCCTTTTGCTGACCTGGCTGCGAATGGGCATCTTGGACCTGTTCCGGCCGACCCAGAGTCTTGAAATCAGATCTTGCGGTGAACTTAACCTCCTCGTCGTCAGGAGGCATCCGCTCGGGAAGGTCAGCGCGGTCAACGGCCACAATCCCTCTGTCGGTCACGAGGCTCGCCACGCGATTGTCATGCCCGAGAACCTGCCCTTCAATCACTTCGCCCGGGCGGGCCGTGCGGATGTTGTGCTCGAACGGTTTCTCGCCAGCCTGCTCAAGATCTGACATGGCACTGCGGATCGCCTCGCGGCGGTTAGGCTCCATCGCATCCTGGATGAGGTGCTTCATCGCCGGACTGGACGGATCGTTCGTGGTCTCAATGGATGCCTCGATCATGCGAGGCTTGGTGATGACGGTAAGATCAATGTCATGACCGTAGGTGCGGCCCAATGAGACCACCAGCGCTTCGTTTGCCCTTCCGTTGCCTTCACGAAAGGCATGAACGTAGTTCAGCTCAGATAGGACGTGAGCGGCCTTCTCGGCGAATTGCTCAGGTGTGGTGGCTCGCAAGCCCTGAACGTCTTTGGTGGGCCGCAGTGCCTCGTTGAGCCCCATTTCGATCCGCGATCCGGGCAGGAAGGTCGTGTCACCCTTCGAAAGCCCCCCTACCGGCTCTACCCGCTGTCCATCGACGACAGGACTTTCGTTGCGCGTATGTCCTGCCCATTCATAGACATCTTGGAAGATGTAGCCGTGCAGAGCCTTCAGATGCGCTGCATCGTGATTACCGACTGGGCCTTTTCCCTCGGCCAGCTCCGTTTGCCTCAAAGCTGTGAATGCGTATTCGGCTTCACGCAGCGCAGATTGGCTCCTGATATCAAGCTTGTTCTTCAGAACATCCTTGAAATCCTTATCCTCTGACGTGTTGGGATAGGTGTAGGAGCCTTTGGCTTCATCATCGCGCGCCAAGCAAAACCTCATGCAAAAAGCCGCCTGAGATCACAGGCGGCCGCTACAAATCTCTAGGCGATGATCAAGCCCGCTTAAAGCGGGCCAGAAGCTCTTGGCGCATTTCGTCGGAAGTGATGTCTCCGGCAACGTAACGGCTGTTTGCTTCTTCCAAAACCGGATCGCCGGTGTAACCCTGCCGCATGTTGGCGGCACGAGCCTGATCGACGGCTTTCTTTCGGGCAGCAACAGCTTCCGGAGAGCGATCGGGGCGGGGGGCATGAACGTTCATTGGCAGAGCCTCCAGTTACTATTCAACGTAGCACAAAAGGAGCCAAATATCCAGCGAATGCGGGGTAGTCGGCTCTTTTATGGTGGGAGCCCGCTCAGAGATCGGGCCTCCCAGAGTGATCAATCGCGGGGTTCCCATTCAATGATGGCCTGCAGCGCCAGGTCATCTTGGCCGGGGTAGCGGCCCAAGTTGGCGTTGAAACCGAGGCGTTTGATGGAGAGCGTGTAGTACGGCTTCCCTTCTCCGCTGGTCTTTTTCCAGATGCCGCCAACTTCGATGTCGTGGCCGCGAGGCGACTTGGCATAGACGCGATGCGTCGGAGCCTTTTCGTTGGCGGAGTCGAACGGTGTGACCTTGATGTCCAGGTCCCGGTCGATGGTGGAGATGAGGCCGGTTCCCTTGGCGTTGTCGATGTCGTCTTTGTCGAACTGGATGAAGTTGGTCATGCTCATGTTAATCACTCCTCTATGGTGGTTGCGATGATCGTTCATAGGGCACGGGGATAAGCGGTGCGCACCGTAGGCCGGAGCGCAGCAAAGGAGGCTGGACGGGGACAAATTTTGCTTCGCGAGGAAGCCGAAGGCGGGGAAAATTTGGAGACGAACAGCTTTGCGCCAACCGCGTCGCCGTGCGAACGGGCATCAAGAGCAACCACTTTGGAGGTGTGGGGCCTGAGCGCTTGCAGCAATACGTCACCTCGACAAATGAGACATCGGCACAGGTCAAGGGCGCGATCGTGCGGAATGCAACCGAACCGACACCCCGGAACAAGTGGCTGGGGTAACCGAGAGTTCCGCAAAACGTGAGATCTCGCCATCTGTTGATCACAGAGTGCCGCCAGTCGTTCAGTTGCCGGAATGGCTGCGGCGATAGGAGGAGGGCGGTTCAACCTCGGCTCCCCACAAGCCTTGGCGAGCTGTCGGGCTCGATTCTCGGCGCGGCGGTACTTGCTCAGGTCGATTGGGTGGGATCTCGGTAGCTAGCGCAACAAGAGGGTGGCTTGGCCCGCCTTCACCATCTCGAGGCCAATATCCGAGTTCTCTACGAAGCACTGGCTGACAAGGCGTTTATACTGGTCTCGATCGACTTCAATGCAGCGGACATGCTTGCCATCGATCATGCGGGCGAGGAAGCGACGTGCCTTAATCCCGCAATTCCATATCACACCGTTTTTGGAGCCGGTCTGGTCCCGCTCACAGGCGTCAATGGCCGCGATACGGATCCTCTGTTGACGAATGCTGAAGGTGTCACCGTCGATCGCTCGCGCTCGGCCTGAATAGTCGGCCGCTGCAGAAGACGGGGTGAACAGAAGCGCGGCCAGCGCGGCTCCAACCAAGCGATTTTCTATCACGAGTGTGCCTCCATTGAGTTGCGGGCTGCCAGCCCAAATACCGAGCGGTTTAGATGAAGCTCTCCCCTCGCGGCACGGTCTGTCATGGCTCGCAAATAGCCGCCCGGCGAGCTGATTTCGGCGCGCGTGTATTTCTCAAAGGTGAGAGCGATCGCAACGGCGGCCGCCTGGTGGCCCATTCGGTCCACGGCGCGCTGGCGCGCATCCTCGGACACGCCGGCGATGCGGCAAAGTTTGGGAACGATCCGGCCCAGGTCCGCCCAACTGCGCGGGGCTTGGTAGCCATATTCGGCAAGGCTTGGCGTAGCCCGCCACACATCCTCCAGCGCCACAAGTGAAGGCCGCACTTGCAATTGCTTATTGCTTTGGCGCGAACGGCTGCCCAGGCTTTTCTCAAAAGCCCTTTTGTTGGCGGAGCCAGCTCCTCGTGAACCGACTTGTTCGGCATTAGCCGAACGCCGTTCATCATTACGAGGTCCAAAAGGTTTCGGGGTTGTAATCTGTATGTGCATGTCGTTCTCGACATCCGTGCATGTCATATTTGTATCTATGTCGGACCCTTGGGGTGACCGATTCACGTTGCGCAGGCGGTCTGCAAGCCACTCCAAAAGCATTGTTGCCTTCCGGAGGACGTGGCCCGATGCGTGCCTGGCTGATCCAATGAAGGCTGCGACCCTTTCAACACGGGACGTGATCCGTCTCCGAATGGCTGCCCCTTGATCGATTGAAGACACGAGAGCATACCTTGCAGCACGCAGAGCGTCCCGGAAGCGACGAGCCGCCTGGTCCCGGACTCGTATCTCTTCCCGCTTCTGGCGTACAATTTGATCAAGCTCTCGGTGCCGGGCAATCAGGACACGCAGATCAATGCCGCAGGCGTCGGCAATATCTCCTTCGCCATCGCGGATCGGATAACGCTTGAAATTCGCACTGTCCTGCATGGTGACAAGGCCGAGGTCGTACAATCGGGAGAGGATCCGGCTTACGCGCCCAGGTGACTTGTTGATGTCATACCCCAGCTGTCGGTTCGACTTGTAGACAATCGGGCGCCCACCTTTGTCAAAGGCATCGGACTTGGCGGTCGTTATGATAGCCTCGAGCAACGCATATTCTGAGGTCGTGATCATTCCGATCGTCATCAGATTCTTAGCGAGCACCGCAAGCTGGCCACGCGTCACCGCTCCGATTTCCGTTGACTGCGCCAGTCGCCGAAATTCGGATCGCTCCTTCGTCATTCTGCGACCAGTCGGTCGCTTGTATTGTGTGGGTTCCCCCATCGTCCGTCTCCTGTCAGAGGCCAGACAAAGCTCCGCCGTTCACCGAAAAGGTGTTTTGATTATTGACATCGGAGGGGAGGTCTGCGAGAATGATGGTGCTTTTATATTTTCGAACTGCAGACCGCTTCCGGATTTTTCGGGAGCGGTTTTTCTTTTCTAGGCCGGGTGCTATCTCCAAAAACTGTTAGAATGTGTGAGTCGGAATCGGTTGTGGTTCCGCTCATTGCGATTTGTAGCCTGAGATACCAATTTGATGCAAGTTGTCACATTTCCGCGCCGCTGCGTCGGTTCAGGTGGCATTTAAAAAGCGCCATTATTCCAATATTTTAGAGCAGTACTCTGCGTCGCACCTCGCTTCACGTTCAAGACTGGAACGTTTCCAGACGATGACATACCCCCGTTATTGTTGGATAAACTCAACGGGTGGGGAGGAGAGTTTGAGAGGAGGGGGCGCGGGCCTCCTCTCAAAAAGCGGCCTGATCTGCCGTCCCCCGTACGTTTCTGCCTCCCAGGCACCTGCGAAAGCGCCCGCATTGGCTCGATGCCAAGGCGGGCGCTAAGGTGCGATCTTGAAGCAAGCTCAGCCGCGCTGAGTAGCACCCTCAAGGTAGGTCAGCGGTAGATCGAACGCCTTCAGCGCTGTATCGAGGGCTTATTGCACATCATCCTAATCAACATGCTCCGGATCGCTTAAGGTAGGCGTTGATTAGCTGGCAGCAGCTTTTGGCGGCAAGGGTCGGATCAGAGGCGGAATCAAGCATGGCTTACCCTCTGTAAAAAGGGGAACCGGTCACGCTGGAGGACGTGACCGGGGACAAACAGCGGCTGGTTATTCCGCTGCCATCGGGAACGAGTGCTCGTCCTTTTCCTCTGAGGTTTCAGTCTCACCCTCT
The DNA here is from genome assembly GCF_056314065.1 of Allorhizobium sp. DMC15. NCBI lineage: Bacteria > Pseudomonadati > Pseudomonadota > Alphaproteobacteria > Hyphomicrobiales > Rhizobiaceae > Allorhizobium > Allorhizobium sp. DMC15. The sequence goes on from NZ_JBQUZB010000007.1 coordinate 15,806, forward strand.
GCGTTGGGGTCTGACGCGATCCGAACGTGAGGCGGAAGCCAACCGCCGTCCTTAATGGACTTGGCGGCATACTCCGCAGCCTCGCCCTTCTTCATGTTGCCGACACCAGCGGCGAAATCCTCGCCGCGCACCTCGGCAACAACGGCTTGGATGGTTGGTCTGTTGACGTGGCTGAAATAGCTTTCCGCCGTGGTCTCGAACCAATCCCGCATATCGACATTCAATGCGCGGCCCATCTGGTCGGCATGTGCCAGCGCATGGCTCCGACTGCTGAACTTCTTCTCAACTGCATTGACGGAATGGGCGGCGGCATAGGCCAGAAGCTGCAACAACTCGCTCTGCGATTGATCCATCAGCCATTCCCAAAGGTCAGCAGGATCGCCGGGAAGCCGGTCCCCGTAGTTTTCCTCAAGGCTTCCCCACGCCTCAAGGGCCTTGTTCTCGGCGGGACGCTTCATCGAACCGTCGAGCACTTCATGAGTGACAGAGATTTCAAGCGCGCTCTGGTGGCCGGGAATGCCCCATGCCGTGCGGTATTGCACTTTGAGCAACATCGCGTGGACAACCGCCACAAGCGCAATGTCGGGATTGTTCGCCAACTCGACACGAAGCGCCGCCGTCTTCTGAGCGGTCAGGTCCTCGATCAAAGCCGCTGAATGGGTCAGCGCCGTAGATTTCGAAGCGCCGTCAGCTTCCTCGGTCGCCCCGCCTTGCTTCCCTTCTGTGGCCTCTGCCTTCTTCTTGTCCTCGTCGCGGACAAGGCCTCTCAGCACCGACAACTTGCCCCAATGGTCGATTGTGACGATTGCCCCTGCCATTGCGAGGTCTTCGCTCCGATAGGCTTCTTCGCGCTTCTGCAGGACGGCGATTTCCTGCTCGACGGCGGACAACGCGGCCTCTGCACCTTCATGCTCCTGATCCGCGTCAATCTGCGCCGCCAGTTCGTCATAACGCTCAGTCAGTGCTTCAAGCTTGGCTTGATCCTCGTCGCTGAGGTCCACGCGCTGCGGGTAAACCCGGGCCATCTGATAGATATTATCCGGCTGCTGAGTGCACCACTCGACCCATTTCCAGCCTTCGGCCTTCACGGCTTCCGCCTCGACCTCCAACTTCTCGGCAACCAGCTTTTCCAGCAAGCCGCTATCGCATGCGAACCCGCCTCCCTGCTCGACAAACAGGTCGCGACGCACAGGACCGCCAGCCGCTTCATAGGCTTCTAAACCTCCGATCAGCGCCAACCGTTTGTCGCTTGCGGGGACTTCTTCTGCTGCGAGACGGCGCTTGATTGTGTTGGCGCTGCGATCCCATGAGGGGAGAACATTCCAAACCTCTTCCTGTCGAGCGTGATCGTCGGTGATGGTGAAGGCGGCAAGCTGCTCGAAGGTCATATCCTCGGCGCGGAACGCCGCGAACAGGACAGGGGAAACCTTCGCCAGCGCAAGACGGCGGTTGACGATGATTTCGGTTGTCCCGAACCGGGCGGCGATGTCTTTGATGGACTTGCCCTCATCGAACAACGCCTTGAATGCCTCGAACTGGTCGGCGGGGTGCATGGCCTCGCGCATCATGTTCTCGGTCAGGCTTAACTCCGTTGCGTCACCCGCATCCCGGACAATGACGTTCACGGCGTAGTCGGCCCCGATCTCGCCCCGTTCGGCGAGAAGATTGAGGGCTGCGAGGCGGCGACCGCCGGCCGTCACGAGGTATCGGCCCTTGGGAGCTTTGCGCACCACAAGGTTTTGAATAACGCCATTGGCGAGAATGGACGCCGACAGGCTCTCGATGCTCTCCTTGGTGTAGGTCTTGCGGACGTTCTTGGGGTCTGCGTTCAGCTTGTTCAGTGCTACCGCGATGATGTCGCTCATGGTTCCTTGCTCCAGTTTTTCCCGTTTCCCTTAGGAGCAAGCCCCGCTAGTGGGCGAAGCCTCTGCCTTCGTTCTCGAAGGATGTGCCCCCACATCCGGCGGAACGAAGGGGGAGGGCGCAGCCCGCTCCCGTTAGGACGCCGATCGGGTCATGGGGCGGGAGGAAGGAAAAACGGAAGGTTTGCCGGCCTGACGGCGAAAGCCGTTTTTCCTGACGAGCGACAGCGCTTGCGCGCTTGCCCATTGGCGCGATCGGCGACCTATCGTAAGAGCGGTACAGGGCAAGGTAGATGGGCGGTCGATCCTGGCCGCTCCTTTGGGATGCGAACCGGCGATGCCGGTTCTCCGCCTTCTTATCCGAGTTATAACACGATGGATCTGCCCGCTGCGCTCCGAGTGATGAGCGCTCCGCTCCTCGGGCAGCTCTCCATTCCAACCTGATTCAACGTATCGATAGCGGCAGCAGCATCCCGCTCGGATCGATCGGCGCCAGTCCGAGATCCGAGGAAGACAATGAAGAACATCGGAGCTTTCAGCATAGCGCCGCCCCTCCTTCAGGGGCGGGAAAGCGGGAATTCTCGACACGGTTTTGACGGATAAAGGGAAGCCGCAGGAGGCTTAGCATAGCGCCGCGAAGCGGAAGCCGGGACCGACTTACCCCGCCAAAACCGTTCCCTGCAACTACAGTCTACGCGTTGCATTCATGATGGAGTGGGCAATCTGGAACAGCTGCTCAACGGTAACGGCCAAGTCAGCTGAGGCTTGCTGCATCTCTGCAGCTTATTCCTTGAGCCACAAAGTTGCGAAGCAATTCGCTTACGGCAATGCGCTAACTGACAAGACTCATCAAAATCCACTCATCGCCTATACCTATCTGCCCCCAATCCCCCGATCGCTCACCTACGAATACCTGGCACCCTTTCATCAGAGTATCCCGGATTGCAAACGAAGTGCCGGGCCCACAACGAACCCTCGTGTCATCAGCGGCAACGATCCTCCTGTCGACCGGTTCGACGTAACGGGAATAGACCCAATGCTGCTTTGAGTTAGAAACTTTCAGCCATCTGTTCGTCTCGCCGAAAATTCGCACAATGCTACCAACTTGCAGTGGAGCCTGATCTGGCGCCAGTGAAGCGGCGGCAGTTGCATCGATGCGAACGTTAAGTGGATCGGGAGAGCGAACGCGTCCATACCGCTGGGGTTCGACCGTAATCGAATTCCCCATGGCGGCCTGAACCAACGGCAGAAAATTTGATTGGCAAGCTGCAACTGTGTTTCCGCCGAAAAAAGCCGAGCCAGGACAGCTTTTGGTTATACCTGCACCATCGGTGCGAGCTCCCGTGTTGAGATCAAACCAATGGTGATAAACAACGTTGTTTGTAGTCACCGGATTAAGATTAAAGCGCGTCGCTAGCGCGCCCGTTACCTGTACAATCGCATCACTCTGAACGGCAGACATGACATCTTTTCCAGCATCGAAGTTCCCCACATTCTCGATGCATATCGAACCTGCGTTATTTCCGTAAATACACGCTGGCGCAGTGTTCATCGGTCGACCTGTCACAATCATTCCGTCCGGAAAAATCGAAAAATGCTGACCAATATCGGACCACCCATTTCTGCCTACATGGTGCTCTTTCATGCTCTTTTGCATTTCGAAATGATTAGAGCCCGAGAAACTAGCGTAATTAGGACTCCATGTATGATGTTCCTGAATTCTGGTAATCATACGCGTAACTGACGTTACTGAAATCCAAGATTTGAACTCGGCGATGGATAATTTATCAAAACCATATTTTGCATTCATTGGACCATCCCCAACAATCCGACAAATTCACCACATGAACAACATCGCTTTCTTATCATATTGTTCAAAAAATAATATTCAAAAGTTTATAACAAAAAAACTAATACTCCAGAACAATACTAAGATCTAAAATATCGCAATCGTATTCTAAAAACCTATAATCGCCGCCAACTTAGATGCAGCTAGAACATGGCGCGAGCCTTAGCCGTCATGAGTTCGTTAGAGTCAGCACCCCACGCCGCTTGATAACAATTCCTAACAGTGCTCAACCACGCCTTGCCTTCGGTCATCCCGATTCCTCCGTTCGCTAGGTATTCCTCCCGCGTTGTCCCCTGTATTCTGGCATACCGGCGGGCTTCAGCCACGTCATCCCACGTGGCTCCCAGTGCGGCTGACAGTTGGTACTCGCTCAGCGGCGATGTGGGCCAGGAGGGGCTCCAACCAACCAGCCGGACAGTCACCCCGTCATAGAAGGTGTATGCCGTATATATTGGGGTCATATTTTCCCAGTGGACGCCCCTTACAACAAACTGAAAACCTGATTGCTTCTGGCAATGGGTGACTAGTTGTTGGGCTTTTTCCCTGGAGTAGCTGCCCAGTACCGAAACTATTGCCGTGTAAACCCATCTGGCAATCTGCTCCGGCTCCGGGTCCAGCAACGCTACGGCACCCGTCTTCTTGGTACCATCGGGGTCGATCTTTGAGTAACGGAAATGGCGAACCGGGTAGCTTTCCCATCCATCTATGGAAATTGGTCCCAGGTCTGTACTGTGGAGATCGTACCCATTCTTATCCCTGACAAAACTTATGAGATCACTTAGATTGCTCATGGAGGGCCCGATCGACACAGTATTGTTTATCATCTTACGGCATGTATAATGTAGCTCGCAGAGGATGAATTTTCGATCTGCAATTATGCATTTACATATCTAATATGTAAACAGTAGCTGGCGTCGAGGATTAATAAATTTTCACGATATTTCAATAGCAAAATTTGGCAGGCGTAGTGGAAGGGGGCTTCTGTGGCAACTATCTGTCGTAAACGTTTGATGCTTGCTATAAGGCCAATGAGGCCTTGGCTTACGATATCTGAGATCGTCTTATTCTGTTCTGACTTTTTGGCGCAGAATGGGTTGCGATCATACGCTGAAAGCTGTCGCGTTTGGTTAGCCGGCCTTTCGACGATCCTATGGATTTTGTCGTCTCTCTCAGCAAATGCGCTTGACCGCACCTGCGCGCCAAACAAAATCACTGGCAAAACCACCCCTGGACGTCTTGAGATCACTGAGTTTGCTATTACTCAGCGTCCCATTGACTGCCCGGATGCTGACAAGCATCTCGGACTGTCGATACCTGCCAGTCCTAACCAGCCAATCTATTTCTGGCTCAGGCTCGAGGGTGATAAGTCTTTTTTAGACGGACTAAGGCGCGATCAGGCATTTACAGCTGCGCTTCACCGAAAGGACGACTTCGTCGAGCAGGACTCCGATCTGGTACTGGATAGACGTTGGATTATCAAAAGTTCGGCACAGGGGGAGGCGCTAGCAAACGGGGGCCACTTCGACTGGAGACTATATGCCGCTGCTGTCACATATCTAGTGCCGGGCACCTATGCCTTGAAGTTGAAGTTTGGCGGGATCGACATCTGCCTCAATAGCGGTAACTGTGACATTACCTTTGAAGTGGTCAGAAAATGAGCAGCGGCGACGAAGATCAGGGCGAGAAAAAGAATCTGTCGACCGATCCGGCCAACCCTGTTCAGTCTGGCACCCAACACGCGAACAGCGATAACGGCCTCCCTGATCAGTCCGCCAATGCCGTCCGAACCCATGAAGCGGATAATAGCGGGGATGACAGTTCGAAAATGGCCGATCCCACCAATTCGGATGACGTTGAGGGAAAGGAAAAGCCAGAAACGACGACGAATCAGGAAGAGGGGAGTTCTTTGTCCGGTGACAAAGATCACGTTGAAACGAAAGCTGACTCTGAATCAGCCACTCTAGGTGACAGTTCGCATCAAAATCAGACTGGCGCACCGGCGAATGAAACGCAAACTGAACAGGGCAATCCTCAAAACGACAATGGCCACGAACGAGCCCCGTCGGAGGGAATCAGCACCACAGACGAAGCGAACCTGTTTCAAGATAGGGAACTTAGCGCGCCAAAGCAGGGTGCTGCAAAACACGAACACATTATGTTGGTTCGAGAGGCTGAGGACTGCCAGATACTGGTATCCTACCTTGCCCGGCAGAAAGAACCCAATCTAGTCGGGAACGGCGATCGTGCTGAGTTTATTGAAGTTCCGCGACAAGTTCTATCGGGCACATATTCTGTGGCCGACGTGGTGCTACTTCACAGCATCACGCGCGAACTCCACGCCGCCGCCTACCCCGCTACCGCGCAATCTATTCGAGACAGTCGGTTTGCAAAACAATTGGGAATACTGGAGGAAGCACGCGGGAAAGGAGATTACCAGTACCCAGTGATCGTCATTTTTGGTTTTGCAGCATTTCTCCTGACCTTTCTCTTCGGGCTGTACGTCAGTTTCACCGACGCCGTTGTTGGGGATTATCGAAAGGCGGTGGTCGAATATCAGGACATTACTCAAAATCAGTTCAAAGGAACTCGACTAGAGTATCTATTGCAATCTAAGGCAGGCGAGTCTCCTTCGCTTGTGTCCGAAGCTCTCGCCCCAGAAGACGGTAAGGACAATATGTCTGAGGACTTCGAAACCAGGGTGCTCAAGGCACCGGGTGAAATAACCGATGCAAACGTCGTGAAAAGAACCGCACTCGCCCAGATTTCGCAGGAATTGGCCGTTCGAAAAACGCTACTCCGTTTTGCCACATTCAATTATGTACCAGCAGACGCGATATCAGGGGGCGTAGGCGGCGGAGCATCGCTGATGGATGAGAGCGCTCTGCACTTTCAGACCTACGTAAACAAGGTCATCACGGCCTTCGCTCTGCCCATCAGCGCCTCGATTGTTGGTGCTTTTGTTTTCATCCTGCGCGACCGGACTAGGCGTCAGGACAGTGTGTCCCTAGTATCACACCAGACTGCGGGTTACTGGCCGCGTATTATGGTTGCGATAATCGCCGGGATAATCATCGGGTGGTTTTCCGGAAGAGATTCTAGTGGCGTCCTGGCGACGCTTACGCCCGCGGCGGCGGCTTTTGTCGTTGGTTACTCCCTAGAGATATTCTTCAATCTCTTGGACTCGATCAAAACGGCGCTGGGCGTGAAAGACGCATAACAGTCTGGATTCCTCTCCCTTCGCAACCGCTCAACTCGACTATTCTCCGTTGTCCGCTTCTTTCGCTCTCCTTCTTGCCAACTAACTTGTTTAACGAGCCGCTACGGTCGTTCGCCCATCTGCTCACCAGCTATGGTCACTTTCACAGGTGCATTTGCCCTGCGACAGAAACCGCTTCAAGCTCCATCCGGCTCCCAAGATGTAGGGTGGCCGCCCAAGAGAGTAGTGCCCGCAATTCAGCCGCAGCACGCTCACTCTGGCTCCGACATTCTCCAGCCGTCCTAGCAGCCGTTCGGACAGGCCCGGCAGAACAACCGTATCCCTCGATGCCAGGATGACATGAAGTTCGAGACTTGGCCGCGCCAGCCTGTCAGCATGGTTCTCGAGATTTAGTGGTGCCCACGCTCTTTGCAGCTGGGCAAGCGAAAGATGCGGCTCGAGGCTTGCCCGAATCGATCTGGTTGCGCGACCGGTCCAAACCATTTCGGCAAGACTTCCTGCCGCGAGGAAGAGCGACGCCCGAGAAACGGCGGGCTCATGTGCCGCGACCAGTCCAGCTATCCAGGAACCAAGGCTCATCCCGAGAACGGAAACATCCCGATACCCCTCGCGCGTCAGCCAACGAATGAGCTTGCGCCCATCCCATACAGCCTGTCTGACGGCTTGCATCGTGCGGCCGAGATTGGCGCTGAGCATGTAATCCGCATAGAGCGAGCCGGGCCGCTTGCGCTCCAAGTGGTAGGGCATGGCGATCTCGATGACCGTGATGCCTTGCCAGGATAGGAACCCGGCAATCTGCCGGTTCCGACTGGTCGCGTTCCAGTGATGGAAGATCACCACCGCCTGATCGCGTTTTCCGCTTTCGGTGATCCTGGCCCACACGATGTTGTTTTCGGCAACATCGGTTGCAACGTCTGAAGGGAATTTCAGCCAGCCATCCCGCAGCTCGAAGCTATGATCGCTTTCATCAGCCGGCTCAAAAAAGTCCGGATCAGCGGCGGCCGTTTCCCCGAGAACGCAAAACTCCTCCACCGTTTCAGCCGCCCACATGCCGGGGAATGCACGATCCGCGTCCAGAATGAGGTCTGTAACCGTCTTGGCCTCTTCGCCGCGTTGGGCTCGGCCCTCGTCCCAACGATCCAGCCATTTATGAAACATGGCTGTCGCCTCCTATCTGACGGGTGCGCCAAACTGGCACGAACGCCGGATCGAAAAGACCATAGGTCGCGATCAGCCCTGCAACGAGCAGCAAGACCGAGAAACCATCGAATGCGTCGATCAATATGTATGACACGAACAACAGACCGATCACCGCGGACATCTTCCACAGTTGCGCCCGGATGCGCAGATCGTCACCCAAGCGGAGTGCCCCATACAGAAAGACGCTGCAGGTCGAAAGCACGACGAGCAGGCTGCTATAGTGGGTGGGCATGATGTAATCGAAGCTTCGATCTCCATCGTCGTAATTTGCCAGCGCAGCCCACACGTCGCGAACCAGCCATGTGACAAAATCAGGGCCTTGTGAAGCAAGATAGGCGCTCTGTGCCTTCATGCAGATGGCGGCAAGGACGACGAGGACGGAGCATCTGAAGACCCCCCGCATGATCCGCAAACCGATTTCACTGACATCCGGCCCGTGACCCTGCTCGCCCCGAAGCGTGGTTTCGCGTTTGAGCCTCCATAAATCATGGAGGATTGTGTGCAGCAGGATCAGGCCGGCAAAGAGAAGATAAAAGCTGACGGACATGTAAAGGTAGGCAAGGGCGGTAAACACGATTGCCGCCGGCGTCGACAGGATATCGGGTCTGGTGATCCCGATCGTTCCCCAGCTTGGGGCAAAATCCTGCGCTTGCTCAAGCAGCGGGATGAGCTGCACGCCGATCCATTGCACCACACCTGCGAACAGAACGCAGATGACGAACACTGCCCAATAGGTGTGAGAGTTGGCCTGCAGATTTCGCGCCCAGGCTTCGCCGCTTTTCAGGCGATCAACCTCTGCCAAGAGCCGGAGACGGCCATCATGCTTCCAGAAAACCAGAAGCTCGATGACGATGGTAAAGAACAGCGGCAACAGCACCATGAACAGGAAGGTCCAGTTCGGAGCCCAGAGAAAGCCAACCTGCTTTTCGATGCCGTCTTCCCGCATGTAGGTGATGCTGTGGATGCCGAGGATGTAGGACAAGAACCCCAAGGCAGAAGAGCCGGCAAATATCGAAGCCGGCAAGTTCAGATCCGAGCGTTCAGCAAAAATCGCTTCCGTCTTGATTGCCAGACCCGATCGCTGCGACGGCATTGGTTGGAGGTCGACGGATAGCAGTGGCGTCACCTGCACCGAGTTATCACCTGAATCTGGTGGTGGCATGTCGGGCACGCGAAGGGCAGCGACATTGCCGGCTTTCTTGTGCTCGCGTCGCTTGGCCGCCAGGCGCGCTTGGGCTGCAGTGAGCTCTTTCAGCCACTCATTCGTTGCCTCACGATCGTCGCAACCAAAGATGCGGGCAAGCCAACGAATGTTGGCCGGGCTGATGCCTTTGTCGTTCTCCTGAAACCAGAGCTGGACGGTGCGAAGATCCACTCCGACACGGTTTGCGTCGATCTTTGAGATCGCCTCCGCCAGCAGCTCCGGGGTCCACGGGCCTTGGGGAAAACCGTCTTCACCCAACAGGCGTCCTGCACCCGCAGCAGCCATTTTCTTGAACAGTTCCTTGAAATCGCTTGCATCAGCAGGGGGCGGAACAAAAATCTTACCGTTTTTTTCCAATGACTTACAGCCCAAGATTTCGTCTTGTTTCGTATCCTATCGTGCGTTGTGGACGATTTGATGGTCTGAGACGATCCCCAATGCAACTAGATCGGTGAGGCATCCGCCATGCTACTGTCGTCATCCAGTTCGCGTTCGTCCCCCGAAACAGTTGCGGCTCGATGCAACAAACAGGCACGGGCATTACCGACGCCCAGGAAAGCGGGAACGGAGATCGTAGCCAGTGCGACAAGAGAAGGACCCTCGCTTCGTGAGCTGATCGATCAGCATGCAGCCGCGGTTCAACGGGGGAAAAAGGCGAAAGCGCGTCGCATGGCAATCCTCAATTATCAGCCGAAAGACGACGGAGAAGCGAAGCTGAAGTTGACCTATCTTGCGGCCTATCTGATCGCGACGAGAGGCACGCTCACGGCTCAGGAAATGCAGTCGGTCTCTAACACCACCAGAAACGGGTCAACCGTTTGACGTCCAAATCCTTGCCCCTTCGTCTGCGGTAGCAATCGGGCGGGAGGGGAGCCGAGGGGAGGGGCATGGGCTCCCTTCGGGCGAACCGCAGCCAGCTCGATGCTGCCAGGTTCGCAACGGCCAAAACGGTGAGGGGGCCGGTACTTCCAAACCAGCCCCGCAACAAAGCGTCCGACCATTGGCAGCGTACCAATCCTAAGCGCTCGCCAAGGCTTGGCGGCGTCGGCGTTCCCGCTTCTTTTGTCATGGCGATGATGGCGTTCTGAGATAGCCCCTCGATCTCATAGCCAAAACGGCGCGCGCTCTCGATGATTGATTCAAGGCTTGGGTGCTGCTCAAGAAGCGTCCCGAACCACAGCGCGTATTCGTCGGTTTCCTCATCGGGGAAAGCCTGCAGAAAGAAGGTGCGCAACGGCGGATCATAGCCGATTACCGCATTCTCGTCGGTCTCTCCGTCGGTCTTCACGGTCACGGTGTAGCGGCTCAATGGTGTCCCTCCTGATGTCGGGCCGTATCGAAATGCGGCCAAGGTCCTATTTGAACAGCGGCATTGACCGCTTGTTGGTCAGGCTGGCGCGCTCGGTCTCAAAGCGGTAGCCGTCCCAATCTTTCCATGCTTCCCAACCTGTTGCGGTGGCGCGTCCATACCAGACGCGCACCCTGACCTTATCGTTTCCAAGGTTCTCGACAACCTGAGCCGTGTGGCTCCCCCCTAACCCGGAGGGCGTGTCGAACACCTCAACGCTTCTGCGCTGGCCTTTGCTTTTCATCGCTTCGCCTCCTACAGCCGGAAATGCGGAACTAAGCCCTGATTGGCTCGGTGGCTTGCCAGCGCGTAGGCGCAAGCCTGCGCCAGCAGGTCGGGGTTTGCGGTCATGCCCGCTTTCGCTCGTCCCTTGATGTCGGCTTTCAAGTCTTCGTCAGTGGTCCCAACGTGCATGGTTCCGACAATCCAGCGCAGTTGCGCATAGGGGATCTCATCGACACGCCGAACAGGCAGGGCCGAAATCAGGCCCTTGCGCTGGCTGGCCGCCTCTCCGGCTTCACTCGCTTCCTCCTTGGTCGGGAAATAGGCTTTCACAAGCTGGCGGCGCTGCGCGTCGGCAGCACTCATAAAAGCCTCTGAGTTGTCTTCTTGGGTGTAAAGGCTCCAGTCGGCGGCACTGCCGCCGAACATGGCGTCGCCTCGGCCGGAAAACTCCATGACTGTAAAAATCTGCTCATTCATGTGGGGATCCTCTGTTTTCCCGGGCTGATCAAGCGGCGCTGTCGGCGCTGATCGATTTCAAGACTAGACTTGCCGCATAGCGTCCGGCCTCGTTCAAGTTGCGCTGCCAAGCCCCCTGCGACGGGGACCAGCGGAACCCGTGAGATTTCAGGGTGCGCCGCGTCTGTTCGTCCGGCTTGCCGGGAAACAGCAACTGAATGCGGGCCATGTCGGTATTTTCCTTGACCGTGATGGCTCCTGCCTCCGTCTCGACGTCCTCGGCGCGGTCGCCGCGCTTCTTCATCGCAGCAAGCGAAGCGAGGCGGGTTTGCATGCGGCGCAGTTCGGCGCGGGTGTTGGTGGTGGAAAAGCCGCGTCGGTTCTGCCATGGGGCAAGGGTAACGCCATGCGATGCCCTCTCCTCGTCCATGCTGGTTTCTGCCACCACACGGGCCAGAATGTCGGCTTCGCTCGCCTGATCCTTCTCCATTCGGCGAATGATGACATTCGCCCGTTTCATCCGGTCGATGGACACTGCCAGGTCTTCGATCCGCGAGGCGATGCGCTGCATGGCGGCCGGATCGCCTGAGCGGATCGGCTCGTCATCGGCCCCATTGGGAAACGCCTTGCGTTTCACCGCCTTTTTCGCAGTCGCGATATGAGCCGAGATGTCAGCACGGCGGGCGTCTGATACACGCATCCGCTTTTCGTTGCGGGCGACGGGAAAGCGGGCAGGACCGGTGATGAACCAGTTCATGCAACGGCCTTCCGCTGCCCAATACTTGGCGGTGATCTCGACATGACGGCGGGCAAACGCCTCTAGTTCAGCGTCCGGCAGGGGCAGTTTTGCTTGCTCCCACAGCTCCACCATGTAGGCAGCAAAGCCGTTGAGGCGCTCTGCCAGCCCCTCCAGTTCGGACAGGGTGCGCCGCTCCGGAAAATGCGTGAGGGCATGGAAGCTATATTCGATGTCCTTCGCCGCGATGGTCGCGGCAAAGGTTCCGGCGAGAATGGACAGGGTGCGGTCCTCGACAACAGCGATGATCATCGGACCACCCCCGCCATAACAGTTGGGTGGATGCGGGTGATGCGGGTCTGGAACCCTATCAAAGCGCCGCCTAGAATAACCCCATGGGAAGAATGCTCGTCCGCCTTGGTAAAGACCGGATCAAGAACGGGCTTGCAGACGTTCAGGCGGGCTGCTGCTTCTTCAATACTGATCTGCGGCGACAGGACATGCGAGCCGTCCAGACTGGCAAGAACGATCTTTCCGGCCAATGGCTGCGGGTAGCCGTCAAAGACAGTGAAGGCGGTCAAGCCATCGCGCAAACCCTCCTCATCGACGATAAGAACGTGGTTCGTGTCGAATGGCACCACCTCGACAAGCTGGCATCCAATCAGCCCGTAGGTCTGAGAGAACGCGCTCGGTGCTGCGACCTCTGCGGCTTGAATGTTCCCGGCTTCCGGGTCCAGCAGGTAAACGGTTGCGGTTGTGGTCATAGTTCTCACCCTTTCTCCATTCCGCGAAGCGGTCTTCTCATGCCCATCGTGGGCAGGAGCCCCGCTCCTGTTCCCGAGTTCGCGCGGAGCAGCGGGGGAGAGGGTGGCAAGGGGATAAAAACGGAGGGGGTTCGCCCGCCCGAGGCAAAGCCGAAGGGGCGTCGCGTCACCGGCGCTCCTGCACGAAAGCGCTGCCCCAAGGCTGCGCAAAGGAAGGACGGGGAAACCGTTTTTTCCCCTTGTGAGGGAGAGGGGGCAGCGCTCCTCTTTCCCTCATCAAAGAGACAGACAGGACGCCTCCGGCGTCACTGTTTCATCCTGGCCGAGACCCGGCAAACCGTGCTGATGCTGATGACTGTGAAGAGCAGTAGGGGAGGGGAAAGGCCGCCCCGATACGAGGCAGGGCGGCCTCCGTAGGCACATGACAGAAAAGGGCTAGAGATCTGCCACGACCTGACCTGATAAGCGGGCAATATGGGTCGATTGCGGAAAGCTGTAAATGTTCCGAACCGATTTTTGCCCAAGATGCATGTGATTGAAGGCGAAGCCGCAGCGCAACCGATCGTAACCCGGATGGGCGGAGACAGCGGCTGCTGGCTCCGTGCCGAAGGCATAGAGCGGGGTCGCCAAGCGATGCGCCAAAGCAGCCATTCAGGGTAGACTTTCGAGGCACCATCTTTAATTGTCCCGGAGGAACAACGATGAAATTCCAGTGTGGTTGGTGGCAATGGCAGGTTTCGGACTCGAGCAGTGGGTGAGCGATCTCGGACTTGAACGCGTTGACGACCCAAGCAGAGATCATTCGATCTATCGCAAACGGCTCGACGGAAAGATCATCGACCTCAAGGAACTGGATCTGCTTGTCGCGCAAAGGCTCCGTCACCTGCGAACCGACCGACAAATTGCGCAAGCCAAAGTCGCGACCCTCCTGGGCGTAAAGGAGGCAACCTACGCCCGCTATGAAAACGCCTCATCCTTGATGACCGTCGGACGCCTGCTCCACGTGTTCGAGGTCCTCGATATCACTCCGGAAGAGTTCTTCGATCCTTTCATCAAAGAACGGCCCCCTCAATCCGAAGGCAACTCACAGGTAGCAGAGAGAAACAAGCTGATGGAAGAAACGGTCGGCCACCTGCAGAAGCTCGACGAAACGGCCTTGAAGATGGTGCATGACCTTGTGCTTGCCATGGAGCCCCGGACGATCGGAAGGCAGAAAAGGAATGGCGCGGCGAAAGCCGCGCCATGACACTCAGCGGGTTAGGTTTGGTTTCCGCCGCGCGCCGGCCGCCTTCGGCGAACAGCCGGCGCTTATGCGGCGTCATTCTGGCCCTTCTGGCGGAGCCGCTCGTATCGGATCGATCGGCGCCAGTCCGAGATCCGAGAAGAACAATGAAGAACATCGGAGCTTTCAGCATAGATGGGCTAATCGGCTTCGTGCCCCATCCCATCCGTAGGGAGTAAGGGGCTGCACCACACTGCCGATGTTACAGTCGCTTGTCGGAAAACAGGCACAACCATCATGCAGAGGAGCGCAGCCATGAAACACTATGTCGGCCTCGATGTCTCGGTCAAAGAAACGAGCGTCTGTATCGTCGATGAAAGCGGGAACCATACCGCGAACGGAAGGTAGGATCTCATCCGCAGGACCACGTAGCAATCCTGAGCGATCCAGCATTCAACATCGAGAGGGTAGGCGTTGAGGCTGGCCCATTGTCCCAATGGTTGTTTGAAGGCTTGGCAAACGCGGGCTTACCCGTCTTGTGTATCGAGACGCGCCATACCAAGGCATTTCTGGACGCCCTGCAGCAGAACAAAAGCGACAGGAACGATGCACGCGGCATCGCCCACGTGATGCGGGTCGGCCTGTTCAAGGACGTGCGTGTCGGCCTTGCCGATAGCCTAATGGCGCGTGCAAGGGCGTTCAGTTCAGCATTCACCAAAGCCCCATCTGAGCATCAAGCTCGTTCCATTGCCATGACCTTCAGTGTCTCTTCGCGGATGTCTGCGAATATCTCACGCTTGTATGCGGTGAAGGCCGGATCGGTGACAATGTCGAAAGATCGCGGCCGCCCCAAATCGATGGCAATGTCCTTCTTGACCCGGCCCGGACGGCTAGCGAGCACGATCACCCTATCAGCAAGGAAGATCGCTTCATCCACATCGTGCGTGACGAACAGCACCGTCACCTTATGGTCTTCCCAGACTTTTAACAGCAATTCCTGAATCATGCCGCGGGTCTGGGCATCGAGCGCGCCGAACGGCTCGTCCATCAGCAGGATCGACGGCTTGTAGACGAGCGCACGTGCGATCGCCACTCGTTGCCGCATGCCGCCAGAAAGCTGCCTTGGATAGGCGTTCTCGAAGCCGGACAGGCCGACAGCCTGTATGAAGTGTGCCACTAGTTCGGTTTTCTCGGCTTTCGCCATGGTGCTCTTTTCCAGGGCGAAGCGGATGTTTGTCTGCACAGTCATCCACTCGAAAAGGCTGTAGGACTGAAAAACGAAACCGCGGTTGCGTCCTGGCCCGGTGACTGGAACACCGTCGATCCTGATCTCTCCGGAAGTCGGCTCATCGAGCCCGCCGACCAGAGCGAGGAGTGTGGACTTTCCGCACCCCGACGTGCCGACAATTGAGACGAACTCGTTCTCACGTATATTGATGTCCATGCGCTCGATTGCCACCAGCGGCATTGCATTCACCCGGAAGGTCTTGCCGACGCCATCAATGGCGACTTTCGGTTTGATGGGGGTCTGGTTCACTGGTCGTTCACCTTGTTTGGCTGTTCCAGCGGAACAGCGATTGGCCACTTTTCTTGAACACAAAGTCCGTCAGCAGCCCCAGAAGTCCAATGAACAGCGTGCCAAACAAAATCGTATCTGTTGCCAGGTAGCGTTGCGCGTCCATGATGCGCCGTCCCAGCCCTTCGTCGGCGGCCACCAATTCAGCGACAACCAAGTAGGTCCAGGTCCAGCCGATGGTTATTCGGAACGTGTCCCATATGCCAGGCAAGGCTGCCGGCAGGATGATGCGGCGAAGGATCTCGCTGTTGCTGAACCCCAGCGTTTGGCCGGCGCGGATTAGGTTCATGTCGATGTTCTTGACATTGTCCATGATCATCAGCGACTGCTGAAAGAAGGTGCCGAGGAAAAGAATTAGAATTTTCTGCGCATCACCGATTCCGGTCCAGAGGATCGACAGCGGAATCAGCGCCACAACAGGCATGTAGCGCATCGTCGAAATTAGAGGTTCAAACGAACCCTCTATAATGCGATAGTTGCCCATCAGGATGCCGATCGGCACAGCGACCATCGTCGCAGCCAACCAGCCGACAGCGATCCGGTAAATGCTGATAGATCCGTCGGCAACGAGAACGCCTTCCGAAAGTTGACGCCATCCTTCCATCACAACGGCCTGGGGGCTCGGGAGAAAGAGCGGGCGCACGAAACCAAGTTCGGTAACCAGCCACCAGGAAAACAATAGCAAAGCCGGAATCGCGAAGCCTGCCGCCGAAAAGATGCTGCTCGGTATCTCTTGCCTTAGCCTGAGCAGATCCCGCTTCGGCTTGTGCCGGGAACGGATGGCTTCAGGTTGGTGCTCGTGACTGCTCATTGGAACCCCCATCGCATCAGGCTTGCGGCACTCTTTGCCAAAGCCGCCAATTTATGCCTATTTCGCAACTGCGTTGAGATCGTCGAGCGCCAATATATCACTAGCGGCAGGAATTTTCTCGATCTTATCAGGCGCGGTCGCCCGCATGATCTCGCCGATCTCATGAATAGTCGCCTGGAAATCGCGTTTGAGAATTTCCTTGTTCTCGGCCACGTTGTAGAGGCGAACTCCCTTGAATGCCGGTTCGAACTCTTTCATCGGGCTGCCGACGGCCTTCGCAATGAGTGCGCCGCCTTCCGCCGGATTCGCTCGGATGAAGTTGATGGCGTCGTCCCAGGAGCGAATGAGGCCCTGCACTTCTTTCGGATGTGCTTTGATCCATACGGATGAGCCGCTGAGCAGGTCGCTGATCAGCCCGGGCTTTTTTGCAGCCGTAAAGATCACCATATAGTCGTTGTCCTGAGCTAGCGCAGTGGAGATGTAGGGCTCGTAGGTGACCGCCGCATCGACGTGGCCGGCGATCAAGGCTAACCCCGCCTCTGAGGCGCCCATCGGCACGTGATCGATATCGGCGATGGTCATGCCGTTTTGTTTTAGCGCATAGTTGATCAGAAGGTCGCTGGTGGAGCCGCTTTCGAAGGCCACCTTCTTGCCCTTCAGGTCGGCGATCGAGCGGATGCCCTTTGCGGCCAGGACCGCATCCGCCTCGAAGGACACGTCCATCACCAGGAAGCCTTTCTGATCGACACCCCGGTTGAAGTTGGCGATCATCCCGTTGGTGGCGCTGGCGATGACGTCAAGATTGCCGCTGGCGAGCGCGGCTGTCATGTCCTGGTCCCAGTTGAACGTGGTCAACACCACGTCGATGCCATTTTTCTCGAAAAAGCCCTTTTCCTTAGCGACCCAAAGCGGGCCATAACCCAGCCAGGGCTGCAGTCCGAGCTTGACGGTATCGGCGCAGGCAGCGTTAGCTGTTGCCGATACCAACGCGGCTATTAGCACAAGTCTCTTTAGCATTGTGGTTCTCCTCATGAGGTTGATTTTCCCGATTCCCGAGTCGTTCTCGCCGTGTGTGGAGCCGAGAGGCGATTGAGCAGATTGAGCGTAATTTTCCCCACGTCGTTCATGCCGTTGGCGGCTGGCAGCGCGCCGCACCAGCCGACCGAACTTGCCGAGAAGACAAAGCCGCCTGCGGCAAGGTTGCGTAAGGTCATTTCCGCGCGGGGACGGCTCACACGTTCAGGATCTCCGCCCTCGTACCAGCGTCTTGGATGGTGAACGAAGCTGTCGGGGAAGTCCGTCGCACATGCGATGATGATTGTGTCCCTAGAGGTGCCGAGGGCCGGACTTGTAGCATCCACTTCGTAGCCGGCAGCCGCACCCAGCACGATGCCAGGCGACCCGAAGGTCCAATTATCAACACCCTCGAACAACCAGGCGCATCCTGCCTGATAACTTTCGTCCGTGCGCGTGGAAGGGCGTGCGCCATCGAAGCCCATCAGGGAGATTGCCGCACCGATCAGCGAGAATTCGCCACGGCCGCGGGATCGGAGATAGCCTCCCGGCTGGTTGGTAATTGAAAGCGACTGCTCGGCGATCGGACTGTCCCCTGTGCGCCTGGCCTCCAGCGGTAAACGGCGCAGTTCCATCAGATCATCCTTGGAGGCGACAACGCCAGCAAAACCTTTGTCACCAAGATAGGCGATGCTGCCACCTTCGGTCACGAACTGCCGCAGTGCCTGCTCGATCCCAATCGACGTGTATTCAGGATGACTCCCGGTCACGATCGCTCGATAGCCGTGCAGTCCATCGATGCCGCCTTCATGCAAATGATCCGTAAGGCCATCGAAAACGAACCCATTTTCATGGCAGAATCTGAGGAAGTGCAGATCGACTGGGAGGTTGTGCGGGCAGCCGCAGAGCGGATAGGCAAAGTCGTCCTTCGGCTTTTTGTAGGAGCAGATCGACACGCCACTAAGATTGGAATGGTAGTCGTAAAGCGAATTAAGGTTGTTGGCGATTGCGAAGCGATGCCCGCGATCGTCGCATTTCCATTGATAGAGGTGGTTAGCAAGACATTCGTCAGCATAGGCAAGATAGGTAGCGGTTGGCACGAGATACAACAGCAAAGACAAAGCCCGTGAAGAGTTGACGAAGAACACCACACGTTCATAGCCAACCTCCCATTCAACTTGGAATGCGTAGACGCCTGAGTGAGAGTTTTCAGGAACCGTCACTCGATGGGATGGAGGCCACTGAAGTAGGCCGATCTCGTCATCATGGCAATGGATGGCATCGTAGTGCGTTGCCGCTAGCCTAGGATCAAAGCTCGAACCATTTCGGCGGGCCGAAGTTATGCAGATGGCCGGCTGATTCACCACGTCGAGACGCAACGGATCGGCCCCGCCTGACGACAGGATCGGCTCCCTCGGCAAGAGTGTAGGGAAATCCCAAGCAAGGAGGCCCTCAGACGTGTCAGGCCGGATCGCTGCAAATTTCGCATTGAGGTTCGGCTCGTTTCGGGATGCGCACGCGCCGAGATGGATGGCGTGGCTTTGTAGGCGCCACGGGTAGTTGCCGAGACACCGATCAAGTTCATACGGTACGAGTAAGTCGTGGGAATTGATGCACAAACATAACTCGCCGCGTCGATGATCGAGTTCGACAGTCAGCCACACTCCAAGCGGCGCTTTTTCTTCGGCAAGCAGAACGTCGTCGCCGATGTCTAGGACAAATGCCCCGTCGCGCAGACACAACCTCAGAGAGCCGGCTTCCAGAACGGTCCGCGACCCCGGATTGCCAGTGAGGAACAATTCGAAACGAATAGCGTGGACAGATCGCTTGGCGAGTTCGTCGGCCGGCACGCGCAGGAATGAACCCTGATCGAACTGCCTATGCTCGGCTGTTTCAAATATCGCTTCGATCGGCCAAGCCGGAAATTCGGTAACCGGCCTAGCTAGCCGGGAAATCCGCGTGTTCTTTATTGGCAGATCGCAAGACAGACTGAGGTTGATCTGTTGGCCCGCCTTGGCACTCCAAGGGACAGTGTAGCCCACCGCGTTTATCGCGCCATGATCCACTGCGCGTTTCATTGCCCGCTCCCGATGAATTTAGGCGTGAGAGGGCGGCCCGCGCAGTATCGATCCGATCGTGGCAAAACGCTCTTCATATATATCGCTCTGCTGATACGCCTCACTCTGCTGCAGACTACTTTCAAACAGAGGAATGCCGGGGTATATACCCCCTTTGGGGTAGATTCTGTGTTATGTATGTCGTAGGCAGACTGTCTTGCGATGCGAAATACCCGGCGAGGCTCGAAGGAATCGTACGACCCGCGGCGAGTTCGCGTGCAAGATCCGTCACCGTCTGCTCACGTACCGCATAATCCGCAATCGCTGCTGCCGGGATGTCGGGTTGATCGCGGCGTTCGTCACACTGAATATACCGTATTTTGGATGCACCATTCACGGATCTCGGCTAATATGTTTTGGACGGAGTCGGTTCTGGCTATCGCGATGAAGGATGCGACACGGCTTTCGGCACTGTCCGCGACAGCAAACAGGTAGCTCATCATGCCCTCGCCCATCCTGGCCTTCAGGCAATTGGTAAGATGAGACGGCCAAAGGAAGCTGCCATTGCTGCGGTACATTCCGTCAGCATGGAATAGCTCGTGTTCCTGATAGCGCTCGACAACAACGTTAAGTGAGATCGACTTTTGGGAGAGGATGGGTCGACAAGAATTTTCGCCCCCGAGGTCGTCGCAAACATTTTCGAGGGCGCCTTCGACACAGCGTCGCCCGTGCGGCTTCAGGAAGCCGGACCCGGTCGAAATGCCTGCATTCGTAAAGAAGATGTTTACGTGACCATATCGGCGGGTCACCTCGTCGATAGCCCTGCGTAGTACATGGCGATCGGCAACGCAGGGGCGCGCAAATAGCTAGCCAGGTTGTCCAGCAAATTCTCGGTTTATGTCGACAGTGGCGACATCTGCTCCATTGTCGACCATTGCCTCTGCATAGGCTCCACCGATTCCGGTCAACGCGAATCAACGCGATCTTCTCACAAACGTCGAAAAAGAGGTCAGCTTTCAGGGCACAGACTTTAACGTCGCCAATTCAATCACCCCAGTGGCAGTGCAGTCCGGCGCGGAACGCGACACAGAACTATTTGGCAACTCCAACTCCAGCCGAACAGCGACTATCCCATTTGGGACCATAGGAGGCGCTCCCGTTAGGATTTATGGTTGGACCCAGTTGAAAGTCTCCGACCATAGACAGGCCCATATTCATGTTTGAAACGCTCAGCTTCCGGGATGAACAGGCGATAGCAGAGGCCATCGCGCCGAGAGCGCAGAAGGTAGCGCCCAATCTGGAGGAAGACGTGAGGCGAGCGTATGCGTGCGTTGAAGAGACCGGAGAGCAGGCGATCCTAGACTACACGAGGAAGTATGATTTCGCAGAGTTCGGTTCCGAAAGCATTTTCATAGCCCCCGCCGAAGTCGATCAAGCCGTTGCCAAGTTGAGCCCAAAACTGTTATTGGCTATAGAGAAGTCGGTCCATAGCATAGCTGCGGTCAACAAGCGGATCATGAAATCCCTTGACGATTGGAGTGTAACGCTGGCCGAAGGGCACACCGTCGGCGAAATGGTAACCCCGCTGGAGACCTGCTTTGTCTGGGTGCCGGCGCGCAAGGCAGCCTTGATTTCTACCGCCCTGATGCTGTGTGTGGCGGCGGCTGAAGCCGGCGTCCGCCGCATCATATTAGGGACTCCGCCGACGGCCGACGGAACCCCCAATCTCAACACGATCGCAGCCGGGAGGATCGCCGGCGCAACGGATTTCGTCTGCGGTAACGGCCTTGCGCTCATCGCAGCGGCCGCCACGGGCAATTGGCGGTTTTCAAGGGTCAACGCCATTCTGGGACCTGGACCCCAGGCCGTCGCGCTGGCAATGCTTCAAGGTGCGAAATACGGCGTCGCGACGCAGCCAGGCATCGGCCCTTCCGATTCGCTCACCATCTTCGAAGGCCCTCTCGACGATGAAAAAGCATCGTTGCTCGCGCGTAATTTCCTGACCGAAATCGAGCATGGCCCAGACTCTTACGCATATGCCTTGACGACCAACGAGCAGGCCGCCGAGAAGCTCTCGCGGGCAATCGACGACAGGCTCGCCTGCATCCCGAAATATGCTGATCACTATGGCGCTCTCGCCAAGCGAAGGCAGGCCGCCATTATTGTCTTGCGGGGGGAGGAAGACATCATTCGGTTCACGAACGAGTTTGCGCCGGAGCACCTTTCCTTATTCATGGAGCCCACTTCGAGCGGCCGATACATCCATAGGATCAAGACGGCTGGAGAGATACTCGAAGGCCATTTCACACCGTTCGTAGCCGCGAACTACTGCATCGGTGTGACGGCTGTGCTGCCGACCAACGGATTTGCGCGCTCTTATTCAGGCATCACAGCCAGGAACTTTGTGCGCTTTACGTCTTTCGCGAAACTGGAGCGATCGGCGCTTCAAGGATTATATCCTACGATCGAGGCAATTGGCGAAGCCGAATGTTTGCCCAACCATGTGGCAGCAGCGAGGATCGACTAAACGCCATGGCAGGTCAAACTTATGTGATGGAAAAGGGCTAAAAGGTTCGCGAGCTCGTTGGGTCGACCAACTTCGTAGACCGAAATACCTAGATTGGTCGGATAAGGTACAACGGGCCGGTCAGCACCGTAAACAAGTGGCATTCAACTTTCGCGGAAATAGTCCTGCACATTTCGGGCTGAGGCTCTGTCGTTGCCGGCAAGTGAGTTAAGCATTGCTTCGTCGTTGACCGCGAACTGACGATATTTTCGATCTGCCTGCCGGCTTCCGACAAGGCCGACTTGACGATGGATGACTTATGCAAGGAGGTAACATGAACGACACCGCAATCTCGCCACTGCGCCATCTGTATTTTTTCGACGATCTTTCCTATCACCTTAAGAGAATAGCAGCCGAACAGAACATCGACGAGAGAAAGACAGAAAAGGTCCTTTCTGACGTGTGGGACCTCATATTGGAGGCGATGAAGTGCCTCGATCACAGAAAGGTAGACTTTAACCTGTTCAACTGGGATCACGCCTGCGCCCAATTGGCAGACGAATTGAACACCGACAGGAAATTCTACGATATCATTGTGTCGCAAGGCTGCAACGGAGAATATGCCCTTGCCAATCTGAACGCCACCTATATCCGTAGTTTCAATGAGGATCTGTCCGCACATTGCGTGAACGTCCGTCTCGCGCACATCTTGGACGATCCGACCGACCCCTTCTATTCTTCTTTCAAGATTGGATGCAGCCGCGGCGCGCCACTCGACGATCAAATCGCCGTGGCGACTGATCTCGCCCGGGAAATCGCGAAGGTACGGAATTCTTCGGTCCGAATCGCAGTCTTCGACGACTGTATCCAGACCGGCGAAGGGACAAAATATGTCGCCGAGAAGATTCGGCAGCAACTCGGCAACGACATCGGCTACAGCTTGGATCTGATCGGCTTCATCGGATGTGAAGCGGTGATGCGGCGTTTCCGTGCCTCTGGCTATGATACCCACATCGGCGTTTTGCTCAGGGGGAAAGCCTACCCCGAGGCCTGGGCCTGGGACGTCTATTTCCTGAAGGATCAAATCATCACGAGCGCCGTGCGTTTCGCCGACGGCACCTCTGTACCTTACATGGCTGGCGGATGGTACGACAAGATTTTCGCTGGGAATCCAGCAAGAGCGACCGAGGTTTTCCACCAGATCCACGAGGTGCTTTCCGGATCGGGATTCCAGCAGCATCTCGAAGCCATGTAGGCCATCCGAATACAAGGCGGCAGGCCCCTCGTCTCATTTCCACGCACCAGGAAGACCAGAACCCAATGTCAGTACTCGATCCACTAGCGAAACGTTACACCGACGACGTCAGAATCGTTAGCGCTTCCGGCGCATGGCTCATCGATCAAAAGGGACGGAGTTGGCTAGACATGGTCCTCGGCTCATGTTGCCAGGTCCACGGTCATTGCCATCCCTATATTACGGAGAAAATCGTCGCATCGGTGCGGACGATGACCAATGTCGGGGATCGAGTCACCGCCGACCTCGACCCCCTCGCCAACCGTATTCTACGGCACACGCAAAAGGAGTGCCTGCGTTTTGTCAGTTCGGGCTCGGAAGCAGTGCAAGTCGCCTTGCGTGCCGCACGGGCATCATACCGAGACAAACGTTCCAAGCTCATCAGGTTCACTGGCCACTATCACGGTTGGCTTGACCATCAGATCACGAAATTCACGCCCGAGCGGTATTCCAAGTTTGGCATCGACCTCAACATCCTCGATGATACAATCCAGGTCGAGTGGAACAACCCAGAAGCCCTTGAAAGAGCGTTCCGGACGTTCGGCGAACAGGCCTATGCCGCAATCTGCGAACCCACGCTTTGCCATTCCGGCACTATTCCTGCAATGGATGGCTTCCTGGGGAAGCTACGGGAACTTTGCGATAGATATGGCGTTCGACTGATCTTCGATGAGTGCATCACCGGCTTCAGGCTGGGCTTGGGCGGCGCACAGGCCCATTACGGCGTGACCGCTGACGCTTCCTGCTATTCCAAGACGCTCAGTGCCGGAATTCCGCTCGGGATCGCATGTCTTTCAGGGCCATGTGCCGAAGAATTCGAGCACGAGCGGGCTTATCAGGCCGCAACGTTCGACGGAAATGCAGTAGCGGTGGGAGCCGCAACAGCCGTCCTCGACCTTCTGGAACAAGGCGAATTCTACGAAACGACGAAATTAACCGCCGCCGTGATCCAGTCGGGCATGTCGCAAATTTTGGCAAAGCATGGCGTGGCCCACTGCTTCCAGGGCCATTCCCAAGTCTTCCAGATATTCATTACGGAACAGCGATCGATTCGGTCGTGGGAGGAATTCGCCGAATACGTGGACATCGAACGGTATGTCCAGTTCGTCGACGCCCTTAACGACAACCTCGTCTATGCCTATCGCGGCGACCTTCAGCCCGAGCCCAAACGGAGGTGGTATTCCCAGTTTTTCCTCTCGAGCGCCCACGGACCGGCCGAGGTGGACTTCTTCCTGAGCGCCGTGGAGAAGGCCGCAGATCATGCTTGGTGCTAACGTCGAGACCGTCGCGCAAGGTATCGCCCGCTGGGCGAGCGAACAGAACATTCGGCATATATTCGGCGTCTCTGGGGGCCGGATACTTCCGCTCATCAATGCGTGCTCGCGGATGCCGGAATTGGATTTCATCCATACCAAGCACGAATGTGGAGCAGCGTTCATGGCCGATGCGACGGTCAGGTTCGGAAAGCGCAAGCTAGGCATCTGCGCGACGACATCCGGACCCGGTGCCACCAATCTGATCACCGGTGTCGCCGCCTCTTACGCCGATTCTATCCCCGTGCTGGTCATCACTGGGCAGGCGGAAACCGGCGAATTGGGCAAGGGCGGCATTCAAGAAGGAAGTGGCGTTGCGCGCTCGCCCGACATACGCTCCATGTTTAGTCCGATTACCAAGGCAAGCTACCGGCTCGAGTCCGCGGGACAAATCGGCGCGTCGCTATCAGAGCTGCTGGACATCGCGACGTCGGGGCGACCGGGACCCGTTCATCTGGATTTGCCTTTCGACCTTATGGACCGGGCCGGGGCTCTAGGCCCCAGGCAAGAAGATGAGATTACGCCGCAGCCTGCGCCAGTCGACCAGAAAACGATCGATGAGTTCGTCTCGCGATTCAAAAATTCGCGGCGCCCTGCGATTGTCGTCGGCCAAGGCATTCGATCCGTGCCATTGGAGCTTTTGCGGGGCTTGGCCGATTCCGGAATAGCGATCACCACGACGCTCGGCGCGAAGGGTGCGTTGGCGGAAAGCCATCCGAGCGCACTCGGAATGATGGGGTGCTATGGCCAGGAAGTCAGTGCAAGATATCTGATCGAGTGCGCCGATTGCATCGCCCTCATCGGGACGTCCCTCCAATATCTGTCAACGACCGGCTGGCACCCCCGTTTTGATGCAGCCGATGTCGTGCATGTGGATCTCGATCCGATCGAATTGGAAAAAGCACGACCTTCATTGCGGACCAGGCTGAGGGCCGATGGTGTCCGAATGCTGACGGAACTGTTTAAAGTAGTCAAAGCCAGTGGCCTGCAATGGGATGAAACCCCGAAGATTGTCGGCGAATTGCGGGAGGAATTCGGATATTTTCCAGCGCATTACAACAGAGGCGCCGGCGCGCGTGCGGGATATCTACATCCCGAGAAGATATTTTCTTCTATTTCGCGGCTGGCCGCTAACTTCCCTCTAGTAGCGGATTCGGGAGAGAATGCCTATTGGATGATGTTGTGTTGCCGAAGCGAAAGCCCTACCTTCTTCGCCAATTGTTTCTGGGGTGCCATGGGCTACGCGATACCGGCGGCCACAGCGATGGCATTAGATCAAGGGCGGCGAGCTATCGCGATTGTCGGTGATGGCGGCCTGCTCATGACAGGTACCGAGCTCCATACCGCTGTTGCCAATGCCGCGCCGCTCACTGTGTTCGTGCTCAACAACCAGAGCTACGGCACCCAGTACCATTGGCAGCGCGATCACTTCGACAAGAAGCCATACGCGACGAGCATCGACAATTTTCAGGTCGGCGCTTTCGCTATGTCGATGGGAGCCCAATACAATCGGATCAACGATGAGGCCTCGCTACTTTCGTACCTTTCCGACTTGGAAGACCAGGCCGGAACTCACGTTGTCGAGCTATCTGTCGATCCTGAGATTAAACCGACCCAAAACTCGTTCTCAAGATTGAAGAAGTAAGCAGAGAGAAAGGCGTCAATTCAATGACTCAGAACAATGCAGCGCAATGGGACGAATTTATTGGACGATTGTCGAGCGACTTCGACTGGGACAGGCCCGATGCTCCAATGATGAAACGGCTCGAGGCCCTGCTGAAAGGATTGACTGATCCCCAGGCCATGGTCGCGAACGAACTCAGCCGGATCATCGGCGATCCCGCACGGTTGGCGACATATCTGCCACATATCGAATATCCCCGCCCGGGCTGGGACAAGTTCATTTTGTGGATGGACCCATCTGACCGCTTTCGCGTGAGGCTTCACCGGTTCAAGCCAAGCGCCCAAGTAGAAGAAGGCGACAATACGATACACGATCACCGCTGGCCGTTCTGCAGCCTGATCCTGAAAGGATCCTATCGAGAGACGACTTACAAGATAGTTCGCATTGACGAAGCCAGACGCACGGCGGTTATCGAGCCTGCAACGGAAAAGGAAGTCCCTGCCGGGTCCGTCAACTGGTCACTGCCGGGCGTGCCTCACCTTACTGCCAATGAAAATGAATGTTTTTCCCTCTTTGTACGCGGCCGGTCGCTCATCAAATTTAGCCGTGTCTTCGACATTGAAGCTCAAACCTTTCGCCCCGAGTTTGGGCTGACTGACGAAATCTGCCAAGTCATGAATGGAATGGCTGCGCGAATCGTCGAAACTGAATCGGACGGCGTCGGCGTGCGGAGATGACAGCTGCGATGGAGGTAGCCTCGACCTGGAGCCCGAAGGCTTCGATCCTTGGTATAATCGATTGGAGTAACACCGGTCGGCTGCCAGCGAATGCCGGGCGGCCAGACGCTGTGTCCGCCGCCGAGGAATACGCTGTAGCATCGCGTGGTTGGCCGCCTAGTGCAGCGAATGCTAGAGGAGCAGCAGATCGGCGGTTACGGACTTGTGCTCGGCAGGCTGGCGGACCGCAGCTTGCGGTTGAACGCCTCGATGAAGCCGTTATCAGTCGGTTTGCCCGGGCGTGAGAAGTCCAGGGTGACGTTGTTGGCATAGGCCCACAAGTCGAGATCACGGGAGATGAACTCACTGCCATTGTCCACTCTGATCGTCTTCGGATAGCCGGTCTTCCGGCAGATGCTTTCCAGGGTCTGGACGACATCCTCGCCGCGATAGGTGAAGCGAGCGTCGGCGGCCGGGCAGTAACGCGAGTGCGTGTCAACCACGGTCAGGATGCGCAGCTTTTTGCCAGTTGCGAGCTAGTCGTGGACAAAGTCCATTGCCCAAACATCGCTCGGTCCGACAGCCTCCTGGCGATCGTCTCTGAGCTTGCCTTAACCCGACGCTTGGGATGCTTATTGCGCAGTTGAAGCCCTAACTCGCTGTAAATCCTGCGTGTCTTATCCATGTTGATCTTCCAACCATCGTAAGCGGTGTCCTGAGCCCACCTCGTCGACACGATATAAATCTGCAATCGCTATTTCCTGCCCCTGCGACAAGGCGTTTGCTGCGTCCTTTGACGTGCCCCCAATAAATTGAGCCATTCGGAACTGGAATTTTCCATTTATCATCCCTGCGGGGAGAAAGGAGAGTTCCGATGAAGGCATCGAAGTTTAGCGAGGCGCAGGTTGCGTTCGCTCTGAAGCAGGCGCAGGACGGCACACCGGATCGTGTCCCGGCGAATGGTGTAGCTTCGGCAATCGCCGTGCCTTCCGGACAGAGCCGGGAATTGGTCAGCTTGCGGCTGGCAGGCTGATGAGCGGATCATCGCTCATTGCTGCTATGGTCTCAAGCGTCATGTAGCGGGATCGCTGGACGGCCCATTCGTCGTTCTGCTCCAAGAGCAAGGCACCGACCAGTCTGACGATAGCGTCGTCGTTGGGGAAGATGCCGACGACCTCGGTGCGTCGCTTAATCTCGCCGTTGAGGCGTTCGATTGGATTTGTAACCGGTGTAAGACCAGCGGTGGCGATGTCCTGCTGCAGTTCTGAGAATTGCGGCGTATGCTGTGAGCATCCGGGACAGATGCACCGGGAGCACGACGGTGCGGGCAGGCCGATACATTAGATGAGCTGTGAGCTCGTGTTAGTAGCTGGCCGCCTCTGCGACTCGCCCGGTTGCGCCGCGAGCGCGAATCCGTAGTTGTCGTGTCGCCCGCAGCTCCCGTTGTTCAAACGACAGGAGATGCTTATGTGACGGGTAATCGGAATCGATATCCACCGAACGTTTGGCGAGGTGGTTTTCTGGGAAGACGGCCGGCTCCGGCATGGTGGCCGCGTCGACATGACACGAACGGCTCTTGAGGGGTTCGGCAAGTCACTTACGTCGGCAGACGATGTTATCATCGAGGCGACGGGAAACTGCATGGCTGTCTCCCGCGTCCTTTCGCCGTTCGTGCGACGGGTCGTGATTGCTAATCCCTTGCAGGTGAAGGCGATCGCACAGGCGCATGTAAAGACCGACAAGATCGATGCTGGCACACTGGCCAATCTCTATGCTGCTGGATATCTGCCGGAAATCTGGACACCAGACGCCGCCACTGAATGCATGAGGAGGCTGGTGGCCCGTCGCTATCAGGTTGTGCGACATCGAACGCGGATTAAGAATGAGGTCCATTCTATCTTGAATGCTCACCTGATTCCAAAGTGCCCCCATGCCGACCTGTTCAACGGGCGCGGGCGGGAATGGCTTAAACACCAGCCTCTGCCTGAAGATGAGCAGATGGCGGTCCAGCGGCATGTACGCGAACTCGACAGGCTCGGTGAAGATCTTGCGCTGCTCGATCGGCAAATCGCCGAAGGTACGATGGATGATCCCGCGGTCAAACGGCTGCTCACGATCACAGGCGTCGACCTCACCGTGGCGACAGGATTGATGGCCGCCTTAGGCAATATCGACCGCTTTGAAAGCCCGCAGAAGCTGGTCAGCTACTTCGGCCTCAATCCGCGAGTTCGCCAGTCTGGACTTGGCGCTGCCCACCATGGGCGCATCAGCAAGATTGGTCGTAGTCATGCGCGGGCCATGCTGGTGGAGGCAGCATGGGCCGCAGCAAAAGCGCCAGGGCCGCTGCACGCCTTCTTCGTCCGGATCAGAGCCAAACGCAGCCATCAGGTCGCAGCCGTCGCAGTGGCACGAAAGCTCGCGGTTCTGGTCTGGCATATGTTGACCAAGCAGGCGGACTATCTCTGGGCTCGCCCGAGTCTCGTTACACACAAGCTTCGGGCACTGGAATTACTGGCCGGGAAACCACAGAAGAAGGGCAACAAGCCTGGCCCTGCCTATGCCTATAACGTCAAGAAGCTCAGCGACCAGGAGATGCGCGTCGCTGAGCAAGCGCAAAAGAGCTATGAACGCTTCGTCGAGACGTGGCGTCCGCGCCCGCCTGATGAAAAGGCGCGCGGACGCCTCAATCCGGCAAGGCTCGAGTGAGGTGGCCTGACGGTGCCTTCAGCCGATGCACCGCACTTCACCACGAGGTCATCCGCGCAGGAGAAAAATACCATATTTTTGAGCAAAACTCTTGTCGATCTGATCCGTTGAATGAAGCTTAGCTCAGTGCTGCCTCGGAAAGGTCATGTAGGCGAGCACGTCCTGCTCGGCACTATCCTTCAGCGTGGCGAGTTTCGGCACCTTGGGCCTGATCTGGTCGGCGACGTTACGCCATTGGGTACTTGCCGCCTCCGGGGTTTCCTGGGCAAAGGCAGTGGCGATGAAGGCCGAGACGACACGCCTTCCGCTCTTTCCGGCATGGGCCAGCGCGTTACGCATGAAGTGAACCCTGCACCTCTGCCAGGTGGCGGAGAGCACCTTCGACACGGCTGCCTCGATTCCTTCATGTGCATCGGAGACGACGAGCTTGACGCCGCGCAGGCCTCTTCTGGTCAGCTCGCGTAGGAACTCGGTCCAGATCGCTTCTGCCTCGGATGTGCCGATTTCCATGCCGAGCACCTCGCGTCGGCCGTCGGTGTTGACGCCCACGGCGATGATGACCGCGACCGAGACGATGCGCCCGCCGCGACGAACCTTCAGATAGGTGGCATCTATCCAGAGGTATGGCCACTCGCCCTCGATAGGACGGTAGGAAGGCTTTGACCTTTTCATCGATCTCTTCGCAGAGCCGCGATACATGGCTTTTGGAGTTGCCGTTCATGGCCATGGCCTTGACGAGATCATCGACGGATCGGGTCGAAACGCCTTGGATGTAAGCCTCCTGAATGACCGCAGTCAGAGCCTTCTCGGCCATTCGGCGCGGTTCTAGGAAACTCGGGAAGTAGCTGCCTGTGCGAAGCTTGGGGATGCGCAGTTCGACGGTTCCTGCTCGTGTCTCCCAGTCTGGATCGCGGTAGCCGTTGCGCTGGGCAAGTCGGAAGCTGTTCTTCTCGCCGTAGCCCGCGCCGGTCTTCGCACTCACTTCCAGCGCCATCAGCTTCTCGGCGGCAAAGCCGATCATCTCACGCAACAAATCGGTGTCGGCGCTCTTCTCAACGAGTGAGCGCAGGTTCATCATGTCGTCGGTCATCGGTGGTGTCTCAGGTTGGCTCTAAGCAACCCGACCCTACCGGAAAACACTGGTGACCACCGCTACGCCGCCCGCTCCCTACAGCACATTGGAGGGCGCGCTCGCGAGCGGCTTCGCTATCACCCAGCTACACCACTCGCCGGGACACGATCGCACACCGGTCGGCGAGGTCTGGCGAAGGCGGTCATTTCCGATGCAACGTTCTACAATTGGCGCAAGAAGTATGCAGGCCTGATGCCTCCGAGATGAAGCGGTTACTCCAGCTTGAGGAGGAGAATGCCAAGCTGAAGCGGATCGTCGCCGACCTGTCGCTGGACAAGGCCATGCTTCAGGATGTGCTGTCAAAAAAGCTCTGAAGCCTGCCCGCAAGCGTTCGCTTGTCGACAAGGTCCGGTCCGACTGGAAGGTATCCACCCGCCGGGCCTGTGCGGTGCTGAAGATCGACCGGTCGCTCTATGTCTACAAGTCGAAACGCGGCGAGCAGGCTGAACTGAAGCTGAGGATCAGAGACATTTGCCAGATACGGGTTCGGTATGGATATCGGCGCGTGCATGTCCTGCTCAAATGGGATGGATGGTCAGTCAATCCGAAGCGAATCTATCGCCTTTACAAGGAGATGAACCTTCAACTGCGCAACAAGGTACCAAAGCGGCGCGTAAAGGCAAAGCTGCGGTCAGACCGGACCGCTGCGACCCGTTCAACCATGTCTGGGCCATGGATTTCGTGCATGACCAGTGGCTACCGGCCGCAAGATCAGGGTACTGACGGTCGTTGATACCTTCTCCCGCTTCTCGCCGGTGGTTGAGGCACGGTTCAGCTACAAAGGGGAAGACGTCGTCCAGACCCTGGAACGGACATGCCGCTAGGTTGGCTACCCCGCCGTCATTCGTGTCGACAACGGAAGTGAATTCATCTCTCGCGACCTGGATATGTGGGCCTATCACAAGGGTGTGGTGCTCGACTTTTCCCGGCCTGGCAAGCCGACCGACAACAGCTTTATCGAGAGTTTTAACGGCAAGTTCAGGGCGGAGTGCCTGAACGCCCATTGGTTCATGAACCTTGACGACGCACGGGTAAAAAGGGAGGATTGGCGCGAAGACTATAACGAGTTCCGGCCACACAGCGCCATTGGCAACAAGGTGCCGATTTCGCTCATGAACGGCTCATCGGCACCACCGCCGACTTGAGCCATAACCCCGAAAGATTCCAGCTCACGCTGGCCCAAAATCGGGGTGCACTTCAAGAAACCGCCGGAGCGAACTCAAAACTGGATGAAACTTGGGGGCAAGGTCACCCGCGTATTGACCACGGACAGAAGCAGGATCCTGGTGACGAGAATTTGTTGCTGAGGGACTTGACGAACAAATGCCCATCACAAGCACTACAATGCTCTTCACCCGCACAATGCTCTGAGGTATCTCTCGCCGCGTGAGTCCTGAACGTGAAATCTCACCCGAGAATGTCTGGTATTTACGGGCAATTACATGATCCGCTCGCGCACCTTTTCGAACTTCAAAAGGTTAACGAGGCGTAAAGGCTGGGTGTATACCGGCTCAACGCGTCGTAACACCAGCTTTGCGACATCAAGCTCCTTTCTACTCTAACCTTAGACAAAGTGCAGCTAGATAGCCACGCTCGGACTCCCACGGCATCGCAGGTGCTGAAACCGCGATCAGCAGATGGAGGTCCTCGTTCCGCTGCTCCTCGCCTAACAGATACTGCAAGTTCAGAGTTCTCGTTGTCGGGTCGTATTGGCTGCTCAACATTGAGTTGCGCGCGGCTTCCGACCCACACATGTACTCAACTTCCGGAGTATATAGATTGTCCCATTCTAGGCATTCGCCGTTAAGCTCAAAGTATGCTCGATATTCGATATGTATTTCAGCGCCGGCGTTGAATGCTATTGTCAACGTAAGGCCATCGCGGCGTAGATCAATCGTCTGTTTGTCAAGCTGGATGTGTCCAGAGAGCATCACTCCGATTTCGCTTTCAGATGTGATTTCACTCAGCACAAACCTCCTGATTTCCCCGTCGCGCAAAGTCATCCTTGGTACCCCGAGGCTTGATGTGACTTCGCTCGTCGGGATAAGCATGGTGACATCGCGCAATGCGTTCCGCCTGAACGGAACCCAAAATCCACCTGCTACCAGATGCAGCATCCAATCGCGGCCGATAGCAGTTGATTTGATCTCGCCAAATGCGCTCTGGTGCAACTCCAAGAGCCGCGTTTCGCCCAGCACGTCTCTGGCATTCTGGGCAAACCATAGCAGTGCGTCCTGCAAACCCTGACGTCTAATGAGAGCTAGAAATTCGCCTGGGGAAAAGGTGGCATCGTTAAGTGCATCAATAACCTCGCAGAGATCCGAGAGCCGTTGCGGGGGATGATCCTTAAGATACCATGCAGCCTGCGTGACAAAGTCTCGATGACTCGCCGCTAGCGTGATGGCGGCCGCTGCGGTGCGAGAGGGTACAAAAAAGCGAACGCCGTCCGCCTCCACTGCAGTGCCGTTAGCGATCAATTCAATGATCGGCAAACCACGCTCATAGGCACGGTGACCGTTGGCCGTGTAGTTTCTTATGTCTGTGACAAGATGCGTGTTGTGCGGAAGAACCTCCCAGGCCGGGTAGTAGCGATGTAGATCTACATCGACACCTTCAAAGACAACGTTTACAAACTCATGCAAGGGCAATCGCTGACGCCGGTGAGGGATTCCGGCAGAATTTAGGCGATCTAATAGAATGCCTGGCCGGGATACAGCTATATCCAAGTCACCGGTGCTGCGGATGGCCAACTCCGACGGCGCATAGTAGTAGTGATTTTTGAAGATGACCACGTCCATATCGTAGCAGAATTCATGAATGAACTTTGCTAGTTTTTCCTGTAACAGTCGAAAGTGAGCCACATGCTCACGGTGCGCGTTCTCCGCCAGTCCGCGGACCACCTGCAGATTTGGGCTACCGGCACGATCTATGGCAACTAGGAGCCGCCCAAGCACCCGATGAGCGCTCAAAAAGGCAATGGATTGCAGAGGGTTAGCAGTCAGATATTCCGGGACACTGGGATTAATGCCCGCCGCAAAGGTCAAGAGACTTACTGCCGAGGCAGCATCGGGGATGACTTCATACTCTTCGGCGCTCAATGCTATCTCCATTTGTTCAGCGAAGACTGCGCTCTCTGACAAGAGCAATTGATCAGTCGGGAAATGTCGGCCAGGTCATGAGTAAAGTGCTCTCAGAGGACTTTACAACCCCGCTAACTATAATGCTGCCACTCAACTTAGGTGATACCTCTTTGAGGGTATGAACTGATGGGGTGGATGCCCCCTCCAGCCGTCATCGGAGTATGATGCCTGCCCAGCGCCATGGTGGCGCTCACGGAGGAAAGGCAGATGACACAGGTGCATATCCTTGCGATCGACCTCGCGAAGCGGAGCTTCCAAGTCTGTGGAACGGATCGCGGCGGGGTGTGTGGATGCCCCCGGTTTGGCAAGAAGATTTTTTGACGGTAGTCCGCAAACGAGGAATTCTATCGGTCGTGTGTCTGGCCTCTCGATGTGGCCTGATTAGCCACGGGCCGGGATGCAGTTCGAAGAACAGGGACCACATCGGTTCAGAGAGCTTTGTGCTCGAGCGCCGGGACTGGTTTACCCCATTCTGAACATTGAAGTCCTTTCCGCATCGTTCCGTCAGTCGATCTTCTCACCGGGGCTTTTGGCCCCAGGCATCACCGCATTGCCTTTCGAGGAAGGCAGCGGATTACGCCATTCTGTAATTCTGCTCCCTGGTCATCATTGCCCATATGATGCGCGCCATCTTGTTGGCGAGCGCGATAGCCGCCACCATCCGAGGCTTTCGGCCCAGAATTACTTCAAGCCAGTTATCCGGTAACACGCCCTTGCGCACGATCCAGCGGATCAGGCTCATGGCTCCGACGATGAGTAGCTTTCGGATATCGGTGGAGTGCACCCCGTTTCACCGGACATGTCGGCTAGTTTGATTTAGCCCTGATGAACTGCCGAGGGGAAGCCATCTTGAGCGCGGAATGGGGATGGATTTCGTTGTAGTCCTCGATCCATCCGTCGATGATCCGGAGCGCTGTTTCTGCGTCCGGTAGTGCTGCGATGCGGATATAGTCCCGCTTCAGGGTTTTGACGAAGGCTTCCGATATGCCGTTCGACTGCGGACTGGCCACCGGCGTGAAGCAGGGCGTCAGATTGAGCGCCTGGGCAAATAGCCTGGTGTCCCTCGCGGTGTAAGCCGAACCGTTGTCAGAGAGATGCTCGATGGCTTGCGGGGCTCTGGTTGCGCGGAAGCGTTTCTCGACCGCCTCCAGCATCATGTCGCGCACGTCAGAGCCGGAGATGCCCGCGTTGGCGACCGCCGTCCAGGCGATGATCTCGCGATCGAAGGCGTCGATGATGAAGGCGAGACGAATGACCTCGCCATTCCAGCAGGTGAACTCCAGACCATCCGAGCACCAGCGCAGGTTCGAGCGCATGACCATCACCTTGCCGTCGTGGAGGCGGCCCTTGCGAACGGCCGTATGCTTCTCCAGCAGCAGGGCGTGGTTGCCCATGATGCGATGAACCCGTTTGGCATTGACGACAGGCTTATCGGCGGCTCGCCTTTCCCGATTGAGGAGCGCGGCGATCCGCCGATAGCCATAGGTTGGCCTTTGATCTACCAGCCTGCGGATGATGGGCAAAAGCTCTGCATCCTCGGCCTTGTGATAGGAGCCGCGCGGCTTCGATCTGCCTTTCAGGCGCTCGATCAGATTGGAACGGGAAACGCCGAGCGTATCGGCGACGGCCTTCATCGGGAACCGTCCTTCGGCAACAAGATCGGCCGCGATATCCGTTTTTTTGAGTCTGCTTTGGACAAGGCTTCCCGGAGGATTTCGACCTCCATTGTCTTGCGGCCGAGCATGCGCTCCAGCTCGCGGACACGATCCTCCAGCTTCTTCACTTCCGAATTGCCGACAACCGGCTCGTCAGAATCCACGGCTGCAGCACCTCCCTCACTCAAGAGCCTGCGCCACCGATAAAGCAGATTGGGCGCAACGCCATGGCGGCGAGCGGCCGAAGACACCGTCTCGCCTGGTTCGAAACTCTGCTCGATGATTGTCAGCTTCTGCTCGGTTGTCCACCGCCTGCGGCGAACATCACCCGTCAGCAATTCAACGTGTCGATACTCGTTAGACATAAGCCTGTCCTCAAGCCTGTGCTTGAGCCTTTCTGCTTATGCCGACTGTCCGGTCGAAATGGGGGGCAGTTCAATCGGTCTGTCCCATCTTGCTGACACCACCCAGTCGGGTCTTGCCTCCCGTGGAATGCTGCCTGGGCACAAGGCCGAGCCAAGCAGCAAAGTTCCGGCCGCTCTTGGCGTTACGTGGAATGGTGCGGGTGGCTGCGTGATCTTCTCACACTCGCGGCAGGTAAACGAGCGCCTTTGCACTGGCGGCTTCCGCCTTTGCGGTCGCTGCTTCCGCTTCGGCTGCGACCCTTCGAGCGCGTTCCTGGGCCAGCAGTGCAAGCGCGCTGGCAAGGTCGTCCGGAAGCTCTTCGGTCGCATTGCTCATGACAGGATGGAATCCTATTCGACCCTGTCATTCCAGTGTTTTTGCTTATCCGGCCGACGTCGGCCGCCAGGTCTTTTGCGGCATCCGCCAGTCGATACCTTCCAGTAGATAACCGAGCTGCGCGGGCGTGATCACCACCGTGCCATCGACCGCTGGTGGCCAGATGAAGCGGCCACGCTCCAGCTTCTTCGTGAATAGACAGGCTCCTTGGCCATCATGCCAGATCACCTTGATCAGGCCACCACCGCGGCCGCGGAATACGAACAGGTGCCTACACATCGGGTCACGCTTCAGCGCCTCCTGCACCATCAACGACAGACCGGGGAAGCCCTTGCGCATATCGGTATAGCCCGTCGCCAGCCAGACCTTCGCACCACTCGGAACCGGGATCATCGCAGACCCAATACGCAAGCGAGAATCCGGCCGAGGGCGCCCGTCTCGATGTCGCTGTCCACGTGGACGCGTCTACCTCGACCAAGTTCGATCATTACATCGCTACGCTTTCGACGAGGATGGGATGTGGTGGGCGGTTCCGGTTGAGCGGGAGAGACTGTCGAAGCGGCCTCGGACACGATCACCGGCACCAAAGTCGCCACTTCCGACCTTGGCTCCTCTATCCGGCAAAGCTCCTTTCGCCAGCGAAAGAGCTGACTGACATGAATGCCGGCTGCGCGGGCAATCTTAGAGATCACCGCATCAGGCTCAAAGCAGGCGGCGACAAGCCCCTCTTTCTCTTCGCGTGACCAACGACGGCGGCGCTCCACAGACGTGATGACTTCGATCGGATGCTTCGTCATAGGACTGTCCCTAGTGTTATCACTAGGATTTCCGATGTTCAGCGCCACCTCACAAGGCGGCCTTCACCGTGGGCTTACCATTGAGATCGACAACAACAGCGTCGAGCGGACCATCCGGCCGATAGCTCTCAATCGCACGAGCGCACTCTTCGCAGGGCACGACGCTGGGGCAGAGAACTGGGCGATCATCGCCTCGCTGATTGAGACGTGCAAATTGAATGCCGTCGATCCGCTTGCCTATATGACCAGCACTCTCACTGCCATCGTCTCCGGCCACAAGCAGAACCGGATCGAGGAACTTCTGCCGTGGAATTTTCGGCCTCAAGTGGGATAGCTCGACCGCATCATTGCGATTGACCAACCTCCTACCAAGACACAAGACGACCTTTCTTACGGCGTGGGATTGGGTGGCAGGCAAGCGACACTCGCGCCATTGCGAGATCGAAACCTGAAGGCCTTTTCCACCCGGTGGATTTCAATCCTTGGCGCTTTGTCTTTCTCCAGGATTACGACGCCAGGGCCATTGTCACTCCCTGAGCACGCTCTTCGAAAGAGCTTTCATCACAGGGACATGAATAAACAAGTAGCGACCAAGGTCGATGCAATTTGGTTCGCCCGTAGTCGTCGGGTTTCCATTGGCATCACACCTTTCCGTATAGGAGAAGTTGCTCGCCGCCGCTGATAGGCGGCTGAGGGCCGCGCTTGAACTGTAGGTTTCCCAAAAGAAGAACAGGATGAAAGCGACACATCCAAAGAAGACGCCGAGTCTGAAAAGACCACGAGCTAGGCTAGGGCCGGTGTCGTCATCCTGCAATTTGATGGTCCTCTCCCAACGCTGCAAGGGACCGCAATCGGCACGTAACTGCTTTGCCATGTTGGCCGTAGATGCTCAACACCGATCAAGCATTTGCTTTCAACGTGGGAGTGAAACACCGCTTACAATATGAGTGACGAAGAGCAGAAACTGCGTGTGCGGCTTGTGGGGCGTGGTGGGCGGCGCCGCTATGAGTCCAGCATCAAAGGCCCGGCTTGTAGCGGCCTGCCTTGAGCCTGGGGTTTCCATATCAGGCCTGGCGCTTGCCCATGGGGTCAACGCGAACGTTCTCCGCAAGTGGGTCAAAGATGCCAGGGAATCCCGGTTGCCGACGGTATCATCACGATCGGCGTTTATCCCGGTCATAGCCGCAGACTGTGGCCGGCCCGATGAGACCCGCTCGCTGGATGTGGAGGTCGCACGAGGTGAAAGCCAACCGGCATCACTGGGGCGGACAGCAGGACCTTGTGGTTCTTCCAAGATCAGGGCGTTGCTACCGAACGGCGTGAAGCTTTCGCTGGAATATGTGGGATGTGGATGCGTTGACGGCAATCATCGGAGCGCTTTGCCATGTTCAGACTAGGCGTTGATCTCAAGGTCTACCTGCATCGCGAGCCCATCGACTTCCGCGCCGGCATCAACAGCCTTGCTGGGGCCGACCAGCTCGGACCCCATCTCAACATCGTCATTCTGAGGGACAGCCACCAATCTGGCTACATTCTCGGAAGCGTCGGCCCATCACGGCATCTAGCGCGCTCTTAGCTGCTCATACACCGGCTGTGCAAGCGCAAACAGCTCCGCCTGGGATGAAATTGCACATTTTCTGTAGAGCTGCTTCCTAAATACCTTTACTGTTAGCGGGCTTATCGAAAGATTGAGACTAATAGATTCGCTCGAATGACCCCTCAGAATCAACAATGCAACTTGAGCTTGCCTGGGACTAAGAGCAATCCCACATCTTTCACGCATAGCGATGAGAAAGCTGTCAGGGCTCGCGCCGTCGCCATGTTCGAGCGGCGGCGCTGAACTCACAACCAGATGGGTCTGAATGAGTTTCAACAACAATGCACAGTGCGACTGGAGGAACTCCAATTCTTCTGGTGAAAATTTTGTCGATGACCGTCCGTCCTTACCAATTGATATTGTTAAGGTCTTGTCTTCGTCGAATGATTGTACAAAAGTCATCTCGTCCGAAATTCCGATATTTCCATAGTAATCTTTGAAATAATCCGTTTTATAGAAATATTTCGGCGCAATATCAAGAAGCCTAAACACACCATTGCCTCTCTTTTCTAGATGATGGTGGAAAACTGGATCCTCTACATAGTATCTCTGTAGGTATAAATTTTCAAAATTTTTGAAGACATTTTCCCCTTTAAAATCCCTGTATAATACTCGCGGTGTCGCGTCGCTACGAAATAAAATCACAATCACATTATCGAACGGTACGGACGCCCGCAGAGAATTAAGAAGAACTCTATAGAAATTCGAACCTCCTAATGACGTTACTGCGTGTCCGATTGTACTGAAAAAGTCCATAGTAGCTCCTCTCCGCCATAGAACAATTTCGACACCCGTCGACCCCAGCTACGGCGACGTTATTTGTCCCACCAAGTTCGACGGGCCTGTCCTCCAACACAAGGTTCGGGTCTTTCATCACTCTGCCAGTTCAGATTGCAAACGTGTCATGCTGCGGCGGGAACATGATCTATCCACCTGCCCCCTGGTAGCGCAGGATAGATCTGCGCCAATACAACCTTGTGAGAACGACGAGCACGGGTCCCACCATAAGTGAAATCGGCGCTGCCCAGACCCCTAGGATCGGCACCTCTTTGCCCAAGATGACTGCGACGGGTACGAAACTGAGATACCCCATGGGAATTATCGTTAGTAGAGTGAAAACTATAGTCGTCGGGAAGATGTTGAGCGGATAGCGCATCAGCTCCCAGAAACCGAAGAAGATCGGATAGAGGTAGCGGGCACGAACCGCGTGCAGTGCCGTTGCCCCAATAATTGTTACCAGTGCGGCGACGATCAACGTCGCGCTCGCCAGACTGGCGAGCAGGAACAGGATTGCCCAAAAATCGAAACTAGTGGGCAACTGCACCATTGACCAAATCATCAGGACCGCGGCGAGCACGATATGGCCGCTGTATCCGACGATATTGAAACCTTCAAATACCACATACAGCCACGGAGAAACAGGCTTGACCATGATCGAGTCGAACTCACCTCGGGCAATGAGGTTTTCGAGATCCCGCATTTGTACAAAGCTCACCGAAGCGCCGAGGGCATAGTTGAGCAGGTGGAAACTGAGCAGAAGAGCAAGTTCGTCCCAAGCCCACCCTCCGAGGCTGCCAAACCGTTCCAACAGCACCCAGAGAGCCGAGAAGCTCGCACTGTATGCAACGAACTGAGCGATGCGGTCGAGAAAGAAAGCGACACGGTATTCCATCTGCGTTTTGATGCGCATGAGCGAGAGGCTCGCCGCAATGCGCAGGTGATATCCCAGACGCATTCCTAGCCCCCCTGTATAGCGACGCTACGAGTGGCGAACCGCCACAACACGATTACTGCCGCCGAAAGCAGCAGGGCCCAGCCGCAGCCGCCGAGTAACAGAATGAATGCTTCGAACTCGGTCTGCTTCCCCAAGTAGACGGCGGCCGGGTAGTAACTGATCCACGCGAAGGGCATGATGCTCAGTACGTTTCCCAGCCATTGCGGAAAAAACCAAAGTGGCACAACCGTGCCTGCGCAAAACATCAGGATGCCCTGCAGGAACCATTCGAGCGCAAATGTCGTCAGGACCCAAAACGAGACAAGACCACAGAACACGGAGAGTAGGAACAATATCATGAACGCAACAACGCAGAAGCCAACGAACATGATTGCATGAACACCACTGGCAGGGGCTGAAAGACCGTGAACGAGGGTGGTTGCCACCACGACCGGCAGCACGATGGCAACGATACGGAAGAGGGCATTACCGCACTCAATACCTAACAGATAGAGCGGGTAGTGCACCGGCTTGAGCAGGAAGACTGCAATGTCTCCGGTCTTTACCGCGTCACCGACGACGGTGATCAGCTGCGAATAATCGAACGCTATCAGCAGCGCGGCAGCCACCATCGTGTACGTGACCATCTCATTGAGAGTAGTGCCCGAGGAAGCGCCTGTGCCAACTAGTGACACCCAGATCGCAATACGCGCGAACACTTGGACAAGATAGCCAAAGACGCTCGTCCAAGCCTGGCGGCGGTAGGCTAGCTGGGCTTGGAAGGCGGTGCTAACGAAGACAGTAAAGGCGCCCCCTTTCATCGGCCGGCACACCTTGTGTAATAGCTGCGGATAACTTCCTCAATGTTTGGAACCTGCATAGCAACATCGCGCAATTCGCGGTAGCTTCCCAGCTCAGCAAAAATATCGACTAGCGAGACGTCTTCCCGTTTAACGAGAAAATGCTTGCGCACCCCTTCGTCCGAGATCAGCAGACAAGACGATAAGGTCACGGGACCTGGATCGGTATGAAACTCAAGAATAAGACGTCGAGCCGCACCTAGCTCCGAACGCAAGCGTTGCAACGAACCATCAAAAAGCTGCCTGCCATGGTCCACCATAATAATGCGGGGGCAGATCTGCTCGACATCCTGCAGATCATGAGTGGTAAGAATGATAGTCACCCCATGTTGGCGGTTGACAGTCGCGAGAAAGCGACGCACCGCATCCTTCGCGACGACGTCCAGACCAATGGTAGGTTCATCGAGAAAAAGAATCTTGGGATCATGTAAAAGCGCCATGACAATCTCGGCACGCATTCTCTGCCCCAGGCTGAGCTGACGTACAGGTCGATTGATGTACGATCCCAACTCCAGCAAGCCGCTGAGCTCGTTCAGATTCTTCTGAAAGCGCCTGTCATCGATTTGATAGATCGCTTTATGTAGCTTGAATGAATCAATGACTGGCAGATCCCACCAAAGTTGACTGCGCTGGCCGAACACCACACCAATTTCCTGAGCATTGCGCACTCTTTCAACGTACGGCGTACGCCCTAGCACCTTCACATCACCGGCTGTTGGGACCAAAACGCCTGTCAACATCTTGATCATGGTGGATTTTCCAGCGCCGTTGGCGCCGAGGTAGCCAACGGCCTCACCTTCCGCGAGTGAGAAAGAGGTGTCCTCAACAGCAACAACATCATCGTAGGAAGTGGTAATCAACGACTTCAATGCGCCACGAAATCCTGGATATCGGCGGTATTGCCGGAATTGCTTGGAAAGGCCGCTTACGTCGATGATCTTTTCCACTACGCCCACCCTACAGCTACCGCACCAGAAACTGGCACGTACCAGCGTCGTCTGATCTTCACACATCCGCCGGCGAGAACTTAACACGCCAAAACGCTGTCGCAGGGCAATTCACAGCCATAGCGAATATCAAAATTTCTGATTTAAATTGGCAATGCCTCATCTAAACGTACTCAAGATACGCACTAATATTGGTTTTGCAACCACGTTCTTCGTCTCATAGTTGCTTTCCCACGGAAAATCGACCTGAAACAGATCTATATCTATTTTACTGATATGGACCGCGCCGATAAAAATGCCGTCTTCTTCTCCGTGAAGGTGTCCCACCGGATGCTTACACAGAAGATAAGCCCGGACGATAAAGGCTCCCGAGTTGCTCAACTTCGTATGAGCGACTTGGAGCTTGGTGCGCTCATTGCCGATGATCTCCCAATCTGCCGACCAGTCGAGCTGGAAGGCTTCGCCAGGTTCGAACGCCGTGGAACGAAGGTGCCACGCAGCTCGTCTGCAGGTCTCGCTGTCGATCATCACTCCATTCCAGAGCAAATGCTGCCACGCGATTGTAGGCCCCCTCGTAGCCGAGGCTGACTAGTTCGGCGTGCAACTGCTTCATGTGCGCTTCTGCTTACGGCCCTTATTCCATTCCGTCTTCAGGCAGGCCGACACCCTATCCGCAAACAGATCAAGCTTGCTCGGTCTCTCCCGCACCTTGAAGGTTGGCTCTACGCCGCAGCACGCAGATTTTCTGGTATAGGCCGGTCCTGCGGCAAATCTCCCGGATCGATAGATGCTCTCGACAATTCCAGCGGGATCACGCTCAGTAACGCCATTTCGATCACTCCAGAGCCCACGCTGAAAACATGCGAGGGACGGTTAAAACATGGGTCAATTTTCAATGGAAATATGGGGCTGCGCTGGGTCAGCTTTCAGTGGGAATCACCAATTAAGGGCTCTATTAAATCACGGCATCGATCGCAGCTAGCAACCGTACCAGATCGGCCCGCGCCGGAACCGTGATACGCAACCAGTTCCTGGTCTCCGGGTAATCGAAGTAGCGGACGGCAACCTTGTGGCCTTCAAGCCCTAGCCTGATTGCCTGAGCCGGCTGTGTTGAGTGGCTGACGAGTAGAAAATTTCCATGAGGATCGAGGACTTTGAACCCGCGTTGCGTGAGACTTTCCTTCAAAACGGACCGGACTTCTATCATGGCGTCGGCGAACCGCCGGTAGTCCGTCGCGGCCTCCAGCGCCATAGCGGCAAAATGCTGCGCCACGGCATTGACGTTGTAGACCTCCTTGATCTGCTCAAGGGCGGAAACCATCGAGGCAGTGGAAATGCAGTAGCCGATCCGCAAACCCGCGAGCCCATAATATTTGGAGAAACTTCTGACCACGAAGCATCGTTC
This sequence comes from Allorhizobium sp. DMC15, assembly GCF_056314065.1. Taxonomy (NCBI): domain Bacteria; kingdom Pseudomonadati; phylum Pseudomonadota; class Alphaproteobacteria; order Hyphomicrobiales; family Rhizobiaceae; genus Allorhizobium; species Allorhizobium sp. DMC15. The sequence continues at coordinate 59,494 of NZ_JBQUZB010000007.1, forward strand.
CAGTTTGCCAATGTCAAGGCTGGGTTGCTCGAAATCTCCGTAACAATTGTCCCAGACCACGACTGCATCCGGGTGCTCCGAGAGCCGGTGGATCAATTCGCTTGAAAAAAGCCGGCCGGTTATCGCGTTGGGGGAATCGATCAGCCAGACGCCTGCACCTGGAGTGACGTGTTCCGACCGAGCATCATAGCGTGAAACGCGAAACGGATAGCGTCGGGCGAGAATATCGTATACCTTGTAGCCGACGTCTGGCAGATGGACCGTATCATGCAACGGATGCAATGCGGTGAGGACGTCCGCCACAACGCCGTCGGAACCATTGCCTATGTAGATGTTCTTGGAGTCTACTCCGTATTGTCTTGCGAGGCGGCTTCGCAGTTCAATCGCCTGACTGTCGGGATAGCGCGCAAAGTTCTCTATGGCTTCGCCGCTATCGAACCTTGAGCGCAAATATTCCCTCGGCACAAAGTGGTTTTCATTCTTATGGAGACTAAGCCAGTCACTGCCTCCGAAAACAGCTCCTGCATCATAGATAGCGTTCATTATCCACCTCAAGATTTTGTCTATTATTCTCCGCGTTGCCGGGCTTCACGCCGCGCGACGCTGCCCCGACTTCTCGTATCGATGTGTCGAACAGGTAACTGACGAATTGGGAAAAGATCTCGCGCTCGGTTGTAATATCGAGCTTGCAATAAATCCGCTTGCGGTGGTTGCGGACTGTTCCCTCGCCAACCTTTAGAATTCCGCCAATCGCAGCAGATGGATAACCGAGCAGGATGAGCCGTACGATCTCTCGCTCGCGCGTTGTCAGGCATGAACCGAGGAAAGTCTCAATTGCCTCATGGAGACTAAGACGCGTACTAGACCTGTATCCGTGGTCGAACAGGAATACACGACCGCCTGCGCACAATGTGTAACTTTCATCCAGTGAGGCAACATGAAGTACTCCATGGGCCAGCCGGATAAAACTGCCATCCGCTGACTTGGCAAGATCCGCCAGCGCGCGGTGAAATCCGACCTCGGACCGAGTGATATTCCTAAGTTCCCGACTGCGGTACACTTCATGGCCATTTTCGTCGACAACGATCATCGATCGATGCCAATCATCCCGATTGAACCCCGTACTCATCCTGGTAAGCAATGCACTTTCATGCGAGCTATGGACGCCGGCAACGAGGGGTAGCAGTAGCTCGAGAAACTGCAACTCATGGCGAGTAAACTCACGCCGACTTTGGAACGAAATCACGACGGAGCCGTTGCCTTGACTCGGCAAAATGTAGGCTGCTTCGTCCACCATCCCGGTCCTGCTGTAAAACCGAGAAAAATAACCCTTCCGATCCTCCTGTTGTATGCGCTTCACGTCCAGATGCACCATGGCGGGCTCGTTGAGCTCCAACAGGTGAGTGAAGAGCGGATCGAACCGGTAATATCCGCCCCGATATAGTTCCTGATCATCGTTAGGGGTGTTGTGTGCGTGGAGATAAGTGGGCGCTGTGTGCCTGGAATAGCGCATCACCTGAACTGCATCGTAAGGAGCTGCCTCGTGCAAAGCGCTAAGTATCTTGACGTAGGCTGTTAAACTGCCTGCGCCCTTTGCGGCCGACCCGAGTTGGGCGAATACGGATTTGATCCGACTGCCCTGAAGCGGCAATTCCGCTTCTACGATACATCGCTTGGTTTCGGTATGGTCCATTCGCTGTCACGCCTCCAACGTGAGCAATAGCAGAGATGGTTCAGTGCACACGGAGTGTTTCCCGACACCCTCACACTTGGAACATCGAGATTGACGTCGTGAAGGGCCGCGATACGCCGAAAGTCATAGGTAACTTGTCTGCAACGATAAGGCGGGAAGCGTTGGCATTATCCACCTTGTCTTCGGCTTTGTTGGTGTCGCCTTCTCTCATCACCTGATCGCGCCCCTGCCCCTCAGCGCTTGACCCGAATTGCACGCTACAAGAAATCTATCCCCACTACGCTCCAGATGAACTTCACCTCGGAAGATCATCAGGGCCAAATCAAGCTAGCCGGCCAACTGGCGAAATGGGGGCGCTCCGGTACCCTATATGGCCATGCTGCCATCAGCAGCACTCTTCACCGCTAGTCTGGTGGAGGCCAGAGGCACTTCCCCCGGCTCAAGAATGTATAAATCGTATCCTCATATTAACCCATCGAGATGCGGCTCGCGAAAGGCGAACGATGATCGTGAATAGTGGTCTTCCCCTCGACCACAAGTGCGGCTGGCTTGAAATAAAGAAGCCGAATTCTAAAACCGTCTTCCAGATCTTAGTGAAGAATATATTTGCGCTGTCCTGGGTATGGGTCCTAAGTTTGAGGAAGAAATTCCGCAATCTTCTCCCTTCCCGAGACAAGTTTTCTGACCGCCGTCCTGATCATGCCGATTGGCTTTCAAGGTGCGTCAATATTTCGAGCTTGTCCGAGCCCTTTTCTGAAGAGGCACCGCCAAACCCATCTCGCTGCCAACCCTATGTGGGATCTGTCCCAGTTTTCCAAATCAGACGAGGTCATGACGGTCTCCTAGTAGATCTTCCATCGTTCCGCCAAGAGACGGAATTTGTCTTGCGACGTGCCGAATGATAGTCCTGAACCCATGCTGCCCGCGGCAAGCGCTAAGTCAGAGACGTGTGCCACCCGCTCCAGCACTCGTTCAGCTCCATAACGTTGGTCAGGTGCAGAATAGATTATGGCGTTTGCCAAGGGAGACATCCGCCTGATGTTGTGCACAACCTCTCGCACCGCTGCGTCGTCGTCGTGCCGAGCGCCTTCATCTAAAAGGGGATGGTGCACCACAATCGCGTCATTAGTTGCCAGCGTAGAAACAATCTTTGAAAGACCTGGCTTTTCAAAAATTAGTTGATCATAATCGAACGGGTGAGGAAATACGACGGCGCTCAGTTCGGGAAGCGAAATCCCGAGCGCAAACGCGGTTCTGCTTCCCTCGAATCGAAGGTTCCTGACGTGCTCGAATGCGGAAGCAACCCCGTCGAGCGGGGCAACTGCTGCGGCAACAGCAACATGTACGACGTTTTCTTTTTCAAGCGAGGAAAACGGACCTGGGTCCATATCTGCGGCACTTGAGATTGGAACATTCAATTCGGCGGCAAGCAACGCGATCTCACGTGGTGAATCTGACGAGTGAATAAAATTTTCGATGTCATGTGCATTTCTATGATACTTAGCCCTTATCAGGCGCTTTGCCCAACGAGCCCTGAAAATTGCATTAGACCCGCTAAGTACCACGAGATCGATTGGTTCCGATGTCATTAGATGGCATACTTCGGGAAGAACGGGTTCAAAAATTTTGTTATATAGTGCCGTGTTGAAGTGAATTTTGTAGGTCCGGGAAATAGTCAAAGCTTCACCGCGGACCATTTCGATGAATTCGTCGTAAATTTGGTCCGAACAACCAGGCTTCCTCAAGACAAATGTATCTTCCCTCAATTCACGAGAAAAGAGCTCCATCAATCCTAATTCTTGCATTACATTCATTGTTGCTCCAGTGTCCCGGCTTGCGAAACTACGAAATTACTTCATTCTGCGCCATGGCTCGCAGCTCAGATCTAGCATGGTCCAGCTGTCCTTTTGCGGTGTAATGAACCGCAGCAGAAATCCTCTCCCTTAGCGCAACATTGTACCAGTACTTCACAGCATGCATTGTTACGGCGACACTGGCGTGATCTTGCAAAGCTGCCAGCGCTGACATCCCGAACAGCGTTTTTAGCCTGTCAGCAGCGTAGTTCTTTGCAACAAGGTGGGCGTCGATTCTTTCAAGGGTTTCCCACGAAGTCCTATCTGATAGCGACCTTTGGCTTGTCAAGTACAAGAGCTCCAATGAATTCTTCCTAATTATTTCGTTGAGGTATTCCACGAATGCACCTGAGAAGAACTCACCCCCCCACTCCAGATCACAAAGAAGCGGCTGTCCCGATTCTCCAACTATATTACGAGGAGATACATCTAGTAGAAGAAGTCTATCTCTCCAGAAATTATTCGCAAGTGTAAAAGTCAGTCCTATAGATTCGCCAGGTGTAATTTTACAAGATGCAACCCTCTGCAAGAGGTTAGCACCTCGGTGCGGCCCTACAATCCATGATGTTTCTATGCCAAATAATATCATATACGGGAGAATTATATTTTGCTTTGTCGCGACAGCGGCAGTCGCCAGTGCCTTGATCTTCTCAATCCTTTGATAAATGCTGTCGATCTTCACGCCACTGTGCTGTATTGCAACGTACTTGTCTCCCGCCGCGTCCACTTCGAATACTCCAGAACGTCGGCTGAATGGTGTGATGTCACAACTGAATTGATTTGCGTTCAGCGTACGATCACAAAACGTTCTAAGGCAGTCGCTACCCTTGTCGCCGATAATGTAGGCGACTTGGCAGTCACCGTACTCGACATCAATGTCTCTGCAGTCAGCGATTTTTCGCACTAAGGACTTTTCAACTTCACTGCGTAAGACGGACATGGCGATGGAAGGATCGAACATACGGCCTCACATACCTTCGAGCTTTTCCAGATACCCAGAATTCGTCAGTGTATTGCGGATCGCTTCAAATGACTCGGTTGCCCTGCGCGGATCTGCCGCAGAATTCTTATCGTACCAGTGAGCTAGCCTGACGCTAATAGCGCGACCACAAAGACTAGTTCCGAAACTGCTTTCGTAGCTAGCGTTAAGGTCCGCTAGGGCATACTCGCCATTGCAACCCGGAGAAACAATAATATCGTTGTAGGCGCCGTGCGTGTTCAGTTCGTCAGCGAGCTGTGCTCGAGCATGGCCCCAATTAAAAAGGTTGAAGTTCGTCGTGCGATGATCGACTGCTTTGGACGCTTCCAGGAGAAGATGACAAACCTCGCGCAGCACTGAACTAGTTTGCTCCCCGGGAATACCTTTAGACCGACCAATCCGCTTCAGATGATAAGAAAGATCGCCAAAAAAATAGAGATGACTTAGAACTGATTCCGCCAACAATAATTTCCTCATCCTATTCAATATAGTCTTTGTAGTCAAATTTCGGCAAGCAAACAGAATATACAACCAAATTTTTATCGACCGAAAAACGGTGTTTATCTCCTTTCTTAACGAGAACGACCTCACCGCTGCTGAGCCTGCAGGGTTGATCATTTATGAATATTATTCCTTCCCCCGATACATGAAGGAAAATCTCCGTAAACGTTGAGTGAGCTTTGTTGGCCGTGCCAGTGGGGCCAAAATGTATTAGGTCAACGCAACAAGTGTGATGGTCGTCGAACGCAGTGTGCTTCAGCAACTCGACAACGATCTCGCCCTGCTCCATGACGTACGAACTACAACCATCAGCCATCACAAAACCAAATTTAACCTCACGAGGATGCAAGTTTATGCGTGTGACTATGGGGGCGATATACCCCTAGGTAGTTATACGCAGCGCCCTCGGAGGGTGGTTAAGGATACCGCGGCGTGAGTCGACCCCGGCGGATGATGTCAAGTTAACTTCACTGAAGGCGTTCGATGCTTGCTCGCTGGCGCGAGCCGGAATCTTGTCAGCTACAAAGGCCATCATTACCCTGCATCAGTGATCGCCTACGCGCTCTGGCAGTATTTCCGATTTCCGCTGAGCCTTCATCTGGTCGAAGAGAGGCTGCTGGAGCGCGGCATCATGGTTTCCTATGGGATGATCCGGTGTTGGGCGAAGAAGTACGGGCCGGATTATGCCGGCCGCTTGCGCCGCAAAGCGCCAAGCCCGAGCAACGTCTGGCATCTGGACGAGGTCGTGGTTGACCTGAGACCCGACTTCCCTCCAATTTTCGGGAGAGTCTTGGGTTTTCCTGCTCTGGGACCAAACTTTGGACCGCCGGAAGCTGGAGTTTTCCGGCTGCTGCTCACGATGGCTGGCCGGTTGCGCCACCGGGATTATGCAGGGCGACCGGGACGTTATAACCGATCGCTGAGTGAGGACGTTCCTCGTTGTAGTATCGACGCCAAGTCTCCAACTTTTCGCGGGAATCCGCAAGGGTCAGGAACCAGTGGGTGTTTCGGCGTGCAAAATTGACCCCACTAGCGGGGTAATCGGCGTCTGCGTACCGATTGACACTATCGAGTTTGACAATTCGGACGTCCGCCTTGAACGGATTCGAACAGGCGCCCCGCCTGAGTCCTGCTTCAGCGCCAGCTTTTTGCAATCGATGGCCGATTACGCATGCGCCCAACAGCTGATCAGCGAAGCAGTGCCGACGGCCGTCCACCATCATCTGGATGATGGATGTTGAAATCCACCCCGTAGATGCGCTTGAGGTGATCGGGCGTCATGATGTCACTTGGCGATCCTCTGGCGATGAGGCTACCGTCCCGGAGCGCAATGATCTCATCACAGTAGCGGCTCGCCATGTTGATATCGTGGAGAACCATGACGAGGGAGAGCCCCCTCACCTTGGTGAGTGTATGGACGAGATCGAGCACCGCGATCTGATGTGCAATGTCGAGTGCCGAAATGGGTTCGTCGAGCAGGAGACATTTCGTATCCTGTGCGATGAGCGCGGCGATCCAGGCGCGCTGCTGTTCGCCCCCGGACAGCGTTTCGACGGAACGCTCCGCAAGCGTCGTGGTTTGCGTGAGGTCGAGTGCTTCCTCCACCTTTTCTTCATCCAGCCTGCCAAAAGCGCCAAGAGGACCATGCCAGGGATAACGTCCGAACTTGACGAGCTCGCGGACGCTGGTTCCTGCGGGCACCGGCGTCTGTTGTGGGAGGTAAGCAAGGTGCCTGGCGAATTCGCGGTTCGACCAAGTTTCCAACCGGCGTCCATCCAACAGAATTTGTCCGGTGCTGGGCCTGATCTGCAGGGCCAGCAGCCGGACCAGAGTGGATTTGCCTGAGCCGTTGTGTCCGATGAGACCGATTGTTTTGCCCGCCGCAAGGTCCAGATCCAGCGGCTGCAGGATCGTGCGGCCGGTAACGCTGAAGGAAACTCCCTGCAAGGAGAACTTCGGCGCCATCTGTGCGGGGACCGGTGTTGGAAGCGGCATGGGAATATGTCTCCTGCTATCGCTGGAATAGAATGGTTTGCAATGACAAGGGCTATCTGCTCACTGTCTCTGCTGACGGCGCAGTTGCCAGAGGAACCAGGGTCCGGCGACGAGCGCGGCCAACAGGCTCGGCGAAAGCGCCCAGGGCCAGACAAGATTACGGCTTAGCCACTCCGCGAGCGTCATCAGCAATGCGCCGATGAGACCGCTTGCAACGCATGCCTCTGCTGCCTTGCGAAAACCCAGGATTGCGGCGGCATGGGGCAACATCAGGCCGAGGAAACTGATTGGACCGACAACCATGGTACCGGCGGCCGTCAGGATCGCGGCGAGAGCAATTCCGGCCCCGCGCACGACGGCCACCCGCAGACCGAACCCCGTGGAGGCCGCATCGCCCAGCGTTATCAGGTCCATCTGCCGATGGAGCAAAAGGCAGGCTAGGAGACCGGCACAACCCACCAGGCATGCAGCGACCGACGTTGCAAGATTCACGCCTGCGGTCATGCCTGAAAACCATCCGAGGAGTGCGGCGCCTCTTTGTCCGCCACCGGCAAGCGCGATGACGAGCATGGCATTCGCCATGCTTGCGAGGCCGACGCCGAGCAGCAGCATGCGCGTGGGCTCAAACCGCGCTCGAAGCCCGAGCAATGTCACGACCAACAGGGCGGCAATGGCGCCTAGAGAGGTGACTGCCAGTTTTGTTGCAACCCCGAGCGTCGGCAGGATGACGATAGCGACCGCAAGAGCGAGGCCGGCACCGTGGCTGATGCCAAGAAGATCGGGGCTGGCAAGGGGGTTGCGCAGCAAGCGCTGCAAAATGAAGCCCGCGACCGCGAGGCAGAGGCCAGCACCGCTTGCTGCCAGGAGCGGCGGAAGGCGCCATCGCCAGACCAGAGCCAGATCGTCCCACCCCGCCAGTGACCATCCTTCCGGTCCTCGTCCCACGAATGCGGCGATCCCGAATGCAGCCAACAGAAGCAATGCCAGAATCATGAGCTGCTTAACATTCCCATGCCCGCGTGCCGCGAAGGCGAGCGTGAACGGCCTAGACGCGTTGAGCGTGGCCTTTCGCGCAAGAAAAACCAGCAACGGTCCCGCCAGGAGCCCTGCAGCCGCGCCGACCGGCAGATCGCCCACCACGCTGGAGAGCAAACGCATGACCTGGTCCGTCAGAAGCAGAAGCAGAGCGCCCGTCACACCGCAGCGGATCAACCCCGCCTGCGTCTCGCGCCAGATCGCGCGTGCAAGCGCCGGGGCCGCCAGCCCCACGAGACCGATCTGGCCAAACTCTGCTGTGACGGACGCGGCCAGCAGCGAGGCGATGAGAAGCAGGATCAGCTTTACCGTGCGCACCGAAAGACCGAGGCTCGCGGCCGCACCATCCCCAAGAGAGAGCAGCCGTAGCGGTCGTTCCAGGAGAAGAATCGGACCGAGAGAGAGAGCGGCTAGCGCCGCCAGGCGAAGCGACGGAACCCAGCCACTCTGCTGCAGCGAACCGGCCTGCCAAGTCAGGAGATTGCTGAGAAAATCATGATTGAAAAGGACAAGGCCTGCATAGGCAGCGTTGCAGAAGAGATTGATCATCACACCGGCCAGCACCAGTGTCTGGGACGAAAGGTTAGGCCCCCAGGCAACGGCGAAAGCCGTTGCAAGTGCTATGAGCGCGCCGGCAAGTGCTACGATTTGATATCCGTGTGACCATAAGACCGGGGCAAAGACCAGCGATGCGGCGAGACAGAGTGCCGCTCCTCCGGAGATGCCGAGGAGGGACGGTTCGGCAAGCGGATTGTCGAAGGTTCTCTGAAACACACCGCCCGCCAACCCCAGAAGGCAGCCGGAAACCAGCGCGGCAACAATGCGCGGCAAAGTCGCGTAGAAGAGGACGGCCGGTTCTTTGACCTGGACGATGGCCAGCGCGGCAAGAGCAAGAGCCGGCAAAGCCAGCAGGGAGATCAGGACGAGGCCACGCGGTAGACCGCGTCGGGCAAGGGTGAAGTTCATGGTATACCAGCTCCGAAGGGATTTTGAAGCGCGCGCGCCAAAGCCTCGGCAAGATGAAGCGTCGAAATACATCCCCCGAACGGATAGAACTGCTGCATGCGCACCACGCGTCCTTCTCGAACCGCGGGAAGCCGATGCCAAAGCTGACTGTCGGCCAGGGCCCTGTTCGTCTGCGGAGCAAGTGACGGGATCTCGATCTGCATAAAAACGGCATCGTCCAGCGTCATCAGCTGATCGAACCCGACCTGAATGAAACCATTGGCGTTGGTTGGTCCCTGCCACGCATTTTTTAGACGAAGACGGGTGACCACCGAGCCGGGCATACTGCCATTGCCGTAAACCATGGCGCGGCTGCCGCTTTGATCCGGCAGCAAAATGCAAACCGGCCGCGCAGGTGAAACGCTGGCGGCAAGGCCCTGCATTCGCTGTTCTATGTTTGACAGGACGGCCTCGACTTGACTGGACGGAAGGCCCGCAGCACGTCCGCATTGACGCAGAATGGCTGCCGCCCGCCCGTAAGCCTTATCGCCGGTCATATCCTCGACCACCTCGACAGGCGCGATCTCGCTGAGACGCGGCGTCATGAACAGGCTAGCAGCGCCAATGAAAATGAGGTCCGGGCGGAGCCTGTCCAGCAGTTCCAGGTTGACTTCCCAGAAGGGCCCGATGTCGTGGGTCGCGACGGGCAGGAGTTGCGGCATGCGTTGGTTGTAGTAGCCAGTATCGGCAACGGCGAGCGGCGTGACCCCCAAGGCAAGAAGCGACTCGGCGGCAGCCCAATCCACGGCGGCAATGCGCGTTGCGTCCTCGGCCAGAACTGGCATCGAAGGCAGAAGAGCGGCAAGGCTACCGGTGATGAAAAAGCGTCTGTTCAACATGACCTTCGTGGAGGCGCGACCTTGCGGCCGCGCCTTCCCCAATCTCAAAAATCGACGGTCAGCTTGCCGATGACAGTACGTCGATCGCCCTGATAGCAGGAGTAGCTCGCCTCGCAGGTCGAAAAGTACTTCTTGTCGAACAGGTTGGTCGCATTCAATGAGACCTTCGCATGCTCGTTGATCCGGTAGCTTGCCCCAAGGTCAACCAGCGTCCGGCTGGGCACTGAGAACGTATTGGCATTGTTGCCGTAGACCTTGCCGACATAACGAACGCCGGCCCCGATCGATGCCCCTTCCAGAGGGCCCGTCTCAAACGTGTAGTTCAGCCAGGCCGAGGCCTGCTGTTCCGGCACGAGCATCGGGCGTTTTCCCACATTGCCGGTGGCATCGCGTGTGATCTCCGCATCGGTGTATGTGTAGGAACCGACAATATCCCAGCCGCCGCCCAGGCTGACCTTGCCCTCCAGCTCCAGACCGCGCGAAGCGATCTCGCCCGTTGCCACGGCAAATCCGTTGGAAAGGTAGTTCAAGACATTGGTTTTTTCGATGTCAAAATAGGAGATCGTGAACAGCCCATCGAAGCCATCAGGTTGATACTTCACGCCCGCTTCCCACTGGCGGCCCTTCGAGGGATCGAAGGTGTTGCCGCCTTGATCCACACCGCCGTTCGGGACGAAGGACTGCGAGTAGCTGACATAGGGAGCAAGACCGGAGGACGTGACGTAGCTCAGGCCGGCGCGACCGGAAAAGTTACCGATGTTGATATTGGTATCAGCATCCGTCAGACGATTATGCGTGTCCAGGTTGAGCCAGTCATAGCGCCCCCCCAGCGTTGCGATAAAGCCATTGCCGAACTTGATCTGGTCCTGGGCGTAGATGCCCGTCTGACTGTAGCGTTCCGCATAACTAATCATGGGCGTTTTGGGCGTCGGGACAGTGACGCCGTAGACAGGTGCGTAAGGATTCAGAGACGGCGCCGCCCCCTGGAAACGCCTGACATCGGCATCAGACCAGCTGTAATCAAGACCGAAAAGCGCTTGATGGGAGAGGGCACCCGTTTCGAACTCGGCTTGTGCCTGGTTGTCGATTGAAAAGGTATCAAAGCTCTCATCAAAATGCCGGGCAATACGGGTGAGGCCAGATGGGGCGAGCCCAGATAGAAAAAGGTTGTCGAGTGTGAAGTCGACGTGGCCGTAGCGCGCGTTCTGGCGGAATGTCCAGGTCTCGTCGAACCGATGCTCGAACTTATAGCCGATGCTCTGTTGCTCCTGGGTACTCTGATTGAAATTGGGGTCACCTAGGAGAATGTTCGTCGGCGTGAAGAGCATGATCGTGCCACCGCTCTTATCCTTCAGCGCCTGACCGGTCACCGTTAGCGTGGTATCCTCATCGGGCTTCCAGGTCACCGCCGGCTGAATCATCAGCCGGTCGTCCCCAATATCTGCGCCGTTGGAATACTCAAACTGAGTGTTCGCATTCCGAGCGACGCCAATGATCCGGTAAAGAACGCTCTCTTCCTGGTTGACCGCACCACCCAAATCGAATGCCACCTGTTTCCGGTCGTGACTTCCGTATTGCAGTTCAACCTGCCGAACCCTGTCTGCTGTCGGCTTCCGCGATGTCTTGTTGACAATGCCGCCAGCGTCACTTTGGCCGTAGAGCGAAGATGATGGGCCACGCAGAACCTCGACACTGTCCAGGGCGTACGGATCAGTACGGAAGAAACTGTAGCTGCTGGAAACCTGTCTCAGTCCATCGAGATAGGAACTTGTGGCTTGAGCGTTGAAGCCCCGCATCATGATCCAGTCATAACCCTTCGGATCCGGTCCGTAAGTTTCGATCGCAACACCTGGAACATAACGCAGGACCTCCGACACGCTTTGTGCGTTCTGCGCTTGAATCTGCTTGCGGCCGATCACCGACACCGATTGCGGGATTTCTATGAGAGGCGTATTTGTCTTGAGTGCCCCCGTGGAACTGGACGAGACAAAACTGTTGGCCCCGTCGTTGTCGCCGACAACCGTGATCGGATCGAGGACGGTGGAACCCTCGGCGGCCGCTACACCTGCATCTGCCGCTTGGGGGCCGACCAGAGCCGCCGAGCCTGCGCCGCTGATCCTGACCGTGATGCCGGTGCCCTTGACAATCTGCTGCAAAGCCGCAGACGTCTTCATGCTGCCGGAAACGGCCGTCGAGGTCTTGCCGGCGGCCAGCGCCGACGAATAGCTGATTTGCCAGCCACTCTGGCGGATGAAAGCATTGATGGCTGCCGACAACGGCTGGGCCGGGATCTGGAAGCTGATTGTTTCCGTGGCACCCGCGACAGACTGCGCCTGGGCAGACGCAATACTCGGAGCAAAACCGACCATGCAGGCGAGCATGGTGGATGCGAGAAGCACCGTTGTCTGGTGCCGACGACGCTCTTCAGTTGTGGTCTCAACGCGTTTTTTTTTGCCCCTTGCCATACTCGTCCTACCCTCGCTCAACACATATGAATCGGCCGCACAACAGGCGTTGCGACCCCTCTGTCAGCAAGGACGCAGCAGGGTTTCAAAACCGGCAAAAAAAGTTGAGATTTTATTGAAGGATTATCAGGCCGCCGGGAACGCGGTAGAATCCGGCCCCTGCCGCGTCGGCGAGAGTCCGAACCGCGCCCTCGACATCATCGAGGCGATAATTGCCGGTGACCTTCATCCGGTTCACCCGCTCATCTGCGACCAGAATCGCTCCACCGTGATAGCGACGCAGTTCGTCGAGAACATCACCAAGAGGCGCGTTTTCGAAGACGATCCGGCCCTCGCGCCAGGCAAGCGTCGCGGATGGATCGGCGGCATGAACCGGCGACACGGACGCTGCCGTTATGCTGACCGTCTCGCCCGGCTGCAGCACCGCGCTATCCTTGCCATCGCACAGACAGAGAACCTGGACACGGCCCCGCTCAAGCATGACCGCATCTTCGTTAGCGCCGGTTCTGATCGAAAAAGCCGTGCCCAGCACTTCGACCTCGCCATATTGGCCGCTGACGGTAAAAGGATGGGCGGCATCGTGTAGGACATCGAAAAAGGCTTCGCCGCGCAGCAGGCGGATGTGACGCCGGCCGGCAGCGAAGTCCAACGCCACCGCCGTATCGGTATTGAGCAACATCGTTGAGCCGTCCGGCAGCGGAACACGCCTCTGTGCCCCCGTCGCTGTAACGTAATCCGCCTGGAGCGCAATCGTCAGCGCCGGGAATTGCCAGATTCCCGCAGCAATCAGAACCGAGGCGGCCAAAGCAGTAGCCCTCAGTGGCCAGCGGGAGCCGTTCGGCCGCATCAGTACGGACCGGGTGACAGGCAGGGCTTTCACGGCTCCAAGAAAAGGTTCCGAGTTCCACACGATCTCAAGGCCTCGAAACTCCTCCTCATGTCGCGGATCCTTCGCCAGCCATGCACGAAAATCAGCGCGTGTCGCCGCATCCTGCTTGCCGTCGCGCAGCCGCAAGTGCCAGCCCAGGGCCTGATCCACCACAGGATCGGCATGGGTGAAGTCGCTGACCGTCCGGTCCTTGTCCTGCGCGTCCTGATGTCCCACTTAGCCGATCCACTCAAAGCGTGTTTGCGGGTTCCTGATACCTTGACGCATGAGCACCTCCAATCCCGCAAAATTCTTCATAGAGACGAACAGTCGGCCCGTATTCACAGTAATCACTGCGGGCGAGACCGTTAAAGAAAACGCCATCCTGTTGTCCTCACTTTCCGTCCAGACGCGCCATGGCGTCCCGGCAATGGGCCATGGCGAGTTTTAGATCATTGAAGACGGTCCGTTCGGAAATGCCGAGATGGTCTGCGATGCGGACATTCGACCACTCTTCGATGCGGCTGAGGACCAGAACCGTCTGCGCGCGCTTCGGTAAGGCAGCAAGCGCCTGCTGAAACACGCCGAACGCCTGCTTCTGGATCAAAGCCTGTTCGATAGAGGGGATGTCAGCCGAGATCCCAGCAAGCGAATGCTCGTCCAGACCCTGCACTTCGGCGCCCGCCCGTGTCCTGCGACGCCGCAGATGGTCCAGCGCCAGATTGCGGGCCGTCTGGTGGAGAAAGCCCTCGATATGCTCGACCCGTCCGCTCTCAACCGCCTTGTGAGCGCGCAGATAGGTCTCCTGCGCCAAGTCTTCCGCCGTCTGCGGGTCGCGCACAATACGCATGACGGTCCAGAGCAGGGAGCGCCGGTGGGCGGCAAAAATCGCGTTCAATATGGCAGGCACGCAATCTGCCCTCCGCATGCTTTTCGCACCACATCCGGGAGAGCAAAATCATCTCCTCGATGAAGCACCGTTCGCCATTTGATACGCACCAGGGGCATTTGGCACTCAAAACATCCGTTGGTCGCCGTCAGTGTTCCCTTCCTAAATCGGGGCACGGGACCACGCAACAGATAACTTGATTTGTAAATACAAGTTATTTCTTCATGACAGCCAGATGGATGCCATATTGAGCGTGAAACACCGTAGCTATGAGTCCTCCGTCTGATCATGCTTCGCCTTGAAGGGAATTAAACCCGCGACTTGCTATTCCTCCATGATCAGCGAGTAGAAAGCGAGCCAGGCGAATTTAACTGGCTGTCTATCGGTGCCCTCCCTGTCCTGCTGAACCTTCTGTCATCAGTTGACCGAACAAGGCTGCCCTCTTATTAAGAAAACGGCATCGACCCGACCAGCTTCCTTCACGTTTGTTGCCATATGAAGCCTCGTCAGACCTTCACCACAGACAATTTAAACGCCGCGACATCTCAGACTGGAGATCGCGATGTCGAGGTTCGCTCGAAGCGGGCCGGCGCGCTCGCAACCGGTGAGATCAGTGTCATTGCCCTCGGTTACGTTCGAGTGCTGGCTGGAAAGCTCTATGGACAGCACCCGTTTGAGGCGACGGTTAAGGCTGAGCCCGGCCTTGCAATTGAGGTCAGAATGAAGAGACAGAGCAGATCTAATGATGTTGCTCTGGGGCGATCCTGCCGATGACGGAATGCGCACTATTCTCATGTTGCCTCCGCTGCCCATCGCGCTCGGGACACCGCTTGTGGCGCTGGCTGAGATGACAACCACGTTGCTGCACTCTGAAGACTACGGCCGCGCAGCCTCTTTGCAAAGCGCGGCTGCGGGCCTCGCCGGGCTCCTTCTCGGGGCCGTAGGCCTCTATCTTTTGGGCAGTTTGGGCTGGCGCGCAGTTGTAGGTGCAGTTTTCCTTCAGTCAGCGCTGAGCCTTCTTCTGATGCTGCTCCACAAGCTGGACCAGAAGACAATCAAGAGCACGACAACCTCCGTCGCCCATACTTTCGCAGCCATCTTCTCCCTCTTTCGACGGAAGAACTTGGCTGCCTTATTCAAAGTTATCACTGTGACAACGGTGGGGATCGATATCGGTTATGGCATGAAGTGGCTGATCCTGTCAGACGCGGGCCTTGGAGTACAACAGGCAGGCCTTTGGGGCATCGTTGTCGCTAATCTCGCTGGAATGCTGGCGGCTTTAGCAGCCCGCAGCGTCATCACGCGCGTCGACGAACTGAAGGTCTTGTTGGTGCTCGGCGCCCTATCGGGTGTCTGGACTCTCACGTTCGCCACTGTGCTGACAGTGGATGACGAAGCCCGCCCGGCGATCGCTTTCATCGTCGGTGCGGTCGCACTGGTGTTCGCGGGAGCCGTGGTGTCTCAGTCATTGCTGATGCGCCTGGTTGATCATCGCACTGCGTCAACGGAGATTGCGGTCTTCGGCGCCCTTGGCGGCGTCGCCGCAGTCCTGATCAATGCAGTGGGATCCGCAGCGTTGGATCGACTTGGCTTGCCTTCCGTATTGCTAGTCGGGGGCACTGTTTCGCTGGCTGGTGCTGCGCTTGGAGCCTGGATAGCGCGAAATCAAAGACTTCTAAAGGAGGCGGCATGATCAAGGTTTCAACGTCCGTTGCGGCAACCTCGGCCGATAGCATCTTTCTGGCGTTGCAGGATCACATCGTTGAACACGGCTTTTCTCCATCGCATACAGATACGCGCCGACTGACCATAGAACATCAGGGGAACATGCTGTCGATAGAACTTGAGCCTGAGGCGCTAGTCGTGGACATAGAAGCGGTGAGTGCAAATGCCCTTTTCTTCTTGAAAGAGGCGGTTGCCCACCATCTCGAAGAATGCGACCCGGAGGTCGCAGCAAAGCTGCGATGGCCTGATCAAGACCGACAGATGTTCCCGCCAAACTTTCGCGAGCTTCGAGTCGTGGAGCGACTTCGGCCTATCCCGGGCATGACGCGATTGTGGCTTGAGGGCGAGGATCTTCAGCCGCTTACTCAAGATGGCATGCATGTAAAATTGATGCTTCCCGCTCAGCTTGGGCGCCCTCCGACATGGCCGGGCGTTCATCCAAACGGAGCAACGCGTTGGCCCAAGGGTGAGGACCGGCTGCATGTACGGTATTTCACGCTGCGGCATGTGAACCCGGAAGCGAGCAGGGTTGCTATAGACTTCATGGATCACACCGGTGGAAACATCTCAGACTGGACTGTGTCGGCGGCCGAAGGAGATGTGATTGGCGTGATGGGACCTGGAGGAGGCCTGCCTCTAAAGCATAATGGGCGACCTGCCATCATCGGAGGAGATATGACAGCACTCCCCGCGATCGCGAGGATGCTTGAGGAGCCGGATTGCCCGCTGGAGGGGCACCTGCTGGTCGAGATGCCTGAGGAAGTTGATGCTGCGACCTACCTACCTGCGAGCAGCCTTGAACTTCACAGATTTGGCTTGGGGCGCTTCAACCGTGAAGCACCATCAAAAATGCTCGAACTGGCCGCCGCTGGATGGCAAGGTTTAGTCTGGTTCGGCGCCGAACATAGTGCGGCAGAGGTTGTCAGGAACCACCTGAAATCGGTTGACTTCGACTATAGGACTGACGCTCAGGTGGTAGCCTATTGGCGCGCCGGTATCCGTGGGGGCGCACGTCAGGAAGATTGAAGACTTGAACATCGCCAGACCGAGGCCGCGCTTGATGCCGAGCGCGAGAATAGATTCACGCAGGTTGCCGCCTTGAAGGGATATGAACCTACAACAAGCCGATCTAAAAATCTAAATAACTGATAAATATAGACTTGGGCGGAGCGTTCTGGACAACAGATTGTTATGTGAGCTTTGCGGTCACGTCTATCCACTGTGTCGTGAATTCGAAGATCGCCGGAACAGCTAGCTCCTTCTGCCGGCTGGTAAATCCTTCGTAGGCTGAGTGCGTCCAAGGATGCTGGTGGACGGAAGGCGTTTCTTTCGAGATCAACTGGACCAGGGTTGGAAGTAGATTGAACATCCCAATCAGATGAGCGGTCCGAGTCGTGATAGGCGTCTTCAGGAGTGAAAGGGCGTTGGGGCTCTCAAATGCGTCTAGCGTTCGCGGACCATTGTAGCTCATGCTCCAATCGCGCCACCAGGCCTCGTTGCGAGGCAACCCTGCTGTCGCGAAATGCCGGATCGGGTTCCGCAGGATCTTACGGCGCGAAGGCGCCGCCGTTGCGGCTGTCACGCGCCTATATTTGGCCCCTGACAGCTTGCCGCGCAGATAAAGGCGTGAGGTTTCCGCATGAATTTCCCGGCCGAAGCTGTCGTACTCCCTTCTGTGGCCACCCCAAGAGAGGTAGCTTCGGTAGGAGAAGGCACTCACCTTGTCATCGATGATAATATTGCTGTAGTCGTCGGCCATCCAGAGGGCTAGTGCTGCGTCTGTCTCGTCGGCCAGCCTCTGAAATCCCGGATGTCCGCTTACGAAGCGATGTGGTGGACGGGTCACCCCTTCGAACAGAATATCTGAGGGAAAAGCGCCGGCAGATTCCTGAAACGCGCAGATATAACCAGGATCATAGTAGGTGTCGGCGTCGACCTGAAGAATAAGCAGCTCATCTGGCTGTAGCATACGAGATTCTGCGACATGGGCGGCGGCAGCGATGCCTTTCACCCGCGGTGGGACATAACCTCTTTCCATTTCATCGCATACGATCACGGCGCCAGGTGGCGATGCGCGCTGAATTTCCGCCATAATCGCACGGGTTTCGTCACGGGAGGCGTTGTCGACCATGATCAACACCGCATCCGGAGGGTCCTGCAGGTTGCCCAGGCCGAAGCCCAGAGACGCGGCGGACCGCCTTAAGGTAAGCTGCTCATTTAGGCATGGCATCACAACGGCCGTCATCATGGCAATGCACTCGCAAACGGAGTCATATCATTCCTGCGCAGGTGCGTTCCTGCGCCACACCATCACCTTCTGGCGGTGCGCATCAGGATCCAGTTCCACAAACCCGGCCTCTTCAGCGGCACGTGCGGAAGCGATATTCGCTTTCTGCATGTGCGCATAAATGGCGTCATACTTGCTGAGGGCAGCCGCTCGAGCATAGGCAAGCCTGCCGATCTTTCGGCCCTGGCTCGCCTTGTTCAGATAGATCTGCAGGGAAGCGTGCTTGCCGATCGGCGGCTCGTCGATCAGATTGATGAACACGGTCCCGCAGCGTTTGCCGTCCAGTTCGATCCGCCAGGCCTCTCCATCCGGCCCGCCGCCCCGTCCTTTCGTGCCCTTTGTCCTTACCAGCTGAATCCTTGCGGGATCAGCTGGTGCGCGCGGTTGAGAGCGCGTTTTGCGGGGTGCTGAAGACACGCGCCGCTTCGCATTTTTCGAGGGCGTAGCGCGTGCCACCATCAGGTTAGTCCCAGTCCGGCCACCAGCCTCGCATCCGCCTCTTTCCAAAATTCAGCCGGGAAGAAGCCGGGAGAGTAGGCAATGACAATGTCGTCAATGCGCCTGACCAGGTCCCGGCCGGTCAGAGCCCTCGTCAACGCATCGATTTTCTGAAGGATCGTATCGAGAGAGGGATCAAGCCTGGCCTCGTTGAATGCCCAGTCGCTGTCCCCGTCATATCGGTTGTTGAAATAATCCATGTCGACGTGCAGCAGCATGGGGCGATCTTCAATCTCATCCAGCCACTTGTCAGGATCGCAAGTGGCTAAATAGCGCAATCCATAGGTGCTTCCATCCGCGATGTGCCGCTCGATCGTTGGCCGGCGCCCCTGGCAGGCCAGTAAGTCGTCAGAGACCGTTTCCATCTGCAGAATCTGGATCAGGGTGCCAGTGGTTTTCGGAGGCTGGCACAAATGCCTGATTTCACAGCCCGGAATCTGGTGCAAGAATGGCGTCATAAAGCTGCCCATGCCGACCGCGCCGCTTACGATCGCGGCTTCCACCGATTGAGGATCGGCAAGCACGAACGGCCGGCCACTGATGAGGTCGCGCCAACCAGAGTCCGTCACCTCGAGACGAGGCGATCCGAAGTCGCGATGGTCATCCACATGCAGGATAACGGGTGCAGCACCCTTCCCATGCCCATCAGCAAGCCAGCGGCTCCAGCTGGCCAGAGTCCAGCTGTCGTAAAGACAGCGCAGGAGTTTGCCATGCCGGCGCTGGGCGCTGAACATGGTCTCATAGCGGACCCCCTCCCCCCACCAGGCAAGACCGTCGGCCAGACGAGGATCCACGTAACGTTCCGGATCGGCCGACCAGTGAAAGTCTAGCGTCCAGCTGTCAGCCCCCGCCGAAGCACGGGCATCCTTGTCGCAGAAATAGTCGCGAAGTCTGGCGTGCCGCTCAACCGAATCCAGAGGAAGACGATCGAGCGGGATCTCCATCCTATGCCGCCAACCGCGGTTTCGTGCGGACGCTATTAAGAAGGTCCGCAAGCGCACGCCCGATGGGGGTAAGCTCGCAGCCCTCCAGTGTCGCAAGCCCCAGTTCCAGATTTCGTTCAGTGTCGCGGAGCTGGTTAGCTGCCCGTTCCTTCATGTGCACCGGTCCGGTTTCCAGGACATGCGACCAGAACCGTTGCAGTTCCACAAACACAAAAACCGCATGCAGCAGCCCTGACGGTGGCCGAAGGTCGGCCCGCCAGGGCGAGACGACGCGGGGCGCGAACCGGCTGACCGTCGGTGCCATCCGCTCGAGCAGATACAGTTTCTGGTGCCGATGCTCGTGAACAAGCGAATCCGCAAGATCATACGGATCGATCAGGCCGTCACCCTGCATAACGGACACGAACAGCGCCCCTGGAACCGTGTCGTCACTGAACGAGACGATCTTGTCAGGATGAGCGGTGGGGTCGCGCACGAACTGGACTGCCTGGCAGGCCTGCAGCATCTCTTCGGCGAGGGCCGGGCGCCATCTTTGAACAATGGCAAGCGCTTCGGCGACCACTGCCTTGGCGCTTTCAGCGACATTGTCGCGTTCGAAGACGATCTGCTCCCCGAAAGGAAGGCGCAGCCACGGGTCCGATTTGCCGACCTCCCACTCCTGCTTGCCCAAATCCAGGCTAGAAACCAAATCCGCCAGATAAGAGGCTTCGGCCAGGAGAGGCTTACCATCTACATCGTGGATCTGCCGGCCGTCGCATTGGGCAAGGATCGCCCTGGTCCACGCGACCACCCCCGGCCGGTGAGCCAGCTGGTTAAAGGATGTTTCATCTAAAGCGGACAGTTGCTCTGCCAGGTCCTGGCGGCCGGCTGCTTTTAGGTGCGCCACGACAGCCGCCAGATTGGCGGCATAGGCTTGGTCTGCGTCAGCCAGCAACACTTCCAGTGCGTCCGGAGCAGTCTCCGCCCGTTCAAAAGCCGCGAGGTCGAAAGCGGCCGGGAGCCGGTTTTCCAGATCTTCCGCCTCACCAGAGAGGTCCTCGAGCAAGCGGCCTTTAACGTGGGTGATCAGGCTGGCCAGCTCACCACAGTAGATCGAGGGGTGATTGAAGCCGTCCGGTCCAAAGCGGTGCGGCACGGATCCGCCGCCACAGATATCGACGACCGTGCAGCTGAGACAGGTCTCGCTGAGACCTTCTTTACGAAGAAGGTTTCTGTGGCGCTCAATACCGGCCGACGCCGCGGCGGCCGAGATGGCCGTGTCACGAACCGAGCCTTTCAGGTCGGACGCGCCATCAGCAACGATTTTGAGGACGTCGAGGTCATGGTAGCTGCCATCGGTTTCGATCGACAAAAGGTTCACGTCGCCAAAACCGAAAGCATCAGTTGCTGAAGGCAGGCCTGCGGCCACATCAAGCAGCGCCTCGAACGTCCGGAGCGGAAGATGCGGATAGCGATCAAACCACAGGTCAAACGCCCGGATCAGCCAGTCCCTGTAGACGGACGGGTTTTCTGCCCGGCTTGGCGGAGGGCGAAGGTGGTGGGCATCAGGAAGGAGCAGGTCCAGTTTGGGTGGACCGAGTTTGTCAAAGAACTGGAAAAGATCCTCAGGATCGATACGTGGATCGATCACCGCGATGATCCCCGCGAAGATACCAGGCCGCGAGGCCAGACGCTGATAGCCTCCCATGACGGTCTCAAAGCTCGAGCGACCTTTTCGGCTGGTTCGGTGAAGGTCGTTGGCGGCTTTCGGACCATCGAGGCTTAGAGAGACCGAGATGTCGGCCTGCTCGAGCTGGTCGAGGACGGCATCCGTAAGAAGGATGCCGTTGGTCTGCAGGGCAAAGTCCAGGATGACTTCGGACCCGACCGCGGCTTTCAGGCTCTCCGCAAACCCCGTGATAGTGGCCGCCCCGGCAAGGAGCGGTTCGCCGCCATGAAAAATGATCACGGCACGGCGCAGGCCCTCTTCCCGTACATATTCGGCAAGACGGTCGGCAAACGATTTCTGTATATCGTCAGGCATGGTTTTAGGCATGGATCTCCAGCTCTGATCAGCGTGGTGATACACATAACAGTAATCGCAATCGAGATTGCACCGGGAAGCGATCTTGATCAGGAACGACGTGATCCGCGCCGCCACAGGTAGCTACCTGAGCTTAGGAGCGGTTATGCCGGTGATGCATCCGGTCGTAGCTGGTGATGACTTCGCTGGCCTCTGCGGTCGCGAGGATCCGGTTTTTGAGACGCTGGATCGCCGGATTTTCCGACTGGCTGCGCATGACCGTGGTCTTCAATGCCTGTTCAACGCCCGGGACTTCCTGCTGCACGTCTGACATGCTTACATCCTTTGATTGAGTGACAAATACTGAATAGCGTGTCCAGGTTTGAGTTTCAATAAGTTTCTATAAATCGAAAGCTTGTTCCCTGTTTCAGCACAGTTAGAATAAGTCCTCTACTTTCTGCTGTGCTTGGTGGCCGGATGGAGTGAGTTCAGGATAGCTCCCGAAATCAAATAAAGGTGCGAGGTCAATACCCCCCGGACGCAAGGCGATCGGAGAGCGCAACCGACGCCGGCGCGGAAGCCCTGTGATCATGTTCCTTCCCGCCGTTCTTCGCTTCGTCTCATTCTCCCTCAATCGGGTGGCGGCGACCGCCCCCTGCTGCTATCAGCCTGCGAACAACTGTCGGGGCGGAGCGTTATGCCTGTGGCTCCTTCTAGATCGTAAGGTCCGGGCGAGCCGGATCGGGCATGATTCAAGCAAATCTGTTCAGAAAGTTCCTGTATAACCGTTCCGGACTTCCTAAATCCGGCAACACGCTTAGAGTTAAGATCATGGCATCGGCACAACAGATCATAGGGCTCGTGAAGAGCCATGCTGAAGGTGACAAGGATCGTTTCTACGACCTTGCGATGCAGTTGGCTGCCGCCGAATCCCAGAAGGGCCACAGCCGTCTTGCCGAACAGCTTCGCCAGTGGGCCGAGGCCGGCGCCAGCGCGCCGGAACAGAAACGGCCCAACCTGACGCCCCTTGTCGCCCCGCGCGGTGAACTCTCGGGTTTCCTTGGCGCTAGCTATCCGACGGCTCGGATGGCCGATGTGATCGTGCCGCCTGTTATCGAAGACGAACTGCAGCATCTGGTCGTTGAGATCCACCATGCCGAAAAGCTCGAAGAGCGCGGCCTGCGGCCACGGCGGCGGGTGCTTCTGGCCGGCCCGCCGGGGACCGGCAAGACCCTGACGGCCGCGGCATTGTCTGCCGAACTTCGCTATCCACTCTTTACCGTTCTTCTGCACGGGCTAATCACGAAGTTCATGGGCGAGACTGCTCAGAAGCTTCGCATGGTTTTCGACGCGATCAAGACGACACGCGGCGTTTACCTCTTCGACGAAATCGATGCCCTGGCCTCAAGTCGCGGCAACGAGAACGATATCGGCGAGGCAAGACGCGTCTTGAACTCGTTCCTCCAGTTCCTCGACGAGGACACTGGTCCGTCGATCATCATCGCGACCACAAATCTTCCCGAACTGCTCGACCGCGCGGTTTTGCGCCGCTTCGATCTGGTCCTGTCTTACGATCTGCCGAACGAGGACGCGATCGAAAAGGCGATGCGCCGCCGGCTGCACGGCTTCGACGTCGGCGCGATCAACTGGAGTCAGATCACCGGCTGCGCCGATGGCCTGTCGACGGCCGACGTGATCGCGGCTGCTGAAGACGCGGCGCGCCGTGCTGTCATTCTCGATTCGGGCGCCGTCGAGACTTCAGCCGTGGTGGCATCGCTGGAGCGGAGGCGTTCGCTGCAAGGCATAGGAACAGACAAGCATGGCTCGAGATCGGCGCCACTTCACACTGAGCGGAATCGGAAAAGCACGCCCGTTCGCAGCAAAAACCGGCGGATCGTCAAAACATCCGAGTGATGTCAACCACCGTGAGGCGCATGCACAGGCGCTGCTGACCGCACTCGACCACCTTCCAAATATTGCTGCGAACAATCTTCCGGGTGTCTATCTTGCGATCGAAGGCCGACCGCATGAGGTGATGGTCACAAAGAGCCTGAACGCCAGCGGGCTGACGCTTCTCAAAGTCGAAAAGCAGCCTGGCGCACCGGCGGAAGCAACGGTGTTCGCGACCGAAAAGGGGATCGAGAAGCTTCGCAAGAAGATCGAGGATTTTGGCGGTGATCTCCCGGTCAACCAGGACGGACGCTTTAAGCCGCCGAAGAACGCCGATTTGGTGCAAAGCATCAGCGCGATTTCCGAGGCCGGGCTCCGGGCCTTATGGCGCAGTCCCGGTGGCCGGTTTCCGACCCAGCCCGGCAAGCAGGCTTGGGAAGTGTGGCTTGGAAGGTCGGACGCCCCTGGCTTTCTCGCCAGTGCCGCGGACTACGGTGTTGCGGTCGGAACCGACAGGCTGGAATTCCCGGAAGATGTGGTGGTGATCGCGGTTGCGACTGCCGTCGAACTGGCAGCCGCAGTCCGAAATCTTGGCGGTGTCCGGGCGCTGGCGACGCCAACCCGCACCGCGGACGATTTCGATGCTATGCCGATCGAGGAACAGCATGAATGGGTCGGTGACCTTGTCGGCCGCACGACATTTTCCGTCGACGCCGATCCGAGCTACATCACGCTCCTCGATCGCGGCGTGACCCGGTCCCATCCACTGATCCAGCCCGCACTGGCGGCAGCCGACCGGCATGCTGCGGAGGCGGCATGGGACGTCAACGATTTCGTCGGGCATGGCACACAGCTGGCCGGCCTGGCGCTGTTCGGCGATCTGAGCACGGCGTTGCAGACCACCTTGCCGATCACCATCGGTCACCGGCTGGAATCAGCAAAGATCATGCCGGATGCCGGTCACAATCCCCATCATCTGCTCGGAACCGTGACCCGCAAGGGCATCAATGCGGCGGAGGCGACTGCGGTCCGGCGGCGGACCTTCTGCCTGGCGAGCACCACGGAAGACGACACACCACATGACGGCGCTCCGACGTCCTGGTCGAGTGAAATCGATCAGCTCGCATCCGGCGCATCAGGATTGCAAAGACGCCAGCGACTTATTCTGGTCTCGGCGGGCAACAGCGACCAGAACGCTTTCACCGGTGGCGATTATCTCGCCGTCTCCGATCACCCCGACAACGAGCTGGAATCGCCAGCGCAAGCATGGAATGCAATCAGTGTTGGCGCCTATACGCAGAAGGTCACGCTTCCGCCGGGGGAGCCCGGTGTTTGCGTTGCTCCCATGGGCGATCTGGCGCCGTCATCGCGGACCGCAAGCTGGCAATCCTACTGGCCGATCAAGCCTGACGTCGTCTACGAGGGTGGCAACTGGTTTATGCACGGCGCGCCGCCGCCGATGAAACATCCGGCCCTTGCGCCACTCACCACCGATCACCAATATCCGGCGCGCGCGTTCACGACTTGCGGCGAAACCAGTGCGGCGACTGCACTTGCCTCGCGCGACATCACCGCGCTGTGGTCGGACTATCCGGAGCTCTGGCCGGAAACCGTGCGAGCAATCTTCGTGTCGTCGGCCCGATGGACCAACCAGATGCTCAGCCACGTTCCTCAGCAGCCGTCGAAGACGGATCTGGGGATCCTCTTCAGGCGTTATGGCTATGGCGTTCCGGATATGGAGCGGGCACGGCGCAGCGCATCGAATGCCTTGACGCTGATAGTCGAGGACGCGATCCAGCCCTACAAGAAGAGCGCCACGAAGAATGCCGAGCACATCCATAACGAGCTGAAGCTGTTCGAGCTTCCTTGGCCGATCCAAGAGCTGCGCCGGCTTGGCGCAACCGAGGTCAAGCTGCGTATCAGCCTCAGCACGTTTATGTTGCCAAACCCATCAGAACCGGCCCGCGGCAACAAATACCGTTATGCGTCGCACAATCTGCGCTTCAAGTTGAACAGGCCTAATGAAAAGCCGGGCGCCTTTATTAAGAGGATCAGCAAGATTGCGGAGCAAACAGACGAAGGAACGATCGAGGAACCGGATGGCTGGATGTTTGGGCCGAACCGGCGCGATGTCGGATCGCTGCAGATTGATCAGCTGACATGTGCTGCCTCTGATCTTGCACGCCGCAATCTGATTGCAGTACATCCCGTGACCGGATGGTGGAAAGCGAAGAGCATCTCCAATCCCCATAACCTTAATGCTCGCTTTGCGCTGGTCGTCGAAATTGACGCCGGTACTGTCCCGGCCGAGCTCTATGCCGAGGTACAGGCCGCTATCGACAACATGGCAGCGGCCGTGGTCGCGGTCTAAGCCGCAACCGAGTGACTGCGTATGGCGGTGGAGATGAAGAGCGGCGGTAGAAGGACTGACGCGCGATCGGTCCTCATTTCTTGTCCGCCTGCACAGAAGCGCAGACTGGGAAACGTGGGCTGCACCGCTGAGATTGCCGTAAAGTTTGGCCATGCTCTTCAGGACGCCGATCGTGGCGTGCGGCGTTTTCCCGCTTGTTGATCCCGAGCTCCTAGACAGCCGAGACAATCTCGTGCTCCTGGTGCAGTAGCGTCGCGGCCCGCGGATTAGCCTCTAAACGATCGCTTCATCGCAGAGATTGATGCATTGGGTCAGCTCTCAGTGGAAATCAACATTTTCTATCCTACTTGCCCTTTGCCTTTCCCTGCCTACCCAGCGCGGCCGCAAGATCCTTCCCGCGAGTGTATGGCTCCGTCCGAGTGTGCAGTTCAAACTCGCCGTCCCTAGCGTAGAGCTGCTTTGTGGCATTCTTCGCTATGCTCGTATTCATCCCGGCGACCTGGTCTCGGCGAAAGTCTCGGTTAGGCGGCTGCTTTACGAACAGGCCGATGAGACCGAGTTCCGGCGAGAGGGGGAACATGACAGTCGTGCCCTCCAGGCCGAAGCCCGGCGAGTATGGCCCTCGATCTTTTCCATCTGACCATGCCAGGACCACAGGGTCGTCGCATGTAGAAAATGTCGCCCCTTCTGGCGCCGAGACAAATGACCAGCTTCGTCGGGCGAGCTGCTCAACGCATGTCGGAACCGCCCCGAGTTCCAGGCCTATCAGATACGTCTGGTCGATCGCGATGTTGTAATTCCCACCATCAATGAAGGCCTTCATATCCTCATAGCTGATATCGTTACGGATAGGGGCACCGCCCTCCCGCGAGTGCTTGATCGAGTCCTGGTATCGCTCCTTGTCCTGGAGCGACGCCCTCATCATTCCGCCAGCCACTTTTATGTGGAAGTCCTCCAGCATCGATCGGAACCGCGGATTTCGGACAGCCACGTTTCCCATCAGCAGCATGACTGACGTGAAATGGTCGTCTGAAGGAAAGCTTTTTGTCGCGATGACCTCTGCCAAGCGTGGGGCGATCTCGCCCTCGATCTCTGCCATCCCGTCTTCGATATGATTCGGATCAAACCCTTCTGCCTCGATGCGGAAGAAATTTCGGCGAGCACCGATGTTTCTGACAAGCGTCCGGAACGACTTCTTTGTCGACTGATCGAACACGAAGACCTGCGCCTTCCGCCGGTCGGCCGCATCGCTGAAGCCCCGCAGGTAGAACTGCGGAATGAAGTGGTGATTTACGGTGCCTGACATTATTTCCCGCAGTGTTTGCAGACCTTCGGGGGCCTGACCTGTTCGATAACTGACGCAGCCGCGCCCAGAACCTGAACGACGAACGGTTCCTTTTCCGTGTGATAGGTAACGTCCATCGCCGCCCATATCAGGCCGAGCGTCAGAAACGTGTGCTCCCGCAAGCCTGCATCCAGCTGATCACTCGATAAAGCAGGACCTCCCTCATCTCCCGCATAGAGTGCTTTATCACGAAAGCTCGCCCTGTCGTGAACTCTGTCCACCATCGCCTCTAAGCTCGGAAACCAGCCGGAGAAAGCCTGGAATGCCGCAACTGAGGATGAGTCTTCCCGGTTCTCGTTGAACGAAAACAGCCGCAGACACAATGGGAAATAGCTATCCCTCCCGTCGATCTTGACCCTCGTCATCACCTCGTCTTTAGCCGGGTGATGAGCGACGGCCAGCTTCATCTCTTCTGCATGCCCCGCGATAATCTGGACGTATGCCGCCACCACAGCTTTCTGCGCATGATCATGGATATTCACTTTCCCTGCCAGCTTCCGGTAGCCATGAGATTTTGCCGAGGCGATGAAGGATGCGACGGCCTCTTCCGTGGCATGTGTCGCGCAGAAGTAGGCAATGGTGTTCGAGATCCCCTCGTCTGCGATTCGCTGCGCCCGAACCAGATGGTTTCGTGCGTTCACCGCGCACGCCAGTGCCCTGCCCTCAAGGCGTTCATTCGCGCGCCGATAGACCCAATCCGACACCGGATGGTCGATTATTGCCTTCACGACCACCAGTTTCCTCCCGGTTTTGAGCCCGAATCTCGCCTTGGTATCATCCGCATGAAACGTGGAGTTTGCCAATGCCCCGCACCATTCGCGAAAAGGAAAACCAGCGCATCGAGCGCAACGGTTTGGCTCTCGTCAGCCGCGCAGCTTCCGTCGTACCGACGACCGTCAATGACGAGATACGCATCGTCGATACTGGTCTGGACGACCGGCGCCGCGGTCGAGCGGTGGGATTGGTGCACCGAGCGGTTCTACACAAAAAGCTGGTCGCTAGCGGCGAAGCGATGCGGCTCGACCGCCTGAGTAACGGAGCAAGGACAATCATTCCGGATTGATTTCGGAATGATCTTGATCGGCACAAGCTTGCAACTCATCGCCGCGTGGCCGTGAATCTTGCCGGCAAAAACCAAAATCTCTGTTGCCAGAGCATCTTCCCCAGCCGACTTATCTCGGACATGCATTGTCAGTGCCGGAAGAATGCAAAAGCCATGGGCTGATGTCGTTTTGCACCTTTACGCCCGAACAGGCGACGATCTCGACCTAGTTTGCATCCCCCAACACTGCGACGTAACTACCAAGGATTTGCTGGCCACACAATGTAAGGAAGACCCCGTTAAAATATCAATCACAGCTCATTTAACAGCTGACATTCTCACGACCGTTCCGGTCGCACTCATGCCCGCCCAGATATCATTTCTGCCTACGATAACGAAAACCCTGGTGTCGGCGGACGTAGCGACTATGCCTTCCCAGGTGGCGCGGTCGATTCCGGACGGCGTTGGATAATCCTCCGGGTGGGTATGCCACTCGCCGACAAAACTCTTCCTGCCGAGGCTCTTCGTCCATGCGGCTATGGCGGCCACATGATGCCCGCGGTCTTTCCGGTCGAATAGATACGGTTTTCTGACGTCGCGGCGAAGCGGAGTGGTACAGTCAGTTATCTCGATGTGGTCGCCACGATGGCTACCGATCAGAATACCACCCGCTTCGGTCCGCGCCTCGTCTCCGACAGTGAAACGCCGCATAATGTCTGCGAGCGGGCTGGGAAGAAGGACGAAAGCGCCGGATTGTGTCGAGAAGATCAGATCCGGCTGCATGCGGGGCATTCTCGAGTTGGGTCCGGATTTCCATCCTTGACGTGGTAGGCCTGCGAGGCGTCGAAGAGGTGGGAGCGGAAGCGCTGGCCTATCGAACCTGCCGCCCATGCAAGCGCCATCTCGCAGACTAGAGAGGCGGCCACCACCGATCGGGTAACCGGGTAAGGGATGTAATTCGGATCCGCGCATTCCATGTTGCGTCCTCGGACCACCTCGACGCCTTGCCTGAGCGACGGAAAGCGTGAGGCGCCGGATAGCGCGGGCTTGAGACATTTGAGGCAGGCGTGCTCTCGGTCGTCGACCAGAATCGCCTGTGCGAGAGCGCCGTTTCCCAGAAGACATCCAAACAGGACAGGCGGCCAGCCGCTATCTGCACGGACGGCCCTCTCGTTGATCGCGAGCGACAGCGCCTCCTCGCCCGTGACGTCAATGATCAGGTCGTAGGGTAGATATGCGCCGGAGACGATCTTCAACGCGTCCTCGGGCCTAGCCTCCACGTCGAGCATAGGCAGCTGCTGTTTGATAAACGCTCGGCAACCCTCGGCCTTGTTGACGTTTATATATGGCAGCCCGAGGAGATGACGCCCGAGATTAGCGGTTCTCAGTTCGTCGGTGTCCACGATCGTCAAACGACCGCCGCCCTCTCCCGCCCCGGATTGCGCGAGCTGGTGCGCGAGGAAGCCGCCGATCGTGCCAGCCCCGATGAGCAGGATGCGCTTGCCTGCCAGGTTCTGCCTAGCACCCAGGTTGCGGCTGAAGATATAATCGGTATCCGCTGGCATGCCGATCGTCCGTCCTATTATTGTCTTTGCCGCAAACTTGCGAAGCGCGGACGGCAGGCCGGTCCGCCGCGACTTGAGGAATTCCTCCGTCTGCAACATCGGCGGAAGTGACGCGTCGATGATGAAAACACCGTTCGGAGCCCTGATTGCAACCCATCTCTTGGCTCCTTCACCCCGCACGAAACTTCGTTCGAGGACGCCGACGAGTGCGGGATCCAGCCAATTGAGCCAAGAATTGAGGTCAGAAAGCGAGGTCGGCGGCCAGTCTGCATCCGGATTGAGCGTTATCGCCTTGTCGGTCGATACGACAAGGCATTCGTCGCCCTTGGGGATCGGAGCACCGTTGGCGAGATGTGCGTCTAATAGCCACGAATGCTCCGTGCAAAGGGACCCCGTCGATGTATCTCCGGCCCGCAGGTCCAGATAACGGACTTTTGCTCGGCCAGTAAACCCGACAGGGAGATCGACGAGGACGAAGGAAGAAGACCAGTAGGCCTGCATCTCGTTGGCGAAATCGTCGTCAGATTTTCCGCTGACGGACTGGCGCATGACGTTGTCCGCCTGCTGCAGGCACTGGAGAACCGTTCCGCCCGGATTGTAGCGGTCGAGGACGACCGTTCCGGCAGCGTAGTAGCAGAAAGACCGGTTCTCATCGAGAAGATGCGGGAGCCGACGCCCCGCAGTATCATATCCCTCCCTTACCCTGATCGGTGGAGGTCGGACAAAATCCAGCTCGGTTACGTCTATGCTGACGGGAACCCGGAGCAGGTCGGGGTCAAGGACACCGAAATATATCACGCGCTCGCTGCACCAGTCGCGTTCGAACCCCCGTTGTGTGAGTGCGTCATGAACCCGCTGAGTTGCGGAGGCGTCGATGTCAACCACTCTGGGATCTGCCGACGACCGGGGCGGCGACTTCCTTGCGGGGCTGCGAAAGCACGGTAATCTTGGCTGTCTCGGCGACGCTGACGAGGTCTGGCCTATCGGGGACGCGGGGTCCGAGCGAGAGCTGGGTAGCGGTGACGGCCTTGGAGGTATCCGTGACAGCGTTTATCGTGTTGCGCAGGCTGGCCGCGAATTCCCGAGCGTACCGGGCCGCTGTCTTCCGGTCCTCGGACGACAGGCGGTTGATATCCTCGTCTTTGTCCGTCGGATTCGGTACCGCGTTTTCCAGGTAGCCAGGGAGCCTTTCGAGAACAGCCAGCAGTGTCTGGTCTTCCCGGTCGGGAATAAACGGTCGCCTGATCTCTTCAAACGCCTTCCAGGCGCAGACCATCAAGAGAATGGAGGAAACGCCGTTCAGGTGGGGTTTGTGGTGATCACGCCATGCCTTGAGATACCGGCAGATGCGACGCAGCTTTTCTCCGTAGACGCCGACCGCGGCGAGAAACCAGGTCCTGATTTTGCGCGGATCCGAGACCTTCCAGTCCTCCTTGCGATGAGCGAGCAGCACACTGTCCGACGGCAGAGCCTCCCAGGTGTCGGCACGGCGGTCCTCCGCGAAAGAGGCATTCGCGCTCATCGATTTTTCGAGCAGCAAGAACTCGCTATCCGGGATCGCGTAAAGGGGGATGTCAATATGCGCGATAGAGCTGATGACGATGCGGCAACAGGTGTCTTTCTCGGTAAAGTCCCAGCCTTCCTCGTCCGCGAGATCCTTGAGCACGCCGTCGACGAACTCGAAGAATAGGGCGGAAGCCTGCGACGGACGGGCACCCTTCACGAACGACAGGGGCAGATAGCAGCCGTCATCGAGGTCCATCTGCTGTTCCGGCGGCCACGCCGGATAGTTCAACGTCTTGTAGGAATGGCTACCCTGCGTGAAGAACCTCGGCTGGATGGCGCGCCCAAAAATCTCCTCGCTCTTTTCGGCGAAGGCTTCCTTGAGGCGAACGCGTATTTTTCTCTTGGCTTTAAGCAGCACGGCTTTCGCTTCGTCGTCGGGCTCGATCTCCAACAGAAAGGACATATCGGCCACCGTGGAGTATAGAAGCTTGGATACGTTTGCCATGTGTCCCGAGTCCCCCGGTGTGTCGGCAGCCAAATAAAGTCTAGAATCACTACTGGTAGTATGCGAATGGCAGCAATTGTGCGATATGTGGACATCACGTAGTTATTGCGAAGAGAGAGTTCAAGTATGGACTTCAGAATTTTGGCGCTCAGCGGCGGCGGCTATCGTGGGCTCTACACGATAGCCGTTCTCAAGCACCTCGAGCAGCAGGCCGGACGCCCGATCGGCCAATGTTTCGATATGATCGCTGGCACGTCGATCGGCGGGATAATCGCTATAGGGCTGGCGCTCGGCAAGAGCGCAGCGGACATTGAGCGGGTGTTCCTGGATCGCGGGGCGGATATCTTCCCCCGTGGCAACTCGATGGTCGGCAGGCTTCTTTCGAGGATCAAAAAGCCCTACGGAGCGAAATACCAGAATCTCGAACTTCGCAAGGCCATCGAACAGGTAATTGGTGGAAGTGCGCTCATCGGCGATGCGAAAACGAGACTGCTGGTCCCCGCCGTGAACATGAGTGCAGGGCAAGTGCAGATGTTCAAAACCCCGCATCACGAGAGCCTTGTCTGGGACAAAAATCTTCTCGCTGCCGATGTCGCGATGGCGACGTCGGCGGCCCCGTATTTTTTCCCGATGGCTGGAATCGGCAATTCCCGGTACGTCGACGGCGGCATCGTTGCCAACGCGCCGGACCTGTGCGCGCTGCATGAAGCCACCCATTTTTGCGGACAGGACGTCGCCGACGTACACGTCCTCAGTATTGGGACGACCTCCTCCAAGTTTTCTTTGCCGAATTCGCTCGGGTCCGATCTCGGCGCGATCTCCTGGTTTCGAAAGGACCGTCTTCTGTCTGCCGTCATGACGAGCCAGCAGCAGCTTGTTCGCTTCATGATGACGCAGCAGCTCAAGGATCGTTTCCTGCGAATAGACGAAGAGCCCTCGAACGAGCAAACGTCAGATCTCGGCCTCGACATAGCGGACGAAAAGAGACGGAAGACATTGCTCGGATTAGCTGAAAGCTCCTACAGGAACGTCGCCGCCCGGCCACAGATCCAAGCCTTCCTCAGCCATAAGCCAGTTCCGCCAGAGTTTGTTGCCAATCAGGCTGCGACAACCTCGCGGTAGCGATCGAATCGATCGTAAAGGCAGAGCATGAACGATGCGAGACTCAGCGAGTTTATCTATCGATCGCGCCCCGCTCAGCCTGTTCCCCAGTTCGTTCTTGGTGCGGACCCCATAGTATTTGTTACAAAATTCCCCACGCCCGAAACCTCCCCCTCCCGGTCATCTCCCTGAGGCCGAGCTCCAAAACGATCCGCCGCGCCGCCTGCGGCGTAACCTCCAGCGTCTTCGCCACCATCCCGGCCGACACAAGCGGTTTTGCCATGACCAGCTCGACCAGTTCCGGCAGTTTTGACGACGTTCGTCTTCCCGACAATTTGCGCTCCATCATCTGCCGAGCGAGTGTCAGCCGATCATGCTCTTTCATGCCGATCTCAGCGGCCGCCAGAAGGCCGTGGGCAATGGCGATCAGCCGTGTCTCGCGATCGCGGTGACGGCGTCGATCGACCGGAATGGTTTTGAGCCCGAGGTTGATCGCCGCGAGATGAGCACCCGACGTAATGCCGGCTTGGCGAAGGATCGACGCACAAAACAGCCGGCCGAGCCAAGGGGCGTGCTGAAGCACGGAAAGCTCGTTCCACGTATCCAAGGCGACGATGGCCTTCAGCGCTGCTGGAAGGTGTTCGGCCTGGCGCAGCACAACGCGCCATTCATCCAGCCGGGCATCCTCGTCCCAGTCCAGATCGTAGACCAGCGGATCCTTTTCGGCCGAACGGTTACCGCCGGCGTGCCCCGGCCGTGCGGCGCTCTCGATCGCCGCTTCTGACCGGGCGAGCACCGCATCGATGGCGGCATAGTCGACGCCGGGCAGATTTCTCGTGTCGTCACCATCGTCCCTCTCACCTTCTGGAGCGATGGAGACCGGAGGTCGCGTGACACCAGCGGGCTCCGCCACCCCGGTGGCGGAGCCCGGATTGATGTCCGACGTCTGCCGCAAAGTTCGGACACCCTCAGCCGACAGCGCCCAAGCGGGAAGCTGGCCGGCAATGCGTCGGCGGGTGCGGAGGACGTCGCGAGCGATTGTCAGTTCGTGGGTGGGTGTGCGGATATCGCGGGTGGCGTCGTGCAGGACGAGGTCTTCGAGATGAACGAGCTCGCCGTCAATCCACAGCGAGGCGCATGCATCTGTGAACTGCGACCGCTCAAGAAAGCCCGCGCCGACTGGCGAACGGGCGATGCGCTCGTCGAGACGGGTCATGGCGACGGCCGCGTCAAAGGCGGGCCCCATCAAGTTTGAAATGCTGATTTTCGCGAGATCGTAAGCCATTGAAATTATGGTAAATGACTTCTTATAGGAACTCTATATGAATTTTACGGTTCCTCACATGGTATGATCGC
This sequence comes from Allorhizobium sp. DMC15, assembly GCF_056314065.1. Classification (NCBI taxonomy): domain Bacteria; kingdom Pseudomonadati; phylum Pseudomonadota; class Alphaproteobacteria; order Hyphomicrobiales; family Rhizobiaceae; genus Allorhizobium; species Allorhizobium sp. DMC15. The sequence goes on from NZ_JBQUZB010000007.1 coordinate 93,753, forward strand.
TGGCTGGGGCTCTAACAATCGATAAGTAACCCTTATCGGAGGTGATCGAGTCCGACAGGTTGACCAACCTCAAGACAGCGCCTAAGTTTTGGGAATCCGAGCTGGAGAAGGCGTCGATGAGCACCACCGTCAAGATTTCAGAGGCCAAGGCACATCTGTCGGAGTTGTTGGCGCGTGTCGAGGCCGGCGAAGAGGTCATCATCGCCCGGGGCAACGATCCGATTGTGCGGCTTTCGCGCGTTCGCAAGGAGACCGATCGGCAAATTCTGCTCGCAGAAGTCCGAGCCGCGCGCACCAAGATGCAGCCCGTAACGCATGAGGAGATCATGGCGTGGCGCGACGAGGGGCGCCGGTGACGGATTTTGTGATCGATGCATCGATGGCAATCGCCTGGTTGGTTCCAGAGGAATTCACCGATTCCGCCGATGCCTTGGTCGCGACGATATCGGATGCCTGCATCGCCCCTTCTCTATTCTGGTTCGAAGTTCGCAATATCCTTGCAATGGCCGAACGCCGAGGTCGCCTCGGAACGGGTGGTGCATTGATCTCCATGGAAAGGCTGCGCAGATTGCCGATCGACGATGCCGGGATTGGCAGCGACAGCTCGATCCTGCTCTTGGCCTCAAGCCATGTCATCAGCGCCTACGACGCAGCCTATCTCTCTTTGGCACTCAACAGGAATTTGCCTTTGGCAACTCTGGACCGGAAACTCGCCAATGCGGCTCGCAAAGAAGGTCTCACCGTCCTCGGGCCATATGCGCATGGGGACTGAACAGTCTCCGGTGACCAGGCGCGTCGCCGAACTCGATACCATCGCTGCAGTGCTTCCGATGGAGCGGCGCGACGAACTGGCGGAACTTCTAACCGACCAGGATGTCGAGACGCTGCGCCATCTGGTCAACCAGGGCATGGGCGAAAACACCCTGCGAGCGCTTGCCTCTGATCTGGCCTATCTACAGGCATGGTCCCTCGCCGCGACCGGACGATCGCTCCCCTGGCCCGCACCTGAAGCTCTGCTTCTCAAGTTTGTCGCCCACCATCTCTGGGATGCGCAAAAGCGTCTGACGGATCCGGATCATGGCATGCCAGATGACGTCGAGGACAAGCTCCGCATTCAAGGATTTCTACGATCGCCCGGTCCGCATGCGCCTGACACCGTGCGCCGGCGCCTTGCCACCTGGTCGACGCTGACGAAATGGCGCGGGCTCAATGGCTTTTTCAGCTCCCCTGCCCTCAGGTCCTCCATCCGGCTTGCCGTGCGCGCAACACCACGTCCCAAACGACGCAAGAGCGCCAAGGCGGTGACAGGCGATGTCCTGTCGAAGCTGATTGGCACATGCCTAACCGACAATCTGCGCGATGTCAGGGACAAGGCGATCCTGATGGTCGCTTTTGCCTCAGGTGGCCGGCGTCGCAGCGAGATCGCTGGCCTCCGAAAAGAGCAGTTGCAGCCGGAAGAGCCGATCCAGCTTGATGGCGCCCCTCCCCTACCCTCGCTGTCTATTCACCTGGGACGCACCAAGACCAGCGGCGCGGACAATGAAGAAGTCGTCTACCTCACCGGCCGGCCCGTCGACGCGCTGAATGCCTGGCTCGCACTTGCCAGGATCGAAAGCGGCAGTATTTTCCGGGCGATCGATCGGTGGGGCAATGTTTCGCGCCGGCCCTTGGATCCGAAGGCGATCAGCGACATTCTCAAGCAGCGCGTTGAGATGGCAGGGCTCGATCCTGCGGAGTTTTCTGCCCACGGACTGCGGTCCGGCTATCTCACTGAAGCCGCCAACCGAGGGATCCCGCTTCCGGAAGCCATGGAGCAATCACGTCATCGATCCGTTCAGCAGGCGTCGGAGTACTACAATCACGCACAACGGCGAAGCAGCAGAGCATCGCGCATGCTTGATTGATTGATTGAGAAATATCGGCCTCCAGAGCTTCATTCGAACTTCGACAACCGAGACGCCTAGCGAACGAAACTGATGGCGCCAGTTCAAAAAGGCTCTTGATGATAGATTTTCGCGTGAGTTGATGGCTTCAAAGGCAGCAGAGTGTCCGTCGCCGCATTCTGTCCTGCGGCGGCGATCGGCTGATCAGTCCCCAACAGTTTCCTGTTCTTGCTCATATCCCCGCCCGGGATTGCGCTCGGGCTCGTTGAGAAGAGTTACGCTCGTATCCGCCTCCTGCCCGTCGACCACGAGCGTCTTGACCACCTGTGCCATGGCGTTGATTTTCACCAGTTCGGGATCAGCCCATGCTTGCTGGCAAGCTTAAGGATCGAGCCCTGGCAACATGTTACTCTGAATTGCCGCTCACCTTCAGAATCCGATGGGGCGCCACTACTTGAAGTAGTGCAAAAGCCTCGCGCAAGGCTGCAACTTCATGCTGCACCTATCACTTCTGTTCGCGCAATTTTAGCTATTTTGAGGTTCAAGGATGCAGATACAATCTAGCTACTCGTCATCGTCTTATGTTGCCCCGACACGAGCCTCTAGGAATGAGGGCCAGACATCTAACCATGCAGCGCAATCAGAGCAGAAACCACTTCTTGAACAAATGCTCGAAAACCTGCGCGAAGACGCAACCGTAAGTGACCGAATTACTGAAAACGATGACGGCACTTATAGCTTTGACGTTCGCGCTAGTGGGTGGACAGATACTAGTTTTGCCGCGTATGCAATCGTGTTGGAGCTTAACGGAGGCAGTTTTAGCCTAGTTGGGAAGACCGATAGTGTTAATCCCACCAAAGCGGACACAGATTTATTCAAACAAATGACTGGATACAACATGCTCAGCTTAGGGGGTAGTTTAGTTGTACTGGACGATGATGGGTTTCCCCCTGCGAAGGCTGATCAATCTGCCGTAAATCAAGCGTTTGACTTCATAGTCGATGTCGCTAGTTTCCGGTCTTCAGGATACCTGGACGGCGAACTAACCGCTGAAAACGTGGGTGCGTTCCTTTCAGCGTTAAATATTGTGCCCGGTTCCAGCGCTTTCATAGACCAACTTCTCGAAGAGCTGAACAAGGCTGCTGCACCCACTGTAACTGAAGATGACACCGTGGCGGAACTTATGAACCTGGTTACGACCTGAGGCGCGCCGAACGCGCCTCAGGTCGGCTGCCTCAGGGGGTTGTATAATAGACTGTAGCGCAGCTTGACTTTCCTGATCGATTCACCAAGCGCGTGGCGTTGTATTCAACCCGGGCTTCCATTCTTACTGTGATGTTTGCATCTTGATTAAGAAAGAACGTCGTATCGAAATTCGGAGTTGTATACTCTTGCCACGGCGTGCATTTTTGCTGGTGACATATCCTCATTTTCAGCGTGCCAAACGAAGGAGCGTCATAGTTCATCTTTGCCGTTACTCGGTTGAGAGTGCTGCCGGCAGATTGGACGCCAGTGTTGTAGTTCGTGGTATATGTGACATTAGTCTGTGAGATGTACGGCGCAAAGCCACACGCAGAAAGGCTAGAATCGGCGGCCATTGCCCCTGTCGACAACAATGAGATGGCAGCAGCGATAACGTGAATTGATTTTCGCATAAAAGAACCCTCTAAAGTTACATGCGAAAGAATCCTGCTCGCTTGGCGAGCTTTAATCTACTGTGAATTGCCGTATGTGAGTTGATGCACTCGACTCTCTGCTCGCTTTCGGCGAGACATGTGTTTTTGCCCCGGAAACTCACAAGTGCTGACCATCCAGAACGTGCGAAAGGAATACAGCAACGGAGCAGTCGGCCGCCGCGTTGCTCTTGACTGTGTGAACTTGCACTTGGGTCAAGGTGAATTCTGCGCACTTACGGGGCCATCTGGCTCGGGAAAGACAACCCTGATGAATCTCATTGGGTTACTGGATCGTCCGACGGCCGGCACTATCCGCTTCGGTGGTCTTGTCACCGACGCTCTGGTCGCGGACCAAGTGGCAGAGCTACGCAATCATTTCCTCGGTTTCGTCTTTCAATCATTTCATCTGCTGCCCCGTTACACCGCGCTCGACAACGTATGCCTGCCACTCGTTTACCGCGGAATAGGCAAACAGGAGCGTCGCGCGATGGCCGCCGCCGCATTGGATCAAGTGGGGCTTGTCGATCGCATGATGCACCGCCCGGACGAACTCTCCGGTGGGCAACGTCAGCGTGTGGCAATCGCGCGTGCGTTGGTGGGTAAGCCGTCCCTACTGCTGGCCGATGAACCGACGGGCAATCTCGACAGTCGCTCCGCCGAGGCCATCATGTCCCTGTTTCTCAGACTAAACGAGGACCTCGGCCTGACTATCGTAATCGTGACGCACGACCCGCAGATCGCCACAACCTGCCCGCGTCGACTACTGATGCGAGACGGCCAGATCGTCGAGGATACTGCCGTTGCAGGACGCTTGGTGTGCGCATGATTCGGGCAGCATCGGGCATCACTGTGGAAATCATTCGAGAAACGATCGAAGATATCCGGCTGGTCAAAGGTCGTTGCATTTTGGCGCTCGTGGGGATCGCCATCGGCACCGCCGCCGTGGTCGCTATGCTGCATGTCGGACACAATGCAAGCCGGGAGGCGTTGAGGCAATTCGAGGCACTTGGAACTGATCTGGTACTGATGCAGCCGCAAGCCTCAGGGAATACTGGCGCAGAGGTGGGGCTAGTAGACGTGCTTGCCTTACCTCGACAGGGCATTGGGATTTCCGACGTTTCTGCCATGGTGCAGACCGGTGGAGACATACGAGCGAGACGGTCTGACGTTCAGGCAAACATATTGGCGGCGACAGACGGGATCTATGCGCTTGCTAAGGCAAAGCTTGCCTATGGGCGCCTCACATCAGACCTCGATGGCTTTTCTCCTTTCGCTGTCCTCGGCGCAGAAATTGCCTTCAGTCTCGAAGGACCCAACGAGGACAAAATTGCCGTGGGCGAACGGATCACTTTCAATGGCCAGAACCTCACGGTAATCGGTGTCCTTCAGGATGCACCGCCCAACGTTTTGCTAAACCTCGAACTCAACCGCTCCGTAATCATCCCGTTTGCGGCAGCGCGACGCGTCACTTCGCAAGTGGCCATCTCCCAAGTAGCAGGGCGACTGTCATCAGGTGCGAATGACGAACAAACGGCTGAGGCTGTTGCAAGATATTTCGAGCCATTGGTCACGAATGGGTTCATGCATGTCGCGACTGCCCGGCAATTGATTGCCAACATTGAGCAACAGATGAAGATCTACGCCACGTTGATCCTCGGGATCGGCGCAGTGTCACTGGTTGTCGGCGGCGTCGGCATCATGAACGTGATGCTGATGAGTGTGATGGAGCGACGACAGGAAATCGGCTTACGATTAGCACTCGGCGCAAGGCGTAAAGATATCCGCCTTATGTTCCTCGGCGAGACGCTCTTCCTGGCAGCGATTGGCAGTGCAATCGGGACTGCACTCGGCTACCTCGCTGGTTGGCTATTCGCCAGCGGTTCGGACTGGCAGTTCGAACCCGCACCACTCGCCGTCCCGCTCGGCGCCGGCATGGCGCTTGTCGTTGGACTGTTCTTCGGGATCTACCCGGCATTCCTTGCCTCGCGCCTCGACCCTGTCGCCGCCTTGAGGAGCGAGTAATGAAGTCTGTTCAATTACCTCTCACGGCGTTCTTGTGCGTATCGGCGATGACCTATTGTGCGGCCGCCGAAACGAACATCCCGATCCCTTCCCCTCGCCCGGACTTCATCCCGCAAACCGCCAGCCAACAGCAACTGACGCAGCGCACCAGGCTTGAAGGCGCACAGATGACGCTCGCCGATGCGGTGTTTCTCGGCCTTCGCAACAACCGAAGCATTAAAAGCGCCTATATCGATCGGGTCGCCCAAAAATTCGATCTACGTGTTGCCGAAGACCGGTTCAGCCCGCAGTTTTCGGTATCGGGTGAGATCGCACGTCAGCGTATTGGAAATGTTACCAGTACCACGATTGATGTCTCCCCTGGTGTGTCGTTGCAGACGAAGACCGGCGCCATCTTTGATTTCGGATGGGGCAACTCTGCCTCACTTGAAGATGGCGGCCGCACACTGACCTCCGCAGCCGAAGTTTCTTTGGAACAGCCATTGTTGCGTGGCGCAGGGGTGGAAGTGAACATGGCGCCGGTGCAACAAGCTCGGCAAGGAGAAAAGATCAATCAACTCCGACTGAAGGCTACGGTAGCCGAGACAATCGGCAGCATCATCTTCGCCCATCGCGAGCTCTTGCTGGCGCAGGAAGAACTGACACTCGCGGAGGACTCCGTTTCGCGTGGTGAGGAGTTACTGAACATCAACAGAGCTCTGATCGCCTCGGGCCGAATGGCTGCCATGGACTCGGTACAGACGGAAGCCGATTTGGAGAATCAACGGCTCAGGGTGCTGCAGGCGAGGCAACAGATCGAAGCGGCGAGGCTCGCGCTGCTGAACCTGCTCGGCCTGGATCTCGGAACGAAGATTGTTGCGAAGGAAGTCCTGGCACTGAAGTGGATCGACGCGAACCTTGACCGATTGATCCCCTTAGCTCTCTCGAAAAGGCAAGATTACCAGGGGCAGCTGCACGTAGTAGAACAAAATCGCCTTGGTATCACCGTTGCGAAGAATGAACAGCTTTGGGATATCTCACTGTTCGCAAGGGGTCGGTTCGGTGGAGAATTTGCAAGTGGCACCTCTACGCAGCCGATTTCAGACATAAGCGGTGGCCTGCGCTTCACCTTTCCAATCAACGACCTTTCGCGGCAACAGCGGCTCGTTCAGGCCGACACAACCTATCTTGGTTCAGAGCTGCAATTGGAGGAAATCCGTGCAGGGATAGAAACGCAGATCCGCGGAAGCGCTGCAGAAGTACGACTGTTGTGGCAGCAACTTGCAACCGCCGAGAAATCACGTGATCTGGCCGCACATGCCATCGACATCGAAAAGGTGAAATTGAACGCCGGTCGCTCTACCACCTTCCAGATTCGATCCTTGGAAGACAATCTTCGAAATGCGGAAAACCAGCTTCTTGCCGCCAGGATCGGCTATCTCAATGCCCTGACACGGCTTGACCTTCAACTGGGCACAACGCTGGACACCTGGCGCGTTGCTCTGAAAAACTGACCCATGACGAAACTGACAAGCGACCCAATGCCCGAAACGTCAACAACGTACGGCGATCACGAAAATTCTTCTCGGCCCGTCCGATCAGATCAGACAAGCCGATCGATCCTTTGGTCAGCTATTGCTGCTGGAAGTGTAGCGTCCGTGCTAGCTGCCGGTGCCTTCTCCTGGGGGCTAGACAGCGCCCCCCCTGCAAGCGCTCTGGAGACAGCAGTTCCGACAGAGCGAGAGTTTATCGTCCAGCCACAGTCCGTAGTGCAACACCTCGACATCACCGGGACTATTAGCGCCGGCAAGGCAATCGCGATCGTGGCCCCATTCGATGGAGTGATCCGAGAAAAGCGGTTTCAACTCGGGGATCACGTCGACGTCGGTGATGTGGTGGTTGTCATGGACACCAGCGAGATCGCAAGCCGCTACCGGGATGCGCAGTCGTCCTATATCAAGGCAGCCATTGCTGCCGAGGCACTGAGCAAATGGGACAGCAGCCCGGACGTGCTGCGTGCGCGCCGATCGCTTGAAGCGGCAGAACTCTCATTATCGATGCTTGATCGGCAAGTCAGCGAACTGAAGTCCCTTCTGGATCAGGGGATAGTGTCCCGAAATGAATACGAAGGGCTGGTTCAGCAGCGCGATGCGCAGCGTAACACAGTCGCTGGCGCAAAGGACGATCTGACCGCAACGCTGATGCGCGGCAACGACGACAATCGCCAACTTGTCATGTTGGAACTTGAAAATGCGCAGAGCCGACTCAATGATCTGAAGCAGCAGATGGCTGGCGCGAAGGTTGCCACAGCCGTGGCAGGCATACTGACAAGGACGCCGATTAACGAGAGCGGAGACGCCCCACTCGCAACAGAGCCCGGGGCAAGCGTCACTCGAGGAGCGGCACTCTTTTCCGTCGCAGACACCAGCACCTTTCTCGTGACTGGCTCGGTTGACGAAATAGACGTCAATCGGGTGAAGCTGGGCCAAAGGGTTAGCATTACCAGTGACGCCTTCCCCGATCATGCGATCAATGGGCAGGTTGTCAATGTCAGTGCAGAAGCGGCAGGATCAGCTAACAGCGGTCGTCCACCTTCCTTCGACATCAGAGCGTCGTTCGTGGTCGAAGACAAAGAACTGCGCCGAGCAATCCGCATCGGTATGTCGGCCCGAATGACAATCGAGACCTATTCGAACGAGGCAGCGCTTATCATACCACCATCAGTGATAATTCGGAGCGAGGCTGGACCTCAAGTCAAGCTGCTGCGACACGGTCAGATTGATTTTCAGCCGGTTGTACTTGGCGCAACATTCCCATCTGGCGTAGAAGTTGTGTCAGGGTTGTCTGCTGGTGACGTTGTTTTTTCACCACCATGAATCTGCTGCTTTCCAGAAGGTCAGGCCAGCTGCGGAAATTATCTCAGCCCCCCGAAGTGCCCGGGCTTAACCTACTGTTCGATTCCATTGATTACGGAATATGCCATCTGACGCCTAGCCTTCATCCAAATCCAACCAACACGGATCGAATAATTTTACCTACTCAAAAATAAAGGAACGATATTAAGGTGCGTATTTTAGATGAAGCCATTGTAGAGCTGTGCTCGTTTAAAGACGCGCTCGATCAATATTTAGAGGTCAAAGATGCTGTTGCCTTAGGTGACGTAAATTTGGAAATAACCCCCACTGACAGCGGTCAGATTCTTAGATTACCTCGCGAAGCGATACCCCCGGGATTTTTTATGGAGCAGGTGCTGCCTTTCAGTTCGCCGAAATTCGAATTGGGGAATGTAGCTTGTGACACGTTGAGCCCAAGGCAAGTCATTGGCGGTACTTTTGGTCGCTATGGATTGGTTGAACCGTCCATAGTTATGGATACATCAGACAAACTTGTAGCTGACAACCGTTTGAACCATCCTCAATCCGCAAGAGTAACACAGGTGGGCGAGTTAAAATTGTTTGTCGCGTACGAAGGCAAGAACAGGATCGAGCTGTTTAAAAAATTCCGACGTACGATGAAAGCTTTCGTCAGCCCTTCGCCGTTTCCGAAGTCGGGAGATTTGGCGCTGGTAAGGTTTACCTTCACCGAGCACTGGGGTGTAGAGTTCAAAGGCGAGCTTCGGGTTTTGCCATACCCTAAGCCCGTAGTACGTCTTCTCGAAGCTTATGGTGTCACCACTCACAGAAGTTCGTTTGACCCTTTCATTGCAAGCAAAGTCAAAAAGTTGAGAAGGGAGATTTTGAGCCAGCGAATGACTGGCTGACGCAATGCTACCTGGGGATGCGGTGACATTGTACTGCTCCGGCCGCCAAACGATAATCACAAGCGATGGTGACCCTAGCCCCATTTGATCGTAATCGATCGCGTTCCAGTAGGCTATACCTCCTGAGACAATGTCCGTGAGACACAAATCAGTGTATCATTTGGGTTGATTTTGCAGTTATGAGACGCTATCCACTGAAGGTCTAGAACCTAATGAGACGTTTCATGGCAATTTATGGATATGCGCGGGTCAGCACCATCGATCAGGATCTGGCGATTCAAGAGGCGGCTCTGAAGGCGGCGGGGTGCACGGTCATCCGGGCGGAAAAGAAATCCGGATCGACCAAGCAGGATCGGAAGGAGCTTAACACGCTTCTGGAATTCATGCGCGAGGGTGACAGCCTGGTCGTAACGCGGGTCGATCGGCTGGCGCGGTCAGTTGGGGATCTGCAGGACATCGTACGGCTGCTCAAGCAAAGAGGGGTGACGCTGAAAGCGACGGAACAACCAATCGACACCAGCTCGGCGGCCGGCAAGGCTTTCCTTGATATGCTCGGCGTATTTGCTGAGTTCGAGACGAACCTTCGTAGAGAACGACAGATGGAAGGAATCGCCGCAGCAAAAAGCAGAGGGGTCTACAAAGGCAGGAAGCCCCATGTTGATGTTGCTGAGATCCGCCGACTTAAATCCAACGGGATGGGACCAACAGAAATTGCCAAGACCCTGAACATAGGTCGGGCGAGCGTGTATCGGGCCCTTAGAGACGCATGATCAAAGGGCGAGATGGCGACATAGCGCCGGAAGCAGGCGTTGCGGTTTCACCGCGAGTGTTTACGTTACGTAATACCATAACGCATCATTCGAATTGTGGAACTCAGCTCCCGAATTACTCGCCGATTGGGCCTCATTCAGCTGCATCCAATAGTTCGGGGCATTATCGGCTGGCCTGCCGCTCTCATTAGTTCCGGCTAGCAGAACCATATGTGCCACTAGGTGAGTGGACACGCCGCGGACTGCTTCAAGAGCGGTCCCATTCCAAATGCGAGGGTCGCTAAAGCAACGAATGTCGCGATCGAGAATATGGCCAGCTCAGCCAAAGCAAATACCGAAGTGAGTTCGGAACTGAACCCTCGGCCGTAACCTTCGCCTCTGCCGCCTGCAGTTACCGTTTCGGGTCACGCGGACCGTTACAACAAAGCTGCATTCCATCCACGACTAGTATATAGACGATGAAGCGCCTTGTACATCTCGTGGGGGCCCATCTCGCCAGCGTAACAGGATTGACGCCAACCCTATGGGTTCAAGAGCGTCCGTGCCACCAGAATTAAGCTGTACAACAAGCCCACCGAAAGACCGACAAGGGCTACAGCCTTGTTCGCTTTAGATGCCAACCTTGTCGATCTACGTGTTGATCGCCGACCGTATGGCGTCATGATGCACCCCGCACAAGGTATATGATCGCATACCACTATGACTCGTATTAGCCGACTCTACTACGACAGCCGTACCTCAAAATAAACATAGGGCTTCGATCCATTTTTAGGAACTGCCATGACATCGTAAGAGGCGGCACGATCTGAGCCCATCCCGAGGGATCCCCTGGGCATCCCTGCTACCGCCAATCCCGCGATGAGTGGCCGCTCCTTCAGAAGCCTTTCGGCAGCTGCCAGGGGCACGTGTCCCTCGAGATAGTAGCCATCGACTGTTGCCGTGTGGCAGCCCCAGACGTCAGTGGGAATGGCAAGCTTTTCCTTTACTGCATCGATATTCTCTACATTTCGAACCTGCACCTGGTAGCCCGCGTCTTCGAAGGCCTCGGCCCATGCCTCGCAACATGGACATTCCGGATCCTTCTGAACCACCAAAGTCGTGCCTTGTGCCATTGCCAACGTCGGCAAGATGCTGGCCACGACTGCCGAACATAAGAACTGTCTTCGTTTCATTTGACCGTCCGCTAAAAATGGCCGCCTCCGGGTTTCCGGCGGCGGCCTTCACGTCACTTTACTTGGGTAACGGTCAGCTTTCCGTTGACCCGATCGGCGATGAACTCGACAGTCGCTCCCTGCTTCATTTTGGCGAGCACATTATCGTCGGCAACGCTGAAGACCATGGTCATTGCCGGCATCTCAAGGTTCTTCAGCTCCTCATGGATGAGCGTCACTTTCTTGGCTTTTTCATCGACCTTCTTCACGGTACCCTTCGTGAATTCCTGCGCGGCGACACCCACGGCGGACGCGATCACGATCGCAGCGACGGTAGCGAATTTCAGCAGAATTTTCATGTTACTGTTCCTAGATTGACTTTGACTACTTTTGGGCGACCGTTACGTCCCCGTGCATCCCGGCGTCATAATGGCCTGGAACGAGGCAGGCGACCTTGAACACACCATCGTTTGTGAAGGTCCACACGATCTCGCCGGACTTGCCCGGTGCAAGTCTGATGGCATTCGGGTCGTCATGTTCCATATCTGGAAACTTTTCCATGACAGCCTTGTGCTCCATCACCTTGTCTTCCTGGTCGAGGACGAATTCATGATCGAGTTCGCCAGCGTTCTTGATCGCGAAGACTATGGTTTGCCCTTTTCTGACCTTGAAGTTGTTCGGGGTGAAAATCATTTTCCCGTCATCTGTCTCCTTCATGGTCACGCGAATGGTCTGCGTTGCCTTAGACTTGTCGCCGGGCTGTCCGACAACCATTTCACCGTGCCCGCCTGCGTGTTCGCCTGAAGCAAACACCGGTGACGCGAAAGTTGCCAGCAAGAGGCCGATAAGTGCAGTTTTCATGTTTTTTTCCTTGTGTTGGATTGGGATCGTCAGCCGTTATCTGACGGCTTCGGAGTGAGTTTGGTTTGAGCGTCTTTTGCTTTGGGGGCTTCCGGTAGCGATCCAGTCCACTCCCAGGCTTGGGTACCGGGCGGGTTCTCGTACCAACCCGGATCGCTGTAATCTCCTGCTGAGATACCCTCCCGGACCTTTACAACGGAAAACATCCCGCCCATTTCGATCGGACCGTGGGGACCCCACCCGGTCATCATTGGCACGGTGTTTTCCGGTATTTCCATTGACATCTCACCCATGTCTGCCATGCCCGCGGTACCCATGGGCATGAACTCCGGCTGGAACTGCCGGATCTTTTTCGCAACCTCTTTCTTGTCCACGCCGATAAAGGTTGGAATGTCATGTCCCATCGCATTCATAGTATGGTGCGACTTGTGGCAGTGAATTGCCCAGTCACCGACATACTTAGCGTCGAACTCGTACGCTCGCATCGCACCTACCGGGATGTCGATGCTGACCTCCGGCCAGCGTGCTTCCGGCCGGACCCAGCCGCCATCTGTGCACGTCACCTCGAAATCGTATCCGTGCATATGGATCGGATGGTTGGTCATCGTCAGGTTGCCGACACGCACCCGGACCCTGTCGTCCTTTGAGACGACCAACGGATCGATGCCTGGAAATACCCGGCTGTTCCACGTCCACAAATTGAAATCGGTCATTTCCATGACACGCGGAACGTAGGTTCCCGGATCGATGTCGTAACCGCTCAGCAGAAACACAAAATCCCGGTCAACTGGCATGAAGGTCGGATCTTTCGGATGAATGACGAAAAATCCCATCATGCCCATCGCCATCTGCACCATTTCGTCCGAGTGCGGGTGGTACATGAAAGTGCCCGATTTTACGAGATCGAACTCGTAGACAAACGTTTTGCCGACCGGAATGTGGGGCTGTGACAACCCACCAACACCATCCATGCCGGACGGCAATATCATGCCGTGCCAATGGATGGTGGTATGCTCCGGGAGCTTGTTGGTTACGAAAATTCGAACGCGGTCGCCCTCTACGGCTTCAATTGTAGGCCCAGGAGACTGGCCATTGTAACCCCAGAGATATGCGGTCATTCCTTCCGCCATTTCTCTCTCAACCGGCTCGGCGACCAAGTGGAACTCCTTCACGCCGTTGTTCATCCGGAACGGCAGCGTCCATCCATTCAGGGTCACGACCGGATTGTAATCGGGCCCGGTGGAGGGTCGGACTGGAATCTGGGTGGCTGCCGAATCCATGAGGGCAGCTTCTGGCAGTCCCATGTTAGACGTCTGGCCCCAAGCCTGCGATGAAACCAAGGCCGCACCCGCGGCGCCAGCTCCCAAAAGTTGTCTTCTGCTGAACATAGTCTGTCCTTTCTCAGTGACCGCCGGCCGGCGCGTCTTCGGCTGAAGCAACCTCAGCCTCGGCTGTAGCCGAGCCCATGGTTCCGCCGTAAATGACGGGCGCAAGATTTGCTTCTGCAAGCCAGAAATCACGTTTCGCGTTGACGGCAAGCATTGTAGAATCGATCTTTTCTCGAGTATCCGCGATCAGCTCGAACGTGCTGGTGATCATGCCGTTATATGTCAGCAGCGACTGCTCCTCGATGGCGCTACGAAGCGGCAAGACACTATTTCGGTAGTGGCGAGCTATGTCGTAAGTCGAGCGGTACGCCAGATATGCAGACCGCGCCTCAGAGCGTACGTTCACCGCTTTCTCTGCGAGCTGGTTGGCTGCGCGCATATAGGCGAGTTCGCCTTTGCGCAACCGCGCTTGTCCGGTATCAAAGATAGGGATGGTGAACTCGAGAGAGCCTGTCTTCGAGATACTCCGGTGAATTGCCCCATCTTCAAGCTCACGTTCTTGTTCTATCATTCCTACAAGCTCAATGTCCGTAACGAACCGGGTGACGTCCTCCAGCTTGTAAGAACGAGCGGTAGATTCAAGCTCGAGCCGGGCAATCTGAAGGTCCATTCGCTTTTGAATGGCTTCAGCTTCGATGTCATCGCGCTTGATGAGGGACTTGGGCAAGGACGGAAGTCTGTTGGGAACCTGGAAATCGATATCCGTTCCGTACAGACCCATGAGCCGGATCAATTCCTCCTTGGCCAGCTTTGCCTCTAGGCGCGCCTTCGCCGTTTCGCCAGCAAGTTCGGCGTAGAAAACATGCTCACGCGCCTGATCGGCCTTCGTCAGCGACCCGGCTTCACCTAGCTTCTTTGCCAGTTCAGATGCCGAGTCAGCGGTTGCCTTCGCCTGGTTCAAGTAGGCAACGTTTTCCCAAGCTGCAACAGCGTTAATCCATGCCCGGCGAGTTTCGGCCGCAAGCGAAATCGACGCCAAGGCCGCATTAAGCTGCGCCTGCCTGAACCGCATTTCCGCCAATTTGATGTTTTTGTCATATGTCGCCAGAGCAACGATGTTTGCAGCAATGGCACCTTCAAGGACGCGGTATGCTTCCAGGCCCGGTGTGCCGATTCCGGACAAGCCGACCGAGAACGAGGGGAGCACAGCCAGCTGTGTCTGCCAGGCATCCGCGGCGCTATCACCTAAATCTGCATAAGATGCCTGAAGTCCTTTGTTGTTGAGCAAAGCGACTTGCACCGCGGTCTCAACATCAATGGTCTTTTTCGCCATCAGTGCTCGCACCCGTTCGCGAACCTGCGCAGATTGCTGTTGATTTTGGACCCAAGCAGTTTGCTTCCCGGTCACTTCCGAACTTTTCGCCGCAACATCGGTGAAGCCCGCATCTTTCATGGAATACATTGTGCCAACACAGCCGCTGGCGAAAACTGGCAGCACCAAGGCCGACATCAATTTGAGTTTACGCAGTCCCATTATGCACCTCCGTTCGGAGCCTGAGCGTCATTCAGACCGCGCCAAGGCTTAGGGTCAACGGGCTCGCGGTGCGAGTAGGAACCCAGCGGGCTTTGATAGGCACTCGGCACGACGGCGACTGCCGCGTCCGGATTGTCAGAAGAGGCTACCACCTCGGGCAGCGTGGATGCGCATCCACTCACGAAGAGTGGCAGAACAGCCATCAGGAACATACGTTTCATGGCGGGAATCCGAAAATAGATGAAAGGCGCGTCAAAGCACGTCGAGGCGCAAGGACACAGCAAAGCCCAAAGAAGGTTATCTATCGTTCAGATGTTGGGAGGCAGATGCAGCCGCGGCGCCAAACCCGAGCTATCTGCGTCATCGACGATGACCCGGACAATCTCGACGCGACGGTGGTCGGCCGCCTGAACATTGCAGTCAATGGCAGCCACTGAGCAGTAGTCTTGACAACACTGTTTATCTGATCCGCCGGAACCCGCATGATCGTGTCCATCGTCGGAGGCAACAGTGTCGTCCATGGCGGCGTCACCACCGCCATGGGACATCGAATGGTCAACATCGACATCTTGAGAGCTGAGCGGCAGTTCCAGATGCATCGCCGCATTGACCGCAGACAAGCTATACCCTGCGAGTGACACGATAATCACCGCACGAAGGGCCAGCGCAAACGCTGCGGATGCGAATCGACGAATTCCGCTCATGCCCGATAGAGCCTCCAACTTCTGACCATTGTCAAGCAACTCGCTCTCAACTCCGCCTAGGGGGGAGCGTGTGCAGCAATTTAGTCACACATGCAATCCCGAACGGGCATCAGCGGCTGCGGCTATTACGAAGATACTCCGCCTGCGGGTCGATAATCGCTACAGAGCCATAACGGCTGTTCGTACGTTCAACCCAGCCGTTATCGAGAACACGGAAAGTCACGTCTGGATCAGACTTCGACGTCGCCGAGTCTCCCGGATTTCCATGTCCCTGGATGATCTTTGAGATTGGCGGAGCAGACTCGCTCAGCAGAGTGTAGGCGAATGCGCCAGAGTTCGCGGAGATCAGGGCAACTGCGGCGATTACGGTTCGTTTCATCATAACTTTTTCCTCGTTTAGCACTGCTTTCGTGCAGCGTCCCAAACCTAAAGCGCCTGTTTGTCCGCCACCTGTCGCTGAATTTACAAATTTGTAAGCTGCGACGGTGATCACCGCCGCAAGTTTGCCTAATTCGGCGTGCGTCGAGAGTGGGCTTTGGCTCTGTGAGAAGCCGTGTTGGAAAGAATGTTTCAGATGAAGATACTCCTCGTAGAAGACGATCAAGTTACAGGGAGCTACCTGGAAAAGGGTTTGAGTTCGGCGGGGCACACAGTTGATTGGCTGAAAGACGGCCGTGACGCGCTGGCGGCCGGATTGGACGCGACGTACGAGGTAATCGTAGTAGATCGTATGATCCCGGGGCTCGATGGCTTGAACCTGGTAAAATCCCTGCGTGCCGCATCAGTACGAACAGCAGTGCTTTTCTTAACAGCTATGAGTAGCGTGGACGATAGAGTAGAGGGACTAGACGCAGGGGCTGACGATTACCTAGTGAAGCCCTTTGCCTTCTCCGAGCTGACGGCCCGGATAAATGCGCTGGTTCGACGCCCGCCAATTGTATCTGAAACGACAAAGTTGCGAGTCGGTGACCTCGAAGTGTGCCTGGTGACGAGAACGGCATCTAGGTCAGGTCAGCGCCTGGAACTCCTGCCACGCGAGTTCTCGCTTCTAGAACTGCTTATGCGAAATGAAGGCAGAATCCTTACAAAGACGATGCTGCTCGAGAAAATCTGGAACTTTAACTTCGACCCTCAAAGTTCGGTGGTGGAAACACACATCAGCCGCCTAAGGGCAAAAATCGACAAGCCATTCGAGAGGCCTCTTCTGCACACCGTGAAATACACCGGTTACACGCTCCATGCTCGCGGGTAATCTATACAAGAGCACCGCCGTCCGCCTGGCCGCAATATACATTGCTCTATTTAGCGTTGCTCATTCCGCAGCGACGATCTCGGCCTATCAGATGGTTTTGCGGTTCCTGGATACGCGACTGGATGCGAACGTCACGGAACGGTACCGAGAGATCTCCTCTGCCTACGAAGCCCGCGGTCTAGGCGGCGCAATCCAGATGATCGAGAGCCACGGTCCCGCCATTGAAGGCGAAGAAACCTTGTACACTTTGCGCGGACCCGCTGGAGAGCAAATCGCTGGGAACGCCAGCCTGGCTCAGGTGCCGCTCGGCTTCTCGGTTTTGTTTCCCAAGGACCAGCAGGCGAACACATATCACTACAAGGTCTTCCGGGGTCGCCTCGGAGAATTTGATCTGACCGTTGGCATCAGCTACGGCGACACTGACCACTTGGCGGGAGCCGTGTTGACGAGCTTTGGTTGGGCAACAGTGATCATCATGACCCTTGGCATGAGTGGCGCGGCATTCTTGGCCTAT
Organism: Allorhizobium sp. DMC15; assembly: GCF_056314065.1. NCBI lineage: Bacteria > Pseudomonadati > Pseudomonadota > Alphaproteobacteria > Hyphomicrobiales > Rhizobiaceae > Allorhizobium > Allorhizobium sp. DMC15. The sequence continues at coordinate 111,187 of NZ_JBQUZB010000007.1, forward strand.
CGAACTAGACAGCGCATCCTCGATCTCTCACGCGCAGCACATCAAATTGGACACGGTGAGCTGGCCAAACGACTGCCGGTCTCTTCCCGTATGGACGATATCGACGTGCTCTCATCCGAGGTCAACGTTGCTTTGCAGAGATTGGAAGCCAGCGTGACCGGAATGAAGCAGATTACCACCAACATCGCACACGACCTCAAAACTCCGATCGGCCGAACGTTTCTCCTATTAGACGACATACTAGCCTGCGAGCGTTTGGATGAGGCCAAGCATGGAGTATCGTCAGCTTTAGCCGAGCTAAAGACTATCGCAGACACTTTCGATGCCCTCCTTCGTATCGCGCAGATTGAAGCGCGGAACCGCAGCATCAATTTTCGCGAATTCGATTTGAGGCCCCTGATCAGCGAACTCTACGAAATTTACGAACCTATCGCCGCAGATGGCGGATACGAAATAGCGCTACAGGTCGTCGAGAACGGTGCATATTCGGTGGAAGGCGATCCCGATCTGATCAGGCAGATGATTGTTAATCTCTTGACCAACTCGCTACGTCATACTCCCAGCGGGTCTAGAATCACAATTGAACTCTCGCGCCGGCTGGCACATATCGAGCTTTGCGTTTCAGACGACGGAAGCGGCATTCCTCAAGACGAACACGACAAAGTTTTCGACCGTTTTTATCGTTTAGACAAAAGTCGGACTACCCCGGGTTCGGGGCTTGGCCTCGCCATGGTTAAAGCGATCGCGGAGCTACATGGTACTAAACCTCGACTTCAGGACAACGGCCCAGGGCTCAAAGTGGTCATCGAACTGCCAATAGCCGTGCCTCGATAGCGGTCATCGCTCTAATGTTAAATTTCTGCGCGCAGGTTGCCATCGCTCTTTGCGCGGCCCAACAGGAGGCGACTAAACGCTCGGCGTCCGTGCTGCAACTATCACCGCTAGGGCATTTCTCAATTCTCCCGATGAACCGGGTGACCTGTTCCCTTGACAGAGAAAAAAACTCCCGCCCCGCGCGTCCGCTGTAAGGGTCATTGTCAGCAAATCGGCTTTGCATCGCCCGAAGCATTTTCGAGCCTGAATGCAACTTAGATGCGTTGCTGACCACGACGATCGAGGCAAGTTCTATTGAAACAATCTGTTACCTTTGCGACACAAACTGCAGCACATCCCCGTGATACACGGCGAGGCTGCACTGTTGATCAACTCTACGGAGAGAACACAATTGGATGCTCCGGCCGAAATCCTGATCGTTGAACCAGATATTCAAATACTGATGTTGGTGGCCAAATTCCTAAGGGAGAACGGGTTTCACGTGCATATTGCGGGGAACCCATTCGTGATGGCCGAGATATTGGAGGGGATCTCGGTCGATCTCATTGTCCTTGACCTCCTGCTCCCGGGTAAGCGCGGGCTAGAAATCTGTCGTGAATTGCGCCGCACCTCCTCAGTGCCGATCATCATGCTCACCGCCGCGTGCGACGAGACCGACCGCGTGATCTGTCTTGAGGCCGGTGCCGACGACTGTTTGCCGAAAGCCTTCAATCCGCGCGATTTGCTGGAATGCGTTGGGGCGGTGCTGCGGCGAAACCGAATTACTGGGAATTCCGCAGCTGAGCGCGCCATCCGACGGTTTGTGTTCGCCGGATGGTCGCTTGACACGATGAAGCGCGAACTTACCGCACCTAATGGTGTCGTCGTAGATCTGTCGAGCGGTGAATACAACCTTTTGCTCGCGTTTCTCGAAGCGCCGCAACGAATGCTGAGTCGCGAGTTCCTGTTGAATGCGTCGCGCGATCGTGCGATCGAGGGCGGTGATCGATCAATCGACGTCCAGGTGAGGCGTCTGCGCCGCAAGCTCGACGGGCACGAAGAGCTCATCAAGACGATACATCTCAGCGGTTATCTCTTTGCCCCACACGTCGTTTGTGCATGATTGGTGGCTGCCGATTGAAGGTATCAACAGTGCTGCTGGTGTGACGAAGCCTCAGCTCGACGATAGCTAGTAATTTATTCGCACAACGCTAGAGTCTGCCGCGATATCAGGCTCGCAGATCACCTATCCCCTTACCACCTCCATGCTGACCGCACCTAAGTCGAAGGCGACTTCATCCAAGTTCTAGTGCAGGGGAACCAGGCGGCGCTCCCTTCAAATCATTGCACATCGGCTTAACGTGCAGCACCCCGGTTTGCCGGATCCGCGAACAACATCCGCTGCACATCCCATTGATTTAGTGATATCATCATATCTCGCTAGCCTTCGGAGGCATCAATGTGGAATCGAATGACTTTGATTCTTCCATTCATGATAGTCGTTTCCACCGTCCAGGCCGGGTCGATAGAATGACAACCATTTCATGTGTCCCACTTCCGCGGTGACGTTACCGTCAGTCTGACTGTGACCTCGCTTAGGACCTCACGTATTCTAGACTATGACTTCGATGTCACCATCAGCCTCACACAAGTCGACGGTAACGGTACGATCGAATACATCGACCAGGGAGTTCACACCGTCCATGTAGAATGTGACGAGCGCGGAAAGGTCATGGTTGGCGGAGCGGTTTACGGACCATTCGGCGGTGTTTACGGAAACGACTGGAAAGTAGACCTTTGGAGATCGGTCTGCATGTCACCGATGTTATGAAGGCGCAGACTTTTTGGCGGCCACCATATTGAGCAGTGTAAGACATTCTCGTGCTGACCTTGACCGAAGATATCCTGAGATCCTGAGATCCTGAACTCACTTCAGAATTCGGTCGAGGCCGTCGTCTGAAGGAGACTGACGATGACATGTACTCGGTTCACGGAAGAACAGATCGTGGTTCGTCCAACGGTGCTCTTGCAGGTATCGGCGGAAAACCTGCAGAAAGGAGGGGACTGGAAGCGTCAACGACGTGGCGAATGATAATGGGCGCGTTGCCCTGGTCCACCGAGGGCTAAGGCGTTGGCGTGGCTGACAGGATTTCTGGTCCGCAGTGAAGCTCGGCAGCCAGTGGTTCAGCGATTGGCCAGTCTCACTGTCATGAGAACAGATGGTAGCCGACCGGGAACATAGGGCAGAATCCGGAACCTTTTCAAGAGCGCGGTGTTACGACAGGCAATCCGGAGGAATAAGGATGTCCCTATCGGACGGCATCAAATCAAGTCTGTTGATGGTAGCTGCCGCGATGATTGTCATCGGTATCTTCGTCAAGGCCACCGCCGTCGCAGCGCCGATCCAGCACTGCGACACTTACTTGGCTGTTCACCACGTCCCGATAAGTTCCCAGGACGGAGCGACAGATAGCAACAACAGTGCTTGCTGTACTCAGATAAGCTGCTGTGTGTTCCCTTCCGAACAGCCCCTCATACTGCCAAACCCGCCCTTCAACTCACCGCGGCCCACTGTCGATTGCCAGCGTCCCCTGCACCTTGGAGCCGCGATTGATCCGCCTCCCAGACGTCGCTCCATGTGAGTGCATTACAGTGTAACCCAGATACAGGAGTTCAAGATGAACACGTTTGTCAAGAATACAGCCGCAGCTCTCGCACTATCCTGCGCCATGTGGGGCTCTGCAGGGGCCGCCGCAGCGCAACCGACCTTCCCCGAAAAATGCAAGGGCGACGCGCCCATGTCTGAAATGTCCATGCCCGGTATGCCGATGACGGGAGGTCACATGGCGATGGAAGGGAGCGGGTCAGATCAGATGGCCAATCTCAGCGATCATCAGAAAGCCTCCATGGAAGGAATGATGTCCATGCATCAGAATATGATGCAGGGCATGATGCAGGAGGATGCCGACGTCGCCTTTGCTTGCGGCATGATTGCCCACCACATAGGCGCGATCAGCATGGCTGAGGTTGAACTGAAGTACGGCGACAACGAAGAAATGAAAACCACGGCTCAGGAGATCATCGATGCCCAGACAAAGGAGATCGAAGAACTAACCGCCTGGGTCGAGCGGGAGGCCAAGTGATGCACCACATGTCCTCCGAGATGAAGGCCTGTATCGATAACTGCCTGGCTTGCTACCGCGAGTGCCTATCGATGGCGATGGGACACTGCCTGGAAACGGGTGGCGAGCATACGGAGCCGAAGCACTTCAAGCTCATGATGGCGTGCGCCGAAATCTGCCGCACCTCGGCGCATTTCATGTTGCTGGGTACCGAGCACCACAAGCACACCTGCCGTGAATGCGCTAAGATATGCCGTCAGTGTGCCGAGGACTGTGAACGCCTGGGCGATATGCAGGCCTGCGTCGATGCCTGTCGCAAGTGTGCTGAAAGCTGCGAGCGCATGGCCGGATAACAAAGTGGCGGGATAAGGATCGAACCTTGTCCCGCCTCTTCCTACCCCGTCATAGAATTTCAGTGGGTTTCGTGTCCGCCGTTCCCGGCTTTCGCCGTGCTAGCCGGTTGAACCTTGAAGACCTCCTTCCGCTCGTGCCCCTCGACGATCAGCTTGCCCACGAGTCCACGCGCTGCGCGTGAAAGAGCGTGGTCCACCAGCACATACTCACCGGGAACGTCCATGGTCATGTCGACCACCGCAGCGCCGCCGGGAGGAACGGTGATGGTCTGCACATCCGTCAGTGGCTCGGTTGTCAGAGATGCCAGTTGATAGGCCCTGTCGAAGATTTCCCCGATGACGTGGAAGCTCGACGTCTTGTTGGGGCCGCCGACACCGAAGTAGATGCGAACAGTCTCGCCGACCTTTGCGGTCAACGCATTGTCACCGGTCAGCGCGTTCGCTGCACCGTTGAACACATAGTATTCCGGCGTCTCGTCCATCAGCCTGTCGAGGCTCTCAGTCAGTTTGCCCTTGGTTCCATAGGCCTGTTTCGTGTAAACCTCGCCTTGCATCACGTAGAATTCCCTGTCGACCGGAGGAAGGCCAGCTTCAGGTTCCACCAAGATCAGGCCGTACATCCCGTTGGCAATATGGTGGGCGGCCATCGGCACAGCGCAGTGGTAAACGTAAAGGCCCGGCTTCATTGCTTTGAAGGTGAAGCCCTTAGTCTCGCCGGGTGCGGCGTCCGTCGCCTCAGCTCCGCCTCCCGGTCCCGTGACGGCATGGAAGTCCACGCTGTGGCGTTCACTGCTATCGGCAAGGTTGCTTAGTTCAACTTCGACGGTGTCGCCGACCCTTGCCCGAACGAAAGGACCCGGAACCTTCTTGTTGAAGGTCAAGTAGTGGTAGGTCGCGCCGTCCGCTAGGACGCCAGTAACTTCGACCGTGTCGAGCTTCACCTTGATCGTTTCCGGTCCCCTCGCACCTAGTGGCGGAGCAAGGTCTGTCGCCGCCCGTACGATATCAAGGGGAGCGACAGCGGTCCCGTTCGCCGCCGGATGATTGTGGGTGGCGTCGGCCAGCGCCGGCATTGCCGTCGCCGACAAGAGTGCGACGGCAATGCCGGCGCGGAAGAGTGTTCTGCTGGTCATAATTCTGGTCATGCTAGTATTGTCTGCGTTGCCCGTTATTGGGCACCGCGTCCTTCGAAGCGTCATTGCCATACCGCAAAGAGAACGTTCGCTCGCATCTTCGTGATGGCCTGCAGGTGTCGGCTCCAGGTTACCGCGTCGTCTGAACGGCACGGAAATGCGCAATCGCTCCGACGGTCATCTTCGTCACGACCAGTTGGCGTAGAACCCACCCCGCAAGCGCCCCAGCAGCCTATCGGGTAGACGGGTGGGCAGGTTGTACTCGATCCTTACGCTCAGGCTGCATCCCGATCTGGCGGGACCGATCCTGAATCCCATATGGTAGGAACCGATGACGTGGGAGACGCACCGTTCCGCGCGCCTCCCACGTCTTTGAGAGCGGAGGATGCCGTTCTGTCACGACTTCCTGCACGTAGAGCGCCCGCCGAGTATCAGCCCCGTCATTTTGACGACAGAGACGACGGCACGTCCCTCCGCATTGTCGATTTTGTGCGTCATGGAAGCCCCCAGCATCTTGACTGAGGGCTCTTCCATGTGCGCACCGAGGACGGCCGGATTGTCGAGCAAATCGAAGACCCGTTCGCCCAATGCCCACAGGGCTACAGTGCCGATGCAGACCGCTGGCAGGTCACGATAGGTGATCCTTGTTGCCGTGACCGCCATGTCGATGAAACAGGTGCATCAGCGGGCAGGCCAACAGGATCAGGTAAGGGGCGTAGCCCAGAACGTGCCCCCAGTGCTCACGAAGGATGTAGAATACCAGGATCAGGGCCAGGGATGAGCCCATCAGCAGGAGCGTGCGTTTGGCGGTCATATCTTCATGCTCCTCAACCTGAGAGAGTTGGCGATAACACTGACCGAAGACAATGCCATTGCCGCCGCCGCGATGATCGGTGAGAGCAACAGACCGAAGATGGGATAAAGGACGCCTGCCGCGACAGGTACGCCTGCCGCATTGTAGATGAAGGCGAAGAAGAGGTTCTGCCGGATGTTGCTCATTGTTGCCCGGCTCAACTGCCGTGCCCGGACGATGCCCTGAAGGTCTCCCTGCAGAAGGGTGACTCCTGCGCTCTCAATGGCAACATCGGTTCCCGTGCCCATGGCGACACCGACATCGGCTGCAGCAAGCGCGGGAGCATCGTTCACACCATCGCCCGCCATGGCGACGATCCTGCCTTCACTGCGCAGCCGCGAGACGATCTTGCTCTTGTCCTCAGGCAGAACCTCCGCTTCCACCTCCGAGATGCCGAGGCGGCGCGCTACGGCAAGAGCGGTCGTCTTGTTGTCGCCCGTCAGCATGACGACGCGAATACCGTCATCGATGAGCGCCTTCACCGCATCCGGTGTCGTCGCCTTGATGGGATCGGCAATGGCAAATAAACCTGCCAAGCGGCCGTCGATGGCAGTGAAGATGACCGTTGCGCCGTCATTACGAAGCTCTTCTGCCTTCGCAGTCATCGCGGTAACGTCGACACCTTCTTCCTCCATGATGCGGTGGCTGCCGAGGATCAGCCGCTTGCCTTCGACCACGCCCGTCGCGCCTTTGCCTACAGGACTGTCAAAGTCGGTAGCATCTCCCAGAGCGATGCCACGCTCACTGGCCGCATTGACAATCGCTAGCGCCAACGGATGTTCGCTTGCCCGCTCAATAGTTGCAGCGAGTCGGAGCAGTTCGGCTTCGGATACCCCTTCGACGGGGACGATGGCAGTGACCTTGGGCCGTCCCTCCGTCAGGGTCCCCGTCTTGTCGATGACAAGCGTGTCGACCTTCTCGAAGCGCTCCAGGGCCTCTGCGTTTTTGATCAACACGCCAAGACTTGCTCCGCGACCGACGCCAACCATGATCGACATCGGTGTTGCCAGCCCCAGGGCACAGGGGCAGGCGATGATAAGAACGGCAACAGCCGCCACTAAGGCATGGGCGAAACGAGGCTCCGGCCCGTAGATCATCCAGACAGCGAATGCGACGAGTGCCACTCCGATGACGACCGGAACGAACCAGCCCGAGACTTCATCGGCGAGGCGCTGGATGGGGGCGCGCGAGCGTTGGGCCTCTGCGACCATGCGGACGATCCGTGAGAGCATGGTGTCGCTCCCAACCTTGCCAGCCTCCATGACGAAACCACCGGTCTGGTTCATGGTCCCGCCGATCAGCTTCGACCCGACATCCTTGGTCACGGGCATCGATTCACCCGTAATCATGGATTCGTCGACGGAACTTCGGCCCTCCAGAAGCAAGCCGTCAACTGGCACCTTCTCTCCCGGTCGAACGCGCAGGCGGTCGCCAACAGCCACGGCGTCAAGACCGACATCTTCATCTATACCATCGGCGCGCACGCGCCGTGCGGTCTTCGGTGCCAGATCGAGAAGTGCGCGGATGGCACCGCCCGTCTGTTCGCGCGCCCTTAGCTCCAGAACCTGACCAAGCAGGACCAGGACCGTGATGACGGCAGCAGCCTCGAAATAGACGGCGACCGAACCTCCCGCTGCGCGGAACGTGACCGGAAACAGTCCCGGCGCAACGGTCGCGACAACGCTGTAAATCCAGGCGGCACCCGTTCCCATCGCGATCAGCGTGAACATGTTCAGATGACGCGTCACCAAGGATTTCCAGCCGCGCTCGAAGAAGGGCCAGCCCGCCCACAGGACAACAGGTGTCGCCAGCACCAACTGCAGCCAGTTCGAAGTCTGTGGCCCCAGTAGCATGTGCAGGTTTGTCAGATGGCCGCCCATCTCCAGGGCGAGCACCGGGATGCTGAGAACCAAGCCAATCCAGAACCGTCTGGACATGTCCGCCAGTTCTGGACTTGGACCCATTTCCAGCGTCGCCACTTCCGGTTCAAGCGCCATTCCGCAGATGGGGCAATTGCCGGGCCCCGTTTGGCGGATTTGGGGATGCATGGGGCAGGTGTAGACCTGAGCGTTGACCATGCCCGGACCACCAGGCTTGGATGAAGAAGCTGCCGGATCTTGGGAATGTCCGTGGTGGTGGTGATGCGCGTGATTTGCGTTGTTCATCTCGCTCTCCCTCAGCCCTGCTGGCCATAGTCGACGAATGTCATCATGCCCGTCGCCATATGATAGAGATGATGACAATGTAGCGGCCAACGGCCTGGATTATCTGCGTCGAACTCGATCGATACCCGCGCCATGGGCGGCAGCATCACAGTGTCACGCATAGCACCGGAAATGTTCTTGCCGTTGATTTCCGCGACTTGGAAATGATGACCATGCAGATGCATCGGATGGGCCATCATCGACATGTTGTGCATGGAAATCCGGATCCGCTGTCCGCTGCTGACTTCGATCGGGCCGTCGGTATCGATGGACCACCGATAGGTAGCCATATCGCCGCCCAGCATCAGAGCAAACTGCCGATCGACAGGGCGGCGTGCCAGTGGTGTGATGCCTTGAAGGCTTTGCTCCAGCGAAAGGTCGAGAACCGGGCCCTTGGCTGCCGCAGTGGTTTCAAGCTTGTGCACTCGTGCGGAGGCGGTGGCAAGGATCACGCCAGTGCGCTCGACGGCCCCTTCCCGAAGGGCCAGTATAGGATATGCGCCTTCGCCAAGTGGCAAGGCCAGACGGATATCGGCCCGCTGGCCCATCGACAAAGGAAACTGTCGGCCACGAACCGGGACGACGTCCATCCCGTCGACAGCGATCAGTTCGCCCTCGATCTCGCCCGTATCGATCGTGAACGCGGTTGCCGTCGCGCCATTGATGATGCGCAGCCTGACGCGGCCGCCGCGTTCGACCTTGGCAATCTCGGGGTCATCAAGCGTCCGATCGTTGGCGAGATATGCGTCATACTCGATATCGTTCAGGTCCATACCCATCATCATATGAGGCGCAGCCGAAGCTTCAGCGGAGCCCATCTGATGTCCACCGTGAGAGTTCATCATGGTGGACATGTTCCCGTGTCCGGAGGGCATGGCATGACCGCCGCCGCCCTGAAGGCCGGCAAGTAGCTCCTCGGGCGACTTGAAAGAGAAATCATGCAGGAGCACGGTCACCTCCTGCTCGTCGCGGGCGAGGTCATCGGCAGTTCGTATGATCAGCGGTGCCGCGAGCAGGTTCTGCTCCTGCAGCGTGTGGGCATGCATCCAATGGGTGCCGCCTCTCGGCAAGGGAAACTTGTAGGCCCGGCTTTCCTTAGGCGGAAGCAGTGCAGCCGGATTGCCCGGCACCCCGTCCAAATCCCAAGGCGGCGTAAGCCCATGCCAGTGGATCAGCGTTTCCTCGTCGCTTTCGTTGCGAAGAAGAACGTCGAAGTCCGAAGGCGCGTTGAGGACCAGCCCGGCGTTCCCGGCCTTGTCGGTCAGTCCGAAGACTGAGGCGGCCTTGCCGTTGACGTCCAGGGTCCGTTTACCAATCACAAGCTCGTTCGTTAGTGCTCCTGGGTTTGCCCAGGCATGGCCGAGGGGGGACAGGGCCACGGAACCCAAGGCGAGCGTTTTCAGAAAGTCTCTGCGATACATGATGTTTCTCTCGATCCGGCCGTTATGACGACCTTGCTGTTGACAGGATATTGCGCATTGGGCGCCTTTGTCAGGCAGCAGATCGAGGGGGGTGGCGTCCGGGAGTTGGGATCTGACCTTGAAGCGGTGAGGACGGCCGGATACGGACTGGCGCGCCCACGAATATTTCAGGTATCTGCAGCATCGTCGACGACGACGGGACACACACGGTGCAGGCACGCTGACAGCAGGTATCGACCAAAGGGTCGACGATAATCGAGCCGCCGGTCCGAACGTTACTTTCACCGCCAGCATGGACAGTTCGAGTCCAGCAGTGCTGTGGACCGGCATGCGACTGGCTAAGCGCGAACAGAAACACCATCGCCAAGGTGGCGATGGTCAGCATGACCCATTTCAATAGCCTGACGGTACCGCTCATCGTCCCCTCTCTGTCGCTAACACCACAATAGGAGCTTCTGAGGCCTTGCGGATTGATTTCAGTCAACCGCAAATCAGCGTGCACCTTCCTATCATGGTAAGGTCAAGTGCTCGGGACGCAGGCTTGCGAGACTACTCAATATAGGTTACCCCCCTATGTTATGAGCCACACAACGAAACACAAAGACAAGCTTCTCGCACGCGTCCGACGTCTTCGGGGGCAAATCGAGGCCGTGGAGAAGTGTCTCGAAGCGGATGCGCCATGCGGCGAGGTCTTGAACCTCGTGGCTTCCATTCGGGGTGCGGTGACAGGTTTGACCGGGGAACTGATCGAAGATCACATCCGGGAACATGTTTCGAACCCTCAAACTGATCCAGACCAGGCTAGAGCAAGGGGCACGGCTGAACTCATCGATGCCATCAGGACCTATCTGAAATGACCACGAGCGCGCGACTTCAATCTCCTCACGACCATGTCTTCCTTGGCGACAACCACGCACGCAATGAGCGCCGTACCTGGCTCGTGATTATGGTTACCGCGACCATGATGGTGATCGAGATCGCTGCCGGCTCGCTCTACGGCTCGATGGCGCTGGTGGCCGACGGTTGGCACATGTCAACGCATGCGGCCGCAATGCTGATTGCAGCCCTTGCCTACATGTTCGCGCGCAAGAATGCGCGTAACCCCAGGTTCACCTTTGGCACAGGCAAGCTTGGTGACCTTGCGGCATTCGGCAGTGCTGTGGTCCTAGCGCTGATTGCTCTGTTAATCGGCTGGGAGAGCTTGATGCGCCTCTATAGTCCGGTGGCAATCGATTTCCCGCAGGCGATCACGGTGGCGGTGGTTGGCCTCGGCGTGAATCTGCTCTGTGCGTGGCTTCTGCGCGACGATCACACGCATCACCACCACGGACATGACCATTATCACGCCCACGATCACGATAACCATGGGCACCATCATGACGCTGCCACCGACAACAATCTCCGTGCTGCCTATCTTCACGTCCTCGCAGACGCTTTAACATCCGTCCTTGCCATTGCGGCGCTCATTCTCGGAAGCCTTTACGGCTGGAACTGGATGGACCCAGCTATGGGGATCGTCGGGGGCTTGGTCATTGCGCGCTGGTCGTGGGGGTTGATGCGGGATACGGGCGCTGTCCTGCTTGACTACCTTCCGCCGCATGAGGACCTGCCACAAGAAATCCGGGACATCATCGAAGGCGACGGTGACGAAATTGTCGATCTTCATGTCTGGCAGCTTGGCCCAGGACATCATGGCGCCATCGTCTCTGTCCGGTCCCCGGCACCGCTCACCGTGGCCGCCTACAAAGCAAAACTTTCCTCTATTCATGATCTCTCCCACGTCACGGTCGAAGTGCAGGCAGCTTAGACAAAGGCGCAGCGATCGAATATCCTCAGGACGTCGGCTTTCGTGCTGATAAAGTTGAAAGCGAACGACCGAAATGACGGGGCCAAGCTGCCCTCCCGGCATTCTGCCTCCAATGACCGTTTGGGCCGACAGGCGACTTGATTCAACGCACTGCCAAGGAAGAAAGGCGCTCTGCCCTCTCTCCCCCAAAAGCACTAAACCGGTCTCCCCATGCTTCGGCCTGCGGCCTGCAGCACCGGCCGCATTTCCATGAAATCCGTCTCGGTCCTCCGGATGGGTGATCCCCCTCCGGTTTAGCGCTTGTCCCCCTCTCTCCAGCTGTTCCGCACGAGCTCGGGAGCAGGAGCGGAGCTCCTGCCCTCCCTTCGATTTCGGGAGGTCAAGGAGTGATCGCTTGCGCTTGTGGAGAGGGAAAGATGACAGAAAAGCTTGAGCTGCAACCCAACGAGCCATTGTCCGTGAAGGTTGAACGTCACCGAGCCGTCTACCTGGCGGCCATCAACGGCGACGGCGGCGCTAACATGGATCAAGAAGCGAAGGCACGTATGGAAATCATCAGGCACGCGCCGTCAGATCCGGGTGAGAGAGATCAGAAGATGCTTTACGTGGCAGGGTATCTGATTGCCTCCAAGGGAAGCCTAAACCCTGAGGAAATGGAGCTTCTTCTTTCAGGCTCCATCTCACTGCCGGGCCATTGACGAGCAACGGGCATCTGGCTGAAATCAGTAGTTGGTAGCAACCCACTCGCCGGATGCAGACTTGGCAAAACCGATGACGTGATCGAGAGGAGCTGCATTAGGATTCCTCTTGATGGCCGCAACGCATGATACGCCTGGACCGGTGGCGTTCTTGTCACACTCTCCCAAAGCAAGGGTTACATCGGCTTCACTGCGGCCGGCTCTCAGAGGATTGCGGGCATAAGCCTTGCGGTATGCGGCAAGGGCCTCTTCCTCTGTCGGCACATCGAGCACAGGGGCCGGAGGTTCGGGAATCAGGGAGGGATCGGCTGCGATGAGGGCGGCGATCTCCGCGTCAGTAGGAGCTCGAACAACCGGCTCGGGCTCCGGCATGATGAGGTAAGTACCGCCTGCACCTGCGAGAATGCCGATGCCGGCGGCGGCTACGATGAGAATGTTGCTGTTCATGTCATCCACTCAGTCATTCAGGTTGAACCAAGCACGCTGCTTGACGCCCTTATCGTTCGGAATGTCGAAATAATAAGGATCGGCGCGGCGAGGGCGAGGCTGAGTGATCTGCACCATGCAACCATTGTCTCGGTTGAAAACATCATTGTCGTTGTTCTCGTTGATCTGCCGGATCGTAACACCCTTGCGCTCGTTTTCTTGGCTGTCACCAAATTGGGTACGGAAGGCGGCACGGTTGCTGCACTGGTTGACGGTCTTCGTGCACTGATCCTTGTCGTCTCGGCCCAAGAACGACCGATCCCCATCGGTGCGGGAGGAAACGGCGGTCATGCCGGCAGGGCATTCCTCGTAAGGTTCGAAGCCGGGTTTTCCGGCTTTAGCTTCATGGCAAATTGGCCAGGAGAAGCCGGGCTTCGCCATAGCCGATATGAGCCTTTTCATCGGGGGAACGCAGTAGGGGACGCCATGCCAGGACGGGCTTTGCGAGGCTGCGCACAAAAGAATCTGGCAACCCCATGAGGCATCCTCGGCCTTGGCAGACGCCGGAGACATGGCAAGAGCCGCGAGACCGGCTACGGCAAAAATCACTGGTTTCATATCAGGTGTCCCTCTTGATCAATGCTGCTGAAATTGCCGGCTCGGAAACAGGTCTTTCGAGCGGAGTCCTCTGTCGGATGCGTTCGCCTGCAGCGTAGATGACGGCCGAGATCAAGGCGAAGCATGCAAACCAGGAAATGCCGATGCGATAGAGCAGTGGCTGATTGGGAATGTCCCGAGAAACCGCGGCGAAGGTGAAGAGCCCGACCAGGTAGCTGTCGAAGGACAAGTGCCGCTTGTCGTGGAAAGCCAGCGACAGGATGAGAAGGAAGGCCGCTAGTAGCGCGTGGATCCACCAGAGTTTCTGCGCCGGGATTATGAGGGCGATGGAGAGCGAGATGGCAAGCAGCAAGCCAGCCAAGGGATCGGTTGCGAGAGAGGTCGCAATATGTGCGAGGTCTGGCAACTATCGGTCTGTCCTCTTCGGCTTGTTTCGGGCATCAGCAAAAGGAGGAGAGATCTCGCTTTTCCTCTCGGCCAATAGATTGAAGTCGGCGATCGGATGCCGATCTAGCGTCTTGTCGACAGCTTTGCGGCGCCATTCGTTCATGTCCAACACGTAGGTTCCCCACATCCCATACCGGGCGGCCATCGCGTTGGTCTGATAGGCGTAATATTGGGCGTTGATGTAGGGGGAATCGAGACGAGCCCAACCGACGCGCAGCATTTCTGCGGCGAGATCCACACCGCTGGTCGTGCATTGCGCGACGGGTATCCCATCGTTTGCGTAGGCCAGACCGACGCAAGTCGTGGGTCTGTTTCCGATTGTCCTCTTCAGCCAAGCTTTGGCGAAGGGTCCGCATGGGACGGGGGTTGGAGCCTGTTGCTTGTCCCGGTTGATCCACTTTGGGTTCAAAGCCCATTGAGGAAGCTCACAAGTGTCGATGCCGGCCAACCTTACTTTATAGCCCTTGCCAAGCGTGCCGAACCATAGCGTGCGGCCGTCGAGAACGGTTACCGGGCCTTTGAACGTCCGCAACCGAACAGCAGCAGCAACGGGAGGCGCAGCCTGACCGCGTAGGGCGTGCCAGTTCTGATAGATCGGATCGGCGGCTAACGCCGGCAGGGCCAAAGAGCTTGCGGCGATAGCAAGGATAAGGCGGTTTCTCATGGCTGGGCGCTCCTCGATCGCTGGTTCGCCTCACGACTAAGCAGGATGGAAGGATGCTGAACGTCGGAGAATTGCCAAAGGCCGGCCTTCTTTTGCTGAGCAAGCTGCTCGGCTATGGCGTAGGGGGCATGATAAGGGAGACCATCGGTCTTTAAGGCGGCGAATGCATAGCCGCTTGTCACCATGATCTGCGCGAGGTCGAGCCTTTGACTGCCAACCGTGGCGTAACAAACGACATATGAGATGCCATTAAGCTTCGCCACGGGGGCACAGATCGGCTTAGTGTCCTTGATGTAGGCAGCCAACATCGCAAGCGATGCCTCACCGCAGTCTTGTCTATTGCCCTGACCATCCGTGTAGGCAGTGCCGCGCAAGCAAGACTGTATGCCATAGAGACGAAACCGCTCACCGTCAGAGATCCAGGTGTCCCCCGTTTCCAAGGTGATGCCTGGAGCAAGATCGAAGTACCCTTCAGGTGCGGCATTGGCCGCAAACGGCAGCAGAGCCGCGACGAGTCCAGCAGCAAGTCTCATTGCGCCTTCACCCGAGGATCGGCCCACATCCCGAAGGAGCCCTTCTGCCCGATCTCCTGAGCTTCCGCGAGATCCGGACGATCGAATGAGCCATCGGCCTTCTTTGTGAGACGAACCGCTCCCAACGACAGAAGCTGCTCCTCAAGATTATCAACCGTGTCCATTGCTCCAGGATAGTTGTAGTAGCCGTAGCAAGTGACATCCTGAACGGGGGCGGTCTGCTCACTGATGAAGGCCCTGCAGAACAGGACCTTGGGGCTTTGCAGCATCGTTTGCAGCTGCTGCGTGCCAAACTCCTCGCAAGTCCCGGAATAGTCCTCGGCGCGATTGACCAGATCGCCGCTGCAAGGCTGAACGCCATACAGATGCAACGTTGTCAATTCATCGACGCGAAACTCAGTCGCCGAGATAGCTTTGAAGCCATTGGCCGTGGCGTAACCTTTGCGATCAGCGACTTTGCCGGTCCCGTCGTAATACTCGACGACAAGAACCGTCTTGCCCGGCGCCGCCAGCGACCTGATGTAGTCCTTGTTCACCGCAGGAGCGGCAAGCGCTTGTGTTGCCAATGCGCAACTTAGAAGCGCGGGAATGATGGCCTGTTTCATAATCTAGCCCTAACCACCCTGAGTCCGATTGTTGACCTGCAAAATAGGGTTTAACACCGATCAGAAAACTTGTAAGAGTGCATCAAATCGGTATCATGTGTGCATTAACTCTAGTCGGTTTTCATGGCGATCACAACACCGTTTGACGGGCGGGTGCGATGGATAAAAACACTGTTTATGCAGGGTATCTAGGCCCGCGAACCCTGACTAGCACAGCATTATCCGTGCTGCTCGCTGCCAATACAGCTGCGTCACAAGACCTAGCCACATCAGGGCGTAATTCCAGCAATTACAACGGTTCTGTGACAATCAACGAAGAATCTCTTGTCACAAACTTCGAAGATCGCTGGAGCGGTGGCGAGACATCAGAGAAGGAATTCGTCCTTGGTGCAAACGGTGTTGTCACGAAGGGCGGAGCCGAAGGTTTTGGCGTAGCATCGCCGAAAGACGCGCGTGCCAAAGGGCATCACATTGATGCGTCTGTCAGCGCGTATTTTGATGTCTCAGAGCGCGCCACAGGCCGCATTAATCCTGTCCAAACTCCAACTCTAGATACTACATCGAGTAATACCACCGAAAATCTAGGGGCCGGAACTCCCGTTGAAGAGTGCGGGCCGTCGCCCCTACCACCTGACGAGATTAAAGCGCTGGTTGCATCTACCGCGCGTCGATACAGCGTCGATGAGAGCTTCGCGGTTGCGATTGCCTGGGCCGAAAGCCGCTTCGATGAGATCCGCAATTCACCGAAAGGCGCACGCGGACCAATGCAGCTTATCCCCGCAACCGCGGCTCGCTTCGGTGTTCAGGATATCTGCGACCCTGCCCAGAACATCGAGGGCGGGGTGAAGTACCTGCGCTTCCTCCTGGATGAGTTCCAGAACCCGCTTCTCGTAGCGGCTGCCTACAACAGCGGCGAGGGGCGCATCTACGAGTATGGCGGCGTCCCTCCGTTCCAAGAAACCGTCGGCTATGTCGCAAAGGTCGTGAATTTCCAGCTTGGCCTACCGATGCCAACGGGCAAACGGAAGGCGGCCGGGATCGTCCGTGACATGGCGGCAAAGAACACCAGCGATGCCGGAGTCATCGCTGTGGAGAAGACCGGCAAATTCGTCGGCGGCGTGATGCACTTTTAAGGAGAGAACTATGAGACATGTCATTTCCCGGCAATCCGGGGCATTGAAGGCAATGGCCGTGATTGGTTTGGTGGCAGCGCTGCAAGTCGCCGGCGCTGATCAAGCGCTTGCACAGGCAGGCGGTGGCGGTGGCGGTGCATTCGCCCCCCTTCAGACAGCCGTGCAGATGATCGTTGACTTCATCACCGGCCCATTTGGTCGTCTCATGGCAATCATCGCCGTTATCGGCCTTGGCTTTCTTGCCTTTGCCGGCAGGCTATCGTGGTTCACGGCCGGAGCCGTCGTCATTGGTATCGGTCTCGTATTCGGTGCCCCTGCCATCGTTGACCAGATGATCTCGTCGGTAGGCGGCGGCTGATGAGCGATTTTCAGGACGAGAAGCCAGCTTTGACGCCGTTGGTGATCGGTTTGACCCGTTCACCGACGCTATGGGGCGTACCCTACATGGCGGTCGTCCTGATCATCGGTGTGACCATCATTGGGTGGTTGGTGACGAACCATCTGGCGGCACTGCTTATCGCGCCAGCCGCCTACCTTGTCCTTTTCTCGCTTTGCGCCTGGGACAGCAAGATTCTCGACGTTCTGCAGGTCACCTCACGCAAGACGCCACGGACGCCCAACAAGCGCTTTTGGGGCACCAACTCATACGGACCATAGTAGATGCTGAGAGTCGTCAAGGAAGAGCTTGGGTTTGGGAAGGTCGCCGGCAACGAGCGGCCTATGTCCGTTCACATCCCCTATATGAGGCATGTGTCCGATACGGTCATCGGGCTCGAAAATGGAACCCTAATCAGCGTCATCAAGCTCGATGGCCTGTTCTTCCAGACGGAGGACCAGGCCGAGTTGAACATGCGCTCTGTCGTCCAGAACACGATGATCCGGGCTCTGGGTTCAAGCCGCTACTCCCTTTGGTCGACTGTAATTCGGCGTGAGGTCGAGACCGAGATCGGCGGTTCGTTCGATTCATCCTTCTGCGAGATCCTGAACGATCGCTACATGGACCAGCTCCGCAAGAAGCGGATGTTCACGAACGAAATCTATCTGACGATCGTGCGTTCGGGCATGAAAGGGGCGCTTGGTCTCGGTGACTCCTTGAAGCGGATATTTGAACGCTCGAACAAAGAGGCCAGGGCTCAAGCGACCCGTGAAGATGTGACCGACCTCGAAGAGTTGGTTGGGAACATCGTGAAGGAGTTGCACAAGTACGGCGCTAAGCCGCTTGGCATCACTTATCGCAAGAAATCCGACGATACCGCGAAGAAGGACATCGATGGAGAAGAGGGCAAGGGCGATCCGTATTCTGAGCCCTGCGAGTTCTTCAACACGATCCTGACTTGCGGTGTGCCGCGAAAGATGCGGCTTCCGCGCATGGGTATCCGCAACTACGTCGGCACTTCACGGCTGCATTTTTCAAAGCGGACGATGCAGGCACAAGCGGCGGTGGAAGAAGATAGCCGCTATGCCACCCTCCTATCGATCAAGGAATACCCTCCATTCACCGGTCCCGGCATGTTGGACGGGTTGCTGCAGGTGAACCATGAGTTCATTCTGACACAGTCTTTCACCCTTGCAGACAAGCCTATCGCACAAGAGCGGATCAGCCGCCTCCAGCGCCAGATCAAGGCTTCCGACGAAGCGGGTAGCTCGGTCGAATCCGATATTGACTATGCGTTAAACAGCCTCCTCAATCAGGAGGCTGTATTCGGCTTCCATCATTTTTCGCTTCTGTGCATTTCGCGGGACCTCGACGGATTGAGCCGTTGCGTGTCGGAACTTGGCGCTTGCCTCACCGACATGAACATCAATTGGCTTCGGGAAGATCTCAACCTTGAAGCAGCGTTTTGGGCGCAGCTGCCGGGAAACCGCTCCTATATCTCCCGCATCGCCATGCTGTCGAGCGCCAACTTCTCTGGCCTTTCCTCGATGCATAATTTCGCGACTGGACAAGCGGATCGCACCCATTGGGGCCTGCCGATCACCATTCTGGAAACGACCTCACAAACCCCCTACTGGTTCAACTTCCACCGTCGAGATATCGGGCACTTCACGGTGACTGGTCCTACAGGATCCGGCAAGACCGTGGGTTTGACCTTCCTCCTGGCTCAAGCGATGCGAGTTTCACCCACGCCTCGCGCCGTGTTCTTCGACAAGGACCGTGGGGCTGAGATCTTCGTCAGGGCGATCGGCGGAGCCTACGAAGTTTTGTCTCCGGGAACGCCCACGGGCTTTAACCCGCTGCAACTGGAAAACACCGGCGAGAACCGGGAATTTCTGGTCCGTCTGCTCAAGGCCATGCTGCGCGGCGATCGTCGCACCGACTTCACGCAAGAGGACGAGGACACGCTGGAAAAGGCAATCGTCCGGATCATGCAGGAGCCGGCAGCTCAGCGGAACCTCCCAAATCTTGCCGGCCTCTTGATGGGGCGGTCCAAGGCCGATGCCAACGATCTATACTCGCGGCTTCGCCCTTGGATCGAAGGCGAAAAAGCCTGGCTGTTCAACGCGCCCCATGACGTCCTTTCCTTCTCGGGTCACAGCGTCTTTGGCTTTGATATGACCAACATCCTCGGAAACGAGGAGCTAAGAACCCCTGCGCTGATGTATCTTTACCATCGGATGGACGAGCTGCTGGACGGTAACCCCGCCATGTTCTTCATGGATGAAGGCTGGCAGCTACTGATGGATGACACTTTCAGCGCCTTCATCGTCGACAAGATGAAGACGATCCGAAAGCTCAACGGCATCGTGGGCTTTGGTACGCAGTCGGCTGCTGACATTACCAAATCCAAAGCGTCGCACACGCTCATTGAGCAATCGGCGACCAACATCCACTTCCCGAATCCACGGGCTGACGAAGAGAGCTACATCAAGCGCTTCGGCCTGACGGTGAAGGAGTTCAAGTTCATCAAGAACACGCCTCCTGAAAAGAGAACCTTCCTGATTAAGCATGGCAACGACTCTGTCATTGCGCGTCTCGATCTGTCGACAATGCCGGATCTCGTGAAGGTGCTTTCAGGACGCAAGGAGACGATCGAGGAGTGCGCGGCACTTCGCGAGCAGTACGGAGACGAACCCGAAAACTGGTTGGCGAAATTCTGCGGATGGGAGAAGGCCGAATGAGGAACAGTTGGACTCTAACGCTGCTGGTTGCAGCCTTGGCTTGTGGAACAGCGCCCCCCGCCTCCTCGCAGGTTCCTGTTACGGATGGCGCCCTCACTTCAACAGATGCTGTGCGCAATGAAACGACGAAGCAGATCGAAGAAACAGACAGTCGCCGGCACTCCGTGAGCAAGAGCGTCACCTGCTCGATGTACCGGCCGGGGCGCGGAGGTGACGCCCCCTCGGCAGCACAAGCCAATCCGGAGATTGTCGGGCTCGTGAAGCGCGTGGCGCGCGAGGAAGGGGTAGACGAAACCCTCTTCATGTCTCTCGTCTACCAGGAGAGCCGGTTCAATCCCTGCGCAAAGTCGCCGGTCGGCGCTATGGGCTTGTCGCAGCTGATGCCGGGCACAGCCAAGGATCTTGGCGTCAATCCTCACGATATCGAGGATAACCTTCGCGGCGGCGCGCGCTACCTGAAGCAGCAGCTCCGTACCTTCAACGGCAATACCAACCTTGCGCTCGCCGCATACAACGCGGGGCCAGCCAACGTTCGTAAGTATGGCGGCATCCCTCCGTTCAAGGAGACGCAGGGGTATGTAGCCGCGATCAAAGGGAAGTGGATGCCCCAGTTCGGAGGCTCCGATGTGTCGAACATCCCCGAAAATTTCGGAGGAGGCACGTCGGGCTTTTCAGGTGCGAGAGACGCGACCATCAACTCGATGGCGACCAGCCAGTCGATTTCCGAAAACAGCGGGAACGTCGCGTCATGGCTTCAGCAACTCGGCCAGATGGAAAGCGGCACGATCCAAGACAGCTGGGACCACAATTCCGGCGCCCGTAATGCGAACCTTGAGATGATGAACCAGGTCATCCGCCTCGGAACAACGATGGCCGAGCTTATGAATTCTCAAAATGCACTCGATCTGGGCGGGCTCTCGGGGTCTTCGCGGTCCAGCGACTACAGCCAAGACGAGAGGCAAGACGATCGCGAGGTAGCCGACCTCTGCGACAAGGAACTGCAGCTTGAGTGGAATCCGGAGGAACAGGCCTGCGTTCGAAAACTCGAACCAGAGGCTGACATGAAGCTGATGTTGAGCGCCGAATGACAAGGAGAACGGCCATGAAAAGAGCATTTCTGACTGCGTTTTCGCTAGCGATGGCGTCTACCGCGCATGCACAGGTTCCCGTGATCGACAGCGCCAACCTGAAGATCGCAACGGAAACCTCTCAGACGACTGATCAGATCCTGGATACGAACAGGCAAGTTCTGAAGACGGTCGAAGAGACCCTTAAAGCCGTCACGGGGGATCGCGGGAGCGTTTCCAATTCCATGCAGAACCTCGCCGTTGGTCAAGGGTTCAGCGTTTCTCAGATGCCGTCACTCGACAGCCTCATGCAGGGCGGTGTCCCGAACTTCGGCAGCATGGGCGGTGACATCGGCCAGATTGCCACCACCTTCATCAACGGTCTCCAGCTCGTGAAGAACTTGTCTGGCAAGGCGGACAGTACGTTCTCAGGCGACAAGTCCTACGAAGAAATGATGAAGACCGTCCTTGGAGTTGCTGCCCTAGTCACCGGCTCGCAACAAGCCGTTCAGTCGCGAACACAAGCGTTCCAGCAGGCGGGCCAGCAGATCGGTCAGGCTCAGGACATCAAGGGGTCCATCGATCAGAACACGCAGCTGCAGGTTCAAACGGGCCTGACGATCAACGAGATGATTGGCGTCATGAATGGTGCCGTCGGCTCCCTGCAGGCTCAAAACCAGCGCCGCCTTGTCGACATCTCCAATACCAAGAAGGCGCTGACCTACGGTGACTAAGACATTTCGAGTGAAAGGCTTTGTGCTCCTCTCCGTCCTGGTTGCTGCCGGCGTAACCGGCTGCGCCGGCGCCCCGAAAGAGAAGACCGCACCATGCAAGAGGCCGGCAAACCTCACATCCTACGCCGAGGATCCGCGACAGGAATGCGGCCCAATGACCAGCGTGAACGGCAACCCATCGGAAGCGCTGGCGGCGATCGACGCTTTCGCTGCAAGCGGAGAGCAGTGACCCCATGAACTTTCTAGGCGGCCTGCTTGAGGCTCTTGAAGATGCAGGGCGGAATTTCTCGGAGCGGGCTTATGAGGTCGTTGGCGACGAGATCATGCCCTTGCTGTCGATCATGCTTATTGCATACGTCGCCTATTACGGACTTCAACTCGTCATGGGGACCGCGCGAGTGA
This sequence comes from Allorhizobium sp. DMC15, assembly GCF_056314065.1. Classification (NCBI taxonomy): domain Bacteria; kingdom Pseudomonadati; phylum Pseudomonadota; class Alphaproteobacteria; order Hyphomicrobiales; family Rhizobiaceae; genus Allorhizobium; species Allorhizobium sp. DMC15. Next base: position 133,340 of record NZ_JBQUZB010000007.1, read on the forward strand.
GCGTCGGCGAGATCGTCGGCCGGGTCGTGCGAATGATGATTATCGTCGCCTTCATTGATCAGTGGGGCAATTTCCAACTCTTCTTTTATGACTGGCTGAACAACACGCCGGAAGACGTGGGGCGGGCGCTCCTGACAGCTAGCAGTACCGGGATAACTGAGCCAACAGACGGCCTCTCCACGATTTGGGAGACGGCGAATGAGGCAGCAGCAGCATTCGCGGAGCAGTCAGGCTACTTCGCCATTCTCCCGGGCCTCATCGGGTTCCTGATCATGCTGGCGGTTGGGCTGTTCATTGCCGTTGCGCTTGCCATCCTCGTGCTTGCGAAGGTGATGATGTGGGTGCTGCTTGGCACTGCACCGATCTTCATCGCCTGCCTATTGTTTGATTCGACCCGTCAGTACGGAATGGCTTGGTTCCAGCAGGTTTTGACGTACGCGATCATTCCGCTCTTCGTCTATGTCGTCGCCGCCTTTCTCATCACCACCATGGACGCTGAGCTGCAGAAGGTCGCAGCGGCAGCATCCGCGAACGAGATCCAGCTAGACGATATCTCGGCTTTCGTCCTGATCTGTGCGGCTGGCGCTTTTGTCCTCTTCAACATTCAGACGCTCGCCCAGGGAATTACCGGGGGCGTGGCAACGGGCGTTGGGCAGATCGCTCGATCGGTGGGCTACGCGACCGGTGTTGCACTGCCGGCACGAGCTTTGACCGCGACACGTTCTGTAGCCGGCAGGGCTGGAGAATTAGGAATGGCCGCACGCGCCAGAACCCATGCCGGCATGAGGGAAAACATCCAAAACGCCGGTGCAGCAGAAGCGATGCAGAACAGAATTACCAACAACAGTCTGCCCAACTAGGCAACTGGTGGCGGGAATTAAGGGCTAGGATACATGGCAGAGAATAACGATGCTCTCCGGAGCTATTTTCAGGATGGGGACCGTTGGGAACAAGAGATCGTCAAAAAGGCCAAACGGTCCAAGACGTTCGCTTGGCTGATTACGCTGATCTTCGGCGGCATCACGATCCTGTCGCTCTCCGCATTGGTGATGCTCGTGCCCCTCAAGAGCTTCGAGCCGTACATTGTCGAGGTCGACAAGAACACTGGCTATATTGAGGTCAAGACAGGGCTGACCCGAACAGCGAACATCACCGATCAGCAGGCGGTCACTCAGGCGAATGTCGTCCGTTACATTCGATCCCGCGAGGGCTATGATCCTTTTGCCATTGAGCAGAACTTTGGAATTGCAGCTTTGCTCTCCACCGGCGACGCAGCGCGCGACCTCCAGGCCCAATGGAGTGCCGCGAACCCTGACAATCCAGCTCGCCGGCTCGGCAAAAATAAGTCGATCACCGTCGACATAAAGTCTGTCACCTTCCCCAACACGACAACGGCACTCGTCCGGTTCTCGACGCATGAGCGCTCTGATTCAGATGTCATTACGCGCCACTTCATCTCTATCGTTCGCTATCGCTACACGGATACGCCTGAGCGCAACGAATGGCGCTTCGAAAACCCGTTGGGCTTCCAGGTTTATGACTACCGCCGTGATCAGGAAACGGTGACCTCGGGAGGTCAGCAGTGAAATATGGCTTGCCTTTGGCGGCGTCGATCGCCGCTCTCACGATGGTCCAAGCCTATGCGGCGCAACAGCCCCGCCCTGGCAGTCTGGATGCGCGTGTGACCAGTGTTGTCTATCAGCCGAACAACGTCGTGAAAGTATCTGCAACCTACGGCATCTCAACGATGATCATCTTCGACGAAGATGAGAAGTTCGAGACGATCTCGCTTGGCGACACCGACAGTTGGCAGGTTGCCCCCTCCGAAAAGGGCAACATCCTTTTCGTCAAGCCAATAGCCAAGGACGTCTCCACAAACATGAACGTGGTGACCTCAAAGAGGATCTACTTCCTTGAGCTCAACGACTATGCACCGGAAGCAGGGAAAAAGGTCTTCGGCATTCGGTTCGTTTATCCGGAGAAGAACCTGAACGAGTCTCTGCGGAAGGAGGCAGAGTTTCGGGCAGCCAACCCGAACATTTCGAGCATCGACAAAGCGAACGTCAACATTGACTACTCTTTCTCGGGCGACGCCGCGCTGAAGCCGACAATGGTGTTCGATGACGGTAAGAAGACCTTTTTCAAGTTCGGCCGAGGGACCGTGCCGGCCATTTTTGCCGTTCAATCCGACTTCTCCGAGACCCTGCGAAACTTTCGCAAGGAAGGCGATTACATCGTCGTTGACGGCGTAGCGACGCAATACACGCTCCGGGACGGAAACCAGTGGACGTGCATTTTCAACCTCCGCAAGCCGGACTTTGCAGCACCTGATCCTGACATCGTGGCTCCGAAACCGGATCCTGATGTCAGCAAACGCAGGAGGAGCGGCAACTAATGAAGCGCAGCCCTGAACTCGACGCTATGGCGGCGGCCGACGAGGCCGAAATCAGCAATCGAAACGTGAAGCGCAATCAGACGGTCGGCATGGCCGCTCTGTTGCTCGCTGGTGTCTTCGCCGCGTACCTGGTGCTGGCCACGTCCGGCGAAAACCCGCCTGAGAGCCCGCAAAGTGAAGAGGAATTTCGGACAACGACTTTCCGGCCGCCTGGCTTCGTGCGCGATGGGGAGCCCACTCCCCCACCACCAGAACAGCCGGTTTTAGAACTCCCGCCTCCACCGCCTCCGCCGCCAGCTCCGCCGGTCGACGTTACAGAATTTAACGTGCCTCCCCCGCCCGAGGTAGCTCAACCGGCAAGCGCTCCCCCGCCCGCCGAAGAGCTATTTCCGGAGCGGTTTCGGTCGAAGCTAATTACGCTTGACCAGAACTTAGGCGGCGCCGCGAATGGTTCGCCGGATGGCTCGAACAGCGGCACGCCTTTGACCGTCGCTGGCGAGGATCGCAACAGCCAATACCTGTCGTCAGCGAGCGCGATCGGGGACCGTTCCGCAAAGGCGCGAAAGATTGAGCGGATCGACGCGATGATTCCGGAGGGCACGCTGATCCCCGGCATCTTGGAAACGGCGATCGTCAGTGACCTTCCGGGGCAGGTCCGGGCCATCACATCCAAGGATGTCTACTCCTTCGATGGCCGGCGTGTGCTGATCCCGACAGGTACACGGTTGATCGGGGAATATCAGTCCGAAGTTACGCGGGGGCAGAAGCGGGTCTTTGTCGTGTGGACGAGGCTCATCCGCGATGACGGCGTGTCGGTGCGCCTGAATTCCATCGGAACGGACAGCCTCGGTCGATCGGGTCTGACTGGTCATGTCGACAACAAGTTCCGTGAGCGCTTTGGTGCATCGATCCTGCTATCTATTGTCGGGGGTGGTGCAAGCTATCTCACCGGATACGGTAGCGACTCCAGCTCCGGAAACGATGACGCCGATAGAGGCGCAGAATTGGCGCGCGAGACGATCGCGCAAACCTTCAGCGACATGGCGAACACGGTCCTGGCCGAAAATCTGAGGATCCCGCCAACGATCAGCGTACCTCAAGGCGAGCGGATCTTCGTGTATGTTCGCCAGGACCTCGATTTCAGCGCCATGTACGACGATCCTGTCACGGAAGCGATGAAGGAGATCAAACGTGAACGTTACGGTAGGTAACACGACGGCTCATGATCCCCACTATTTCCTGAACCGGTCTTTGGAGCCCATCAGGCAATTTCTCGATGACCCAAAGGTAGTTGAGATTGCAGTGAACCGGCCGGGCCAGGTCTATGTCGAGCGCTTTGGTGCTGATCACATGGAGCATCATGAAATCGATGCTCTGACGGCACGCGAGATCGAGAACATTGGCGAGCGGGTTGCCGCAGCGACAAAGCAGTTCCTCAACGCCGCTAATCCGATCCTGAGCGCAGCGCTGCCGACCGGCGAACGTATCCAGGTCGTCTTGCCGCCCGCGGCACCTGACGGTGGGTCGATCACGATCCGTAAGCAGGTTGTGCAGAACTTCTCTCTGCAGGACTACCGTGACAATGGCTCTCTCGACAAAGTCTCGGTTGCTGTCGGGGGCCTAAGCGACGTGGATCGGGAGCTGATCGCCTATCTACGCGCGGAGAAGATCTACGACTTCATTCACACGGCCATCACGAAGCGGGTTTCGATCCTGATCAGTGGCGGCACGTCGTCGGGAAAAACCACGTTTCTGAATGCGTGCCTGAACTCTGTAGACCTGAATGAGCGGATCCTGACGCTTGAAGACACCCGTGAGCTATTCCCACCACAGAAGAACGCGGTCCACCTGATCGCCTCCAAGGGTGGGCAAGGCACCGCAAACGTGACGATTCAGAACCTCCTTGAATCGGCGCTTCGAATGCGGCCGGATCGCCTCTTTGTTGGCGAAATTCGTGGAGCTGAGGCCTTTTCCTTCCTTCGTGCCATCAACACCGGCCATCCAGGCAGCATGTCAACAGTTCACGCCGATACGCCGCTCGGCGCGTACGAGCAGCTTGCCATGATGATGCAGCAGTCCGGCATGTCCGCCGGCTACTCAAAGCAGGATCTGATGTCCTACATCAAAATGGTCATTCCGATCGTGATCCAGCTCAGGCGTGAAGGCGGCAAGCGCGGGGTTTCCGAAATCTACTTCGCACGGGATGCATCATGAGCAAAGGTCTACAGGCCTTCTATCTGTTCTTCTGCCTGTTGATCGCATTTGCAGTCTGGATGCTGGCGTACGGGGCGGGGCTTCAGCTCTTCTACGGCGACGGTAGGATCCTCGAGGCGACAATTACCTCAAACCCATTCGCGCCAATTCAGCAGTTCTGGGCCTATAGCTCCTCCCCTTCCCTTCAAAAGGTCGCGCTCGGCTCCGTAGTCCCGGCGCTGCTCGTATCAGGCCTTATTGCTTACCTTGGGCTCAAACCTACCAGCAATCCATTGGGGGATGCGGCCTTTCAGGACCTTCCAACCCTTCGGCGCGGGAAGTGGTTTGGCAAGAAAGGTCACATATTCGGCCGTATCGGGAGCAACGTCCTCCGCGCGTATGACGATCGCCACCACCTCATTATTGGCCCGACTCGATCCGGTAAGGGCGCGGGCTACGTCATCCCTAACGCTCTCATGCACGAAGGCTCTATGATCGTCACGGATCTGAAGGGCGAGGTCTACAAGGCAACCGCCGGCTATCGGAAGCGCAACGGCAGCCAGGTCTTCTTGTTCGCGCCGGGTTCCGAGACGACCAACAGCTATAATCCATTGGATTTCGTTCGTCCGGAGCGAGGTAATCGCACGACCGACATTCAAAATATCGGCAGCATTCTTGTGCCGGAAAACACCGAATCCGAGAATTCAGTTTGGCAGGCCACGGCTCAACAGGTTCTCGCCGGCGCCATCAGCTATGTTCTCGAAAGCCCCTTCTACAAAGGGCGCAGGAACCTCGGCGAGATCAACTCCTTCTTCAACAGCGGGACCGATCTGCAGGCCTTGATGAAGTACATCAAGGAGAAGGAGCCATATCTGTCGAAGTTCACGATGGAGAGCTTCAACTCATACCTGTCTCTCTCGGATAGGGCCGCGGCCTCGGCACTGCTTGACATCCAGAAGGCGATGAGGCCGTTCAAGAACGAACGCGTTGTGGCCGCAACGAACATGACCGACATGGACCTTCGATCCATGAAGCGTCGCCCCATCACAATCTACCTTGCCCCGAACATCACCGACATCACGCTTCTTAGGCCGCTGCTGACGCTATTCGTTCAACAGGTGATGGACATACTCACCCTTGAGCATGATCCCAACTCCGTGCCGGTCTATTTCCTGCTGGATGAGTTTCGCCAGCTGAAGCGCATGGACGAGATCATGACGAAGCTGCCCTATGTGGCCGGCTATAAGATCAAGCTCGCCTTCATCATCCAGGATCTGAAGAACCTGGATGAGATCTATGGTGAGACGTCCCGACATTCGCTTCTTGGCAACTGCGGTTATCAGCTAATTCTTGGTGCCAATGACCAGGCCACGGCTGAGTACGCCTCCCGGGCGCTTGGCAAGAGAACCATCCGTTATCAGTCTGAATCGCGCACCATTGAGCTTATGGGCCTCCCGCGCCGAACAAAGGTTGAGCAAATTCGCGATCGGGACCTGATGATGCCGCAGGAAGTGCGCCAGATGCCCGAGAACAAGATGATCTTGTTGGTGGAGGGTCAGCGGCCGATCTTTGGGGAAAAGCTGCGATTCTTCAAAACGCAGCCCTTCAAGGAGGCCGAGGCCTATTCTCAGACGCACATTCCGACTGTCCCGACTGTCGATTACCTGCCACCCAAACCCGTACCAGCGACCACGCCGGCCTATGCCAATGCAGGCCAGGAACAGACTGAAGAAGCGGAGGCGGTAAAGCCCGCAACGGAGGCCAAAGCTGATGCACTGCAGGCGCCAGCGCAGAAGGAAACTCCGAAGGAGCAACCAGCCTCCACCCCACCCCCTCGCGTCGTGAACCCCTCTGCTTTGACAAGCAAGAAGGCCAGCGCCGGTGGCACCGTGGAACCTGCAAAAGCAGCTGCGCCCGCTCGCGAAAAGCGCGCGATGCCTATCTCAGAGGACGAAATTGAGAAAGCGCACAATGATCGAGTTAGCCGCCTCAAGGAGGTGGTCGATCGGGAGGCAGAGGGGAAATCACCGCGCAAAAGGAAAAGCTTGGAAGAGCTATTCGCGGCGACCGTTCCTGATCCAATCATTGAACAGGCCGGCCGCTAATCCAGGGTCAGAAGGGCCAGAAGCTCGCTGCGTACTGACCCGCCTCTGTTAGCCAAGCCGCAGAAGCATGATACCAGCCGATCACGATCCCATAGACCTTGATCAGGATCGCGAGGATCCCAACGGAGACCATGCCCCACACCATCATCTTGCCGACGATGTCGGCAGACTTGGGGTCGTTTACTT
>NZ_JBQUZB010000008.1:0-18809 GCF_056314065.1 Allorhizobium sp. DMC15
CTTGCCGTGGTCGACGTGGCCGATCGTGCCGATGTTGACGTGCGGCTTGTTGCGCTCAAACTTACTCTTTGCCATTTTCGGCTCTCCATTTTCTGGTCCCCGTCAGGGGAAATTCAAACTCAATTGGACGGACGGGGTATCCCGGTCACTTCTGACCGGAATACTTTGCCTGGATTTCTGCAGCAACGTTCGACGGGACCGGTGCGTAATGGTCGAAGACCATCGAGTACTGGGCGCGGCCCTGCGACATGGAGCGCAGGTTGTCGACGTACTTGAACATGTTGGCGAGCGGAACGTGAGCGTTGATCACGATCGCAATGCCGCGCTGTTCCTGGCCCTGGATCTGGCCACGACGCGAGTTCAGGTCGCCGATAACGTCACCGACATAGTCTTCCGGGGTGACGACTTCGACGCGCATCATCGGCTCGAGCAGCTGAGCGCCGGCCTTCTTGGCTGCTTCACGGAAGCAGGCACGCGATGCGATTTCGAAGGCGAGAACCGACGAGTCAACATCGTGGAAGGCGCCATCGATGAGGGTAGCCTTGACACCCAGCATCGGGAAGCCAGCGAGCGGACCCGAGGACAGAACGCTTTCGATACCCTTCTGAACGCCCGGGATGTATTCCTTCGGAACAGCACCACCGACGATCTTGGATTCGAACTTGAAGTCGTCGCCTTCCGGGTTCGGTTCGAAGACGAGCTTGACGCGCGCGAACTGACCGGTACCACCGGACTGCTTCTTGTGCGTGTAGTCTTCTTCGTGGAGCTTCGTGATCGTCTCACGGTAAGCAACCTGCGGAGCACCGACGTTGGCTTCAACCTTGAACTCGCGACGCATGCGGTCGACGATGATGTCGAGGTGAAGTTCGCCCATGCCAGCGATGATGGTCTGGCCGGATTCCTGGTCGGTCTTGACGCGGAAGGACGGGTCTTCGGCAGCCAGGCGGTTGAGGGCGAGGCCCATCTTTTCCTGGTCGCCCTTGGACTTCGGCTCGATCGCGATCTGGATCACCGGCTCCGGGAATTCCATGCGCTCGAGGATAACCGGCTTCAGGGGATCGCAGAGCGTGTCACCCGTGGTGGTTTCCTTGAGGCCGGCGAGAGCCACGATGTCGCCTGCGAAGGCTTCTTCGATGTCTTCACGCGAGTTCGAGTGCATCTGCAGCATGCGGCCGACGCGCTCGCGCTTGTCCTTGACCGTGTTGAGAACCGACGAACCCTTTTCCAGCTTGCCGGAATAGATGCGGGCAAAGGTGAGCGAACCGACGAAGGGGTCGTTCATGATCTTGAATGCCAGCATCGAAAGCGGCTCGGCGTCATCTGCATGGCGCTCGATTTCAGCTTCGGTCTTGAAGTCGATGCCCTTGATCGCCGGGATGTCGAGCGGCGACGGCAGGTAGTCGACAACGGCGTCGAGCAGCGGCTGAACGCCCTTGTTCTTGAAGGCGGTGCCGCAGAACATCGGGTGGAACTTGACGTCGATCGTGCCGCGACGAACGAGTTCGCGGATCTTGTCGTTGTCCGGCATGTCGCCGTTCAGGTAGGCTTCCATCGCTTCTTCGTCGATCTCGACAACGGTCTCGATCAGCTTTTCGCGATATTCTTCAGCCTTGTCCTTGAGGTCGGCCGGGATTTCGACAACGTCCCAGGCAGCGCCGAGGGACTCGTCACGCCAGATCAGAGCGTTCATCTCGATCAGATCGATGACGCCCTTGAAGTCGCTTTCAGCGCCGATCGGCAGCTGCATGACAACAGCGGTGGCGCCGAGACGGGTCTTGATCATTTCTACCGAGCGGTAGAAGTCAGCACCGGTCTTGTCCATCTTGTTGCAGAAGATCATCCGCGGGACGTTGTACTTTTCAGCCTGACGCCAGACGGTTTCGGTCTGCGGCTCAACACCAGCGTTGGCGTCGAGAAGAGCGATCGCACCGTCGAGAACGCGCAGCGAACGCTCGACTTCGATGGTGAAGTCAACGTGGCCGGGGGTGTCGATGATGTTGAAGCGGCGCATCTTGCCGTCGCGACCCTTCCAGAAGGTGGTCGTCGCAGCGGAGGTGATGGTGATGCCGCGTTCCTGCTCCTGCTCCATCCAGTCCATGGTAGCAGCGCCGTCATGGACTTCGCCGATCTTATGAGACTTACCGGTGTAGTATAGGATGCGCTCGGTGGTCGTGGTCTTGCCGGCGTCGATGTGCGCCATGATACCGAAGTTGCGGTAGTCTTCGATTTTATATTCGCGAGCCATAACGGACTGCCTTTCAATATTCGATCGGTGGATTACCAGCGGTAATGCGAGAAGGCGCGGTTTGCATCGGCCATCTTGTGGGTGTCTTCGCGCTTCTTGACGGCGCTACCGCGGTTGTTGGCGGCATCGAGCAGTTCGCCCGACAGGCGGTCGATCATAGTGGTTTCATTGCGCTTGCGGGCGGCGGTGATCAGCCAGCGGATGGCAAGTGCCTGGCGGCGCTCCGGACGAACATCGACCGGGACCTGGTAGGTTGCACCACCAACGCGGCGCGAACGGACTTCAACATGCGGCGCGACGTTGTCGAGCGCCTGATGGAAGATCGCGATCGGCTCGGCCTTGGCCTTAGCCTGAACGACGTCGAAGGCACCGTAGACGATGCTTTCGGCCACGGACTTCTTGCCGTGGAGCATGATGGCGTTCATGAACTTGGTGACGACGAGATCGCCGAACTTCGGGTCCGGATTGATTTCGCGCTTTTCTGCACTATGGCGACGGGACATACTTCTTGTCTCTCAACGGTTAGGGACGCTTTATCACGCGGAGAACCTCGCGCAGCGCCGGATATCGGGTAATGGCCGAATTACTTCGGACGCTTCGCACCGTACTTCGAACGGCGCTGCTTACGGTTCTTGACACCCTGGGTATCGAGAACGCCGCGGATGATGTGGTAACGCACACCCGGCAAGTCCTTGACGCGGCCGCCACGGATCATGACGACGGAGTGTTCCTGCAGGTTGTGACCTTCGCCCGGAATGTAGCCGATGACTTCGAAGCCATTGGTCAGGCGGATCTTGGCGACCTTACGCAGAGCCGAGTTCGGCTTCTTCGGGGTCGTGGTGTAAACGCGGGTGCAAACGCCGCGCTTCTGCGGATTTTCCTGCAGAGCAGGAACCTTATTGCGCTTTACCTGTGCCTGACGCGGCTTGCGGATCAGCTGGTTTACGGTAGGCATATACCCATCCCTTGCAAAATCTAGTCTCAAGCCCTTTCAGGCCCTTGGTTTGCCGTTTCCGGCGGCGGCCGCACAGTTTTCTTCATGCGCAAAATGTGGCCCGACCCGTTTTCGCGGATGGACCACAAAAGACAGAGGACGCACTGCGAGAGTGCGTCGTGCGAGCAGCATTCGTGTCGTCAACGTGCGTTTGGAGACTTGTTTGAGGCGAACTCCAGAACATGGCGTCCCGAAAAAGCCTGCCTCACATAGGCTCCGATGGCCGGGGTACTACTGTTTTCCCCCCTTAACGTCAAGTCTCATCTGAGAATTAATGGCCGAACGCCCTGTCGTGCCGGGCTTGCGGCCCTTTTGACCCGGGAAAACGATCCGGCGGCCATGATTTGGCTTGGCTTGGCCGGGGAAACTTCTAGATAAGGAGAGGTCAGGGGTCAACCGCCCTGCCCGTCTGGTCGAATCGGCCGGAACGCGAGAATCGTTTCCTCCAACCATAAGACCGGACGCCATGATGACCAGTCCCGACAACGACAACAATCGCGACGAGCCGATGGTGTTCATCGTGATCGCCAAGGCCTACGAGACCGAAGGCGGCCAGCCGATCGATCTCCATGTCATGCTGACCGCTCCCGACGACGACACGGCCGTACGGATGACGCTCAACGCGCTTTCCGAAGAAGGCTTCATTGAGGCCGATCTGGACCAGATCGGCATGATCAACGGCCAGCCGGACGAAGAACCGCATGCTTCGGCCTATCAGGGCGCCCTCGAAGGCGAAGTGGCGATCATTCGCTTCGCCTGAGCGATCCAATGCAACCGCATCTCCCGAGGCCGGTCCCTCGACCGGCCTTTTTGCGTTGCGAAGCCTGCCCTCCCCCTCCCGTCACCCGCGAGAGAGGATGACCGCGTTTCACTGCTTTCCCGGACGACACAACGAAAAAGCCGCCCGGAACAGGTTCCGGGCGGCCTTTGATCATTTAGCAGTCCCTATGCCGATCACTCGGCGGCCGGTGCACTTTCGCCAGCGAGGTTCTGCAGCATCGGCGTTGCGAGATCCGCACCCGTGCCCTTCTTGCGTTCCTCGAGGATGAGGTCGTCGCGCGAGGTGGCGATGCGGCGGATCTGCGTCATGGTGCCGCCGGTACCAGCCGGGATGAGGCGGCCGACGATGACGTTTTCCTTGAGACCCTGTAGCGTGTCGGTCTTGCCGGCGATCGCAGCTTCCGTGAGAACCTTGGTGGTTTCCTGGAAGGATGCAGCCGAGATGAACGACGGCGTCTGCAGCGAGGCCTTGGTAATGCCGAGGAGGACGGGCTCGCCGTATGCCGGCTTCTTGCCTTCCTCGATCAGGCGCTCGTTGACGTCATCCAGTTCGATGCGGTCGACATTGTCGCCCACGATGTACTGGCTGTCGCCGGACTCGGTGATCTCGACCTTCTGCAGCATCTGGCGAACGATCACCTCGATGTGCTTGTCGTTGATCACAACGCCCTGCAGTCGGTAGACTTCCTGGATTTCGTTGACGAGGTACGAGGCGAGTGCCTCGACGCCCTTGATCGCCAGGATGTCGTGCGGAGCCGGGTTACCGTCGAGGATGTAGTCACCCTTTTCGATGTAGTCGCCATCCTGAAGGTGGAAGGGCTTGCCCTTCGGGATCAGGTATTCGACAGGCTCGACACCGTCTTCCGCCGGCTCAATGATGACGCGACGCTTGTTCTTGTAGTCGCGGCCGAGGCGGATCGTACCATCGATCTCAGCGATGATGGCGTGGTCCTTCGGACGACGGGCTTCGAACAGTTCGGCAACACGCGGCAGACCACCGGTGATGTCCTTGGTCTTGGCGCTTTCGAGCGGCGAACGCGCGAGAACGTCACCCTGAGACACCTTCTGGCCCGGCTCGACCGACAGGATCGCATCGACGGAGAGCTGGAAGCGTGCCTCGCCGCCACGGGCGAGCTTGAGCACGTTGCCACCGGCATCCTTGATGACGATCGCCGGCTTGAGGTCCGAACCGCGCGGGGTCGAACGCCAGTCGATAACCTGACGCTTGGTGATACCGGTCGACTCGTCGGTGGCTTCGGAGACGGACAGACCGTCCACGACGTCCTCGAAGTGTACGACACCTTCGACTTCGGTCATCATCGGGCGGGTGTAAGGATCCCACTCCGCCAGACGCTGGCCGCGCTTCACCTTGTCGCCGTCGTCCACGAAGACCTTCGAACCGTAGGCCACACGCTGCGACGAACGCTCGATGCCGCGCTCGTCGAGGATGGTGATGGCCATGCTGCGGCCCATGGCAATCAGATTGCCTTCGGAGTTGCGCAGGATGTTGCGGTTCTTGATCTGCACCGTACCTTCGTACGAGGCTTCCAGGAACGACTGGTCGACCACCGTCGCGGTACCGCCCAAGTGGAAGGTACGCATGGTGAGCTGGGTGCCCGGCTCACCGATCGACTGTGCGGCGATGACGCCGACGGCTTCACCCATGTTGACCGGCGTACCACGGGCCAGGTCGCGGCCGTAGCAGACCGAGCAGACGCCCGTCTGGACCTCGCAGGTCAGGGCCGAGCGGATGCGGATCGACTGGATACCGGCCTTTTCGATCTCGATAACATCAGCCTCGAGGATCATGTTGCCAGCATTGACGATGCGCTCACCGGTGACCGGATGATCGATGTCATCCAGTGCGGTACGGCCGAGAACGCGAGCGCCGATGGAGGCGACGACCTGACCGGCATCGACGATCGCCGTCATGGTCAGGCCCTTGTCGGTGCCGCAATCCACGAGGTTGACGATGCAATCCTGCGCGACGTCGACGAGACGACGGGTCAGGTAACCGGAGTTCGCGGTCTTCAAGGCGGTGTCTGCGAGACCCTTACGGGCACCGTGGGTCGAGTTGAAGTACTCGTTAACGGTCAGACCTTCCTTGAAGTTCGAGATGATCGGCGTCTCGATGATTTCACCCGACGGCTTGGCCATGAGGCCACGCATGCCGCCCAGCTGGCGCATCTGGTTCGGAGAACCACGGGCACCGGAGTGGGACATCATGTAGATAGCGTTCATCGGCTTCTGACGACCGGTCTCCTTGTCGAACTCGACGGCCTTAATGCGGGCCATCATGTCCTCGGCGACCTTTTCGGTGGCCTTGCCCCAAGCGTCGACGACCTTGTTGTACTTTTCGCCCTGGGTGATCAGGCCGTCATTGTACTGCTGCTCGTATTCCTTGACGAGGGTTTCGGTGTCGCCAACGATCTTCGCCTTGGTTTCCGGGATGATCATGTCGTCCTTACCGAACGAGATGCCGGCCTTGCACGCATGGGTGAAGCCGAGCTGCATGATCCGGTCGCAGAAGATGACCGTGTCCTTCTGGCCGCAGTGACGGTAGACCGTGTCGATCATCTTGGAGATGTTCTTCTTGGTCATTTCCTGGTTGCAGATGTCGAAGGGCACGTTGACGTTCTTCGGCAGGAGTTCGCCGATGATCATGCGGCCAGGGGTGGTTTCATAGATCTTCGAAACCGGGTTGCCCTCGGCATCGACGGTCTTGAAGCGGCCACGGATCTTGGCGTGCAGGGTGACGACCTTGTTTTCCAGAGCATGGTGCAGTTCGCCCATGTCGGAGAAGACCATGCCTTCGCCCGGCTCGTTCTGGTTCATGATCGACAGGTAGTACAGGCCGAGAACCATGTCCTGCGACGGAACGATGATCGGTGCACCGTTGGCCGGGTGCAGGATGTTGTTCGTCGACATCATCAGGACGCGAGCTTCGAGCTGGGCTTCGAGCGACAGCGGCACGTGAACAGCCATCTGGTCGCCGTCGAAGTCGGCGTTGAAGGCCGTGCAGACGAGCGGATGCAGCTGGATCGCCTTGCCTTCGACCAGCGTGGGTTCGAAGGCCTGGATGCCCAGGCGGTGCAGCGTCGGTGCGCGGTTCAGGAGAACCGGATGCTCGCGGATGACCTCGTCGAGGATATCCCAGACTTCCGGCTTTTCCTTTTCAACCAGCTTCTTGGCCTGCTTGACGGTCGAGGAGTAACCCTTGGCGTCGAGGCGGGCGTAGATGAACGGCTTGAACAGTTCGAGCGCCATCTTCTTCGGCAGGCCGCACTGGTGCAGCTTCAGTTCCGGACCGGTCACGATGACCGAACGGCCGGAATAGTCGACGCGCTTGCCGAGCAGGTTCTGGCGGAAGCGGCCCTGCTTGCCCTTGAGCATGTCGGACAGCGACTTCAGCGGACGCTTGTTGGCGCCGGTGATGACGCGGCCACGGCGGCCGTTGTCGAAGAGCGCGTCTACAGATTCCTGCAGCATGCGCTTTTCGTTGCGGATGATGATGCCCGGAGCGCGCAGTTCGATCAGGCGCTTCAGACGGTTATTACGGTTGATGACGCGGCGGTACAGATCGTTCAGATCCGACGTCGCAAAACGGCCGCCATCGAGCGGAACGAGCGGACGCAGATCCGGCGGGATGACCGGAACGACCTTCATGATCATCCATTCCGGACGGTTGCCCGACTCCATGAAGTTCTCGACGATCTTCAGGCGCTTCATCAGCTTCTTCTGCTTCAGATCCGAGGTGGTTTCGGCCAGCTCGGTGCGCAGGTCGCCAGCGATCTTCTCGAGGTTCATCGAGGCCAGCATCTCGTAGATGGCTTCAGCGCCGATCATGGCGGTGAACTGGTCCTCGCCGAACTCGTCGACGGCGATCATGTATTCTTCTTCGGTGAGAAGCTGGTTTTCCTTGAGCGAGGTCAGGCCCGGCTCGGTCACGATGTAGTTCTCGAAATAGAGAACGCGCTCAACATCCTTCAGCGTCATGTCGAGCAGGGTCGAGATGCGCGAGGGAAGCGACTTCAGGAACCAGATATGGGCAACGGGAGCGGCGAGCTCGATATGGCCCATGCGCTCACGGCGAACGCGCGACAGCGTGACTTCGACGCCGCACTTTTCGCAGATGATGCCCTTGTACTTCATGCGCTTGTACTTGCCGCACAGGCACTCGTAGTCCTTGATCGGTCCGAAGATACGCGCGCAGAAGAGGCCGTCACGCTCGGGCTTGAACGTGCGGTAGTTGATGGTTTCCGGCTTCTTGATCTCACCGTAAGACCACGACAGGATCTTCTCCGGGCTCGCGATCGAGATCCGGATGCTGTCGAAGTGCTGAGCCGGCACCGACGGGTTGAAAAGGTTCATGACCTCTTGGTTCATGCCTGTCTCCTTATGGGGCGTGGAGCCCTCGATTGGGTCGCGGTGGCGGCGAAGTCCCGGGATGCCGCACCCGACCCTTGAAATGACAATAACCGCGAAATGCGGCGAAACTCCCCTCACCCACCCGATTTTGGCCGCCGGGCAGTCAGGGGGTGGCGTGCGTGGCGAACCACGCACGCCTTTGTCAAACCGTTATTCGGCTGCGTCGGGCAGCGGCGTCGAGCCAACGTCATCGAGCTTGGAATTCTCCAGCTCAACCGAGAGGCCGAGCGAGCGCATTTCCTTGACGAGAACGTTGAAGCTTTCCGGAATACCCGCCTCGAAGGTGTCGTCGCCACGGACGATCGCCTCGTAGACCTTGGTACGGCCGGCCACGTCGTCCGACTTCACCGTCAGCATTTCCTGCAGGGTGTAGGCGGCGCCGTAAGCTTCCAGAGCCCAGACTTCCATTTCCCCGAAGCGCTGACCGCCGAACTGCGCCTTACCACCGAGCGGCTGCTGGGTGACGAGCGAGTAAGGACCGATCGAACGCGCATGGATCTTGTCATCGACCAAGTGGTTCAGCTTGATCATGTACATGTAGCCGACGGTGACCTTACGGTCGAAGGGCTCACCGGTACGGCCATCATACAGGACCGACTGACCCGACGGATCGAGACCCGCACGCGTGAGCATCGAGGACACGTCGCTTTCATGCGCGCCATCGAAGACCGGGGTGGCGATCGAAACGCCACGCTTGGCTTCCTCGGCGAGCTTGACGAGCGCGTCGTCGTCGAAGTGCTTCACTTCGTCATGGGCTTCCGACTCGTAGATCTCGGTCAGCTCGTTGCGAAGGTCGGTGATGTCGAGGTGCTTGCGATAGTCCTCAAGCATCTGACCGATCTTCTTGCCCATGCCGGCGCAAGCCCAGGCAAGGTGGGTTTCGAGGATCTGACCGACGTTCATGCGCGAGGGAACGCCGAGCGGGTTCAAGACGATGTCGACATGCGTGCCGTCTTCGAGGAACGGCATGTCCTCGACCGGAACGATGCGCGAGACAACACCCTTGTTGCCGTGACGGCCGGCCATCTTGTCGCCTGGCTGGATCTTGCGCTTCACAGCGACAAAGACCTTGACCATCTTCATGACGCCCGGGGGCATTTCGTCGCCGCGCTGGACCTTCTCGACCTTGTCCATGAAGCGCTGTTCAAGGCGCGACTTGGATTCATCGTACTGGCCGCGGAGCGCTTCGAGTTCGCCCTGCACCTTTTCGTCTTCGACGGCGAACATCCACCACTGCGAGCGGGGATATTCGGACACGACGGCGTTGGTGAGCTCGACGCCCTTCTTGAAGCCCTTCGGGCCGGCAATCGAGATCTGGCCACGCAGCATGTCGATCAGACGGCCGTAGACGTTACGGTCGAGGATCGCCTGCTCGTCGTCGCGGTCCTTGGCGAGGCGTTCGATTTCCTCGCGCTCGATCGCCATCGCGCGCTCGTCCTTCTCAACGCCGTGGCGGTTGAAAACGCGAACTTCAACGACGGTGCCGAAGGTGCCCGGAGGCATGCGCATCGAGGTGTCGCGAACGTCGGAGGCCTTTTCACCGAAGATGGCGCGCAGAAGCTTTTCTTCCGGCGTCATCGGGCTTTCGCCCTTCGGGGTGATCTTGCCGACCAGGATGTCGCCAGGAGCAACTTCCGCACCGATGTAGACGATACCGGCTTCGTCGAGGTTCTTCAGCGCTTCTTCCGAAACGTTCGGAATGTCGCGCGTGATTTCTTCCGGACCAAGCTTGGTGTCGCGGGCCATGACTTCGAATTCCTCGATGTGGATCGAGGTGAAGACGTCTTCCGAGACGATGCGCTCCGACATGAGGATCGAGTCCTCATAGTTGTAGCCGTTCCAGGGCATGAACGCGACGAGCGCGTTGCGGCCGAGGGCCAGATCGCCGAGGTCGGTCGACGGACCGTCCGCGATGATGTCACCCTTGTTGACAATATCGCCAACGGTCACCAGCGGACGCTGGTTGACGCAGGTGTTCTGGTTCGAGCGCTGGAACTTCTGCAGACGGTAGATGTCAACACCGGACTTGCCAGCATCGAGATCTTCCGTCGCGCGGATAACGATACGCGTTGCATCGACCTGGTCGACCACGCCGCCGCGACGGGCACCGATGGCAGCGCCGGAGTCACGGGCAACGATCGGCTCCATACCGGTTCCGACGAACGGGGCTTCGGCACGCAGAAGCGGCACGGCCTGACGCTGCATGTTCGAGCCCATGAGAGCGCGGTTGGCGTCGTCGTTTTCGAGGAACGGGATGAGAGCGGCCGCGACCGAAACCAGCTGCTTCGGCGAAACGTCCATCAGGTTGATGGTGTCGCGCGGGGACAGCATGACTTCGCCAGCATGACGGCAGACGACGAACTCTTCGACGAACTGGCCATCGGCCGTCAGTTCAGAGTTGGCCTGGGCCACGTAGTACTTGGCTTCTTCCATCGCCGACAGATAGACCACTTCGGTCGTCACCTTGCCGTCCACGATCTTGCGGTACGGGCTTTCGATGAAGCCGTATTTGTTGACGCGGGCGAAGGTTGCGAGCGAGTTGATCAGACCGATGTTCGGGCCTTCCGGCGTTTCGATCGGGCAAATACGGCCGTAGTGGGTCGGATGAACGTCGCGGACTTCGAAGCCAGCGCGCTCGCGGGTCAGACCACCCGGGCCAAGAGCCGAGAGGCGGCGCTTGTGGGTGATTTCCGAAAGCGGGTTCACCTGGTCCATGAACTGCGACAGCTGCGACGAGCCGAAGAATTCGCGAACGGCGGCGGCTGCCGGCTTGGCGTTGATCAGATCCTGCGGCATCACCGTGTCGATTTCGATCGAGGACATGCGTTCCTTGATCGCGCGCTCCATGCGGAGCAGGCCGAGCCGGTACTGGTTCTCCATCAGTTCGCCGACGGAGCGAACGCGACGGTTGCCGAGGTTGTCGATGTCGTCGATCTCGCCCTTGCCGTCGCGCAGTTCGACCAGCATCTTGACCACGGCCAGGATGTCGTCCTTGCGCAGAACGCGGACGGTATCCGGGCAGTCAAGGTCGAGACGCATGTTCATCTTGACGCGACCAACGGCCGACAGGTCGTAGCGCTCGGCGTCGAAGAACAGCGACTGGAACATGGCTTCGGCCGAGTCCATGGTCGGCGGTTCACCCGGACGCATGACGCGGTAGATGTCGAACAGAGCGTCCTGACGGTTCTCGTTCTTGTCGGCAGCCAGCGTGTTGCGGATGTAAGCGCCGACGTTGATGTGGTCGATGCCGAGAACCGGGATTTCGTCGAAACCGGATTCGAGGATCTGCGGCAGCGACTTCTCGTCGATTTCCGCGCCCGCTTCCATGTAGATTTCACCGGTCGACATGTTGACCAGGTCTTCGGCAAGGTAGTTACCGAACAGGTCTTCGTCGGAAGCCTTCAGGAACTTGAGGCCCTTCTCGGTCAGCTGACGCAGCAGACGCGGGGTGAGCTTCTTGCCACCTTCGACAACCACTTCGCCGCTGTCGGCGTCGATCATGTCTGAGATGGTCTTCGCACCCTTCAGGGTTTCCGGGTTGAACGGGTAGCGCCAGCCCTTGCCGTCACGCTCGTAGACCGACTTCGAATAGAAGGTCGACAGGATCTCTTCGCCGTCCATGCCGAGCGCCATCAGCAGCGAGGTCACGGGGATCTTGCGGCGACGGTCGATACGGGCGTGCACGATGTCCTTGGCGTCGAATTCGATATCGAGCCAGGAACCACGATACGGGATGACGCGGGCAGCAAACAGCAGCTTGCCGGACGAATGGGACTTGCCCTTGTCATGGTCGAAGAAGACGCCCGGAGACCGGTGCATCTGCGAGACGATGACACGCTCGGTACCGTTGACGATGAAGGTACCGTTGTTCGTCATGAGCGGCATGTCGCCCATGTAGACGGACTGTTCCTTGATGTCCTTGATGGACTTCGCGCCCGTATCCTCGTCAATATCGAACACGATCAGACGCAGTGTGACCTTGAGCGGTGCAGCATAGGTCAGATCGCGCTGGCGGCATTCGTCGACATCGAACTTCGGCGGCTCGAATTCGTAGGACACGAATTCCAGCATCGACGCACCGGAGAAGTCGGTGATCGGGAATACGGACTTGAATACGGCATTGAGCCCCTCGTCGGGACGGCCGCCCTGCGGCTCGTCGACCATGAGGAACTGGTCATAAGATGCCTTCTGAACCTCGATGAGGTTCGGCATTTCTGCGACTTCTGGAATTTTTCCGAAAAACTTGCGTACGCGCCTGCGACCGTTAAAGGTAAGGGTCTGAGCCATCGTCGCTCCTTGTCAGTTTGCACCCGGGCCTGCAACAGACGGTGACCGCTGGCCAGGCGGCTCCGTCAAAAAATGGATCACTCAATCTCGTCTCGATATCCGAACGGCCGGCCGGTTTGCCGGGCATTCGGGTCAAGACCATCCTCTTGAGAACCCATTACCCAGGAACCGTTTTCACGCGGTTCCTGGGTAATATGTTCGGAGGAAACGGGCGGGAGAAGAAACTTCCCCCGCCGCATTCCGATATTACTTAACGTCGACCTTGGCGCCGGCGTCCTCAAGCTTCTTCTTGAGGTCAGCGGCTTCAGCCTTGGAAACGCCTTCCTTGACCGGCTTCGGAGCACCTTCGACCAGGTCCTTGGCTTCCTTGAGGCCGAGGCCGGTGATGCCGCGGACTTCCTTGATGACGTTGATCTTGTTGGCGCCAGCGTCAACCAGGATAACGTCGAACTCGGTCTTTTCTTCTTCAGCCGGAGCAGCGGCACCAGCAGCGCCACCAGCAGCAGCAACGGCTACCGGAGCAGCAGCCGAAACGCCCCACTTTTCTTCGAGCATCTTGGAAAGCTCAGCAGCTTCCAGAACGGTCAGCGAGGAGAGGTCTTCAACGATCTTTGCGAGATCAGCCATTGTATCAGTTCCTTAATAGATGTTCGGTTCGAAACGAACGGGTTAGGGTATGAACAGCGAAAAACCGCCTTACGCGGCTTCGTCCTTCTTGGCATAGGCCGCAAACACGCGAGCAAGCTGAGCTGCCGGTGCCTGAACCACGCCTGCGATGCGGGTAGCCGGAGTCTGGATCATGCCCAGCAGCTTCGCACGCAGCTCGTCCAGCGACGGCAGGGTCGCAAGCGACTTGACTGCATCGGCGGTGAGCGTGGTTGTTCCCATGGCGCCGCCGAGAACAACGATCTTGTCGTTGGTCTTGGCGAAATCCATGACGACTTTCGGAGCGGTGATCGGGTCATTGCTGTAGGCAATGAGTGTCTGACCCTTGAACAGGTTAGACATCCCTTCCGACTCCGTGCCCTGAAGAGCGATCTTGGCCAGGCGGTTCTTCGCGACTTTGACGGTGCCGCCAGCAGCGCGCATCTTCGAACGGAAGTCGTTCATCTGCGCAACCGTGACACCAGCATAGTGGGCCACAACAACCGAACCGGAAGCCTTGAAGACTTCGTTCAGTTCTGTGACGAATTCGCGTTTTTCCGCTCTTTCCACTGTCTGTCTCCAGTTGATGGGACCGCAATCCTGCAGGCCCCACCGGGTTTGCCTTTTGCCTCAGGGGATCCAACCATGTCAGATCCCAAGCGACGCTTGAGGATCCTGTCCCCTCTGAACCGGTCAGTGACCGGCCATAAGGCGAATAAGGCTCGAACCGAACTTCAAGACGTCATCAGACGTTTAAATACCGGATCTTACCCGTCTCATGCAGGCAGATATTAAGGCCCGAAGGCCGCCCACAATCTCGGACAGGAGTGCCTGGCTTTGACACCAGGCATTTCCGGCCCCGAAAGGCCGGAAACTTGGTGGACCGGAGCATGACGCTCCGGTCGAATTCTATCAGGCCGTAACGGTCGACGGGTCGATCTTGACGCCCGGACCCATGGTCGAGGAGATCGCTACGCGCTTGACGTAGTTACCCTTGGCGCCAGCCGGCTTTGCCTTGACGACGGCGTCAGCGAAAGCCTTGATGTTTTCTTCGAGCGCCTTGGCGTCGAAGGAGGCCTTGCCGATACCGGCGTGGATGATACCAGCCTTTTCGACGCGGAACTCAACAGCACCGCCCTTGGAAGCCTTGACGGCGCCAGCGACGTCCATGGTGACCGTACCGACCTTCGGGTTCGGCATCATGCCACGCGGGCCGAGAACCTTACCGAGGCGACCGACGAGCGGCATCAGGTCCGGGGTGGCGATGCAGCGATCGAAATCGATCTTGCCGCTCTGGACGATTTCGAGCAGGTCTTCGGCGCCGACGATGTCTGCACCAGCAGCCTTGGCTTCGTCAGCCTTGGCGCCACGGGCGAAGACGGCAACGCGAACGTCACGGCCGGTGCCGTTCGGCAGGTTGACCACGCCGCGGACCATCTGGTCTGCGTGACGCGGGTCGACGCCGAGGTTCATGGCGATTTCGATCGTTTCGTCGAACTTGGCGACGGCACGTTCCTTGACCATCGAGATGGCGTCCGACAGAGCGACGAGCTTCGTCGGGTCAACGCCTTCACGGATCTTCTGAATACGCTTTGCTACCTTGGCCATGATCAACCTACCACTTCCAGGCCCATGGAGCGGGCAGAGCCCTCAACCATCAGCATTGCGCCTTCGATGTCGGCCGCGTTCAGATCCTTCATCTTGCCTTCGGCAATTGCACGGACCTGTGCCTTGGTGATCGTACCGACCTTCGCACCCTTGCCCGGAGTCTTCGAGCCAGAGGTGATCTTTGCTTCCTTCTTCAGCCAGTAGGTGACCGGCGGCTGCTTCATTGCGAAGGTGAAGGACTTGTCCTGGTAATAGGTGATGACGACCGGGATCGGCATTCCCTTTTCCATTTCCTGCGTGGCGGCATTGAACGCCTTGCAGAATTCCATGATGTTAATGCCACGCTGACCAAGGGCCGGGCCGATCGGCGGGGACGGGTTTGCCGATCCTGCCTTGACCTGGAGCTTGAGCTGGCCTGCAACTTTCTTAGCCATTACTCTCTGCCTTTCATTTCAGACCGGTTGCCCGATCCATTATGCCAGCCTCGGCTGGCGGCTGCGGTTGCGTGGTGCGTCTGAATGACCTGGCTAAGGCCCTCATCCTCCCACGCGGATCGGGAAGTTACCTTCCCGCTTCCAATCAGACCTTTTCGACCTGACTGTATTCGAGCTCGACCGGCGTCGCGCGGCCGAAGATCGAGACCTCGACCTTGAGGCGTGAGCGCTCTTCGTCCACATCCTGGACAACGCCGTTGAACGAAGCAAACGGACCGTCGGAGACGCGAACCTGTTCGCCGATTTCGTAGGACACGGTCGATTTCGGACGCTCGACACCTTCCTGGACCTGACCCAGGATGCGCTCAGCCTCGAAATCGGGGATCGGAACCGGCTTGTTGTCGGAACCAAGGAAGCCCGTGACCTTCGGGGTATTCTTGATCAGGTGATAGGCCTCGTCGGTCAGGTTCGCGCGAACCATGACGTAGCCGGGGAAGAACTTGCGTTCGCTATCAACCTTGCGGCCGCGACGGACTTCAACGACCTTCTCGGTCGGCACCAGGATCTTTTCGAAGAGGTGATCAAGCCCCTTCTGCTTCGCCTTGTGCTCGATGTCCTCGGCGACCTTCTTTTCAAAATTCGAATATGCGTGGACGATGTACCAACGTGCAGCCATGATCTTTTCCGCCCGATTAATTACCGACGCTCAGCACGAGGCTGAGCAGCCAGCTGATGAGCTGGTCCGCGCCGAAGAAGAACAGCGCGGCGAAAAACACCATAGCCAAGACCATGAGCGTCGAAATCGTGGTTTCGCGACGCGAGGGCCACGTAACCTTGGACGTCTCGGAGCGTACCTGCTGCAGAAACGCGAATGGATTACTCTTGGATGCCATTTATTGCCCACGCATTTACGGCGCGTAAAGCCGACCTTGGTCAGCCCCACGCACCGCGTGTCTGTTTGAACCCTACATAACGACCGATTCCCCGTTTCACAAGAGGGAAAAGGTCTTCTGCAACTTTTCGGCTTTGCCAGATCGTCTTGCCCGTCAGCACATCAAAGCGCGCCGGGCGGGAAATGGCAGGGGCAGCCGGGCTTGAACCGACGACCTGCGGTTTTGGAGACCGCCGCTCTACCAACTGAGCTATACCCCTAAGCCTAGTCTTCAGGCGAAACTCGTTTCGCTCGAAGCATGGCGCTCCCTTTAAGACGGCAGCGCGCGAATGGCAAGAGACTTTTTCCGCCTTTTCCCCAAAGCCTGTCTTGGCCGGGCGAGCGCGGGTTCCGAACCTACCACTGCCGGTGCATCCTAGCCCGCAGAACGGCCTCGGATGCATGGCCGAGATCGGCGAACGTGGCGGAAACACCGATTCCCAGCGGCAATTGCTGCTCGAGTTTCAGGCTTGCGGAAACCGGTGCGGCATTGTCGAGCACAACAGTGCCAGCAAGGGCCGCACCGATATCCAGGAAATCCAGCCGCGTTTCCTGCCGGGCGACGAAGGCGTTGCTGCCGTCCGCGCGCTTTCCGGCCTCCAATGCGTTCGAGAGCGACAGATCGAGGGAAGCGTTGGCGGCAAGGCGGCGGTCACGGCGGAGCACCGCCCTGCCCGCAGTAGTCCGTGCATCAAGGCGCATGGCGAAGACCGACGCCCAGGCCCGGCCAGGAAGATCGACCTCGCCCCAGACAACGAGGGGCGCGGCGACCGTCCCCGGGCGGCTCGCATTGGCCGTTTCCAACGATGATTCGAGACCTAGGCGCAGATCCCCCTTCGAGCCCAGCGCCAACCCCGGGCGCATCAGCAGAGTGTCACCAGGCTTCGTGGCGGTCCACAGAAGGGAGCCCTCGCCTGCGTCTGCCGGTTTCGTCACGGCCAAGAGGCCGGCAGCAAGCAGGACGAGCCAACAACCTCTGCGGATGAATGCTCGGGAACTTCGGTGCCGTTGCATGTCGCGGCCTCCGGGTCTTTGGTGGCAGAGCCGACTGTCGGCCCGTCAACGTTTATTACGGTCGCAATTGTAACTTTAGGACGGACGGATCCGAAGTCGGAATTGTGCAGAGGAGCCATGCGTCGACGACGTCAGGAAAATCACGACAGCCGGGCCACTCTGCGCCCAGCGCGGCGCCAACCGACGTGCCGTTACCCGCCGAAGGTCCGGCTTGCCAGACGTGCGGTCTTCTTCGATAGTCTGCGTCTCATATTCGCGGAGGAGTGCCATGATCCGGATCAGCAATGCCGCCCTGCCCGGGTCCGAATTCTACGACACGGACCTGACCGAATCGCGCTTCACAGACGTCTCGCTCAAGGAAGCGGTGTTCAGCAATATCGATCTTGGCAAAGCGTTGATCACAGACGCCAATGCCGAGCAGCTCGTCATCCGCAATACCGCCATGGCCGGGGCCCTGATCGAGAATGCGATGATCCATGCCGCGAGCCTCACCCATGTTGATTTCAACGGCAGCACGATCCGCTTCGGCAGCCTCGCGGATGTCTCCATCGCCGAATGCGACCTCGGGGGCATGACGATCAACGGATATCTGGTGACGGATCTGCTGCGGCTGGCGGACGAGCACCGGCTCGACAGGGCGTAAGAACCGCTCAGACCAGATCGGTGATGTCGTAACCACGCTGATAATAGCGATCGCGCATGGCCGCAAACATGGGATATTGCAGAGCACCCTTTGCGAACCATGACAGGTATGCGTCACGGTCGTCGAGCCACCAGCCCGGGGGCAGCTTCTTCTCTTCCTCGGCATTTTCCCAGAACCGTCGATCCGGAACACCGATATAGGGGGCGCCCTTGAGCCAGGATGTGACCATGGGATTGTGGGCTGCCGTATATTTGTCGCGATAGCGTCCGCCGTGGCCACCTTCCATGGAGACGATCAGAACATCCTCGCCCTCGCCGAATTGATCGGCGGTCCCGTCGCAGACCAAGCCATCCGGCGCGACATTCCATGAATGCAGAAAGATCGGTCGACCGTCGGGCAAGCCATACACGCCATCAACACGACGCCAGCCGTGGCGGCGCTCAATGAAACAAGCAACTTCGTAGCAAGCACCCCAACACCCCGCCAGTCGCATCCGATGGCGGTAGGCGCGAATCTCTTCCAGCTGCAGGTCTGCAATCATCAGATATCACCCCGAACGGAAAAGGCCCCGCTGTTTCCAGCGAGGCCTTTCGATCTTATCGATCAAATCAGCGATTACTCGATGATCGAGGCGACAATGCCGGCGCCGCGTCCAGATCGCGCTTGCGCGCCATCTGAACATTTTTCGTGCCGTCGGCCGCTTACGCCATCGACTTCTCGATCATTACTCGATGATCGAAGCGACGATGCCGGCGCCGACGGTGCGGCCGCCTTCGCGGATTGCGAAGCGCAGCTTTTCT